>NZ_JACHCI010000019.1 GCF_014200675.1 Janthinobacterium saanense | reverse complement strand
GCAGCATTCGGCCCTTACGGCACCAATGAGATGCAGTATGCCAAGCAGCTGATCGCGGGAGTGCCCAACGATACGCTCACTGTCTTCGATCGCGGCTTTTTGTCGGCTGAAATTCTGTGTGCACTCACTGAGGGCGGCACGCAGCGCCACTTCCTGATTCCCGCCAAATCGAATACCCGTTGGGAAGTGATCGAAGGCAACGAAGCTGGCGGCGATTTCACCGTGCGCATGCGCGTGTCGCCACAGGCGCGTGCCAAGTGCGCTCAGTTGCCTGAATATTGGGAGGCGCGCGCCATCAGCGTCGTCGATCAGCAAGGCCGCAAGCGCGTTCTGCTCACTTCGCTACGTGATCGACGTCGCTACCAGGCGCTCGATATTAAGAACTGCTACCAGCGTCGCTGGGGCATCGAAACAAGTTACCGTGAACTCAAGCAGACCATGCTTGGCGCCACGCTCACCCTGCGCTCAAAAACCGTCGACGGTGTGTATCAGGAAATATGGGGCGTCCTGATCGCCTACAACCTGATCCGACTGGAGATCGCCAAGGCTGCCTTGGCAGTCAAATGCGAACCGACCGAAGTGAGCTTTATCCGCGCCTTCCACTTGATCCAATTCGAGCTGCACTGGGCCGCCGTCACCCGCTCCTACGGCAAGCTGCCTGCGTCGATGCGCCATCTGCGGGAAAGGCTGGTGAGTCTGCTCAATGAAGAACGGCCCGATCGAAAATTCGACCGGGCCGTCAAGGCAAAACCTCAGCGCTATGCCACTCGCGTTCTACGAAAACCTGCTTAAGTGAACGGCATTAAGCGCGAAGCTGTCTTTTTATGGCACAGAGTGCTTGCTGATTACTTGGCTGGAGCGGCTGGGGTTGCTTCAGCTTTGGCTTCGTCAGCCTTGGCCTTGGCTTTTTTCGCCTTGTGATGGGCTTTGGCCTTGGTGGCGGTAGCGTCAGCCTTGGCGCTCGCTACGTCGGCTTTCGCATCGGCGGTGGCGGCTGCTTCTTTGGCGTCGGCTTTGGCGACAGTCTTGGTTTCTGTTGCAGTTGCTTTGGCCACTTCTTTGGTGTGTTTGGCTTCTGCCTTGGCCGAAGCGACCGGGGCGGCAGTTTGAGCAAAGGCTGCGGTAGCGAACAAGCCGGCGATCAGAGTAGCAGTAACGTTGAAAATGCTTTTTTTCATGATGCAGATCCTCAGGAAGTGGGTTGTAGTTCAGGAGATTTTTCCCCTGTCACTGAGTCCAAAACGTGGCCCGGACCAGTTGCGTTGACACGCATCGACACTAAATCACAAATATTTACATTTAGTTTTCATTAGACGCCTGAGGCGGCAAGCGTATGGCGGCTCTGTTAGCTGGCGTACCGCACATGCTGCCGGTGCAGCCTACACTGGCTTGCATCGTCACTACATGAGTCCGCCATGAAGGCTGCCCTGAAAACCTACCAGGCCAAACGCAACTTTGCCCTCACTCCCGAGCCGGCCGGTGGTGGCGAAGTGGCGGGCGAGGCCCTTACCTTCGTGGTGCAGAAACACTGGGCCAGCCGATTGCACTACGATTTTCGGCTGGAAGTCGATGGCACGATGAAGAGCTGGGCCGTGCCCAAAGGCCCCAGTTACGATACGAAAGACAAGCGCATGGCGGTGCAGGTAGAAGATCATCCGATTGCCTATTCCAGCTTTGAAGGCACCATCCCGGCCAAACAATATGGCGCGGGCAAAGTCATTATCTGGGACCAGGGGACCTGGCAGCCGCAAGCAGCCACGCCGGATGCAGCGAAGGCGCTGGTCGACGGCAACCTCAAATTCACTTTGTTTGGCCACAAGCTGCAAGGCAACTGGGTGCTGGTGCGCATGAAAGGCAAGGGCGAAAAGCAGCCGGCCTGGCTGTTGATCAAGGAAAAAGATGCGTTTGCGCGGCCAGCCAGCGAGTTTTCCGTGGTGGACGAGATGCCCGACAGCGTCAAGGGCAAGCCCATGCCGAAGCAGGCTCGTGCCACGCAGCAGCCAGCCGCGCCCAAGGCGGCCTTGCCGGCACACTTGTCGCCCCAGCTGGCGACCCTGGCCGATGCTCCGCCTGTCAATGTACGGGAATGGATCTTCGAGCTGAAATTCGACGGCTACCGTATCCTGGCCCGCTGCGATGGCAAGCACGTCGTATTGATCACGCGCAATGGCAAGGACTGGACGCACAAGCTGCCCAGGCTGGTGCAAGCATTGCAGGAACTGGGATTGCCGCCAGGCTGGTATGACGGCGAGATCGTCGTCAACGATGAGCAGGGCCACCCCGATTTCGGCGCCTTGCAACTGGCTTTCGACCAGGCGGCCACCAGCCAGATCGTGTATTACCTGTTCGACCTGCCGTATTTCGATGGCCACGATATACGTAGCCAGCCGGTCGAAGCACGGCGGGCGTTGCTGGAACAGTTGCTGGCCAGCTTGCCAGCGTCGCCGCTGGTGCGTTTCAGCGCCGAGCTGGACGCAGCGCCGCAGAAGATAATCGCGGCCGCCTGCAAGCTGGGGCTGGAAGGCGTGATCGGCAAGCGGCGCGGTTCGACCTATGTGACGCGCCGTTCCAGCGACTGGATCAAGCTCAAGTGTGGTCTGCGCCAGGAATTCGTGATTGGCGGCTATACGGAGCCGCAGGGCGCGCGCCAGGGCATCGGTTCGCTCTTGCTGGGCGTTCATGACGAACAGGGCGCGCTGCACTATGCAGGCAAGGTCGGCAGCGGCTTTGATCAGCAAGCATTGCTGGCGCTGCGGCAACAGCTAGACGCCCTGCATATGGAGAGCAGTCCGTTTGCAGGCAAAGTAGGAGGTGTGCGCCAGCCCCTGTGGGTACAGCCCAGGCTGGTGGCGGAGATCAGCTTTGCGCAATGGACCAGTGGCGGCGCCGTGCGCCATGCCGTTTTTCATGGTTTGCGCAGCGACAAGCAGGCCAAGGCTGTCGTGCGTGAGCGCGCAGGGAAAATCGACCAGGAGAAAACCGTGCCATCGCCGATGAAAAGTAGCTTGCCAGCCAGTTTCAAGGTCAGCCATGCGGAGCGCGTGATCGACCAGGAAAGCGGTGCCACCAAGATCGACCTGGTGCGTTATTACGCGCTGGTCAGCAAGCTGATGCTGGTGCACTTGCGGGGGCGGCCCGTGTCGCTGGTGCGCGCGCCGTCTGGCGTGGGTGGCGAACTGTTTTTCCAGAAGCATGCCGATACATCGAAAATGCCGGGTCTGAAGCAATTATCGCCAGCCTTGGACCCGGATCACCCGCCCATGCTGGAAGTGGCAACGGCGCAAGGGCTGTTGTCGGCCGCGCAGTGGAATGTGGTGGAATTCCATACACAAAACGCCTTGGCCAGCGCCTACGATACGCCCAACCGGCTGGTATTCGACCTGGACCCCGGCAAGGGCGTGGCCTGGCCCGCCATCCAGGAAGCGGCCGTGTTGCTGCGGGCTTTCCTGGCGGAACTGGGACTGCCCGCCTGGCTGAAAACCAGCGGCGGCAAGGGCTTGCATGTGGTAGTGCCGATCCGCCCGCAGCATGACTGGGATACGGTGAAAGCATTTTCGCAAGCCATCGTGGCCCATATGGCGCAATTGATACCGCAACGCTTCGTGCTCAAGAGTGGCCCCGCTAACCGGGTCGGCAAGATTTATATCGACTACCTGCGCAATGGACGTGGCGCCACCACGGTCTGCGCCTGGTCGGCACGCACGCGTTCAGGGCTGGGCATTTCCGTGCCGCTGGCATGGGAAGAACTGGACCAGCTGAAATCGGGCGACGCATGGCATGTCAGCAATGTGCACAGCCGTCTCGATGTGGGCAATACGCCCTGGGACGGTTATGCGCGCAGTGCCAAGGGCCTGGCCCAGGCTATGAAAAAACTGGGCTTTACTGAATAAAAGTATTTGACAGATTAGTCCAGAATGCTACACTGCAAGCATGGGACGACCAAAACAATTTGAACGCGAGCAAGCCTTGCAGCAAGCCATCGGTATTTTTTCAGAGCACGGCTATGAAGGCTCGTCGACGGGCGTCTTGCTTGAAGGCATGGGCATCAGCCGCCAAAGCCTGTACGACACTTTTGGCGACAAGCGCCAGCTGTATCTGGAAGCGTTGCAGCGTTACACGAGCGACAATGTGGGCGGTTTGCAGCGCGCGCTGTCCGGTGCTGCATCGCCAGCCGTGGCGCTGGAGAGCTTGTTTGACGCAGCGATAGCACAAGCGCTGGCCGATCCGAATCCCCGTTGCCTGGGCATCAGCGCGATTTGCGAATTTGGCCGCACCGACCCGGAAATCACGGCGCTGACGGACCGGTCGGGCGCGGCGCTGGGCAAGGCGCTGGAAGACAGTCTGGTTCGGGCGAAAGAAGCTGGCGCCATCGCGGCTGGCACCGATATCGTGATGGCGGGGCAATACCTGCGCGCCACCTTGTCGGGGATAAAATTGGCGGCCCGCAGCGGCGCGCCTGAAGCGACTTTGCGCGGCATCGCCAGCCTGGCCCTGCGCGCGCTGCACTAGTTTTTTACGATGCGCCGGTATTGCCGGTGCTTTTTTTTGCAGTATTTTGGACTGATTGATCCAGAAAGGTGTTCGTCATGTTGTTGAATAAAAAAATTGCTTTTGTTACCGGTGGTTCGCGTGGTATCGGTGCCGCCATCGTGCGCCGCCTGGCGGCCGATGGCGCGGTAGTCGTGTTTACGTATGCCGCCTCGGAAGAGCGGGCCTTGGCCCTGGTGGCGGAAGTGGCCGCTGCTGGCGGCAACGTGCAAGCTGTGCATGCCGATAACGCCGATGCGCCAGCCTTGAGCGCCGCTATCGCCGCCTGCGCCGAGCAGCATGGCCGCATCGATATCCTGGTCAACAATGCCGGCATTTTGATACGTGGCGCGGACGCCAGCGTGGCCGACTTTGACCGCATCGTCGGCGTCAATGTGCGCGGCGTCTTCGTCGCTTCGCAGGCGGCCGTGCAGCATATGGGGCGAGGCGGGCGCGTGATTACGATTGGCAGCGTGAATGGCGACCGGGCCGGTTTCGAAGGCGCCGCCCTGTACAGCATGACGAAGTCGGCAGTGGCTGGCTTGATGCGCGGCATGGCGCGTGACCTGGGTCCGCGCGGCATCACGGCCAATACGGTGCAACCTGGCCCTGTCGAGACGGAAATCGTCAGCGAGGAAGCCACGAAAGCGTTTTTGCGCACCATCATACCCGTGGGCCGCATGGGCCAGGACAGTGAAATCGCCGACTTTGTGGCTTTCCTGGCAGGGCCGCAGGCGGCCTTCATCAATGGCGCCGCGCTGACCATCGACGGCGGCTATCTGGCTTGATTATGTGGCGTGATGGGTGCCGGTGGAGGTGGCTTAATGCAAAGAATTTGCGTTAATCTACATATGTAACTACAATAGTTACATGAAAACTTATCGAAGGACTCCACCATGTTTGACTTGATCGTTATCGGCGGCAGCTTTGCCGGCCTGTCCGCCGCCTTGCAACTGGCGCGCACGCGGCGCCCCGTGCTGGTGATCGACTTTGGTACGCCGCGTAATCGCTTTGCATCGCACGCGCACGGCGTGCTGGCGCAGGATGGCCGCCCCGGCAGCGCCATCCTGAGCGACGCGCGGGCGCAACTGGCCAGCTATCCGAATGTGACGTTGTGGCAGGGCAAGGTGAGCCAGGCGCAGCCTTTGCCGTCCAAAAAGATTGCTTTCAACGTCAGCCTGGATGATGGCCGCCAGGCGCAGGGCCGGCGTTTGCTGCTGGCCACCGGCGTGCGCGACATGCTGCCCGCCTTGCCGGGCGTGGCTGAACGCTGGGGCCAGACGGTCTTGCATTGCCCGTATTGCCATGGTTATGAAATTGGCGGCGGGGCAGGTGGCCAGGCCATCGGCGTGCTGGGACGCTTGCCTGCCTCCGTGCACCAGGCCAGCCTGATCGCGGACTGGGGCGATGTGACCCTGTTTACGGCCGGCATGCCGCCATTGGATGATGACGCGCTGCAATTGCTGGCGCGGCGCAAGGTCGCCATCGAGCCCGTGGCCGTGACGGCCATCGAGGGCACGGCGCCCGCCATCGAAGGTATGCGCTTGCACGATGGCCGCTTGCTGCCCTTGCGCGCCTTGTTCCTGGCCGCACCCATAGAGCAGGCCAGCCCGCTGGCGGCGCAGCTGGGCTGCGTTTTCGAGGAAGGCATGATGGGGCCGGTGCTGCAGACCGATGCCATGAAAATGAGTTCCGTGGCCGGTGTGTATGCGGCGGGCGACGCGGCCCGCGCCATGGCCAATATCACCTTTGCCATGGGCGATGGCGTGATGGCGGCCGTGGGCGTCCACCATGCCTTGATAGCGGAAGAGAGCGCAGGCTGATTGATCAGCCTGTCTTGCGCCGGGATGAAGCTGTCTTGGGCGCCGCCTTGCGTGCTGCAGGCTTGGATTTGGCTGCTTTCTTGCCCAGGCTTTGCTGCAGCAAGGCCACCAGGTCGATCACATTGCTGGCTGGTGCTGGTTCTTCGCTGTCCGCTTCCGGCGCCGTGATGGTCTTGGTTTGCTTGGCCTTGATTTTCTTTTTCACCAGCGCCAGCACGTCCTCGCGGTAACTGTCATGGTATTGCTGGGGTTGCCAGGCTTCGCTCATGCCTTCCACCAGCGACAGCGCCATTTTCAATTCCTTGTCGGAAATGCCCGCCGCTTTCAAGGTGCTGCCGGGCAAGTCCAGCTCATCGGTGGCGCGGATTTCATCGGCATAACGCAGAGTATTGAGCACGATGGCGTCGCCTATGCAGACCAGCGCGCACAAATGCTGCTTGGTGCGCATGACCATGGTGGCCACGCCCACCTTGCCCGCCTTGCGCAAGGTTTCGCGCAGCAGCGCATAGACTTTTTCGCCGCCCTTGGCCGGCAGCAAGTAGTACGGGTGCTCGTAAAAGGTCAAAGGCACTTCGCTGGCATCGACAAAGGTCAGGATATCGATGGTCTGTGTGGCCTTCACGTTGGCCCGTTTCAAGTCTTCATCGGACAGCACCACGTATTCATCCGTCTTGTATTCATAACCCTTGATGATGTTGTCCCAGGCCACTTCCTTGCCCGTCCGCTTGTTATAACGCTTGTAGCCTACCGGGGCAAAGTCGCGCTTGTCCAGCATGGACAATTCCAGTTCATGGTCCAGGCTGGCAGAAATCAGCTCGACAGGGATGTGCACCAGGCCAAAGCTGATCGCGCCTTTCCACAATGCACGCGCCATGGTCTATTCCCCCACGCTGCCGGTGACGGGCAGCACGATGCCCGTGATATAGCTGGAACAGGCGGGCGAGGCCAGGAAAACATAGGCTGGCGACAATTCCTCAGGCTGGGCCGGACGGTGCATGCTGGTGTCCTGGCCGAAAGTGCTGATTTTTTCGGGCGGCTGGTCGGCCGGATTGAGCGGCGTCCAGACGGGGCCGGGCGCGACGGCGTTCACGCGTATGCCTTTTTCCAGCAGGTTGCCGGCCAGCGCCATGGTGAAAGCGTGGATGGCGCCCTTGGTGGTGGAATAGTCGAGCAAGTGTTTCGAGCCTTTCAAGCCCGTCACCGAACCCGTGTTGATGATGGACGCGCCCCGCTGCAAATGGGGCAGCACGGCCTTGGCCATATGAAAATAGCCATACACATTGGTTTTCATGGTGAGATCGAAACGTTCTTCGCTCAAGTCCAGCAAGGAGGCCGCATGTTCCTGGAAGGCGGCGTTATTCACCAGCACGTCGATATGGTTGAACTTGGCCATCACCTGGCTGACGGCTTCTTCGCAAAAACGCTGTTCGCGCACATCGCCGGGTATCAGCAGACAGCTCTGGCCTTCGGCCTCCACATAACGCCTGGTTTCGTTGGCGTCCTCGTGCTCATTGAGGTAGATGATGGCCACGTCGGCGCCTTCGCGCGCATACAGCACGGCCACCGCGCGGCCTATGCCCGAATCGCCACCCGTGACGATGGCCACCATGCCGGCCAGCTTGCCGCTGCCGCTGTAATCAGGGGCCAGGAAGCGCGGCTTGAGCTGCATCTGCGCCTCGCTGCCCGGTTTGGCAAGATGCTGCGCGGGCAGCGGCGCACCAGGCTGGCTGCGCGCGCTGGTCTGCACGGCGGGCTTGTCCGCGTGCTTGCTACCCGCGCTTTGCTGGTCCTTGTGATCCTGTTCATGCTGGATGCTGCGCTGCAGATTGCCGACAGATTCGTTTTTACTGTCGTTTCTGTTATCGCTCATGCTGGCCTCCTTTCATGTGAAAAGCCAGTATCGCGGCGGGACCGGCTGCCTACGGTGCGCCTGCTAACAGAGTGGAAAAATTGGCCGAAAAGATATATGATGAGTGACATTATTACGGGGGCAGTCATGAAAGTGAGCAGAGAACAGGCGGCGCTCAACCGCGAGCGCATCGTCGAGGTGGCGGCGAAGCTATTCCGCGAAAAGGGTTATGACGGCATCGGCGTGGCCGATTTGATGAAGAATGCGGGTCTCACGCATGGCGGCTTTTATGGCCATTTCGCCTCCAAGGAAGACTTGATGATCGAGGCGTGCGAGCTTGCCTTGAAGAAATCCCTGGAAAGCTGGAAAACCAGGATAGAGCAAGACCCGCAGCAAGCCTTGCCCAAGCTTATCAATCACTACCTGAGCACGCAATCGCGCGATACCCCCGGCGTGGCTTGCCCGGCGCCCACCATGGGTGTCGATGCGGCGCGCAGCTCGCCCAGCGCGCGGCCCGCTTTTACAGCCGCCACGCGCCAGCAGTTTGACTTGCTGGAAGGACTGATGCCGGAAGGCACACCTGAAGAAAAACGCCGGCAGGCGATCACCACCTTTTCAGCACTGGTGGGCGCCATGGTGCTGGCCCGCTCGACCGATGACGCCGCTTTTTCGGAAGAAATCATGGAAGCCGTACGGACACAGTTGTTGGCAAGCTGATTACCCTGTCAGCCGGACGCTGCACATGATAGGCTTCGGTTTTCAGATTTTGGGATCACATCATGCTGCTCTGGCTCAGGCAATACCGGCGTCCTCTGTTGGCCGGGGATATCACCGCCGGTATCGTGGTGGCCATGATGATGGTGCCGCAAGGCATGGCCTATGCCCTGGTGGCGGGGCTGCCGCCCGTCGTAGGCATTTATGCCAGCATCTTGCCGCCCGTGCTGTATGCCGTCTTTGGCAGCAGCATGACGCAATCGGTGGGGCCGATGGCCATCGTTTCCTTGATGACGGCCGCCGCGCTGGCGCCGCTGGCCGATCCCGGCTCCTCTTTATATGTGGTGCTGGCCGCGCAACTGGCTTTTATCAGCGGCCTGGTGCTGCTGCTGTGCGGCGTGCTGCGCCTGGGCTTCATGGCAAGTTTCCTCTCGCGCCCGGTGATCAGCGGCTTCAGCAATGGCGCTGCCATCCTGATTATCTGGGGCCAGCTGACGCCCTTGCTAGGCGCCACCGTGCCGCACTGGCATTTGCCCAGTCTGGTGCTGGGCCTGTGCAGCCTGGGCTTTTTGTGGCTGGCGAAACGTTATCTGTCGGCAGTATTGCGCCGCTGCGGCCTGGGGGCGACGGCGTCCGACGTGGGCGCGCGCCTGGCGCCGATGTTGCTGGTGCTCACCGGCATCGTGCTGGTGCGCTATTGCGGCCTCGACCACATGGGCGTGCAAACCACGGGCCATGTGCCGAACGGCTTGCCATCGCTCAACCTGGCCACCTCCGGCGCACATTGGCGCATGCTGCTGTCGCCAGCCTTGCTGATCGCCTTCATCGTCTTCCTGATGAGCATGTCGGCCGCGCAGACGCTGGCGCAAAAGCGCGGCGAAAAGCTGCAGACCAACCGCGAACTGCTGGGCCTGGGCGCAGCCAATGTGGCCAGCGCGCTGTCGGGCGGTTTCCCTGTCACGGGTTCCATTTCGCGTTCGGCCGTCAACTTCCAGGCCGGCGCCAACACGCCGCTGGCCAGCATCATCACGGCCAGCCTGCTGGCGCTGGCATTGGTGGCGCCTACCGGCTGGCTGGCGCTGATGCCGCTGCCCGTATTGGCCGCCACCATCATCTTTGCCGTGGCCGGCCTGCTGGACTGGGGCACCTTGAGACTGGCCTGGCGCTATGACCGCAGCGATGCGCTAGCGCTGCTGGCCACCACCGCCGGCGTGCTGGTGCTGGGCGTGGAAGCGGGCGTGGTGATTGGCGTATTGCTGTCGATGGGCACGCTGATCTGGCGCGCCAGCCGCCCGCATATTGCCGTGCTGGGCCGCATTCCGAACAGCGAGCACTTCCGTAACGTGGAACGCTATGAGGCGCACACTTTGCCCGATCTGTTACTGCTGCGCATAGACGCCGGCCTGTTTTTCGGCAATGTCGAAGCCGTCACGGAGCGCATCGAAGAAGAATTGCGCGGCCACCCGACGGCGCGCCATCTGGTGCTGGTGCTGTCGGCCGTCAACCAGATCGACAGCACGGCCCTGCTGGGCCTGGGCGAACTGAACAAGGCCTTGGCCCAACGCGGCATCAGCTTCAATCTTGCCGAAGTGAAAGGCCCCGTGATGGACCGCTTGCGCCAGAGCAGCCTGCTGCAGGAACTCAGCGGCAAGTTGTATCTGAGCACGGCACTGGCGACGGCGGACTTGAGCGGAAACAAGGCATGACGATGGAACTCAATCTGCATGGCACGCCGCATGCCGTGGCGACCATCGCCGACCTGAAGCTGGCGCTGAAACAGGCGCGCACCCTGGCGCAATGCGAACTGTGGCTGACCAGGGCGATCGATCCGGAACAGGGCCCGGCCCTGTGCCTGCTGCGCAATGGCGGCAATGCCAGTCTGATGTATCTGTCCGGCCAGGACGATGCCAGTTTGCACTCGCTAGGCGATCAAGAGGACGACGGCGCGTGCAGTTACTGGCTGGCCAATGGGCAAGTTGATGAGTATCCATCTGCCTGGTGTGTGGACGTGGAGCTGGCTTACCAGGCGCTGCTGCAGTTTTTTGAAACCGGTGGCGACCTGCCTTCAGCCATCGCTTGGGAAGCTGACTGAGGGACTTGTCTTCAAGCTGGTGGCAATATTTTCTCCATCACCACGCTGGCTAAATTGATTCCGCTGGGATGCGCATACGCTTCCTCGCGCAAGGCGATAAAACCGGCCGCCCGGTAAAACGGCACGGCGTTCAGCGATGCAGACAAATGCAGGCGCGTTATGCCGCGCTCGCGCGCCAACAATTCCAGCGCCGCCAGCAAGCGCTTGCCGATGCCCAATCCTGCGCGGGCCGGATCGACAAATACCGCATCGAGCTCGTGTTTATGTAGGTCCAGCATGGCGTAGCCCACAATTATCTCATCGAGCATCGCCACGATGCCGCCACCCTCGGCCAGCATGGTTGCATAGGCAGCCGGCACGGGTGAGGCCGTCCATGCGGTGATCTGCTCTGGCGCATAGTGCGTGGCGCAGCTGAGGCGCACCGCCACCGTGCGCAAGGCCCACAGGGTATCGATGTCAGAAACAAGGGCGGGGCGCAAAGCGATCATGATGTTTTTCATGCAAAACCCCATGGTAGCGCGGTAGAGCGCTGCCGGCTAGCGCCTTGCCCTATATCGGGTGTTCAAGGTGCTGGCTGCGGCTTGTCTGGATCAATATAGTAGGAACCCGGCGGCGCCCCCGGTACCTTGACGCGGAATTTCAGGCCGGATAGCAGCTTGTCCCATAAGGCGATCGCTTCCTCGTCGCTAAGCGATGCGGCCTCGGCGGCGCCGACCATATTGTGCTCGACCTTGGTGTACATACTCGCTTCAAGTACCGATGGATAGGCAATACTCCCCGGCTTGCCTACCAGCGCCCATTCAAAATCATGGACGCCATCGGTGCGCCGTATCAATGACTCTTCGCCATGCCAGTGCTGCACGTCGCGCTTGCCTTCACGCAGCAGGGTACGCTCCGGGTAGTTTTGCCTTGCTGGTCTTTTGCCTGCTGAGTACGAGCGAGTAAAGATAGTTCGACGCGCACTTTTTTTTCAAATTCTTCAGGAGGATAATCGCTATAAGCATCTTTATTTGCCGTGACTGAAAATGCTACATCTGGAAAGCTGGGTAGGTACAGGCCGGCATCTACCATTTCCTGATTGTCATAATCATCTTCGCTCATGAACCCGGCTTCGATGCAATAACCGGGTTCTGCTGGCACCTTATCAGAATCACGCAAGCGCAGACTTTTTGCACGCATCAACTGTTTGGCTGCAGCACTTGCTATCGTTCCCCCCTTTGGAATAGATCCCATCAGAATAAATGTAAGGTCTCCTTTGGTGACATATGTCTTGAAATACAGTGCGCCATCTTCCTTGGCAAACTTGCTATCAAAATATTGAATCTGCCAACTGTTTTCCAAAGGTCCTTTTCCGTTATAAACGATTTCAGCACTTGAGTCATTTGTTTCTATTTTTCTTATGGCTTTGAGAATTCTATCGTCATTTTCTACTAATTTCCCCTTTGTTGTCTCAATTGTTGAAGGGAGGGATGCGTCACCTAATATTAATTCTGCCTCCCTAGGCACTTCCAGTGCATAGCGTCCAAAACATAAAATTTTTGTTTTTAGGAATAGCACTTCCAAACGTTTACTCATTTTTTCTGAATTGTTCATTGCATTATCCTTAATTATATTTTTTTGCGAGTAAGCAGATAATGGTGCTAAGTTGAGAATTGCGATGACGAAAAAAACAATGTTATTTTTTTTGCCTAAACATGAATTAATCCCATTTTGCTTTTTTAGCAATTTGCACGATGGAGTACAGCATGGACGCCAGTACGTTGGGGTCTGCGTAGCTATTCTGGTGTTCATAACCAGACGGGTGTTGACACTTACTCTGCTTCGCATAGTGCGTGGCGTGACTGACACATACCGCTACCGTATGCCAGTTACACAGCACGGCGATGTTGGCGGGAAGCACGGGAAGTGATCGTGACCAGATTGCAAGCAACGGCCCATTCCAGCGTATGAGCCGTTGCTTGCCAGTATTTCCTCTATGATTGACTTCGATCCGCCATCAGGACGCTGGTACAGGCTTGGGTTTGTCTGGATCAATATAGTAGGAACCCGGCGGCGCTCCCGGCACCTTGACGCGGAATTTCAGGCCGGATAGCAGCTTGTCCCATAAGGCTACTGCCTCGTCGTCGCTAAGCGATGCGGCCTCGGTGGCGCCGACCATATTGTGCTCAACCTTGGTGTACATATGCACGCTGAATTCCGATGGATAGGCGACATCCATCGGCTTGCCTACCAGAGCCCACTCAAAATCATGCACGCCGTCGTTACGTCGTATCAGCGATTCTTCACCATGCCAGTGCTGCACGTCGCGCTTGCCTTCGCGCAGCAGGGTACGCTTCGGGTAGCTGCTGCCTTGTATGTCTTTTGCGCCTTGTATGCGCTTGAGCAAAGATAACTCTTCGCGCATTTCTTTCTCAAACTGGGCTGGTGGATAATCACCGTAGGCATCCTTGTTTGAACTAATAGAAAAGGTTACGTCTGGAAGGCTGGGGAAATACAAGCCTGCGCTGGCCATTTCTTGACTGTCATAATGGTGATTGGATATGAAGCCATGGTCCAGGCAATAACCTGGAGTGATTGGTATTTCGTTATTATCTCTTAGTTGTAAGTTGTTGGCATTGAAACTTTGTCTTTCAACTGTGGAATATTCTGTTTCATTTTTTTTAGCAGAATCCCCAAGGATGAATGTCAGATCTCCTTTATTTATATAGGTATTAAAAAAGAATAAATTATATTTTTTTGAGGTTTCATCGTCAAAGTACCTTATTTGCCAACTACCTGAAATTGGTCCAATATCGTTGTAACGAATATCTGAAGTTCTATCTAATTTTATTCTTGCCACATCTTCGGCGATACGCTCTTGCATGGCTGGCAAACCACCTTTAATTGTCTCAATACTGGATGAAAAAGAGATACTGCCAAATATCAGTTGCGCTTCTTCTGGCACTTCGATGGCATAACGGCCAAAACACAGCAGCTTGGTTTTTAAGAACAGCACTTCCAGACGTTTGCTTAGTTGAACAGATTCAGGCACAGCATTCTCCCTGGCGTTGGTTTTTGGGGCACATGCGGATAGTAGTGTCAGTATGAGCAGGGTGCTGAAGAAATATGGTGTTCTTGGTTTGTGATATCGCATGGTCAATCCCACTTTGCAGTTTTGGCGATTTGCACGATGGAATACAGCATGGATGCCAGCACGTTTGGAGCGGCATAGCTGCTCTGGTGTTCATAACCAGGCTGATCATTTATGCCATGCACAAACAGATTGCCGGTGATATGCCGCGCTGAACGTTCTGAGGGTACGGTTTCATCTCCTGCTGCGCTTGCTGGCATAAGTTTTATTTTCAAAATGCGGGAACCAGCCTGGACACTCAGCAAGCCTTTTGCGTCATCACTGAGCAGTGTCCATTGTTCAACAGGTGGTGGTTTGAATTTTTCTGCAGTTCCAGGTGTCCCGTTACCCAAGCCTTCTGTTACCTTGAATACGACTTCGCCATAACTCAGAAAATTCCTCGATGCGCAGTAACTGGCGTACGTGTTGGGGTGAAATGTTTTTTCGATAGATTCAAGGAATTTACAAGAATTCACTATTCTTTTTTTAACCGCATCTATGCCTCCCCCTTTTTTTTCAATAACCCTTCCCGGATTCACCCATCCGGGATTAATCAGCCGCCACCAGGCGTTGGCAGGCTGCAGATAAATACTCTCAAGCGCGGTCGCGCCATCCCGGGGCCAGCTCCACAGAGTTTTGTCCATAATGTCCACGACTTTGATCCAATCTTGACCGTATGCTGCTCCAGGCATCATTTCCAGCGGCGCCGGTGCATTAGCCAGGATTGCGGTCGCATGCATGCCATCTTTACCGAGTACTTCCGCTTCATACTCTGCCGTAGTCCCTGTCTTTTCCTGAAAGCCGAAGCGCATGCGCTTGTATGCACCCGCCGCACCGATGGTCGGCATCACATTGTGATACATGCCCAGGATTTTCACTTCCTTGTCATTGAGCATATTTCCATAGTCGGGGTGTATCAGTGCGCGCGCCAGCAGGCCGCCCATGCTGTGCGTAACGATAATGACTTCATCGCATTGGAAGCCCCGTTTCTGATAACCTTTAAGCAGGCCGCGTAGTCGTTTGGCAATCACGACGGCAGAAACCCCGTTACTCTTGAGGAAGTTGTAACCCATGGCATGCACGGGATACCAGCATGCGGCGATTTTTTTCAGATCACTTTTGGTGATGGCAGCGCCAGATGCTGCGCCAAAAGTGGATGGATCTTGCATGAGCATTGCGCCGAGGCCGCTAGTCTGACGCCACATTGGGTGTACTTTGCCATTGCTGAGCATATTGTTGAGATGCAGTTCCGCCGTCCGCAGCATGTCGCCATAGGCGCCAGCGAACAGCACTTCGCTCCAGCCGCGCCAGCGCGCTATCTGGGCCGGGCTTTCATAAGAGCGAGGTTTGCCCCGGCTGGGCTGGGCTGTTGCAGATAGCCTGTTCGACCCCATCAACGGTGGAATTGGCGTAAAGGTATCCGATACATTTTGATGCCGTGCATCGGCAGCCTTGGTTTCCTTGCCGTCCGGGTCGAAGCGGTCATTGTTTTCCGAGTAATAGTAATATTCCACCTCAGTTTCGGCCGGGTCAAACACCAGCTGGCGTTGCCCTGGCGTTGCGTTTTTAAACCAGCCGCCAAGGCCGCTTCCCGTGACGACATCCTTCTTGCCTCCCACACCCATCATGTCATCAGGTCGCCATGCCCGATTGTCCGGGCGTTCTAACTGTGTTTGACGCGCTTTGCTCATGCGCAAATTACTACCCATGACCCCTGGAAGGAAAATAACAGGGATGACTTTTCCTGGCGGCACGGTCACTTCATGCCGTGTTGTATCTTTTGTTTCTGTCATACTGACTGTATATTCGGCCCAGCCGCCCACGCCCTGGCTAAATTCTCTCGGGTGATTGCCGCGTTTATTCAATGCATCGTCGCCGCTCATGGCAGTTCTCCCTTATAACGAATGACATAGCTATCGATACCGGTGGATTTCTGTATTTGCGTGGAGCCGCTTTCCGAACTCTTGCCTGTGATATTGCTATCGTCGCGAAGTACATCGAAGTCGATACCCACAGCGGGCTGGTCATCGACTTGCATCAGCAATACTTCCTGGTCAAAACTGCTATGCGGCCGTTCATTAAATTCCTGCGACACGCTTTTCGGCGCCAGGGTTTCCAGGTTGCCGTTGAAGAGCACGGGCGATGAGGTGAAGAATTGCACTTTGTCGCTGATTTCCAGCATGTGGCTGGCGCCGTGCAGGCGTACGCCTTTCTTGCCTTTGATGTTGACCCAGTCCGCTTCACTGATGAGTGATAAGACTTTTTTTGCAATCACTTCCACTTCGTCACTATGTGCCTCGATGCTGACTTTGCCGCTGGCGGCGATCAGTTTCATGCCGGCCTTGTGCACGAACAGGCTGAAGGTCTTGGCAATGCTGGCAAAGACGCTGTCGCCGCTGGCAAGCGAGATGCTCTTGCCGCTGCTGAGCGCTATATGTTCGCTGGCGGCCAGGTGCACCGATTGCGCCGTGCTCAGTTCGATCCCGGCCGGGCTGGCCAGTACCAGGTGCGGCTCGGCCAATTCCGGAAATTCCTTGCCGCTGCCTTTGATGGCGGCGTTCTGACGCTTGATCGCTTCGGCGACGCTGCCTTGCTGTTCGGCGCTGTCCTGGGCGCCCGCGCTCACGGCCATGGCGGCCAGCCCTTCTTGTAACTGACGCGCTTGCGCCAGCCGCGCCAGGGTTTCCGCCAGTTGTTTGATGGTGTCGGCCTGTGTTTCCGTCGTGATCAGCATGCCTTTGGCGGCGCGCAGCGCACCCCAGGCATTGCTGGCCAATTCAAAACCTGCGCCACGCGCCTCCTTGCGGCCGGCGTTATCGTCGATGCGCGTGATGTTGCCCAATGAGAGACGGCTATCCTGGTGTTCGCTGCGCAGCTGTGCCTGGATGGACGCCCTGGTATCGTCGAGCACCAGGTGATTGGCGTTGCGGGCGCCGAGTTCGCGGCTGCGCACGCCGGACAGGGCGCGCTGCTGTGGCAACTGCCATGGCGGCATATTGCTGCTGTTATAGACCACGCCGATCACGATGGGGTGGTCGATATTGCCATCCTGGAATTGCACGACCACTTCCTGGCCGATGCGGGGCAGGGCGACATGGCCCATTTGCGGGCCGGCCATCGGCATCATGACCCGTATCCACGGTGAGCTACGCTCATCGAATTCACCAAGCCGGTCCCAGTGAAATTTCAAGCGGATACGTCCCAGTGCGTCAGTGTGGATTTCCTCGCCAGCGGGCCCGACTACCAGCGCCGTCTGTACGCCAGCGACGATGCACGGCGCACTGTTGTAATGGCGGCCTGGGCGCCAGCGTATATCCTTGCGTACGCAGCGCAAGGTGTTGGCGTAATGCGATGCCGCTCTGTGGCCAGCCTGATAATTGTTGCTGGCGATATGTTCGGCTGACAGTATCAGATACTCGCGTTCGGCAATATTGTCCGGGCGCTCCTGTCCCGCTTGATAGCGTTTTTCCTCGGCACTGAAATGCCCGTCGAGCCGGAAGCAGCGCCCCGCCTGGATACCGCGATGATTTCCTTCCGCCTCGAAGTATTGGCGCAGGTGGTCGCTTTCTTCCATGCGGCGCTGCGCCAGCGACTCGCCTGCATCCGTGTTGGCATAACCGTAGGCGCCCGTGTTTTCATACCATTCGTGGCCAAACACGTCGCCCTGGCGGTTCAGGCTATGGCCGGTGGCAAGGCGTGGCTGCGGATTCTTGTAGTCGAAACTGGCCAGTGTCAACTGCCCGGATCCCAGCCGCCGCACGGCTTGCCATTGTTTGATTCCATCGTCCTCCATGGAACCCGATTCGCAATGAAAGTGCAGGGCGCCGTCGTCTGGCGCTGTCTCGATCACGTCTGCCAGGGTGCTGTTGTCCGCCAGCCAAAGGGTATGGCCATCGGCGCGGTGCTCATACCAGTAATACAGGCCCAGCGCCTCCCAGCGCCGGTGCAGATGGTTGTAGTCGGTTTCGTTGTGCTGGTTGGCGCAGGTGAGTTGCGGGTCATCGCCGTGGATGGCGGTTTTCCAGTCGCGCTGCTGGTAGTGTGCAAAAGTCGTTTCGGTCAGCTGCATCACGCTTTGGCCATGGAACGAAACATTGTCCTGGCGTAGCCTGGCAAAGGCGAGCCAGGGTTGCAGCACAATGCGGTACCAGGCAAAACCGCCGTCGGCGCGCAGCAGACTGAATTCGCCTACATAACCGTTAAAGTAGCGCAGCGTTCCATCGTCGCGCACCATGGAAATGGTGACCATGCGTCCCATCATGGCTTTGAGCGCGACATGCGCATCGTCGGACAGCAGTTCGGCCTCGAAGCGAAAATCGCGCGATACTTCCTCCATGGCCGTGATTGAATTGACCAGCAGGATTACGCCGTCGGGGCCGTCATCGCGCGGAAAGTCCAGCCGCAACAGGCGCTGCTCTTGTGAAGCGAAATTCAGTACGGATAGCGCTTCGAGCGTGGTGACAGTCATTGCCAGCCTCCCTTACAGCGATGTGATCAGGTGAGCGCCGCAAGCGGTGGCGTCGCCGTCGTAGGCGTATGGCTTGCCCATGTGTTTTGCGCCGGCACCGTCAGGCTTGATGGCAAAACTGCCTTTGCACTTGGGGCAAAAGGTCATGTCATCGGACAGTGCCGCCGCCAGTCCCATCACGGTCGTGCCAGACGATGCGCTGGTGACTTTGCCGCCGTGATCGGTCTGATCGCCGAGCCGGATCACGCCGCGTCCCTGATGTTTCATGGTTTCCTCGTTTTCAGCTAGGTGATGTGCAAGTGCGCTGCAGCAGATAACGCACGCTGGCGCTGCGTACCTGGCCTTGCGCGTCCGGCAAGAAAGTAGTCCATCCCAGCCGGCATCGCTCCGACGGGCGGGGATGCAAGACCATGGCGGTGATGCAGGGGGAACTCAGCGCCAGCCGCACTTCATATTGCAAGTCAGGCAGGCCAAACAGGGTCAGCATTCTTGCCAGTGCTCTGGCGCCAGCGCCGCGCGGCAGGAAACGTTGCAACTCGGCCGGGCTTAAGGGGCCGATGTTGAGCCGTACCCGCATGTCATGGCGCCACATGCGCACGCCCAGGGTGGCGCCGCGCGCCAGGGTGAAATTTGTGCTGCCTAGCAGGCTGCGCCGGTTTGCTGGCAGAGTGTCCCAGCCGCCGACAAATTGTTCCAGTTCGACTGCGACCCCGCAGTATTCGGCCAGCACGCGCGCAATTGCCTGCGCGGAGACGGGGCGGCTGCGCAGCAGTCCTGCATACCAGGCCGCCACGTCCTGGCTTACGGCGCCATCCTCGCTGCTGACCGGCAAGGCATTGCGCTGGACGCCTGCCAGCGCCATCAGCAATGGCAGCTGATCGTCCCTGGCTTGGGTGTCCAGCGCATCTTCCAGGCGGTATTTGCCCCAGGCCTGGCAGAACAGCACCACCATGCGATGCGAAAAGATGCCGAGGAAGGCCGATACGCCACTATCTTTTGTTAAATACCGATACGTTGCAATGCGTTCTGAATGGTGCAGGGGCAAGCTGCCGCTGACGCCTAGCAGCCCGATGAACGCTGGCGTCACGGTGATCTGCCCATTTTCCTCATGGGAGAGGCCTGCGATTTCACTGGCGGGAAAATTCAGCGACAGGCTGTTTTCAAAACGCAGTACCTGGCTAAAAGCTTGTTCATGGGCCACATCGTGCTGGCGTAGCCAGCGCAGCACAATGCGCACCGCTTGTACAAACTGATAGCGGTAAGGTTCGGCGAGCAGGTGCTGGATTACACCAGATTCTGCAGTCCGCTTCTTGGCTTGCATCGGATCAACTCCTCTCCGCTTTGCAGTGACAGCACGATCAACTCGATAAAACTGTTGATTTGGACATACAGTCCAAGAAAGTGATCGATCACCTGGACAAACAAATGCATGCTGCTGCCAACAAAGGCTGCTTCATCTAGCGTCATGCGCAATTCGACGCCGTGCACCAGCGAGGTGCCGCGCTGGTGGCGTAGCCATGCCGTGGCCGGCTGATGCGCCAGCGCGGCGATACCGTTGATCAGCCTTTGTGAGGTAGCTGACTGGGCCAGGTCATACAGCGTCAGCATTTCGCGCAAGGCGGGCAAGCCTTCTTGTGCCAGCGCATGGTGGTTTAAGGTCAAATGGGAAATCAGGCGCCAGTGCAGCCCAAAGCCCGGTGCGAAACGGCGCGGTGGGCTGGGGCGGCGTAACAGGCGCAATGCGGTGCCGCCGCTGCAGGGCTGCAGATCTCCTTGTGGCTGGCCGTATTTGAGCGCCAGCGGCAAATCCCGGTTGCTGCATGTCAGCTCAAGCGACAGGCTGGCCTTTTCGTGTAGCAGGGGATTGAAGTCGCTATCGACCAGCGTGATTTTTTTCTCGTGGCCAGGGCTTTTTTCAGCGAGATGTTCGTCGTGGCGTAACACCCAGTAGTGGTGTGCCGCCCCTTCGCCGTGGCGCAAGCTATACAGCGGGCGAAATTCGGTCAGCGTGCTATCGCCTCCGCGTTGGCGCAGCAGATGGACGGCATCGATGCCTAGCACTTCGTAGCCATGCGCGTGGGTGGCATGGGCCAACACGGCGTAGTCGGTTTTTTGGCGGGTGATGGCTATCGGTACGCCACTTTGGCGGAAGAGGTTCACCACCGGGCTGCAGCCCAGTAGCAGATTTGCCTTGGAAATACTCGTTAGCATGCGTGCAATATCGGAATCCGGGCGCAAGCCCGCCATGCCCAGATGCAGGGTGTAGCACCGGCAGCCAGCCGGCAGGAAAGCGCTGAGCGCAGCGATATCGATATCAAGGAAGTTGAATTTTTCCGGGTAGGCAAAGTATTCGCTGAGGATGCGGTAGGCGGGCTGGGAACGCGCGCCGAACGGTATCAATGCCTCTGTTTCAGCAAAACCGACTGGCTTCAACGGTACTGCCGCTAGTGCAATCCACGGTCCTGCTTCAGCTTCCACAAAGGCGCAGGTGGTGCGCATGAACAGGGCGTCGCGCAGGGCGGCCGCAAACGACGGTTCGCCATTGATGAAAACACGCAGGGATGCCGGCGGTGCGTCAAGATGCCGGATGACGATGTTCAGCGAGGAACTGACCATGATGGGCAGGCGCACGCCAGCAGGCGCCTTGATCATGGCGTCGAAACTCGCATGCTCTAGGGTGGATGTTCCTGTTGTCATGTCGTAGACCGTCTTGAAGCGGCAGCGTACGCCGCGTACCGCAGCCGAATCCAGCTCGCTATTGGCCGGAAGGTGGCGTGCGCCCGCACCAGGCGCCGGCATATCCTGGTGCACGATGGCGCAGGATGGAAAGGGCCTTAGGTAATGCGGAAACAGTGCTTCGAACAAGGCTTCGGTAAATTGCGGGTAATCGTCGTCAAGCCGTTTCGAGATACGTGCCGCCAGCATGGCCACTGATTCGATCAGGTGCTCCACATGCGGATCTTCGCAGGATTCGCCGGACATGTGCAGTTTGCCGGCAATCCTGGGATAGCGTTCGGCGAATTCCCGGCAATGCCGCCGCAGCATGACCAGTTCCCGCTCGAAATATGGCAGCAAGTCGTCCATGCTTAGTTCTTGCTATCACGCTGCGTGGCTACGGGTGTTGCTGGCGCGTGATAACGGGACATGGTGTGCTCCTGGCGGCAAAGCTGCGAAGAGGCCAGTATCGGAGCGTCTGCGCCACGGTAAATTGCGCTTGCGCAAATAATTGCATAGGGATGCTGCGCAACATCAAAGACTTTCAAGCTGGCAACTTCAGACTGGCAAGGCAGCAAAGATCCCAGCCATGACAACGGAGAACGCAATGAGTTTGCCATCAAAACTATTATGGTCGGAAGGATTGGCCATCGGCCCCCAGCAATTCCAGCAATTGGACCGCTATCATGAAGCGCGTCTGCAACGCCTGGCCTCCTTGATTAATCCCCATCTGTGGGGCGTGCAGACGATCAACTGGAATTCGGATGCCCTGGCCAACAATAGTCTGCGGGCCGATACGATGTCACTGGTATTTCAGGATGGCGAGATGTACGAGGCGCCGCTCGGCGATGTGCTGCCCAGCGCGGTTGACCTGTCCACCTTGCCATCAAGCGAACATAGCTTTACATTTTATGCGGCCTTGCCCGCCATGCAGGCGCATGGCGGAAATGTATCTGCCTCTGGCGCGCGCTACGTTCAGGCCGATGTTGAGACACCTGATCTGTACAGCGAAGCGGTCAGCATCGAGGTGGCCTACCTGAAGAAACGCGTGCGCCTGTTGTCGCAGCTCGATCCGCTGCATGATTACCTTGCCATCCCCTTGATACGCTTGCGCCGCGCAGGCAATGGCAGCTTTGACATTGATACTTCCTTCATCCCGCCCGGTTTGAGCATCAGTGCGGAACCGGCCTTGCAGACCATGCTCGATTCCCTGCTTGAGCGCATGGGCGCAAAAATAGAAGCGCTGTACAGCCGCCACCGGCAAGCCGGTAAAAACACGGTTGAATTCCATAGCGGTGACATTTCCTCGTTCTGGATGCTGAACACATTGAGTACCGCCAGCGCCGTACTGAGCCATTGTGCGGCTTATCGGCGCCATCACCCGGTACAGTTGTTCGAACAACTGATGGCGCTGGCCGGCGGCTTGATGACCTTTTCGAAAAAATACACCTTGGGCGATTTGCCTGCCTATCGCCATGAAGACGTGGGGCCAGGTTTTGGCAAACTCGACGCGATCATCCGGGACTTGATCGATACCGTGCTGCTGTCGCGCTACTTCCCGATCGCCCTGTCCAACGATGCGCAAAAAAACACGCACTATCATGGTTTTCTTGAGGCCAGCCGCATCGATAGACAGACCGAGCTTTGCCTGGCTGTCAATGCCGATATGCCGGCACTGGAGCTGGTTGCCACGGTACCGTTGCAATTCAAGATTTCATCGCCAGACAATATCGAGCTATTGCTGGCGCGGGCACTGCCCGGCGTCGAGCTGCGTCATATGGCGCAAGTTCCGGCCGAAGTACCGGTTCGGCCCAATACCTATTATTTTTCGATTGAAAACAAGGGCAGCATTTACGATGCCATGATCAAGGCCCAGGCAATTGCAATCTATGTGCCGTCCGGCATACACGGCCTGAAGCTGGAATTATTTGGTATCAGTGCGGCTGCGGATCAGTGATGATCTGATCTGAGGAAATGTTCCAAGCCATAGACTTGCCTATGCAATTGACATTATTATGTTGATAATTATCTGTGCCGCGCATGCCGCGTGACGGTGGAGCGGCTAACAGAGTGGCGACAGGCAAGGGACAGCATGGACATGGCGGCGGGAACGGATAGGCGGGGACGTAGCCTGGGGGGAGTGTCCATCGTGCTCGCTGTCAGCGTGGCGCTGACGTTTGTCGTCACGGTGCTGCTGCTGGTGTTTGCTGTGCTGTTTTACCAGTCCGAACGGGAACAGCGCTGGCAGCAGTTGTACCAGAGCCTGTCGGTGAGTGCCGACCAGCTGGCCGTGGCGATGGAACTGCCCTTGTGGAATCTGGACGACAGGCAGATGCAGGCGATCATGCGCAGCACCCTGGGCAACCGTGAACTGGTGGCCAGCGCGCTGACGCCGGCGCTAGTCAAGGAGGCCCTAGTCCTGCACCGCAATGCCGATGGCGGTTTTGACAGCGTGGCTGCGCCGCCCGATGATCCCGGCTTGCTGGTCGAGCGGCGCAGGGTGACGTTGGGCGGGCAGGTAATCGGCGGCGTGGCCGTGTATGCGTCGCCGGCCCTGCTGCATGCACAGCTGCGCCAGCGCGCGCTGGCCATCGCCGCCATGATCGTGGCGCTCGATGTGATCCTGGTGGCCAGCATCTGGCTGCTGATGTGGCGCTTGCTGCTCAAGCCATTGAAGGCTATCGGCCAGTATGCGGCCGGCGTCAAGGCGGGGCAGGGCGATGCGGCCGATATGCCGCCCAAGGCCTGGTTCCTGGGCGAGCTGCGCGCCCTGTACCGCTCCATCCGCGACATGGTGTCCCTGCTCGATAGCCGCTACCGCGCCTTGCAGCGCAGCGAAGAGCGCGTGCAGATGGCGACCGGCGCGGCCAGCATCGGCATCTGGGACTGGAACGTGATTGACGACGAGCTGGAATGGGACGAGCAGATGTACGCGCAGTTCAAGGCTGACCCGGCCAGCGGCATGCGGCCATCGGCGATCTGGCGCGCCACCATGGTGCCCGAAGATGTGGTGGCGACGGAAAAAGCCATCGCCGCGGCGCTGCTCTCCGGCCAGGCGTTCGCGCATGAATACCGCATCGTCTGGCCCGACGCCAGCATCCGCTACATCAGGATAGACGCCGTGATCTTCCGCGACGGCGCGGGCCACGCGATGCGCCTGGTGGGCTCGAATTACGACATCACGGCGCATCGCGAGGCGGAGCTGGAATTGCTGCGCCATCGCCATCATCTCGAAGAGCTGGTGGCCGAGCGCACGGGCGCGCTGTCGGTGGCCGTCAGCCAGGCGCAGGCGGCGAACCGCGCGAAGAGCACCTTCCTGGCCAATATGAGCCATGAATTGCGCACGCCGCTCCATTCCGTGATCGGCTTTTCAGGCCTGATGGCGGCCTCGCCCCATATGCAGGCCGATGAAAAACGCAAGCTCGAGATCATCCACCGTTCGGGCAGTCATCTGCTGACCCTGATTAACGAGATACTCGAGCTGTCCAAGGCCGAGGCGGGGCGGCTGTCGACGCAGGCCGAAGTGGCCGTGCTGGCGCCGCTGCTGCAGGAAGTGATGGACATGCTGGGCATGCGCGCCGAGCAGCAGGGACTGGCCCTGCGCCTCGATTGTGCCTGCGTGCCGCCGGCTGCATGGCTGGACGCCACCCGCTTGCGCCAGGTGCTGCTGAACCTGATGTCGAACGCCGTCAAGTTTGCCGGCAGCGGCACCATTACCTTGCGCGTGCGGGGGGAGCATCTGGCCGGCGATGCATGGCGCTTGCACTTTGCCGTCGCTGACACGGGCATCGGCGTCGCCGCCCGCGACCAGCAACGCATCTTCGAACCCTTCGTGCAAGCCGACAGCGCCGGACCGCAAGACGGCACGGGACTGGGCCTGGCCATTTCGCGCGAATTCGTGCAGTTGATGAAGGGCGAGCTGACCCTGGAGTCCACGCCGGGACAGGGCGCCACCTTCCGCTTCAGCATCCCGGTGCAGGCGGCCGAGGCGGCGGCGTCTGCGCCCGCCGCGATGCCAGGCTCCCCGGCGGCGGAAAGCCGTCAGCCGCTGCAGGCGCACGAGCTGGCCGTGTTGACGCCGGATCAACGCACGGCGCTGCTGATGGCCTTGCGCGAACTGAACCTGGACAGGGTGGCGCAGTTGCTGGAAACCCTGCCGCCACCGGCACAGCCACTGGTGGCGCCGCTGCAAGCGATGCTGGAGCAGCATCAATACCGCCAGTTGTGCACTTTGCTCGAGACGCAGGGAGTGTGGGATGCCAACATCGGATTGATGAAAAAGCTGCCTGAAGTGCAAGGGATGGATGGTGCTTTATTGCAATAAAGATTATGATGATAGTACGTAGTTCACTGTGAAGTACTGCCTTATCCGGCCGGCGGTCCGCCGTTGCACCCCATCCAAAGCGGAGAGAACTGCTACATGCATCGCGATTTTCCGGAAGCGAACACGAAGGGCGAAATACTGATCGTCGAAGACACGCCGGCGTCGCTGAAGCTGCTCGGCGATTTGCTGGGCGGCGCTGGCTATACGGTGCGGCAGGCGCCGGACGGCGAGCTGGCACTATGGACGGCCCAGGCGCGTCCGCCGGAACTGATACTGCTCGACGTGCGCATGCCCGGCCTCGATGGTTTTGAAGTGTGCCGGCGCCTGAAAGCATCGCCCGAACTGCGCCAGGTACCGGTGATCTTCCTGTCGGCCCAGCATGACACGGACGACAAGGTGCGCGGTTTTGCGCTGGGCGCCGTCGACTTCATTGCGAAACCGTTTCAGGCCGAGGAAATCCTGGCCCGCACCGATGCCCATGTGCGTCTGGGGCGGGCGCAAAAGCAGCTGGCGCAGGAGCGGGCCAGCCTGGAACAGCGCGTGCTGGAACGTACGGCGCAGTTGGCCCAGGAAGTGCAGATACGCCGCGCCAACGAGGAATTGCTGCGCCTGTCCGCACAAGTTTTCGACGCTACCCAGGACGCCATCCTGATCACCGATCCGGCCGGTCTGATCGTCGCTTCCAATCCCGCCTTCACGCGCATCACCGCTTATACGGCGCAGGAAGTGCTGGGCCTGGATATTCTGACGCTGCATGCCGACGACACGCAGTCCAGCGTGCTCGACGCCATGCGCCAGGGCTTGCGCGTCAGCGGCAGCTGGTCGGGCGAGGTGCAGACGCGGCGCAAGAGCGGCGACACCTATCCCTGTCTGCTCAGCGTATCGACGGTCTACGGTCCTGAAGCGGGGGGCGCCGTTATCAATTACGTGGGCGTCTTCCTCGATATCAGCGAGCGCAAGGCTGAACAGCACCTGATCGACTTTTTGTCTTATCACGATGCGCTGACGGGCCTGCCCAACCGCGCACTGATGGCCCGGCGCTTCAAGCAGGCGCGCGCGCAGGCTGAGCGCGATGGCCAGCAACTGGTGCTGCTGTGCCTGGACCTGGACCGCTTCAAGAACATCAACGATTCGCATGGCCAGGCCGTGGGCGACAAGGCCCTGCAGGTGGTGGCGCGTTTTCTCACGGGCTGCGTGCGTGATGGCGATACCGTGTCGCGCCAGGGCGGCGACGAATTCCAGATACTGCTGCAGGACGATGCGCTGCTGGGCCGCACGCTGTCCCTGGCGCAAACCATCCTGGCTGGCTTGCGTGGTGAACTCAGCGTCAATGGCGAGCGCCTGGCGCTCACCACCAGCATCGGCATCGCCATGTACCCGGCCGATGGCGACAGCCTTGACGACTTGCTGCGCCACGCCGACACGGCCCTGGTGCGTGCCAAGGAAACCGGGCGCGACCACTATGCCTTTTTTACGGAGCGCATGGGCAGCGATATCCGCGCCAGGCTGGCGATGCAGCAGCAGCTGCGCGGCGCCATCGCGCGCGACGAATTCGACGTGCATTACCAGCCGCAGATCTGCCTGCGCACAGGGGCCATGCTGGGGGCGGAAGCCTTGCTGCGCTGGGAAAATCCGGTGCTGGGCAAAGTGCCGCCCGGCCTGTTCATCGCGCTGGCCGAAGAGTATTGCCTGATCACCGCCATTGGCGAGTGGGTGCTGGAAAGCGTGTGCGCGCAAATCCGCAGCTGGCACGACGCGGGCCTGGGCCGCATCAAGGTGGCCGTCAACCTGTCGGGCAAGCAGTTTGCGCAAGACCATACGGTGCCGTTCGTCGAAGCGACCCTGCGCAAATACGGCATTCCGCCCGCCTGCCTGGGCATCGAGATCACGGAAAGCACGGTGATGGGCGACCCGGACAAGGCGGTGGCGGCCTTGACGCGCCTGAAGGATATCGGCGTGAGCATTTCGCTCGACGACTTTGGCACCGGCTACTCCAGCCTCGGTTATCTGAAGCGCTTTCCCATCGACGTGCTGAAGATCGACAAGTCGTTTGTGGACGACGTCACCACCAGCAGCAGCGACGCGGCCATCGCCCTTTCCGTCATCTCGCTGGCGCACAACCTGGATATGCGGGTGATCGCCGAAGGCGTGGAAACGCGGGCCCAGGTCGATTTCCTGGCGGCGCATGGCTGTGACGAAATGCAGGGCTATTACTTCAGCCGGCCCTTGGCGGCGCAAGCTTTCACGGCCCTGCTGCGCGAAAAAAGGCTGCTGGCCTTGGTCTGAACGGCTATGCTGGCTCTTTTTGACTCGACAGATAAACCGTGAAAAGACTCGCTCCTGCCTTGCTTCCTGCTTTGTTCTGCGCCTGCCTTCTGCTGGGCGGCGCCGCCACCGCTACTGCCGCACCTTCCGCCGCCGAAACGCAGTTCCGGCACATCTATACCACCGAATGGACATGGCGCCAGGCGCAGGATGGCGATGACAGCGCCGCGTTGCCGCGCGTGGACCCGGCCACCCAGGAAGCCCGGCGCGCCTACTGGGCCGATGTGCTGGCGCGGCTCGATGGACTCGACGTGGCCAGCCTGGACGAGGAAGAGGGCATCAACTACGCCGTCTATCACGCGCAGGTGGGCGCCTTGCTGGCCGAGCAGCGTTTCCGCGAATATGAAAAGCCGCTCAATGCCGATACCGCCTTCTGGAACGACCTGGCCTACATCGCCCGCAAGCCGCGCCGCACCGAGGCGCAATACCGCAGCTATATCGCGCAGCTGAACGATGTGCCGCGCTATTTCCACGAACAGATAGCCAATATGCGCGCCGGCCTGGCGCGCGGCTTTACGCCGCCGCAAGTGACCCTGGCTGGCCGCGAACAGGCTTTGGTCGCGGTGGCGCAGGCGCCGGATCCGCAAGCGACCTTGTTTTATCAGTCCCTGCGCCAGCTGCCGGCCGCCATGCCGGCGCAGCAGCAGGCGGCTTTACGGGCAGCGGCCACGCAGGCCATACGCGAGGCTGTCATGCCGGCCTACGCCGAACTGCTGGCCTTCATGCGCGACGTGTATATACCGGGTGCGAACCAGACCCTGGCGGCCGAGAGCCTGCCTGACGGTAAAGCCTATTACCAGTCGAAGATCACGGAATTTACCACCACCACCTTGAGCGCCGCGCAGATCCATGCCATCGGTTTGCAGGAAATGCGCAAGATCCGCGCCGAAATGCAATCGACCATCGCGCAAACGGGTTTCAAGGGCGACTTTGCCGCCTTTTTGCACTTCTTGCGCAGCGATCCGCAGTTTTATGCGCGCACGCCGGAAGAACTGCTGATGCGCTCGGCCTGGGTCGCCAAGAAGTTCGACGCCAGGGCGGCGCAGTATTTCGGCTACCTGCCGCGCCAGCGCTTCGCCATCATCCCCGTGCCGCCCGAGCAGGCGCCCCATTACACCTCGGCGCGTGGCGGCCCCGGTATTTATCTGGTGAACACCTACGATTTGCCATCGCGCCCCCTGTACAGCATGCCGGCCTTGACTTTGCACGAATCGGCGCCCGGCCACGCTTTCCAGATGCCGATCGCGCTGGAACAGCAAGGGCGGCCGGCCTTCCGCCGCGCCTATATTTCAGCCTATGGCGAAGGCTGGGCCCTGTATTGCGAACGCCTGGGCGCCGAGATGGGCATCTATGAAACCGCCTATGAAACCTTCGGCATGCTGAGCTACCAGGCCTGGCGCGCGGCGCGGCTGGTGGTCGATACGGGCATCCATGCGCAGGGCTGGACGCGCGCGCAGGCACAGGCTTATCTGCACGATAATACGGCGCTGTCGCCGCATGAAATCGAGACGGAAGTCGACCGCTATATCTCGTGGCCGGGCCAGGCCTTGTCTTACTACCTGGGCGAAATGAGCATACTCGAAGGCCGGCGCAAGGCTGAAGCGGCGCTGGGCGAGCGCTTCGATATCCGCGCCTTCCACGACACGGTGCTGGAACTGGGCTCGGTACCGCTGCCCGTGCTGGAACGCCGCATCGACCATTTCATCGCGGCCGGCGGCAAAGGGCCTTACCCTGACGCGGCGTTGGCTGCACCTTGATCGCCTGATTAAACCCATGGCGTGGCAAATGCACCAATGCAGTGCAGCTGCCACGCCACGGTGCAGCATTCTCACGGCCGCGCCGCTGATTTCCCGCCATCTCTCTCTGGCATACATCCTGCTTAATGAAGTCTGTTGCTTTGCCCTATAGCGATGGACTTTATGCCCGACTGCTCTACCGCCAGCCTTGCCGTACTGCCGCAGACCAGCGCCCACAGCGCCTGGCAGGCGCAGCTGAGCCTGGGCTTTGCGCTGCACGATGGCGTCAGCCGGCTGGTCGAGCGGCGACACAGCGGCCCCCTGCGCGTACAAAAAGCTTTATATCCGGAAGGCGGCACGGTCTGCCACGCCATCATCGTCCATCCACCGGGCGGCGTGGTGGGCGGCGACCAGCTGGCCGTGCAAGCGACCGTGGGCGAGGGCGCCCATGCTTTTCTCACGTCGCCCGGCGCGGCCAAGTGGTACCGCGCCAATGGCCATGTCTCGGGCCAGCACATTCTGCTGCGCGCCGGTGCGGGCGCGGCCATCGAGTGGCTGCCGCAAGAGGGCATCTTCTTTGACCAGGCTTGCGTGCGCTTGCGCCACGAGGTGGAACTGGCGCCGGACGCCTGCTATATCGGCTGCGACATCATCTGCCTGGGCCGCAGCGCCTCGGGCGAATCGTTCAACAGCGGCAGCATAGGCCAGCATACGCAGATACGCCGCGGCGGCAAGCTGCTGTGGTGGGAGCAGGGCGTGCTGGCGGCGGCCGGTCCCTTGATGGCCGGTCCGCTGGGCATGCACGGGCGCAGCGTATGCGCCACCCTGATCGCCGTCGGCGGCCCGGTGCCCAACAGCGTGATCGAAGCCTTGCGGGCCATCGTCGTGCCGGACGGCGCGCGCCTGGGCGTGACGCACATGAAAACAGTGGTAGTGGTGCGCCTGCTGGGGACCGATAGCGAGGCCGCGCGGTCGGCCATGCTGGCCGCCTGGCAGCTGCTGCGCCCGGCCATCCTGGGGCGCGTGGCCGTCGTGCCCCGTATCTGGAATACCTGACAAGAGAGAGACAAACTATGGATCTGAGTCCACGCGAAAAAGACAAGCTGTTGATTTTTACCGCAGCGCTGCTGGCCGAACGGCGCATGGCGCGCGGCTTGAAACTGAATTATCCCGAAGCGGTGGCTTTTATCAGCGCGGCCATCATGGAGGGCGCGCGCGATGGCAAGTCGGTGGCGCGGCTGATGTCGGATGGCGCGCAAATGCTGACGCGCGACGATGTCATGGACGGTGTTGCCGACATGATCCCCGATATCCAGGTCGAGGCCACCTTCCCCGATGGCAGCAAGCTGGTAACCGTGCACCAGCCAATACCGTAACGCACTGCGTTTTTCAGACCCGATAGAAGAAACAATAAGGAGCCAGCATGATCCCCGGTGAATATCAATTGGAAGAAGGCGAGATCGGTCTCAATATCGACCGTGCAACGGCCACGGTGGTGGTAGCCAACCGGGGTGACCGGCCAATACAGGTCGGTTCGCATTTCCACTTTTTTGAAGTCAATCCGGCGCTGTCCTTCGAGCGCTGGCGCGCCTATGGCATGCGCCTCAATATCGCCGCTGGCACCGCCGTGCGTTTCGAGCCAGGCCAGCAGCGTACGGTGGAACTGGTGGCGCTGGCCGGTGACCGCAAGGTATTCGGTTTCAATGGCCAGGTAATGGGCAAGCTGAAGGAAAAACCGGCCGGAAAGCCCTGAGATGGCCAGCATACCGCGCAGTGCTTATGCTGAAATGTTTGGCCCGACCACGGGCGACCGTATCCGCCTGGCCGATACGGAACTGTTCATCGAAATCGAGCATGATTACGCCATCTATGGCGAAGAAGTGAAATTTGGCGGCGGCAAGGTGATACGCGACGGCATGGGCCAGTCGCAGCGCTGCGCCGCCGAGGTAATGGACACCGTCATCACCAACGCCGTCATCCTCGACCACTGGGGCATCGTGAAAGCCGATATCGGCTTGAAGAATGGCCTCATTTTCGGCATCGGCAAGGCGGGCAACCCCGATATTCAACCCGGCGTGACCCTGGTCATCGGCGGCGCGACCGAAATCATCGCTGGCGAAGGCTTGATCGTCACGGCCGGCGGGGTCGATACGCACATCCATTTCATTTGCCCGCAGCAGATCGAGGAAGCCTTGATGAGCGGCGTGACCACCATGCTGGGCGGCGGCACCGGGCCGGCCACCGGCACGGCCGCCACCACCTGCACGCCGGGCCCCTGGCATCTGCACGCCATGCTGGCGGCGGCCGACGCCTTTCCGATGAACCTGGGCTTCATGGGCAAGGGCAATGTCAGCCTGCCCGAACCGCTGGAAGAGCAGGTGCGCGCGGGCGCCATCGGCTTGAAGCTGCACGAAGACTGGGGCAGCACGCCGGCCGCCATCGACAATTGTTTGTCGGTCGCCGATCGCATGGATATCCAGGTGGCGCTGCACAGCGACACGCTGAACGAGGGCGGCTTCCTGGAACACACGCTGGCCGCCTTCAAGGACCGCACCATCCACACCTTTCATACGGAAGGGGCGGGCGGCGGCCATGCGCCCGACATCATCGCGGCCGTGGGCCAATCGAATGTGCTGCCCTCGTCGACCAATCCGACCCGCCCGTTCACCGTCAATACGCTCGACGAGCACCTGGACATGCTGATGGTGTGCCACCACCTCGATCCGGCGATCGCCGAAGACGTGGCCTTTGCCGAATCGCGCATCCGCCGCGAAACCATCGCTGCTGAAGATATTTTGCACGATATCGGCGCCATTTCCATGATGTCGTCCGACTCGCAAGCCATGGGAAGAGTGGGCGAAGTGATACTGCGCACCTGGCAGACGGCGCACAAGATGAAGGTGCAGCGTGGTCCGCTGGCGCCCGACACGGCCCGCAGCGACAACTTCCGCGCCAAGCGCTATATCGCCAAATACACGATCAACCCGGCCATCACGCATGGTATTTCGCATGTGGTGGGGTCCATCGAGGCGGGCAAGATCGCCGACCTGGTGCTGTGGAAGCCGGCCTTTTTCGGCGTCAAGCCATCGATGATCTTAAAAGGCGGCATGATCGCCGCCGCGCAGATGGGCGACCCGAATGCGTCGATTCCCACGCCGCAGCCCGTGCACTACCGCATGATGTTCGGCGCCTTTGGCGGCGGCCTGAAAAAGTCGTTTACCTTTGTCTCGCAGGCCGCCTACGACCTCGATATCGGCCACCAGCTCAAGCTGAACAAGACCTTGATCCCGGTGCGCCAGATGCGCGGCTTGCGCAAGCACGACATGGTGCACAACGGCGCCACGCCGCATATGGAAGTGGACCCGGAAACCTATGCTGTGCGCGCTGATGGCCAGCTGCTGGTGTGCGAGGCGGCTGTCGTGCTGCCGATGGCGCAGCGCTATTTTCTATTTTAAGCAGGAGACACCATGCTGACACTGCATACCAAACTGGGGCCAGGCGATAGCCGCCCCATCGCCGCGCAACTGGTGCTGCCCTACGACCAGCGTGAAAAATGCCGCCTGCGCGCCACCCTGTCGACCGGCGAAGAGGCGGCCATTTTTACCGTGCGCGGCACGGTGCTGCGCGATGGCGACCTGATGACCGGGCCGGACGGGATCGTGGTGCAGATCGTGGCCGCGCCTGAACCGACTTATCTGGTGCGCTGTCCCGACGCCCACACTTTATTACGCTGCGCCTTTCACCTGGGGAACCGGCATACGCAGGCGCAGCTGGGCGATGGCTATCTGCGCATACGCCGCGATCCGGTATTGAAGGACATGCTGGAAGGTTTGCAGGCCACGGTCACCGGGGAAAGCGCCCCGTTCGAGCCGGAAGCGGGCGCCTACGGCGGCGGCCACGGCCACCACGACGGCCAGCATTTGCTGGCGCCCGTACCCTTGCGCCAGAAGATACACCGCCCTGGCGACGCGCCATGATGCAGGCCGCGGCCCTGCTGCATCTGCTGCAGTTCGCCAGCCCGGCCTTGCCGATCGGCGCCTACAGTTATTCGCAGGGCCTGGAAGCGGCGCTGGAAGAAGGGCTGGTGCGCGACGCGGCCACGGCGCGCAGCTGGATCGCCGGCCATTTGCTTGAAGTGGTGGCGCGCTGGGAAGCCCCCGTGTGCTGGCGCTTGATGCAGGCGTTTGAACAGCAGAATCTATCGGCCGTGCGGCTGTGGAGCGAACGTTTCATCGCCTCGCGCGACACGGCGGAGTTCCGCGCCGAGACTATCCAGATGGGTTATTCCCTGAGCAAGCTGCTGGCCGAGCTGGGCGTGGCCGATGGCGTGCTGCTCGATATGCTGCAGGGCGAGCCGGAAGTCGCTTTGCCGACGGCTTACGCCTGCGCCGTGGTGGCGCTGGCCATACCGCACGAAGAAGCGCTGCTGGCCATGCTGTTTGCCTGGGCTGAAAACCAGGTGCTGGTGTGCGTGAAATCGGTGCCGCTGGGGCAGGTGGCGGGCCAGCGTTTGCTGCTGTCGCTGCGCCCCGAGATTGAAGCGGCGGCGCTGATGGCGCGCACCCTGGTCGACGACGAGATCGGCAACTGGACGCCGGGCTTGTCGCTGCTGTCGATGCGGCACGAGCTGCAATACAGCCGCCTTTACCGTTCCTGACATTTGAAAGAGGCATGACATGACATCCATCACATCGAACCCACTGCGCGTGGGCATAGGCGGGCCGGTAGGCTCGGGCAAGACGGCCCTGTGCGAAATGCTGTGCAAGGGCATGCGCGAACGCTATGACATGGCCGTCATCACGAACGACATCTATACCCGGGAAGACATGGAAATCCTGCTGCGCGCCGGCGCCTTGCCGGCCGAGCGGCTGATGGGCGTGGAAACTGGCGGCTGCCCGCACACGGCGATCCGCGAAGACGCCTCGATCAACCTCGAAGCGATCGCCCGCATGCAGGCCGATTTTCCGAACCTTGATCTGATCCTGGTGGAGTCGGGCGGCGACAACCTGGCCGCCACTTTCAGTCCCGAATTGTCGGACCTGACGATCTATGTGATCGACGTGGCCGGCGGCGAAAAGATTCCGCGCAAGGGCGGGCCCGGCATCACGCGCTCCGACCTGCTGATCATCAACAAGACGGATCTGGCTCCCTATGTGGGCGCCAATCTGGACGTGATGGCGCACGACGCAAAACGCATGCGTGGCGAGCGGCCTTTTGTATTCACCAACCTGCGCAGCGGCGATGGCGTGCAGGCAGTGATCGATTTTATCCGCGAGCAGGGTTTGCTCGATCAACACAGCAAGGAGATGGCATGACCGTACGATTGAAACAACTGGGTGTGCTGGCGGCGCTGGCGCTGGTCAGCTTGCCGGCCATGGCCCACCCTGGCCACGACAACGGCACGGGATTTTTGGCCGGCTTCATCCATCCCTTCACGGGCATCGACCATTTGCTGGCCATGCTGGGCGTGGGCATCTGGGGCGCCCAGCAGCGCCGTGGCCTGGAGCAGCCTTTGACTTTCCTGGGCATGATGCTGATAGGCGCGCTGGCCGGCATGGCGGGACTGGGGTTGCCGGGCCTGGAAATGGGCATCGCCGCCACCGTGGCGCTGACGGGCCTGGCCATCGCCCTGGCCCTGAGCATGCCAGGCTGGCTGGCGATGGGCCTGGTGGGCGTGTTTGCGTTGGCGCACGGCAATGCGCATGGACAGGAATTGTCCGCCTTTCCCGCCACCTGCGGTTTCATGCTGGCCTCGGCCATTTTGCTCTTGAGCGGGCGGGTGATCGGCCAGGTGATGGCCGAACGTGTCGTGCGCGTGGCTGGTGCGGCCATTACGGCCGTGGGACTGGTGCTGATGGGGATGAACTGACTTAGTTGGGGCGCCTGTCTGACAGGATGATCGGGGCGGCGTTTTCCGGATGCAAGCCCTGATGGCCCGCATAGGCGGCGGCGATGGCGGCCATGTCGGCTTCCTTGTCGCCCGTCAGGTAGAGATGGTCGACCACGCCCAGTATCTTGTTCGGGTAATCGATGTAGACCAGCAGCAAGGGCACTCTGGCTTCCAGCGCCAGGTGATAAAAGCCGCTCTTCCAGCTGGGGCGGTAGCTGCGCGTCGCTTCGGGCGTGATCGCCAGCCAGTACCAGTCGGCCGCCAGCATGCGCTCGGCCTGGCGCTGTATCGTGCCGCAAGTAGTGCTGCGGTCGACCGGTTCGCCGCCCAGGTAGCGCAAGACTTTTCCTAATGGTCCGCGAAACAGCGAGTCCTTGGCCAGCCAGCGGAAGGGCAGGGCCAGCGCCCATTTGCCAAACAGGCCGACCATGAAATCCCAGTTCGAGGTATGCGGATAGACCACGGCGATGCCACGCGGACCGGGCAGGGGCCGGAAGCGCATGCGCCAGCCAAACAGCTGCAGCACGCGCATGGCGCTGCGCTGGTGCCAGGTCGGCAGGTCGCGCGGCTGTACAAATAAATCGTCCATGAATACCCTCTCGTGTGCTTGACGCTGTTTTATGCGATGGCGCCGCAAAAGTTATTCATGCGGCAAAAAATATGCGCAGGCATTCTATACGGGGCTGGCGGCGGCGACAAGTATTGCCATTGATGCCAGTTCTACCATCCATGCGGTATCGAGGGGAGGTTTATTGTTATTTTAGCGATGCTTTGCTGTTAGGCGGGCACTAATGATGACGGCTGCTGTCTTATTTGCATGCGGCTTGATTTGCATGGGCTAGTCACGGAACTCATTGCCGGGATCAAACCGCTGGTATGACTTTATCTGACAGGGGGCAATGCATGAAAAACAATACTCAATCCGGCAGCGGCAATGCCAGAACGGATCAGGCCATGGCCAATCTGGTAGAACGTGGCGTGGCGTTTCATCATACTTTGGGGCGGACGGTGGCGACCGCCTATCTGCGGGAAAACGCCGTGCCGGCAGACGTGATCTGCCGTGTATTCAGCAGCGCCCAGGCGCGCCGTCCTGCGCGGCCGGCACGGCGGCGATGGCGTTGATGGTATTGAAGGAAACGCCATAAAGAGCGGCGGGTGCAAAGACTATCCGCAGTTGCCTGCAATGCATCCTTGCGCCCGCCGCTGGTGGGGAGAGACCTGCTTATGCCAGTGCGGGATAGTCCGTGTAGCCTGTCGCGTCAGGCGAATAGATCGTTGCCGGGTTTAGTGGGTTCAGCGCTGCATCGCTGTGCAAGCGGCCTGGCAAGTCCGGATTGGCGATGAACCACAGGCCAAAGGCAATGGCGTCGGCTGCGCCGCTGGCCAGCAGTGCGTCGGCGGCGGCACGGTCCACTTTTTCATTGGCAATAAATACGCCACCAAATTCCTGTTTCAGGTACGGGCTCAGGCTGTCTTCGCCCTTGGCTTCGCGCGTGAAGATGAAGGCAATTTTGCGCTTGCCCAGCTCGCGCGCTACATAGCCGAAAGTGTCGCGCGGGGTCGAGTCACCCATGTCGTGCGAATCGCGGCGTGGCGCCAGGTGCATGCCGACCTTGTCGGCGCCCCAGACGGCGATACAGGCATCGGTGACTTCCAGCATCAAACGGGCGCGGTTTTCTATCGAACCGCCGTAGATGTCGGTACGCTTGTTGGTGCTGTCTTGCAGGAACTGGTCCAGCAGATAACCGTTGGCGCCATGGATTTCCACGCCATCGAAGCCGGCTTTTTTCGCGTTTTCCGCGCCCAGGCGGTAAGCGGCGACGATGCCCGGGATTTCTTCTGTGTCCAAAGCGCGTGGCGTCACGAATTCCTGCTCCGGACGCACCAGGCTGACGTGGCCGGCTGGCTTGATGGCGCTAGGCGCGACAGGCAGGTCGCCATTGAGGAACATGGGCGCGGAAATGCGGCCCACATGCCACAGTTGCAAAACGATCTTGCCGCCGGCGTCGTGCACCGCCTTGGTGACCTGTTTCCAGCCGTCTACCTGCTCATCGGACCAGATGCCTGGCGTGTGGGCATAACCCACGCCTTGTGGCGTGACGGCGGTTGCTTCCGAAATGATCAGGCCGGCCGTAGCGCGCTGGGCGTAGTACTCGGCCATCAGGGTATTTGGCACGCGGCCGGGATTGGTGGCGCGCGAACGCGTCAGCGGGGCCATGATGATGCGGTTTTTCAGTTGCAGGCTGCCGATGGTGATAGGGTCGAATAATGTTGCCATGATATAAATGTCTTTCCTGTCGAGTATGGGGGAAGTGCTGCTTGCTGCTGTGACTGCGATTACAAACCTTGCTGCATCTGTTCCAGAAAAGCCTGGATGGTGGCTTCATTGCGCTTGAAGAAGCTCCATTGCCCCACTTTTCTGGGCGAAATCAGGCCAGCCTTTTGCAAGGTGGCCAGATGGGCCGAGACAGTGGACTGCGACAGTTCCAGGCGCCCGCCGATCAAGCCGGCGCACACGCCGAAATCGAGCGGATGGTCTTGCTCGATAAAATGCTGCTCGGGCTCTTTGAGCCATTGCAAGATTTGCCGCCGTACCGGATTGGCCAGCGCCTTGTGGATAGCGTCGATGTCCATATTGTTTGCCTCGCTGTTGTTCGCCTGCAGACGAACTGTATATCGGGTTTTTTGAAATCTAATATCGTCATAATACGATATAAATAAAAAGTCTGCTGGCTGGTTCGTATTTTGCAGAAAGTGAGGGGGCAGGGCGGCCCGGTTGGCCGCCCGTGAGAGACGTCAGGCGAAGTGGAACAGCAGCAAGGCCAGCACGGCAGGCACCGTTTGCAGATACAGGATGCGCGTCATGACAGTGGCTGCGCCCCAGATGCCGGCCACGGCAATGCATACCAGCCCGAATACGGTGAAGGCATGGGCGATGGCTGCGTCCGGATAAAAGAAGCCCAGGGCCAGCGCCGCCACCAGGAAACCGTTATAGCAACCCTGGTTGGACATGGCGGGGCGTACGATGTCGGCTTTTTCCTTGCTGAGGCCAAATACCTTGCGCCCGCGCGCGTCGAACAGCACCGTTTCAAGCAAAACGATATATACGTGCAACAGCAAGATAATCGCGGTCAGTGCCTGGGCCAATATCAGCATTGTGTCTCCTGGAAAATAGTTGATATAGTTGATATAGATACAGTAATTATCAGGCCAGTCGATGATTTTCGGCAGTTTTTTGATTAGAGCGTGGGCACTAAGCACCAGGAAAGGTGTGTATCCGGCAAGCTTTTTTAGCCGATGCTATACTCGCCGCCTTTTGCTCCTGTGGGGACGACCCCGCTAGATAGATGGGGCTGCAGGCGGGGACGACCCCGCCCATCAGGAGAGTACATGTCTTGGATCATCCTTGTATTGGCCGGCTTGCTGGAAGTCGGCTGGGCGATAGGCTTGAAATATAGCGCCGGCTTCACCCGTCCCATTCCTTCCGTGCTGACGGCGATTGCCATGCTGGGCAGCGTGGTCTTGCTGGGCATGGCCTTGCGCAACTTGCCGCTAGGCACGGCGTACGCCATCTGGACCGGCATCGGCACGGTAGGCACGGCCATTTTCGGCATCATGATGTTGGGCGAGCCGGCCAGCGCCGCGCGCATCGCTTGCATCGCGCTGATCGTGGCTGGCATCCTCGGTTTGAAATTATTGAGCCCACAATGAGCCTGGCCATGACTTACCTTTATCTGGCAATCGCCATCGTCGCCGAAGTGATCGCCACCAGCGCGCTGAAGGCATCCGACGGTTTCAGCCGTTTGTGGCCCAGCCTGCTGACCGTGGCCGGCTATTGCATCGCCTTCTGGTGTTTGTCGCTGACCATCAGGGTGATACCCACCGGCATCGTGTATGCGATCTGGTCCGGCGTAGGCATCGTGCTCATTTCCGCCGTCGGCTGGTTCTGGTTCAAGCAAAGCCTGGACCTGCCGGCGCTGATCGGCCTGGGCCTGATCATTGCCGGCGTGCTGGTGATTAATTTGTTTTCAAAGTCAGTGGGGCATTGATCAGAAGCTGCTGCTCACCCGCGCCAGGTAATACCACTCTGCATTGGCGGCTGCATTGACGTCCGGGAATAATATATAGGCGTCGAACTCGGCGGTGACGGGCGTGCCGTCGGCGCGTACGCCGATCTGATCACCTTGCTTGAGTTTGTCAAAGCTGGACCAGGTCTTGATGAAGCGGTCGCCGGCGTGCAGCTTGTCGTGCACCACCACCATGTTTAATGCTTCCATGTCGGCATCCGCGATCGGTTGCGGTTGTGGTGCATCGATCAAGCCTAAAAAGGTGAGGGTGTTGATGATGGCGCGGTAAGCCACGTCCGGTGCGGCCGGGTCTGCATGCTGGCCGCATTCCAGGGTCAGGGCGTAGCCGCCTGTCGAGCGCATGTATTCGGTGGTGCCCACGCCATAACGCAAGACCATGCCGACCTGGTCGCTGCTGCCCAGGCGGCGTTGCACACCGGAACCATAGGTTTGCAGCCAGCCATCGACGAAGCGGCGCACGCCCAAGCGGCGCGCCAGTGCGCGTTCTTTTTCTTCATGTTGGAAAGCTTGCAGCGGGCCATCGTTGTTGCGCGGGCCGACCATCACGAACGGCTGGCTGTCGGCATTGAACGAGTGCAAGTCCAGCAGCACGTCGTGCTGTCCCAGTAGCGGACACAGCCAGTTGGCGATACGGTCTTCGAAGTCTTGCGGATTGTTATTTGGGAACAGGTTGCGGTTCAGGTTGCGGTCGCCGCTGCGCACGCCCTTGGCGTAGGCCAGCGGGTTGGTGATAGGCACGAAAGTGACGCTGCCGGCCAAGATGGGCAGGGCGCCGCTGTCGATCTCGGCCATCACGCGCTGTATGCCCTTGGTGCCGCAGGTTTCATTGCCGTGCACGGCGCCCGTGACGATCAGGCGCGGGCCGCTGCCCTGGCCCGTGTAGTTGATGGATTTGAAGTGGAGTGCGCTGCTCATGCGGGTCATATCCTATGCTGTGTCGAAAGGGAGGGCGGGGTCGGCATATTTTAGCGGCATTCCTTGTCCCTGCCGTAAAAATCTGGCCATGGCAGCGTGCGGCGTGGCATGATCGGCGCCAGCCTTGTTTTCCCTCTTGATTTCCATGTCCAGCCATTCTCCTGCTTCCCGTTTGTACGGCCTCGACACCTTGCGCGCACTGGCCATCGTGCTGGTCTTCATGAACCATTATCTGCTGTTCGTCAGCGATGGCGAGGCTTTTGCTTTCTGGGGGGAAATAGGCTGGACGGGGGTGGACCTGTTCTTTGCCCTGAGCGGCTATCTGATCGGTAACCAGATTTTTGCCGCCTTGCGCAGCGAGCAGGGCTTTTCGCTGCGGCATTTTTATGCGCGGCGCTTCTTGCGCACTTTGCCCAACTTTTATGTTGTGCTGGCGCTGTTTTATTGCTGGCCAGCATTTCGCGGCGACAGCGCGCTGCTGCCCATCTGGAAGTTCCTGACTTTTACGCAAAACATCAATCTGACGCCAGGAACGGCTTTTTCACATGCCTGGTCGCTCTGCGTGGAAGAGCAATTTTATGTGCTGCTGCCAGCTGTGGCGATGCTGATCGCTGCATGCCGCAAATCACTGTTGTGGGCGTGGATAGCCGTAGCTGCCAGTGTGATTGCCGGCATGCTGGTGCGGGCCTATTTGTGGGATGAATATGTGCATGTGCCGCACGGCGGCCTTGGCTATTACAAATACATTTATTACGCTTCGTGGTGCCGCTTCGACGAGCTGGTATTGGGCGTGGCGCTGGCGCTGCTGAAAAATTATCATCCAGCCGCCTGGTCGCGCATCACTTCCTATGGCAACCGCACCCTGTTCGCTGGCCTGGCTGGCGCGGCGCTGATGCTGTTTGTGTTTTTCACCAACCATTATGCTTACTGGGTGACGGTATTTGCTTATCCCGCCCTGGCGGCCAGTTTTACCCTGCTGCTGATCGCCGCGCTCAGTCCCGGCAGTGTGCTGTATAAAGTACGCGTGCCCGGCGCGGCCAGCCTGGCCTTGTGGTCGTATGCGATTTATCTGTTGCACAAACAACTGTGCATCTTGCTCAAGCCCGTCTGGCAGGGCATGGGTTATGGGCCGGACAGCATACCGGCGATACTGGCCAGCATGGTGCTGAGCATCGCTGCAGGCTGGCTCTTATATATGCTGGTGGAAACGCCGTTCATGCGTTTGCGGGCGCGTTACGTGCCTTCCAATCACGCTTAAGCTTACATGTCGATCACATCCAGCCCGCGTGGCGTACCTATTAATAGTTCCAGCACCGCATGCACGCGCAGATTGCTATCGTCATGCTGCGTTTCGCGTATCAAGTTGCGCAGGCCGGGGACGGCTTCGCTGATGTGCGGGCTTTGGTAGGCCTTGATCAGCAGTAGCACCAGATCGGTGGCGCCGGCGCCTGGCTGGCGGCGCAGCCGTTCATGGATGGTATTTAACAAGGCGCGCTGCATGCGCGGCGTGGGATTGCTGATGTAGGCAAATACCGTCGGCGTGTTGGTAATCGCCGCGCAGATGCGCCGTTCGATCTCGTCCGGCTTCACGTCGGAGGCGATATCGAAATAGGCGGCTTGCCAGTGCGTGCGCGCATAGGGGTGGCCGGGTGGGAAGGAGTCTGCCGTTTCGAAGCCGCAAACGCGGCTCAGGGTTTTTAACCAACGTAATAAAGAGGAATTCATGTTGCGATTCTAGCTGCATTCCATGCATGGCGGACCTGCTCTATATAAAGAGGGCTGACGCCCGGGGAAATGATTAAAGTTTCCTGTAAAACAGCCCTTGTATTTACGGGAAAGCCTCTCTATAATGCTGGTCTTCGGGGCGGTTAGTTCAGCTGGTTAGAATACTTGGTCGACATCCAAGGGGTCGGGGATTCGAATTCCTCACCGCCCACCAGAATTTGGCAGTAAATAGTTTTTAAGCTGGCGCAAGCCGCAAGCGGTCATTTGAAATAAGATGATCAACACAGTTTTACGGGCGGTTAGTTCAGCTGGTTAGAATACTTGGTCGACATCCAAGGGGTCGGGGATTCGAATTCCTCACCGCCCACCAGAATGCAGTTAGAGAGAAAGAAAGGGTCAACCGGTTATGACACCGCGAACTACTACCAAGCTTTGGGAGTGACGCTAGTCGAACGGGTTTCCTTTGTCTCAAAAAAGTGAAAAACGCGGCTAGTCCGCGTTTTTTTGCGTCTGCGTTTTCCTCCCGGTTTTTCAGTCCATTCCACACATTGCAGTTTTACCTGGCGCCAGCGCCGACATGGAGATCAATATGCTTACAATCCGACTTCCCGATGGTTCCGCCCGTCAATTTGACGGCCCGGTCACCGTGGCCCAGGTTGCGGCCAATATTGGTACTGGCCTGGCCAAGGCCGCGCTGGCCGGCAAGGTCGATGGCAAACTGGTCGATACCTCGCATTTGATCGAGCAGGATGCCGAGCTGGCGATCATCACGGACAAGGATGCCGATGGCCTGGAAGTGATACGCCACTCGACCGCTCACTTGCTGGCCTATGCCGTCAAGGAATTGTTTCCTGAAGCGCAAGTGACCATCGGTCCTGTGATCGACAACGGGTTCTATTACGATTTTGCCTACAAGCGCCCGTTCACGCCGGAAGATCTGGTGGCGATCGAAAAGAAAATGGCTGAACTGGCCAAGAAAGATGAGCAAGTCACGCGCAAAGTGGTGGCGCGCGATGAAGCCATCGAGTATTTCAAGGGCATAGGCGAAGCCTACAAGGCTGAGCTGATCGGCTCGATTCCTGCCGATCAGGAAGTGTCGCTGTATTCCGAAGGCAAGTTTACCGACTTGTGCCGCGGCCCGCACGTGCCGTCGACGGGCAAGCTGAAAGTCTTCAAGCTGATGAAGCTGGCGGGCGCCTACTGGCGCGGCGACTCGAAAAACGAGATGCTGCAGCGTATCTATGGCACGGCCTGGGCCAGGAAGGAAGATCAGGAGCAATACCTGCACAACCTGGAAGAGGCGGAAAAGCGCGATCACCGCAAACTGGGCAAGCAGCTCGATTTCTTCCATTTCCAGGAAGAGGCGCCGGGCCTGATCTTCTGGCATCCAAAAGGCTGGACGATCTGGCAGCAAGTCGAGCAATACATGCGCAATGTGTACCAGGTCAATGGCTATCAGGAAGTCAAGGCGCCGCAAATCCTCGATCGCGGCCTGTGGGAAAAGACCGGTCACTGGGATAACTACCGTGAAAACATGTTCATCACGGAATCGGAAAACCGTTCCTACGCCCTGAAGCCGATGAATTGCCCTGGCCACGTGCAGATTTATAACAGCGGCATGCGCAGCTACCGCGACTTGCCGCTGCGCTACGGCGAGTTCGGTCAATGTCACCGCAATGAGCCATCGGGCGCCTTGCACGGCATGATGCGCGTGCGCGGCTTTACGCAGGATGACGGTCACATTTTCTGCACGGAAGAGCAGATTTCGGCGGAAGTGACGGCTTTCCATCAGCAGGCGATGGATGTCTATACGGCTTTCGGCTTTACGAATATCGATGTCAAGCTGGCCTTGCGTCCGGATAGCCGCATCGGCACGGAAGAGTCGTGGGACAAGGCGGAGGAATCCCTGCGTTCGGCCCTGCGCGCCTGTGGCGTGGAATGGACGGAATTGCCGGGCGAGGGCGCCTTCTATGGTCCGAAGATCGAGTACCACCTGAAAGATAGCTTGGGCCGCGCATGGCAAGTGGGCACGGTGCAGATCGACCCATCGATGCCGGGCCGTCTGGGCGCCGAATATGTGGCGGTGGACAATACGCGCCAGGTTCCCATCATGCTGCATCGCGCGATTGTCGGTTCGCTGGAACGTTTCATTGGCATCCTGATCGAACACTATGCGGGCGCCATGCCGTTGTGGTTGTCGCCGGTGCAAGTGTCGGTATTGAACATCTCCGATGCCCAGGCTGATTACGTACAAGAAGTTACAACAAAACTGCGCAAAGCGGGACTGCGCGTACAAGCTGATTTGCGTAACGAGAAGATTACCTATAAAATACGTGAACATTCCGTACAAAAATTGCCTTATATCCTGGTGATTGGCGATAAAGAGCGGGATGCAAATACGGTGGCCGTGCGGGCGCGGGGCAATGTCGATCTGGGCGTGATGTCCGTCGATGCCCTGATAGAGCGACTCAAACTTGAAGTCGACACCAAGGCCTGACGAGGAAACTCGCAGCACGACCGTTTTATAAGATTTTTAAAGGAAATTACAATAGCTACTGACAAGTCACATCGCATCAATGGCGAAATCACTGCCCCTGAAATGCGTTTAAGTGGGGTCGATAACGAGCCACTCGGTATCGTAAGTTTGGCTGAAGCCTTCCGCCTGGCGGAAGAGGCAAACGTTGATCTGGTGGAAATTGCGCCTACTGCGCAGCCACCGGTATGCCGTTTGATGGACTACGGCAAATTTAAGTATTCGGAGCAGAAGAAAGCTCACGAAGCCAAATTGAAGCAAAAGATCATCCTCGTGAAGGAAGTCAAATTCCGTCCGGGGACTGATGATGGTGACTACAATATCAAGTTGCGTAACCTCATCAAGTTCCTCGAGGATGGCGATAAAACCAAGATCACGCTGCGTTTCCGCGGCCGTGAGATGGCGCATCAGGATATTGGCTTCCGTATGCTGGAACGTCTGAAAGCCGATCTGGAGCCGTTTGGCCAGGTTGAGCAATTTCCGAAGATGGAAGGCCGCCAGATGATCATGGTCCTTTCGCCTAAGAAGAAAAAGTAAGATACAATAGCGTTTTACTGTGGGTGGAAATGACGCGCATCACTATTGATGCGGCACTCTGCCCCAGGCAGAATTTGAGCGGCCCGGCCAGCAATGTCCGGGCCGCTCAAAACTGTAGCGGACTCGCATCCGCTGCACGACATGTGAAAGCAGGCATCTAAGCGCGACGTCGTGTTGCCACCTGCAATCCTGTTATAAATGGAGCTGTCCGTAAAAGGACAGATTGCTATGCCTAAAATGAAGACCAAAAGCTCCGCGAAAAAACGTTTTCGCGTGCGTCCAGGTGGTACCGTTAAATGTGGTCATGCGTTCAAACGCCACATCTTGACCAAAAAAACCACCAAGCTGAAACGCGCTCTGCGCGGTACCACCAATGTCGCTGCGTCTGACGTGCAATCCGTCTACCGCATGATGCCGACTGCTTAATCTCACACTCAATATAAGGAGTTACTATGCCTAGAGTAAAACGTGGGGTTACAGCTCGTGCCCGTCATAAAAAGATTCTTGTTCAAGCTAAAGGCTACCGTGGTCGCCGCAGCCGTGTATACCGTGTTGCCAAGCAAGCAGTTATGCGCGCTGGCCAATACGCATACCGCGATCGCCGCAACAAGAAACGCGTTTTCCGCCGCCTGTGGATCGCCCGTATCAACGCCGCTTCCCGTGAGCATGGCGTAACGTACAGCGTATTCATGAACGGCTTGAAAAAAGCAAGTATCGAACTGGACCGTAAAGTCCTGGCCGATATGGCTGTGATGGACAAGCCAGCGTTCGCTGCGATTGTCAACGCAGTTAAAGCAAAAATCGCTGCGTAAGCACGGTCATTGCACAGCGTCATCCGTAGGGTGACGTTATAAAGAGCGGGGCAGGGGTGTGAACCCTATGCCCCGTTTCCGTTTTTGATTGTTGGGCTCTCGATTACTGAATCCAGGATTGATTTCCAAAACAGGAAAAGCCGCATGAACTCCCTAGAAGAACTCGTCGTCTCGGCCCAGGCTGACTTTATCGCCGCCGCAGACGCTGCCGCACTTGAAAACGCCAAAGCCCGCTACCTGGGCAAGACTGGCCAGATTACTGAAATGATGAAGGGCCTGGGCAAACTGGACCCGGACGCGCGCAAGGCGCAAGGCGCCCTGATCAATGCCGTCAAGGTGCAGATCGAAGACGCGCTGACGGCGCGCCGTGATGCACTGGCCGATGCCCAGCTGCAAGGCCGACTGAACGCCGAAGCGATCGACGTGACCCTGCCAGGCCGTGGCCGCATGCCAGGCGGCATCCATCCAGTGATGCGCACCTGGGAGCGCGTCGAGGAAATTTTCCGTTCGATCGGCTTCGACGTGGCTGACGGCCCCGAGATCGAAACCGACTGGACCAACTTCTCTGCCCTGAACAGCCCGGAAAACCATCCGGCCCGTTCCATGCAAGATACTTTCTACATCGATGGCAATGACAGCGATGGCAAGCCTTTGCTGCTGCGCACGCATACCAGCCCGATGCAGGTGCGCTATGCGCGCACGCATACGCCGCCGATCAAGGTGATCGCGCCCGGCCGCACCTACCGCGTCGACAGCGATGCCACCCATTCGCCGATGTTCCATCAGGTCGAAGGCCTGTGGATCGCCGAAGACATCAGCTTTGCCGACCTGAAGGGCGTTTACCTGAACTTCATCAAGGCTTTCTTCGAGACCGACGACCTGCAAGTGCGTTTCCGTCCATCCTACTTCCCATTCACCGAGCCTTCGGCCGAGATCGACATCGCCTTCGGTTCCGGCCCATTGAAGGGCCGCTGGCTGGAAGTATCGGGCGCGGGCCAGGTGCACCCTAATGTGGTGCGCAACTTTGGCCTCGATCCAGAGAAATTCATCGGCTTTGCTTTCGGCTCCGGCCTGGAGCGCCTGACGATGCTGCGTTACGGCATCAGCGACCTGCGTCTCTTTTATGAAGGCGACCTGCGGTTCCTGAAGCAATTCAACTAAGCGTTGTTCCGTTTGATTTGCCGCGCTTGAGCGCCCAGCATCCATTGTGCTCGCGCGGCGAGCTTTGACCCTTTGAAGGCTTGATTATGCAATTTTCCGAAAACTGGCTCCGTACCATGGTCGATCCGAAGATGACTTCGGACGAACTGTCCCACCTGCTGACCATGTCCGGTCTGGAAGTGGAGGACGTCGAAGCTGTCGCTCCACCGTTCTCGAACGTGGTGGTGGGCCTGGTCCTGGCGATGGAGAAACATCCGAACGCCGACCGCCTGAACGTGTGCCAGGTCGATGTCGGCACCGGCACCATGCTCAATATCGTGTGCGGCGCGCCGAACGTGCGCCCCGGCTTGAAAGTGGTGTGCGCCAAGGCTGGCGCCGTGCTGCCGCCTGGCGCCGATGGCAAGCCGTTTGAAATCAAGGTGGGCCAGCTGCGAGGCGTCGAGTCGCAAGGCATGTTGTGCTCCGCGCGCGAATTGAAATTGTCGGAAGAAAACGCTGGCTTGATGGAATTGCCGGACGATGCGCCTATCGGCCAGAATTTCCGCGACTACTATGCCTTGAACGATCTGAAATTCACGATCAAGCTGACGCCGAACAAGGCCGATTGCCTGTCCGTGCTGGGCGTGGCGCGTGAAGTGTCGGCCTTGACGGGTGTGCCGCTGACGCCACCGCAATTCCGCACCATTGCCGTCTCCAGCGATGAAGTGCTGCCAGTCAAGATCAGCGCACCGGACCTGTGCGGCCGTTTCACGGGCCGCGTGATCCGTGGCTTGAATACCAGGGCGGTCACGCCGGACTGGATGAAGCAGCGCCTCGAGCGTAGCGGCCAGCGTCCTGTGTCGGCCCTGGTCGATATTTCCAACTATGTCATGCTGGAACTGGGCCGCCCTAGCCACGTGTTTGACCTGGCCAAGATCCATGGCGGCCTCGAAGTGCGTTGGGGCAAGGCTGGCGAAAGCGTGAAACTGTTGAATGGCAACACCGTCGCCGTCAACGAGTGGTTCGGTGTGATTGCCGACGAGCAGGAAATCGAATCGCTGGCCGGCATCATGGGCGGCGACGCCAGCGCGGTATCGGACGATACCGACAGTATTTACCTGGAAGCAGCCTTCTGGTGGCCGGATGCCATCCGTGGCCGCGCCCGCCATTTCAATTTCTCGACCGATGCGGCGCACCGCTTCGAGCGCGGCGTGGATTTCGCCACCAATGTGGAACACATCGAGCGCATCACGGCCCTGATCGTGGAAATCTGCGGCACCACAGCGACCACCGTCGGCCCGGTCGATGATCATATCGTCAACCTGCCGCAGCGCGCACCGGTGACGATGCGCACGGCGCGCGCGCAAAAAGTCATCGGCGTGCCGTTGACGGATGCGCTGGTCGCCGACATCTTCACCCGTCTGGCCCTGCCATACACGCTGGCCGACGGCGTGTTCTCGGTCACTTCGCCCAGCTATCGTTTCGATATCGAGATCGAGGAAGACCTGATCGAGGAAGTGGCGCGCGTCTACGGCTTTGAAAATATCCCGACCCGTCCGCCGGTGGCGGCCAATGTGATGCAGATCGCGCCGGAAAACACGCGTTCGCTGTTTGCAGTGCGTCATGAACTGGCTGACCTGGCGTACCAGGAAGTGGTCAACATGAGTTTTGTCGACGCAGCGTGGGAGCGTGATTTTTCGGGCAATACCAACCCGATCACCTTGCAAAATCCGATCGCCAGCCAGATGAGCGTGATGCGCACCTCGCTGATCGGCAGCCTGGTGTCGGTGGTGCGGTACAACCTGAACCGCAAAACCAACCGCATCCGCATCTTTGAAGTGGGCGCCATCTACAAGCGCGATGCGTCCGTGGAAAATGGCGCCGTGACGGTGGCCGGCTACGACCAACCCAAGCGTGTCGGTGCCATGGCCTATGGCCCGGTCGCTGATGAGCAGTGGGGCCAGCCAGCGCGCAGCGTCGATTTCTTCGACGTCAAGGCGGACCTGGAAGCGCTGTTCGCGCCGCTGGTATTGCGTTTCACCAAGGCGGAACACCCAGCCCTGCATCCGGGCCGTTCGGCTCATGTGGAACTGGACGGTAAAGTCATCGGTTTCATCGGTGAATTGCACCCGCGCTGGATGCAAAAGTATGACTTGCCGCAAGCGCCAGTGCTGTTTGAAGTCGATGCAGCCGCGCTGGAGCAGCGTCCTTTGCCGGTGTACGCGGAAATTTCGAAATTCCCGGGCGCCAGCCGCGATCTGGCGGTAGTCGTCAAGCAATCGGTGGCGGTGCAGGATGTGCTCGATTCCTTGCACGCTGCCGCCAAGGCTAGCCCTGCAGCGCGTATCGTGCAAGCCATTGTTTTATTTGATGAATATCGGGGCAAAGGTCTGGAAACGGATGAAAAAAGCCTTGCTTTCCGGATTAGCTTGCAAGATACTCAAAACACCCTGCAAGACGATGTGGTCGATGGCCTGATGGCTGTGCTGATCGACGCGGCCAAGCAGGGACACGACGCTAAACTGCGTTCGTAATAGTCGGGCCAGCCACCGCTTGCGGGTGGTGGTTGGTTCGCCGAAAACCGGGTACGGATCCGCCATGCGGCGGGTTCGGGCGCACAGAAAAGGCAGGGCAGCAAAATTAATAATAGCGACGTTGATTCCGCCGTACTGCAGTCCGCATTGGCTGCCGATTTGCATCGGGCCATGCTGGTTGCCAAAGTGCGCCAGGAAGCGGAAAAAGATTTACCCACCTTGACCAAGGCGGAACTGGCCGAACTGTTGTTCGAGCAAGTGGGCCTGAACAAGCGCGAAGCGAAAGATATGGTCGAAACCTTTTTCGATGAAATCCGCAATGCGCTCGAACGGGGCGAGGCCGTCAAACTGTCGGGTTTCGGCAATTTCCAGCTGCGCGACAAGCCGCAGCGGCCGGGGCGCAATCCCAAGACAGGCGAAGAGATCCCTATCACGGCACGCCGTGTCGTGACCTTCCACGCCAGCCAGAAGCTGAAAAGCATGGTCGAAGAGACCAGTCCGCTGGCACGTGCTGCCTGAGTGAGTGGCGATGAACGAGCGCATCAGTAAAACCGAGTTGATCGTTTTGCCGCCCATCCCGGCCAAGCGCTATTTCACGATCGGCGAGGTCAGCGAATTGTGCGGTGTCAAACCGCATGTGCTGCGTTACTGGGAGCAGGAATTTTCCCAGCTCAAACCCGTCAAACGACGAGGTAACCGCCGTTATTATCAGCACCATGAAGTGCTGCTGATACGGCGTATCCGTGAATTGCTGTATGAGCAAGGTTTTACCATCAGCGGTGCGCGCAACAAACTCGACAGCCGTGGTGCGGTGCATCTGCCACTGGATGAGGATGTGCTGCAGCCCGCCTTGCCCGTGATAGCTGCCACGCCGCAAGAGGCGCCCTTGGATCGCGCCTGGATACGCGAGGAATTAATCGCGATTTTAAACTTGCTAAAATAAGATTTGCACCAATATAGCAGTACTACTGCTTTTTTGACTAAAATGCGATGACGCCCAGCCGATATCGTGCGGCGTGCCGTGTTTTAAATATAATGTTAATGTTGCGTTTTTGTCAGTGACGCTGAGCCAGTGCTGTGTTCAGGCACCGGTAGTCTTTCCCAGGCCAGGAAAATATAAGGGGAAACAATGATACGCGTTGCCATTTGTGATGACCACCAAATAGTACGAGCTGGATTCAAGCAGATTTTTTCGTCCTCAGACGATTTTAGTGTCGTGGCGGAAGCCGGTACGGGGCGCGAAGCGCTCGATATCGCCCGCCGCGAGATATGCGATGTGCTGTTGCTCGATATAGCCATGCCCGATCAGAGCGGCATCGATACCTTGCGCACGATACGCCAGGGCCAGCCCGAATTGCCCGTGTTGATACTGAGCGGCTATCCCGCCCAGCAATACGCGCTCAATCTGTTCAAGATGGGCGCTAACGGCTATCTGAACAAGGAGTGCGAGGCGGACGAGCTGATGACGGCCGTGCGCACCGTGTTCCAGGGACGCCGCTATGTCAGCTCCACCGTGGGCGAATTGCTGGCGCAATCGTTCGACCGCGACACGACGGCGGCCCTGCATACGGAGCTGTCGGACCGCGAATTCCAGGTCTTTCTGCGGCTGGCGCGCGGCGCCACCGTGTCCGATATCGGTGTGGCCTTGTCGCTGAGCATCAAGACGGTCAGCACTTACCGCACCCGCATCATGGAAAAAATGGGCTTGCAATCGAACAGCGACTTGACCTATTACGCAATGAAAAACAATTTGCTTGACTAGCCGGGCGGTGCGATCATGCAGCCATGATCGCCCAACTGTCCGCTACGTCAGGCACAATCTTGATGTTGTGCGGTGCTGCAGTGTGTGGCGCGGACTATAATTGGCCGGCGCTGGTCTTGCTTCCTGCGCCGAATCTTGCTAAGGATGCACATCAGGATGTACTTCACCGTTGAACCGGCCCCGAATCAGCCCTTGCCTCTGTACAAGACGATCCTTTGCGTCACCTGTGCATTGCTGCTGATACTCAATGGTTTCAGTCTTTACCATAACCTGGAATCCTTGAAGGGCACGAATGCCTTGCTGACCAAGAGCGCGCGCGTCGCCGACCGCCTGGAATACCTCAATGTCCTGGTACTCGATACCGAGAGCAGCTTGCGCGGCTATTACATTTCCGGCTCGGAAACCTATCTGGGGCCGTCGAAGACGGTCAACGCCGAAATTGAAAACGAATTCAATGAGTTGCAAACCCTGCTGGCGTCCAGCCCCAGCCAGCTGAAAAACCTGGCCCAGCTCAAGAGCCTGATCCGACGCAAGATGTCGATGCTGCAACAGTCGATCGAAGTCTACCGGCAGGGCGGCCTGGCCGATATCGTCAATATCTCGCGCGTGACCGACGAACGCTCCACCATGGATGAAATCCGTTTGCAGGTGGTGATCATGACGCGTGAACAGAACGAGGCACTGGCCGCCGGTAGTGCCGCGTTTTACCATGAGTACCAGAAAGCCGTGATGCTGGGCATCGGTATCAATGCGCTGGCCATCCTGGTGCTGGTGATGTTTTACCAACTGGTGCGGCGCAGCTTCCAGAACCGCACCGCAGTGGAGTTTGCGCTGCAAAACGCCAATGACACCCTGGAATCGACCGTCAACAAGCGTACCGAGCAATTATCCGTGCTGTCGCGGCATTTGATCAGCGTCAATGAAGTGGAAAAGGCAAGGCTGGCGCGCGAACTGCACGATGAGCTGGGCGCCAACCTGACCTCCATCAGCATGGACCTGGGCGCCGTCACGCAGCAATTGACGCATACGGCGCCCGAGCTGGCCGCGCAATTGCGTCGCGCCAAGGCGACTCTGCTGGAAACGGTGGAGCTGAAGCGCCGCATCGTCGAGGATCTACGCCCCAGTTTGCTCGACAACCTGGGCTTGTGTGCCGCCATCGAGAGCTATTGCGAAGATTTTGCGCGCATGAGCCAGGTGCGCTGTGACACGGATGTGGCCATCAATATCGATAACCGCGAAGCGACCTTGACGATTGCGCTGTTCCGTATCGTGCAGGAATCGCTGACCAATATCCTGAAATATGCACGCGCCGGCATGGTCAGCGTGACCCTGAAGCGCAATGAACGCGGTTTGGTGCTGCGCGTGGTCGACGACGGTATCGGGATTGCCGAAGATGCGCTGCAAAAGCCGATGTCGCATGGCTTGCTGGGCATGCGCGAACGGGCCTTGCTGCTGGGTGGAACCCTGACCGTGCGGCCTGGGCCGAATGGCAAGGGCACTTGCGTGGAGGCATTGATTCCGATGGCTTTGGCGCCAGAGCAGTCTGGTGCGGAGGAAGTTGCCTACGCTGGCGAGAAACTCGACGCCTAGCATTGCATCAGCAACAATAAGCGCCCATAAAAAATGGCCGGGCATGATGCCCGGCCATTTTTTTGTGGACTGAAGCTGTTTAGCAGCGCGCCACGTCGCGCAGCAAGCGGTCGTATTCTGTCTTCGCCACTTTGTAGCATTCGCCGGCGTAGGCTTCCAGGCCCAGGCGGTCGAGTACCGTGATATTGCCACGGCGATAGTGTATCAAGCCTTCTTCCTGCAGCTTGCCGGCGGCGGCCGTGATGCTTTCGCGGCGCACGCCCAGCATGATGGAAATGAGTTCCTGGGTGACTTTCAATTCATTCGATGGCGAGCGGTCCAGACGGTCGAGCAGCCAGCGGCACAGTTTTTGTTCTATCGAGCTGTGGCGGCCGCCCACGGCGTTTTGCGCCATCTGGGCAAACAGGGCATTGGTGTAGCGCATCAGCAGTTGCGGCAGCGCGCCGCCTTCATTGAAGGCATCGCGCAGGCATTGCGTTTTTAAACGGTAGCCGTAGCCGGCGCTTTGCACCACGGCCGTGCACATGGCCCGTTCGCCCACCACCAGCGAGGCGCCCACCACGCCTTCATGGCCGACTACGGCGATTTCGGTGGTGGCGCCGTCTTCCATCACATACAGCAGCGAGACGATGGCGGTGGTCGGGAAGTAGCTGTAGTCGAGGTGATTGCCGTAAGCGTAGAGTTCTTTGCCGAATGGTAGTTCCACCAGTTCCAGGTGTTCAAACAGCGATTCGAGCGCGGCGCGGGGCAGGGCGGCCAGCAACTCATTTTGTTGTGCGCTACTGAGGCTAACCCGCGACGCAAGCTTGATTTCCCGGCCAGCCGCTGGCATTACATGCGGCAGCAACTGGTTTTTCTGGAGCGGAGCGCTAAGTTGGGTATGGTTCATATAATTCCTCACAGGCTTTTTTACATCGGAGTGCGATGGCTGCGCTGCTGGTCATGGATTTTTTGCCAGGCTTATCGCGCAGATCACGATGTAGTTACTTTAAAAGCTTATGTCATTGGCGAACATAAGATTAGCAGTCGCCATTTTGTAGTCTCTATTGAGGCAGAATTGTAGTCCCAGTCCTACGTTGGTTCTATAGACATCAAGCCTTGCGCCGTTGTACGTGGTTTTGTGATATGACGCGCGGCTTGTTGGCGCTCCAGGAACCGGCCTGGCGCACGCTGGGCAAGCTGGCGCGCGGGGCGGTGGACTCGGCTTGCGCTGCCTCTTCCAGGCGGAAGCGGCTGACGGCCTGCGTCAGCGCGTCGCCCTCTTCATGCAGGCGCTGCGAACCGATGCGCGCTTCTTCGACCAGGGCCGCGTTCTGGCGCGTCATGTCGTCGATCTGCGCCAGCGCGCCATTGATCTGGGTGATTTCGCCATTCTGTTCGGCGCCGGCGCTGCTGATGCGGGCGATCACCAGCGCCACCTGCTGCACCGCCTCGACTACTTGCCGCATGGTGCTGCCGGCCGCGTTCACCAGCTCGCCACCCGCGTCCACCGTGGCCACCGAATCGCCGATCAGGCGCTTGATTTCCAGCGCCGCCTCGTTCGAGCGCTGCGCCAGGCTGCGTACTTCGGCCGCTACCACGGCGAAACCGCGTCCCTGCTCGCCGGCCCGCGCCGCCTCCACGGCGGCATTCAGGGCCAGGATATTGGTCTGGAAGGCGATGCCGTTGATGACGCCGATGATGTCGACGATCTTGTGCGAGCTGGCCTTGATCGAGGCCATGGTGTCGACCACGGCGGTGACGGTCTCGCCGCCGCACCGCGCCACGTCGGCAGCCGAGGCGACCAAGGTGCTGCCCTGGGCGAGGTGGGCTTCGTTGCGGCCTACGGTCGCCGTCAGTTCGCGCATCGAGTCCACGGTAGCGCCCAGCGCCTCGGACTGGGTGGCGGTGTGGCCGGACAAAGCCTGGTTGCCTTGCGCCATGTCGGCGCCAGCGGCCGCGATGACGGCGGCGCCGCTGCGGATTTCCTGTACCAGGGTGGCCAGGCTACGCGTCATGGCGCCAAAGTCGCGCACCAGGTCGCCGATTTCATCGCGTGCAGCGCTATCGATGCGCTGCGACAAATCACCGGCTGCTGCCGCGCCCACGGCCAGGCGCAATTGCGCCACGTCGCGGGAGAACGAGGCGTAGAAGCCGGCGCATAGATAAGCGGCAATCGCCAGCACCAGCAGCATGGCGGCCAGGATCAGCGCGCGCCTGGCCTGGTCGCGGGCGATGCGTTCGGCCAGCACGGCTTGCAGCGCATTGCCCGAAGCCGTCGCCAGCGCGTACAGGCCATCGATGGCTTGCATGCCCGCCTTGTGGAAGGCCGGCCCCGAGCTCTGGTCGTAGGAATTGGTGACTTCATTTTTCGTGCGCTCCAAAAAGGCCAGCGCCACCGGCAGCGCTTTCAGCGCCGGTTCCAGCGGCGCGCGCAGCGTGGGCTGGCTGCTGCTGATTTCATCGTAGCGGGCCGGCAAGCGTTCCAGTTCATGGCGGGCGATCTGGGCGGTGGCGTTGACCAGCTGGTCTTCGTTGGCTTCAAACAAGCCCGTGTCGATATAGGCGCCGCCCCGGCCGGCGATGTCGGACAGGCTTTCGGCCAGGTCGGGCAGGGTGCCGATGATGACATTGCTCAAGTGGCCCGCGCCCGCTTCGCCATCGAGGCCCAGGTGCGAGCGGTCGGCCACCAGTTGCACCAGCTTGCCGGCCTGGCGTATCAGCGCCGTGTGGGTGCTATAACTTTCCTTGGCGCCCAGGCTGGCCTGGCCCGCCAGCAGCGCCTGCCATTGCTTGAGCAGCTCAGCCACCTGCGGCAGGCCGGCCCCCGAGGGCGATGCTTGCAGGGTTTGCAAGGCGGTGCTGATCTTCGCGTTGAGCGCCGTCGCTGGGCCATCGACTGCGCGCTTTATGCTCAGGCGCAAATGTTCTTCGCCGCGCCGGCGCTGCAGCAAATGCGTGGTTTCCTGCAACTGCTGCACATAACTGACGCCCCGCTGCGCCTGCTGTGCCTGCGACAATGACTTGCCCAGCTCGGCAATCAGCAAGCTCGTCACCAGCGCCAGCGGCAGCAGGAAGACCAGGCAGACGAGCATGAATTTGGGCAGCAGGCGCAATTGCTGCATGAGTCGGATGGCAGGCGTCAAAAGGATTTTCATCAGATTTCCAGGAAGGGTCACAATGTTTCTGCATTGCAATGTTGCCTGTGAATTGTGACACCTTGATGAAGTACTGATTTAACAATGTCGCAAAGGCAAGGCTGCCAGGGCGCAAGAGTGGAACAGTTCACACGGAATGCCCGGGAGTCTGTAAAATCGAGGGTTTTTTGCGAGGGCCATATCATGGTCACCAATATGGCCAACGAGAACGACATGACATCCGACGATACCATCGATAATGAACAGTCACCGGCAGCGGCGACCAGCAGCAAGGCGCCCGCCGTGATCGCGCGTGAAGTACAGCGCCGCCGCACTTTCGGCATCATTTCCCACCCGGATGCGGGCAAGACCACCCTGACGGAAAAACTGCTGCTGTTCTCGGGCGCGATCCAGATGGCCGGTACCGTCAAGGCGCGTAAATCGGGCCGCCACGCGACCTCGGACTGGATGGAGATCGAGAAGCAGCGCGGCATTTCCGTGGCTTCCTCGGTGATGCAGTTCGAATTTCGCGACCACGTCGTCAACCTGCTCGACACGCCAGGCCACCAGGACTTCTCGGAAGATACCTACCGCGTGCTGACGGCTGTCGACTCGGCGCTGATGGTGATCGATGCGGCTAAGGGCGTGGAAGCGCAGACGATCAAGCTGCTGGCGGTGTGCCGCATGCGCAATACGCCCATCGTCACCTTCATGAACAAGATGGACCGCGAGACGCGCGATCCGCTGGAACTGCTCGACGAACTCGAATCGGTGCTGAAGATCCAGTGCGCGCCTGTCACCTGGCCTATCGGCATGGGCAAGAACTTCCGCGGCGTGTATCACCTGATCAACGACGAGATCATGCTGTTCAAGGCCGGCGAAGAAAAAGCCGACGGCGCTTTTGAAATCATCAAGGGTATCGACAACCCGCGCCTGCAAGAGATGTTCCCGCTGGAGATGGATCAATTGCGCATGGAAGTCGAACTGGTGCATGGCGCTTCGCATCCATTCAAGCTGGAAGAATTCCTGTCCGGCGTGCAGACGCCGGTGTTTTTCGGTTCGGCCATCAACAACTTTGGCGTGCGCGAGATTCTGTCGGCGCTGGTCGACTGGGCGCCTGCGCCGCGTGAACGCGATGCCACCGTGCGCGCCGTGGCGCCGGCCGAACAGCCGTTCACCGGCTTCGTGTTCAAGATCCAGGCGAATATGGACCCGGCCCACCGCGACCGCATCGCCTTCTTGCGCGTGTGTTCGGGACGTTTCGAGCGCGGCATGAAGGTCAAGCATTTGCGCCTGGGCCGCGAGATCAAGGTGTCGAACGTGGTGACCTTCATGGCGTCCTCGCGCGAACAGGTGGAAGAAGCGTACGCAGGCGACATCATCGGCTTGCCCAACCACGGTAACATGCAGATCGGCGACAGTTTTTCCGAAGGCGAGATGCTGACGTTTACCGGCATCCCGTACTTTGCGCCAGACTTCTTCCGTTCGGTGCGCATCCGTAACCCCTTGAAAATCAAGCAATTGCACAAAGGCTTGCAGCAGTTGGGCGAAGAGGGCGCGGTACAGGTCTTCAAGCCGGTGCTGGGTGGCGAGCTGGTACTGGGCGCCGTCGGTGTGCTGCAGTTTGAAGTAGTCGCCAGCCGTCTGCTCAACGAATATGGCGTCGACGCCGTGTTCGAAGGCACCAGCATCAGCAGCGCCCGCTGGGTCAGCTGCGACGACAAGCGCATCCTGCAGGACTTCGAAAACGCGCTGGGCCACAACGTGGCCTACGATGCGGCCGGCAACATGGCTTACCTGGCCACGTCGGGCGTGAACCTGCGTTTGACGGAAGAGCGCTGGCCCAAGCTGAAGTTCCACGCCACGCGTGAACACTCGGCCAAGTTAGCCTGATTCTAGGCCTGCAAAGCGGTGCGGCTGCTCCAGTCGCGCCGCTCCAGCAGCAGCGCCGTCAACTGCGCCGCCGTCATCGGGCGCGCGAAGAAAAAGCCCTGCGCATTGTCGCAGCCGGCCTTTCTTAAAAACTCCACTTGCCGCAGGGTTTCCACGCCTTCGGCCACCACTTTCAACTTCAGGCTGTGCGCCATGGCGATGATGGCCGTGACGATGGCTTCGCCGTCGCCGGGCAGGTCGTGCACGAAGCTGCGGTCGATTTTCAGCTGGTCGATCGGCAGGCGCTTCAGGTAAGACATCGAGGAATAGCCGGTGCCGAAATCGTCGATCGACAGGTGGATGCCGGTTTCCTGCAGCCGCTGCATCAGTTCCACATTGGTCTGCACATTGTCCATCATGACGCCTTCCGTGATTTCCAGCTCCAGCAAGCCATGCGGCAGCTGCGTTTCGTGCAGGATGGCGCGGATGTCGTTCATCAGTTCTGCATCGCGCGCCTGGCAGGCGGACAGGTTGACGGCCACGTGTTCCAGGGTGTCGAGCAAGCCCGCCTTGTGCCAGGCGGCTGCTTGCCGGCAGGCGCTGTGCAGCACCCAGCGGCCCAGTTCGACGATGATGCCGCTTTCCTCGGCGACGGGGATGAATTCGCCGGGACTGACATCGCCCATTTCGCTGCAGCGCCAGCGTATCAGCGCTTCCACGCCGACGATGCGGCCGCTGCGCAAATCGATTTGCGGCTGGTAATGCAAGAACAGGTCGCCGTCCTGCAAGGCCTTGCGCAGGTTCGCTTCCACGCGCAGGCGGCGCTGGGCGCGCAGTGCCATGTCGGACTGGAAGATGGCGTAGCGGTTCTTGCCCCGTTGCTTGGCGTGATACATGGCCGTATCGGCGTTGCGCGTCAGGGTCGCCGCATCGCGCGCGTCGAATGGATACAGGCTGACCCCGATGCTGGCGCCCAGGTATGACTGGTGGCCATCGAGCGTGAACGGCGTGGCCAGCATGGACAGGATCTTGCGCGCCACGCTGGCCAGCTCCAGGGCGTCGTCGGCCGGTTCGATGATGACCACGAATTCGTCGCCGCCCATGCGGCAGATGATGTCGGTGGTGCGCAGGATGTGGACCAGGCGCCCGGCCACCAGTTTGAGCAGCTGGTCGCCGTGATGGTGGCCGAGGGTGTCGTTGACGACCTTGAAGTTATCCAGGTCCAGCAGCAGCAAGCCCACGCTGCTGTCCTGGCGGTCGGCGCGTGCCAGCGCATACGCCAGCGCATCGTTGAATTCATGCCGGTTTGGTAGCGCGGTGACGGGATCGACATGGGCCAGGTAGTGAAAATGGTTTTCCGCCTGTTCGGCGGCGGCGCGCGTGCGGCGCACCATCAGCAAGGTGATGCCGAATGCGCACAGGCCGATGGCCAGCGTGAAGGCGGCAAATTGCGCCAGGCTGCGGTAGAGCGGCGCCAGGCTGGTTCGCAGCAGCAGTGCGCCGCCGCCCGGCAGCGGCTTCAACATGCTCGCGCTGCCGGCCAGCCCATCCGTGTGCATGCCGGCTTGCGGTGCTGCGGGCGTGGCCTCGGCGCTGCTGCGCGCGTAGCGGGCGTAGGGCAGGCCATTCTGGCTGTAAATCAGCGCCTGTTCGATGTCGGGCGCGGCGGCCAGCGGCGCCAGCACCTGTTCGGCGCCCAGGTGGCTGGACTGGCGCAGCGCCTGGCTGGCGGCAGGCGCCAGCATGTCGGCTTGCACCGTCAGCTCGCGCCGCAGCTCCGCGTGCAGCGCCACGGCCTGGAACAGTATCAGCGACAGGCTGGCGGCCAGCAGCGTGGCGCCGGCGAGCAGCAGGTTTTGTCTGGCGACCCGGTCGCCACGCCACGGCGCCATCCTGTCGTGACCTTCTCGGGACGGCGTGCCGCCGCCTGGTTCGATATGGGCTTGCCCTGCCATGTTGTCATTCCAGTTTGGTGTCACCGTCGTGAGGCCTCAAGTTTCTGTCACCACGGCACAAAAATTTTAGACATATCTTTTAAATAATATTCACTGGCAATTCTAATCTCTTTTGTTTTGCCTGTTTTTTCTTGTGTCAAGACATGCCTCCAGTAAATAAAATCGGCAGCTAGCGTCAGGGAAATAGCGCCTCGGGCCGCATACTCCGGCTTTATTTTCATTTTCTGTGTCAATCGCATCATGCAAGTCATTGATTCTAATAAATATTAAGAATGAATAGGCAAACACTATGGCCTTGCCCGGCGAGTTCGTCCATAATCCTTCGACAATGGGCGTTCTGATACCCATTGTTTTGCCGTGTGCGCCTTGACGCCCGCAAAACCGGACGCCGCTTGAATTGTCTTTGAATCGCGGCTACATCGCGGTGTAAATATTGATTAGTGAGGATATCTTGGAAAAGAAACCAAAAATAACGTTGTCGTCACAAGACGTGGAACGACTGGAAACATTGTTGTATGCCTTGGGAAATAACTTGTCGCCCGACAAGGCCGCCTTGCTCGATGAGCTGGGGCGTGCCGACGTGCTGGAGCCGCAAGAGATTCCGCCGACCGTGGTGACGATGAATTCGACCGTGCGCTTCACGGTGGAAAACAGGGAAGAGTTTTGCCTGACCCTGGTGTACCCGAAAGACGTCGATGGCCAGGCCGACCGCATCTCCGTGCTGGCGCCAGTTGGCAGCGCATTGTTGGGATTATCGGTGGGCGACAGCATCGCCTGGCCGATGCCGGGCGGCGTGGTCAAGGTGAAGATCGAGGAAATCGTCTACCAGCCCGAGCGCGCTGGCGAATTCCACCGTTAAGCAAGAAGGGCGAACGGCGTTTGCCGTTCGCCGCATGCTCAATTATTCTTTTGTACGTGGGCGACCAGCCATCCCGCCGCCACCGTGAATGTCACGATGATGGCGACGATGATCCAGAAGCCTTGCGGATGCTGGGCCAGCGGGATGCCGCCCACGTTCATGCCCAGCATGCCGGCGATGATGTTGATCGGCAGGGCCAGCACCGTGACGATGGTCAGCACGAACAGGCTGCGGTTATTGCCCTCGTTGACGCTGGCGGCGATTTCTTCCTGCAGCAGCTTGATGCGCTCCTGCAGCGATGACATATCGCTCAGCACCACCGAAAATTCCTCTGTCGATTGGCGCAATTCCAGGCTATCGAGTTCCGAAATCCATGAAGGCGGCCGTTGCAGCAGGCGAAACAGGGCGGCCGGTTCAGGCGCCAGCAGGCGCTGCAGCCGCACCAGCACCCGCCGCATGGCGCCCAGGTCGCTGCGTTTGGGCGTCAAACGGCCAGACAATAAATGGTCTTCGATATCGTCGACGCGGGCCACCGCGTCGCGCACGATATTGACCAGCACATCGGCCTGGTCGCGCAGCAGATGGATCAGCAATTCCACCGACGAGCGTATCGGCTCGTGATTCTTGAGCACGGCCTGGCGCAAGCGCTCTATCGATTGCAGCGGTGCGCGGCGCGCCGTGATGACCAGGTTTTGCGCCACGCTGGACCACATGGTGGCGATGTCGGAGACCTCGAAGGAAAAATTGTGCACCACATCGTTGACCACCGCGATCAGGGTGTTTTCAGCCTGCTCGATGCGCGTCGAGCGTGAACCCTGGTGCAGGGTTTCATAGAATTCCGCGGCCAGGCTGGTATGCGTTTGCAGCCAGCGCTCGCAGGCCGCATGCGACAGGTTGAAATGCAGCCAGACGAATTCCTGGGGCGGGTGGCTCGCGTTGTTGTCCAGCCAGGCTTGCGCCGCGTTTGAATCGAGCGCCAGCGGCTGCGCCGTCCGGCCAAACAAAAAACCCCAGACCAGGCCTGAGGTATCGGAGCCGTAGGTAAAACCGGCAGTTTCCATCGCCATCGTGATTGACTTTCTGCGCAAAGCGTTCTTGCAGCAATTATATGACAGCCAGATGACAGGAAAATGACAAGGCCGCCCAGTGTGGCGGCCTTGTCACAATCGCGGGCGAGCAGGGCAACGAACAGCCATGCACCTCAGATCTGGTCTGCGGGAGGCAAATAATCCGTCGCTTGTGTCAGTGCCTCCCATTGATCCAGCTCGGCACTGAGCGCCTTGATGCGGGCACGTACCAGTGTCAAGGCGTCACTGCCCAGCAGCAACTGGCGTGGGGCCTGCTCTGCCGCCACAATAGCTAGCAAGACTTGGGCCGCTTTTTCGGGGTCGCCAGCCTGGATGCCGCTTTTTGCCTTGCGCGCATTGCGGATGGGCTCGAACAAATCGTCATAGTCGCTAATCTGGCGCTGGGTCCGCACCATGGAGCGTCCGGCCCAGTCAGTACGGAAGGAGCCCGGCGCCAGCGCAATGACCCGGATGCCGAATGGCGCGACTTCCTGCGCCAGCGAGGCGCTGATGCCTTCCAGCGCAAACTTGCTGCCACTGTAGTAAGCGATGCCCGGCAGCGCAGCCAGGCCCGCCATTGACGTAACATTGACGATGCAGCCGCTACGGCGCTGCCGCATTTGCGGCAAGACGGCCTTGATCATCGCTACCGGACCGTATACATTGACTGCAAACTGATGCTGCAACTCTTCCAATGGCGATTCTTCCAGCGTGCCTTCATGGCCGTAACCGGCATTGTTGACCAGCACATCAATCGGGCCCAGTGCCTGCTCCGCTTGCGCTAGCGCTGGCCCGATAGCCGCCAAGTCGCTGATATCGAGCAGCAGGGCATGGGCACGTCCGGCGCCCAGTTTTTCAAATTGCGCACCGTCACTATCCTGGCGCACGGTACCGATCACGGTATGGCCGGCTGCCAGGGCGGCGCGGGCAAACGCCAGGCCCAGGCCCGAGCTGACACCGGTGATCAGCCAGGTGCGCGATCCATCGTTGTGTTGCTTTTGCATACAGATACTCCCAGATTTATTGCAAGGGATGCAAAGCCGCCCGGGCTTTGTTCATCAACAGATAATTCAAGCCAGCACCTGCCAGCAGCAGCGCACTGGTGAGAAAAAATACGGAACGCATGCCGCTGGTGCCGCCCAGGGCGCCACCGAGTAGTGGGCCCAGCACCTGGCCTGCGTATTGCGACGATTGCGCATAACCGAGTACCTTGCCCAGCGCTTTTTCCGGTACTGATAGACGGATGACTTTGGCGATCGACGGTAGCAAGCCAGCCAGGGCCATGCCCATCAGGAAACGCAAGCCCACCAGTTGCCACCATTGCGTGACGAAAGCTTGTGGTATCAGCAAGCCCCCGGCTGCCAGCAAGCAATAAATAATCACTTTCCCGCCGCCGATACGGTCCGCCAGGCGTCCAAGACGTGCCGCCATCAGCAAGCTGCCCAGGGCAGACGCGGCCATCACGATGCCAGCGAACAGCACTACCTGGCTGCGGCCTACGCCGATTTCAGCCAGGTAGACAGTGATGATGGGTTCGATCGACATATTCGAAAACAGCACCAGCATCGCGGTAGCGAACATGGGGGCAACCACCAGCCACAAGGCACTGCCCAGCCTTACCGGTTCGGCGCGCCTTGCGCTTGCCGGCGCGGCCTGGAAGTCTTCGCGGACAAACACGATAGTGACCAGTGCAGCCAGCGCGATCACGCCGCCGCCGAGGAAAAAAGTCTGGCGTATGCCTATCAGGCCCGGTAACAGTCCACCGATCAAGGGACCGATCAGGCCGCCAGACAGAGAGCCGGTCGACAGTATGCCCAGTGCCCAGCCGGCCTGTTCGCGCGGCGTCTGGGTTGCCACCAGCACGGTCGCGGAAGACGCGTAGCCGCCAATCAAGCCTGCCGCCAGGCGCAGCAACACCAATTGCCACACATTGTGGGCCAGTCCTATCAATGGCATCAGCAAGGCCATGCCGACGGCTGCCCGTATCAGCATGGGCCGGCGCCCGTAGCGGTCGCTCAGATAACCCCATAATGGCGCTGTCAGGCCCGTGCCGAGGAATGTTGCGCCAAAGGCAATGCCGGACCAGACCACGATGGCGGCCTTGTCGTGCACGCCCAATTGCTCCACATAAATCGGCAAAAAGGGCAGTAGCAAGGTCAGGCTGACCAGGGTGGTAAACGAGCCAAACACGCAGATGGCCAGATTGCGCCGCCAATAAGCTGCGTTGCGTTGGGCATAACTATGACTGTCCGTTTTTGCCAGAGGACTGCTGGCGCTGCTGCTCATGCTCGACTTCCTCGGTGATTGATGTACCGTACTGACCGGATGGCCCGTGTGTATTACTGCAACGCACACGGGTTTCTGGCTAGTACTTTGCTTTCTACCTTGCCTGCTTGATTACCATTTGCCGTTATGTGCGCCACCGTCGACGCGCAATACTTCACCGGTGACTTGTTTCGCTTCCGTCAGATAGAGCACGGCGTCGGCGATGTCGGCCACGCTGGAAATCGTACCCATGGGGTGCAAGGACTTCAGGAAATCTTGCGGTACGCCATGCAGCAGCGGCGTGTCGACCGAGCCTGGCGCGACCACGTTGACGCGGATGCCATCCTTGGCAAATTCCGATGCCAGGCTACGGCTGATGGCTTCGATGCCACCCTTGGTGAACATCGGCACGGCCGCAGTCAGAGCGCTGTTCGGTGCTTCCACCAGGGTGCTGCTGATGCCGACGATGCTGCCGCCGCGCTGCTGGACCAGCATTTGCCTGATGACCAGCTGGCTGATGTAGAGATAGCCTTCCAGGTTGGTACGCACCAGGGCAGCGAAATCGTCCTTGCTATAGTCCAGGAAGGATTTGGCGATAAAGATGCCGGCGTTGTTGACCAGGCCATCGATGCCGCCAAATTTTTGTATCGCCGTCTGCACCACCGTGGCAGCCGTTGCCATGTCGGCGATATCGCCATCGACCAGCGCCAGCCGTTCCGATGGTACAAACGCGGCGCTCTTGCTGATGCTGCGCGAAGTGGCCACGACCTGATAGCCGCGCGCAAGGAAGGCTTCGACGACGCCTGCACCTATGCCTTGCGATGCGCCAGTAACGATGATGGTTTTTTGCTGCTGTGACATATTGAACTCCAGAGTAAGTGATTGCCTCAATTCGATCTCCATGGATCGGTCAGGCTTACTGTACGCTGGAGTAGCGGTGGAATAAATACAGACAGAGGATAATCAGTCGTTACACCATGTTATTAATGTGGGTGATTTCAAGTGAATACCAGTGTTGATTGTTAATTACGCGGCCCGTAATTCCCGTATGCCCTTGCCTATGCGCCGCCGCAGCAAGGTACGCAAGGTAACGCCATCGGCATAACCAACTTGCTCTGCGATGCGGTCAACGGCCAGTTTGCTGGTACGCAGCAGGTGCACCGCCCGTTCCACTCGTAAATCCTGGATATATTCAACCGGCGTTTTGCCGAAGACAGCATTGAGCCGGCGCGTCAGTGTGCGCTTGCTGGTGGCCAGGGCATCGGCCGCGTCATCGAGCGAAATCGGCATGCCCAGGTGTTCACGCACCCAGCGGTCGAAGCGCTCGACCAGCGGGTCGGCATGGGCAATGTGGTCCGAGATGGCATATACGGATTGCGACAGCCGCGTATCGTAGACCAGGTATTGGGCAACCAGCGTGGCCAGTTCGGGATTGCTGTTGCGTATCAGGCATAGCGCAAGGTCGAGGTGGCTCAGTGCCGCACCTGCCGTCAGTGCGCCGCCGCTGGGAACGATGATGCGATGGGCGTCGAGATGCACTTGCGGATAACGCTGGCGAAATAGCGCCGAGAGCCACCAGGTGGTGGTGGCTGCATGGCCGTTCAGCAAGCCGCTTTCCGCCAGTACAAAGGTACCGGTACAGGCTGCGGCAACGCTGGCGCCGGCGTTGTGCCAGGTACGCAAGGCAGCCATGGCGTCGATCACATCGTCACGCCCCAGCACCGGCAGCAAGGCTTCGGCATTCATATGGTTGAGTGCCGGCACGACTACCCAATCAGGCGCAGGGCCATCGTGTATCTCGCAGACGGGCACTTGCATGCCCATCGCTGTACGTACTTGCGGCCGCACGCCCACTATGCGTATGTCGAATGTCTCTGCAGCAATGCCCAGCGTGCTGGCCAGGCCGTTTGCCATGCTCAAGCTATCGAACACCGTGGTCAGACCTGTGTCGAATACGCCTTCGAGTGCAAGAATAAAAATGCGCATGGCTGGATCAATACCATAATTGTCGATTGCGACAATATACCGCAGCGCGAACTGTTCGTATAGTGCTCCCTACCGCATGTATCCACATGCACACAAAGGAGAACAATGATGATCAAGCATGCTTTATTTGTCCGTCTGGAAGCGAAACCGGGAAAAGAGCAGGCAGTGGCAGACTTCCTGCGCGCTGGCCTGGAACTGACGAATCGGGAAGCCGGTACGCCTGTCTGGTTCGCGCTTAAGTTGTCGGCGACGACGTTTGGCGTATTTGATGCTTTTGCCAGCGAGGAAGATCGTCAGGCGCATCTGCACGGCAGCATGGCGGCAGCCCTGATGGCGCGCGTCGAAGAGCTGCTGCTGCAGCCGCCTTCTATTGAAGCCCTTGATGTTCTCGCCATGAAGAATCAACTGGCCTGATACAGCCGTGCCTGTGTCATTTAGCAATATTGCCGCTACAAGGCGGCATCCCTGTTCAATTGTCTTGATATAAATGGAGTAACTCGTGTCGACTTATTACAAACTGGGCGCTTTGTGCGCCGCCATGGTGTTTTCGAGTGTGTCCTTTGCGCAAATGCCTGAAGCCAAGGTAGAGCGCGTACGGGGCGATATTGTGTCGTTCAAGGGCGATACATTAACCGTACACAGGAAGAGCGGGGACACCGTGACGGTGCATCTGAAACCTGCGTTGGGCGTGTCCGCTTTCATACCGGCCAAGATGTCCGATGCAAAAGTCGGCACTTACGTGGGCACGCCGGCGATGACGGGCAGCGATGGGAAGTTGACTGCGACTTCGATGATCGTCTTTCCCGAAGCGGCGCGCGGTACTGCCGAAGGGCATTTTGCCTATGATTTCGGGCCTCAGAGTACGATGACAAACGCCAGCATCGTCTCGATGGTGACAGGCGCCCATGGCCATGAACTCAATCTGTCCTACAAGGGCGGCAGCAGCAAGGTGACCGTGCCCGAAAACGTGCCTGTCGTGACGCCAGTGCCGGCCAGCAAGACAGATTTGACGGTGGGTAAAAAAGTGTTTGTGGTGGCCACGCCAGTAGCAAAAAACGCCTATGAGGCGCAGGTGCTGTTCGTTGAAAAAGACGGCGTCGTGCCGCAGTTCTGATTCCCATCGCGAGGCCGCCTTGAAGCATACAATCATACAGCCCGGCTGGGTCCGCATGACGCACTGGATGAATGCCTGCGCTGTCGGTTTGATGGCAAGTAGCGGCTGGCAGATTTATGATGCATCGCCGATTTTTCCGGCGCTGCATTTTTCTCCCGCCATCAGTCTGGGCGGCTGGCTGGGCGGCGCCTTGCAATGGCATTTTGCCGTGATGTGGGTATTGACGGCAAATTTCATGCTCTACATCGGACTCAATGTCATTTCCGGGCGCCTGCGGCGCAAACTGTTGCCGCTCAGCTTGCAGTCATTTTCCAGCGATATGCGCGCCGCGCTGCGCGGCAGGCTGGAGCATGCAGACCTCAGTAGCTACAATGCGCTGCAAAAAGTGGCTTATCTCATCGCCATCATGGATACCGCATTGCTGATCCTGTCGGGTCTGGCGATATGGAAATCGGTGCAACTGCCGCTGCTGCGCAGCCTGCTGGGTGGTTATAAGCAGGCGTGCATAGTGCATTTTGTGGCCATGAGTGTCTTGCTGGCATTTTTTACCGTGCATGTGATCATGGTGGCATTGGTGCCCAGGTCGCTGCTGTTGATGATACGGGGACGGTAAACATCATGCCTCATCAAAAAATCCTGCTCCCCGGCACGCCGATGTCCACACATGCCGCCGGCATTATCCAGGATGCACGCAAGCAATTGAAAGATCCGGCGCGCCGGCTGCTGGGCAAGCAAATCTTGAGCCTGGGCGGACTGGCCATGCTGTCGGGCTGCGATTTATCCAATGATCAATCTGTCAATAGCATGTTGCGCAAGATGTCGGCCTTCAATGACCAGGCGCAAGCCCTGTTATTTGATGCCCGGCAGATGGCGCCTGTTTATCCCGCTGCGATGATCACGCGGCCGTTTCCCTTCAACGCGTTTTACGGCATTGATGAGGTGCCCGACATCGATGCCGGCAATTACCGTTTGCGGATGAGTGGCCGGCTAAGCGGCAAACGGGTCTGGACACTGGAAGAGCTGCGGGCGCTACCACAGCAAAATCAAATCACGCGCCATATCTGCATCGAAGGGTGGAGCGCGATCGGCAGTTGGGGCGGCGTGCGCTTTGCCGATTTCCTGCAGTATGCGGGCGCCGACATGAGCGCAAAGTACGTGGCGCTGCACTGCGCAGACAATTACTGGACCAGCATCGATATGCCCACGGCACTGCATGCGCAGACCTTGCTGGCACTCAGCTATGACGGTGAGGTATTGCCGTCCAGATATGGTTTTCCCATGAAATTACGCATCCCAACCAAACTCGGCTACAAGAATCCCAAGCATATCGTGGCGATCAGCGTGACGAATGACTACCCCGGTGGTTACTGGGAAAACCAGGGCTATAACTGGTTTGGCGGATCTTGAGCGAAGCCTTGCAGATAGAGGCAGGGTCGGGCAAGCTTGGCAAGCTGGTCCGACCGAAGAGTACGCACTACTGTCAGCCGCGTGGCGACCAGCGACCTTCTTCCATGCGCCAGTGTCCGCCGCGCTGGTTCCACACCGGCGCCGCATACACATAGCCGGGGCGTTCGGCGATCCATACGCCTGGCGACCAGGCGTAGCTGCGGGCACGCCATTCCCAGTGGCCTGGCGCCCACACATAGCCATAGCGCGGATGCGGTGTGCGCTCAAAGCGCGGCGGTGGCGGGGCGACGGCGATTTCTTCGTAGACGACAGGTTGCGGCTGTACCGTCACCCAGCCGCCACGGTCCAGGCGCCAGCCATTGCCTTGCTGTACCCAGACGGGGCTGCGGTATTGGTTGCCACCCCGTTCGCGCACCCATACGCCGCCGTTCCAGACATGGTGGTGGCCATCCCAGTTCCAGTAGCCGGGCGCCCAGACATAACCGCGGCGCGGCGCCGGCACGCTTTCGAAGCGTGGCGGAGGAGGGGCGTTATTGACGACGATGCTGACGTCAACCCGGCTTTGCGCCATGGCTTGCGCAGGCAGGAAGGCGCAAGCGCTGATGGCAAGTACAGCTGCTGCGTAGACGGCGAGGGGTTGCGTGAGGCTTTTCATCATTTACTCCATTTCGGTGGTGGCATGAAATGGACTATAGCGATTTGCCCGCCGTAATTTCGTCTTTGAAGCAACTTATTACATCTGACACAATGCTTGCCAGCGATGTATCCGTTGCCGATACAAAAAGTCTTACAGCGTGTGCACAGCGGGCTTGGCCAGCAGCGCCTGGCGTTCCTGCATCAGCGAGATGTGTTTTTCCTGCGCTGTCATGCGCCTGGCGCTGATGGTGACGACAGGCATGGCGGCAGGGGAAGCGGCCTGGGCAATATTCGCAGGGCTGGCTGCTTGCGGCTGCATGAAACTCACGTAACTGGCCGAGCAGGCGATGGCCACGGCGACGGTGAAGATGATTTCCATGTTTTTCAGGGCGTTTTTCAGGGTTTTCATGATCGCTCCTTGCGGGTGGCGGGTGGGTATGGATGCACTGTAGGCCAGTGCCGCCCGTGGCGCCATGGACTTGTGACCAGCCGTGGTTTTGGCGGGATAGCCTGCAAAAAAACGGCGTTGAAACGCTTGCAAGGCTGACAAGTGGCGCCACCGTCCGAATTGAGGGCTAAATAGCCCTGTATCCGTACATATGAATGCAATTGCTGTATGGCATTATTTAAAGCTGCATGTCAAAGGTGCAAGGCGGTGTTTGACCGGCCAGCCTGCTAGAATCGGCATGGCAGCCTGGTCAGGTGGGCGTCACAATATCTTCGGGAGTCACACATGTTCCAACTGTTTGGTTTTGGCGGCGCCCGCTGTCCGCGCTGCGAACACAAGAACGGCGCTGCCGCCGGTTATTGCGCGCAATGCGGTTTGTCGCTGGGCGCGCCCGGCAGCGAGGCCGTGCTGCACGCCAACCAGTGGCGCCTGGCAGACGATCAGCTGGCGCTGTTTTTCGGCGTGCGCGAATTGTCTTCGCTGTTTGGCGCTGCGGCCAAGCGCTTGCAAGTGCCTGCCGAATCGCGCGCCTGGATCGTGCAGTCCGACGCTTTTAGCTTGATACCCGCTGGTGACTACGACAGCGCGGCCTTTTTTGCGCGCCTGCCGGCCCTGCTGCCGGCGCGCCCGGCCGAAGTGCTGATCGCGCGCGCGGATGCCTTGCCGCTCGAATTCGACTTGCCGGACCTGGCCAGCACGGAACTGCTGAGCATTGCCGCCAGCTTGCGTATCGATATCACGCTGGGCCAGCCCGACGCGTTCGCGCGCCAGTTCATGCGCGCGCCGGGCGCCGTCACGCGCGCCCATTTGCACGCCTTGCTGCTGCCGTCCGTGCGCCAGATCGCGCTGGAATTCACGGCCAGCCGCGCACTGGGCGAGATGGATGCCAACGCCGACCTGCGCCCGCAATTGAGTGAACGCCTGCAATCGTCATTGACGCAGCGCCTGGCCCAGTCGGGCCTGGCCGTGGCGCGCGTGGAAACGCTGGCTTTGCGCCACGACAAACGCGCTGGCAGCAATGATGGCGCTGCCACCATCGGCACCTTGTGGCTGGGTGGTGCGCCCGGGCACAGCGTGGAAGAGATGCAGCGGGCCGGCCAGCTGTACGACGAACAGGAATGGCAGCATATCCGCAGCGAAGAACAAAAGGCGCGCCATGCGCACCGCCGCGCCGAACTGCGGCAGGACGCGAGCGTGGAAGCGGCCGAGCTGGCGCACCAGCAGGCGGAGCGCCTGCAAGCGCTGCGCGGGCGTCAGATCGACCTGTATGGCCGCATCCTGGAAGCCAAATCGCGGCGCCATGCGCTCGACCATGGCGCAGCAGAAACGCTGGGCGAGCTGGAACAGGCCTTGGCGAAAAAGGGCGCGCAGCGCGCCGACGAGGCGGCGCACTGGGAACATGTGCGCGCGCTGGCCGCCATCAAGATGTGCAGCGAACTGGAATTGTCGCAGCTGAACGGGCGTGAGCAGATCCAGCTGGCGCAGCAGCGTTTTACGCACCAGGTGCATTTGCAGTCGATCGCGCAGCAGGTGGAAAGCGCGCTGCTGATCGATGACGAGGCGGGCCGCCGCGCGCAACTGGCGCGCTTGCGCCAGGCCGAGGCGGACGCCGCCCAGCGCGAAGCGCAGCTGGAGGCAGAGCAGCACAAGGCCGTCTGGCAAGGCGCCGTTCTGGCCAACGCGGCGCGCCAGCGCGAAGCGCAGCGGGTGCAGGAATGGGAAGAGCAGATGCAGCTGGCGCGCCAGCGCGAACTGCTGCGCGCCGAAGCGCACAAGGATGAAGCGGCCCAGGTGCAGGCGGCCGAAGTGGCGGAAAAAGTCGCAGCCCTGCGCCGTGGCGGCGCGCGCGAGGAAGCCATCGCGCAGCAGGAAAAACTGCTGCGTACTATCGAGGCGGACGGCGTGCATGCGCGCCAGCTGCAGCAGCAGGCGCACCTGGCGCAGCTCGACGCGCTGGCCGTCGAAGAACAGCGCCAGCAATTGCGCCAGCTGGAACACGAAGCGCAATGGCAGCGTGAACTGCTGGGCATGGCGCAGCAGCGCGACAGCGATTATGCGCGCTGGAAGGGGGAATACGAAGCCTTGCTGGCGCAGCAGGCGCATGCCGCCGAACTGGCGCGCATCGACATCGACCGGATTGAAAAAATCGGCACCCTGAGCGACACGGGCAAGGTGGCGATGGCGGCCGGGCCGAATGCGAGCGCGCTGGCGCAGGTGCTCAAGGCGCAGCTGCAGGCGGGCATGAGCGCCGAGCAGATCCACGCGCTGGCGGCGCTGGCGGCGGCCGAGAACAGTGTCGCGCCGCTGGACGCCATGCGCATGGTGCAAGACAGCGTGGCCCAGGAGCGCGCCTATCGTGACGGCCAGGCCGAGCGCGAACGGCGCCCGTTGCCGGACGTGGCCGCAATCACGGCGCGCTGCAAGAACGGCCATGCGCAGCGGACCGGCCACCCGGAAGACAAATTTTGCGCCAGCTGCGGCGTAGCCCTGCAGCCTTGAAGGAAGCCTTTCACCTGAGATGATGCAAAAAGCACGAGACAAACTGCGAGAACTGCGCGCCCTGCACGACGATGGGCTGCTCAGCGAGCAGGAATTTGAACACCGCAAGAACGCCATTCTCGACGCCGAGTACGCGCCGCCGGGTGGCGCGGCCGCGTCTGTACCTGTGCGCCTGGGCACGGAGCTGGGCTTCATGACAGGCCAGGAAATCGGCCCGCAAAACCGCCGCTACCGGCTTGAAAGGCTGATCGCCACGGGCGGCATGGGGCAGGTGTGGCAGGCAACCGACCTGGCCACGCATGCGGAACTGGGCAGCAGTGAAATGGTGGCCCTGAAGATTTTGCCGCCGCAACTGACGCAGAGCGCCACGCACGCCCGGCTGCTGATCGAGGAAGCCACGCAGGCAAGAAAACTCGCGCATGAAAACATCGTGCGCGTGTATGAATGGGCGCAGGACCCGGCCACGGCCAGTTATTTCATCATCATGGAATGCCTGGACGGCGAAGACCTGGAGCATTATCTGGCGCGCGAGGGACGGCTGCCGCTGGCGACCGTGCAGGAACTGCTGCATCCGGTGGCCGACGCCCTGTCGTATGCCTGGGAAAAACACAAGCTGGTGCACCGCGATATCAAGCCGGGGAATGTCTTCCTGACCGCCAGGGGCGACGTCAAGCTGCTCGATTACGGCATCGCTTCGCGCGTGCGCAATGCGGGCAGCAGCCTGGGACTGGAAACGCCGAACGCGGGTACGCAAGGTTATCGCCCGCCCGAGGCGGGCACGCACCAGCGCCAGCCCAGCCCGCGCCTGGACGTGTATGCAGTGGCGGTGATGATTTACCAGATGCTCGAAGGGCGCATGCCGTTTGACGATGCGCGCGCCGATGGCCATTTGCCGTCGGCACCGCAGGCGCTCAACGCGGCGCAATGGCAAGTGCTGCAGAATGGGTTTTCGCTGACGCCGGAACTGCGCCCGCAATCGGTGCAAGCCTTGCTGGAATCGCTGGAGCGGGCAGCCGGACCATCGCCCGAAGAACTGGCCGAACTGGCGCGCCAGGAGCAGTCGCGCCTGGTGGCGCAGCAAAAACAGGCCGCGCTGGCAGCCGAGGAAGCACGCAAAGAAGCGCGCCGGCGCGAAGAAGAACTGGAGCAGCGCCGCAAGGTGGAAGCCCAGGCAGCGGCCGTGGAAAAGCAGCGCCACGACAAGCTGCGCCGCGAACAGGAAGCGCAGCGGGCAATCGAGGCGGAAGAAGCGCGCAAGCTGCGCAAGGAAGCGCTGCGTGGCCAGTTGCGTGCGCGGCGCGAAGCCGATGCGGCCACCGCCCTGCAGGCGCACCAGGAATTGCAGCGCAAGGCGATCCAGGCGAAAGCGGAAGCGGCGTACCGCGCCGAGCAGGAACGGGCCCGCAAGGAGCAAGCCAAGCCAGTCAATCCTGCTGCCAGCGAAGCGCCGCCGCCGCAAGGCGCCGTGGTGGAGCCGTTGGTCAATGCCGAAGGCATGCTGCGCGATGATTTTCTCGATGGCTCGGGCCAGGGGCCGGAACTGGTGAGCATACCCAGCGGCCGTTTCCAGATGGGCGCGCACGAGACCGAACACCAGGTGGCCATCAAGGCGGGCTCGCAAAAGACCTGGCTGGAACGCGAAACGCCGCAGCACTGGGTGGGTATCACGCAGCCGTTCGCACTGGCCCGCCATCCGGTCAGCGTGGGCGAATGGCGCGCTTTCGTCAAGGCGACCGGCTGGGAAGGCGGCGCCGAAACGGACTGGGACAATCCGGGTTTCGTGCAAACCGATTTGCACCCGGTGGTGGGCGTCAGCTGGAAGGATGCACAGCTGTATATCGCCTGGCTGACGGAAAAAACCGGCCAGGCATATCGCTTGCCCAGCGAAGCGGAATGGGAATACGCCTGCCGCGCCGGCACGCGCACGCCCTTCAATGTGGGCGACACCATCAGCACCGAGCAAGCCAATTACGATGGCCTGTATGTCTACAACGGCGGCCCGCGCGGCAGCTACCGGGGCGGCACCAGCCCGCAGGGCGCATTTGCGCCGAATGCCTGGGGCTTGTACGACATGCATGGCAATGTATGGGAGTGGGTGCAGGACATCGTGCACGACAATTACGAGGGCGCGCCCGTCGATGGCAGCGCCTGGGAAGAGGGCGGCGACACCGGCCGGCGCATCTTGCGCGGCGGTTCATGGCTGTACCACCCGCGCTACCTGCGCTCGGCCCTGCGCAACGGTTTTTCCATCGTGCTGTCGAATGATATCGTGGGCTTTCGCGTGGCGCGCAGCCTGGATTAGTATCTTGTTTCCGGATACGGCTTGTTATCGGTCGATGCGCTGTTTCGCATCAAATAACACGGTTGCGGCAACAGGCGCGTAGCTGCGCAAAGCGAACAAACGGTGTAAATTGTGGCTTTTAAAACACCCCAGGGACAGCCATGACCATCACCGCCATCCGCGACCAGTCGCAGCCTATGCGCCACATCGTGCACATCCGCGATCACATCCTCTCGGCCGATGCTTCGGTCGAAGAGGGCGGCGGCGACTCCGGCCCCTCGCCGCATGACCTGTATGACGCAGCCCTGTCAGCCTGCAAGGCGCTGACGGTGCTGTGGTATGCCAAACACAAGGGTATCCCGCTGCAGCACGTGGAAGTGTCGACCGAGCGCGACGCCAGCGAAGAGCGCAAGGGTGTGTATCGCCTGGCCGCCACCTTGCATCTGACGGGCGACTTGAGCGAGGCCCAGCGCCAGGAGTTACTGGCGGCGGCTGGCAAATGCCCGCTGCACAAGCTGATGACCAGCGTGACGACCGAAGTGACGACGGTGCTGGCATGAGCGCGGCCATCCTGAAAAGCCACGAAAAAGACCTGGGCGGCGGCTTTGTCGTGCGGCGCTTGCTGCCATCGGCCGCCAAGCAGGCCGTGGGTCCCTTCATTTTCTTTGACCACTTCGGCCCCATCGACGTGGCGCCCGACGCCAACCATGATGTGCGTCCCCACCCGCATATCGGCCTGGCCACCGTCACTTATCTGTTCGAAGGCGCGATTGACCATCGCGACAGCATCGGCTCGTATCAACGTATCGCACCGGGCGCCATCAACTGGATGACGGCCGGGCGTGGCATCGTGCATTCCGAGCGCACGCCGCCCGACCTGGTGGGCCAGCCGCACCGCACGCATGGCTTGCAGCTGTGGGCTGCGCTGCCGAAGGCGCATGAAGAGGATGAACCGAGTTTTACGCACACGCCGCAAGCCGATATTCCTGTCGTATCGCTCGATGGCGCCGTGGTGAAGGTCTTGATCGGCACGGCCTTCGGCCAGACTTCGCCTGTGCGCACCTATATGGAGACGGTGTATTTCGACGTGGCGCTGCAATCGGGGAGCACTTTGCGCCTGGACGGCTTGCCGGCCGAAGCGGCGATTTACCCGGTCAGCGGAGACGTGCTGGTCGATGGCGTGGCCCTGGCGCCGCACACCATGGCCTTGCTGGAAACGGGCACTGTACCCGTCGTGACGGCGGGCAGCTGGCCGGTGCAGTTCGTGGTGATCGGCGGCGAGCCGCTCGACGGCCACCGTTTCCTGTTCTGGAATTTCGTCTCGTCCAGCAAGGAGCGCCTGTCGCAGGCAGCCGATGACTGGAGCGCCCAGCGCATGGGGCAGGTGCCGGGCGAGACGGAGTTTATTCCACTGCCGAAGGCAGCTATCCGTCCCGCCTAGGCGGCTAGAAACGCGCGCGCAGGGTCAGGCTGGCCTTGCGCGGCTCGCCATAAAAATTGCCCCACGATGGCGCGCCCACCGTCTGGTAGTAGCGCTTGTCGAACAGGTTTGTCACATTGACCGAGGCGGTCCAGTTACGGTCGATCTGGTAGGCGGCGCGCGCCGTCCACAGCGCATACGATTTTTGCGCCACCGTGATGGCTTGCGTTACGCGCGAGCTCTCGGTCTGGAAGTTCACGCCGCCGCCTACGCTCCACGCCTGCAAGGCGCCTGGCAGGCGGTAATCGCTCCACGCGCGCAGCATGTTGCGCGGTGAAAAGGTGCTGGCAAACTGCACGCCCGCGTTCGAAGTCTGGTCCAGGTACTTAAAATTGTTCAGCGTGTAGCCGGCGAACAGCTGCCAGCCGCGGGCCACTTCGCCGCTGATTTCCGCATCGATACCCTCGCTGCGCACCTTGCCCGTCGAGATATAACACTCCGAACCCGATGAGCAGACATTCACCATGTCGAGTTCCGCGCGGTTGCTTTGCTCGATGCGGAACAGCGCCAGCGAGGCATTGACCTTGCCGTCGAACAGTTCGCCCTTGATCCCCGTTTCCAGGTTGCGGCCTTTCAGTGGGTCGATCAGGGCGCCAGCGGCGTCGCGCAGGCTTTGTGGCTGGAAGATATCGGACACGCTGGCGTAAGCAGACCACTGCCGGTCCAGCGCATAGATCAGGCCACCATACGGTGTGACCACGCCGTTTTCGCGATACGGATCGCTGTATGGCGCGCCCGTGTCGCGGTAGATGCTGCTCGATTGGTAATTCGTGACGCGGGCACCGGCCACCACCGTGAGCGAGTCGCTGACGCTGAAGCGGGCCACGCCATAGGCGCCTGTTTGCCGCATGCTGGTCAGGCTGGGGGCGCCGCGGTAGCTATGTTCGCGCAGCCAGGCGTCGCTCGGTTCGGCCACGCCGTGGTCGGGCTGCCAGGGGTTGATACCCTGCTTGAGCATGGCCAGGCTGAAGTCACTATCGCTTTCCATGCGGTTGGTGTTCACGCCTGCGCTGAAGCCATGGCGCCGGCCCAAGGCATTGAATTTGCCATCGAGCGAAATGTCGATGCCCTTGTTGGTGGTGCCGTAATCGAACACGCCGTCATAACGCATCATGCCGGCCAGAGTGACGGGGTTGATCGCGCCCAGGTTGAACATGTATTTCACGTCATGCCGCTCGTGGGTATAGTTGGCCGTGGCTTTCAGCGACCAGTCGGCGTCGAAGCGGTGCTCGAATTCGGCGAAGACAGCCGTCTGCCGGCTGTTCCAGCGGTTCCAGTTGGCGCCGATGAAGGTCGAACGCGGCAAATGCGGATCGCTGCCGTCGCTGTACAGGGGCAGGCCCGAGAAGAAGGGTGTCGATTGCAGTTTTTCATGGCTGGCGCCGGTCGTCAGCTTGCTGCCAGGCGCCAGGTCGAATTCCAGCACGCCATACAGCACGTCGGTGCGGCTGTCGGCCACGTCATAAAAATAATCGCGCTGTTCGTGTGCGGCCACGGCGCGGCCACGGATGCTGCCCGATTCGTTCAAGGGGCCGGTGACGTCGATCTCGCCGCGCATGTCCTTCCAGCGACCGGCACTGGCGGACAGCAGCAACTGCTTTTCCGCCAGCGGGCGTTTGCGCACCATGTTGACGGCGGCGCCTGGCGCACCGGTGCCCTGCAGCAGACCGGTGGCGCCGCGCACCACTTCCACCCGGTCCAGTATCGCCGTGTTGCTGGTAAAGCTGTTCGCCTGCGGGTAATACATGGCGCGGTTGACGCCGTCGAACTGGTAAGTGTCGACCATGAAGCCGCGCGAATACACATAGCGCCCGCCCATCGGGCTGTCATACATGGTGATGCCGGTGGTGTTGGCCAGCACCGCGTCGATGGTATTGAGGTTTTGATCGTCCATTTTCTGGCGCGTGATGACGCTGACCGATTGCGCAATTTCGCGCAGGGTTTGCACGCCCTTGCCGACGGTGACGGCGCGCGCCGCATACGAGTTGCTGTGTTCACTGACGGGATCGCGCTCCATGCTGGCGCTGACCAGCACGGGCGCCATGATTTTTTCACCGCTCGCCTGCGGCGCTGTCGCCTGGCGCAGCACATAAGCGCCGTTCGGCAATTGCAGCGCTTCCAGGCCGCTGCCGGCCAGCAGCAGGGCGAAACCCTGTGGCACGGAGTAGGGGCCGCGCAAGCCATGTGATTGCAAGCCCCGCGTTTGCGCCGGGTCGGTCGACAGGTTGACGCCGGCGGCGATAGCGAAGTCGTTCAGGGCGCTCGCCAGCGGGCCGGCGTTGATGGCATAGGTATGGATGGTGGCAGCCTGGCTTTGCGCCAGCACGGGCGCGGCGGTGACGGCGGCGCAAGCCACGGCGATGGCGGACAGGACGGGGTAGTTCAGGTGCATGGTCGGTCTTTCTGTTCTCGGTGGTGGTATGGCGAAGTATTTCGGCTTCTTGATGTCGGCTTCTTATTGTGTAAGCCGAAGCAGGGCGCCGAAACACCAACCCCGAATGCAAAAAAACTCAAAAAATTATGCTCGCCTGGCGGACACGGTGGCCCAGTAGCGCGTGAAATACTGCACTTGCAGGCCGTGCGAGGCGCACAGGCTTTGCAGAGCGGCGTCGATATCGTCCAGGCGATACGTGCCCGTCACGGGCCGCTGCGCCACGCCAGGGTCGCAGGCCAGGTGGCCGCGCCGGTAGCGCGACAGTTCATCGAGCAGGCGCTGCAAGGGCCAGTCGACAGCTACCAGCATGCCTTGCAGCCAGCTATCCTGGTGGACAGGCAGGGTCGCGACACCCTGCGCGCCGCTGGCGAAGAAACGCAGCTGCTGGCCTGCTTCGACGCGGCTCACCGCAGTGCTTGAGGCGGCGCAGCGTACTTCCACCGCATGGTCGAACACGCTGACGGTGCTGCTGGCGCCATCGCAGCGCACGCCAAAGCGCGTGCCCAGCGCGCGGATCACGCCGTGTCTGGTCTCGACCAGGAAGGGGCGCGGATCGGGCGCCGTCGCCAGCATGATTTCGCCTTCGTGCAGGCGGATGCGGCGACTGCTGGCCGTGTAATCGATGTCGGCGGCGCTGCCGGTATTGAGTTCCATGCTGCCGCCATCGGCCAGACGCACATGGCGGCGCTGGCCGGGCGCCGTACGCAGCGCTGCATTCCAGCTTTGCCACGGCGTCGAATGCAGGCCGGCCTGGCCCAGCCAGACGCCACCGCCGGCTGTCACCAGCAGCGCCAGCACTTTGGCGGCGGCGCGGCGGCGCACCTGGGCTGCCTGTAGCGCGGGCAGGGCCAAGGTGGCGGGAATCTCGCCCAGTTGGCCATCCATGCGCTGCAGCAGCGCCCAGGCGCGTGCGTGTTCGGCGCTGGCGGCCAGCCAGGTTTGCAAGGCGGCCGGGTCGGCCGTGCCGCTTTTGCATTCCACATGCCAGTGCGCGGCGGCGGCCAGGATGGCCCGGTCGATGCGGGGAAGGCTGGCGCGCTGGGCAAACATCAGGCGGCAGCCAGCACCAGGCATTCCGTGTAGGCGCGCACCAGGTGTTTTTTGACGGTGGGCAGCGATACACCGAGGCGTGTGCTGATGTCCACGTAGCTCAGTTCCTCGATTTGCGCCAGCAAGAAGATGGCACGTGTGCGCGCCCCCAGGCTGTCGAGCAGGCGGTCGATGGCCAGCAGGGTTTCGATGATGATGGCGTGCGTTTCAGCGGAAATCGATTGCGGCTCCGCTTGTTGGGCCAGCGCTTCCAGGTAGGCTTGTTCCAGCGCCTGGCGGCGGTAGCGGTCGACCAGCAAGCCGCGCGCGATGGTCGCCAGGTAGCCGCGTGGTTCGCGCAGGGGCGCTGCATCACGCTTGCCCAAGAGGCGCACAAAGGTGTCTTGCGCCAGGTCGGCCGCGTCGCCCGTGTTACCGAGCTTGCCGCGCAGCCAGCCATACAGCCAGCCGTGGTGTTCGCTATACAAAGTCTTCAGGTGCGCGGCATGGACGTGGCTGACGGTGCTCACTGCGTTCTCCAGATAGGTGGATAGCTGGGCTGACGGAACGTGGCGTGCCGGCTGGCTGGGCAGGTTAAGATGATATGTGAGAATGATACTCATTATCACATTGACCAGGCTGGCGCGTCAATTGACCTCAGGCGCCCTGGCGCCAATCCAGCAGCCACTGTTGCAGATATGCCCAGCCCTCATGCAGCGCGGATTTGGCGCCATGCAACAGGCTGTCCAGGGCGCCGGTGGCGTAGTGCAGGTGGATGCCATCGAAAAAGACGTGGTCGGCCACCACGGTGGCAGCCAGCCAGGCGGCGATGATGACGATCAGGTCGTGGCGGCCGCTTTTCCACCAGCGCAGCGAATGGCGGCGGAAGATCCATGGCACGCCCAGCGGATTGGGCCAGTCGGCCAGCAAATGCATGATGCCGCCGGCGGCAAAGCCGAACAGGGGCGGCGCCCACGGATGGTGCGCTAATTGCAGGTAGCTGTAGGCGAGCAGGGCGATCCAGGCCAGGCCCCAGTGGGTCCAGGTGCGGTGCGTGATCCACAGTTTGTGCGTGCGCGCCCACCAGGCCACTTCCATCCAGTCGGGCGCCGTACCGCCCAGTGCGCCCATCAGAAAAGCAAGCACGCTCAGTACTTGATAAGGGCCGCCAGCGCCAGCGTGCGCGACCACGGCTGCGGCAATCACGCCGGCAGCCCAGCCAGTCGCGTGATGCGCTTTATTGGAAGCCATAGAAATGTAAAACGCCAGACTGGCGTATTGTAAAACGTCGGGGAGATAAGCTGGATGAATATACAGTATCGTGGGGCATAATGCGATAGTATATGCAAGAGAATTGTTAAATTATGTGTCTTGCCGATGGGGCGGTCGCATCGCTGGGGAATGCGCTGCTGCCCGTTTTTTTGAGGTGGCAGCCGTCATTCGGGTTTGCAGAAAGAGCCCGTGAGGGATAGATCATCAGGCAGGGGAGTGGATCAGCATGCGATGGATGCACCAAAAAATCCTGCTTGAATTTTTTGATAACAGTGGTTTGTTGCATTGGCGCTGAAAATATTGTCATTAATGAATATTTTCTGCTTATGTGTAATCAATTCTGGCAATATAAAAACCCCGTTATTTTAACAATTATGAATTGAAAGTAGTTAGCTATGACTTTGCATAAAAAACTGATTGCCGGTATTGGATTTTCCTTGTTGTGTGCGCATGCCGCTTATGCGCAGAATGGCAGTGGCGTTTATGTCGGTGCTGGTGTTGGTAGCTCCTCAGTTTCTTCGCACGCCGTCGATAGCGATAATGATCCATCCCTGAATGTCGACGTCGGCTATCGCTTTAACCAGAATTTTTCTGCTGAAGTCTTCGCGCGCAGCCTGAGTTTTCGCCTGTTCGATGGTCTTGCCGGTGACAGCAGCTATTACCCCGACACCCACGTAGGCGTGGCCGTCCTGGGAACTATTCCGCTGTCCAATGATTTCAGCCTTTATGGCCGCCTGGGTGTTGGACGCACCGAAATGAAGTCTGGCCGCAAAGCGAAAAAGGACTATAGCGAGACGGATCCCTCGCTGGGTCTGGGTGTGCGTTATGCATTCAGTCCTGCCTGGAGCATTAATCTGGAAGCCACGCGTTTTACCAAGACGAAAGTCAATACCTATCTGCTGGGTGTGCAATACAATTTTTAATCGTCACATGTACTAAGTCACATGTACTAAGCCACATGTACTAAGTCATACGTATTAAATTAATAAAACCTGTCGTCGATAGTGCCGATATGTGGACTGTGCCTGGTTCCATGTATCGGCATTGATTAAAATATCGATTTATTTTTCGTGCCGCGTCCTATACTGAAGGTCTATTCTGAGTGTAAGGGGGACATCATGAAAATCCCGCGCGAATTGCAGATACCGGCCATCGTTTTTTCGCTGGAAGCGGTCTTTATTATTGGCCTGTCACTGGTGTTTTTGATACTGGCGCCGCGCTAGGCATGCCAGCAGAGAGGTGTGTCTATGCCGTCAACAGGGCGTTGCTGCTGTCGCACAGGCCGGCGCCTTCGGTGCGGATGATCCAGCATTCCGGATACGGTTCGCTGGCGAAACGGTTATGCCTGGCAAAACCACTGAGCTTGTCGAGCGCCGTGGTGGGCGCCAAGGGCGTTTCCTTGCCGCTGGCAGGGTCCAGATGCCAGAAGCCGCCATCGCGGTGGAATAGGACGGGCAGGGCGGCCGCGTTCGGTGCGGCGGCGTTAGCCTGCGGCAGCGAAACAGGCTGCGTTTCCGGTGTCAGCAGGTAAAAACATTCCGCATGCGCACCCTGGTCGATGCGGTGCAGAATCACGCCGTGATGCAGCATGGCGGTCACGCTGAGCACCACGATACCCTTGATGCTGGCGCTCATTTCGATGCGCATGCCCAGGCGCAGCGGCACGGGCTTGTGCTTGCCGGGCCAGACGCCGTCGAGCAGCAAGCCATAACGCGAGACATCCTCGATTTCAAAGCCTTGCTGGCCGCGCCGGATAACAGCGTGGCGCCCGGACAGGCGGCGCGTCAAGCCATTGTTGTCCTGGCCATCAAGACTGAAATGGCTGAGCAGCACATCGGCTTCCGGATCGACCAGCTCAAAACGGCCCAGGGTGCATGCTTCCAGTGCAAACAAACGTATCTGGCGCTGTGCGCCCGCTTCCGGCGCCGCGTTGACCAGGCAGGCTGCATCGCTGGGATGCGGGTGGACATGGCTGTCGGTGGGCAAGTCGACTTCGATCAGTTCTTCATCCCAGGCAATGGTGGTAAAGCCCATGTCGATCTTGCCTTGCGGCGCGGTCAAGTCCACGTGAGCGATGCCGGCATTGCGGGCGGTCACATCGAGATTGTAGCCATCGCCGCCGCGCACGCGGGCAATCGATGCGTCATCGGCCATCACGCGCACATTTTTATGCGTGCTGAGGAAGATCTGGTGGATTTCCGTCAGAGTGGCGTCGCGGCGCGGCACCAGGATGACAAAGGTGCACACCCATTTTTGGGCGGCGGCGCCATCGAGGTGGCTCTGTACTTCCACCTCGATCTGGTATTGCCCGTGCTCCTTGTTGCGGGAAGAGAACTCGACGAAGACGGGGCGCCAGTCGCCGCGCGTGGTGCGCACGAAATCATGTTGCACTTGACCACGCGGGATCAGGTCCGAGCGCAGGCGCAAGGTCAGTTGCGGCGCGCAGTTGGCCGCCATGCCGCGCAATTCCATTTTCAGGGTTTGCCGGCCGCCAGCGGCACGCGGGTCGAAACCGCTGATATGCAAATGGGCTTGCACCGGCTGGTAAGCCACTTTGGCAGGCGTAGCAGAGGGGAGGAGCGTAGTTTGCGCCGCTGTGATTGCTGGCGTCATGTCCGGTACGGGCGCACGGACAGGCGCCGTTGCCGATTGCTCGGAACGGGCGCTGCGCGCTGCGTTCAACAAGTCATAGCTGCTGACGGGAGCGGCTGTTTGCGGGTGATTACCCGCGCAGACGCTGTCACCAGGCAAGACCCAGAACGTACAGTGCGGGTGCTCCGGATTACTGCATTTTTTCATGACATTCTGACTCGAACCGAGTGGGGGCATGACGCCCTCTGTTATACCTGAGAGCTTACGCGCTTTTGGGCGCGCTTGGCAACCAGCACAGCAAGCCGCGCCCTGTTTTGTGGATAAAAACGTCAGCGAATTTCGCCCTGCCTTGTACCATCTCGGAAACTATTGCTTTAAATCATATATTGTGGATTTACAGATACCTATTTTAAACAACTTCGTGCTTGTCTGCTCGATCCTCCGCAGAACGCCAGCAAGACGGCAAGCGCGGGCAAGCCGGTGTATGCTGGCCTGACATCCGTACGCCTCCGATTTTCTTGCTTGGGAAAACCATGATGCCGAATATTCCGCCTGCCATCCGCTTGCCCCAGCTGGCCGTCGCCTATTGCAGCGCGCTGTGCGTGCTGCTGCTGGTCGATGGTTTATGGCTGGGTTTGCTGATGGGCCCGATGTACGCCCGCTATCTGGGCGATCTGCTGCTGGAGCAGCCTCGCTGGTTGCCGGCGATCCTGTTCTACCTCTTGTATGCCCTGGGCTTGCTGGTGTTTGCCATCGTGCCGGGTTTGCGGGCAGGCAACTGGCGCATGGTGGCGCGGCTGGCTGCGCTGCTGGGACTGGTGGCCTATGGCACTTACGACTTGAGCAATTACTCTACCTTGCAAGGATGGCCGCTCCCCTTGACCTTGATCGATATTGCCTGGGGCGCCGTGTTGTCTGGTATCAGCGCTGTGGCCGCATGGCTGGCGGCCAGCCGGCTGAAGGCTGCACCGGGCTCAGGCAGTTGAGCCCGGTGGTGGTGTAAAACGCAGGGCCAGCATGGTCAGGTTATCGCTGTGCATGCCCAAGGGCGGCTGGGCCAGAAAGTCGTCGAACACGGCGGCGAGCGCTTGCACGGCGGTTTTGCCTGCGCACAAGCCTGGCCAGCGGCCCACGGCGGCCAGCGGATCGGCGCAGGCCCAGAAACCATCGCTGGCCAGCAGGTATAGCGCATCGCTGCGCACCTGCAGCACCCGGCGGTCGGGCAGATGGGCAAGGAAGGGCGGCAAATTGCCGGCGTCTAGCGCGCGCAAAGGTTTGTCGAGCTGCTGCGTGTCGCCGATGGCGTTGCCCAATATAAAGGCTTGCGAGATTTGCGGATGGTGCTCGCCATGCACGCGCAAGCGCCACTGCGCTTCGTTCAGCCTGCCGTGCATGGCGTGCACGGTGGCTGGCACGTGGTCCACAGTAAGGCTATGCACGGTGCCATCGGCGTCTTCGTTTCCTGCAATGACTTCGTAGAGCCGAGAATCGCCCACGTGATACAGCAGCGGCGCCTGGCCCGGCGCGATTTCCAGCAGGGTCAGGGTGGTGCCGGGCGGGCGAGCCACCACCAGCGGCGGTAGCTCGAAACTGGTTTGCAGGCGGGTATGCAGAGCATCAAGGCTGGACGCCAGGGTGGCCACATCACGGCAGGCGGGTAGCTGCAACAAGCCGTGCACGGCTGCTTCGGCTGCTTCACGGCCATGCCCATGACCGCCCATGCCATCGAGCACGGCTGCCCGCACATGGCCGGCTGGCCAGTTGTCTACCCGGCAGCGTAGCGGTGCTTGCTGCGACAGGTACACGGCATTGCCGCTACCGTCGATCAGCAGCAAGTTATCCTGGTTTTCTCGTCGCGGTGCCGGGCCTGCACCGATGCTGCTGCCAGCAGCAGCATCGACCCAGGGGCCGAAATCCAGGCCATCCTTAATTAAATACATGAATTAAATGCATGGGCATCACTATTGATCATGGGGAGAGCTTAGCCGATATTGCCCGCAGGCGATATAGTAAAAGCAACTGTATCTGGATGAAAAAAAACCTGCGGCAGCCAGGCTGCGCAGGTTTTTCTGAAGACGGGGACCTGATTAACGGCGCCAGCCGTAGCCGCCACGGCCTTCCCAGCGGCCGCGATCATGGTAGTAGCCGCGTGGCTGCACGTAAATCACGGCTGGCGGGCCGTAGTAGCGTGGGGCCGGCGCGTAATACACGGGCTGCGGCGCAGGCTGGTAATAAACCGGTTGCGGCGCCTGCTGGTAATACACAGGCTGCGGTGCTGGCTGGTAATAGCTGCCACGGTAGCCGCCACCGTTGTAGTAACCGTCATTCGTTCTGATGCTGTTGCCGACGGCGGCGCCAATGACGCCACCCACGATCGCGCCGTTACGGCCGCCAGTGCTGTGGCCGATGGCCGCTCCGACTACGGCGCCTGCAACAGTATTGAAGTCGCGGTCATCGGCTACTGCGGCCGACGAAACAGCCACTGCCGCTACCATTACTGCACCCAGGAGTTTCTTGTTCAACATGGCATTTCCTTCCATTTCGGCGAGATCACAGTGATCTGCATGAGTTGGACTATATCCGCACGCACGTGCTTGTTCCACGTCTAATACAACTTATTACATACTAGGCAAGCTTGTAACATCTCAGCTTTGAAGCGCAGCCAAATTAGCCTGCCACTCATGGCGCAGCAGGCTGTACATTTTGACATCGTGCATGGCGCCGTTGATGAAGAACGCCTGCCGCATCAGGCCTTCCTGCGTAAAACCGCATTTTTGCGCGATGCGTTCGGACGCCGTGTTGAACGGATCCATCAGCAATTCCAGCCTATGGTAGGGATAGGCCATGAACAGATAATTGACCAGCAAGCGCGTCGCTTCAGTGGTGTAGCCGCGTCCGCTCCTTTGCTGGTCGAACAGGCGGTAGCCGATTTCGCGCCCGGCCGGTGTGCGGCTTTTAAAGTGGGTGATGGTGCCGATGATGTTCTGGTGCAAGTCCTCGATCAGAAACAGCTCGCTGTCTTCGCTGACAAAGCCCGTTTGCATGAAATCGCGCCGCATCGCTTCGGGCGACTTGAACTGCATGGAAAAGAACTCCCCGCGCGAGGGCAGGTCATTGACCTTCGCAATATAGTCATTGAGGTCGGCTGCAAGCAGATGCCGGACGGTGCAAAGTGTTCCCTTGAGCATGGCTGTTTCCGGTGGCGAAGACGAACTTCATGGTAATCCAAACAAGATGTTGCAAGCAATGGCGATGCAGGCTAAAAGTTGCTGCAATGACAGAATAAATACGCTATCGTGGCAGGCTGCACCGCAATTGTTTCCCCTTCGATACTGGAACCCTATCTCTATGCATACCGTCCTGTCTGGCGCGCCGCGCTCCATCCTGTCCCGTTCTATTTCCTCCATCGTCCTCGGCTGCATGGTCAGCGCCAGCGCCTTTGCCGCAGCGCCGGGCAATGACTCGCAAGCGCTGGCGAAAATCCGCGACACCGCCTTGCAAAGCGACTGGGCCTACACCCATTTGACCGACCTGACGGACCTGATTGGCCCGCGCCTGTCCGGTTCCGCCGGCGCTGCCGCCGCGGTGCAGCAAGTGGCGGACACCATGCGCAAGCTGGGCGCCACCGTTACCCTGCAGCCGGTCAAGGTGCCGCACTGGGTGCGCGGCGTGGAAACAGCTGAAATCGTCGACTACGCCGGCCGTCCGCAAGGCCTCAGCCAGCGCGTGGTCTTGACGGCCCTCGGTGGTTCGGGCGCCACGCCAGCCGCCGGGCTGACGGCGCCGCTGCTGATCGTAAAAAGCTTCGAGGAACTCAAGGCGCGCGCGGCCGAAGTGAAGGGCGCCATCGTCCTGATCGATACGCCGTTCGACCAGGAAATGGCGGAACGGGGACTGGCTGGCGTCAGCTATGGCCAGGGTTCGCGCTTCCGCTTCAATGGTCCGAAAGCGGCCGCTGAACTGGGCGCCGCCGCCGCGCTGGTGCGCTCCATCGGCGGCGCCAACTTCCGCATTCCGCACACTGGCGCCACCGGGCTGGAAGACGGCAAGCGCATTCCGGCTGCCGCCGTCACCGTCGAAGACGCCTTGCTGATCGGCCGCCTGGCTGCGCGCGGCCCCATGAAAATGCACCTGACCCTGACGCCGCAAACCTTGCCCGACGCCGACAGCTACAACGTGATCGCCGACTGGCCAGGCACGGACAAGGCCGATGAAGTGGTGGTCGTGTCGGGCCACCTCGATTCCTGGGACCTGGCCACCGGCGCCAATGATGATGGCGCCGGCATCATGTCTGCCATGGGCGTACTGGAAACCCTGAAAAAACTCGATTACCATCCACGCCGCACCATCCGCGTGATCGCCTGGATGAACGAGGAAAACGGCGGCCGCGGCGGCCAGGCCTACTATGAAGCCCACAAGCAGGCGCTCGGTAAACAATATGCGGCCATCGAAATGGATAGCGGCGCGGGTCGTCCGTTCGGCATCAAGGCCAGCGTGGGCCCGAAAGCTGAAAAACTGTTCGCGCCTTTGCTGGCCTCCTTGCAACCGATGGGCGCCAACGCCTTTACGCGCCGCGATGCGCTGGAAACGGGCGATTTGCACCACCTGGAAACGGGCGGCGTACCGAGCTTCGAGCCGCTGGTCGACAGCCACAGTTATTTCAATTACCACCACACGCCAGCCGACACGCTGGACAAGGTCGACCCCGATAACCTGAAACGCAACGTGGCGCTGATGTCTTCGCTGGCCTGGTTCCTGGCCAATATCGATGGCGAAATCGGCCGCGCGCCGGTGCAATCGGAGTAACTTGTACGGGCAGGGCTGCACTATTTCGAGTAGCCCTGCATATCATCGGCCGCATCATGGCGGATACCCCACCAGGGCAGGTAAGCGTGATTTTCGCCGCGCGCACGGAACCACGGTTTGTCGTGGTCGATGGGACGTACCCTGGCCGGTGGCGACACCAGCACGCCGGTGACGCTGAGGGCGTCGCTGGTGCCCGCCACCAGTACCTGTTTGCCAAAATGGTTCGCCTGCGCGATGGCTAGCGCCACATTGGTCAAGGCCGTGCCGGCGCCCATTTCGCCCAGCAGCGCCGGCGTATTGAAGCTTTGCGGTATAAAGTCGAATTCCGGCACTTCCAGCGTCAGCGCGTGGGCCAGGTGGGCCAGGCGGTCCGACGAGGTGGGCAAGGTCTTGTTGGCGTCATGGATGACATAACTGATATCGGTTTCCGTCTTGCCCCCATTGCGCGCCGCTTGCGCAAATGCCGCTTGCCATGCCTGCACGGCGCGTGGCGGCTTGCCCTTGGCCAGCTCAAAGTCGCCGATATTTTGGGTAGCCGGATAGCCTATCCACGCCAGCGCCGCCCGTTCGGTCTTGTAGTGCGGGCCGGCCAGCACCAGCAGCACCAGGTTTTCATTGATCTGCATGTCTTTGGGCCGGCTGGGAGCATCCCAGTTCATGACCCACACGGTTTCATTCGGATGCGCTTCCAGGTAGCCGAGCGCCGCCTTTAAAGAAACGAAACCGGCGTTATTGCCACCCATGGTGATGCGCACGTCGGGCGGGGTAGCGCGGGTCCAGAGGGTGGGGAAATGCGTATTGCCGATGTCGAAATTATCGATAATTTCCTGTTGTATAGTCTGGTGCACAGCCACGGCATCGAATTTGCTTTCAGGCAGAGCATATTCCACGCGTATGCCGGCCAGCTCGCGCCAGTTTTTCTTATCGTCACGGGGATAGACGTGGTAAAAGTAAGTGGGGCTGGAAAAATAGATGTCGTGAAAATTGGTCATCAATTCTTGCAAATATTTACGATGATAGCCTTTAAAGGTTTCCTTGCCTTCAAGATCAAAGGCAATCGGTGACACCGCTTGCAAGGTACTGAAGCCTCGGGGATCTGTTCTCACCATATCGTCGTTCTTATTGGGGTTTGCCAGCCCCAAAGTCCATAACAGCTGCCATTCGGTTGGATAGTCGCGCCGCTGAAGGGGATTAAGCCATTGCAAGCCGACCACTTGCGCCATGAATGCGGGTTGGGGACTGCTTGCTGGCGGCGTGGCTGTTACCGCATTACGTGAGTCCGTCGTTGTGCATGCTGTCAGGAAGGCGAAAAATGCCACACCGGCAAACACTGGGATAGCAATAAAGCGTTTCATGATGCCTCCATTCGATAAGGTATCGGCGTGCCCATTCTCGGGATTCCATATCAGCCAAAGCAGGGCTAGGACTAATAAGGCAAAGATCAGACTAAATAGAAGGCGTTTGCCTGGTTGCGAGCTCAAATCACGCATCGTCAGTCCCCAATGCAGAGATGCCAGTCGGTGCCGCACGCACCACCACATTCTGACGTTCATCCATTATTTTTTGAGGTTTCTTGGCTGGACTGTCTTTATTATTTGCCCACTCGTATAGTGGTACACGTTTGAATTTTCCTTTGTCGTAATACTCAAAAAATTCTTTGCTGTCTTCAGTGTCATCCAATCTCTTTAATAAGCACCAGTCCGCCACAACTCTTAATTTGCGCAACTCCTCCTGCCTGATCGTGCACACCCCCACCGCCACGTCATACGCCAGCGCCTTTTCCGCATGCATGGCGTTGCTCATGATGGTCGAGTGGTCAGTGGCGTGGGTGTCGACATTGGCGGCCAGGTAGTTGTGTATCTCTTTCGTGCGCCAGGCCTTGAATTTGTCTGACGCCGCTTCCGGCTTGTCCACCCCGGTCACAGAGCCGTCTTTTTCCGCCAGTTCATCGCGCCTGGCTTGCATGCGCAGCATGCCGTTCAGTTCGTAACGCAGGGCGGCTTCGTCCTGTGCACTGCCTTTGCCCTGGGCACGGTAGGGCGCATACACATCATCGGCATCAAAAGCGCGCGCGCTGTGCAGGGAGTCGGCTGGCGAGTCGCAGCCTTCGTCAAACTGCTCACTGATATTGCCAAAGCGCTGCGATTGCGGCGAGAATTTCTCGGGCAGTTCGGGCGCCTTCATCGGCAGCTTCCAATCCTTGGGTGGCAGGGCGTTGATGCGCGTGCCTGCAAGTTTGCTGCCGACGATCACGATGGGCGCGAACAGAAAGGTCAGGATCTTGCGGCCGAAACCTTTGCTGGCCCGCAAACCCTTCTGGATAAAATATTCGGCCACCTGCGACAGCGGAAGCCAGAAATCCAGGCTGCCAGGCGTCAAGGGTTGGCCATTGCGCTGCCAGATATCGTAGTCCGCTTCATTTTTTTGCCCCACGTCGTGGTTTTGCGCAAACACGCGCTGGGTAAACACGCCGTCGCCGCCCGTATCCGCAATTTCCTGGGCCGACATGCCGCGCCAGCCTATGCCTTGCACGGGCGTGGCGGAAATCACCTGGTCGTGCGGATTGAAATACAAGGTGACCCGCCCATAGCTGGAACCATGCAAGCCGTACGCTGCGCGGTCCAGCGCCGCCGTGTAACTGTGCTTGGGGTCAGGTTTTTGATTGGCGGAGAATTCGTCGACAAAGGCGGCGTTTTGCTGCAAGGCTAGGCGCGTGCGCAGGATGTCAAAGAAGGCCTTCAGGGTTTGCGTGCGCGCCGTATATTTTTGCCGGCCCGTATTGCCATGTTCGTCTTTCAGATTGCCACTGACCCAGTTTTCCGTAAAATTCCTGTCCAGCAGGCTGTACGGCGGATTGCACAGCACATAGCTGTCCGCCACGGCGGACGGCCCCAGGGTTTCTCCCAAAAAGGCGGCGGCCATGGAGACCATATTGCCCTGGCTATGGCAAACGATGGTGACGGGCGCGTCCTTCTGGCAAGCGCGTATGGATTGCACCAGCCGCGCCAGGCGCCAGGCGCCAGGCGGCGAACACAAAATACGGGCGCGGCGGGCCGGCGTACACTTGCCGGTCATTGGTCGGGTTCATGTGCTGGATGTGCATCCACAGGAATAGCTCTTCCGACAAGCCATTGCCCCATAAATCGGGCAAGGCGCTGCAGCCATTGGCAAACGGGCCGCCGCCCCCAATAGTTTTTTTCGTTCAGATAAATGCCCTCGCCGAATTCCTGCAACTCTTCACCGTTGGCCTTGTAGCCCCAGCGAAAACGGATCACGGGTGAATTGGCGTCGTCTGCCAGTAAAAAAGTGGCGGCGTTGCGTTTGGGATTGAGGAAACCGTCATCGGTGAGCTCGCGCTCGTAAGACGCCGCTTTCATCTGCCCGGCTGCGGGGCCGGGGATTTTCAGATCCTCGTCGCGGCGCTTGAGGCGGGTATTGAGTCCTGCGCACAATCCCTGTTCGGCCTGCTCGTACCACTCGCCATCGGAGTTCACGCCATGCGCGAAGATGATGATGCCGGGGCGCGGCAAGCGTTTTACCGCATCGAGCAGGCTGTGGCTGAACAGCGTCGTGCCTTCCGGTTCGGCCAGCAAGATGCAATCGGCCTCAGGTTTGTAGTCTGTCCACATGCAGGCGCTCCATCAAGGGATAGCAGGGAAAAGCTGCGCCAGAGCGTACCCAGGCAATCTGCACTGTATGCGGATTGCCTGGAGTGGGAATTGCGGGGAATCAAGAAGGGCAGTGTGGCGGAGAGGGCAGAAGCCGCAAAATCAGATCGCGTTCAGCGGTATCTTCAGATAGCGCACGCCGTTTTCTTCCGGCTCGGGCAGCTTGCCCGCATTGATATTGACCTGGATGGCGGGCAGGATCAGGGTCGGCATGTCCAGCGTCTGGTCGCGGCTTGTGCGCATGGTCACGAACTGCTCTTCCGTGACACCGTCATGCAAATGGATATTGTGGGCGCGCTGTTCGGCCACCGTCACTTCCCAGCGCGGCGGGCGGCCGTTGGGCGGATAGTCGTGGCACATGAAGAGCCGCGTTTGCGGCGGCAGCGACAGCAAGCGCTGCACGGAGCGGTAGAGCAGGGTGGCCGAACCGCCGGGAAAATCGCAGCGGGCCGAGCCCACGTCGGGCATGAACAGGGTGTCGCCGACGAAGACGGCGTCGCCGATCTGGTAAGCCAGATCGGCCGGCGTATGGCCAGGCACGTGCAGCGCGCGTACTTCCAGCGGGCCGATATTGAACACCTGATCGGGCGCAAATAATTGATCAAATTGCGAGCCGTCGGCCTGCGCGCCATCCTGGTGATAGACCTGGGCGAACGCCTGCTGCACCGTCTGGATAGCCGCGCCGATGGCCACGTCGCCGCCCAGTTGCTGCTGCAGATAAGGCGCCGCCGACAGGTGGTCGGCATGTGCATGGGTTTCCAGCAGCCAGCGGCATTGCAAGCCATGTGCGCGCACGAAGGCGACCACCTTGTCGGCCGAGGTGGTCGAGGTGCGGCCCGCTTTTGGGTCGTAGTCGAGCACGGAATCGATGACGGCGCATTCCCCGCCATCGGCCGCATACACGACATAGGTCACGGTGGCGGTGGCAGGATCAAAGAAAGCTTGGATTTGTGGATTCATCGTGGCGGCAGGGCGAAGCTGGGTCCGTGACAGGGATGGTCATTATATCGCCAGAGCCGGATAAGAAAATGCTAAAAACGTGCACTTGATATGCGGAAATCAAATAAGGAGGCAGATAGCTGTCGTGCGCACCCTGATGTGCGCTGCGTGCTAATCTCGTCTGTACCAGATTAAGAGAAAGAGGAAAGCCATGTCAGACAGCACAGCACGCAGCGAACAGTACCGCGGTTTTACGATTTCGGTGACGCCGCAAAAGGACAATGACGATTTATGGGATTTCAGCTACCGCCTGCAGCGCGACGGGCAGTCCGATGGGCTGGAAGTGAGCCGCAGCCGCACCCTGGGCGGTCATATCGACCCGGAATCGGCCTACGTGGCCGGCTTTGAAGTGGCGAAAATCGAAGTGGATAATCTGCTGCGCCCTTGAACGCGCGTAAATTGTTTAGCCCGATGGCACGGTCCCGTTGAAACACATCGCGGCAGGCCGTGCTTCATGCTAGGATTTCCCCTATCCGCTAAATCAGCCAGTTTATGTCACTCACCCGCAAGGAGGCCCCCATGAGCAACAGTTCCAAAATTCACTATAAAGGCTGGGAGATCGTTCCTTTGGCCGTGCCGACCGGTGATGGCAAATGGTCGGCCAGTTGCGACATCGAACGCGCTGGCGCCGACGGAGTGGAAGTATTCGAAGGCTCGACCATGCAATTCGTGCGCGACGACGAAGACGAGGCCATCGCCGCCGCTTGCGACGAGGCGATACGCCAGGTCGACAATATCATCGCCAATCCGCTGGTGCGGCTGGCCTGATCCGGTTTCAATGACCCCAGGGCAAGCGGCGCCTGCCGCTTGCCTGTCCTGCCACGCGGCCAGCAGCGATGCTGGCCGCGCTGTTTTCTGCGTTCCCTGTTTTATTTCAAGCGATGTTTCAGACTGTTTCAATGTTTCAATATGAAACGTTTTTGAAGCATATCAAGGTGTAATTGTCACATGGCCGATATGCCGTCATGGCGCCTCTCAGCCCTTGTATTTGCCTGCGTTGGCGCTATTCTCCCTCTATGGCACCAATCGTCTGCCCATCGGTAGCCAGCTGGCACGGCAATTGCACTACTGTTCCATATAGCAAGTCCATGAAACATTCGACATTCCATAGGTGAACACATGAGTCTATACTCCGCAGGTGCAGCGTTCCGCAAGGCCGTCCAGGAAGAATCCCCATTGCAAGTGGTCGGCGCCATCAACGCCAACCACGCCTTGCTGGCCAAGCGCGCCGGCTTCAAGGCTATCTATTTGTCCGGCGGCGGCGTTGCGGCCGGCTCGCTGGGCTTGCCCGACCTGGGCATTTCCAGCCTGGACGACGTGCTGACCGATATCCGCCGCATCACCGACGTGTGCGACTTGCCGCTGCTGGTCGACGCCGACACGGGCTTCGGTTCGTCCGCCTTCAATGTGGCGCGCACGGTGAAATCGATGATCAAGTTCGGCGCGGCCGCCCTGCATATCGAAGACCAGGTGGGCGCCAAGCGCTGCGGTCATCGCCCCGGCAAGGAAATCGTGAGCAAGGAAGAAATGGTCGACCGTATCAAGGCCGCCGTCGATGCGCGCACCGACCCGAACTTCGTCATCATGGCGCGCACCGATGCGCTGGCTGTCGATGGCCTGGACGCCGCGCTGGAACGCGCCGTCGCCTGCGTCGAAGCGGGCGCCGACATGATCTTCCCGGAAGCGATCACCGACCTCGATATGTATGCCACCTTCGCCAAGGCCGTCAACGTGCCGATTCTGGCCAATATCACCGAATTTGGCGCCACGCCGCTGTTCACGCTGGACGAACTGCGCAGCGCCCACGTGGGCCTGGCGCTGTATCCTTTGTCGGCTTTCCGCGCCATGAACAAGGCGGCAGAAAACGTCTACACCTCGCTGCGCCGCGATGGCACGCAAAAGAACGTGCTCGATACCATGCAGACGCGCATGGAGCTGTATGAGTCGATCAACTACCACGAATTCGAGCAAAAGCTCGACGCGCTGTTCGCCGCGCAGAAGAAATAATTACACTATTTTGGAGAAGACCATGACCGCACCACAAGCCGCCACTTTCAAGCCTAAAAAATCCGTCGCCCTGTCCGGCGTCACCGCCGGTAACACGGCCCTGTGCTCGGTCGGCAAGACCGGCAACGATTTGCACTACCGCGGCTATGACATCCTGGACGTGGCCGACAGCTGCGAGTTTGAAGAAATCGCCTACCTGCTGGTGCATGGCAAGCTGCCGACCGCCGCTGAACTGAAAGGCTACAAGGCCAAGCTGAAATCCCTGCGCGGCTTGCCGTCCGCCGTCAAGCAGGCGCTCGAAGCGCTGCCGGCTGGCGCCCATCCGATGGACGTGATGCGTACTGGCGTCTCTGTCCTCGGCTGCACCCTGCCGGAAAAAGACGACCATAATGCACCGGGCGCGCGCGATATCGCCGACCGCTTGATGGCCTCGTTCGGCTCCATGCTGCTGTACTGGTACCACTACAGCCATAACGGCAAGCGCATCGAAGTGGAAACGGACGACGACTCGATCGGCGGCCACTTTCTGCACCTGCTGCATGGTGTAAAGCCATCGGCATCGTGGGAAAAAGCCATGCACACGTCCTTGATCCTGTACGCGGAACACGAATTTAACGCCTCCACCTTTACCAGCCGCGTGATCGCCGGCACGGGTTCGGACATCCATTCAGCCATCACGGGCGCCATCGGCGCGCTGCGCGGCCCGAAACACGGCGGCGCCAACGAAGTGGCGCTGGAGATTCAAAAACGCTACGACAATCCCGACGAAGCCGAAGCGGATATCCGTGAGCGCGTCGCCAACAAGGAAGTGGTGATCGGTTTCGGCCACCCGGTCTACACGATCTCGGACCCGCGCAACGTGGTGATCAAGGAAGTGGCGCGCAATCTGTCGCTGGAAGCAGGTTCCACCAAGATGTTCGACATTGCCGAGCGCCTGGAATCGGTCATGTGGGAAATCAAGAACATGTTCCCGAACCTGGACTGGTTCTCGGCCGTGTCGTATCACATGATGGGTGTGCCGACAGCGATGTTTACACCGCTGTTCGTCATTTCGCGCACCTCGGGTTGGGCTGCCCACATCATCGAGCAGCGCATCGACAACAAGATCATCCGCCCGAGCGCCAATTACGTCGGCCCGGAAGACCTGGCATTCGTGCCGATCAAAGACCGTACCTAATGAGTATCACTATGAATACCTTGCACCGCAAATCATTACCTGGCACCCAGCTAGACTACTTCGACACGCGTGCCGCCGTCGATGCCATCCAGCCAGGCGCCTACGCCACCTTGCCCTACACCTCGCGCGTGCTGGCTGAAAACCTGGTGCGCCGCTGCGATCCTGCGACCTTGAACGCCTCGCTGAGCCAGTTCATCGAACGCCGCCGCGACCTCGATTTTCCGTGGTTCCCGGCGCGCGTGGTCTGCCACGACATTCTGGGCCAGACGGCCCTGGTCGACCTGGCTGGCTTGCGCGACGCCATCGCCGCCCAGGGCGGCGACCCGGCCCTGGTCAACCCTGTCGTGCCGACCCAGCTGGTGGTCGACCATTCGCTGGCCGTCGAATGCGGCGGTTTCGACCCCGACGCCTTTGCCAAGAACCGCGCCATTGAAGACCGCCGTAACGAAGACCGTTTCGACTTCATCGACTGGACCAAGAAGGCGTTCAAGAACGTTGACGTGATCCCGCCGGGCAATGGCATCTTGCACCAGATCAACCTTGAGCGCATGTCGCCCGTGATCCAGGTGCAAAACGGCGTGGCTTATCCCGACACCCTGGTCGGCACCGATTCGCATACGCCGATGGTCGATGCGCTGGGCGTGATCGCCATCGGCGTCGGTGGCCTGGAAGCGGAAAGCGTGATGCTGGGCCGCGCCTCGTGGATGCGTTTGCCCGACATCATTGGCGTCAAGCTGACCGGTAAGCCGCAGCCTGGCATTACGGCGACCGACACGGTGCTGGCGCTGACGGAATTTTTGCGCAAGCAGAAAGTCGTCTCGTCCTACCTGGAATTCTTTGGCGAAGGCGCTTCACACCTGACTCTGGGCGACCGCGCGACGATTTCCAATATGGCGCCGGAATTTGGCGCCACGGCCGCCATGTTCTACATCGACGAACAAACCGTCAAGTATCTGAAACTGACGGGGCGCGATGATGAACTGGTCAAACTGGTCGAACTGTATGCGAAGGAAACGGGCTTGTGGGCCGACAGCCTGAAAGACGCGGAGTATGAGCGCGTCTTGCACTTCGACCTGTCGTCCGTGGTGCGCAATATCGCCGGTCCGTCGAATCCGCACAACCGCGTGCCGACGTCGGAACTGGCCGCGCGCGGCATTTCCGGCGTAGTGGAAAACGAGCCGGGCAAGATGCCGGACGGCGCCGTCATCATCGCCGCCATTACCAGCTGCACCAACACCAACAATCCGCGCAACATGATCGCCGCCGGCCTGATTGCCCGCAATGCAAACCGCCTCGGTTTGACGCGCAAGCCGTGGGTGAAATCATCCCTGGCGCCCGGCTCGAAAACGGTGGAACTGTATCTGCAGGAAGCGGGCCTGATGCCGGAACTGGAACAACTGGGCTTTGGTGTGGTGGCTTTCGCCTGCACCTCGTGCAACGGCATGTCGGGCGCGCTCGACCCGGTGATCCAGGACGAAGTCGTGTCGCGCGACCTGTACGCCACGGCCGTTTTGTCGGGTAACCGCAACTTCGACGGCCGCATCCACCCGTACGCGAAGCAGGCTTTTCTTGCTTCGCCACCGCTGGTGGTGGCGTATGCGATTGCCGGCACCATCCGTTTTGATATTGAAAAAGACGTGCTGGGCCACGACCCGTACGGCAAGCCTATCCAGCTGAAGGATATCTGGCCATCGGACGAAGAAATCGACGCCATCGTTGCGTCCAGCGTCAAGCCGGAGCAGTACCGCAAGGTGTATATCCCCATGTTTGCCGCGCAGCCCGATGATGGCATCAAGGTCAGCCCGCTGTATGACTGGCGTCCGCAGACGACCTATATCCGCCGCCCGCCGTACTGGGAAGGCGCGCTGGCTGGCGCGCGCCCCTTGAAAGGCATGCGTCCGCTGGCGGTCCTGGGGGATAACATCACCACCGATCATCTGTCGCCATCGAACGCCATCATGCTTGATAGCGCGGCCGGCGAATACCTCGCCAAAATGGGCTTGCCCGAGGAAGACTTCAATTCCTACGCTACCCACCGGGGCGACCATTTGACCGCGCAGCGCGCCACCTTTGCCAACCCGACCCTGAAAAACGAAATGGTCATCGAGGACGGCAAAGTGAAAGCGGGTTCGCTCACACGTATCGAACCGGAAGGCACGATCTCGCGCATGTGGGAAGCCATCGAGATTTATATGGAGCGCAAGCAGCCCTTGATCATCATCGCCGGCGCCGACTATGGCCAGGGTTCGTCGCGCGACTGGGCCGCCAAGGGCGTGCGCCTGGCCGGCGTGGAAGCCATCGTGGCCGAAGGTTTCGAGCGCATCCACCGCACCAACCTGGTGGGCATGGGCGTCTTGCCACTGGAGTTTTTACCGGGTGTGGATCGCAAGACCTTGAACCTGGACGGCAGCGAAACCTATGACGTGGTGGGCGAGCGCACGCCGCGTTCTACTTTGACCCTGCTGATCCATCGCAAGAGCGGCGAGACGGTCGAAGTGCCCGTCACCTGCCGCCTTGACACGGCGGAAGAGGTGTCGATCTACGAGGCGGGAGGGGTGCTTCAGCGATTTGCTCAAGACTTCCTTAAGTCGGCCAAGGCAGTGGCATAACTTCAATTTCCCCCAAAGGCAAGATCTGGGGTCGGACCCTCAGGGTCCGACCCCGGTATTTCGCCGTTGGGCTTAATCAGCCATTCAAGTCAGGAATTTCCATGACCCATACCCCCCAAATCAAAATCTCCGCCACCTATATGCGTGGCGGCACCAGCAAGGGCGTCTTCTTTCGCCTGCAGGATCTGCCGGCCAGTGCGCAAGTTCCTGGCGCGGCGCGCGATGCGCTGCTGCTGCGCGTGATCGGCAGTCCCGACCCATATGGCAAGCAGATCGACGGCATGGGCGCGGCCACGTCCAGCACCAGCAAGACGGTGATCCTGTCCAAAAGCAGCCGGCCCGGCCACGATGTCGATTATCTGTTTGGCCAGGTTTCCATCGACCAGCCCTTTGTCGACTGGAGCGGCAATTGCGGCAATCTGTCGGCGGCCGTCGGCTCGTTTGCAATCAGCAGCGGCCTGCTGGACGCCGGGCGCATTCCGCACAATGGCGTGGCCACCGTGCGCATCTGGCAAGCCAATATCGGCAAGACCATCATCGCCCACATGCCGATTACGAACGGTGAAGTGCAGGAAACGGGCGACTTTGAACTCGATGGCGTGACCTTTCCGGCCGCCGAAGTCAAGCTGGAATTTCTTGATCCGGCAGCCGAAGAGGAGGGCGCAGGCGGTTCCATGTTCCCGACCGGGAATCTGGTCGACGAACTGGAAGTGCCCGGCATCGGCACCCTGAAAGTCACGCTGATCAATGCCGGCATTCCGACCATCTTTGTCGAGGCAAGCGCCATCGGCTACACGGGCACGGAGCTGCAGGACGCGATCAATAGCGACCCGCAGGCGCTGGCCCGCTTTGAAACCATACGCGCGCATGGCGCCCTGCGCATGGGCCTGATCACGAATCTGGAGCAGGCAGCCACGCGCCAGCATACGCCGAAGGTGGCGTTTGTCGCCCCGCCGGCCAGTTATGTGTCGTCCAGCGGCAAGCCGGTGGCATCGGGCGATATCGACTTGCTGGTGCGCGCCATGTCCATGGGCAAGCTGCATCACGCCATGATGGGCACGGCGGCGGTGGCCATCGGCACGGCGGCGGCCATTCCCGGCACCCTGGTCAACCTGGCGGCGGGCGGCGGTGCGCGCAATACAGTGCGCTTCGGCCATCCGTCAGGCACCTTGATGGTGGGCGCGGAAGCGGCGCAAGTCGACGGAAACTGGAGCGTGACCAAAGCCATCATGAGCCGCAGCGCGCGCGTGTTGATGGAAGGCACGGTGCGCATACCGGGCGATGTCTTGTAGCGCAGTTTAAAAAATGTTTAAACGGAGTTTATCGTTCGATAAACTCCATCTTCAAATCCGCTCGCTTTCCTTGCGCACGACCCGGCCGACGATCAGACATTCATTGCCACGGCACATTTTGCGGTGGTATTTGCGCTGGTCGGGATTATCCGACGTCAGCCACCACTCGCCGATATCGCGCGCCAGCCGCTTGACCACCGGTTCACCTTCATAGTTGACGGCAAATACCACGCCATCGACGGGCCGGCTGTCGGCCGTGTTGATGATCACCACATCGTCCTCGTACAGGGCCGGCTCCATGCTCTCGCCCTTGACCTTGATGGCCACCAGTTTGTCCGGGTGATAGCCATTGCGTTCGACCCAGCCGCGCGGCACGCTGATGGTGCTGCCATCATGCGTTTCCGGTTCGATGGCAAAGCCCGTGATGCCGGCCGACAGGCGCAGTTTCACCTTGCGGATGGCGTAAAAGCGTTCATCTTCCTCGTCTGCGCCGCCAGCCACCACCACCGCCTGCCCACCGGCCAGTGCACGCGCCGCCAGGCTTGCCTGGTCGGGCGCGGCGCCCTGGTCGAAGTACATGCTGGCTAGCTGCAGATCGGCTTCCAGTTTGCGCGCGATCTTTTCGCTGAAGGCGCGCCCGTCGCGATAAGTGGGCGAGAGGATTTGCGAGATGCGTGCCTCGCTCCAGCCGCTGGCGTCGGAAATTTTCTTGCGCGTGTTGTCGTAGCGTTCCCCGATCAGCATCAGGAGGCGATCGCGTCTGTATTGATACATATTCATCTCCATATTAGACCTTAAATTTACCGTTTGATAAATTACCAAATGCTTGACTTTAACATTAGCGATTGATAAAGTCCACTTGTTGCCTGTCGCAAATTCGCACAACAGCGTCTCACGCCGGGCAAGCACAAGGGGGAGGTCTAGCATGTTGATTACGAGTATAAGCCGGGTAAAGCGGACGAGCAGCGCGCCACAGGGACCGCGCGAATTGAAAGGCCGCAGCAAGAAGTCACAGCTGCATATCGCACGCATCGTGCAATACATCGCCGAACACGGCCAGGCCAGCGCCGCCCAGCTGGCCAGCTTGCTGTCGCTGGACGCGGGCACCATGAGCCGCTACCTGCGCCATATGTGCGGCAGCGGCATGATCCACCTGGCGCAGCGCCATTGCACCGAACCGGGGCGCCAGCGGCCGGCCCTGTACGGACCGGGCGCGCTGGACGACGAAGGCGACGGTTGGGCCGAACTGCCGCCCCAGGTGCGCCATACGTCGAACTGGGCGCCTGGCGCGGCGGGCCGCGATCCGCTGGTGGAAGCGCTGTTCGGACCGGCGCAAAAACGCAACGGCTAGTAGCAGAATCAAGTATCAACGAGGAGAAATCATGGGGTTTGCTGAACACTATATCGCATCGCTGTCATCGCAAAATCTGCGCGGCGATGCCCACCACCACAGCCTGGACGTGCTCGCGGCGGCCGCGCTGGCCGGCGACATGGGCGCCTTGCTGTGCCGCGTCAAATATGCGGATGGCAGCATCAGCCGTCTGTTCGAGGGCAATGCGGGCAACCTGGCGCAGCTGCTGCGCGCCTGGACCGCAGCTGTCACCGAAAAAGGCCGCGCGCGGCGCTGGGTCAAGGCCAATACCGCCTGGGATGCGCAGGCGGCCAACACCCTGTACCGCCGCGTGGCCGAAGCGTCGCTGGCGCATTGGCTGGACAGCAAATGTAAAACTTGCCACGGCACCGGTGTTGAAGCCGCTGGCGTGCACGCCATCTGCAAGGCCTGCAGTGGCAGCGGCGAGGCCGCCATCAACTGTTCCGGCGGTTTTGAGCTGGAACGTATCAAGGATATGGTCAGTGAACTGGAAAGCATCTTCCAGTCCCACGGCGCCCGTGCCATGCGCCGGTTGGGACGCTGAAAAAGTTTTTGCAATATGCCTGGACAGGAAAAAAAACAGCCCCATAATGAAGTCTCAGTAACGCAGCAGCACAGCAACACCACATGCTTCTCCACTCGTAATAGACGCGCTTCCGGCGCGACACCGATAGGAGAACCTGATCCAGCAAATAGTCCCATAGGGCGTTCTTACGCCCTTGGACCAGACTTCAGCCCGCCGCCTCACCGTGCGCGGGCTTTTTCGTTTTACTTCCTATTTTTCAGTTCCATCCCAAGACCGCCCCGGCGGTCTTTTTTTTCATCCCATGAAAGGCACTACCTATGGCATCGACAGCAAACGGCATCGACAGCTTGATCGTTATCAGCAAACAGGCAGCAGAAGGCAGCAAGGCCGCTGCCGGCGGCGGCCAGATTTATCCCCGCGTCACGGCCACCTTCGACACCGAAGCAGATAAATATGCGAGCGCCGAAATCGACGCCAGCCAGCAGCAGGGCGATACCCGCCTGGGTAACTTCCGCACCTCGGGCGCCATCAAGGCCGAAGCGGCTTGCGGCACCTACGCACCGCTGATGGCTGCGCTGCTGCGCCGCGACTTCACGGCGGGCGGCGTCACTGCCGCGCAAACCACCATCGCCGCCGGCGCTACCGGCCTGACCCGCAGCGCCGGCTCCTGGCTGGCCGACGGCTTCCGCGCCGGCAGCGTGGTGCGTTTCAGCGGCTTGGCGGCGCCGGCCACCGTCAATAACGCGAAGAACTTTTTCGTCACTTCCGTCACGGCCACCAACCTGAATGGCCAGTTCATGGACGGTTCGGCCATTGTGGTCAAGGCGGCCGGTGATTCGGTCGGCGTGGCTGCTGTCGGCAAGCGCAGCTTCACCCCGTTGAAAGGCCATACCACCGACTGGTTCACCGTCGAAGTGCAGGACCCCGGCGTTGGCGTACACCGCAGCTTCGTCGACCAGCTGGTCAGCAAGATGGATATCGCGGTGCAGCCGAACGGCATCACCAGCGTGGACTTCACCCTGATAGGCAAGGCGGAAGGCCCGACCACGGCCGTGCCGTATTTCCCCACGCCGGTGGCCGCACCTGGCGCCGGCAAATTCTCGGGCGCCACCTCGCTGCTGTCGGTCAATGGCATTCCATCGCAGATTTGCACCGGCATGTCGGTGTCGCTGGACGGCCAGGTCAAGGTCGATCCGGTGATCGGCTCCAAGTACGCCACGGCCGCCTCGCGCGGCAAGGTGCTGGGCTCGGGCCAGTTCACGGTGCTGCTGCAGGACGCCACCTATCTTGACTACTTCAAGGCCGAGACGGAAATCCCGCTGGCTTACGCCATGGCGTCGGGCACGGCGACTAACGCCGACGTACTGGCGCTGGCCATGGGCCGCATCAAGATCACTTCGGCCAAGATCGACGACGGCGAGAAAAACAAGATCGTCACCTGCGCCTTTGATGTGTTGCGTTACCAGGGCATCGATGCACAGCACGAAGCGACCACCTTGACCATCCAGGACAGCGCCCTGTAAGCATCTAACGCTTGGCTCCAGGGCCGCCCGCGTGGCGGCCTTTTTATTTTCACTCAATCAGAAAGCATCACACCAATGAACAACGCACAAAAAATCCAGGCAGGTTTCGATATCGGCAACATCAACGCGGTGGCCGCTCCCGTCACCTTCGACGTCCCCGTCATTTTCGACGCCGATGGCGAAGCGGTTGCCGGCCTGACCATCGTCGGCAAGAACAGCGAACAATACCGTGTGGCGAACAATGCCGTGCGCGCCGAAGGCTACAAAAAGTCGGCGCGCCGCAAGACGGCCATCGATGCCTCGACTGACGAAGGCGCTGAATTGCTGGTGCAAGCCATCGACGGCAACCAGAAACGGCTGGCGCTGGCCGTGGTGACGGGCTGGTATGGCTTTACCAGCAACGGCGCTGCCGTGCCACTCGATGCCACGCTGCTGGAAGCGGCCTTTGAAAAATACCCGACCTGGCAGGAAAAAGTCACCAATGCGCTGGAAAACGAGTCGATTTTTTTGAAACTCTGACGGCCAGCCTGCTGCGCTACGCTGGCTACCAGTTCGAGCGCGGCGCGCGCGCGGCCGACGGCCATGCCAAGGGCGAGCATCTCGATGCCGCCCGGCGCCATCCTTTGTTCCGCGCGCCGCCCGAAGAGGCGGCGCCATCGCTGCCGTTCGAACTGGCCCATGTATGGGAATGGTTTGCGCAGCTCAATGGCAAGCGCCAGAACGGCATGGCCGTCAATCCCATCGCCAGCACCGAAATCCTCGCCTGGCAGGCGCGCCACGGCATCGCCATCGAGCCCTTCGAGCACCAGCTGCTGGACCGGCTCGACGCGCTGTTTTTGTCGCACCAGCATGCCAAAGCCTAGCGCACGCGGCCAGCGTCCACGCTGGCATCTTCCAACCAGGCCGCCATGCGCGGCTTTTTTTATGGGCCAACCATGCCAGAGATAACAGAATTAAAACTTAGCCTCGACTTGAGCAAGGGAGTCGACGCGGTACAAGTGCTGAAGGCACTCAGTGAGGCCAGTCTGGTTGCCGCCGAGAGCCTCAAGGCCGCCAATACGGAGGCGGAATCGTCGGCACTGCTGTTGCGCGCCCAGGCTGAGCAGGCGCGCGATGCGACTGCTGCCGCAAAAGCGCTCGGTGCATTCAATGCAAACGAGGCGAAGTCGATGGCCGACGCCTTCAAGCTGGTCAGCGGCCTGGGAAATGCTTACACGCGGCTCGCGGCCCTGCGCGCCGCCGGCGCTCCCACCGCCCTCGCTGCAGGTGGTGCGGCAGCAAAGTATGGCTCTTTTGCATCGGAAGAGCAGAGCGATGCCAATCTTGAGACGGCGGGTAAAGCGGCAGCAGACGCTAAGGCCAAGGAAAAAGCCGCGCCGGCAGCGCCCAAGCGCAAGTACAGCGAAGCGGAATGGAAGGAGGCGGGTGAGTTTGCCGTCTTATTTGGCAAGAAGCTTGAGCGGGCATTCGGCAATGTCGGCAGCACCATCGGAAAAATGACCACGGCCTTGCTGGGTTTCCGCAAGACGCAGGAAGATATCGATTTTACTTTTGCCAAGGATATGGTGGATGCAAAGGATGATCCAGATGCCAAGAAGAAGGCAGAAGATAAAAGGCATATGTCGACGGTCAAGCAATACCACGACATGGCCACGGCGGCAAAAGGCTTTTTCACCGCGCATTCCACCGGCTATGAGCTGATGGAAAAGGTGGAAAGGGGATTTCGCGCATACGAATTCGCCATGAATGCCAAGTCCCTGTTTGAAAAGCTGACGAATATCACTTTGGTGACGACGGCGAAAACGGCCGCGACAACGACAGAGGTTGCAGGCGCGGTGGCATCGGTCGGACCAGTCACTGCCGCAGAAACGGCCAAGTCCGGCGCCTATGGTGTGTCAGCCCTGGCATCGGCCCTGGCCGCCCCGTTCCCCGCCAATATCGGTGCGTTTGCGATGGTGGCCGGCATGCTGTTGGCCATCGGTGTCGCTGTTTCCGGTGGCGGTGGTGGCGCCGATACCACCGCCAAGGATCGCCAGGCTGCCACCGGCACCGGCACGGTGCTGGGCGACTCGAATGCCAAGAGCAATTCGATCTCGAATTCGCTGGAAATCATGGAGAAAAATTCCGGCCTGGGCCTGGCTTACTCCGCTTCCATGGCCAATTCGCTGCGCCAGGTGGTGGCCGGCATTGGTGGCTTGGGTGGACTGCTGGTGCGTAATTCCGGTGTGACCGGTGCCACGGCTCCTGACAGCAAAGGCGGTGCGGCGACATTTGGCTCTTCTGCGCTGGTTGTTGCAGTCGCCGGTGGCGTCATCGGTCTGGCAATCGATAAGTTGACTGGCGGTTTGATCGGGAAAATCACCGGCGGCGTGTTGGGCTCCATTTTTGGTGGCAAAACGTCGACCATCGATACCGGCCTGTTATTGAACAAGGCTACGCTGGGTGGTATTGAGACCGGTGGCGTATTGGCCAGCCAATATACGGATACCAAGACATCCGGCGGCTGGTTCTCCAAAGATAAGTACAGAACGGGCTTGAATGGTCTTGACCGCGAGGCGAACGACCAGTTCACCAAGGTCATACTTGGCCTGTCCGATACCGTTAGCGCGGCGGCTGGCATGCTGGGCTTGGGCGGCGATGCATTCAATGCGCGGTTGAAGACCTTCGTAGTCGACCTGGGCAAGATCTCGCTGAAAGATTTGAAGGGTGACGAAATCCAGAAAGCGCTGGAAGCCGCGTTCTCAAAACTGGGCGATGACATGGCCAAGTTTGGCGTGGGCGGCCTGGAAAAGTATCAGAAGGTGGGCGAAGGCTATCTGGAAACGCTGGCCCGCGTTGCCAACAACTATATGCAGGTGACGGACGTGCTGGCGGTATTGGGCAAGTCGTTCAATACGACGGGCCTGGGTGCGGTGAAGTTGAGCGAACACCTGATTGAAGTGGCTGGCGGCGTTGACAAGCTGACTAGTGGTACCGGCTTTTTCGTGCAGAACTTCCTCACCGAAGCCGAACGCATGGGGCCGATCAGCAAGTCCGTCCACGATGCCATGGGCAAGTTGGAGCTGGGTGGCGTGACGACCATGGACGGCTTCAAGGCGGCTGTATTGTCTGCTGCCGATGGCGTGGCGACAGGCAGGGAAGGCGCGGCGGAATTGTACGCATCGTTGCTGGCGCTGGCCGAACCGTTCAAGACGGCAGCCGATTATGCGGCGCAATTGGCCGCCGCCACGGGCGAGCTGGCTGCAGTCAGCAAAACTGCCAGTGAAATCGCCAGCGAGCACAAGGATCTGCAACAGCAGTTGAACGAATTGACGAAGAGTTCGGCCGAGCTGCTGGCTAGCCAGCGTGCGGGTATTGCCGACGTCAACAAGTCCCTGTTCGACCAGGTCCAGGCGGCCAAGGCGGTCACTAGTGCCAAGGACGCGCTGTCCAAAGCCTACGAGACCGAAGCGGCGGCCGCCAGGTCGGCGCTGGAAAAATCCAAATCCTGGGTCACGACCCTGAATGGCCTGAACGCCAGCATGGTCCTGGGCGCGCAGTCCACGTTGACGCCGGAACAGAAATACGCTGAAGCGCGTGCGCAGTTCGAGAAGACCCTGGCCGCTGCCAATGCGGGCGATACGACGGCGCAATCGGGCTTGTCCGCCGCCGAGCAGGCCTTCCTGACGGCGTCGCAAGTGGTCAATGCATCGGACGCCAGGTACGCGGCCGATTATGCCCGCGTGATGGCGGCCAATCAGGATGCCTTGAAATGGGCGGCGGCGCAGGTCGACGTGCAGCAGGCCAGCCTGAATGCATTGGAAGCTCAGGTATCGGGGCTGATCACTGTCAACGACAGTGTGCTGACGGTGGCCCAGGCCATCGCCAACCTGCAGGCAGCAATGGGCGGCGCGGCCGGTCTGGGTGTGCAGTTCAGTAACCCGCCTGCCGGTTCGGCGCTTGCCGCCTTGGCCGGTCCTGCCACACCGGTGGCGTTCGATGCCGGGCGCTACTCGGCGGCGGCCAACCTGGGTTCCGACGCCCTGGTCACCGAGATTCGCGGCCTGCGCCAGGACAACCAGGCCATGCGCGAAGAGCTGGAAGGCTTGCGTGCCGATCAGCGGGCGCAGACGGGCGCCACCATCCAGGCCACCGTCGAATCGACTGCCAATGCCGCGCGCATGGTGGTCGATGGCGTCGATCAATCGGCCAGGGCTTCGGCCTGGGCCAATACAGTGAAAGGAGAATACGCATGAGCGATGAGCAATGGATCTCATGGCTGCAAAGCGCGTCGGCCATCCGCATGGTGCTGATCGAGGCCCAGGTGAATGTGGCCGGTAGCGAGGTGACGCGCTATATCGCTTCGCGGCCGTATGTCACTGGCGCGCAGGAGGTGCCAGCCAATACCGAGTACCTGCCGCTGGCCACCGGCGGCCTGGCCTTCACCGAGCAGGTCAGCCTGACGGGCGAGGCGGGCCTGTCGGGCGGCGATATCGAACTCGATAATGCCGACGGCGCGCTCGATGGCTGGCTGGACGATGTCTGGATGAACCGGCCCATCCATGTCTGGGTGGGCGACCCGGCTTGGCCGCGCATGGACTTCCAGCTGGTTTTCGATGGCGTGATTGCCGACGTGGCCAGTTCCGGGCGCGAGTCGGTCAACCTGGTATTGCGCGACAAGCTGCAGCGCCTGAATACGCCGATCAGCGAAGCAAAGCTGGGGGGCGCGACGCAAAACAAGGATGCGATCTTGCCGATTCCGTTTGGCGAATGCCACAACGTGGCGCCGCTGCTGACCAATCCGGTCACGCTGGAATATGGTTTTCTGGGGGCGGTGGAATCGGTTTTCGAGGTGCGCACCAACGGCAAGCCGATTGCCGTGGCGTTGAATGAGCAGGCGGGCCGTTTCAATCTCACTACGGACCCGTTTTCCACCACGATCACGGCCAGCGTGCAGGGGGATAAGGGAGGAGCTTATGCACCGCGGATTGCACCGCTGGTGCGGCGCATCGCCACCGCTTACGGCAAGCTTGAAGACCGCTTTTCGGAAGCGGATCTGGATCTGGCCAACCTGGCGGCGTTCGATGCCGCCCACCCGCAGCCGGTGGGCTTGTATGTTGCGGACCGTACGAATCAGGCGCAAGCCATTCAGCAACTGGCGGCTAGCGTGGGTGCGCAGGCGCTGATGTCGCGCACCGGCAAGCTGCGCCTGGTGCAGATCGCGCTGCCGGCCCCCGGCGTGCCGGTGGAAATCGGCCCCGAGCAGATGAAGGAGCGTTCGCTGCATCCGAGCGCGCGCCTGCCGGTGGTGGCCGCCGTGAAAATCGCCTTTGACCGCAACTGGACCGTACAAGCTGGTTTGACGACCAGCATTCCGCCAGCGCATGCGGATTTGTACGCCACCGAATGGCTGACCGAAACAGTGGTCGATGAGGCCGTACGTGTGCGTCACCGCTTGAACGTGGACCCGGTGCCGGTCGAGACCTGCCTCAAGAGGCGTGCCGACGCCAGGGCGGAAGCGGCGCGGCGCCTGGCCTTGAACCAAGTGCCGCGCACGATTTATGAATTTGATGGAGAGCCCGAGATGATGATGCTGGAACTGGGGCAGCCCGTGCGGCTGCGCAATGAACGCTTCGGCCTGCAGGACGGCGTGCCGGGTGTGGTGGTGCTGCTGTCGCGTTTCTGGCTGACGGGGCGTGTTACGGTGGGGGTGATGGTATGAGTGCCGTGATTGGCGAGCGCGATACGCTCATCATGAACACGGTGCCGCGCTATGCGGCACCCATCGACCGTGCGCTGCTGCTGACGGCCAGTGCCACGATGTTTGAAGTGTCGGCGGCAGGTGCGCCCACGCCGGAAGCCATCACGTTTTCAGCGCTGATGCTGGGCGCTGTGGGCAACATCGTATTTTCCAGCGATCCGCCGGTGCCGCTGACTGTTGCGAACGGTGACGCGGTACTGAAATTCGCTGACATGAATGTCGGCATTGTCACGATTTCAGCCTCCACGGTGATCGATGGCCTGACCTACCTTGCCCGCCAGACGGTGGCCAAGCAGCAGGCGCTTGACTTCCGGCCGCCGCCTGCTCCCACTGGACTGGCTACTACTGGCACGCCGAGCACCATCGTGCTGCGCTGGAATGCCACGCCCGCCAATTACAACAATCTGTCGCATACGGAAATATGGTGCGCGCCGGTGAATGATTTCAGCAAGGCAGCCTTGATTGGCCGCGCCGAGGGCAGTGAATATACTGATCCTGTGGGACCAGGGGCCGTACGTTATTACTGGATACGCCATGTGTCGCGTGCTGCCATTCCCGGCGCGTACAACGATAGCACCGGTACGTTGGGCGCTTCCGACGCTGAAGTCGAACACCTGCTACAAGTACTTACTAAGCAGATCAGCGGCCTGCAACTTGATGGCACACTCGCCAGAAAATACGGCGTTCAGGTCGACACGGATGGCGTCGCGGGCGGGTTTGAGTTTTTGGCTGGAGGTGGACAAATAAATTTTGGCGTTCGCGCCAACGCATTTTCCATCGCGGCGCCGACAGGCAGCGGTATCGCTCCGGCTGTGCCCTTTATCGTGCGCACGACGGAAACGGTGATTGAGGGCGTCACCATCCCTATCGGCGTGTATATCGCCAATGCCTTTATCCAGAATGCCTCGGTCACGAACGCCAAGATAGGCGGCGACATCTGGTCCAGCAATTACGTTGCCGGACAGGCTGGTTGGCGCCTGAACAGGGCCGGTAATATGGAAGTGAATAATCTTCAGGCGCGCGGCCAGATTACGGGTGGGGGTATTACCGGCTGGGCATGGCCGACAGATGGCGGCGGCGGGTACTACCTTGGCCCATACGGTCTGTTACTGGGTAATTATTCGACAGGCAGCTATATACAAATTTCGGATAATGGCAATATTTATGCACCTGGACTCACAATTGAAAAGGGTAAAGCCACATTTTCAGGAGAGCTGGTAGCCGCTTATGGATCATTTTCTGGTGAATTGAAAGCTGCCTCCGGGTCATTTTCGGGAGAGTTAAAAGCTGCCTGGGGGAAATTTTCGGGCGACTTGCGTGCCGCACGCGTATCTGTCGGTACTTCATCGGAAGCAACAGTATTTTTTGAGCCTGATTATCCTGCTGTCTCGCTGCAGTCTTCCGCTGCTGGGGTATATGTTGAACCGGGTACGTTCAGTTCAGCAACTGTGTTTTCGTCCAACGAGGTACTTTTCAAACATAACGATCCTGCATGGCCTGCTGCGCGTCGTATTCGTTCCGGTCCTGTGTTCTTTTCTATCAATTGCACTGCGGTGGTCGATGACCAGTTGAGCATCTGGTACCGCCTCAACGGCGGGGCATGGGTGTGGATGAGCGGTGTTGAGGAGCGGCAGGGAGGGGATGGGCCTGCGGCCACGTGCTTCGGGCTTACCCAGAACATTAGTCCCGGCGGGACGATCCAGTTCGGCGTTTCCGGTACCAATCAATATTTAAGAGCTGCCGATATGGGTAGGCTTTATGTCAAACAATGCCAGGCAATTGTGATCGCAAGGAATTTTTAATGGAAACAATCATTAGTAATAGCGATGGTACCCACACAAATGAGCGGACAGGAAAGATTGTGCTGCCTCAGCCGAGTGTGCATCACATATATGATGCCAAGGCTGATCTCTGGATTGATATGAAAACCTTGGCTAGCGTCAAGGCCAGTACCTGGGAACGCATCAAGCAAGCGCGTACCGAGGCCGAGTGCTCCGACTTTATCTGCAATGGTGGCGTTTATCAGGCCAATAAGGAAAACATTAGCTGCGCCGCGCAACTGGCTTTGCAGGCGCAGACCGCAGGTAAGCCGTATTCAATTGACTGGACCTTGTCTGATAACACCGTCGTGACACTCGATGCTGCCGCCATGATCGCCGTGGGCGCGGCACTTGCCGAGCACCTCAGTGTTGCGTTTGCCATCGCCCGTGACTTGCGCGAGAAGATTGCTGCGACGGTTAGTATTGAGCAGGCAGACGCCATCCAATGGCCAGCGTCGGAGGTGGCATGAATAATCTCCGCATCCTCTACGACAACGCAGCCGACCGTGCCGCACTGACAGCATCAAGCCAGGCCGGTACGCTTGGTCCAGCCAAGCTGCAGCACGACGGCAAGTCGGCCGTGCTGCGCGCGACCGGCACGGCGCAAACCATCACCGCCACTTGGCCGACACAGGAGTCGATTTCCTGCGTGGCGCTGATCTTCACCAATATGACCAGCAGCGCCCGTATGCGGGTGCGCGGCTATGCCCAGCCTGGCGACACCAATCCTGTGCTCGATACCGGCAACGTCTTCCCTTGCCGCGCCGCCGTGCACGGCTCCTTTCCGTGGGGGGTACTGCCATTGGGCTGGAATGCCTACCAGGCCGGTGGCGTGAATACCTGGGGGCGTGGCGGCGGCGCCGATGGCGTGGCCTGGTTTGCCCCGGTGCGCGTGCGCAAGCTGGTGATTGATGTATGGTCCCCGCAAAGCCCTGAAGGCTACCTGGAGATATCGCGCCTGGTGGCCGGCAATTACTGGTCGCCCGAATACAACGCCGACTACGGCGCCCAATTGCTGTTGCAGGACAGCAGCGAAGACTACCGCACGGCTGCTGGCGACCTGAAAACTGCCAGGGGCAGCACCAGCGACAAGCTGAGCATCAACTTGTCCCACCTGACGCCGATGGACCGCGCGCGCTTGATGCGCATCCTGCGTGAAAACGGCAAGGGCAAGGCCATGCTGTTCAGCCTATTTCCAGAAAATGCCGACCCGTTGCTGGAGCAGGACCACATGCTGTATGGCAAGGCCAGCAATATCGACGCGGTGGCTACGCCGTACTTTGAAACCTATTCAGCACCACTACAGATCGAGGGAATTTAAATGGCAGACTATTTTTATGACGGCATGCCCAATGTTAATGAGCGGCTGAATCAGCTATATAGCGCGTTCGCTGCCGGCCCGTATAACGCGCTGCCGTTGGTGGGCGGAACAATCACTGGGCAATTGACGATTGACCAACGTTCGGGAACTGCAATATTAGCGCTGTTAGGTTCCAATGTTCCCTCGTACGGGACGGCAATATTGGGCTATCGTGGGGATGTTCAAACGTATTTCATTGGTAACGAGAGCGGCCTACGAGGTGGAAATGCGAACGATTTGGTACTCGACTCAGTGAACAATTCCATAAAATTTTACAGTGGAGGTGGGGGCGGATTCACTTCCGCGTTCCTGATCGATGGGGAAAAGGTGAGCACGGCAAGAAACCTGCTCCCACGCACGGATAACGCATATTCTCTCGGCTCTGCGCCGCTGGCGTATAACGTAGTGTATGCCCGCACCGGTGCCATCAACACTTCCGATGTCCGCCTGAAGTGTAATTTCCGTGATCTGAACGCTGCAGAGATAGCTGCTGCCAAGGACTTGGCCCGCGCCATCGGTGTCTATCGCTGGCGTGATGCGGTCCATAGCAAGGGGGCGGACGCGCGCGAGCACATCGGGCCGACCGTGCAACGCGCCATCGAGATCATGCGCTCGCACGGCCTGGATCCTTTTAATTACGGTTTTATTTGCTACGACGAGTGGGCGCGGGAGGCCATCGAGCATGCGGCCGTTGAGGCGCGGCCGGCCGTGCCGGCGACCGAGGCACTACCGGAGGTGGTGGATGCGCTTGGCAATGTCGTGACGCCAGCCCAGCCCGCCAGCGCAGGCTACCCTGCCATCGAAGCGCGCGCAGCCTACACAGAAGTGACCCTGGAAGCCGGCGACCGTTACGCCTTCCGCTACGACGAACTGGCCATGTTTATTGCGGCTGGCCAGGAGGCCCGGCTGACGACACTGGAGGCGGCTGCCTGATCCCGAGTTGACGGCACCATCTATCAACCCGCTTCGGCGGTTTTTTTTTATTTCAGCAATATGCGGTAGGCCAGGTAGTGTTGGCGGCGGAGCCTGAGATCCCACATCCGCTGCCGCACTATCGAACCTGTCTTTTGACAGCGAATACTCAGAGGAGCACATGCCCAACCTACGCATCATTTACGACAACGCGGCCGACCGCGCGGTGCTGAGCGCATCGAGCCAGGCTGGCGCGCTGGGGCCGGCCAACTTGCAGCGCGACGGGAAATCGTCGCTGCTGCGCTCCGTTGGCACGGATTTGACTATCACCGCCGTCTGGCCTACACCAGAAATCATCGGCGGCGTGGCGCTGCCATTTTGCAACCTGACGCCATTGGCACTGATGCGCGTGCGCGGCTACATCGAGCCATTCGATACGGCACCTGCCTTCGACAGCGGCATCGTGCCAGCGTGCGAATACGCGCGCCTGGGCATGTGGGACTGGGGCGCGATTTCGCTGGGTGTGAATGCCTTCAGCTATGGCGGCGGCACCTACGCCCGCTGCTGGGTCCCCATGCGCAGTATCAAGAAGCTCGTGATCGACCTGGCGGATTCTGGCAATCCTGCGGCTTGCATCGAAGCGACACGCCTGGTGGCTGGCGCTTACTGGAGCCCGGAGCAGAATGCCTCGTACGGCGCTGGTGTTACGCCGGTCGATACCAGCAGCCAATACCGCAGCGACGCCGGCGGGCAAAAAGTGGTGCGGGGCACCGTGTATCGCAAGCTGTCGCTGTCGCTCGATCATATGACGCCGCTGGACCGTGCAGAACTGTGGCGCATCGTGCACGGCAGCGGTCTGTCGCGTCCGCTTTTCGTCAGCCTGTACCCGGACAGCGACGACGTCGAACTGGAGCAGGCGCACCAGGTGTACGGGCGCCTGGCTAATTTGGCCGCCATCACCACCCCATCTTTCCAGGCCTATGCCACCAACATTGAAGTAGAGGAGCTGTAATGAGTGAATTTTTTTACTATGGCCAGAAGGACACGATCCAGCGCCTGAACGAGCTGGCAGGGCGCGGTGCGGTAGTGGCGTCGACTACACCCAAGATGGGCATGTCGCCGTTGGGTGGGGCGAATGGATGCATTACGCCAGCCTGGCTGGATCCAAACTTGCCGATTCAATCAAACGCCAGGATTTGTTCGGGGTCGACGGCCAAGTACGGCTATCAATTTACAAGCTCTGTTGGGTACCGCAACTGGTACAAACTCGCAGCCTTTGCGCAGGATGATGCAGGAACTCAAGAGAACCTTCTCATACGCGGTACCTTAAATGATGGATGGCTTTCAGCACAAACGTCGGCGATTACTCTACTGATGGGTGTAAGGAATGGATTGTATGTGGATTGGCATCTCGAAGGTGTGCCACGAGGGAATGCTCGCATCATAGTCTATCAGCACCCTGATCTGACTTATGGCGTCTATGCCTTTCTTGATGATTTTGCAAATGCATCATTTGATCTTGCCGGGGTAAATGTGGCGACGTATGCCACACCAGAACCGGTAAGTGGTCTGGGGCCGGAAGGTACTGTGGTATTCGACACGTCAGCCGTGCCGGGGCAATCTTCATATATTGCCCCGCGCTGGCGAGGACATGGCGATAGCAGCATTGCCGCGCTATTTAATAAAGGAATCGGTGTTGGCAATGGAAGGATTAGCGATTCGCTCCTGAGCGCTGGGGCAAAGTTAAATGAATCCGCACCAGGAGTTGCTAAAGAAGTCTTGCGCTTGGGTGTGGGAGGTATTGAGGGGCGAGCTTATGAGGGGTGCTTCGGGTTTCTATCCTCAGCTGCGAATGGCTCTTTGGTAAAAGAGGGCTACAAACTGCATCTGAGAGCATACGACACCGGATCGAGTGCATGGAGTAACGATATTTTTTCAGTTACTGGCGCTGGGCGTGTGTATATGCACAGATTGAGTGCAGGAGCTGGAAGCGATCTTGTTCATCACGCTATTGGAATAGAAGGAGGTGAGGAAGGAGACGATATTTTGACACTTGTCGACTCTGGCGGATTCAGAAAGTGTGCAGGCGGCTATGGGAATTTAACTGTCAAGACCCGCTTGGTTATAAACGCGTTTAACGAATAATTCCGGCTTTTCCGCCTGCCATTTCTTCATCGCCTGCACCGGCGTTTCATTATT
>NZ_JACHCI010000018.1 GCF_014200675.1 Janthinobacterium saanense | reverse complement strand
GACTGTTAATTGTTAAAGAACCGTATTCAGTATTACTTTCGCGCTATCGACAAAGCGTTGTGTTTGTCAGCTGCGAAGAAGGAAGAGTATGAAGCGTTTCGCACATTTCGTCAACCTTCTTTTTTACTCGCTTCATTCAGCATTTGCATGCATCGTTCAGCGAGGGGGCGAATTATAGCCAAGGCTAGCCGGCGCCGCAAGGGCTATTTATAGATACCGCCTAGCCAGCCCCGCTTCACTTCAGCGTGCGTTTTATGCAGCCTGTCGCATGCACATGGCGGCGCATGCCGACTTGGGGCAAAGTAGCAACATCGGCTTTTGACGTAGAACAGCGATAGCGCAAAAAACAATGGGCATTCAGTTAAACTTGCCCGCTGCGTCGATTAACTCTTGCACCTGAAAGCATCTCCATGTTTCCGATTTCCAGCCCGCCACAATTATTGAAAGCCATCCTCGCCTGGCTGCAACGGGCATTCGACGCGACCACGACCTGGGTCACCCAATTATCCTGGTGGAAGTTTTTCCTGTTCGCCGCCCTGGCCCTGATTGCCGGCTCCATCCTGCAAGATGAATTGTTCTCATCCGGCACAGATGAAGAAGTGGTGATCAAGTCGAACAAGCGCGCCAGCAAGGGCTCGGGCGATACCAATATCCTGATCGACGATACAGGCATCCATTTCAATCCGCGCAGCAGCAAGAATCGCCGCAACAGCGGCGCCAGCGAGACGCCCGACACACCGGACACGCCAGACAAGGATGACAACACGGCTGAGGGCGAGCAAAGAACCGAACCGCCAGCCCCACCCAAGCCACCGGCCCCAGCTGCCAAACCGAATTATCCGGTGACCACCCATGCTTCCGGTGAAGAAGTACATATTGAGTTGCCGCCACAAATCGGCGAAGAATTGTCAAATGCCATCGAAGAAGCCGTGGACGATGCGGCTGAGCAAAAGGTGTCGCGTTATCACAAGCAGGCGTCCACCTGGTTCAAAAGCTTTGTGTCCTTGCTGGTGCTGGCCCTGTTCGCCATGAAAGCTTTGGTTGGCGGCAAGAAACGGGCGGAAGCGGAAACGGTGACCGCCAATGAAGCGGCGGAGCGCGCCTCCATGCAGCGCCAGCTGAGCGAAGCGAAGATGCAAATGATGCAGGCGCAAGTCGAGCCGCACTTTTTGTTCAACACCCTCGCCTCGGTCGAACACCTGATCCAGACCGATCCGCCGCGCGCCGCCAAGATGCAGCGCAGCCTGATCCAGTATCTGCGGGCAGTCTTGCCGCAAATGCGGGACAACGCCCTGATCACCAACCTGGGCCGCGAAGCAGACATGGTGCAAGCTTATTTGAACCTGCTCAAAATGCGCATGGAAGAACGCCTGACGGTCGATTTCCAGATACCCGACGGCTTGCGCACCGCCGCCTTCCCGCCGATGATGCTGCAATCGATGGTGGAAAATGCCATCAAGCATGGCCTGGAAGTCAAACCGGAAGGCGGCACCCTGCGCATCGTGGCCGAGGTCGCCCACAGCAAGCTGCGCGTCACGGTCACCGACGATGGACTCGGCTTTGGTGTCGTGCCCAGCGATGGCACGGGCCTGGGCTTGCCCACCATCCGTGAACGTTTGAAACTGTTGCACGGCGATCAGGGCAGCCTGACCATCACGCCCAATCAACCGAGCGGCGTGTGTGCCGTGATCGAAGTGCCCTATCAACTGTCCAAATAAGATCACAGAAGATCACACAGCAGTTGATAAAAACGCTAATCCATTGAATAATCAATTTCCACGAGACACATAAAAACGACTATGCCTACCGCTATTATTGCCGACGACGAAAGACTGATGCGCGACCAGTTGCGTTTGCGCCTGGGCCAGGCCTGGCCTGAACTGGAAATCATCGGCGAAGCCAAGAATGGCGACGAAGCGATCGAGCTGGTCGATCAACTCAAGCCGGACTTTACCTTTCTCGATATCCGCATGCCGGGCAAGACGGGCATGGAAGCGGCGCAAGTGATTGGCAGCAAGAGCCACATCGTGTTCGTCACGGCCTACGATAGCCACGCGGTCGAAGCCTTCGAGCGGGGCGCCGTCGACTATGTGCTCAAGCCGCCCGAGCACGAACGCTTGCTGGTCACGGTCGAACGCCTGAAGACCCATTTGAACAAACCTGCGCTGGACGTCAACAGCAGCGTGACGGCCATGCTGTCGCAACTGGCCGAAAAGATGACCGCCAAAGCCAAACCCGCTTATCTGCAGTGGATACAGGCCAGCATAGGCCAGGATTTGCGCATGATCCCGGTGGAAGAAATCCTGTTCTTCCGCTCGGACGAAAAATATACCTGCGTGCAAACCGCCAAATACGAGGCGCTGATACGCAAGCCGGTGCGGGACCTGGCGGAAGAACTCGATCCATCGCTGTTCTGGCAAATCCACCGCGCCACGCTGGTCAATGTGAATGCCATCGAAGGTGTTACGCGCGACATACGCGGCCGCCATCTGGTGCTGATCAAAGGCAAGACCGACAAGCTGGAAGTGAGCCGCAGCTTCCTGCACCTGTTCAAGCAAATGTAAACACACCCATTTCGCCGCCCGGCGCCGACCGGGGCGGCGCTGTCTGCGCCACATCAAGCCCTTCCCCGCGAACTGGTCTAGAGTCGACTTAGTGTGTCATTGATTTATTGATGCATTGATTCCCTGATTCGTCGCCAGGAGCCGCATATGCCGACCCAAGGCAGTTCCAGACTGTCACGCTTTTTGCCACTCGGGCTGGCGGCCTCACTCGCCGCCATGCTGTATCTGCGCTACCAGCCGCCACCTACCCGGCAGCAGAAAACACAGGGGCTGGCCATCATCAACGTCGACAGCGAGCAAATCATCCTGCACGCCAATCTGGCTGCGGCCAGCCTGTTCGCCAGCTCACCACAAGCCATGTGTGGCATGCCGCTGGGACATTACATTCTGCGCGACTTGCGCAACTTGGGCGGCCACGACGGCGGCGGACCATTCGGCGACATTCGCCAGGAATTGCGTCTGGCCGGCCGGCGCGCCACCGATTACACCCTGACCGGCAAGCGCAGCGATGGCGCCCTGTTTCCACTGGAAGGCACGCTGTCGGGCATGCAGGAAGGCGAGCTGGGCGTATACACCATCCTGGTGCGCGATATCAGCGCGCGCAAGCAGGTGCATGAACAACTGGCCCGTTCCTTTTCGCAACTGCGCGAATTGTCGAATGCCCTGCAAACCATACGCGAAGAAGAGCGCCGGCATATCGCGCGCGAGCTGCATGACGACCTGGGGCAATTGCTGGCCACCCTGCGTGTCGACCTGACCATGGCGCAACAACATGCCGACATGACGCCGACCTTGCAAAAGCTGCTGCTCAGCATGGATGGTTTGCTGGTGACAGCCATCAGTTCCTTGCGCCGCATCGCCGGCAACCTGCGGCCGCGCGCGCTCGATGAAGGGGGACTTTATTTTGCCCTGCAAAAACTACGGCAGGATTTTTTACTGCGCCAGGCCGTGCACTTCGACTTGCTGGCCGACGAAGCCGAGCTGGTGCTCGATGACATCCGCAGCACGGCCGTCTACCGTATCGTGCAAGAGGCGCTGACCAATATCGCGCGCCATGCCGAAGCGAGCCATATCACCATCGCCCTGCACCGCATCGATTCCAGCCTGGCCATTACGATACAGGATGACGGCAAAGGCATTGCAGACCAGGATATGAAAAAGGCGGCGTCGCTGGGTTTGCTGGGCATGCGCGAAAGAGTCTGGGGCTTGAACGGCAATATCCAGATCGGCGCCGACGGCGAACTGCTGGGCACACGCATCGATATCTTGCTACCCATCTATACAGAAATGGCGGCGGCGGAATAGCTGCACAATAAGAAAAAGGCGCTCCAAAGAGCGCCTTTCTTGCATACCCGATACCTGTGAAACTTAGAACTTGTGGGTCATGCCCAGCTGGTACACCGATTTTTCGCTGAATTGATCGCGGCCGGCGTAACCGTACACGGCAGTACGCTTCGACAGCGGGTAGTCGTAGCCCAGGCCGTAGGCCTTGGCCGTTTCCTTGCCGCTGACAGTGCTGCTGTCTTGCTTTTGCTTCACATAGCTGGCCTTGATCGCACCACCGCCGATGTCGTAAGCCAGGCCCAGCAAGAAGTTCTTGAAGGTACCGGTAGCGGCCACATCGGTATCAGCTTTCGAGTAATCGAGCGTGACTTTGGCTGGGCCGAATTTATAGCCGCCACCGACGATCCACAATTTAGGTTCAGGGATCGCATTGGCTGCGATCTGTACTTTTCTCTGGTAGCCGGCGTGTGCGCTGGCTGGGCCATCGTCAAACGTGACCAGCGCGCTGAAGCCGGAATCCGCATCTTTGATTTCGCTGGCGACATATTGGCCGCTGATGACGAAGCCGCTGAATGATGGGCTGTTATAAGTGACAGCATTGCTGACGCGCGATGCGCCAACTACCGAGGCGCTTGGAATGGCTTGGGCGCCGTTAGGCGACTGGCCGCCGCGCATGACTGGCTCATTGATCTTGCCGATCACGCCGTAGGTGTTGAATGGATCGACGCGCGCCAGAGTGCCGTCGATCAAGTCCTTGGTACGGCCCAGGTAGACGGTACCGAAGTTGCCGGTCAGGCCGACCCATGCCTGGCGGTCAAACAAGGTGGTGGAGGTGGTGCTGACGGTAGCAAGCGCGCCGGTGTCAGCCTTGAATTCGCTTTCCAGGTTGAAAATGGCTTTCAAGCCGTTACCCAGATCTTCCGTGCCTTTGAAACCGAGGCGCGAAGCCTGGTTTTCACGTTCCAGCAATGCACCACCCGTGGTTTTGGCAATACCGAGGTCGACTACGCCGTAGACGGTCACATTCGATTGCGCCTGTGCGGAAGTGGCGAAGGCGCCGATGATCAGTGCTGCCAGAGTAATTTTTTTCACTTGAGATTCTCTATATTAAGTTGGACAAGATTTGTTGCTGCTTGGATACCGAAACGAATCATGCCTAGCAAATGCTTCAACAATATGACAAAGACAAGTGTTGTTTTATTGCACATCCATTTTCACAACCTCTTTACTCAGCTTTTTTACAACTTACTACAAAGAAACAGGCGAAAAAAAACCGCCCGTGGGCGGTCTGGTGCTGCGGGGCTAGCCAGCCTTATTTCAGGCGGCAGCTCAGCAGCCAGTAATACTCGAGACGCTTCATGCGGATTTCGCGGGCCGAATGGGCAAACTTCTTGCGCAGGTGGCTGTCCGAAGGGAAATTCTTCAGCACTTCATAACGCTCGCCGCCATCCGTCGTACGGAACTGGTGGGTATTGCCTTCCAGGTCGGTGCGCGCAATGACCGTGCTGCTGCCATCAACATAGGAATTATCGATCAGCACCAGCAAGATATCCTTGCCCAGCTTGCTGCGCAATTGCTTCAGATACTTTTCCTGGTCTTCGCGCTTGACATGCGACCACCAGAAACCGGCAAACACGGCAGTAAATTTCCCCACCAGGTCGTCGGATAATTTAAACGCATCGAGTTTGGCAAACGTCACGTTGTCGGGCAAGCCGCGTGCCTGGGCCAGCGCCAGCATTTCATCCGTGATATCGGTGGCCAGCACGGCATCGGCCGTCTCGGCAATCACTTCCGTCCAGTAGCCGGTGCCGCACGCCAGTTCCAGCACGGTGTGGCCTTCCAGGGCGTCAGCCACCTTGTCGCGCAACACTTCCAGGTCTTCCTGGCGTTCGGGCTTGTCATAGACGCGCTCGTACTGCTGCGCGATGGTGGCGTAATACTGGGCAAGCTGATCGGTAATCATGTTTCTTCTCTTAAATATAGTCCTGGCCGGGCAAAACACCCGGCCTTGTCAGGCCTTGTTATAGTTCGTAATGTTCTTTATCGCCGCTCATCGCCTGTTCTATCAGTTTGCGGTTCAGGGTCGGTGTCAGCAGTTCGATAAAGGTGTAGATATAGCTGCGCAAATACGCGCCCTGCTTGACGGCCACGCGCGACACATTCATGCCGAACAAGTGGCCCACAGGAATCGCGCGCAAGCCTTTGTCACGCTCGGCATCAAACGCCATACCCGCTATGATACCAACCCCCATGCCCAACTCGACATAAGTCTTGATCACGTCGGCATCGATGGCTTCCAGCAAGACGTCCGGTTTCAGGCCGCGCAGCACAAAAGCATGGTCTATCTTGTTACGTCCGGCAAACGCACTGTCATAGGTAATCAACGGGTAGGCGGCGATTTCTTCCAGGGTCACGGACTTCGATTTCAGCAGCGCATGCTCGGCCGGCACCACCACCACGTGTTCCCATTGGTAACACGGCAAGGTGATCAGGCCGTCGATGGCGGCAATCGACTCGGTGGCAATCGCCAGGTCGGCCTGGTCGCGCTGCACCATCTCGGCGATCTGGCGCGGGTTGCCTTGCAACAATGACAATCGCACCTTGGGAAACTTGAGCATGAAGGCCTGCACCACCTTGGGCAAGGTGTAGCGCGCCTGCGTGTGCGTCGTGGCAATGGTAAAGCTGCCGCTGTCCTGGGCTGCATATTCCTTGCCGATGCGCTTCATGCTATCGATTTCCTGCATCACCAGCTCGACCGATTCCAGCACCAGACGGCCCGGCTCCGTCAAACCACGAATGCGCTTGCCGTGGCGCGTGAAGATATCCACGCCCAGCTCTTCTTCCAGCTCGATAATGGCTTTCGACACGCCCGGTTGCGACGTAAACAAAGCCTTGGCGGCATCGGTCAGGTTGTAATTCTGCCGGACCGCTTCGCGCACGAAGCGCAGTTGATGGAGGTTCATTGCTGGTTTTGCCCTAGATTGCGGTGATAGACCGAGATTTCCGCCCTACCCATGATTTTACGTTCATGCATATACCCATATCGCATATAAGCAAATGCGTACTTAGTAGTTTGGATTAAACACTAAGTTTATTACTATTGTCGGTACTTTGGGGGTACAAGCATGACTTTGTCTTATATAGTCTCAGGATTTGCCGTTGGATTACTGGTTGGAATGACCGGCGTGGGCGGAGGTTCGCTGATGACACCCCTGTTAACTTTGCTTTTTGGCGTAGCGCCATCGGTGGCCGTCGGTACCGACCTGGCCTTTGCCTCGATTACCAAGAGCGCTGGCGCCCTGACGCACCGCGTGCGCGGCACCGTGCGCTGGGATATCGTCAAATTGCTGTGCATGGGCGCCCTGCCCGCCGCCGTCGTTGCCACCCTGGCCTTGAAATCGTTCGGCACCCTGTCGCCGGAAATCGGCCAGATCATACGCTATTCGATCGCCGCATCGGTGCTGCTGACTGTAGTGGCGCTGTTATTCAAGGGCCGCATGCTGGCCTGGATCAACGCCCGGCCTGAAAAACAATTACAAGGCAAGCAGCTGGCAGCTGCCACCATCATTTCCGGCGCCGTGCTGGGCATCCTGGTCACCGTGTCGTCGATCGGCGCCGGCGCCATCGGCGCAACTTTGCTGGTGATGCTGTATCCACGCATGAGTTCCGCCGAAGTGGCAGGCACCGATATTGCGTATGCCGTGCCGCTGACGGCCATTGCCGCCCTCGGCCACTGGTGGCTGGGCTCCATCCACTGGGAGTTGCTGTTCTCCCTGCTGATCGGCTCCCTGCCCGGCATCACCCTCGGTTCCTGGATAGCCCGCTCCGTGCCGGAAAAGTTTTTAAGAGCCTTGTTGGCCATAACCTTGACCACCGTCGCCGTGAAGCTAATCTATTAAGAATGTAGTAAAAGAACATCAGCAACAGAAAACATCAAAAAAATATAACCCAGGCAATCTTCCAGCACCCCGGCTTTTTTAGGACTCGATATGTACCACTACGATCAGTATGACCACCTCATCGTCAAAGAACGCATCGCGCAATACCGCGACCAGGTTGCACGCCGACTCGCCAATGAACTGACGGAAGAGGAATTCATTCCGCTGCGCCTGCAAAACGGCCTGTACATGCAGCGCCACGCCTATATGCTGCGCATCGCGGTGCCGTATGGCTTGCTGTCGTCGAAACAGATGCGCATGTTTGCCCATATCGCGCGTAAATATGACCGCGGTTATGGCCACTTCACCACGCGCCAGAATATCCAGTTCAACTGGATCGAGCTGGAACAGACGCCCGATATCCTGACGGACCTGGCCTCGGTGGAAATGCACGCGATCCAGACCTCCGGCAACTGTATCCGTAATACAACATCCGATCCGTTTGCCGGCGTCGCTGCCGATGAAATCATCGATCCGCGCCCATACGCGGAAGTGCTGCGCCAATGGAGCACCTTCCACCCCGAGTTTATCGCCCTGCCGCGCAAGTTCAAGGTCGCCATCAATGGCGCCGAAGAAGACCGCGCCGCCATCGCCGTGCATGACATCGGCCTGACAGCCGTGCGCAATGACGCCGGCGAAGTGGGCTTCAAGGTGATGGCCGGCGGCGGCATGGGCCGCACGCCTATCCTGGGCAGCGTGGTGCGCGACTTCTTGCCGTGGCAACATTTGCTGACCTATGTGCAGGCCATCATGCGCGTGTACAACCTGCACGGCCGCCGCGACAACAAATACAAGGCCCGCATCAAGATCTTGCTCAAGGCAATCGGCGTGGAAGAATTCACGCGCCAGGTGGAAGAAGAATGGGCCGATTTGAAAGATGGCCCGGAAACCTTGACCGTGGAAGAAATGCAGCGCGTGGCCGACTTCTTCCAGCCGCCCGCCTACGCCGCCCTGCCTGACCTCGATTTCGCCGGCGAACACGCCGACAACAAGGCGTATGTGAACTGGCTGGCGCGCAACGTCAAGCCGCACCAGCGCCCAGGTTACGTGGCCGTGGTCTTGTCGCTGAAGAAAACCGGCGTGCCGCCTGGCGACGCGACGGCCGAGCAGATCGACTTCGTGGCTGATTTGTCCGACCGCTACAGCTTTGGCGAATTGCGCGTCACGCATGAACAAAACCTGGTGCTGGCCGACGTGGAACAGTCGAAACTGTTCAAACTGTGGCAGGAAGCCAAGGCGCATGGCCTGGCCACGCCGAATATCGGCTTGCTGACCGACATGATCTGCTGCCCGGGCGGCGATTTCTGCTCGCTGGCCAATGCCAAGTCGCTGCCGATCGCCGCCGCGATTGCTGAGCGTTTCGACAATATCGACTTCCAGCACGACATCGGCGAAATCGAGCTGAACATTTCGGGCTGCATCAATGCCTGCGGCCACCATCACGTGGGCAGCATCGGCATTCTCGGCGTCGACAAGGATGGCAGCGAATGGTATCAAGTGTCGATCGGCGGGGCGCAGGGCAACCACGCTGCCATCGGCAAGATCATCGGACCATCGTTCTCCGCCTTGCAGATGCCGGAAGTCATCGCGCGCCTGCTGCAGGTCTATGTGCGCGACCGCTACGAAGACGAACGCTTCGTCGACACGGCCCAGCGCCTGGGCCTGGCGCCGTTCAAGGAACACGTATATGCAACGCCGATCACGGTCGGCAACCTGGTGGGGGAAGACGAATATGTTTGAAGTACGCGAAGAAATCATCAAGAACGCCGCCGTGGTGGCCAATGACTGGGGCTTGCTGCGCCTGGACGAGGGCGACACGCCGGAAACGGTGGTCGTGCCAGCCGGCAAGGCCATCGTGCCCTTGAGCGTATGGAAAGCGCAATACGCTGCCCTGGCCGCACGCCTGCCCGAGATCGGCGTCTGGCTGGCCGGCGACGAGCGGCCCGAAGAACTGGCGGCCGATGTGGCGCGCTTGCCCGTCATCGCCATCGACTTTCCGAAATTCACCGATGGCCGTGGTTATTCCATCGCCTTCAACTTGCGCGCCCGCCTGGCATACACGGGCGAATTGCGCGCCATCGGCGACGTCTTGCGCGACCAGCTGTTTTCCATGCACAGGGTCGGTTTCGATGCCTATGCGACGCGCCCGGACCGCAGCATCCATGACGCCTTGAAAGGGCTATCGGTGTTTTCGGAAACCTACCAGGCCTCGTGGGACCAGAAATCGCCCTTGTTCCGCCGCCACCACCGCGTAGGCCAGAATCCTGACCTCGACAACGCGGCCGGCATCTGAGGAAAGCCCATGAGCGATTTGACTACTTTAATCGACGCCACCCAGCAAACGCTGACACGCATCGCTGCCGATTTTTCGCCAGCCGTGTTCGCCTCTAGCCTCGCAGCCGAAGACATGGTGCTGACCGACATGATATTGAAAGCGAAGCTGCCGATCGGCATCTTTTCGCTGGAAACGGGACGCTTGCACCAGGAAACCCTGGCTGTGCTGGACAAGGTCAAGACCCGTTACGATCATGACATCGTGCTGTACCGTCCGCAACCGGAAGCCGTGGCGGCTTACGTGGAACAGAACGGCTTGAACGCGTTTTACAATAACGTCGAGATGCGCCGCGAATGCTGCCGCATCCGCAAGGTCGAGCCGCTGGGACGGGCTTTGGCCGGCAACAAGGCCTGGGTCACGGGCCAGCGCCGCGCCCAGTCGACCACGCGCGCCGAACTGCATGTGCAGGAAGATGACGCAGCGCATGCCATGACGAAATTCAATCCGCTGGCCGACTGGTCGGAAGAAGACGTGTGGGCGTATATCCGCGCCAACGACGTGCCGTATAACGCGCTGCACGACCAGGGTTATCCATCGATAGGCTGCGAACCGTGCACGCGCGCCATCGAGCCGGGCGAAGATGTACGCGCCGGGCGCTGGTGGTGGGAAAACCCCGATTCCAAGGAATGCGGCTTGCACATGGTAGACGGCAAATTGATACGCATCAAATCCGTGCCAGCCTGAACAGACATAACAGACGCAGCAGAACAAGAAAGCATCCAATATGAGCAATATTTTGAACCAGCGCCATCTCGACAGCCTTGAATCGGAAGCCATCCACATCTTGCGTGAAGTGGCGGCCGAGTCGACCAACCCTGCGCTGCTGTTTTCGGGCGGCAAGGATTCTGTCGTCCTGCTGCGCCTGGCGGAAAAAGCCTTCCGCCCAGGCAAGTTCCCCTTTCCCCTGGTGCATATCGACACGGGCCACAATTTTCCGGAAGTCATTACCTTCCGCGACAAGAAAGTGGCGGAACTGGGCGAACGCCTGATCGTCGGCTCGGTCGAAGACTCGATCAAGCGCGGCACGGTGCGCCTGCGCAACCCGGCCACGGATTCGCGCAACGCCGCGCAAGCGGTCACCTTGCTCGAAACCATCGCCGAACACGGTTTTGACGCCTGCATCGGTGGCGCCCGCCGCGACGAGGAAAAGGCCCGCGCCAAGGAACGCATCTTTTCCTTCCGCGACGAATTCGGCGCCTGGGACCCGAAAGCCCAGCGCCCGGAATTGTGGGATTTGTATAACACCCGCGTGCACCCCGGCGAAAACATGCGTGTTTTCCCCATCTCGAACTGGACCGAACTGGACGTGTGGCAATACATCGCCCGCGAAAAGCTGGAATTGCCGCCGATCTACTTTGCGCATGAGCGCCAGGTGATCCCGCGCAATGGCCTGCTGGTGCCGTTGACCGACCTGACGCCGCCGCGCGACGGTGAAACGGTGGAAACGCAGGTCGTGCGCTTCCGCACCGTCGGCGATATTTCATGCACCTGCCCCGTATCGTCAGATGCAGCCACGGTGGACGCCATCATCGCCGAAACGGCAATTACGCAAATCACGGAACGGGGCGCCACGCGCATGGATGACCAGACCTCCGAAGCCTCGATGGAAAAACGCAAGAAAGCAGGGTATTTCTAATGAACGCAGCAGTCCTGAACACCACACTCACCGATAACGTTGAACGCGGCATGCTGCGCTTTATCACGGCCGGTTCCGTCGATGACGGCAAGAGCACCCTGATCGGCCGTTTGCTGTTCGACAGCAAAGGCATCTTCGCCGACCAGCTCGACGCCATGTCGCGCTCCAAGCACAAGCGCACGGTGGGCGACACGGTCGACCTGTCCCTGCTGACGGACGGCCTGGAAGCGGAACGCGAGCAAGGCATCACCATCGACGTGGCTTACCGCTACTTCGCCACGCCCAAGCGCAAATTCATCATCGCCGACACGCCGGGCCATGAACAGTACACGCGCAATATGGTCACCGGCGCTTCGACCGCTGACGCCGTGATCATCCTGATCGACGTGTCGAAAGTCAAACTGGGCGATGACGGCAGCGTGGAATTGCTGATACAGACCAAGCGCCATTCGACGATTGCCCATTTGCTGCAGATCGAGCACGTGGTCGTTGCCGTCAACAAGATGGACCTGGTCGACTACGATCAAACGGTGTACGACCGCATCGTGGCCGCTTACCGTGAATTTGCCCAGTCGCTGGGCTTGAAAGACATCACGCCGATACCACTGTCGGCTTTGACCGGCGACAACGTGGTCGAGCGCGGCGACAAGCTGGGCTGGTACACGGGCCCGACCCTGATCGAGCTGCTCGAGTCCTTGTCCGTCTACGATGAATCGCACGATGCGCCATTCCGCTTCCCGGTGCAACTGGTGGCGCGCCACAACGGCCACGAAGCGAACGACTTCCGCGGCTATATGGGCCGTATCGAAGCGGGCAAGGTCAGCATCGGCGACACCCTGGTGGTCCAGCCTTCGGGCCAGAGCGCCACCGTCAAGGATATCGTCACGCTCGACGGCTCGCTGCCGTCGGCCGTGGTGGGCCAGTCGGTGACCCTGCTGCTGAACGAGTACCTGGATATTTCGCGCGGCGATCTGTTAGCTGGCCATGACCGCCCTGCCACCCTGCTGAAACAGGTGGTGGCCGATGTGTGCTGGCTGTCGGAAGATAGTCTGGACCTGCGCCGCAAATACTGGATCAAGCATGGCACGAAACAGACGGCCGCCAAGGTCACGCTGATCGACTCCATCCTCGACATCAACACGCAGCAGCGCCACCCGGCCGATGGCTTGAAGCTGAACGACATCGCGCGCATCAGCTTGAGCGTGCAGCAGCCGCTGGCGGCCGATGCCTACGCCGATATCCGTGCCACGGGCGCGTTTATCCTGATCGATGAAGTCACCCACCAAACCGTCGCAGCCGGCATGATTCGTTTATAAATCCGCTTCGACCAAGGCAGGCAAGGAAGGCAGGCACCATGAACAATTTCACATCTCTACCCGGCAAAGTCTATCTGGTGGGCGCCGGCCCCGGCGCGCAAGACCTGATGACACTGCGCGGCGCGCGCCTGCTGGCGCAAGCCGGCGTGGTGCTGCACGACGCACTGGTCACCGAAGAGATGCTGGAGCTGTGTCCGCAGGCGCAGAAAATCCTGGTCGGCAAGCGCTGCGGCCAGTTGTCGACGGCCCAGGCTTTCATCAACAAGCAACTGGTCGATAACGCGCGCAAGCACGCCATCGTGGTGCGCTTGAAAGGGGGCGACCCGATGCTGTTTGGCCGCGCCGATGAAGAATTGCGCGCGCTGGAAGAAGCCGGCATCGAAGTCGAAGTGGTGCCCGGCATTACCACCGCGCTGGCTGCCGCCGCTGCCACGCAGCAGCCGCTGACCAAGCGTGGCGTCTCGCGCAGCGTGGCGTTTTTTACGTCGAGCACGGCGCCGGACCAGCCGGAGCAGGCGGCCATCCCCGACTGCGACACCCTGGTGCAATACATGGGCGGGCGCGAAGCCATCGCCACCGCGCAGCGCTTGCTGGCGCAAGGCCGGCCTGCCGGCACGCCCGTAGTCGTGATCGAAAACTGCAGCCGCCCCGAGCAGCGCATACTGCGCATGGCGCTGAGCGGCCTGGCGCAAGGCCTGGGCACCACGCAAGGCCCGGTGCTGGTGATGCTGGGCGAAGCCATGGCCACGCGTGCCACGCAGAACGTGGACTTGCCCAAGCTGGCCTTACGCGCCTGAAGCTGGCGCTTTTTCAAATGAGGACGGCTGCGGCAGCAACGACTGCAAGGTAGCGGCCACGCGCAGTAATCTCGGATCGTCGTCCTCGGCCTCGTCGCAGGTATCGTTGATGCAGAAAAAAGGCAGTTCACCAAAGCGTTCCACCAATTGAGCCAAAGCCAAAGGCGCATCGTCCGCGCCGCTGGCGATATGCAACGGATCGAGTGTCTGCTGGCGCGCATAGCCCATGTAGACCATCCAGCGCGGCACCAGGTCCGGCAGCAAGGCAGGTGTCTGCCAGGCGCGGAACACGGTCTGGCGCACGCCGGCGAACATCTCGGGCGCCAGCGCTTCCAGTGCGTGCAGCTGGCTTTTCAGCATGGGCCGCGGCGCGTGCGCATACAGACACGGCGCGTGCACATAATCAGCATACTTCGCCGACAGCCAGTGCCGCGACAAAGTGGCGCAATTGACAGGCGCCGCCACGTCCGGACGCAAATCATCGAACGCCGGCGCCGGCGCACTTTCGGTAAACACGCTCAAGCCATCACCTGCCGCGCCGAACCATAGCGCGGGCTCAAACGGCGCGCCCAGGAATACGTCGTCATTGAAATACAGGAACTGCTCGGACAGGCCGGGTAGCTGGTGCAGATACGATTCGATATGGCCGGAATCGAAGACGGGCAGCGCGCCAGCCGGCATCAGGCTGGCGTGGTCGATCACGCTCAAGCGCGCCGATGCACGCAGCCAGGCAGGCACCTGCCGGTCCGTCAGCAGATAGATATGGCCGTGACCGGGGAAGAATTTTTCCAGCGCCCGCAGGTTGTAGCGCAACTCGCCGTTATCGCGGTAGCGACCCGCCACATTGCCGTGCAGGGCCAGCTTGCCGTCGTGGGCTTGCGTCCATGCTGCATAGGCTTGCTGCCGGCGCGCGCGCCAGGCCGGGTCCGCGCCATCGACCCACAGATAAACGATATCGATCGCGCTCAAGCGTCGTCTGGTGAAGCGGGAGCGGCCACGCAATAGTCGGCGATGGCGGCCAGCACCCTGGCATTTTCACCCACGGCCTCGACCACCTTCAGGCGCAGGCGTGGATGATCGTGGCGCAGTTGTTCGGCCAGCAGCGGCAAGTCGCGCAGCACATGGCCGCCCTGCCCCAGGAAGACCGGCACCACGGTGACATCCAGCGTGGCCTCGCCGGGCAAGGCCGCCAGCAGCGACTGCACCAGTTCGGGCAGGCGCGGCGTCATCAGCTCAAGGAAGGCCAGGTACACGCTGGTCTCGGGCAAGCGCGATTGCGTCAAGTCGCGCAGGCGCTCGAAGGGCGCGGCCCAGGATGCGGCGCGCGCGCCATGCGCGAACAGGATCAAGGCCTGCTGTTCGGTATGCACGCCGGTCATCAATGCCGCTCCACCCACCACAGGGCGCCAAGCGCCAGCAGCAAGTACAGGACGCTAGGCGCCGCAGCCGTCAAAAAGGCTGGCCAGGTACTGAGCAAGCCCAGATGCGAGAACAGGGTATTGACCAGCATGAAGCTCACGCCGATCATGATACCGATGAAAATCTTCAGGCTGATGCCGCCGCTGCGGGTATGCATATAGGCGAACGGCAGCGCCAGCGCCATCAGCACGAAAATGGCCAGCGGGTCGATCAGTTTTTTCCAGAAGGCGATGCGGAAACGTTCGGTTTCCTGTTTGTTCTCGGCCAGGTGGCGCGTGTAGACCGCCAGCTCGCTGGCCGACATGCGGTCAGGATCGGATGACGACACGGTCAGGATCTTCGGCGTCACTTCCGACACCATGTCCTTGGTAGCGCTTTTCACGGTTTTGACCAGGCTGGTTTCCTGTCCATAGTAATTCTTCAGCGTGGGTTCATAACCGGGTTTGACGCTGGCGCTATTCGAGAATGAGGTTTCCGTCACATCCATCAGCCGCCAGACATTCTGCCCCTGGTAAGTGGCGCTGGCGGCGATGATCAGGCTGCGCAGGCGCATGCTGGCATCGAACTCGTACAGCTTGACGTTTTTCAGCTGGCCGTCCGGACGTGCTTCGCCCACGTTGAAGAAGCGCGAACCGGTGACGGTGCCCGTCAGGCCGTCGCTCTTGACCATGTCCTTGGTCCACAGGCCGGAACGGAATTCGCTCGACACGGCCGCCCCGCTGGAGGCGAGCTTGAGCCGCTCGGCCAGCGGCTCCGTGCGCGGCGTGATCAATTCGCCAAAGATGAAGGTCACGACGACGAAGACGACGCCGATGCGGAACAGGAAGCCGGCCGCCATGGCCGTCGACATGCTGGACGCGCGCATGATGGTGAATTCGGAACTGGCGGCAAACTGCGCCATCGTGTAAATGGTGCCGATCAGCGCTGCAATTGGCATCACCTCATACACATGGCCGGGCACCAGCACCAGCACATACAGAAAGGCGTACTGGATGGTATAGCCGTTCTTGCCCACCTTGGGCAGCTCGCCCGTCAGGTCGATAAACGCCTGCAGCGCCAGAAAGGCCAGCAGGACGAAAAACACCGCCTGGAATATCGAAACGGCGAAATAGCGTTGTAAAATCTTCATTTCGGATCCGCTTTTTTACAGATATTGCCGCTACGGCGAGCGCGCTTGAAGGACGCCAGCAGGACCAGCGGATGGTAGCGGTGATTCACATTCAGGCGCCAGGCGAACAGGGCCACCACGGCCAGTGCCGCCAACAGGTGCAAAGGCCACCAGGCCACGCCAAAGCCCACCCGCCCCTGTTTCACGCTGGCCTCGGCCACCTTGATCAGATTGCTGTAGGTGAAAAAGATCAGCAGGGCCACAATCAGGTTGGCCGAACTGCCGGCGCGCGGATTAACGAAGCCCAGCGGAATGGCCAGCAGGATCAGCATCAGGGCGATCAGCGGCGCGCTGACCCGCCATAGCAATTCGGCCATGGTGAATGGATTCGGATCGCGCACCAGCGCCATGGTGCTCATGGCACGCACGCCCAGGTCGGCGCCCAGGTCTTGCTGCTTGCTTTCGATGCGCATGATGTACTGCTCGAATTCCATGGTCTGGAAATCGGGCTGGGTCGGCGTACCCTGGTAGCGGCGGCCATTCTTGAGCACCAGGAAGCGCTCGCCCTTGGCATCGGTATTGATCACGCCTTCCCTGGCGACGACCACCACGGCGGCGCCCTTGTCATCGACGGTATTGACGAAGACATTGTGCACCAGGCTTTTCTCGCCGCTGCTGCCTTCAACGAAAAAGATACGGTTGCTGCCGGCCGATTCGCGGAACTGGCCCGGCGTGACTTTTTGCAAATCTTCGCGTTTTTCAAAGCGCGTCACGTATTCATCGCTTTTTTTCTGCGCCCATGGCGTAGCATACAGGCTCAGGACGGCCGTCAGTATCACCAGCGGCAGGCCGAAGCTGAGCACCGGCCAGATCCAGCGCCGCAGGCTCAGGCCCGAGGCGAACCACACCACCATTTCAGATTCGCGGTAACTGCGCGTGACCACCATCAGCACCGAGATGAAGCCGGTGAGGATGAGGATCGTGGGCAGCTGCATCAGCGCGGAAAAGACGATCAGGGACAGGACGTCGGACGAGGCGATCTTGCCGCCTGCGGCCTTGCCGAGTATGCCGATCAGCATCCAGGTGAGCAGGATGCTGAATAAAACAGTGAAGGTGGCCCCGGCGGCACTAGCCAATTCACGTCGAAGGGCGCGTTGAAAGATCATTCGGAGTTTATAATTCGGGTCAGTTAGTTGAGTAACACGTTACTAGTAAATGAAAACGGAGAACAAAATGGACTTTAGCATAAAAGCATTCGATACCAAGAGCACTCTGGGCGCTGCCAAAAGCGGATGCATCGCGGTTGCGGTATTCGAAAACAAAAAACTGTCGCCAGCGGCAAAATCGCTGGACAGCAAGGGTGCCATTACGGCTGCGCTGAAGTCCGGCGACATTAGCGGCAAACCTGGCAGCACATTGCTGCTGCGCGGCGTGGAAGGTGTCACCGCCGACCGCGTCCTGCTGGTCGGCATGGGCAGCGATGAATCCGTCAGCGAAAAAAGCTTCGCCACCGGCGTGCAAGCTACCTTGAAGGCATTCGGCTCGCTGGGCGCTGCGGACGCCATTATCGCATTACCGCTGCAGGAAGTGAAAGAGCGCGACGTGAATTGGGCTATCCGTTGCGTGGTGCAAGCCGCACACGATAGCGAGTATCGCAACGATACGCAAAAGAGCAAGAAAGACCCGGCACCAGCAGGCGTGCGCAAGATCGTCCTGTCGGCCCCTGCCACAGCGGCCACGCGCGGCGCGCTGGCGCAAGCGACTGCCATCGCCAACGGCTCGGACCTGACCCGCAACCTGGGCGACCTGCCGGCGAACATCGCCAACCCGACCTACCTGGCCAACACGGCCAAGCAGCTGGCCAAGGATTACAAGTTTGAAGTCGAAGTACTGGACCGCAAACAACTCGAAGCGCTGAAAATGGGCAGCTTCCTGTCGGTCACCAACGGCAGCGAACAGCCGCCGAAGTTCATCGTCCTGAAACACATGGGCGGCAAGGCCAAGGATGCGCCTGTGGTACTGGTTGGCAAAGGTATCACTTTCGACACGGGCGGCATCTCGCTCAAGGCCGGTCCTGGCATGGATGAGATGAAATACGATATGTGCGGCGCCGCGTCGGTACTGGGCACCTTCCGCGCCATCGGCGAAATGAACCTGAAGCTGAACGTGATCGGCGTCATCGCCGCCTGCGAAAACATGCCATCGGGCCGCGCCACCAAACCGGGCGACGTCGTCACCTCGATGAATGGTTTGACCATCGAAATCCTGAACACGGATGCCGAAGGCCGTCTGGTACTGTGCGATGCACTGACCTACGCCGAACGCTTCAAGCCGGCAGCCGTGGTCGATATCGCCACCCTGACGGGCGCCTGCGTGATCGCGCTGGGCCACCACAACAGCGGCCTGTTTACACGCAGCGATGCAGCGCATGACGCGCTGGCCAATGAACTGCTGGCAGCGGGCAAGCAGGCGAGCGACACCGCATGGCGCATGCCGATCGAAGAGGCTTATAACGAGCAGCTGAAATCGAACTTCGCCGACCTGGCCAACATCGGCACGCCAGGCGGCGGTTCGGTGACGGCAGCGGCCTTCCTGGAAAACTTCACCAAGAAGTACACCTGGGCCCATCTGGATATCGCCGGCACGGCATGGAAATCGGGCGCCGCCAAAGGCGCGACCGGACGTCCCGTTCCCCTGCTGACCACCTTCCTGATCAACCGCGTATAAGCCTGACACCTGATAAAACCTACTGCGCGTCGGTATAGGCGGCCTGCGATGCTCACCGTACTAAAGTACGGTTGCGCTTCTCAGCCACCTCTACCTTCCGCTCGCTACGGTTTTATCAGGCGTTGTGACCTTGCAAAAAAGCCGCCATGATGAATCATCAAGGCGGCTTTTTTATGTGCGAGAGATTTTAATATACCACAGGGTCTGGCACCGGTGACGGCATTACCCTGGGCTGTACCACCGGCTGCGGTGTCGCTTCGGCTGGCGCAGCGGCTGGCCTGGCGGCGACGGGTGCAGGCGGCGGAACCAGGCGCGCCGGGTCTTGCATGATGATGGTCAGGGTGGACGGGTAATCGAAGCCGGCGCCCGTGTTGCGGTCGACAAAATAACCGACGCCCAGGGTCAGGATCACATTGCCCCACACGCTGCCATTGAGCTTGGGGGCTATGGCGTTATCGGTCACGACGGCCGGCGAACCAGTCTTCCGGCAATCGACCTTGAGCGGCGCCTGGCTCTTGCGGATGGTGATGCGGCCGGGCGTGGTGACAAACCACTTGCCCACGTCATTGCTCAGGATGCAACCGGCGCCATACAGCTCGCGGTTATCCTGGATGGTTTGCACCAGCACCATCTGGTCGGTGTTGCCGGTCAGCGTGGCGCAGCCGCCCAGCGCGGACAGCAGTCCAACAGCGGCAATGGCGGTTCGACGGCGCATGGAGTATCTAGCGTACGGGAATCGGCTGGTCGGCCGGCACGGCGACGGCAGTCACGCTATTTTTAGGGCTGCCATCGACCAGGCGGTCTGAATACACGAGGTAGACCAGCGCATTGCGCTTGGCGTCGACCATGCGCACCACCCGCACATGCTTGAAAAAGAGGGAAGCGCGTTCGCTGAACACCTCTTCCTGCTGCGGCAGCTTGCCCTTGAATTGCAGCGGCCCTACCTGGCGGCAGGCGACGGCCGCATCGGCCTTGTCTTCAGCCAGGCCGACGGCGCCCTTGATGCCGCCCGTCTTGGCGCGCGACAGATAGCAGCTCACGCCGCCCACCTTGGGATCGTCGTACGCTTCCACCACGATCTTGTGGTCAGGGCCGATCAGCTTGAATACCGTATCGACGGAACCTATCGTTTCAGCCTGCGCCGAGGCACAGGCCAAGGCCAGTAGCAAGCCATTGGCCAGCAAGGATGTTTTCATGAGATCCGCCGAATGAAGCATCAGTTGATGGGAGCAAAACGCTGCACCATGACGCCGTCGACCTCGATCAGCTGAAAGAACACGTCTTTCGGCCGGGTCCAGATCGAGCCGTCAGTGGCGCGGTAGACGATCATGGGCGTCAGGTCCGATTCCAGCGTGGCTTCGCACACCAGTTCGTATATGCCGCCCTTGTAATGCCTGTAACGCATGGCCGTCCCCTCAAGCTGTGGAATCTTCGCTTTTGTCGTCGGCCAGCGCCTTTTGCTTGATTTTCAAGCCCTGGATCACTTTCAAAATGCTTTCCATGCCGGCAGCGCCATCGGCGCCGCTGAAAGCCTCAAGCACTTCATTGAGTACCTTGTTGCGCACGGCGGCTTCATCAGACGAAATTTCCAGTGCACGCAGCGCCTGGGCTTTGGCCGCCTTTTCAGCCGCACTGACGCGCGGCTTGGTAGCCGTCTTGCCATGCGTCAAAGCAGCCTGCCAGATCACCCAGCGCCGCTGGGTTTCAAAAATCAGGTACTCTTCCGGCTTGTCTTCTCTTCGCCGCACAATGTGGCCGTCACGCTGCGCCCACGCTTCAAATGCAGTTCGCATTTTCTTCCTTTGCAAATGCTACGCGCAAGTCTCACTATTAAAACTGCAATATTTCCAAATAGTACCATTTATTGATGCTGCAAAATAGTATCCAAGATGTAGTACTGCAATTTGCATAACAAGTCTGGCGGCGCCTAAGGGCGAATTCTGCGATTCGCCCACGGCGCAGTGGTCATGTAATTCGGAATAGCAATTACAACTGATTCCTACTTGTTTAGTTATAAGCTGCAACAAATCTGTGTGACACAGTTGTTACATTGCGCCATTTTAGTAGTTTTTATCGCGATTTAGCGAGAAACTTTAAGCTTTATCGCATGAAAAAGCGACAGGTGGCGCACCAATCGAAACACTTATGCCAAATCAAACCTCAGGCTTGGTCAATCATACACAAAAACATAATATACATGCGTTACGATTGGCTAAAAATAAATACTTTTTCTATATTAATTTTACCTTAGAGCAAATAAACTTGCACATATTTTCAGTGCCTGACAGTGAACAGCAAGAAACGGCAGGCTGGCAGGCAGGACGCCAATGACACGCATGCGGTAAGATTCGCGCCTATCGTCAGCCCATCAAACAAGGACCACCCCATGAAACTCGCCACCTGGAACGTCAACTCGCTGAAAGTGCGCCTGCCACAAGTGCTGCAGTGGCTGGCCGACAACCCGGTCGACATATTGTGCCTGCAAGAGACCAAACTGACGGATGACAAATTCCCCGTCGCCGAGATCGAAGCGGCCGGCTACCAGGTCGTCTTCAGCGGCCAGAAAACCTATAACGGCGTGGCCATCCTGTCGAAGCTGCCGATCACCGACGTCGTCAAGAACAACCCGCTCTATGAAGATGCGCAGCAGCGCATCCTGGCCGCCACCATCGCCGGCGTGCGCGTGGTGTGCGCCTATGTGCCCAATGGCCAGAGCGTCGACTCCGACAAATATGAATACAAGCTGGGCTGGCTGGCCTCCCTGCACGACTGGCTGGCCGAAGAAGCACGTTTGCATCCGCAACTGGCGGTGGTGGGCGACTACAACATCGCACCCGACGACCGCGACGTGCACGATCCGGTCGCCTGGGCTGGCCAGGTGCTGGTATCAAGCAAGGAACGCGCCGCCCTGCAGCGCCTGCTCGACATCGGCCTGAGCGACGCCTTCCGCCTGTTCGAGCAAGCGGAAAAATCGTTCAGCTGGTGGGATTACCGCCAGCTGGGCTTCCGCCTGAACAAGGGCCTGCGCATCGACCATATTTTACTGTCGCCGGCCCTGGTAGCGCGCTGCAGCGCCTGCAGCATCGACCGGGTGCCACGCAAGTGGGAACAGCCTTCCGACCACGCACCGGTCGTGGCCACCATCGATTAAGAAGAACTGCGCTCCAGCAGTGCCTGCGCATTGACCGCAGGTACCGGAGCCGAGAACAGATAGCCCTGCGCATAGCGGCAACCGCTGGCCTGCAGCAGGGCAAACTGTTCTTCCGTTTCCACGCCCTCGGCCACGGCCGACAATTGCAGGCTGTCGGCCAGCGCGATGATGGCCGAGACGATGGCGCGGTCTTCCGCGCTCTGCCCCAGGTCCTTGATGAAGGCGCGGTCGATCTTGACCTTCTTGACGGGGAAGCGCTTCAGATACGCCAGGCTGGAATAGCCGGTGCCAAAATCGTCGATCGACAAGCGCAAGCCCATCGCATTAATCTGCCGCAAAATGTCTAGCGTGTGTTCGCCATGCTGCATCAGCGCCGTCTCCGTAATCTCAAACTCCAGCAAGGCCGGATCGATGCCGCTCTCGCGCAAGATGGCGGCAATCGACGCCACCAGGCCCTTGTGCATGAACTGGCGTGGCGACAGATTCACCGCCAGCGGCACTGGCAGCAAGCCCTGCGCCTGCCAGGCCATGCTTTGCTCGCAGGCGCGCCGCATCACCCATTCGCCGACAGGTACGATCAGGCCGTTTTCTTCCATGATGGGAATGAAGCGGTCCGGCAGCACCAGGCCGTGACCGGGGCGGCGCCAGCGCAGCAGCACTTCCATGCCGTGCAGGCTGCGCGTGGCGATATCGATGACGGGCTGGTAAACCAGCTCGAACTGGTCCTGCGCCAGCGCCGTGCGCAAGCTGCTTTCCAGGTCAAAATGCAGGGCCGCCGCCTGGTTCATGGCGTGCGTGAAGAACTGGTAGTTGTTGCGGCCATTGCCCTTGGCGTGATACATGGCCGCGTCGGCATGGCGCATCAAGGCGTCGACATCGCCACCGTCGTCCGGATACACGCAGATGCCGATCGACGGCGTAATGTGCAGCACATGGCCATCGATGGGGAACGCCGGCATCAACGATTCGATGATTTTCTCGGCCACGCGCGCTGCCTCGTCGGCGCCCCGTATGCCCGGCACCAGCACCACGAATTCATCGCCGCCCAGGCGCGCCACCGTATCGCTGGCGCGCACCGCGCGGCACAGCCGGCTGGCCACTTCCTTGAGCAGGCTGTCGCCCGTCATATGGCCCAGCGAATCGTTGATGGTCTTGAAGCGGTCCAGGTCGATGAACATCACGGCCAGCTTGCGCGCCGAGCGCTGCGACGCCAAAATGGCACGCTCCAGGCGGTCCGTCAGCAAGGCGCGGTTCGGCAAACCCGTCAGGCTATCGTGGTACGCCATGTGGTGCACGCGCGCCTCGGCCTGGCGCCGCTCGATGATTTCATCCTGCAGCTGGGTGTTGGCGCCGGCCAGTTCGGCCGTGCGCTCGAACACGCGCAGCTCCAGTTCATCGCGCGCGCGGCGCACCGCGTCGGCCGCCTCGCGGCGCGCCGTCACGTCGTCGACCATCCATACCGAACGCCCATGCACCTGCGCCAGGTCAAAGGGCCGGCCCGACAGACGCGCCCAGAAACGGCTGCCATCCTTACGCACCAGCTGGTATTCGGCCATGTGCACGCGGCCCGCCTCGAAATCGCGCGCCGTCTCGCCGCGCGCCGCCTTCCACGAGGCCAGGTCCGGATACAGGGCCTGCACGGAAAGGCGATTGACCTCGCCCGGTCCGTAGCCGAACAGCTCTTCCATCTTGCTGTTGCAGCGCAGGTTGTAGCCGCCTTCGACTACCGCGATGCCCAGCACGGCGCTGTCGAGGATGGCCTGGTTTTCCAGCAGCGCATTGCGTAGCGATTCTTCGGCGCGCTTCGCTTCCGTGCGGTCTTCGATGATCCAGATGGTGCCGGCGCCGGGGTCGTCCGGGTTGACCACGTAGGCGATCAGTTGCGCCCACAAGGTCGTGCCGTCGCTGCGCTGCATGTCCACTTCGGTCTGGAACGGTTTGCCCACCGACAGGAAGGGAAACGCGGCTGCGCCCAGCATGTCGTAGGAATGCTGGGATACATACAGTGCGCGGCCGGACAAGCCCAGCGCCTCGTCGCCACGGTAGCGGAACATCTCGGCAAAGCCCGTGTTGTAGCGCGTGATCAGGCGCTGCTTGGTAAACAGGATGCTGACCGAGGCGTTGGTCATGATGGCCGCCACTTCCATCTGCGTCTGGCGGCTGACGCTGACATCTTCAAGTATCCAGATGGCGCCCTCCTGGTTTTGCTCCTGGTCGACGGCATTGGCGCGGATGCGGCACCAGAACAGGCTGCCGTCGCGGCGCCGGAACTGCGCCTCCTCCTGTTCATACGGCAGTCCCTGGCCCAGTCGCGGTGCTGCCTGCAGGCCGAACTGCGCATAGGCGTCCGGTGAAGGAAACAGCTCGGCCGCCGCGCGGCCCGTGAGCTCTTGCTGCGTGTAGCCAAACATCTCGGCAAAACGGGGATTGCAGCGCAGGATCAGGCGCGAGCGCGAAAACAGTATGCCGACCGAGGCATTGTCCAGGATCGCCTGCTGCTCCAGCATGGCGTGGCGCAGCTGGTCCTCGTCGCGGCGGTGATCGCTGATGTCTTCGATGATCCACACCGTGCCATCCTCAGGATGCAGGGGATCGACGGCGCGGCCATGCAAGCGGCTCCAGAACAAGGTGCCATCCTGGCGCCGCAATTCCAGCTCGGTGCAAAAGGATTTGCCTTTGGCCAGCAGCGGCGTGGCCGCCAGCCCCAGCTCCTGATAGTGCTGAGCCGAGCGGTACAAGGCCACGCCCGGCAGGCGCGTCAGCTGGTGGCGCGCATAGCCGAGCATTTCGGCCGCGCGGATATTGCATTCCTCGATGATGCCGGCCTTGCTAAAGAGGATGCCGACGGCCGCGCTTTCCAGGATGGCCTGCTGCTCCAGCAAGGTCTTGCGCAGCGCCTGCTGGTCCATCTGGCGCACGCTGATATCGGCCAACACCAGGGTCGCGCCCATGCTGGCATCGGCGAGCAGCAAAGGCTTGCTCCAGATTTGCACCGCGATGCCGCCTTGCAGATTGCTTTCCCAGTGCCGCTCACGCCCTGCCGGGCCCAATGCACCGCGCAGCATGCTGCTGCTCGAGACCCGGTAAGTGTCGCTGAAGCAGTCGGCCAGCAGCTGCCCCGTGACATCCATGCCCAACAGGCTGTGTAATGCACTATTCGCCGCCAGCACCACACCACCGGCATCGCAGGCGCAGGCGGGCAAGGCAATCAGCTGCAAGGCATAGTCTATGGTATGGAAAGAAGTCGGCACGCGGTTCATGGTCAGCAAGTCAGTTGAGGCACCTGGGTATCACGATGCTGACAGATCATAGCCCAGTTTCTGTGCATTTCTCCAACTTCCATCGCTAGAAGAGGTGCTCTATGTCCAGTAGCAAATCGTTTAGAATAAAGCCATGCGCCGCTCCCCTCTTCCACCGCCAGACCACCGCGACAAGCCCGTCATCTGGACCGTGTCCGTTTCACGCCTGTTCGACCTGTTCCGCGACATCACGCTGGAATATGATGACCTGGCCGAAATCGAACCGATCAACCTGGGCTTCGACGACGCAGTACGCCACATACGGGAGCGCATGGCCACCGAGCGCTGCGACGCCGTGATCGCTGCCGGTTCGAACGGAGCCTACCTGAAAAGCCGGCTGTCGGTGCCCGTCATCATCGCCAAGGCCAGCGGCTACGACGTGATGCAGGCACTGGCGCGCGCACGGCGCATCACGCCGCACATCGGGGTGGTGACCTACCAGGACCCGATGCCGGAACTGAGTGAATTTGCCGCCACCTTCGGTTTTGCACTGGCCCAGCGCACCTACGCCACCGAAGAAGATGCGCGCGCGCAGATCAATGAACTAAAGGCGGCCGGCGTAAAAGCCATCGTCGGCGCCGGCCTGGTGACGGACCTGGCCGAAGAGGCTGGCCTGGGCGCCGTCTTCGTGTACTCAGCCGCATCCATACGGCGCGCTTTTGACGATGCGCTGGAACTGGCCCGCCTGACCCAGCTCGAATCGAACCGCGGGCGCCGCACCAGCGTGGCCGATACCCTGCGCGCCAAACATGGCTTGCACGACCTGCGCGGCGAGTCCGAAGTGATGGAAGCACTGCGCCAGTCGGTGGTGCTGTTCGGACGCTCGCCAGCGACAGTGCTGATCCAGGGCGAAACGGGTAGCGGCAAGGAACTGGTGGCGCAAGCGATCCACCGCGAAAGCCCGCGCAGCCTGGGCGCAAACCGGCCTTTCCTGGCGATCAATTGCGGCGCCATCGCCGAGTCCTTGCTGGAATCGGAACTGTTCGGCCACGAAGACGGCGCCTTCACGGGCGCGCGGCGCGGTGGCCATGCCGGCCTGTTCGAAGCAGCCAACCACGGCACCCTCTTCCTCGATGAAATCGGTGAAATGCCGCTGGCCCTGCAAACGCGCTTGCTGCGCGTGCTGGAAGAACGCGAAGTGGTGCGCGTGGGCGGCACGCGCCCGATCGCCATCAATGTGCGCATCATCAGCGCCACCCATTGCGACCTGGAGCAGCGCATCCGCGAAGGCCGCTTCCGCGCCGACCTGTTCTACCGGCTGGCCGTGCTGCGCCTGCACCTGCCCGCCTTGCGCGAACGGAGCGGCGATATCATCGGCCTGCTTGAATGGTCGCTGAAAAACGCACTGGCCGCGCTGGGCGCCCGCCCGCATCCCAACCTGCACGCGGAAATTATCGCCTGCGCCCCGCTGCTGCGCCGCTACAACTGGCCCGGCAATGTGCGCGAATTGCGCAACCTGGCCGAGCGCCTGGCGCTATTCCTGGCCGCCGAACCGCTGCAGGCGCTGACGCCGGGCTTCATGCTGGCGGTGGCGCCCGAACTGGCCAGCATCACGCCACAAGCACCGGTCGCCACCGTCCCAGTGCCGCCGGTGCTGCAGGAAAGCGCGGCCGAAGTACTGGCACGCTTCGGTGGGCGCCACGACGCCGCCGCCCAATACATGGGCGTAAGCCGCACCACCTTCTGGCGCCGGCTGCGCGCTGGCTGAGGCCGATGGACGACGGGATCATCCTGCACGGCTTGTGGCAACGCTGCAGACAGGGGGGCACAGCGGCCAACAGCCGGCAGGAAATCCAGGCGCTGTATGCGCGCGGCATTTCACTGGAAGAGACCTTGCAATTCCTGTTTCAGGAACGGCCCACCGAAGATGGATTCACGCGGTGGATAGCGGCGCGCACGCGTCCCCTGCCGCCCGAAGCGCTGCTGCCGCACGAAGACGTGCTGACCGACGCCGAGCTGCAATTCTGGGGTGAACACGGCTATCTGGTGCTGCGCAACGCCGTGCCGCAAACGCAATGCCTGGCTGCCCAGGCGGCCATCTGGGACTTTCTGGACGCCAGCCCGGGCGACCCCGCATCGTGGTACCAGCCCCACCCGGCAAAGCGGGGGCTGATGCTGCAGTTTTCAGATCACCGCGCACTGGCAGCAAACCGGCACAATGTACGCATCCGCCGCGCCTATCAGCAGCTGTATGGCAATCAGGCCATTTACCCGACGATAGACAAGGTCAGTTTCAATCCACCCGAAACGGCCAACTACCGCTTCATGGGCAGCCCGCTGCACTGGGACTGCAGCCTGCAGCAGCCGATCCCCTTCAAGCTGCAAGGCATGCTGTATCTGTCCGACTGCCCCGCCGGGCATGGCGCTTTCCACTGTGTGCCGGGATTCCAGCACCGCAGCGGCGACTGGCTGGCCAGCGTGCCGCCCGCTCAGGCGCCACGCGAGCGGGCCATCGCGCATCTGCATCCTGAACCCGTCGAAGGCCAGGCCGGCGACTTCATCATCTGGCACCAGGCGCTGCCCCATTGCGCCAGCGCCAACCACGGCGCCTTTCCACGCATGGTGCAGTACCTGACCTATCTTCCTGAAGATGGGGAAGAGCAGGACATATGGATCTGATACGGCTACCGCTCATCCTCGCCGGCCGCCACTCATCCCGCTACGCTGGCGCGCAGGCACGCGAAGCAATAGCATCGTGGTCAAGGAGGTAACACAACATGAAACGAACAATACCAACATTGACCTTGCTCGCTGGCGTATTGCTGTCCGTCTCTACCCAGGCTGCAACGCCAGCAGCCTTCACGGTGGACGTCACCGGCCAGGGCCAGCCCATCATCCTGATTCCCGGCCTGGCCTCGTCTGGCGAAGTATGGCAATCCACGGTGGCCCGTCTGTGCGGCCCGCAAACCCGGCGCCAATGCCATGTGCTGACACTGGCTGGGTTTGCCGGCGCAGCGCCCATCGCCGGTGATTTACTGGCGCAAACCGAGCAGCAACTGAGCGACTACATCGTGGCGCAAAAGCTGGGCCAGCCGACCATCATCGGCCATAGCCTGGGCGGTTTCCTGGCCTTGAAACTGGCGATCGACCATCCGCAGCAAACCGGCAAACTGGTGATTGTCGACTCGCTGCCGGCGCTAGGCGCTACTCAATCGAGCAACATCAGCAAGGAGCAGCTGCAGCAATCGGCAAAACAGATGCAGGACTTCATGCGCAATCAGGATGGCGCCAGCTTTGCCACCGGCCAGCGCCATACCGTCAGCACCATGGTCACTGCCCCAGCCGACGTGGAACGCATCATCGCCTGGGGCCAGCGCTCCGATAAGGACACCGTGATCAACGCCATGGGCACCCTGATCGCCAGCGACCTGCGCCAGGATGTGGCGCGCATTTCCTCGCCCACCCTGGTGCTGGGTACCTGGATCGCCTACAAGGATTACGCACCGCGCGCTGCCATCGAACAAACCTTCCGCAGCCAGTATGCACAAATGCCAGGCGTAAAAATAGAGATGGCGGACACGGCGCGCCACTTCATCATGTACGACCAGCCTGACTGGATGTTCGGGCGCATCGAACAGTTCCTGAACTAGACCATGACAGCTGCCGCCGACCGCCCGCCCCTGCTGGCACGCATCAACTGGTACTGGACGTTCCAGCTGGCCGGCTGGGGTGCGCTAACGCTGTTTAACAGCGTGTACGGCGGCGCTTCTCAGCTACGCATCGTCGTTTCCATCGCCTGCTGGGCCTCGCTGGGCGGATTGCTGCTGTCGCACCTGTGGCACGGTATTTTGCGCCGGCGCGGGTGGGCGAAGCATGGCCTGCGCTGGAAACGCATCCTGCCCTCGCTGGCGCTGCTGGCAGCCATACAGACCATGAACGTCACGGCGGCCTTTTACACCATGTACCCGGCCGATGTCCTGCATGGCGTCGCCTGGCTACCCGGCGCACTGCTGTTCTGGTTCGCCGTGTTCTTTGTCTGGACCGTTTTTTATTTCACCGTACTATCGCTGCGCCGCGCCGGCAGGCTCGAAGCGGAAACGCTGCAACTGCAGTTGCAGGCGCGGGAGGCAGAACTGCGCGCGCTGCAGCCAGATTTGCTGCTGCTTGACGTGCAGATGCCAGGCGCTTCCGGCTTCGACTTGCTGGCCGCACTCGACGATGTGCCGGACGTCATCTTTTGCACGGCTTTCGACCAGTATGCGCTGCAGGCGTTTGAAGTGAGCGCCCTCGATTATTTGCAAAAACCCGTACAAGCGACACGCCTGGCGGCGGCGCTGGCACGGGCCGGGACACGCGTACAAGCGATGGCCGCGCCCGCGCCGCGCAAGGTCTTCATCAAGGATGGCGAGCGCTGCTGGTTTGTTCCGCTCGATGCCATCCGCTTGCTGGAATCGGAAGGCAATTACACGCGCGTGTTTTTCGACGCGCAGCGGCCCTTGATGCTGCGCTCCCTGAGCCAGCTGGAAGAGCGCCTGGATCCTCAACACTTCTTCCGCGCCAACCGCCGCCAGATCGTCAACCTGGCCCATATCGCCAGGGTGGCAGCAAACGCATCGGAAGGCCTGGACCTGCATCTGGCAGATGGCGCTCTGGTCGAAGTATCGCGCCGGCGCGTCCAGCAATTCAAGGGCATCGCCAGCCTGTAGGTACAAAAAAAACGCCCGGAAAATATTCCGGGCGTCTGGATCAAGCATGCACCGGCTTTAGTTCAAGGCCGGGATCACTTGCGGCTGGAAGCGCGGCAGCGGCTGGTCCTTGAGCTTTTTCGCCAGCAGGTCCAGCGCCACGTCCAGCTGGCGGTCGCCGCCATTGAAGGTGTCGTGCGGCGGATTTTCCACCACCACGTCAGGCACCACGCCCACGCCTTCGATCAGCCATTGGCCATCGATGCCGAACTGGCCATTTTCAGCCACGCGCGCCATGCCGTTGTCGCTCAAACGCGTATTATCGCTGAGCCACACGCCAGCGCCCGCAGTGCGCTGGCCGACCAGCGGCGCCAGGCCCAGGGCCTTGATGCCGGCGGCGAACGTCTCGCCATCGGAATAGGTCAGCTCATCGACCAGCACCACCAGATGGCCGCGGAAGCTGTTCTGCATGTTCGGCGATGGCTGCACGCCGGGCGGCGCCCAGTAAGCCCAGGCCTTGCGCAGCAGTTTTTCTATCACCCAGCTATCGATATTGCCGCCGTTATTGCGGCGCACATCGATGATCAGGCCATCGCGGTTGATATTGGCGTAAAAATCGCGCGCAAACGAAGCGATGTCGCTATCGACCATAGCCCGCAGGTGCAGATAACCGATACGCCCTTGCGAGGCTTTGGCCACCTGTTCGGCGCGGCTCAGTTCCCAGTCGCCATAACGCAGCGCCGTCTGTTTGGCCATGTTCACCGGTGTGACGATCAGGGCGCGCGGCGCGGCATTGCCCCGTTTTACCTGCAGCAGTACCTGCTTGTCGGCCTGATTCAGCAGCAAATCGCTGATATCGCGCGCAGCCAATACATCCTTGCCATTGACGGCCGTGATCACGTCGCCTTCCTTGACATCCACTTCGGGACGCGCCAGCGGTGCGCGCCCGGAGGGCAGTTCCGGCTCGCTGCGATAGATATGCTCGACCTTGTAGCCGGCAGCCGTTTTCACCAATACCGCGCCCAGGCCGGCCGGCGTGCCTTCCTGTTCCGTGCGGCGCAATTCGCCGGGACGGATCTGCGAATGCAGGGCGCCCACTTCGGCCACCATCATGCCCAGCACGTCATTGAGTTCGGCGCGGTCCGTCACGCGGTCCACCAGCGGCGCATACCGGGCGCGCGCAGCGTTCCAGTCCACGCCGCGCATCTTGGCGTCGAACAGGAAGTCGCGGTGCAAGCGCCAGGCGTCGTTGAACATCTGTTTCCATTCCAGGCGCGGATTGGAAATAAAGGTCCAGTCATCGATCTTGACCTTGGCTTTCGACAGGTCGGACGGCAGCTTGGCGCCCGCTTCGATCACCAGCATGTCGCCGGGACCATTCGGCGCCGCCGTGCGGTAGTACAGATGCTTCTTGTCGCGCGCCAGATCAAAATCGCGCACGCCGGCCACCAGCAGTTCCGGCTTGGAACCGGCGTTACCAATCGCCAGGGTCTTCAGGCTGGCCTTGTTCTCGCCCATGTCGCGGTCGAGGAAATACAGCCGCTTGTCATCGACGTCCAGGCCGCTGTAGTTCCCCGCTGCCAGCGGCACTTCGTACAAGCGCTCGGCCAGGCCCGCATACACGATGTCAGGCAAGGCCTTGGGATCTTTCTTCGCCGCCGTCTTGCCGCCGGCTTTTTCCAGCGCCTTTTCGGCAGCCTGCTCAGCGGCCTTTTCATCGTCCGTTTCGGCCGGCTTGACGCCAGGGCGGCTCAGCTCATCGTCGGGCTGGAAGGGGAAACGGTTGCCCGGCTGCAACGCCAGCGCATACACACCCGTACGCTTGTCAAATACCGGGCCCATATTGCGGTCACCCCATGGCGAACCATTGGACAATTTAAAATTGCGGTCAGACAGGAAATACAGCCAGCGGCCGTCCGTCGAAAACACGGGCGAACCAGACATATAACGGTCGCTGGTGACGAAGTGCAATTGTTTGGAAGCCAGGTTGTACAGGCCGATCTGCTCGCGCTGCTGGTCGCTGGCCGGACGTACCAGGGCCAGGTTGCGGCTGTCGGGCGACCATAACACTTCATCGTGCTTGTCCACGCCCGCCTTGCCCGCGTCATCGATCAGCAGATTGGCCTTGGTAGCCAAGTCCAGCAGCCAGAAGCGGCCTTTCTTGTCGGTGTGCGCCAGCCAGCGGCCGTCCGGCGATGGGTACAGCTTCCAGCGGTGGTTGTCGCCCTGCGTGGTCAGGCGCTCACCCGGCCCCGAACCATCGGCGGCATATTTCCAGATTTCGTTTTCACCGGTCGTGTCGACAATCGCAAACACGGATTTTTCATCGCTGGAAAACACCGCGTCGCGCGCCCGCGCACCTTCCGGAATGGCGATATCGACCCGGCGCAAGCTGCCCGTGCCGGCGATGCTGACGCGGCCGCGTGCCGTGACGATGATGCGCTCATCCTTGCCAGAGATTTGCACGCTGGAGAGGGTATCGAGCGGCGAGCGGATCTGGCGCGCGCGCTGCTGGTCGAAGTCCGACACCAGGCTGATCGGCAGCGGCTGCGATGGACCGGCGGCAGGCGCGGCCAGATCGAGCACATGCAGGTCGGCGCCCAGCTGGTAGACGATCTTGCCGTCGCCCAGGGAGGCGTTGCGCACATCCCACTCCTTGTAGCTGGTCAGCACGCGGCGGTCGGAGCCATCGGGCAGCATGCTCCACAGATTGTCGCTGCCGCCCGCATCGCTGATGTAGTACACGCGGCCCTGCCACCACATGGGGCGCTTGTTATTGCCTGCGCGCACGGCCGCATCGGCGATCAGCGGCACGGCCTCGGCCTTGCCGTCGAGCTCATAGCGCCACAGCTGCGCATGCGCGCCGCCACGATAGTTGCGTACATTGTCATTGGTTGCCGCTAGGCCGAAACGCGTGAAGTACAAGGTCTTGCCGGCGTCGTCGAGCACGGCGTCATTCGCGTCGGCCACGGGAAATACGCGCCGCGTCTGTTTCACGGGATCGATGGCGGCCACCACGCGCCGCGAGGCGGGGCCGTCCGTGTTTTGCGTACTGACCAGTACTTCGCCCTGCGCCGTCCAGCCCAGCACCACCACGCCGCCATTATCAAAAGAAATACGGCGCGGCAAACCGCCGGCGACCGGCATCACATACGCTTCCTGCGCGCCTTCATAGGAAGCGGAAAACGCTACCCACAAGCCGTCGCGCGAAATGGCCGCGTTGGTTTCATAGCCGGGATGCGTAGTCAGGCGCTCGGCCTGGCCGCCGCGCACGCTGGTTTTCCACAGGTCGCCTTCAGCCGTGAACACCACGGTGTCGCCACGGATGGCGGGAAAACGGAAATAGGCGTTGGAGGTAGCTGCCGCAGCAGCGGTGCTGGCGGCAGGCGCGGAAACAGCGGCCGCCAGCGCTTGCGTGGCGGCAGTGCCCAGCAATCCGGCAGACAATAACAGTAAGGCAAGCGTACGGGAAATTTTCATGGGAGCGATCGTCAATCTTTTTATGAAGTAGCGGTCATGGAAACAAAACGACGTGGGACAGGGCCGACATCGGAGCATGATTCTTGCATAGCTTGCGCAATTGCAATACTAATTTTCGGCGAGGTGCATAAATGCAACACAGTTGCGAAATTGGCGATGCACGAAAAAAAACCCGCGCCACTTGCGTGGGCGGGTTTTTATGGCAACGATTTCTATCTTGCGCTTATTCTACTTCCACCGTTTCCGGTGCAGCGGTCGGCGCCGCGTCAGGCGGTTCCGGGAATTCCAGCATGACTTGATCCTTGTCGTTCAGGTCGACCGTGACCTTGCCGCCAGACACCAGACGGCCGAACAACAGTTCGTCGGCCAGCGCCTTGCGTATCATGTCCTGGATCAAGCGTGCCATCGGACGCGCGCCCATGAGCGGGTCGAAACCTTTCTTGCCGAGGAAGGCGCGCAGCTTTTCCGTGAAGATGGCTTCGACCTTTTTCTCGTGCAACTGTTCTTCCAGCTGCATCAGGAACTTGTCGACCACGCGCAGGATGATTTCCTGGTCCAGCGCGCGGAAGCTGATGGTCGCATCGATACGGTTGCGGAACTCCGGCGTGAACATGCGCTTGATATCGGCCATCTCGTCGCCAGCCTGCTTCGAATTGGTGAAACCGATCGACGTCTTCTGCAAGCTTTCCGCGCCCGCATTGGTGGTCATGATGATGATGACGTTGCGGAAATCGGCTTTGCGGCCGTTGTTGTCCGTCAAGGTACCGTGGTCCATCACTTGCAGCAGGATATTGAAAATGTCCGGATGGGCTTTTTCAATTTCATCGAGCAGCAGTACCGCATGCGGTTTCTTGGTGATCGCTTCGGTCAGCAGGCCGCCCTGGTCGAAACCGACATAGCCCGGTGGCGCGCCGATCAGCCGGCTGACGGCATGGCGTTCCATGTATTCCGACATGTCGAAACGGATCAGCTCGATACCGAGGATGAAAGCCAGCTGTTTCGCCACCTCGGTCTTGCCGACGCCGGTAGGACCGGAGAACAGGAAAGAGCCGATCGGCTTGTCCGTCTTGCCCAGGCCGGCACGCGCCATCTTGATGGCCGAGGCCAGCGCTTCAATGGCCGGGTCTTGCCCGAACACCACGTTGCGCAAATCGCGGTCGATGGTTTGCAGCTTGCTGCGGTCGTCCTGGTTGACCGTTTGCGGCGGAATACGGGCGATCTTGGCGATGATGTCCTCGATCTCCGTCTTGCCGATGGTTTTCTTTTGCTTCGATTTCGGCAAAATGCGCTGTGCCGCGCCCGCTTCATCGATCACATCGATCGCCTTGTCGGGCAAGTGACGGTCATTGATGAAGCGCGCTGCCAGTTCCGCCGCCGTCGACAGGGCCGAGGCCGTGTACTTCACGCCATGGTGCTCTTCGAAGCGCGATTTCAGGCCGCGCAGGATTTGCACAGTCTGCTCGACGGTCGGCTCGTTGACGTCGACTTTCTGGAAGCGGCGCGACAGTGCATGGTCTTTTTCGAACACGCCACGGAATTCCGTGTAGGTGGTCGCACCGATGCATTTCAGCTGGCCATTGGCCAGTGCCGGTTTCAGCAGGTTAGACGCGTCCAGCGTGCCGCCCGAAGCCGAACCCGCACCGATGATGGTGTGGATTTCGTCGATGAACAGGATGCCATTCGGATTGTCTTTCAGCTGTTTCAGCACGGCCTTCAGGCGCTGCTCGAAATCACCGCGGTATTTGGTACCGGCCAGCAAGGCGCCCATGTCCAGCGAATACACGACGGCATTCTGCAGGATTTCCGGCACATCGCTTTGCGTGATGCGGTAGGCCAGGCCTTCAGCAATCGCCGTCTTGCCCACGCCCGCCTCGCCCACCAGCAGCGGATTGTTCTTGCGGCGACGGCACAGGATCTGGATCACGCGGTCGACTTCGTCTTCACGGCCGATCAGCGGATCGATCTTGCCTTCGGCAGCGGCCTTGTTCAGGTTTTGCGTGAACTGGTCGAGCGGGCTTTCTTTCGGCTGGCCATCGACAGGCGCTTCTTCCACGCCGTCCGACGCTTTCGCGCTTTCGGTCGACTGGTCCTTGCGCACGCCGTGCGAGATGAAATTGACCACGTCCAGGCGCGTCACGCCCTGCTGGTGCAGGTAGTAGACAGCGTGCGAATCTTTTTCGCCGAAGATGGCCACCAGCACATTGGCGCCAGTGACTTCCTTCTTGCCATTAGAAGCGGACTGGACATGCATGATGGCGCGCTGAATCACGCGCTGGAAACCAAGCGTCGGCTGGGTGTCGACTTCGCCCGTGCCAGGCACGGTCGGCGTGTTATCGCCGATGAAATTGGTGAGGGTCTTGCGCAGGTCATCAATATTGACCGCGCAGGCACGCAATACCTCAGCAGCGGAGGGATTATCCAGCAGTGCCAGCAGTAAATGCTCAACCGTAATGAATTCGTGCCGTGCCTGCCGAGCTTCGACAAACGCCATGTGCAAACTTACTTCTAATTCCTGCGCAATCATACTTCCTCCATCACGCACTGCAGGGGATGCCCCGCCTTGCGCGCATGCGTTAAAACGAACTCCACTTTGGTACACGCTATATCTTTAGAGAACACGCCGCACACTCCTTTGCCGTAGCGATGAACACTGAGCATGATTTGCGTCGCCGTTTCACGGTCCTTGTTGAAATACTCCTGAATGATGGCCACCACGAATTCCATCGGGGTGTAATCGTCATTGAGCAAGGCCACCTGGTAGAGCGGCGGCGGCTTGAGGACTTGCCGCTCCAGCAGGGTTTCTGTGTCGTGCTTGGTTGCCATACGCTTATTCTAATGCTTTCACAGTGGTTGTCATGCGCAATATCTGCGCGTTTCCAATTGTTTTCAATCTTACGCGTTTTCTCAATACTGCGCAGATGGCGATCTTGCCGTCAAAATCAAGAGTTGCTTTTTTACCGCATGTGGAAATTTTGGCAATATCAATGGAAAAGCGCTTGACTTCATTATTTATTCCGCCAACAATGCTGTATCGACTGTTGCAGTAATGTACAGCTTGATAAGAAGTGAGACGTCGAGGAGGGGGCAGGAAGCTTCTTGCTTTTATGGCTCGTGTGATTTGTTTTAATTTTGAAAGTTCTTTTTATGGCAACAGGTACAGTTAAGTGGTTCAATGATTCCAAAGGTTTTGGCTTCATCACTCCAGATGACGGCGGCGAAGATTTGTTTGCCCACTTCTCCGCAATCAACATGAACGGTTTCAAGACCCTCAAAGAAGGTCAAAAAGTTCAATTCGAAGTCACGCAAGGCCCTAAAGGCAAGCAAGCTTCCAACATCCAGGCAGGTTAAGCAATTCCAGCCCTCAGATGTGTAAAAAACCCCGTTTCAGTGAATCGGGGTTTTTTTTCGCCTGCAGGGCATACGCCCTGCCCTCATCCTCACATCTGGGAAATCATCGTCTCGCCAAAGCCCGAGCATGACACTTGCGTCGCGCCTTCCATCTGACGGGCAAAGTCATAGGTGACGCGCTTGATGGCGATCGATTTTTGCATCGCCGAAATCACCAGGCCGGCCGCTTCCACCCAGCCCAGGTGGCGCAACATCATTTCCGCCGACAAGATCAACGAACCGGGATTCACATAATCCTTGCCTGCATACTTGGGCGAAGTGCCGTGGGTAGCTTCGAACATGGCCACCGAATCGGACATATTGGCGCCAGGCGCGATGCCGATGCCGCCCACTTGCGCGGCCAGCGCGTCCGACATGTAGTCGCCATTCAGGTTCAGGGTGGCGATCACGCTGTATTCGGCCGGGCGCAGCAGGATCTGCTGCAAAAAGGCGTCGGCAATCGAATCCTTGATCAGGATATCGCGGCCCGTTTTCGGATTCTTGAACTTGCACCATGGACCGCCGTCGATCAATTGCGCGCCAAATTCCTTTTGCGCCAGCGCATAGGCCCAATCGCGGAAGCCGCCTTCCGTGTACTTCATGATGTTACCCTTGTGAACGATCGTCACCGAAGGCTTGTCATTGTCGATCGCGTACTGGATCGCCTTGCGCACCAGGCGCTCGGTGCCCTCGATCGACACAGGCTTGATGCCGATGCCCGAGGTTTCCGGGAAACGGATACTCGTCACGCCCATTTCCCTGATCAGGAAGTCGATCAGTTTTTTGGCGCCGGCGGAGCCTTGCTGGTATTCGATGCCGGCATAGATGTCTTCCGAGTTTTCACGGAAGATGACCATGTCCGTTTTTTCCGGCTCTTTCAAAGGCGATGGCACGCCCTTGAAATAACGCACGGGGCGCAGGCAGACATACAGATCCAGTTTCTGGCGCAGCGACACGTTGAGCGAACGGATGCCGCCGCCGACCGGCGTCGTCAAAGGCCCCTTGATGGACACGACATATTCTTTCAGCGCGGCCAGGGTTTCTTCCGGCAGCCACACATCGGGACCATACACCTGGGTCGATTTTTCACCGGCGAAAATTTCCATCCAGTGGATCCTGCGCTGGCCGTCATAGGCCTTGGCGACAGCCGCGTCGATCACCTTGATCATGACGGGGGTGACATCGATGCCCGTACCATCGCCCTGAATATAAGGAATAATGGGATTGTCGGGTACATTGAGCGAAAAATCGGCGTTGACGGTGATTTTTTGTCCGTCAACAGGTACAGTGATATGTTGATACATCGTAATCTCCGGAGTGGGACGCACTCTGCAATGGCAGAGTTGTAAAACCATTAGCGTACATGACAGCAATAACGCACTTTAGCAGGGATAGCTCACCGAGGTCATGTACAGCGCAATTCCAGTTCAACTCAGCACAGAATTTCATCAGCACCGAACCACCTACCTCACCATGCCACTCATCTTATTTAACAAACCGTTCCAGGTCCTGTGCCAGTTTTCCCCACAAGAAGGCCGCGCCACCCTGGCCGACCACCTGGCCATACCCGGCATTTATCCAGCCGGTCGCCTCGATGCCGACAGCGAAGGCTTGCTGCTGCTGACCGACGACGGCCGGCTGCAGCACGACATCAGCCACCCCGACCGCAAGGAAGCAAAAACCTATCTGGTGCAAGTCGATGGCGTACCCGATGCGGCCAGCCTGGCGCGCCTGCAAGCGCCGCTGGACCTGGGCGACTTCATCACCAAGCCTTGCCACGCGGTACGCATCGCCGAACCGGAATGGCTGTGGCCGCGCAATCCTCCCATCCGCACGCGCGCCGACCACCCTACCTCCTGGCTGGCGATCACCCTCAAGGAAGGCAAGAACCGCCAGGTGCGGCGCATGACGGCCGCCGTCGGCCTGCCCACCCTGCGCCTGGTGCGCAGCGCCATCGGCCCGTTTTCCCTGGCCAGCCACCCGCTGATGCCGGGCGAATGGTGCGAAGTACCGGCCCAGGCCATCGGAAAATAAACGCCATCACCGCAAGGGAAAAGCGGCGCATGGCGGTCAAGATGGCAGGCAGCATGGTTAGCGATAAATTAGTAAAAAATTATTTACCAACAAGCACTATTTATTTCTAGATAATACGTTAAAATCATCGTCACCCCCATGACCACAAAGGAATGACGATGTCGAAAGTTACACTCAGCCTGGTATTTTCCCTGCTTGCCAGTACTGCCTTCGCGCAATCGGGCGCACGCGTAGCAGCCTCCGCAGGCACCGATGCGGTACGCCCTCAACCAGCCGCCTCCGCCACTGTTGCTGCTTCGGCTGGCACGGATGCTGCACGTCCAGCTGCCGCCTCCGTCGATGCTTCGGCTGGCACGGATGCACCGCGCGCCAAGCGCCCTGCCGCTGCAACCGTCGACGCTTCGGCCGGCACCGATGCCGCACGCTCGAAACGTCCAGCCGCCGCAACCGTCGACGCTTCAGCCGGTACCGACGCTGCACGTCCAAAACGCCCTGCCGCAGCTTCGTTTGATGCCTCGGCCGGCACCGATGCCAAGCGTCCAGCCGCCGCCTCCGTTGATGCTTCGGCTGGCACGGATGCACCGCGCGCCAAGCGCGCTGCCGCTGCAACCGTCGACGCTTCAGCCGGCACCGATGCCGCACGCTCGAAACGTCCAGCCGCCGCAACCGTTGACGCTTCAGCCGGTACCGACGCTGCACGTCCAAAACGCCCTGCCGCAGCTTCGTTTGATGCCTCGGCCGGCACCGATGCCAAGCGTCCAGCCGCCGCCTCCGTTGATGCTTCGGCCGGTACGGATGCACCAAAACGCCTGATTCCGCAGGCGCGCAAAAGCAAGCAGCAGACTGACGCCGCCAATCCGGCAAATTAAGGCTGGCTAGCACAGGGGCGGCACAGCTGCCGCCCCACTACGCCAGCGCCGAAGCCCGCTCTATGCGCGCCTGCGCGTTGCAGCAATAGTGCAACAAGTTCAAACTTCACGGCTTGCCTGGCAACACCCGCAACAGCATGCGCTTGACGTACGGCGCGCCAGCATGGCTTAATCGCCGCTTCTCTTGCCACAACGCATCAGCGCATCCCTTCCCCATGAAAAATCCCTACCTTCGTTTCAGTCTGGCGATAGCACTGGCCGCCTGCGCCAGCGGCGCCATGGCGCAGCAATTGAAAACCACGCAGTTGACGGCCGGCATGCACCTGCTCCAGGCAGAAGTGGCTGCCACCGACGATCAGCGCGAACTGGGGCTGATGTACCGCGAAAAAATGCCGGCCAATGCCGGCATGCTGTTTGTCTTCGGTGCGCCAGCCACGCAGTGCATGTGGATGAAAAATACGCCGCTGCCGCTGTCGGTCGCCTTCATCGACGCAGCCGGCAAGATCGTCAATATCGAAGACATGCAGCCACACACGCTCGACAGCCATTGCTCGACCAAGGGCGTGCCGGTGCGCTACGCGCTGGAAATGAACCTGGGCTGGTTCAAGCAAAAGAATATCAAGCCAGGCATAACCATAGGCAATCTGCCCGCACCGCACTAAACCGTCCCATCAAAAAGCAGCACAGCAACGCGAAAAAACCCGCCAGAATGAATCTGCGGGTTTTTGCTTTTTTACCAGTGCCAGCGTACTGACACAGGCAAGGCCGCCTTGGCGGCTTGCCTGCCGGCTAATATTAAGCGGACAGTGCTTTCAAAGCAGCTGCCAGACGGCTCTTATGGCGAGCTGCCTTGTTTTTGTGGATGATCTTCTTGTCAGCGATACGGTCGATGGTCGACACGGATGCTTGGAAGATTGCAGCAGCAGCTGCCTTGTCACCGCCCTGGATCGCTTTGCGAGCAGCTTTGATAGCCGTGCGCAAGGTCGAACGTTGGGACGAATTGTGTGCGTTTTGCTTAACTGCTTGACGAGCGCGTTTGCGCGCTTGTGCGGTATTTGCCATGGAATTTCCTAAAACAGGGTCAAAGTGCGTTTGCAAACATTAGTGTTTGCCAACCGGTGCGTTCTGTGCGTCTGCCGAACCATGTGTGCCAAACCAGTGCCTGTCAAACATTAGTGTCTGCGTAACAGAATTCTGTACAGCCTTCGATTATAGCGATAATTTGCAGCAGAGGCAATTCAAAAAACCGACTATCGTCGCCAAAACAGCCAAAAACGGGGCTGGCAAGGGCAAATCATCAGCGATTGTTACAGTATTTTAACCGTAGGCACAGGCTGCGCCCAGCTATAATCTGCCCCCATGAACTTGCTTAAAACCCTAGCCGCCATCTCCAGCATGACCATGCTGTCCCGTGTAACCGGTTTATTGCGCGAAAGCCTGTTCGCGCGCGCTTTCGGCGCCGGCGCCTACACGGACGCCTTCATTGTTGCCTTCCGGATTCCCAATCTGCTGCGGCGCTTGTTTGCCGAGGGGGCATTTTCGCAAGCCTTCGTGCCCATCCTGTCTGAATACAAGAGCCAATATGGCCAGGACGCCAGCAAACAACTGGCCGACCACGTGGCCACCACGCTGGTCTGGGCCACCATGATCGTCTCGCTGATTGGCATCCTGGCCGCGCCCTGGTTTGTGTATGCGATTGCCACCGGCCTCAATAAAGACCCCGGCGCCTTCGACGCCGCCGTCTGGATGACGCGGCTGATGTTCCCGTATATCGCCTGCATGTCCTTCGTGGCGCTGGCCGGCGGCATCCTCAATACCTGGCGCGAATTCAAGATTCCCGCGTTCACCCCGGTGCTGCTGAATGTGGCTTTTATTGCCGCCTCGCTATTCCTGGCGCCCTTTTTGAAACAGCCGGTCTACGCCATGGCGATTGCCGTGTTTGTCGGCGGCCTGCTGCAAGTGGCCGTGCAGATTCCCGCGCTGGTGCGCATCGGCATGCTGCCGCGTTTGTCGCTCAACCCTGCCATCGGCCTGTCCGACGGCGGCGTGCGCCGCGTGCTGAAAAAAATGGGACCGGCCGTATTTGCCGTCTCGGCCGCACAGATCAGCCTGATGATCAATACCAGCATCGCCTCGCGCCTGGCCGAAGGCAGTATTTCCTGGTTATCGTATGCCGACCGTTTGATGGAGTTTCCTAGCGCCATGCTGGGCGTGGCCCTGGGCACCATCTTGCTGCCCAGCTTGTCGAAGGCGAATGCCGACGGCAACAAGACTGAATACTCGGCCCTGCTGGACTGGGGCTTGCGCCTGACCTTCCTGCTGGCCTTGCCGGCGGCCGTCGGCATGGCCACCCTGGCCACGCCCCTGATCGCCACCCTCTTTCATTACGGCAAATTCACGGCTGAATCGGTCACCATGTCGACCGAACCGCTGATCGCCTACAGCCTGGGCCTGATCGGCATCATTCTGGTGAAAACCCTGGCGCCCGCTTTTTATGCGCGCCAGGATATCCGCACACCGGTAAAAATCGCCATCGGCGTGCTGATCGCCACGCAGCTGATGAACATGCTGTTCGTGCCCCACCTGGCCGTCGCCGGCCTGGCGCTGTCGATCGGCCTGGGCGCTTGCCTGAATGCCGGCTTCCTGTACTGGGGCTTGCGCAGGCGCGGCATCTACCAGCCTGAAGCGGGCTGGGGCATCTTCTTCCTGCGCTTGCTGCCAGCCTTGTGCATCATGGGCGGCGTGGCAAGCTACGGCGCATCGCGCATCGACTGGATTGCCATGCAGCACCACCCGCTGCTGCGCATAGGCGCCCTGGCGCTGCTGGTCGTTCTCTGCGGCGCGGCTTATTTTGGCACTTTATTATTGGCAGGCTTCCGCTTTAACGATTTCAAGCGCAACGCTTAAGCCCTTCCCCAAAACAGAAAAACCCGCACCAGGCGGGTTTTTCAACTTCTGGGCAGCAGTTTTTCAGGTTGCCTTTGCAGCTTTCCGGCGGCGCGCCACGAAACCCAGCAGGCCCAAGCCACCGAGCAACATGCCATAGGTAGCAGGCTCCGGTACAGCGCTGACTGTATAAGTGCCGGAATAACCGGCACCGGAGAATGCGGTGCCGGCCAGGTCCAGCACGAATGGACCCGTGCCGGAAAACTCGACGCCGAAAAATTGCAGTTTGCCGAAGGCAAAGGATTCCCCTTGCACGCCATTCAAGTTCGACAGCAGCTTGTCAAAGCTCAGGTTTTGACCGCTGACGGTCAGGCCGATGTCATATCTGCCAGCGCCCAGATTACCCAGGGTGATCAAGTCATGGCCACCAGACAAGATGCCATCACCCACTACCGCGTTGAAACTATGGGTATCGCCATCAGCGATCACATTGATCGTCTGATCGCCCGCATAAGCACTGAACGAAGCCACAGCCAGCACGCCTGCAGCGATAAATTTCAATTGCATAGTTTATCCCTTTAAAAGTATGGCTGCCCCGTGCATGCCACCGATAGTACTGTTACTGAAAGTACTGATGAGATGGTAGCATAAAATCACGAAATTACTTATTATTATTCTATCTTAGTTTCACTAATGATAATTATTTTGATATGGAAATAGTTGCAAGTATCGACGACTTTCCATCCGAAAATAGTTCGGATAGCGTGCTTGTTTCTTTTGGGTTAAGAAGCTGTGGATGCCGGCACATCCGCATCATCAGCGGGATGGACGGGTTCCAGTGGCGCAGGCAAGACTGGAGGGAGCGCTGGCGGCGAGGTGGCCGGCACATTGGCGGGAGCCGGAATCGGCAGTGGCACAAGAGCCTGGACGGTGCCTGGCGGCGCCAGCAATTCATCGCTCACCATGAACTGCCACTCAGACAAATGCGACTTGCCTTCGAAGCCCGCGAAACGGGTCTCAAAGTGACCAACTTTTAACGGCGCCGCCCGCGACAGGCTATACACACCGATGATGCCATTGCCGCCGGGCTGGTACAGCAAACCCCATTCGGCGCGGCCCGTGATCGGGTCGACAAACAGCTTGCGCAAATGGCGGCGCACTTGCGGATAACGGGGATCGCGCAGCAGCGCAGCCAGGCTGGCCGGCTGGCGCAACTGGCCCGCCGGCGTGGCCTTGGCATAACTGCTGAGCGCATCGGAAAACTGCGCGCCGATATCGAGCAGCTCCTGCTCGGCCGCCTGGCGCTGCAACAGCGAGCCCATCTTCAGGCCAGCCGCGCCCACCATGCCCAGGATCGCCACCACGATGATCAAGCCCAGATAAGTGAAGCCGCGCTGGCGGCGGCGAACGGGGCGCATGGCTACTACCAGTCGGCGAACGGCGTGCCGCTGCGGTCCTTGCCCGGCGCGCCGCTCTTCACGTCATACACCTGGCCTGGCGTATCGTCGGGTGGCGCCACGATGGTCCAGCTGGCGTCGCTTTCCGTGATCGGATCGATGGGCAAGGCACGCAGGTATTTCTTGGCGACCAATTGCTCCAGCGAATCGGGATAACGCCCCGTGTCGCCATGATACTGGTCGATGGTGGCGCGCAGATTGCGCAAGTTCTCCTGCAACACGGTTTCCTTCGCCTTGTCGAAGCTGGGAAAATATCGGGGCACGGCCAGGGTCAGCAGCAAGGCGATAATGCCCAGCACCACCAGCAGTTCGATCAGCGTAAAACCGCCACGGCGGTTGCTCAAAGTCGGTTTCATGTTCACCATTTGCGATAAGGCACGTCATTCAAGCCGATTTTGGCGGAGGTCGAATAAACGTCGTAGACATCGTCGCCTTCACGCGGCTCATCGGCTTCGCTGGCATAGCTGCGCTTGCCCCAGCTTTGCGCATCGCTCAGGCTCGCATCGGGATTGAATGGATCGCGCGGCAGGCGGCGCAGGAAAAAAATCTTGCTGTGTTTCGGGCTGCGCAAGTCCGGCACGCCTTCGACCAGCACTTCCAGCTTTTTCGGATAACCGTTACCGTCGACCACCTTGACCATGCGGCCATCGTCGTAGGCCTTTTTATAAGCGTCGATGGCCTGCCTGATCTCGCGCAAGGAACGGCGCAGCTCTTGCTCGTCGCGCCGCTGCACCGTCACCTGCGTGACGGGCAATACCAGCGTGCCCAGCACGCCCAGTATGGCCAGGGTCACCAGCAATTCGATCAGGGTGAAGCCGGCGCGCGGCTTCATTTTGACGGCGGCTGCAGCGATTGCACCGGTACCGGCTGGCCGGACGACAAGGGCACGCCCAGCGGCACTGGCTGGTTCGGCTGGCTAGCCGGCAAGGCTGCCGGCGCCTGTGCTTGCTCGACCGGCGTGCCGGCCTGTGGCGCCTGCACCGGCGATGCTGCAGGGCTCGGCGTGATTTCCGGTGCGGCTATGCTTTGCGGAAAAGCTGCCGGCGGCGCCATCGGCGATTGCGGCGGCGCCGGCGGCAAGCTGCCGCCACTGCCGCCACGCCCGCTGACGATCACATTGCCGCCGCCGGCGGCCGCGCTCGGCATCGCCACATTGCCCTTGATACTGAGGTCGGGACGGCGCCGGAAACTGCCCTCGGTGCCGGCTGAAAATTCCGAATCCTGCGCTTCGGGCCGCTGTACCTTGCGGATCAGGTGCGGCGTGATCGACAGTACGATCTCGGTTTTATTGTCATCGCTCTTGTCGGTGCCAAACAGGCGGTCGAGCACCGGGAATTCGCCGATGCCGGGCACCTTGTTGCTGCCGCTACGCTCTTCGCTGCTCAGCAAGCCGGCCAGCACCTGGTTTTCGCCATCCTTCAATTGCAGCAGGGTCGAGGCCTGGCGCGTGCCGATCTGGTACACCTTGGAGCCCGAATTGGTCACGGTCTGCGGCCCCAGATTACTCACTTCCAGCGACACGCGGATCGCCACGTCGCCGTTCAGATAAATCGTCGGCTCCACGTTCAGGGTCAGGCCGACGTCGATATAACTGACCGATTCCGACGTCAGGCTGCTGAAACCGGGCGAAATGGTCGAGGTAATCACCGGCACCTTGTCGCCGATCACGACCTTGGCTTTTTCCTTGTTGCGCACGCGGATGCGCGGATTGGCCAGCAAATTGACGTCGGCGTCGACCTTGCCTGCATTGATGGTGGTCGCCGCCAGGCCTGTCACGCCGATGGTGCTCTTGTTGATATGGTTCAGGTCATCCAGGGTCAGGCTGCTGCCGTTGAAGGTGCTCAGCGGCGTCAGGCCCACCGACTGCGGCCAGTTGATGCCCAGGTTGAGCGTGCGGTTGCGCTGCACTTCCAGCACTTCCACTTCCAGCATCACTTCGGCTTCCGGCACATCTTGCAGGTTGACGATGCGCTCGGCCAGCCGGATCGCTTCCGGCGTATCGCGCATGATCACCAGGTTGAGCTTTTCATCGACCACGATATCGCGCGTCTTCAGGATGGTGCGCAAGGTATTGGCCACCGTCTTGGCGTCGGCGTTGGACAGGAAGAAGGTCTTCACCATCACTTCCTGGTATTCCTTCAGCTTGGCCGCCACGTTCGGATAAATCAGCACCGTGTTGGCGTCCATCACCTGCTGTTCCAGCTGGTTGGTCATCAAGAGATAATAAATCGCCGACTCGACCGTGCTGTTCTTCAGGAAGATCGAGGTCCGGTTATCAGCCTTGACGTCCTTGTCGAACACAAAATTGAGGCCGGAGCGGCGCGCGATCACTTCAAACACCTGCTTCAAGGGCGCATCGCGAAACTCGATCGAGATCGGCTGCTTGTACGAGCGCGCCAGGCCCGATTCGATCAGCGGCGGCGCGGTCTTGTCATTCAACTCGTGCAGCATCGCACGGGCCTTGTCGTTATTCGGGTTTTCGGTCAGGATCGCGTTCAGGCGCTGGCGCGCCGGTTCGTATTGCCTGGCCGCGATGGCGGTGCTGGCTTCGGCCAGCATCTTGGCTTGCCGCAGCCCGATGTCGATAGCACGCAAACCGCCCAGGGCGCGTTCGTTTTGCGGGTCCAGGACCAGCACCTGGCGGTAGGTTACGCGCGCCTGCTCGGTCTTGCCGGCCGCCGCTTCGTCATCGGCCTGCTGCACATAACGCCGGCTGTTGCTATCGCGCACATTCAGGTAGGTGCTGCGGTATTTGGCATTCCTGGGGTCTGCCGCGATTGCATCCTGGAACTTTTTCAGCCCCGCCTCGATCTGGTTTTTTTCGATCAGATCGTTGCCGTCGCGGTAAGCGATCGGACCTGCGCAGCCGGACAAAAACATGGCGGCGGCCGCGGCCAGCGCCAGCTTCCTGTACGGCAGGCTGTCGCCGGCGGTCTGTAATGGACTAAGCATCAGTCGAGTGCTCCAATGTTGATCTGTTGAACCTGGTTCAAAGGTAAATATGTCATCGTCATCGATGGCGGGGCGATTTTTTCCACCCGGTAGCTGCCATCGATAATCGTGTGCTCGCGCACCACATAGGTCTTGTCCGCGCCGCGCGACAGGAAGACTTCCCACACGCCGCCGCCGACCGCCTTGCCGATATAGGTGAAGGGCATCGCTGGCGCCATCGGCGCCGGTGGCGGAGGCGGCGGCCCCGACGGCTGCAGGCTGGCCTTCGGTGGCGGCGGATTCCAGTTCTGGCTCAGGAACACCGCATCGCCGCCGTCAAACACTGCCTCGCCGGCTTCACCGACCAGTTCGGCGCGCGGACGCAGCGCCAGGATGGCCACTTCCTTGTCGCCCGGCTTGCCTGGCTTATCCGCCCTGGCCGCGGCATCGTCACGCGGCGCGGCCGGCTTGCGCTCGACCGCCTCGGATACGTCGGATGCGGCCTGGCGGTCGCCGAACACAAACAGCGCGGCGGCGCCTGCCAGGGCCAGGCCCATGATCACATGCTGGCGCTTCATGGCTGCTCCCCGGCCGCCTGCGGCAGAACGTCCTTAAAATAAAACGTCAGCCGCAAACGCGCTTCCAGGCTGGTGTCGGCAATCTGCTCACGCCGGAAAGCCAGTTCATCGAGCGAGGCGAACGGCACCGCGCGCAGCGCCTGCAAACCAAATGACCACAGCGCCTGGTAGGAACCCTTGACCGGCAACACCACCTGGTAAGTGCTGACCCGGCTGGCCTTGTCGTAGGCCGACTTGTATTCGCCCTGCGACAGGCTCAGGCCACTCTTGGCGGCCAGGTCGAACAAGGTCTTGACCTGCTGTTCGACGTAGCGTTTTTCACCCAGCGTATCGTAGAACAGGGCCAGGTTCTGCCCGGCGCTGGCCGGCGGCGCCGCAACAGCCAGTACCGGCGGCGCGCTGAGCGGCTTGACCACCATCTGGTGCAATGCAGTGCGCTGCTGGAATACCCAGCTCCAGCCAGACGCGCCCAGCAAGCACAACAGCAAAGCACCCGCGATCAGCGGTGCTTGCCCGCCGCGCAGCAGCGCCAGGCGCAGCGGCAGCAGCCATTGCTGGACATCCCATTGCTGCAAGGGCTTCATGGCGCACTCCAGCCGGCTTCAAGCTGGAAACGGATCGGCCGGTTCGGATCGAGCTGGCTGATTTCATGGCGCAGCAGCTGCACCCCGCTGAATAATTCCTGTTCTTTCAATTGCTCGATATAGGCAATCATGTCATCGCTGTTTTTGGCTTCCGCAGTAATCTTCAACACCCGCTTGCGCGCATCGGGCTCCAGCGCCAGCAAGGCCACCGTAGGCGGCGTGGCGGCGGCAACCGCCTCCTGCAAATCGCGCCAGGGTAAATTCAATTGCAGTACGGCCGCATTGACGAAGGCCGCCTGCGCCTCGGGGATCTGCACGGCGCTTTTCGCCGGCAGCTTCGCTTGCGAGGCGATCGCCTGGCGCTGCGCGGCGCGCTCGATGGCGGCAAGGCGCTGCTGGCGCTGTTCAAACACCTGGTAGCCGGCCAGCGCGGCGCCGCCGCACAGCAGCAAGCCCAGCGCAGCGCCAGCCCACACCGCAGGATGGGTATGAAATACCGTGCGGCGCCAGCCGCGTGGAGCGAAATCGATATGCAAACGCGTCATGCGGCGCTCCCGGCACGCGCCAGCCTGGCGCTGGCCGGCCAGTCGACACCGGCCATGGCCGGCTCCAGCAATACCAGCGGCAAGTCGCCGCTGGTGGCTGAAGGCTTGCTCCACGACAGCGGCGCCTGGCCGGACAACATCAGTTTGGACGGCGCCGCCAGGTCCAGCAGCAGCGCTTCGCGGCGCAGGGTCTGGTTCAGCCAGTCATGCCCGGCGCCCGCCGGCACCGGCAAGGGCCGCAGCGCGCGCAGCACGCCTGCCTCGACAGCGGCGACGGTCAGCACGCCGTCATGCAGCAAGCCATACCAGGCGCCTTTGGCCAGCGCAGCCTGCCAGCGGTTCCAGGCGGCGGCGAAATGCGGCACGATGGCGACGATATGCAATTTGTGGGCGGCAGCGGCCCGCTCGAGCTGGAATAGCAAGGCGCGCGGCATGGCGCCGAAAAACGGCGCGCCGGCCGCCCAGCCCGTATTGATGCTCCAGGCCGCCGTACTTTCGCCGTACAGCACCTGGAAGCGCATCGCGGCAGCGGCGGCCAGGTCTTGCGGCCGGGTCGCGCCCGTAGGCAGCGCCACTTGCCACAAGCGCAGCAAGTCGTCGTCCAGCACAAAGCTGACCGGCCAGCCGGCATGGCCGGCGCAAGCAGCGCTGCGCAGCAGCGTATCGATCGCCTGGCCGATGGCCGTATACACGTCCCCGGTCGCCAATACCTCCTGTTCGGCCAGGCGGCTCAGCTTGTCGCCCGACCAGCGGCTGCTGCGCAGCACGGCGACAGCCGATCGCGACACGCCGATCCGCAATGCCTGTCCCCACTTTCTACGCATGCAAAGTCACCCGTTTGATTTCAGTAATGGTCGTGGCGCCGCGCTTGACCAGCGCCAAAGCGGCCAGGCGCAGGCTGCGCGTGCCGTTTTCGTAGGCGGCCGCCTTGATCTGGCGGATCGGCCGTTTATCGACGATCAATTCGCGGATTTCATCGTTCAGCGTCAATATCTCGGCAATCGAGCGGCGCCCCTTGTAGCCGGTGCCACGGCAGTCGCCGCAGCCCTTGCCCTGCATGAATTTGTAGTCCAGCACGTCGGCCCGCGAGAGGCCCACGCTGGCCAGTTCCTGGTCGTCGGGCCGGTATTCGGCGGCGCAATGGGGGCAATTGGTGCGGATCAGACGCTGCGCCCAGATGCCGTTCAGGGCCGACACAAAGGCATACGGATCGATGCCCATGTGGGTAAAACGGCCGAACACGTCGAACACGTTATTGGCGTGCACGGTGGTCAATACCAAGTGGCCGGTCAGCGCCGACTGCACGGCGATTTCGGCCGTTTCGCGGTCGCGGATTTCGCCCACCATGATTTTATCGGGGTCGTGCCGCAAGATGGAGCGCAAGCCCTTGGCGAAAGTCAGGCCCTTTTTTTCATTGACCGGGATTTGCAAAATGCCGGGCAGCTGGTATTCGACCGGATCTTCGATGGTGATGATTTTTTCGCGCCCGTTGTGAATTTCCGTCAGCGCCGCGTACAAGGTGGTGGTCTTGCCCGAACCGGTAGGCCCGGTCACCAGCAGCATGCCGTACGCTTCCTGCGCCAAGTTGCGCAAGGTCGCCAGCGACGGCGCGTCGAAGCCCAGCGCTTCGAGCGTCAGCGAACCGTAGGCTTCGATCATGGCGCGCTTGTCGAGGATACGGATCACCGCGTCTTCGCCGTGAATGCTGGGCATGATCGAGACCCGCAAGTCGATTTCGCGGCCGCCCGCTTCGACCCGGAAGCTGCCGTCCTGCGGCACGCGCCGTTCGGCGATATCGAGTTCGGCCAATACCTTGATGCGCGAAATGATGTGTTCAGCCACTTCGATGCCATTGACGGAAGTGGCGTGATCGAGCACGCCGTCGACGCGGTATTTGACGGCCAGGCCGCCGGCCGTGCTTTCCAGGTGAATGTCCGAGGCGCCCGCTTTCAAGGCATCGTACAAGGTCGAGTTGACCAGCTTGACGGCCGGACTGCCCGCTTCCGAGACCGAGGCGAACGACAGCACGGCGGCGGTCTTGCCGTCGCGCCGGGCGTCTCCTGCGGCGCCAGGCAGCAGGTTGTCGACGGCGCGCGCCGATTCTTCCTGCTTCGACAGATAGGCGCCGATGTCGGCTTGCAGCGCCAGCCGCAATTGCAGCGGCGCCTGTGGCGAAGTGCGCGCACGCGCGCCCAGCCAGGTTTGCAGGTCCAGGTCGAACGGGTCGGCGATCACGCCGATCACCTGCCCGTCGGCTCCGCGCAACAGCACTGCGTGACGTGGCAAAGCCTGGGAAAGTGGCAGCAAATCGAAGGCCGGCGTCAAGCGCAGCATGTCGGCCGTTTCCAGCACGGCCAGGCCGAACGGCAGCGCCAGCGCCTGCACTACCAGGCGCGGCTCGATACCGGTCAGCCCTTCGAGTTCTTCCACCAGCGAGCGTTTCGAGATGGCGCGCAAGGCCCGCGCGCGGCCCAGCAGCGCAGCGTCGATGGCTGCGATGGCTGGCGCCGCGCTGGCCAGGGGAACAGCATTCATGAAATATCTCCGGCCAGATCGAAAATCGGCATGTACAACAACACCACGATGGCGCCGACCACCAGGCCGATGGCGGCCATCAGCAGCGGCTCGAAGGTACGCGTGAAGCGCTCGATCCAGCGGCTGATCTCGCCATCGTAAAAGGCTGCCGACTGGCTCAGCATCGGTCCCATGTCGCCGGTGCGTTCGCCGACGCGCAGCATGCGCAGCGAAATCGGCGTGGTCAGGTCATTGACTTCAAACGAGGTCGACAGCGGCAAGCCCGCTTCGATGCTCAGGCGCGCCGCCTGCAGCGAGCTGCGCATGCCGGGCGAAACCATGTCTTGCACCGTGGTAATCGCCTGCACGATAGTGATGCCGCCTTCCGACAGCATGCCCAGGGTCAGGTACAAGCGCGACAATTCATAGATGCGCACCCGTTCGCCGATGCCCGGCACCTTGGCCACCAGGCGGATCGCGCCGCCGTTGGCCGTGATGCGCCGCACCAGCAGCGTGCCCAGCGCGATCACGGTAGCGATACCGCCCAGCAGCATGGCCGTGTGGTTGCTGGCGAACTGGCCCCAGCTCAGCAGCAATTGCGACATCCATGGCAGGCTGCGGCCGGCGCCCTGGTACACCTCGGCGAAACGCGGCACCACATAGGTAATCAGGAAAGTGCTGACGCCGCCGCCGACCAGCAGCAGGATCACCGGATAAATCGCGGCGCTGACGATCTTGGCGCGCACCAGGTCGATGCGCTGCTGGTAATCGATGTAGCGCGACAAGGCGCGCGGCAAGTCGCTGGTGCCTTCGGCCGCGCGCACGATGCCGATATACAGCGGCGGAAACAGATCGGCCTGGTCGGCCAGCACCGCCGAAAAGCGCTTGCCCTCGCGCAAGCCTTCGAGCAGGCGGCCGAGGGCGCCACGGGTGCCCGGATTGGCTTCTTTTTCCAGCAGCGCTTCCAGGCCCTCGACGATGCCGAGACCGGCCGTCAGCAAGGCCAGCAATTCCTGGCTGAACAAGACCAGCGACAGGCTCTTGCCTTGGCGCCGCTTGACGGAATTGAAGGGCGTGCCCCGCAAGGGCGCGATGGCGCTGACGAACAGGCCGCGCGCCTCCGCCTGCTGGCGGGCGTCGGCTTCATCGCGGCCATCGATGATCAGACTGGAGACGGCCATGTCGGCAGACAAGACCCGAACATCGAACTGCATGGCGATAGATTCTTATTGTGAAGTGATGTCGGCGTCTTCACCGCTGCCGCCGGGCTGGCCATCCTTGCCCAGGGAAATGATCTCGTACTCGCCCTTGGTGCCTGGCGCACGGTACTGGTATGGGTGGCCCCATGGATCGAGCGGCACGGCTTTCTTCAGGTACGGGCCATTCCACTTGGTGCCGGCGGCCGGCGGCGCGGTCAGCAAGGCGGCCAGTCCTTCTTCTGTGTTGGGATAGCGGCCCACGTCCAGACGATAGGTATCGAGCGATTTTTCAAACGCCTCGATCTGCGCCTTGGCCACGGTCACTTCGGACTTGCCCAGTTGCGCAAAATACTTGGGACCGACATACGCAGCCAGCAAACCAATAATCACGATAACGACCAGCAATTCCAGCAAGGTAAAGCCTGCTTGAAGCGCATTTTTATTGACTTTATTGCATGATGAAGGAAGGTTTGCCCGCCCCACTGGCTGGCTGTCTGTTGCGTGACTGTCTACTGCGTGCATCCGCGGTGCTCCTCAATTGATCGCTGCCACCCTGCGCCATGATGACGCGGAAAGTGGTCCCATTCATCAGCCTACCATGCGCGAATGCTTGAGACAATGTTTTATTTTTTCCTCAGTGCAACTTATTTCCATGGAAACTAATTTGAAATAGCTCAGGAATACGCAAGTATGCATACAAAAATACCATTTCATTAAAGGCATGACTTATTTTCAATTCAAAACTGAGTAACTATTGGTCAACACCCAATAGTAAAAAGAAAATTTAATTCTGTTGTTTTTTGTAACTTGCGAATAAAAAATACAACAATATTTATAAATTTAATTTCTTCTTTTGCTATATTAAAAGCCAACCTTATGTATGCCGGCTTCAACGGCGACTTAGGGCGATATTTACATAAGCATATTAAAAAAATTTCATCAAAAATACACAAGGGAAGAGCTCATGATTCAATTTATGTACGGTAATGCACAGCAGCAAGCCACCCCATCTGGTTTTCCGCTCAAGAAACTGCTGGGTGGCGCCCTGCTCGGTGCTGCGCTGGCCACCTCGCCGGTCGCCATGGCCGACGTGCTCACGTTCAACAATCTGGACAATCAATTCGTCGGCCACGGCGACTCCTTTGACTTCGCCAACTTCTCGCTGACAGGTATTTCCAATGTTCCTGGCGCCAGCCCGGGCGACCTGGTCGGCGCGATCTTCAATGGCGGCGACCCTGCCTCTTGCGGCCAAGCCTGCCCGACCGGCACGACGAATAATTACTATGCCGCGCTCAACGATGGCATCGTCTATCTCGATCCCCTGAAAGCGGGCGGCACGGTCAGCCTGCAAGGCTTCGACGCCAGCTTCATCGGTTATGCCCAGGGCGCCAGCTATCCTGCCGTCGCCGGCCTGCTGCGCGTGCAAGGCTTTTATGCCGATGGCACTTCCCTGTATGAAACCTACCAACTGGGCGGCCCCGTGGGCGGCAGCTTCCAGTTCCAGCATTTCGACACCAGCGCCGGCTTTTCCAGCCAACGCTTCGATTCGCTGGCCTTCTTCGGCTTCACTTGCAACACCAGCGGCAGTTGCAACGCGTTCAATAGCAACAAGGGCCAGTTTGCACTCGACAATATCATCGCCTCGGTACCGGAACCATCGACCTACGCCATGATGCTGCTGGGCCTGGCAGGCATCGGCTTCGTGGCACGCCGCCGCAAACAAGCCTGAGCCCCTTCCCTGTTGATCCCGATACTGCTACCAGGAAACCCCTACATGACATTCCGTCCCGTTTTGCGTCCCATTTCGCTTGCCGTCCTGAGCCTGCTTGCCAGCCTGAGCATCCAGGCCCACGCCGACGATCTGCGCCGTCCCTACATCGTGCAACTGACCGATAAACCGGTCGCTTCCTATGCCGGCGCGGTGCCAGGCCTGAGCGCCACCCAGCCCGCAGCGGGCAGCCGCCTCGACCTGGCCAGCACCGAAGTGCAGCTGTACACCGACTACCTCGAGCAGAAACAGGCGCGCGTGCAAGCCATCGTGGCCGCCGCGCCCGTGCAATACCAGTACAAAATCGTGCTCAACGGTTTTTCCGCCCTGCTGACCGACGCCGAAGTGCGCCAGTTGCAAGCGAGCGGCGATGTCGCCAGCATCGAACCTGATGAGCCACGCCAGTTGCAAACCAACTACACGCCCATCTTCCTGGGCCTGGACCAGCCGGGCGGCCTGTGGAACCAGCTGGGCGGCAAACAGCATGCGGGCGAAGACGTCATCATCGGCATCGTCGATGGCGGCGTCTGGCCTGAAAATCTGTCGTATGCGGACCGCGCCGACGCCAATGGCAAGCCGACTTTCGACCAGTCCGCCAGCCTGGCCTATGGCCCGGCGCCTGCCAACTGGAGCGGCATCTGCCAGACTGGCGAAGGCTTCACCGAAGCCCATTGCAACAATAAACTGATCGGTGCGCAGTACTTCAACGCCGTGCGCCTGACCGAGCGCGACAAGATCCAGCATTGGAGCGAATTCACCTCGCCGCGCGACTCGATCGGCAGTCCGAATGGCGAAGGCGGCCACGGCACGCATACCTCGTCCACTGCCGGCGGCAATAGCGGCGTGGCTGTCACGGTCGCCGGTTCGCCACTGGGCGAAATTTCCGGCATCGCGCCACGCGCCCGTTTGTCTGTTTACAAAGTGTGCTGGTCCTACAATCTGGCCACCGAGGCCAGCGGCGCCAAGAACAGCTGCTACGGCGGCGACAGCGTGGCCGCCATCGAGAAAGCCGTCAAGGATGGCGTACACGTGATCAATTATTCGATCAGTGGCGGCGCCGTCATCAACGACCCGGTCGAACAAGCCTTTTTGCACGCCTCGAACGCCGGCGTGTTCGTGGCCGCATCGGCTGGCAACTCGGGCCCCGCCAATACCGTGGCCCATATCAGCCCATGGCTGGCCACCGTGGCTGCCTCGACCCACAACCGCGCCAATCAGGCCACCGTGACCCTGGCCAATGGCGGCAAGTACACGGGCGCGTCGCTGAACTGGAATCCTTTGCCAGCCACCGCCCTGATCCGCGCGCAAGATGCGGGCCTGCCGGGCGCCGATCCGCAAAAAGTCGCCCTGTGCTACCGCGCTGGCGACAATGGCGGCATTGCCCTGCTGGACCCGGCCAAGGTCGCTGGCAAGGTCGTCACTTGCCTGCGCGGCACCACGGCGCGTACCGACAAGGGCGTGGCCGTGCTGGAAGCGGGCGGCGCCGGCATGGTGCTGGTCGATACGGGCGTAGGCCTGGTCTCCGATCCGCATGTCTTGCCAGCCATCCATGTGAGCGCTGCCGATGGCGCCCTGATCAATGCACAGGCACAAACCGGCGCCTCGACGGCGGCCATCTCGCGTTTTGTGACCAATGGCAATGGCCCGGCAGCACCGGTAGTAGCCGATTTCTCGTCACGCGGCCCGAACTTGTTCGACGTCAACGTGTTGAAACCTGACGTCACCGCGCCTGGCGTCGATATCCTCGCCGGCGGCACGCCAGCGTTGAGCCGCGTCCAGCGCGATGCCGTGCAAGATGGCAGCCTGGTACCGGGACAAGCGTATATCTTCCTGCAGGGCACCTCGATGGCCAGCCCGCACGTGGCCGGCCTGGCAGCGCTGCTGCGCCAGCAGCATCCGAACTGGACCCCTGCCGCCATCAAGTCGGCCCTGATGACCACCGGCAGCACCACCTTGCCAGACGCTCAGGCTGGTGACGCGCGCGGCATCTTGCCGTGGGCGCAAGGCGCCGGCCATGTGACGCCGAACAAGGCGGCCGATCCTGGCCTGGTGTATGACGCCGATCTGTCCGACTACAAGAAATACATGTGCGGCGCCGGCATGGCGGCGGAATGCGCCACCGGCAGCATCGCTGGCTACAACCTGAACTTGCCATCGATCACCATCGGTAATGTTTTGGGTACGCAAACCGTCACCCGCCGTGTGACCAACGTGGGCAGCAGCAACGCCACCTACAACGCCAGCGCCTCGATCTCGGGCTATAGCGTCGCGGTTGCGCCTAACAGCCTGAGCCTGGCGCCTGGCGAAACCAAATCGTTCACCGTGACCCTGACGCGCACTACGGCGCCAGACAATGTGTGGCAATACGGCGCACTGGTGTGGAGCGATGGCGTGCACTCGGTGCGCAGCCCTGTCACGGCACGCTCGGGACGCTCGGTACAAGCGCCAGCGCTGGTGCAAGCGAGCACCGTCAGCGGCTTGCGTTCGCTCACCCTGTCCACCGGCTTTGCCGGCAAGGTTGGCGCGACGACGGGCGGCTTGAAAGAAGTCATCCGCAGCGCACAAACCATAGGCCAATCGGTGCCGGGCAGCGTGGAAACGCTGGCGCAGATGAACACGGCATGCCGTACCGGCGCCGCTGGCACCCGCTTGATCAGCGTGCCGATTCCAGCCAATAGCGTGGTGGCCCGTTTTGAAACGTTTGACCGCGATACGACGGAAGGCGCAGGCAACGATCTGGACTTGCTGCTGTTGAACAGCGCTGGCACCACGGTCGCCGCGTCGACCAACGCCGGCACTAACGAGTCCATCACCGTGACCACGCCTGCGGCTGGCAACTACCGTCTGTGCGTGATCGGCTACTCGGTGGCCAATGGTGTCTCGACCGGTTTCGGCCTGTCGTCGGCTATCGTCACCACGGCGGACAAGGGCGGCAACCTGAAAGCCACCTTGCCGAGCAAAGTGTATGTGGGCGGCAGCGCCACGGCCGGCGTCAGCTGGTCTGCGCTGGACAGCGGCAAACGCTATCTGGGCGGCGTAGTCTTCCTCGATGGCAGCAACGCAGCAGCAGCGACCACCGTGCTGTCGGTAGAAACCAACAGCCCGCTGCCACTGGCGGCACCTACCCTGCGCGAAGCGAAAGCCGATAGCGCGCTGTAATCGCTGTAATACTACCAGGCAACTGGTACTTGAACGCGCCCTGCGGGGCGCGTTTTTTTATGGGTGCGGCAGGCGTAAAGGTCTATTATTAATGACCAGCCATCGACATCAGGGAGGATAGCCTTGCACACAGCATCCAAAGAAAGGCATGCCTATATCGTGCAACTGGCCGATCCGCCGCTGGCGTCCTATACCGTGCAAGAGCAGCATCTGGAGAGGGATAGCGAGGCGGCGCGCCTGTATGTACTTGCGCTTGAAGAAAAGCAGAACGCCGTGCTGGCATTGGTTGAACATGCGCCGGTGCAATACCACTACACGGTCACATTGAATGGTTTTGCGGCCTTGCTGACAGAAAACGAGGTGTCGCGCCTGAAGGCCGTCCCAGGCGTGACACAGGTGTCGCCCGCCACCGTTGAACAGCTCAACGGGGCGGCATTAAAGAACAATCAACAATAATCAGGCATTCAGAGCAGCTACGCTACGGCGGCGGCGCAGGGCAAAGCCGATCAGCGCCAGGCCACCGGTCAGCATCATCCATTCCGACGCTTCCGGCACCGCCGAGATGGACGCAATGCTGGCGTAGGTGCTGGCGGCAATCGATGCCGGCAAGGCGCCATTGCGTGGCAGCAAGTCGAACTGCAGCAAGTTGCCGTTCGGATTGCCCAGATAGGTCGATGCCGACTGGTCCAGCAAGCCCAGGCCAAAGGTGGTGCCGGCATTGCCAGCCGTATTCAGGAAGTCGCCGCCAAATACGATGTCAAAGGCAAACTTGCCGCCCAGGGTGACGTTCTGGAACCAGTCGTTATAGCCGCCGCCATTGCCAAACACCAGGGTGCCTGGCGCGCTGCCACTGACATTGCCTTCTTTGCTGTCAAGCGCGCCAAAAGCGCCCGAGAACTGGCTCAGGGTGGCGGTGGCGCCAGGCGCCGGGCTGTTACCGGCGAGAAAAGCGAAGTCCAGGAAGCCCGCACCAGAGAACTGGCTGGTGTCGATTTCCACGTGGTATTGCAGTGGATCGGCCAACGCCGCGCTGCTGCTGGCGGCCAGCAAGGCAGCCAGTACGGCGCGGCGCAGGGTCAGGTTGAATTTACTTGCAAACATGAGAGTCTCCTTAGAATTTGCCGGCGAAAATGCCGGCGTTATAGCTGATCGTCACTTTTGACGGATTGCTGAAGCTGACGGCGAAAGACGCTGTCGTGCCTGGCGCCAGGCTGGCCGTATTGACGCTGACATACGATGCGCCTGCGCGGCTGCCGCTGGCGTTATCGAGGCTGACGCCGGCAGGCAAGCCGCCGAAGACCACCTGGAAGGGGCCGTTGATGGCGTTTGATCCCGTATTGGTGAAACTGAAGCTGCCCGTGTACTTTTGCGTGATGCGGTTGTACGCGAGGCCCGAGCTGGACACCGCAACGGCGCCGCTGATGTCGCGGTAGGACGGTTGCAAGTCCAGGCTGATGACGACCGGGTCATGGTCCGAAGCGCGGTAGGGCAAGGCGTCGTACAAGTCTTGCGGCTTGGCTGCGTCGATGTTGTAGTCGATCACTTCTGGCTCGTCGGCATTCAAATGCCATTCCGCCACGCCAGCCACTTGCGCGCTCAGGCTGGTGCTGGCCAGGGCGTGGTCCAGATAACCGCTCAGGCCACCGAACACAAACGAATACGGCATGCCGGCAGGCCGCACGAAACGCTCCAGTTCATTGACGAAGCCGGCGCCCGTGATGACCTGGATCGGATCTTCCGCGCCATAGGAATTCAAGTCGCCAATGATCAGCACATCGCTGTCGCCTGCGGCGGCGACCACTTGCGGCACGAAGCTGCCCACCAGGCGCTGCGCCTGCTGCACGCGGCTGGCGTTCCAGCAACTCTGGCTATCGTTGTTGTCCGCATCCGGGCCGCTACCGGATGGGCAGCTGCCTTTCGATTTCAGGTGATTGACGATCAGCGAGAATTTCTCGCCATTGGCCGCGCGGAAGGTTTGCGCCATCGGCGGGCGGTTGTTGATGGCTGCCGCATCGGACAGCGCGCCGCCCACCAGGCCGACCTTGGCGGGCTTGTAGATCATGGCCACGCGGATCGCGTCGGTGCCGGTCGCGGCCGGCCTGGGCACCACGGCGTAGCTGACGCCGCCGATGGCAGCGTTGAGCTGGTCGACCAGATACGTCACGGCCGTTTCGCCATTGTTCTGGATTTCCATCAAGCCCACCACGTCGGCGTCGATGGCTTTCAGTTCGGCCACGATCTTGTCGCGCTGGCGGATGAATTCAGCCAGATTGTCGGCGCCACGGCAATTCGACTTGGTGGTGGACGAACCTAGCGTGCAGCCCTGCCCCGTTTGTCCAAACACCGTATTGCCATTGGTAAAGGTCGTGAAGAAATTGAGCACATTGGCGCTGGCCACTTTGACGTTGCCCGCTGGCAGGTCGGGGGCGCCGGTACGTGGGTTGTCGCGCGAGAATTGCGGCGTCACGGTCGGTTGCAGTTTATAGGCGGCGCCACCGCCGCCGATGGCGCCGAAGTCAACCACGCCCGTCAGGTCAGCCACCGTGTCGCCGCTGCGCACGGTATTGCCTTCGCCGATGTAAGGGATGGTGGTGGGCGCCACGAAGATGCCGTCGTCGAGCACGATGATATTGCTGGCATTGGCGGCCGCCAGCGCCAGCGCTTCAGGCGAAGCAGCCGGATAGCGGTTAGTCGGTATTTCGCGCCGGCCGGCCGACAAGGTCAGCTCGCCACGGGTGCCCAGGAAAGCGTTTTGCGACACCGTCAATGGCTGCGTAAAACGCACCAGCATGCCTTCCACCTGGCCCAGATTATCGTTGGGCAAGCTCACATTGACCGGCACGATGCTGTGGCCGCTGCTTTGCGTGATGATGGACGTCACGTCCTTCAATTCCGTGTACGAATTCTTCGCGCCGGTCGGCGTATATTCAAAGACCGTAGCCGTCACGCGCACCAGGTCGCCTGGCTGCACTGGCGCGACCGTGTTACCCGTGTACACGAAGATACCGTCCGAGGTGGTGGGATCGCCATCGCCGGCCGCATCCTGGATAAAGAAGCCGGTGCCCACTTTCAGGGTCACCACGCCTTCCGTGGTCTGCACGGAATTGGCATACGGACTGCTCGCGCCCGGACCCTGGATCTGCGGAATCGTGTGCGTAACAGCAGCCAGGCCCTGCACGGCGACATTGACCTGGCAGGTCGCCGTTTGCTGCTGCTCATTGCTGAATTTGACGACGACCGGGTAATTGCCCACCGGCACGCCAGCGGCTACCAGCAGGTTCACGCTGGCGCTCTCGCCGGCCACGCCGGCGGCGCTGAACTGGCCCAGGCTGATACCTGCCACGGCCGGCGAGGTCAGCACGGCAGCGTTGACGAGACCATCGACGTCGGAAGCGCGCAGCACGGCGTTGCCGCCGCTGCCCAGCGCCAGCGCCAGGCTGGCCGGGCAACTGGTGACGATCGGATGCACCACGGCGCCGCCGCACACATGGCGTGCGGAAGCCGTATTGCGCGGCGTGACGCTGCCGGTGGCAAAGTCCAGGCCATTGTCATCCGTATCGACACAACCGCCATTCGCCCGCAGGATCGCCAGGGTGTTCGACGGGGCCGGCGCGACGGCGCCCTCATAGCCATTGGCCGTGCCGAAACCGACCAGGTCCACCACTTGCGCACCGCCGGGATTGGCGCTGGTCTGCGCCGTCTTGCTATTGCTCAATAAGACCTTGCCTGCCGTGCCGGACATGGCGATGTTGCCCGTTGCGTCGGGCGTCGGCAAATCCTGCGTACCGCCCGCCCCCTGGGCTTGCTGCACCAGCAAATATTGGCCGGGCTGCAACTCAATCGCGGGCAAGGCTGTCACGGCCCAGTTCGAGCCCGCCGCCGAGGCGTATTGCACGCTCCAGTTCGTCAAGTTGACGGGGCTGGCGCTGCGGTTGAAGATTTCAATGAAGTCATTGCGGTACAAGGCGCCAGAATTGCCGCCACCGCCATACACCTGGCTGATGACGATATCGGAAGCAGCCAGCGCGGGCAGGCTCAGCGAGGCAAGCAAACCCGCCATGACGGTCAGGCGCCATGGCGCAACAGCGCCAGGCCGGCCGGGTAGTGCGGACTTACACAGATAAAAACAATTCTTCATGAAAATTCCTGATGGCAATTAAAATTTCCAGCATGCCATGACTGACAAGCTGGCGCTAAAATTTCAACAACAAAATTAGGTAATTAAATAGGCTTTTTACTATTAACTCAATCATAATATTCAAGCGTGACAACTTGATGACAAAAGTTAACTGGTATGCACGCCCTCTGTAGATGCAGGAATGGCAAGTTGAACGTAGATACATTATTTTGTTGTATAAAAGTATGCTTTCAGTTTCAAACCGACAATGAAAATAAGTTATTGGATGTTACTTCCAGTGCAAGCATGCTAGTATGAGTCTCGGTAGCAATAAAACATCTGCCATCAAGAAGCAGGGATACGCCGTCAAGGCAATAACAACCGGTGGACAGTAGAGACAGGGAAGATTGATCATGAGAAGAAATAACCACCGTTCAAGCCCAGCGTTGTTGCTTGCCGCCCTGTTGTCGCCGCTACTGCTGTCCCCGCTGACAGCGCAAGCGAATAACTACACCGGCTACTATGTCAATCCACAGGCCGTGCCGCCTGCCAAAAAGCCGAATTGCTCACAATCGATGCAAGATGACAAAGGCAAGGCGCAAAGCCAGGCCGCCTCCGGCGTCAGCCTGGAAGGCGTGACCAGCCCTTGCAGCCTGTCCAATGGCGATATCAATTACGATGAATTCAAGAATGATGGCGTGGGCCCGGGCACGGTAAGCAGCCTCGGCGACGATGCCGCTTATCACCGCAGCTTGCCCGGCGACGAAGGCCAGACGGGCGTGAAACGGCTGCCATCGGATGCACTGAATTTCCCCAGCGTGGCGAGCCGCCCGCTGGCGTCCGGCAATGGCCGCGCCTTCAGTGCGGGCACGGACAGTTTCAATGCAGCGTCTAGCATACAGCCCTTCCAGCCAGCGGCGGCGGTAGGCTGGCGGCCAGGCAATCTGGGCGGCACCGAACGCCTGGCGGCAAGCAGCTTCACCAGCCCTGGCGGCGGTGGCAGCGGCTCCGGCGACCAGGGCCTGTTCGGCACCAATCCGCCTGTTTCGGGTGGCGTAGCCACGCCAGACACCGACTTGCCGGCGATCCCGCCCGTGGTCGGGCCACCGGTAGTCACGCCACCAGTAGTCACCCCGCCCATCGTGACGCCGATCGATCCGGCTATCCCGGCGATACCGGAAGCGTCTACCTGGGCCATGCTGCTGGCCGGCCTGGGCCTGCTCGGTTTGCTAATGCGCCGCCGCAACAACTAAGTTGTCAGCGGCGGTATGGCGTGCTCAAAGGTTCGCCGATGAAGACGCCTTGCGCAGGCCAGGCCACGCTCTTCCAGTACGCTTCGATGGCCGTGTCGCCCGATAGATAGCGCTGCAACAGCACTGTCGGCTGCGGAAATTTCTGCCAATAATTGCATGGTTCGCTGACGCTGCCATAACTGGCCGTGGCGCCCGCCTCCAGCCAGCGCAAGCTGCTCATCTGCGCCGTTCCCAGCAAGTCTCCGCCATATGACGTCAAATGGTCAGCCAGGGCGCCAGGCGCAAACTTCAGCGTCTCGAGCTTGTTTACCCGCGCCATGCCCGTCTGGTAGACCATGATGTCCGCTGCGCCATCGAGTTCATCGGCACGCAGGCGCTTGATATTCAATTTTTTTGAAGGCAGCCGCCCAGCCGGCGGAAAGAATGGCGCGCGGCTATTGCGCGCCGTTTCGCTGGTCATCAGATAATAGGCCGTGGCTTCCTGCACCCGGAAACCGGCACTGACGCCGCGGTCGATCAACTCCTTCGCCTGGGCCACCGATTCGGTGGGCAACAACATACTCAGGCGCATCTTGTAATCGCCATAGGGCAAGCCACGCGCGGCATTGAAATAGCTGCTGGGCTGGCCGGCGCCACAGGTGCGTGTACACAGGCCGGCATCGAGGCCCAGAGTAAAAGCCGAGGTGATGGAATTGCACTCGACGGCATAGGGCGCCGTCCAGACCATCAGCACGGCCTGGATGTCCGGCTTGAGCTGGCTGTCGATCTGTTTTTTCAGCGTGGCGAACTCATCAGCGCTGAGCTTGCGTGGACGGTTGGGGATGCGTACATGGACAATATTGGCGGCGGGAATGTTGCGCACCTGCCGGTAATACTCGGCAATGGCGACGCTGTTCGGCTCATCGTCGTTGACCACCAGCGCCAGCTGCGCGGCTGTCAGCGCGGGAGACATGGCGGGTGCGGTAAACTGGGCGCGCGCGTGGCCGGACGCCAGGGCGCCGGTGAACAACAGGGAAAAGAGCAAGTATTTCAAAGCGTATGGACCAGGCCTGTTCGGGGAAGGGCAAGCTCTTGCTTGCGGCATATTGCTAATTTAACCCGAAAGCCCTTGCCTCAGCTAGTCATATTCCCGGCGATTCCATTCCTGCGGCACGAAAAAAAACGGATGCCGCAGCATCCGTTTTGCATAGTCCACTACCTGTATCACGCAGCCTTGACGACCAGCTTGCGGCGGCGGGCGACAAACCCCACCAGGCCCAGGCCGGCCAGCAGCATGGCGTAGGTTTCCGGCTCAGGCACGGCGGACAGGTTGATGGTGCCCGAATAGCTGGCGGCGGCGTTGGTCAATACCGTGCCGCTGACGCTCAGCGTATAAGTGCCGATCGCCAGCTTGTCGAGCAAGAGATTCCACTCGTCGATCTGGCCCGACTGCACGCGCGTACCGTTGAAGACATTACCGAAGGAATCGGTCAGCTTGAAACCCGTCAGTTCCAGCAAGTCGATGCTCGGCTTGGTGGAAATGGAGGTCGTGATGCCGCTGAGGCTGCTCAATTCATCGATGCTGAACGTGTAGTTATCGATGAAAGTGCCATTCAAATTGTTTTTACCAAAGGTGCTGAAGAAACCGCCCGAACCATCGGTCAGTTCGATCACACTGGTCTTTTTGCTGATATCGGCAGCGAGCGCGCCGTTCGACACCAGCGCCGCACCGGCAAACACGCAGGCCATGGCAGCGGCCCGGAAGGCCTGTTTCGTTGTAGCAAACGCCGATACACCATTAATCTTGTTATTCATTGATGACCTTGAGGGCTGGCAGATGCCGGAGCACCCACGCGTTGATAAAAATTCCATAACGAAATAATATCACAAAAACTCTCAAGTCATTACATTAAACATAATAAATAATTACTTAATGGAAACTTATTGGGCGAATTTTCATACCAACAGTTTACGCGTGCAGATTACACAAGTTGTTTCCAGTAAGACTATTTCCCATCAGCACATTTCAGCTTGCAATATGCGGATGGGTGCATAGTTATACGCGCTTGTAGACATCTTCAAAACGCACGATATCATCCTCGCCCAGGTAGCTGCCCGACTGCACTTCGATCAGGTGCAGCGGCAAACGGCCCGGGTTTTCCAGGCGATGCGTCATGCCGATAGGAATGTAGGTCGACTGGTTTTCCGACAGCAGCTTGACTTCATCGCCGCACGTTACCTGCGCCGTGCCGCTGACGACGATCCAGTGTTCGGCGCGGTGATGGTGCATCTGCAAGGACAGCTTGCCACCAGGATTGACGGTGATGCGCTTGACCTGGAAGCGGTCGCCCAAGTCGATGCCTTCATAGCAGCCCCAGGGACGGTACACCTTGGTGTGCTGCAAATGCTCGGTACGGCCCGTGCTTTGCAAATGCCCCACCACCTGCTTGACCCGCTGCACCTGGTCCTTGTGGGTCACCAGCACGGCGTCGGCCGTTTCCACCACGACAACATCATCCAGGCCGATCACGGCCACGATGCGGCTTTCCGCACGCACCAGCGAATTGCTGACATTGTCCAGGTACACATCGCCGCGCACGGCATTACCGGCCGGATCGCGCGGCGAGACTTCGCGCAGGGCCGACCAGGAACCCACGTCGCTCCAGCCGATATCGGCCGGCACGACCACGGCGCGGCTGGTGTGTTCCATCACCGCATAATCGATGGAATCGGCCGGACAGGCGGCGAAAGCCTCTTCGTTCAGGCGGCAAAAGTCCAGGTCGCGGTAAGCCAGGCGCACGGCTGTTTCCGTGGCGTCGGCCATGGCGGGCTGAAATTGTTTCAATTCATGCAGATAGCTGGCGGCGCTGAACAAAAACATGCCGCTGTTCCAGAAATAATCGCCGCTGGCGACGAAACCGGCTGCCGTCTCTGCATCGGGTTTTTCCACGAAGCGCTCGACCTGGTAGCAAGCATCGCTGCCGGCGATGGCCGCGCCGCGCCAGATGTAGCCATATCCCGTTTCCGGCGCCGTGGGCACGATGCCGAAAGTGGCCAGCGCACCTTGCGAGGCCGGCTGCAGCGCGCGTGCTATGGCCGCATGGAAGGCGGCGCGGTCTTCGATCACATGGTCGGCCGGCAACACCAGCATGACGGCTGCCGGGTCGATCGCCTGCAGATACCAGGCGGCGGCGGCCACGGCCGGCGCCGTGTTGCGGCCCACCGATTCAAGCATGATGGCCAGCGGTTCGAGCGCGATATCGCGCATCTGCTCGGCCACCAGGAAACGGTGCTCTTCGCCGCAGATCAACAGCGGCGCCATCATTTCCGGCCAGTCCGCCAGGCGCAGCGCCGTTTCCTGCAGCATGGTCTTGTCTGACACCAGCGGCAACAGTTGCTTGGGCAACGCAGCGCGCGACAAGGGCCAGAGGCGGCTGCCGGCGCCGCCAGACAGGATAACGGGATAAATCTTCATGGTGGACATCCTTTATTTATTTCGATAATGCAAGTTCAACGGGATTACGGCGCTTGCTGCGGCGGTCGCGCGCATTCGACCATTCATCGGTGCTGCATTCGGACACATGTTTCATGTCGCCATTACGGTCGACGCTATATTCCTTGAAAACGATGACTTCTTCCAGGGTAATCTGCGGCAGCACGCGCGTATATTCGAACAGCACGCTGCGCACCACGTGCGCGCCGGAACAGATGTGGCTGCCATGGCCTATCCAGGTAGGCCCGATGATGGTGGCGCCCGCCTCGATCTTGCAGCCGGAGCCGATATACACGGGGCCCTCTATCGTTGTGCCCTCCCAGGCTATGCGCGTATTCAAACCGACCCAGATACCGTCTTTCAACTGTACACCAGGCACGTCCATGTGGGCTACCTCGCCCATCATGACGCTTTGCGATACTTCCCAGTAATCCTTGATATTGCCGATATCGATCCAGTTGAAGGAGCGCGATTGCGCGTAAAAGGGCAAGCCCTTTTCTACCAGCAAGGGAAACAGGTCGGAGCCGATGTCAAACACCGCATCCTTCGGTATCAGGTCCAGTACGGCCGGCTCGAAAATATAGATGCCGGTGCTGACATGGTTGGACAGGGCGGCTTCCTGGCTGGGCTTTTCCTGGAAAGCCTCGATGCGGCCATCCTTGTCGCTGACCACCACGCCATAGCTCGATACTTTATCCCACGGCACTTCGCGCGTGATCACGCTGGCCAGCGCGCCCTTGCGGCGATGCTCGAACAGGGCCGACTGGATGTCCAGATTGATCACCGCGTCACCGCACAGCACGATCGTGGTGTCGTCAAAGAAGCCGCCGAACTCCTGGATCTTCTTCATGCCGCCGGCCGACCCTATTGGCTGTGGCACCACCACGCTGTCATCGGTGGTATAGCCTTCGAAGGAGTAGCCGATCTGCACCCCATATTGATGGCCATCGCCAAAATATTCTTCGATCTTTTCATGCAGGTAACTGACATTGACCATGATGTCGCGCACGCCATACTTGGCCAGGTGCTCGATCAAATAAGCCATCACCGGCTTGCCCAGGATGGGGATCATGGGCTTGGGTAAATCATAGGTAAGCGGACGCACACGCGTGCCCTTGCCTGCGGCCAAAATCATTGCTTTCATATCACGCTCCTATGTCTAATGAACACCGAACCCTGCTGCGCGATGCAGAGGCAATAGAATATCACCAAATTAGCAACACTATTACTGTTTTCACATTTCTTTGGCGCACTGCAGCATGCCTGCCAGTGCGGCCATCCCCGGCCGGGTCAGCGGTATTTAAAACACGCGCGCAAGAATACCAGGATGTCCCAGCTATAGCGGCGCAGCAATCGGCGCGGCTCTTGCAACAAGCGGAAAAACCATTCCATATGGATGCGCTGCACAAAAGCAGGCGCGCGCCGTTTACTGCCAGACCAGAAGTCGAATAGCGCGCCCACGCCGAGCATGACATTGGCCGTCAAGGCGTCCTGATGCTCGAGTATCCAGCGTTCCTGCAGCGGATTGCCCATCGCCACCAGCACCACCTGGGCACCCGTCGCATTGATTTGCTGCACCAGCTCTTGCGCGCCGCGGATGCCGGCATGGCCATCGCAACTACCGACTACATCCTGCCCCAGCACCGTGCGCACGTAGCCCACTGCCTGGTTCAATACCTCGGGCTGCGCACCGAGCAGGAACACGCGCAGCGGCTGCGGGCTTTGCTGGAACAGGAAAGGCGTGAAATCAGTGCCGTTCAGATTGGCGGCGAAGCGGCGCCCCTGCAACAGTTTGGCGGCGATATCCATGCCGATGCCATCGTTGACGATCACGCAGCGCCGCACCTGATCAGGCTCCAGCACGAAGCGGTTCTTCACGATAAAGTTGGTATTGGCAAAAAACAGCGCCGTCTTTTCGCCGCGCGCGATGACGCCCAGCAAATGCTGGGCCAGCCACTCGCGCGTCGTGCTGAGCACGGGAAACTGGCTGATACGGATAATTTCTGGTGCTTCCATGGTGCTTGTGGACCTTTTTCAATCCGCAGCAGCGCCGCGGTGCTTCAAATTACGTAAATTCTTGAGCAACGACAAGGGATCGAAACTCCCCTCCGCGCCGCGCCGCAAACGCCCCAGCAAGATCATCGGCAGCAAATAGGCGACCGCGCCCGCCAGCAAGGCCAGCACCAGCAGCAGCACGGCGCCGCCCTGCCACCAGCGCGCCATGGCATACAAGGCCAGCAGCAAGGCCGCACTGCCGGCCAGTACCGGTTGCAGCGCCGTTATCAAGCGCTTCAGCGGCAAGTCCATGACTTTCAGCGCCAGGTGCTGCGACCACGGCAGCATCAGCACATAGGCGGCGGCAAACGACAAGCTCATGGCCAGCAAACCATAGTGGCTGAAGCAGGCCGCCAGGACCACGGCCAGGCTCAGCTGCAAGATGCCCAGCAGCGGCGGCCAGCGGCTATGTCCCAGCGCAAACAGCACATAATTGTTCAGTTCCGACACGGAAGACAGGCAATACAGCAAGGCCAGGGCGGCGATGGTGCTGCAAGCCGGCAACCATTTCTGGCCAAACACGGTCACCACCAGCGGTTCGGCCAGCGCAGCCTGGAACAGCAGCATGGGCAGCATCAGGAACAGCATCATGAGCAGCAATTGCAGATACGCCTGGCGCAGCTGCTCCGGCTTGCCGATGGCCGCCGCGAACACCGGCAGGGACACGCGCAGCAGCGAGGCCGTGATGACCAGGTAGACGGCCGAAGTGAGGCGTTTGGCCAGGTTGTACAGGCCGGTCGCATACGGCCCCAGGAAGATACTCACCAGCAAGGAGTCACCATTGCTGTTGGCAAACGACAGCACGCCCGACACGCTGACCTGGCGCACGTCATGCCAGTAGCGGCCGGTCCGCGCGCGCCAGGCCAGGCTGGGCAGCCAGCCGCTTTGCAGCACCACCAGCAGCAGCGCCAGCCCGGACGCCATCACTTGCTGCACCACCAGCGACATGGCGCCCCAGCCACGGTAGGCCAGCGCGATGCCGACTATCCCGCCCAGCATCACGGACAAGGTGGAACGGATCGCCAGCTGCTTGAATTTCATTTGCCGCACCAGCCGCGCTTCGTACGAGCGCACCATGCCAAAGAACAGGATCGACAAGCTCATGCCTTGCAGCACCGGCGCCAGCGATGGCGCCTGGAACAAGGACGAGACGAGACCGGCGCTCAGGAACATGCAGGCGCACAGCAACAGGCCGGCCACCGTGCAGCGCCAGAACAGGGCCGAATACGCGCTATCGTCAGGCTCCCTGGCGCGGATCACGGGCATGGCCAGCGCATCGAGCACCACCAGGCGCGAAAACAGGATGAACAGATGGGCAATGGTCAGCAAGCCAAATTCGGCCGGATTGAGCAGCCGCGCCAGGATGGCGAAGATGATGAAGGCCAAGCCCTGCTGGGCCAGGTTGTCGAGCACGGCCCAGAACGAGCCGGAGGCCATGCCACCGGACTTGTTTTCAGCTTTGTTTTCGCTCATGCCACCACCCCGCTCACCGGCGCGCCTTGTAGCCGGCCACGGTGGCCGTGACGAAATCGCTGATGCGCGCGGCGATGGCGCCGATATCGAAGCGGTGCGAATGCTGCAGCGCATTTTCCGCCAGGCGCATGCGCGCCGGCTCGTCCGGTTCCAGCACGTCGCGCAGCAAGGTGATCAGCTCATCGTGCTGGCCCGAGGCAAAGGTGTAGCCATTCTCGTTTTCACGGATGCTTTCGGCGATGCCGCCCGAGCGCGCACAAATGACGGGCACGCCATACGCCAGCGCCTCGACCACGATGCGGCCAAACGGTTCCTTCCACTTCGATGGCACCACCAGCACGTCGAACAGCGGATACACATCGTCGGGCTTGACCCAGCCCATGAATTGCACGTCGGCATCACCGAATTTTTCGCGCAGGCTGGCCACATAGGCTTCGTCCTCGCCCGTGCCGCCGATCAGGAAACGCACATTGCTGCCAGGGCCCATCAGCCGCGCCGCGTCGGCCAGCACGTCGACGCCCTTGTGCGGCGCCAGCACGCCCATGTAACCGACCACCAGCTTGCCGTCGCGCGCCTTCGGCACCCGCCCCGCGATGGGAAACACGGGGCCGGGAATCACGGTAGATGTAGCTTGCTTGAAATAACCGAGTTGCAGATGCTGGTCGACCACGAAGCGGGTTTCGCCAAACACCCCGTCGACCAGTTGCGACAGCGGTTTCTTGCCTACCGACAAAACCTTGCAACTGCCGCACTGGCCCGCACAATTGCTGCCGTTCTTGAACAGGCCGCCGCGCCAGCAAGCCAGGAAATAGCTCTGGATCACATGCACCACGGGCACCTTGTGCATGCGCGCCAGCAGCCAGGTCGCCACATTGGTGTTTTCTATGCTGACCGTCATCACCACGTCAGGCTGAAAGGCCTTGAGGTGCGGGCGCAAGCGAATATAGGCGCGCGGATTGAAGTTTTCCAGCACATGCCACACCATCTTCAGCGCCGCAGAACGTTTGGTAAAGAAGTAGTCCCAGTACACATTCGGCGAGCGCATGATGTGCACTTCCACGCCCTTGTACTGCTCCACGCCGGCAGCGTCGCCCACGGTGACGACACGCACGTCATGCCCCTGGGACAGCAAACCGCTGGCGATCATGAAGGATCCTTCCGGCCCGCCCCCTTTGCCACGCGGGGGAAAGGCGGCACATACAAGCAAAATTTTCAAGGCAGCGCTCGATCAGTAAAGAGAAATAAGAGTAAAAATAAAAGGCTAGCCTCAGCCAGCGGTCGCCTTGTGCTTGACGCCCAGGTGCATGAACATGCGCTCGATCAGCCTGGCGTACTTCTTGCCGAGCGTTTTCACGAGCAGCGCGCAATATCGCTCGACCGTATAAAAATACAAGGTCGCCAGCGCAATCATCAGCGCGAACGTGAGGGCGATCACGACAGGATCGGTAATGTCTTCCGGATACAGTTTCTTGACCCAGTACAGCACCGGCATATGCAGCAGATACAGAGAAAAGCTCAGGCGCCCCATCAGCCTGAGCAAGGGATTGCCGAACAGCAAGCGCGCGCTGAGGGAGTCAAAGGAAAACACGAAAACAAAGAAAGCCACCAGCATCGCCATCACCAGGGTGCTCAGGTTTTCATGGATCATGCGCGCGCTGATCTGGATGAAACCGCATTCGACGGCCAGGAATATCAGCAGCAAGGCGACGTGAATGATATTGATCAGCTCTGGATGGCGAAACTCACTATGCATTTTCTTGCGCACCATGCCGGCCAGCGCGCCAAACACAAAGTAATGCAGGTTGGCGCCGACGAAGGTGCCAGGCAAACTGCGGCGCATCATGATCAGGAGCACGACCGCGAAGACGATGAAGATCAGCGGCAAGGCATTCCTGGCCGATACATAGTGGGCCGTGGCACTCCACAGCACCAGGAACAGGACGTAGAACTGCACCTGCGGGCCTATTGTCCAGAACACCGACTCGTTACCAATGAACAATAGATGGCGCAGCAAGTTATGCGTACTGATCTGGTACACGAATTGCGGGTCGAAAAAAGTGAAAATGATGAAGGAGGCCAGGATCGTGAACAGATACGCAGGGGCAATGCGCGTAAAACGGGCCAGGCTATAGGCGGTGACATCTTCGACGCAGAACTTCTTGTCGAGATACAGATAAGACAGCAGGAAGCCGCTGAGGACAAAGAAAATCATCACCCCCAGGTTATGGAAATGGTGCGACAGGTTCAAAAACCCTTCGCTTCCCATGTGGGCGTAAATCACCATCAGGGCGGCAAAACCAGCCAGGCCCGAGATTGAATCGATTTTTTTATTCACTGAGATCATTCACCGGTTATGAAGGAAAAAACATAGCCGTCTCGGCTGCTCTTGCATCCGGTGTATCAACACACCACCGCAGAGCATTATTATAATTAGATTAATGTTTATTGTCTGCACAATAGGATTTTCAGTGCAAAACCATTAATCTTTACATCATGGCCTTAGCAGGGAAAACCGCATTAGCGCTGCTTGCGCAGCAATTCTTCATAAATATCCACATACCGTCCGCCGATATGATTCCAGCTGTACTGCTCGGAAAAATCCTGTAATTGCACGCGCCGCGCCGCATAGACGGCCTGGTCTTGTGCATGCGCGGCAACGATGGCCTCCACCGTCTGCGCCACCTGGCCCGTATGCAAGATACCCAGCTGTGCTTTCTCCAGCAAATTGCGGAATGGCGGGATATCGCTCAATACCGGCGTCAGGCCGGCGCTCATGGCTTCGATGGCGGCAATGCCAAACCCTTCATGGCGCGACAGGCAAATATAGTAGCTGGACTGCGACATCAGTTCGGCCAGCTGCGCATCGCTGGGGTTGGCGGCGATGGTGATGCGCTCGGCGATCCCCTTGTCGCGCGCCAGGGCTTCCAGGTCGGCGCGGCTGAGGTCATATTCGCGCCCGGCGATCACCAGACGCCATTCGGGATGGGCCTTGGCCAGCTCGGCGAACAGTGCCAGCGTTTCCTTCAAGCCCTTGTTGGACGACCAGCGGCCGAAATACATGATGCACGGCGTCTTCGTGGCGGAACCCTTGCCGCGGTATTTCTCCACGTTCACGCCATTTTCAATCACCGTCAAGCGGGGCGCCTTGATGATCTTGCCAAACAGATCGCCATCGTTGTCGCTGGTGCCGACCACCCGCGCGTAGGCGTGCGAGGTGGCGCGCGTGACGGTATTGAAAAAAATCGTTTTCAGGCGCGAAGCAAAACTGGTGTGGAAGAAACCGCCATGCGTGGAAGCGACCAGTGGACGCCGGTGCAGCCATTTGGTGGCAGCCAGGTAGTCATACGCAAAGTCGACGCCATGCACATGCACCACGTCATAGTCACCCAGCAGACGCAGCACGCCAGGCGAAAACGGATAACGGGTCGAGCCCTTGTAGGGAATGCGGATCACGCGCACGCCGTTGACCACCTCGTCGGCCGGCAGGATGTCGGCCGGGTTCACGAACACGCGGTTGAGCGTGATGATGGTCGGAATGTGGCCATGGCAGCGGGCCTGGTAATGCGCGATATTCTGGACAACATCTTCCATGCCACCGATCGATGGATAGTACTGGCGAACGACGTGTGCAACTTTAATCGGCATAATGGACTTTTCCGGCAACAGGCTGGGCAGAGCGCAAAGGGGTGGCCAGCCATTTCTTGTCGCGCACGGCGCAGCAGCCGAGCAGGAACCAGAGGACGCCCGCCGACTTCAGCGCGAACAGAGAGGTGCCGCTGATGCACAGGATCAGCGACATATAAATAACGATGTAGGTGCGGAAACGCTCGCCGTGATCGTCGCGCATCTTGACCATCCACAAGCCTATCCACAGCACCACGCAGCCAAACAGGCCAAAGCGCGTCAGGACGATGGAATAGCCCATGTCGCCAAAGTTGATGTTGTAGCCGGCCAGGCCGAAAATTTCCGCCGTGCCGAAACGCACCATGGTAATGCCGCTCGAATACAGGCGGCCAGGAATATTGTCGCTATAGCGTCCATCGTAGTAGAGGCCGAACAAGATCAGGATCACGGCGCAGACAAACGGCAAAATCATCACCATGCGGTTGCCGCGGCCAGAGATCACCAGGCGCACCAGCACCATCAGGCCCACGGTAACCAGGCCATAGCGCGAATCGGCCAGGGTGATCATGATGGCCGAGGCGACCAGGAAAAAAGCCATCGAGCGCAATTGATCTCGGCCCTTGGACAGGCCCCAGGCGGCCACGATCACGGCAAAGTTACCCAGGGAAACAGGTTCCAGGAATACCGACGAGACGCGGTGGCTGCCCAGCAGGAAAGGCAGGATGGTGCGGCCGATGCCGGCCGGCCGGATGCCGTTCAGCGCCAGGGTACTGCCCTCGGCCCAGTTGGTGCTGGTGGTGATATTGCCTTGCGCCAAATAATACGAATACACATTGAACAGCTTGGAATACACATCGACAAACAATAGTTCGAAAAAGCCTACCGCCAGCACGATGTAAATGATGATTTTTAATAGGCGGTCGGCAAATTTCTCATCGCCAAAATTACGCCCAAGAAAATAGAACAGCACCAGGATGATGATGTCGCGGAAACCCTTGGGGTCGAGCGAACTGCGCAGCAAGGCCAGTAGCAGCAGATACGAAGCGATCAGGGTCAGGATCGCCACGAAGGACAATTCGATGCGGCGGAATAGCAGCACCCCGCAGGCGACGTAGATGCACAGCTCGGAAAACGCCACCAGCGCCGTCGATGCCTTGAAGAAATGTGTGTGCACAAAGCACAGCACGGCCTGGTAAACCGTGGCGGCGATCAGGATCGCCAGCAACAAACGGCGCTGGTTGCTCTCCTCGCCGGCGTCGCGCAGGCTGGCAGGTGTAGGGCGGGCGTAAAGAGTCATGCTTGTTTCATCGGTGAGTAAGGTGAACTACAGTGAACGGAGGTCAGTCATCGAACTTGCCGGCCAGCTTTTCCGTCGGCGCCTTGCCGATATCTGCAAACAGGGCATTGACGAATTCATCCTGCAGCGCATACGCCGCCGTCTTGTCGGCCTGGATGGTCGAAACGCGGAACAGCAAGCCATCGGGCACCTTGCCGCCCAGGCCGTAAAACAGCTGCAGCAGCTTGCGGCCCACGCCAGGCAAGGTGGCGCGGTCGCCGACGGTGACCCAGTAGGTAATTGGTTCATTGCGGGCGCCATTCACGGCCACCAGGCGGCGCACGGGGATATGGCGCTGGGCCGCCTGCAAGACGCCCACGTCATTGCTGGTGATGGCAAAACCTTGTGCCGTATAACAAATTTCCGGCCTATGGGCCTGCGTCGCTTCACCGCGCTGGTCATCGCCATACGCCACCGACAGCAAGACGCGCTCGCCCGCCCCGTTGACATAGGTACGGGCCAGGGTCTGCGTGTAAATCTTCGCCAGCGCAGCCTCGGTTTCCGGGTTGACCACGGCGGCGGCCGCGTCACGCTCTTCATGCCAGTCGCCAAACTGGGCCGGCACCAGCGCCGCCAGGTCCAGCGCGGGCTTGCCTTCGGACATCTTGACCGTCGGTGTCACCACCTTGGTCAGGATGGAGGTCGAGACCATCAGCGCGCCCAGCAGCACACTGGCGAACAAGGCCTTGCGCTGCGCACCTTGCAGTGTATCAAGCATGTTTTTTCTCCCGCCGCTGCACATAGGACTGCAGCAGCCAATCGACGCCCAGGATCAGCAGCAAGGCTGAAATGAACAGCACCATGCCGGCAAATCCATGCAGGAAGCCCTGCCCTGCCGCGTCGCCAAAATAATACGTAATCAGGGTCAATGTCATCACGCGGATCACGTTGGCCGTAAACGAAATCGGCACGATCAGCACGGCCAGCACGCCGTTGCGCAAGGCCGAGGTATGGCGGACCAGATTGAGGTAGAACAAACCCAGTGCTTCCAGCGTGAACAGCGTATGCAAACCGGCGCAGGCATCGGCTACCATCAATTGATATTGGCCCATCTGCAAAATCACGCCGCTGCGGGCAATCGGATAACCGAAGAAAAACAGCACGTGTTCCGTCACATACGACACCGCCGTCTTCATCGGCATGGTCAGCATCGCCACCAGGATGCCGGGCAAGGGAATCATGAACAGCATGAAGAACAAGGGGAACCACAGGATGCGCAAGGCCAGGGTGCCGCGTTTGATCAGCAGCACGGCGGCCAGCAAGACGATGTAGGAACCGATTTCAAAAATCGAGAACTGCTGCGAGCGGCCCAGTACATACATGACCAGGCCCACTGCTGCCACGACCCAGCCTGCCTTCGACGAAGGCTGACCTTCGGTCCTGGCCATCATTTCAGGCCACTTGCGGTACAGCAGCCAGGTCGAGAGGATGAGGATGATAGGGCCATGCGCCTGCTCCTCGCTCATCCACAGTCCCGTGGCCAGGTCATAGAACGAGGGGATGTACAAGGCCAGCAAACCGATCACGACCGGCCCCCATTCGGGAATAGCCGATTTCCACCACGGCGTCACGGTGTCGCGGGAGCTTAAGGAAGAGGTTTGCATCACTAGCCCATGAATGACTGTCGTATAAAAAGCATCGGCATCGACAAAAAACGCCGGATCATCGTCCTTGCCAGATAGCTCCCATAGAAACTTTTAAATGATAGGAAACTATTTTAACAAAACACTAAGATTATAACGGAGCAGCGAAGATGGTCAAGCTGAAATACTGCATTTGGGCAGGCTATTTTTTCGCCCCGGCGAAAAAGCCTGAAAAAGAGACAAATCCCTATGCAATCAATAACTTGCCTCATGGAAAGGTAATTCCTTTGATCAACTTTACCATGCGTAGAACATCGTGTGCGGCAGCAAACTGCACCCCACGGTGGACGGTAGGTAAAAGCGACAATCGGCAGGCGTAGCAGCCTGCCGGCGCCATATTATGGGGTAGGCAGCGGAGCCGGACTGGCCGGCTCCTGCACCGCAAGCGAGGCCGGCGTCTCGGCGTGTGCTTGCTTGCGGCTGTGCTGATTGAACGTGCACGGGCACTGATGCAGGACTTACTTGGCGAGCGCTTGCTGCTTTTGCAGGATCTTGTTCAAATCAAGATCCTCGTTGTTCCACGCAGCCTGCAGCAGGCTCACGGAATTGCGCGTCACGCCGGCGATAGGCTGCACATTGAAGATGTAGGTCTTGCCCCACCAGGCGCCCGCCGACCAATAGGTCCAGCCCGACCATGGCGCGCCACGCATCGACGTCAGCGCCGCCTGCAGAGTCGGCAGGCACTCTGGCGTATCGGCAACACCGAACTCGCCCAAGAACAGTCTTTGCTTGTTGGCCACGGCCCAGACCTTGACCTTCTCGAGGATATCGTTCAGCTTGGCCGGGGAAATGCAATCGGCCTTGGTGCCCGAGTAATTCGAATCGACATACTGGTGCACCTCGATCAGGGTGCGCGTCAGCGGATCTTTCAAAGTGGCAAAGGTGCTGGCATTGGACACGCCATCGCGCAAGGTGGCCCAGTCGTGCGCGCCGCTATACGTGCCGCCAGCGATGACCACCAGCTGCTTGGCATTATTTTCACGCAATTTTGCCAGGGTCGCCTTGGAGGTTTCGCCCCATTGCTTCAAGCTGGTCAGCACAGGTTCATTCATCAGGCCCAGCGCGACCGTATCGGCATCGGGAAAGGCGGCGGCCATGCGCACCCAGAAGTCGGCGAAGTTTTCTGTCGTCGCACCCGGCTTGCCCAATGGAATATTATTGTAGGCGCCGTAGTTATGCGCATCGAGCAGCACGCACAGATTGCGCGACTTGGCCGTTTCGATCACCTTGGCAATGAACTTGACCTGGGTCTGATCGAGCGGGCCACCGACTACCGGTTGCAAACGCTCCCAGCGGAAGGGCAAACGTATCATGTTGGCGCCCAAGTCCGCAAAGTAAGTGATGTCGGCCGCGCTCGGATACATATAATCCTTGAACACGGTACCAGGAATCTTGGAGCCATTGAATTCCGCCCCGGCCAGATTGACGCCGCGCAAAGGTGCCTTGTTCAGGCAAGTGGCGCCGGCAGGTACGGCCAGCGCCGTGGCAGCGCCCAGCAACACGGCCAGCGCGCCCCAGCGGCGCACCCGCCCTGCCACCGTCACGCCTGCTGCAGCCAGCGCAGGTTTGCTTGTCCATCCGCGGACTTTTCCGATCAAAAATTTCATGCTTTTGTTCCTTCCATTGTGGAATACACCGTTGGACCACTATACATTCCCAATAGTTGCCGTCAAGAAAAAGCCGATAGGTGCTTGATGTGCAGACACAGGTACACAGAGATTGTATCGATTTCAACACGGCAAATTTGTGCGGCAAGAAACCATTAACACACTCGCCACGTACTCCATTCTTTCCTTTTTTGCATGTTACTTGAACACTATATACCCCTGATAGTTGCAGTCAAGAAAAGACCGACAGTTACCTTTCACTTCCAGGCCCACGTAGCGATTTCGATACGGAAATTTTTTCTTGCAGGGGAAACCATAGGTGATCGAACAAAAGTTACCGAGGAAAAATGCATTCGGCCGCACAGGGCGGCCGAAACGGTACAGCAAAAACGTGAAAACTTAGAACTCTTGCAGCACCGTGCCTACAATTTCCACGCCGTTGCGTTCCAGCTGCTCGGCAAAAGTCGCCAGGTCAGCCAGTCCGGTGGCATTCTTGCGCGCCACCAGTAGGACGCCGCCCACGCGCGCGGCAATCGCCAACGCATCGGAACCGCTGGCGAATGGCGCCACGTCGTACAGCACCACATCGTAACGCGAAGCGACTTGCTCGTTGAGCGTGGCGAAGGAAGTGCGGCTCAGCAACTCCTGCGGGTTCGGCGGCAAGGTGCCCGCGCTCATCACCGACAGGGCGACGAAGGAATCGATCTTGGCAATCGCTTCCAGGTCGCCGCGGCCAGCCAGCAGGTCGGACAGGCCCTGGCGCCCTTTCAGGCCGAACACTTCCTGCTGCTGCGGCGTGCGCAAATTGGCGTCGACCAGCAAGGTTTGCTCACCGAGCTGCGAAAACACCACCGCCAGGTTCGAGGCAAAGATGGCCGCGCCATCTTCCGGATTGATGCTCACTATTACCAGCGCCTTGCGGCCGCGCGCAAACCAGCGCAGCATCAGCTGGCTGCGGATGGCGCGCAGGGTTTCCACTTGCTGGCCGAACGGCTCGTAGGCGGCGATCAGCTTGTCCGAAAACGCGCCCGCGCCACGCTGCAGGTAGGGATAGTTGAACTGCTGGGCCAGTACCTGTTCGATATCGGCTTCGGTGATCAGGCCCAGCCGTTGCGCCGCCTCGCCAAAACGGATGCCCAGTTCTTTTTGCATGCGCAGCACGCGTTCGGCGTTTTCCGGCGTGATCTTGCCCGACTCCAGCAGCAAGCCGCCGATGCTGGAATCGCCGGGGTGCGCCGTGTTGGCGTTGGACGCTGGTACGTGGCCAGCCAGTGCAGGATGATTCATGGTGTTTCCCATCTCATTAGTTCAAACGCAATCGGCTGGAGAACACCGATTTCAGGGACTTGAAGCGGCGGCGCTTCGGCGCCTGCCAGGCGATCACGCCCAGCACCGGGATTTGCAAGGCATCGAACAAATCGCGTTCGGAGCGCACGCGGCGGTCCAGCATTTCCAGCACGATACTCAAACCCAGGCCCAGCAAGCCGCCAAAGAAGAAGGCCAGCACGGTGTTGAGGATGATTTTCGGACCGGCCGGCACCACTGGCGGCACGGCAGGATTCAGGATAGAGATATCGGACTGTTCCGCCTGGCCTTCGATGCTGGTCTGCGAGAAACGCTGCGAGGTGGCGTCGTAGCCGCGCTGGGCGCTTTCCACGTCCTTCATCAGCACGCCCATTTCATCACGCGTACGGTTCAGTTCCAGCACCTTGGCTTTTTGCGCCGCCAGGGCGCCGCGGATGGCGCCTTCGCGCTGTTGCAGAATCTGCGCATTGTTGCTGACACTGCCAGAGGTCACCTTGATGGCGGCAGCCAGGTCGCTGCGCAATTTATCGAGTTCGGCCTTGGCGCTGATGTATTGCGGATGGTTTTGCGACAAACGCTGCGAAATATCGGCAAACTTCGATTCAGCCGTGCCCAGGGCGATCTTCAGGTTCTGGATCATCGGGTTTTGCGCCACGTCAGGCGACTCCAGCGTCGAGCTGCCTTGCGCCATGCGCTGGCGCGACGTCGCTTCCATCGATTGCGACTGGGCAATCACCAGTTGCTGCGACAAATCGTTCAGACGGTTCGATTCCACGTCCACCCGGTTGTCCAGGCTGACGATGCCATTTTCCTGCTGGTACTTCGACAAACGGCTTTGCGCCGCTTCCAGCACATCGCGCATCTGGCGGGTCTGGTCACTGAAATAGGCCGAGGCCTTTTTCAGGGGATCGACTTTCAATTGAATACTGACGCGCTGGTACTCTTCCGCGAAAGCGTTCGCGATGCCTGCCACGAAGTGCGGATCCGAACCGCTGAAACTGATCTCGACCACGCTGCTTTCGCGCGACGGCACCACATCGAGTTTTTTCAACAGCAAGTCGGCCAGCCAGTCGCGCACCGTGCCTTCGCCACCGGTGGCGGAGTTGAACTGGGCGATGACGGCAGGATTTTGCGCCAGCTTGAGCGAGTCGACCACATGCAGCGCAACGTTCTTGCTGCTGATGATGTCGATTTGCGTCGCCATATAACCGGCCATCAGCTGGCCTGGCATGGCCAGCCCCGTGACGGTATCGACACCCTTGTAGTTGAGCAGCACGGAAGCCGTGCCCTTGTAGGTCTTGGGCAGAATCAGGCTGATCGCCAGGGTCGCCACCACCACGATCACCAGGGTGATCCAGATGACGCGCTGGCGGGCGCGCAATATCAGTAGGAACTGGGAGAAATTCATAGACACCGTCTCATATCATCGCAAAACAATCGGTACAAAATGCGGCAGCAAGTCTCTGCTGCCACTGCTTAAAACCAGCTTTCCTTCACATACACCACGTCGTCGCTCTTCAGCAGATCATCGTGCTGGGCATCGATGATCTGCAGCTTGCCGTCGGCGCCGCGGCGCTTGATGCGGATACCGCGTTCGGTGCCGCGCTGCGTCAAGCCGCCGCCGGCAGACAGCGCCTGCAACACCGTCATCGAACGCTCCAGGCGGATCACGCCAGGACGCTGCACTTCACCATAAATATAGATGCGCGGCGCACGTTCGACAAACACCACATCATTGGCGGCCAGGTCGAAATCGCGGTTCAAGTCAGAGGTGCGGACCATTTCCACGATATCGACCACGTCGGTGGTGGTCTTGCCATCGCGTTTGCGGATCAGGCTAGCCGTATCGCCGCCATCAGGGCCGATACCGCCGGCCAGCGCCAGCAAGTCCAGCAGGCTGCGGCGGCCATCGACCGGATAGCGGCCTGGACGGTTCACCTGGCCCAGCACCGATACTTGCTGGCTTTGCAGCAAGGTGACGATGATGTTGACTTGCGGCTTTTTAACAAAACCACCCGTTTCCAGCTTGTTGGCGATCTTCTTTTCCGCCTCGGCAACAGGCAAGTTCATCACATTGACCTGGCCGATCAGCGGAAAGGTAATGTCGCCCGCTTCGCTGACGCGCGTTTCCACGCCCAGGTCCAGGTTGCCATACACGGAAATCTTCAGTACGTCGCCAGCACCCAGCAAGACTTCACCGGCGTTGGCGCTGCCCAAGGTGAAAGCCAGCAGCGTAGTCATTATTAAAAGTATCAGTCGTTTCATCATCAGCTCGATCTCGTCGGTCACTCGGTTTACAAAATATCGATGGCGGTCGGCACTTACTTCAGGCCGGCGACACCGCGTTCGGTGGCGCCCGTGCCTGCCGAAGCAGCCGGGGCTGCCGCAGCTGCGCCAGAGGCGGCAGTGCCAGCAGTGGCAGGCGCAGCCTGGTTCAGATACTCAATCTTGGCAGCCGCGCGCAAGCGGTCCATTTCCTGTTTGGCGCCATCCTTGGTGCGGGTATTGACCAGGTATTGCTCGATCTGCGGTCCGGCCACGGCCAGGGTCAAAGGCACATCCTTGACGTCGACGATGCTCATCAGCATCGAACGCTCGCCCTCATTGATGATGAACAACTGGCCCTTCGGCATGCTTTGCAGCTTGGCGCCCAGTTCCGGCGCCAGGTCGGTGCTGGTACGCGACACCTGGCCACGGGCAAAACCGATCTTGTTGCTATCCATCCAGGCGGCGACGTCATCGAGTGACTTGCTCTTGTCGATCACTTGTTTGAGTGCATCGTTCATGTCCTTGCTGGCGATCAGCAACTGGCGCATGTCGAACTGCTTGCGATTGCTGAACAATTCAGGGTGCTTGTTGAAATACTCTTCCACTTCCGCCTTGGTCGGACGGGCGATGCCGCTCAATTTCTTTTGCATATAAGCTTGGCTGATGATCAGCGCCTTGGCCCGTTCGATGGCTTGCATGACTTTGGGATCGCGGTCCAGCTTGTCTTTCACTGCGGCATTTTCCACCACCTGGCGATCGATCAGCGCTTCGAGCAACTGCTTGCTGGCCACTTCCTGCTGCGCTGCCGGCACGCCGGCGCGCTGTAATTCTTCATTCAACTGCAGCGCCGTGATTTCTTCACCATTCACGCTGGCAAGCGCCTGGCCCGTCTTCTTCGCCTTGTCGCCGCCACAGGCAGCCAGGCCAGCCACGGTCAGCAGGATGACGCCAGCGCTCAGGACACGTTGTTGCAAATTAGTTCGTTTCATTTTCATCGGGCTTGCCATCTCAGAGAGTTCAATCAGACGCTGCCGCACCGTTACGGGCGTAAGCGTCAAAAGATATATGCATGTACATAGTTTCAGTACGCTGTTTTCAGGACGCTATCTTACAGCCCATCATGAAGTTTGCGTGTGCAACAGGTACAAATTATGCAACGAGATTACAAAAATTACAAATGATGCAATCACTTTTCTGCCGTCAACAAGAAAGCCTGAGGCCTGGCCGCTGCGGGAGTTGTCGCCGCACCACAATGTATATCCATGCGGCAATCGAATTGATACCCGCTCGCAGCGCGTCCATCATCAATGCGCATTTTCACGCTTCAACACCACTTGCACCGTGCGCACCACGATCCACAAATCGAGCCACAGCGACCAGTTGCGCAGATAGTCCAGGTCGAAGCGCACCCGCGCTTCCATCTTGTCGAGTGTTTCCGTCTCGCCGCGCAAGCCATTCACTTGCGCCCAGCCGGTAATGCCGGGCTTGACCTTGTGCCGCAACATATAGCCCTTGATCAACTTGCGGTATTGCTCGTTGTGCGCCACAGCGTGCGGACGGGGGCCGACGATGCTCATGCGGCCTTGCAAGACATTGATGAACTGCGGCAATTCATCGAGCGAACTGCGGCGCAGGAAAGCACCGATGCGCGTCACCCGCTGGTCATTCTTGGTGGCCTGCACCACCTTGGCGCCATCTTCGGCCACCGTCATCGAGCGGAATTTATAGACGATGATTTCTTCGCCATACAAGCCATAGCGGCGCTGCCTGAAAATCACCGGGCCCGGTGACGTCACTTTCACGGCGATCGCGATGACCAGCATGATGGGTAGCAGGCACAGCTGGATCAGGCTGCCGATCACCAGGTCGCTCATGCGCTTGATGGCGCTGTTCCAGCCCGTAAACGGCGATTCGCAAATGGCGATCACGGGCATGCCGCAGACATTGTCAAAACGCGCTTGCATCAGATCAAACACATAAATATCCGGCAGGAAATACACCGAGGTGGTGGTGTCCTGCAATTCATCGAGCAGCTTGCGGATGCGCGGCTGCGCCGAGATCGGCTGGCTGATGAAAATCATCTTGGTCTGCTTGGCCCGCACATAAGCGGCAATCTCATCCATGCGGCCCAGCATCGGATGCTGCATCTCTTCCGGCCAGCGCTCTTCTTCGCGGTCATCAAAATACCCCTCCACCTGCATGAACAGGTTCGGGTGCTTGCTGATGGCGTCGGCAAAGCGCACGCTGACATTGTTGGCGCCGATGATGGCCACCGAGCGCACCTCGTCGCCGCTGCCGTGGATGGAGCGGGCGCGGCGCACGGCCAGCTGCAAAAAGATCAGCAGCAGCGGCGTGATGATGAACCAGGCCAGCACCACGGGGGCACGGTAGTTCTGCGACAAGCCGCTGACCGAACCGAGCATCACCAGTATCAGCGCCGTGATGGCCCAGCCGACGATGACATCGCGTGCATAGGCCCACATGCGCCCGGCGCGCCAGGCCCGGTAAGGGTCGACATGCTGATAAATGGTCGAGGAAATAAAGAACGCCAGTATCATCAATACCAGCGCATAGCCGTCAAACGAGGAACCGAAGACGAACGAGCAGAAATACAAGGTCAGCATGATGATCAGCGGGTCGAACACGCGCTGAAAAAAGGAAATCAGGGGTATATCGTTAATCGTCATTTTGTTTTTCAGAATTGAACATTGGCGGAAAATGAAACGCCTTTGGCCCGGTAAGTATTGCTGCCCACGATAGGATTACCGCTGCGCCGGTCGCGGAATGCATCGAGTTCCAGCTGGATGTTGTTGACTGGCGCATACGTCAGCCCCAGCGAACTGCCGTTGGTGGCATCGGACAAGCCGTCCAGCGCCGTGAAACCGTTGATGGTGCTGAAATCGCGTTTCTCATGGCGCAGCTGGGCGTTGAGCCCCACTTTGGCGGTGGCGCTCCAGAAAGCCGCCAGGCTGGCTCCCTTGTTCAAGCTGCTACCCACGATGCCGCCTTCGACCACCTGGAATTCACGCCACAGGTTGGCGTTGAAGCGCAGCTTGCCGGTGGCGACCCAGTCGGCGATCAAGCGGCCGTTGGCGCCGCTGCTGCTGGTACCCGACACGGACTGCGGATGCGTGCGGCGCACCCAGCCGCCCAGGAAGGACAGCTTGGTCGGTCCGCTGACCAGCCACAGCACATTGGCCTTGATTTCATCTTGCGTGTAGTCATTGTCAGGCAAGCCAAACAGGGGGTTGCCCTTGAATTGATAGTTCGACCTCAGTTGACGCAGCTGTATGCCGACCTTGCTGCCGCTGGCGGCCAGATAATCGACACCGAGTTCGGTGGCGTTTTCCGTGCGGTTATTGATCTGTTGCGCAGGCAATTCATAGTCGGCCGTAAATTGCGAAAAACCCGCGCGTACCTGCCAGCTGGGATGAAACAGCCAGGTTGCATCCGCATAGTTACGCCGCTGCGTGCGCAAATTGCGCTGGTCGGAATTGGTATCGGTAAATGGCGCCAGGGTTTCCAGGTAGCTGGTACCCAGATGGCCCTGCCACCGGTTGCCCAGCTGCCAGGCCCAGTCGACCAGCGCATCCTTGCCGTTGTAATTGAGCTCGGTAAAGCGGTTGAAAGTGACGTGGCTCAGTTTGGCGTAGCCCGTGAATAACTGCCGGCCGACCGGGCGTTCGAACAGGAAACCGCCCTGCACCGTGCGGCTGGTATCGCCCAGGTCGGGGATTTGCCCCGGAAACTCGCTCAGGCGCAGCAAATTATCGTCGTAGGCGAACGTGGTCTGGATAAACGGGTGGATGGTGTCGCTGATTTCCGCGTGGGCACTACAGCTGTATGCGGCGCCGATCAATAGCACCAGGGCGGCCCGGCGGGGCGCGCAGAAAGCGGGGCATGCAGCGGTAGCAGCACGCTTTTTTTCAGTCAGGCTCAACATTTTTTTCATCTTTGTGCTTATTGCATCCACTAATGACGCGATTACCAATAACCCCACTGCCCGGTAATAAGCACCCAGACGCCCAATAAGCCATTCGTCACGCCGTGCGCGATGATGGCCGACCACAGGGTGCGAAAACGCACGTAGAGCCAACCATATGCTAAGCCGGCAACAATGCCCGCGAACCACAAATTATGTTCAAAGCCAAATAGTATCGCCGCAACAACAATATAGCGGAACTTCAACAGTGACGGTTCGACTGACAGAAAATTTGGCGATTGTAACCAACGCAATAAGAATGAGCGCCAGAACAACTCTTCCATCACGGGTACCACCAGCGCCGCACCGGCGATGCGCGCCACCACCAGCAGCCAGTCATAGCCGCCGCCAGAGCGTGGATCAAAACCGTTTGATTGCCCGATCACCATCCAGGATGCGCCCAGGTTGAGCCACAGCAGCAAGACCACGATGCCGGCCAATACCGACCAGGCGATGGTGGACCATCCCATGCGGGAAGCACCGGGCCAGGCCAGCTCCGTGTAATGGCGGCGGTACAGCCACAGCAAGGCAAGCACGGCACCTATCTTCACCACGTACAGATAGCGCAATTGCTCCTGAGCATATCCCGCCCATATTAACACATCGGCAATAAGAATAAAAAAGAGATAAGTAAAAAAAGGCAGCACGCGTGGCAGCGCGAGTCGGTCAAACATGAAACCGCTCCTCCCGTTTCCGGTCTGATGAGGCGACTAAAAAAGAATGACACGGGATAGTGTCGTCAGGAAATACAAGAACCGGCAATATTGTCTTGCGATCAATATTCTAGCAGAAATGCCAAGCCTGTTTGCGAAGAGGGGACGTACAGTGTGCAACGAAAGGAAGGCGGGAACGATTGCCGCCGGTAGCGGCAATCGTGTGTGATCAATCTCTCAGCGTTCAGCCTTTGGCGCGCGCTTCAATGGCTTCCCATTTTTCCAGGGCAGCCAGCAACTCGCTCTCGATTTCCGCCATGCGGGCATTCAGGCGCTTGCCCTCGGCCGGCGTTTTTTTATAGAAATCGGGATGCGACAATTGTCCTGCCAGCACGGCTTGCTCATCTTCCAGCGCGGCCATGATGTTCGGCAACTCGTCGAGTTCGCGCTGCTCTTTATAGCTGAGCTTTTTCTGCTTGGCGGCCGGGGCGGCCGCAGGCGCTGCTGCGGCCTTCGGTGCGCTACGTGCGGTGACCGCTGGCACAGTGGCGCGCTGGCGCTCCCAATCCGAATAGCCGCCGACGAATTCACGCCACTTGCCTTCACCTTCGGCCACGATCACTTGCGTGACGACGTTATCGAGGAAAGTACGGTCATGGCTGACCAGGAAAACGGTGCCGGTGTACTCTTCCAGCAACTCTTCCAGCAATTCCAGGGTATCGATATCCAGGTCATTGGTCGGTTCATCGAGCACCAGCACGTTGGCTGGCTTGGCGAACAAACGCGCCAGCAGCAAACGGTTGCGCTCGCCACCGGACAGAGTCTTGACGGGCGAACGGGCACGTTCTGGAGCAAACAGGAAATCGTTCAGATAGGTCATCACGTGACGGCGCTGGCCATTGATCTCGACCCAGTCGCTGCCCGGCGCAATGGTTTCCATCAAGTTCGCTTCTTCGTTCAGCTGCGTGCGCATCTGATCGAAATATGCCACTTGCAACTTGGTACCCAGGCGCACGCTGCCCGTCTCCGGCGTCTCCTGGCCCAGGATCATTTTCAGCAAGGTGGTCTTGCCGGCGCCGTTCGCGCCGATCAGGCCCACTTTGTCGCCACGCAAGATGGTGCCGGTGAAATCATTGACGATGACCTTGCTGCCATAGGTCTTGGAGACGTTTTCCAGGTCCGCCACGATCTTGCCCGAGCGTTCGCCGGCCGACACGTCCAGCTTGACCTGCCCTTGCTGATCGCGGCGCGCATTGCGCGTCAAACGCAGCGCTTCCAGGCGGCGCACACGGCCTTCATCACGCACGCGGCGGGCCTTGACGCCCTTGCGTATCCACACTTCTTCCTGCGCCAGGAATTTGTCGAACTTGGCGTTTTCCACCTCTTCGATTTCCAGCTGCTCGGCCTTGCGCACCTGATAGGCCGTGAAGTTGCCTGGATACGACAGCAAGCGGCCACGGTCCAGCTCGATAATGCGCGTGGCGACGTTGTCGAGGAAGGAGCGATCATGGGTAATGAACAGCACGCTGCCTTTGAAGTCGCGCAGCAAACCTTCCAGCCACAGGATGGAACTGAAATCCAGATGGTTGGTCGGCTCATCGAGCAGCAGCACGTCAGGCGCCGAGACCAGCGCGCGCGCCAGCGCCACGCGCTTCTGCATACCGCCCGACAAGGTTTTCATCAGCATGTCGCCCGTCAGGTTCAGACGGTCGAGCACGGTTTCTACCTTGTTCGGCAAGCTCCAGGCATCGGCCGCATCCAGTTTGACCTGGATATCGTGCATGCGTTCCATCAATTCATCATCGTTGCCCTGGCCAAACTGGCCCGTCAGCGTATCGTATTCCTTGAGCCAGGCTTGCGATTCGCCCATGCCGGAGGCCACCGCGTCGAACACGGACATTTCCGGGTCGAATTGCGGCTCTTGTTCCACATAGGCAATCTTGATACCTTGCTGCATCACCAACAAACCGTCATCGAGCTTGAACTTGCCCGAAATGACTTTCAGCAGCGAGGACTTGCCCGTGCCGTTGCGGCCGATCAAACCGACCCGCTCCGAGGTTTCCAGTGAAAATTCCGCGTGATCGAGCAGCGCGACGTGACCGAACGCAAGTTGCGCCGATGAAAGAGAGATGACAGCCATAATGATGAGTAAAGTGCTCGGGCGCCGTACCTTGCATACCGCGTGGTACGCAACACAGTCGCCGATCAGATGATGAAAGAAGCACGCATTGTACCGATAGTCGCGCAAGCTTAGGCATATCTTGCAATCTGTCGGCTATAATTGCGCTCGCTTCACAGCGTAGCGGAGTCTTTTTATCCCTGCGCGCTGCCGAAGGCGGTAAGCTTAAGCCTGCCGACAGCGTCCTCCCCGTAGCACAATGGATAGTGCACATGCCTCCTAAGCGTGGGATACTGGTTCGATTCCAGTCGGGGGGACCAGCGTTCCCCAAAGTTCATCAAGCACCAGTTAGCACGTGCATTCAAAGACCCAAATGGTCACGCCTATAATCGAACCAGCTACATGCTGATGCAATACTGGGCTGACTACTTGTACAGTCAAAAGCCGGTGCGCAAGTAATTTCCATACAAAAGTAAAGCAAGCTAGCCAGTAATATCCGCGCCTTCAATTACCCCGCGACATATACTGCCGCTTAACAGTTTCGTTAAGATACTGATCATGCACCCAAGCAAACCCTACTCACCACGCATACAACACCGCCCTGCCCAGCAGCGCGGCGCCGCCCTGCTGCTGCTGGTGACCGTGCTGGCCCTGGGTGCGGCTACCCTGCTGATGACGGGTTTCAGTCCGCAGGTGATGGAACAGCGCCGGGTCGAGCGTACGCAGCAAGCCCTGGCGCAGTCGCGCGATGCCTTGATCGGGTTTGCCTTGCAGCATGGTCGGCTGCCGCGTCCTGCCATGTCGGCGCAGGATGGCCGCGAAAGCGCGCTGCCGTGCATGAATGACGCCGATTGCAGCGGTTTTTTGCCGTGGGTGGCGCTGGGCGTGGCGGCGGCCGATAGCTGGGGAAATGTGCTGCGCTATAGCGTGACGCCGGCCTTTACGCAGGCGCCGATCAGGCGCAACGAGGTGCTGGCCAGCAAGACCATCCAGACACGCTACGCGGATGGCGGTTTGCGCTATGTCTATGGCGATGACTTGTGCGGGCGCGGCGCCTGTTCGCCTGCCGTGATTTTCTCGACCGGCAAGCACAACTTTGGCACCAGCGTGCAAGGCGTAAAACAGCGCAGCGGGAAGGTGGAAAATGCCAACGAGCGCAGCAACGACCAGGCGACTCAGCATTTCATCGTCCGCCAGGCAAGCGACAACAGCGCCCTGCCCGGCGGCGCCTTCGACGACATGCTGGTTTATCTGCCCCTGCCAACCTTGCTGACGCGTATGGTGTTTGCAGACAAGCTGGATTAAAACACCTGCTCAAACCTGCTGCGCGTCGGTATAGGCAGCCTGCGATGCTCACCGTACTTTCGTACGGTTGCGCTTCTCGGCTACCTCTCCCTTCCGCTCGCGACGGTTTTGTCAGGCGTTGTAAACCATAAATCTATTGCTGAAAGCCCGATACGGGCACACTGATGTCCTGTGCCAGCAATTCTGCCTGCCAGGCCACGGCTTGCCGCAGTTGCGCCAGCAGCGCATGCAGGGCGGGCGCTGCCGTGGGCTGGGCCAGGGTCGCCTGCAGGGCGTCGGCCGCGCCGCTCAAGCCCAGGGTGGCGCAGCCCATGTGCAGGCGCTCCAGCTGCAAGCGCAGTGCGCCGGCCTCACCCACGGCCAGGCTGTCGATCTCGCCGGCAAACGTGGCCAGTTGCGCCTCGTAGCCTTTCAGATAAGCGTGCAGGCGCTCTGCGCCCACGCCCAGGCGGGCCAGGGTGCGCGCCGGTGCTTCCGCCGCCCAGGCGACAGCGGGGCCAGATGCACGGTGCAAAAAGGGCCGCACTTCATCGCCCTGGAAGGGCTTGACGATATAGCCGTCGGCCCCGGCGGCGCTGGCGCCATTGACGGTCTCGCGGTCGGTGGCCGAGGAAATCAATACGAAAGGCATGGCCTGCAACTCAGGATTGCCCTTGACCCGCTGCAGCAGTTCCATGCCCGACAAACGGGGCATGCGCAGGTCGCAAAAGCACAGCGCGGGACGCAGGCCGGCCTCCAGTTGTTCCCACGCGGCAGCGCCATCTTCGGCCTCCACGATGTCATGCACACCACAGCTGTCGATCAGGTGCATCAACACCATGCGCGATACGACATCATCGTCCACCACCAGTACTTTCATTGCGCTCTCCACTGTCTCTACTATCGGCTGTAGCAATCTGTTTGAGCGTATTTTAACGGCTTTCAGGCCGATTCCGATGGATAATCTTGTAAAGATTGCACTTCATTGACGGAGGCGGCGATTTTCGCCAGCAGCGCGTGCAGACGCGGCAAATGCACGTCGACCTGTTGCCACAGACCACTATCGGCTGCTTCTTCCAGCTGCGTGCACAAACCATGCAGCTCGGCTTCATCGAGATAGGCGGCGCTGCCCTTCAAGCCATGCAGCAAACGGCCGGCCGCTTCCTTGTTCTGCGCCGCCATCGCCGCATCGAGTTCACGCAGCCGGCTCGACAGGTCGGCCACAAAAGCGGCGCGGATGCGGCGCTTCAGGTCCAGGCCACGGCTGCCCTGCTGCGATGACGCCTCGGGCGCCACGCCAAACAGCACATCGAGTTCGGCCTGCCCCTGCGGGGCGCTGCGCTGCGCGACAAAGGACATGCGCGGCAACACGTGGCCACGCTCCAGCTGGCGTTCGATGGCGCGCTCGAGCAGGAAATGCAGCGCCACCTCGTCGATCGGCTTGCTGAGGAAATCATCCATGCCGACGCCCAGATAGCGGCTGCGGTCTTCTTCGCTGGCATTGGCCGTCAGCGCCACGATCATCACTTGCGGGTCATGCACGGGCTGCTCCGGCGCACCGCCGGCACGTATCAGCCGGGTGGCCGTGGCGCCATCCATCTCGGGCATGCGTCCATCCATCAGTACCAGGTCATAACGCGTCTGCGCGCAGGCGGCCACCGCCAGGGTACCGTTGCTCACCACGTCGACGCGGTGCCCCAGGTCTTCCAGCATCACGCGGATGATGATCTGGTTGGTCGGGAAATCTTCGGCGCACAAGACGTGCAGCTGGTGGCTGTGCGGCGCCAGCGTCAGCTGCGGCACCAGCGGCGGCGCCACGCCATCGGCCAGCGGCAAGATGAAAATGAAGGTACTGCCCTGCCCCTGCACGCTGGTGGCCGTGATGGTTCCACCCATCAGTTCGACCAGCTGGCGGCAGATCGCCAGTCCCAGCCCCGTGCCGCCGTAGCGGCGCGTGGTGCTGGCGTCGGCCTGTTCGAATTTCTGGAACAGACGCGCCATCGCATCGGCGTCGATGCCGATGCCGCTGTCGCTGACGATGAAGCGTATCAAGTTAAGTTGCGCATGCGCCTGGCCAGGCGCCACGCCGGCGCGCTCCACGCGCACGCTCACGCCGCCATGCTGGGTGAACTTGAAGGCATTGCCGACCAGGTTGACCAGCACCTGGCGCAAGCGGCTGGGGTCACCCACCACGAAAGGCGGCAAGTCGGGCGCAAAATCGATGGAAAAGCCGATGCTGCGCGCGGCCGCCTGCTCTTCAAACAGGCTGACCACGTTTTCCATCGCCGCCCCCAGGGCAAAATCGATGTTTTCTATACTCAGCTTGCCGGCTTCGATCTTGGAAAAATCGAGCAAGTCGTTGATGATGGCCAGCAGCGACTCGGCATTGGCCTGGCCACGCAGGATTTGCTCGCGCGTCGAGGCGTGCAGCTGCTGGTCGCGCAAGGCAAAACCCAGCATGCCGATCACGCCGGCCAGCGGCGTGCGCATCTCGTGGCTCATATTGGCCAGGAATTCCGATTTCTGGCGTGTCGCATCTTCGGCCTTGCGCTTGGCCTGGCGCAGGCTTTCCTCATTTTTCTTCAGGCTGCTGTTGGCCAGCGCCAGCTCGTGGGACTGAGCCCGCACTTCGATTTCCTTGCTGCGCAATTCGTGGTTCTTTTGCGACACCTCGGCCGTGCGCTCGTTCACCTGCCGTTCCAGCTTGCTTTGCTGGCGCCGCAGGATGCGCATGCGCTGCCAGTACACGCCGTAGATCAGGCCCAGCACCAGCAAGGCCATCAGGCTGCGGAACCACCAGGTTTTCCAGAACGGCGGCAAGATGGTGATATGCAGGGTGGCGCCGCTTTCATTCCACACGCCGTCCTTGTTGGCCGCCTTGACGCGGAACACATATTCGCCCGGATCGAGATTGGTGTAGGTGGCAAAGCGCCGCCCGGCATCCGTCATGACCCAGTCCTGGTCAAAACCTTCGAGCCGGTAGGCAAACATATTGCGCTGCGGCGCGGCGAAATGCAGGGCCGCGAATTCCAGCGAGAAAACACTCTCGCGCGAAGTCAGGATCAGGCTGCGGCTATGGTTGATGGCCGTGCCCAGCACGTGCGCAAACTCGCCGCGGCCGATCGCCACCGGCTTGTTAAAGATCTGCAGCTCGGTGATGGCCACCAGCGGCGGCACGCGGTTATCGTGGATATCCTTGGGCGCAAACGCCGTCATGCCGTTGAAGCCGCCGAAATAGATGGTGCCATCGGCGGCGCGCAAGCCAGCGCCATCGAAGTAGGAACCTTCGACCGTGCCATCGGCGCTGTCATAGTTGCGGAATTGGCCGCTGCGCATGTCGAGGCGGGTGATGCCGCTGTTGGTGCTCAGCCACAGCTGCTCTTCATCGTCTTCGAGGATGCTGGCGATGGCGTCGTCGGCCATGCCATCCTTGCGCAGGAAGCGGCGAAAACGGATCTGTCCCTTGCTGTCGATATCCATGCGGTTCAAGCCATTGGCCGTGCCCACCCACAGCACGCCGCGCTTGTCCTCGTGCAGGAAATGCACCTCATCGTGGCTGAGACTTTGCGGATCTGCCGCATCATGGCGGAAATGGCGGAAGCGGCCAGTGCTGCGGTCCAGCAGGTCGAGGCCATGGAAAGTGCCTATCCACAGCCGGCCCTTGCTGTCTTCCAGCACCGGCCGCACCATATTGTCGGACAGGCTGTCCGGATTGGCCGGGTCGTGGCGGAAGGTGGTGAACTGCTTGCTGACGGGGTCGAAGCGATGCAGGCCGCCGCGCGACGAGACCCACAGCATGCCGCTGCGGTCGCCCGCGATATTGCGGATGGTGTCGCTGTTCGGATCGCCCACCGCAAAGCGCGTGGTGGAAAAGCGCCGCGTGGCCAGGTCGAAACGGTGCAAGCCCGTGCGTCCCCCCACCCACAGCACGCCATCCGGTGCCTGGTACAGGGCCGAGACCTGCTCGTCGCGCGACATGCCCGGCGTGCTGCGCATGTCGAACACCTGGGTGGCGCCATCGCGCGTGTCATACAGTTTCAAGCCGCTGCTGGTGGCCAGCCACAGCTTGCCGGCGCCGGCATCGGCCAGCGCGCGCACTTTTTTGTCCGCCAGGGCGGCCGTGTCGTCGGCGGCGCGCACCATGCGTGAAAAACCGCCGCTGCCCAGGTCCACCCGGCTCACGCCGTTATACCAGGTGCCGGTCCAGAAGCTGCCCGCACGGTCGCGGAACAGCGAGGCCACCTGGTTGTCGGCGATGCTGAACTTGTCGCCCGTCTGGTGCCGGAACTGCAAAAAAGTGTCGTTCTCGGGCAGCCAGCGCAACAAGCCGTCGGCATTGCTGCCGATCCAGACGGTGGCGTCGACATCCTGGTACAGGCTGGCGATGCGGATCGCATTGAAACCCTGTTTTTCGCCCAGGCGCAAACGCGCCAGCGGCGCCTGGCCGGCCGGCCCCAGGCGCCAGCGCTCGGCGCCGGCCATGGTGCCTATCCACAGATTCTGCTGCTTGTCGACCAGCAGCGACTGGATCACATTGAATTTCGAGGTAGGCAGCGCATCGATGGTGTAATGCTCGAAACGGTCGCTACCGGGCGCCAGCATGTCCAGGCCGGTCACCGTGCCTATCCATAAACGCCCCTGCGCATCGAGCGCCAGGGCCTTGATCTCGTTATCGCCCAAGCTGTACGGGTCGCTGTCGTCGTGATGCCAGCTGCGAAAGGCGCCCGTGGCGGGATCGAAATGCTGCAAGCCATCCGAGGTGGCGATCCAGAAGCCGCGTGCGCCATCTTCGACGATGGCGTGTACATGGCGGTTGCCATTGCCACGCTTGCTGGTACCCGGCTGCACATAATGGATGAAGGTCTGGCTGACGGAATCGAAACGGTCCAGGCCATTGTCGGTGCCGACCCAGAGCTGGCCCTGGCTATCGACATGCAGCACGCCTATCCAGTTGTCGGCCAGGCTGCTGCTGTCGCCTTCGATGTTTTTATAGACGACGACCCGGTAGCCGTCATAGCGGCTCAGGCCAGACTGGCCGCCAAACCACATGAAGCCTTGCGGGTCCTGCGCGATCGACAGCACCGATTCCTGCGCCAGGCCGTTCTCGACGCTGAGCTGATCGAAGCGCAGGTTGCGCGCAGGCGCGGCCTGGGCGCAAGCGCCCCAGAGCAGACACAATATCCACAGCACATCGCAAGCACGTCGAAATCCCAGCACAGTCGTCCTGTCTAAAAAACGCGAAAATAAGCCGAAAACCCGTCTCAGGAACCAAAAAACGCCAGTACATCGTCCTTGCGGGCTTGCGTATCGCGCTGTCCAAGACGGATCAGCTCGTTAGTATATGTCGATTCGAACAATAAATACGAGGCCAAAGCCGCACCACGGGCTTCGGCAGCACCAATTCCCGACAACATGGTACGGATCGGACGGGGCAAACTGCCGATATGCCGGCTGGCGATGGCGTCCAGCCGCTCGGATGGCGCAATCACCAGCAATTCCACCGGTTTCAAGGCTGTCTTGCCCAGCAGTTCAGGCGGCAGCATCGACAAGGTCAAATTGATGCGGTTCAGGCGTTCGATGTCGACCGCCAGGCCATCGAGGAAGATCGACGACAGCGCGTGGCCGGCAATTTGCGCCAGGCTGGGGTAGCGCGCCGCGTCGGCTGCGGCTGGCGCCGGCTCCGTCATGCGCCCAGCGCCCACCACCAGCACCTTGTTGGCGCCCAGGTGGATGGCTGGCGAAATCGGCGCCAGCTGGCGCATCGAGCCATCGCCGCAATATTCGCGCTGGCCGCCGATATACAGTGGCACGGCTGGAAAGATGAAGGGTATCGCGGCCGACGCGAGCAAATGCTCGACGCCGATCTGGTCTTGCAGCGCCAGCCGCTGGGTGCGCACCCACGGCGCGATTTCTGCCGCCGTCTGGTAAAACGTCATGTGGCGGCTGCCCGAATACGAAGAAGCCGTGACGGCCAGCGCATGCAGCAAGCCGTCAGCCAGCGCCGCATCGAGGCGTGGCAAATCCAGCATGCGGTGCAGCAGGCTGACCAGCGGGGTATTGTCGAGCAGGGAATTGGGCGGCGCGGCATGCCACTTGCGCAGCAGCCAGCCGAATGACAGCAGCGACAGCCAGCGCGCGCCCGAACGCAGCACGCCCAGCGAGTCGGCGCGGTAGACTTGCTCGACCTCGATATGCTGCCAGACGTCCAGCAGTTTTTGCACGCCTTCGCCGAAATTATCGGCCCGGCAAGCGAGCGCCGTGGCGTTGATGGCGCCGGCCGACGTGCCGCAGATGATATCGAAAGGATTGCGCGCCGGTGGCCAGCCCGCTTCCCACAAGATCGCCGAAATCGCCTGCAGCACCCCCACCTGGTAGGCAGCGCGCGCGCCGCCCCCCGTCAAGATCAAGCCTGTTTTATTTTCCATTCCCATGCCGGCAGATTAGCAGGGTATTAGTGCTTTGTGGAAAAGTTTAATCGCCTCTCACCATGCCTTCTCGACGCGGATCGGCGCCGCCAAACCAGAAATCATGGCCGTGGGCGTTCAGGCGCATGATGCCTTGCAGGCCGGAGTTCTGTTCGATCACGCGCACCTCGTGGCCCATGGCTTTCAGTGCGGCGATCTGGGCTTCCGGCGCGCGGCCTGTTTCCAGTTCGGTCGGGCCGTTGCGGCTGCCAAAGTTCGGCAGGCTGATCGCCTGCTGCACGTTCAAGCCCCAGTCCATGGTGCCGACCAGTACCTTGGCAACGTAGTTGATGATGGTCGAGCCGCCCGGCGAACCGGTGGCCAGCACCAGCTTGTGCGTGCCTTTTTCAAACACCAGGGTCGGCGACATGGCGCTGCGTGGGCGCTTGCCGCCCTGCACGCGGTTGGCGATGGGGCCGTCGGCATTCTGCGAATCGAACGAGAAGTCGGTCAGCTGGTTATTGAGCAGGAAGCCGTCCACCATCTGGCGCGAACCAAAGGCGTCTTCCACGCTGGTGGTCATCGACAGGCCGCCGCCGAACTGGTCGACCGCCACCAGGTGCGAGGTCGATGGACGCTGCAGCGCATTGTCCATGCCCCAGGCCACTTGCATGCCAGGCGGCGTGCCCGGCAAGGCCTTGCCCATGGACTTGTCGCCGATCAGGGACGCGCGCTGCGCCAGATAGGTTTTGTCCAGCATGGCCGAGACGCCCTTGCCCGGCAGCGGGATGAAATCGGTATCGGCCACGTAGCGGTCGCGGTCAGCGTACGCCAATCGCCCCGCTTCCGAGAACAAGTGGATGGCTTTAGCCTCGAGCACGCCATCGACCGGTGGATAAGGGCTGATATCCTTGACTTCCAGGATGCCCAGCATTTGCGCAATCGCAATGCCGCCCGACGAAGGCGGCGGCATGCCGCACACGGTCCAGGACTTGTAGTCGCTGCAGACCGGATCGCGTTCCTTGGCCTGGTAGCCGGCAATATCTGCCGCCGTCAGCTTGCCGGGATTGGTCGGATGGGCGGCCACCTTGGCGGCGATGTCGCGCGCGATGCGGCCCTTGTAAAAGGCGTCGGCGCCGCCACGGGCGATGTCGCGCAGGGTACGCGCCAGTTCAGGGTTTTTCAGGATATGGCCGACCGGCCAGGCCTTGCCATCCTTGTCATAAAAATACGCGGCGGCGACCGGGTCGCGCTTCAGGGCCTGGTCCCAGGCCAGCAAGCCATTCAAACGCTGGGAAACGGGGAAACCGTTTTGCGCCAGCTTGATCGCGGGCGCAAACAGGCTGGCCCAGGCCAGCTTGCCGTGTTCCTTGTGGGCCAGTTCCAGCATGCGCAGCACGCCGGGAGCACCGACCGAGCGGCCACCGATGATGGCGGCGTTGCGCGACAGCGGCGTGCCGTCCGGATGCTGGAACAGATGTTCATCGGCGGCGGCCGGGGCCGTTTCGCGCCCGTCAAACGCTTGCACGCCTTTGTTGGTCGAATACAACATGAAGGAGCCGCCCCCGATGCCCGACGATTGCGGCTCGACCAGCGTCAGCACCAGTTGCGTGGCAATTGCCGCGTCGATCGCGCTGCCGCCATGCTTGAGCATCTGGTAGCCAGCGTCGGCCGCCAGCGGATTGGCGGCGGCGACCATGAATTTCTGCGCCGACCAGCCGGCCTTTTCCACATAGGCGGTGGCGATTTCCGGCGCCTTTTGGGACACTTCGGCAAAGGCGGGACTGGCGGCCAGCACCCCCAGCAAGCTCAGGCTCAACGCCAGCGACTTCATTCTGATCATGGATTCTCCGATAAAAAAAGCGCACAGCCGACCACGGCTGTGCGCCAGATACGGGAATATCCTAACTCAAATCAAGACTGGCGCGCTGACGCTTCTGCCTGCCTCAGTAACGCTACTTACTTCGGCTGCATGCGGATCGCGCCGAATAGTACGGCGAGGCCCTGCAACAACGTCCTGAACGTTTCTCCGGCGCTTTTACTTAGGCTGCATGCGGATAGCGCCGTCAAGGCGGATGGTCTCGCCGTTCAGCATGACGTTTTCCACGATGGCTTTCACCAGTTGCGCGTACTCGCCGGGCTTGCCCAGGCGCGAAGGGAAAGGCACCATCTTGCCCAGCGCATCCTGCACTTCGGCCGGCATGCCCAGCAACATCGGGGTCTCGAAAATGCCGGGCGCCACCGTCATCACGCGGATACCGCTGCGCGACAAATCGCGCGCCATCGGCAGGGTCAAACCGACGACGGCTGCCTTCGACGAGGCATACGCGGCTTGCCCGATCTGGCCATCGAAAGCAGCGACCGACGCCGTATTGACGATGATGCCGCGCTCGCCTTCGGCCGTCGCCTCCGTCTTGCCCATGGCGTCTGCCGCCAGCCGGCACATATTGAAGGTGCCCACCAGGTTGATGTTGACCACGCGCTGGAACAGTTCCAATGGGTGCGGGCCATCCTTGCCCACGGTTTTTACGGCTGGCGCGACACCCGCGCAATTGACCAGGCCACGCAAGGTGCCCAAGGCCACGGCGGCGGCCACCACCGCCTTGCCATCGTTTTCCGAGGTGACATCGCATTTGACGAAGACACCGCCCAGTTCAGCCGCCAGCGCCTGGCCCGCCTCAACCTGCAGGTCGGCCAGCACAACCTTGCCGCCCGCGCCCGCCAGCATGCGCGCCGTCGCCGCGCCCAAACCCGAAGCGCCGCCCGTGATGATGAATACCTGATCTTGAATTTGCAATGTCGTCTCCTGATGTAGTGATAGCCTGTTATCGGCAGCATGTTTGACGCTATTTACGTTTACGTAAACGTCATATCCACGCCAATTTTACATCAGAAACATTGGATAAAAGCGCCATTCCGTTGGCAGATGCGCCCATTGGCATCGAGCGTGCTATTGCCTGCGCCGTTGTAGCGCGCGCCGGAACTGTCACGGCAACCGCCCACATCGCAGGCGCCGACGGGCACCAATGGCCTGGAAACGGCAGCGCTTGAACCCGGCGGCATGGTTTGAAAGTGCACGACCGGCGGCGCCATCTGCGTGGGCGGCATGCGGCCTATCACCTGTGCTACCGCGCGGCGCGTACCAACCGGCGGCGCCGGGCGGCACGGTTCGACGGCCAGCTTGTTGCTGTCGTGCGGATCGAGGCGGCAGACGGGCAAGTCTTGCACCGGCACTGCCTCGGGCTCTGCCGCAGGCGGTTGCTGCGCCATGGCGCGGCCGCCAGCAAAGACACAGCACAGCATCAGCACGGTCAAGGCAAGCTGGGTAAAACGGGGCAAGGCAAGCTTCATGACAGCTCCAGAAGACGTCTGCTTTCATTATTGGCACACGGCGCGCCAGAACCTATCAGCGGTAACAATTTCTCACGTTTCAAGGCGACGGCAGACGGCAAAACAGACTGTAACGGTGTTTTATTTTCAGACGATACTTTCTTTCTTGCCAGGATAGCACTACAATAAGAACGATTCTTATTCTCATTTGACGCAAACTCGCCATCACACCATATATTTCCCCAGCCACCCGGAAGGCAGCCAGGACATCACCACCTTTCGGGAAGCCCAACATGACCAAGCGCAGTTCCGCTTTTGCAGCACGTCACAACTCATCACTCCACCGCGCCGCCCACCTCCTGCCCTGTTTGCTGTCGCTGGCCGTCAGCCAGGCCTGGGCCGAAGCTAATCCAGTCAATCACGATCCCACCATGAGTACCGTGGTCGTGACCGCTTCCGGCACGGCCATCGACATCAAGGATGCGCCGGCCAGCATCAGCGTCATCACGCGCGAGGAAATCGAACGCCAGCCCGTGTATGACTTGAACACCCTGCTGCGCCGCATCCCGGGCGTGACGGGCGGCACCAGTCCGGTCGGCGACGAATCGAAGATCAAGCTGCGCGGCCTGCCCGACAAATACACCTTGATCCTGGTCGATGGCAAGCGCGTCGGCAGTTCGGCCGATACCTCTTACCGCCCGGATCTGGGCCGGCAGGACTTGAACTGGATTTCGCCAGACATGATCGAGCGCATCGAAGTGGTGCGCGGCCCCATGTCGTCGCTGTACGGCTCGGACGCCATGGGCGGCGTGATCAATATCATCACGCGCAAGGTACCCGGCAAATGGAATGGCTCGGCCACGGCCAATTACACGCAGCCGCAGGACAGCGGCCGCGGCACGGCGCACCAGCTCAGCCTGAACCTGGCCGGCCCCTTGTCGGAAGCGGTCGGCATGCGCATCGGCGTGGCGCAATCGCGGCAGAACCCCGATGAAAAAGTCATCGGCAAGGCGGGCGGCATCGGCGGCGAGCGCAATCAAAGCATCACGGGACAATTGAACTGGGCGTTGAACAGCAAGCACAGCCTGTCGCTGGACGCCAGCTATGGCCGCCAGGAAGCCAGCGATTCCTCGACCCAGGATGCCGAGGGCTACCCGCTGTTTGGCGCCTGGGGCGCCAGCAAGCTGATACGCAAGAGCGCCGCCCTCGGCTATGAAGGCCGCTGGGATTTCGGCAAGACCCGTGTCAACCTGTATCACAACGATTACGACAACCAGTATCCGGGCACGGTCGCCAAGTCCAGGGACGATACACTCGACGCAAGCCTGGAAAAACGCCTGGGCTGGGGCGTGGAGCAATTGCTGGTGATGGGGGCGCAGTGGAAACATGAAGAGCTGACCAATACCGACATCATCGGCACGGTGCCCACCGATTACCTGGGCAACCCGGTCAGCGGCGCCACCTTGTCGGGCACCACCTCGGCCCTGTTCGCGGAAGACCAGCTGTTCCTGCGCGACAACCTGACGGCCACCATCGGCTGGCGCCTGGACCACCATGGCAAATTCGGCAACCACCACAGCCCGCGCTTGTACCTGGTCTACCACCCGGCGCCGGAATGGACGGTCAAGGGCGGTATCTCGCAAGGTTTCCGCGCGCCCAGCCTGAAGGAAAATTCGCCCGCGTCCGCCACCAACTCGGGCGGACGCGGCTGCACCAGCCTGTATCCGCTCGGTTATATCCGTGGCGAATGTTTCATGGCCGGCAATCCCGACTTGCAACCGGAAACCAGCACGGCAGCCGAAATCGGCATTGCCTATGAGAAAAATGGCTGGGATGCGGGCCTGACCTATTTCCATACGGATTTCAAGAACAAGATCGATTACGCGCCGCTGGGCTTTTACCAAAACAAATGGTGGACGCGCATGAGCAATATCCAGAAAGCGCGTACCAGCGGTCTCGAAGGCAGCTTGACGATACCGTTGACAAAGCATTTGAACTGGCGCAACAACCTGACCTATATGGCGGAGGCGAAAAACCTGACCCTGGGCACCAATCTGCTGGCTACGCCAAAAGTCTCGCTGTACTCGGCGCTGGGCTGGCAAGCCACGGATCAATTGTTTGCTGAAGTGTCGGCCCAGTACACGGGCAAGGAACTCGATGCCGGCGCGCGCACGTCCACGCGCCGTCCGCCCAACAAGGCTTACACCATCGTCGATACGGTGGTGTCGTACAAGGTCACACCAAACTGGACCTTGCGCGGCGGCCTGGAAAACCTGTTCAAGAAAGGCCCGGCAAACGATGGCCTGGTCGAGTACTACGTACCCGGCCGGCGCATGTTTGTCGGTTTGACCTCACGCTTCTAAGCCAGCGTCACTAAGACGGCGGCGTATCAGGGCGCTACGCTGCCGGGCGCCCCATTCGTGGGCGCAACTTGCCGCCAGGGCACGCTGCAGCTTTTCACGTCAGGGTAATAACCTTGCGGGTTGTCGCAGTAGTAAGCCGCCGGCGCTGCCTGCGTGCCGCCCTGCTCCACATACACGGGCGGTTGTTGCTGCACGACTATCGTGCCAGTGTAAGGGTAGTTGTACCAGGGGTCGCCATACCAGCCCGGCCCGTAGCCATAACCCCATGGCGCACCCAGCCAGACGCCGACGCCCACATGGCCGCCACCGTGGAAATGGCCACCGCCATGGTAAGCACCATGAAAACCACCGCCGTGAAAGCCGCCACCATGGAAACCGCCGCCATGGCCGCCAGGCGCGGCAGCCGCGCTGCCCGCCAATGCCGCGCAAGCCAGCACCAATAGCGCCAGCGCGCTACGCCGTTTGATACTACTCAGTTGCGTGTTCATGATATCTCCTGCCTTGGTCAGCCCGGTCTACAGGCATGATCCATTATTGGCAGACAAGTCTATATATGAAAGGAACCGTAACAATTGCTCACCTTTTATACGCAAGGCATATAGATACCACTCTCAGCACCATGGAGATGCCCCGTTTCCGGGGCATCTGGCGCCATCAGGCACGCTTACTGGGGTGGCGTGACCGGCGCAGGCGCCGCTGGCGTCAAAATGGGCGGCACCGTCGCATGCACGGGCGCCGGCGTGGCCACCGCCAGCCAGCCCGTGGCAGGCAACAGCGGCACCAGCAGCAGCGCCACGATATTGATGATCTTGATAAGCGGATTGACGGCCGGGCCAGCCGTATCCTTGTACGGATCGCCCACGGTGTCGCCCGTGACGGCCGCCTTGTGCGCTTCGGAACCCTTGCCGCCAAAATGGCCATCTTCGATGTATTTCTTGGCATTGTCCCAGGCGCCGCCGCCGGTGGTCATGGAAATGGCCACGAACAAGCCCGTGACGATGGTCCCCATCAAGAGGCCGCCCAAGGCCGCTGGTCCCAGCAGCATGCCGACCACGATGGGCACCACCACCGGCAGTAACGATGGCACGATCATTTCGCGGATCGCCGACGCCGTCAACATGTCGACCGCCTTGTCGTATTCGGGCTTGGCCGTACCTTCCATGATGCCCTTGATATCGCGGAACTGGCGCCGTACTTCCACCACCACGGCGCCGGCCGCCCGGCCCACGGCTTCCATCGCCATGGCGCCGAACAGGTAGGGGATCAAGCCGCCGATGAACAGGCCGACGATCACCATCGGGTTCGACAGATCAAAGGTGATGTGCTGACCCACCGATTCGAGCGCATGCGTGTAATCGGCGAACAGCACCAGCGCCGCCAGGCCGGCCGAACCGATGGCGTAGCCCTTGGTCACCGCCTTGGTGGTGTTGCCCACGGCGTCGAGCGGATCGGTAATCGCCCGCACGGAGTCCGGCAAGCCCGACATCTCGGCGATACCGCCCGCGTTATCGGTAATCGGGCCGTAGGCGTCCAGCGCCACGATGATGCCGGCCATCGACAGCATCGAGGTAGCCGCTATCGCGATGCCATACAGGCCCGCCAGCTGGTACGACACCAGGATGGCCACGCAGACGGCCAGCACCGGATAGGCGGTGGACTTCATCGACACGCCCAGGCCGGCGATGATATTGGTGCCGTGGCCGGTGGTCGACGCTTCGGCGATGTGGCGCACGGGCTTGAAGTCGGTGCCCGTGTAGTATTCGGTGATGTAGACCATCAAGCCCGTCAGCACGATGCCAACCACGGTGGAACCCATCATCTTGTAGCGCATGGTCTCGTCTGGCCACAGCAGCCAGGTGACGACGGCAAAGCCGATCAGCGACAGGCCAGCGGCCCACCACAGTCCCGTGTACAGGGCCGACATGATTTTTGCGCCCGGCTTGGTTTTCACCATCGAGCAGCCGACGATGGAGGCGAGTATGGACACCGCCCCCAGCAGCAGCGGATAAATGATGGCGGAGGTAGTAGCGTCGGCCAGCAGCAGCGCGCCCAGCAGCATGGTAGCGATCAGGGTCACCACATAGGTTTCAAACAGGTCGGCCGCCATGCCGGCACAGTCACCCACGTTGTCGCCCACATTGTCGGCTATCACCGCCGGGTTACGGGGATCGTCTTCGGGAATGCCTGCCTCGACCTTGCCCACCAGATCGGCCCCCACGTCGGCGCCCTTGGTGAAGATGCCGCCACCGAGCCGGGCGAAGATGGAAATGAGCGAGGCGCCGAAGGCCAGGCCGATCAGTGGCTTGATCAAATCATGCTGGGTCAGGCCAGGCGCGCCGGTGCTCACCAGCAACCAGTAAAACAGGGTCACGCCCAGGAGCCCCAGGCCGACCACCAGCATGCCGGTGATCGCCCCGCCCTTGAAGGCCACGTTCAGCGCCTGGTTGATGCCCAGCGTTGCCGCCTGGGCCGTGCGCACATTGGCGCGCACCGAGACATTCATGCCGATGAAGCCGCAGGCGCCCGACAGCACGGCGCCAATCAGGAAGCCCAGCGCCGTGTGCAAGCCCAGCAAGGCGTAGATGATGATCAGGAGCACCACGCCGACGATGGCGATGGTGCGGTACTGGCGCGCCAGATAGGCGGCGGCGCCCTGCTGGATGGCCAGCGCGATTTCCTGCATGCGCGCGTTGCCCGGATCCTGACGCAAGATCCAGCTGCGCGACACCAAACCGTAAATGACTGCGACCACGCCGCAGGCTACCGCAAACCACAGACTGGCTGCCATATCGTCTCCTTCTGTTTTTATCGACGTCATTGCCAAAGGTTGCAGACCATGCCGGATAGACATGCGCAACCAGGAAAACACGCACTGCAAAAAACTTCCACTACGAAAACGATACGACGCGTCTCAAAAAAAGGCGCAAAAAAAGCGGACACCTGGGTCCGCTTCTAGTTGATGCTTATTCCGCCAGGGCGGCAAATGCGCTGTCGCGAATTTGTTCGACCGGACCGACGCCGGCGATGCGGCGGTATTTCGGTGCGCCTGGCAGGCCGGACTGGGCCCAGTTATTGTAATAGTCGAGCAAGACCTTGGTCTGGTTGTGGTACACATCCAGGCGTTTCTTGACCGTTTCCGCCTTGTCGTCGTCGCGCTGTATCAGCGCTTCGCCGGTGACGTCGTCGATACCTTCAACTTTGGGCGGATTGAATGTGGTGTGGTAGACGCGGCCCGAACCCGGGTGGCTGCGGCGGCCGTCCATGCGCTCGATGATCGACGCGTCAGGCACGTCGATTTCCAGCACATAGTCGACATGGATGCCGGCGTCTTTCATGGCGTCCGCTTGCGCGATGGTGCGCGGGAAGCCGTCGAACAGGTAGCCATTGGCGCAATCGGCGTCTTGCAGGCGCTTCTTGACCAGGCCGATCATGATGTCATCCGACACCAGGCCGCCCAGGTCCATGACTTTTTTCGCAGCCAGGCCCAGTTCGGTGCCTTCCTTGATCGCCGCGCGCAGCATGTCGCCCGTGGAGATTTGGGGAATATTGTATTTTTCTTTAATGAAATTAGCCTGGGTGCCCTTACCGGCACCGGGTGCTCCTAACAGTATCAAACGCATGAAGTTTCCTAAAAAGCAGATTTTGGATGGGATCTATGTAATTATTTTTAGATGGTGCTGCAATGACTATCTTTCCCTACGAAACTTACCACAAAAATTCACCGGAACGCCAGTTTGCTATCAATTTGCCATGAGCAGATTGACCGAAGCCAGCTTTTATCGCGCCGGGCGTTTCCAAATGTGGTTTTTGCTGCAAGCGCGTCAGTTTTACCTTACGCACTCACGGCTCAAGTAGCGTGGCGATAGTGCGCTTGCACGCGAACTAAATCTTCCGGCGTATCCACGCCGGCGGCCGGGGCTGAGTCGGTCACATGCACGGCAATCGCATAACCATGCCACAGCACGCGCAGTTGCTCCAGCGCCTCGATGCCTTCCAGCGGCGAAACGGACAGGCCCGGATAGGCTTGCAAGAAAGCATTGCTATAGGCATACAAGCCGATATGGCGCAGCGGCACATAGCCGGCCGGCAAGCTGTCTTTCGATTGCGCAAAACCGTCGCGGTGCCAGGGGATGGTGGCGCGCGAGAAATACAGCGCGCGGCCAGCCTTGTCCAGCACCACCTTGACCACGTTCGGGTTGAAGGCGTCGGCGGCGTCGTGCAGCGGATGGGCGCAGGTGGCCATCGGCACGTGCACGCCGATCTGCGCGGCGCAGGCAGCCAGCAGCGATGGATCGATCAGCGGCTCGTCGCCCTGCAGATTGACCACCACCGCGTCGTCGGCCAGGTCCAGCGTGCGCGCCACTTCGGCGATGCGGTCCGTGCCCGAGGGATGGTCGCTACGCGTCAAACACACTTCCACGCCATGCGCGGCGCAGGCGGCGCGGATGTCTTCATGGTCGGTGGCGACGATGATGCGCGAAGCGCCCGACAGGGCGGCCTGCTCGGCCACGCGCACCACCATGGGTTTGCCGCCCAGGTCAGCCAGTGGCTTGTTGGGCAGGCGCGTGGACGCCAGGCGTGCCGGGATGATGACGATAAACGACATCGCTTATTCCACTGCGTCTTGCAGGGTGCGCGCTTCGTCGGCCCACATGATGGGGATACCGTCACGGATAGGGTAGGCGAGGCGGTCGGCGCGGCAAATCAATTCCTGCGCCTTCTTATCGTGTTCAAGCTGGCCCTTGCAAACAGGGCAGACCAAAATATCAAGCAGTCGAGCGTCCACGACATTTCTCCACAATTTGTTGTGCCAGCGCGTTATCAATATGCGCACTGACCGGGACGACCCACAGTCTCGGGTCGTCTTTGAGATATTCAATTTGCGCACATTTTACTGCATCCTTCTCCGTGATCAAGATCAGGTCGGTGTCTAACGCGGCAAACGGCTGGTCGAGGAAATCATGATGGTCGGGCAAAGGCAGTTCGGCAAAGCTCAAACCGGCCTGGCGCAGCATGGTAAAAAAGCGCTGCGGATTGCCGATGCCCGCCGCCGCCACGATGCGCTCGCTACTGTTTGCCAGCTCGGCCAGCGGCTTGCTTTCGTTGCGGTTGATCATGCGTTCAGCCACGCTGCCAGCCAGCTGCATCTGCACCAGCAGTCCGCCTTCAGGCGCCACCGTGGCGACCAGCGCTGGGCTCAGCTGCGGCGTATTGATCACGGTCACGTCGCGGCGGCGGCGCGGCGGTTCACGCAGGGGGCCGGCCGGCAGCAGCCAGCCATTGCCCACGCCACGCCCGTCAAACAGCACAATCTCTACATCGCGCTGCAAGGCATAGTGCTGCAAGCCGTCGTCCGTCACCAGCACATCGACTTCGGGATGGGCAAGCAGCAACGCCCTGCCCGCTTGCGCCCGGTCGCGCCCTACCATCACGGGGCAAGCGCCGCGCTGGAAGATCAGCAGCGGCTCGTCGCCCACCTGCTGCGGCGTCGATGCCGGCGTGACGGCGCGCGGCAGCTTGTCCGCGCTGCCATGGCCGCGCGAAATCACACCCGGATGCATGCCGGCCGCGCGCAAGGCTTGTACCAGCCAGATCGTCAACGGCGTCTTGCCGGTACCGCCGATAAAAATATTGCCGACCACCACCACCGGCACGGGCAGGCGCGCCGATTTCAGCATGCCGGCGCGGTACAAGCCCCGGCGCAGGCTGCTCAAGCTGCCAAACAGCAGCGACACTGGCCACAGGGCGCAGGCCAGCGGGCCGCGTTTGAGCCAGGCGCGGGTCAGGGTGGATTCGAGTTGGGGGGGGGATGTGGGCATGGGGAGCTAAAAATTGAAACCCCGCCGACACCTGGGGTCGTACCCTGAGGGTACGACCCCGGCCCTTCGCTTGGGGGTTGTATATAAACTTACTTGCTGCTCGCCTGCGCCGCAAACGTCAGCTTTTCATAACCGGCCACGCGCGCCGCTTCCATCACGTGTATCACCATCTGGTGCATGGCGAACTGGTCGGCGTTGACCACCACCACCGGCGTCTGTGCGGGCGGCTTGCCGCCGTTGGCAGCCTTGGCCGCTTCCTGCAGGGCGGCGGCCAGGCCGGCCACGTCGCGGAAGGACACCGGCTGGCGGTTGACCGTGTAATTGCCCTTGGCGTCCACCGTCACATCGATCTGCTGCGGCTGCTCCTTGGCTTGCCCGGCGTCGGCCGTGGGCAAGGTGATCTGCAGTTCCGTAAATTTGCTGTAGGTAGTGCTGACCATCAAAAAGATCAGGATCACCAGCAACACGTCGATAAACGGGATCAAATTGATTTCGGGGTCTTCACGCCCCTTGCCTTTGCGGAAGTTCATTGGCGGCCACTGTGGACGATATCGACGAATTTGACGGCTTGCTGCTCCATGTCGATCACGAAGCTGTCGACCAGGGCGCGGAAATGGCGGTAAAACACCAGGGTCGGCATGGCAATCGCCAGGCCAAAGCCCGTGTTATACAGGGCCACCGAAATGCCGTGCGCCAATTGCGCCGGGTTCGAACCGCTGGCGTTTTGCGAACCGAAGATTTCGATCATGCCGACCACCGTGCCAAACAGGCCCATCAGCGGCGCCAGGGTGGCGATCGTGCCCAGGGTCGTCAAAAAACGTTCCAGCACGTGGGCCACGCCGCTGCCCGCTTCTTCTATCGATTCCTTCATGACCTCGCGTGGCGCGTGCACATTGCGCAGCGCGGCGGCCAGTACCACGCCCAGCGGCGAATTGCCTTCCAGCTTGCTGATGGTATCGGGCGTGATCTTGCCGCCGCGATACACCTGCACCACTTCGTCGAACAGTTTGCGCGGCAAGACCTTACTGCGCCGCAAATACAGCAGGCGTTCGATGATCAGGGCCAGGGCCACGATGGAAGCGATCAACAACAGCCAGATGGGCCAGCCGGCGGCTTGGAATATAGCGAGCAAATGAAACTCCTGGTTTTTGTTTGGCAAGGACAGCTGCCCTATTGTACCCACCGGCCATATTGTCATGACCAGCAGCAGAATGGCGCAATGTAGCGCGTTGCAGCGCCGGCGGCAAGTGGCGCTTGTGGCAAGCGCTTATGCACAGCTGCTCTTTTGCTCCGGTTTTGCACATATTGTGTGGATAAGATTGTGCGCAAGCGCCAAGGATAAACACTAAGTCATTGATTTTATTGTGGATTATGCTACTGTGCAAAATACAGGCATAGCAGCTGAGCGCCATTAGTCAATGTTGCAAAGACAAGACTTTGAAAGTTTTGCACATTTACTGTGGACAAGATTGTGTGCAAGGCGGTTGAATGAAAGTAAGCCATTGATTATAAAGGACTTGTTTTCATTGTTTAAAAAAGTGGCAGGCTACACTGATCAGCGGCGATGGCCAAGGCACAAGTTCTGCACATAATCTGTGGACAAGATTGTGCGCAAGCGCACGGATACACGCTAAGTACATTGATTTATATCGTTTTTATCTGACTGCATAAAAATAAGGCAGACCGTCATCCGCGCCCCTGCAGCACAGAAAACAGCGCTTAATCGGCATGCGGCCGGCGACTTTTCCACCGCCATGGCAGTTCCACACATAAAGTGTGGATAAGATTGTGAGCAAGCGGCTCGACTCCATGCAAGATCCTTGATTTTAAACGACTTTTTTACATTGATTAAAAATAAGGCAGACAGAGAGGCGAGCAAGAAACAGAAAACCGCGCGGAAAAACCGCGCTAGCACTAAAACGATTTAGCCAGTTTTGCACATATTCTGTGGATAAGATTGTGTGCAATACCAAGAAATAATCACAAGTCTTTGATTTATATCAGTATTTACCTCTTGCATAAAAAAAGGGCACGCCAATCAGAGGCAGGCAGCGGAGGCACTCGCCGGATAAAATACCGCCAGCGCACAAGTTCTGCACATTTTTTGTGGATAAGATTGTGTGCAAGGCCATGCATGGCATACCAAGCCCTTGATTTACAATGACTTTATTTCCGTGCGTAAAAATGCAGCAAGGCAGTTTTCTGATGCTCAGACACACAGGCCAGGCCCCTCCATCGCGCGCACAAAGTTCCGCACATTTTCTGTGGATAACTTTGTGCGTAAGTGTGGACGGCATGACTGATGTGCTTGATCCTAAAGGCTTTTTTCACTATGCACGCAAATCAGGCAAGAATGAATTCACCATGAAATCAATTACTTAGAAATAGAACTTGTTGTTTTGCACGATATATGACATAAGCATGACCTCGCTGAAAATATGTGGACAGTTGCTGCCCTTCCCATTCCAGAATTGCCCTTGATGATGACTGATAACCCGACCGACAGCGGCTATGCCGCCCCGCCCGTGCTGACCGTCAGCGCACTGAACCAGGCCGTGGCGCGCCTGCTCGAGCGCTCGTTTCCCCTGACCTGGATCGCCGGCGAGATTTCCAACTTTACGCGCGCCAGTTCCGGCCACTGGTATTTCACCTTGAAGGATGACGCGGCCCAGGTGCGCGCCGTGATGTTCCGCGGTCGCGCGCAATTTGCCGGCTTCACGCCGCGCGAAGGCGATAAAGTGGAAGTGCGCGCCCTGGTCACCCTGTACGGTGCGCGTGGCGATTATCAGATCAATGTGGAAGCCATCCGCCGCGCCGGCGTGGGCGCCCTGTATGAAGCATACTTGCGCCTGAAGGAAAAACTGGCCGCGCAGGGGCTGTTCGACCCGGAACGCAAGCGCGCCCTCCCGCTGTTTGCGCGCACGGTCGGCATCGTCACCAGCCCGCAGGCGGCAGCCTTGCGCGACGTGCTGACAGCCTTGCAGCGCCGCGCGCCGCACGTGTCCATCATCTTGTATCCCACTCCCGTGCAGGGCCAGCAGGCGCCGGAAAAAATAGCCCAGGCGATCCGCACGGCGTCGCGCCGCGCCGAGTGCGACGTGCTGCTGGTCTGCCGTGGCGGCGGCAGCATCGAAGACCTGTGGTCCTTCAACGATGAAGAGGTGGCGCACGCGATTGCCGATTGTTACATGCCGGTAATTAGCGGCGTGGGCCATGAAACCGATTTCACCATCGCCGATTTCGCCGCCGACTTGCGCGCCGCCACGCCGACGGCGGCAGCCGAACTGGCCGTCACGCCACGCGCCGACTGGATGAATTCCCTGCGTGCCGATGCGAGCGATTTACGCCGCGCCATGCGCCGCAGCCTCGACGATGCGGCGCAGACGCTGGACCGCCACAGCCGCCGCCTGCTCAACCCGGCCGCGCAAATCGGCCAGCAGCGCCTGAAGCTGCTGGCCCTGTCGACCGCCATGACGCATGCCACGCGCGCGCCCTTGAACCAGTCGCGCCATGCGCTGGAACGCTTGCGCGACCGCTGGGCGGTGCAGCGCCCGGAAGTGAGCTTGCTGCGCGCACGCCTGCACGAGACCCAGCGCCGCAGCGGCGCGGCAATCATGCAAGGCTTGCTGCAGCGGCGCCACAGCCTGGCAGCGCTGACGTCACAGCTGGAACTGCTGAACCCGCAGCGCACTTTGGCACGCGGCTACGCCATCGTGCGCGATGAAAAAGGCGTGATTCTGCGCTCGCCCGCCCAATTAAAAGCCAGGCAAAACCTCGAGGTAAGGCTGGCTGAAGGCAGCGCGCAGATCGGCATTGCCACTGTGCAAGCCACACTGGACTGAGTCCGCTGGCAATACTCTGCCGGCAATAATTGCCGCACGTAAAATAGCGCACGGAAGCAGCATCGCGCCATCCGCTTTACAATCATGGCTCGTTCAGCAAGAATACTTGACTCGACAATCTGGCCGGCGGCCAGATTCACGCGACCATTCACATAAAAGGACATCACATGGAACATACTCTGCCACCACTGCCATACGCAATGGACGCCCTGGCGCCACACATTTCCAAAGAAACGCTGGAATACCACTACGCCAAGCATCACCAGGCTTATGTGACGAACCTGAACAACCTGATCAAGGGTACCGAGTTCGAAGAGCTGTCGCTGGAAGAAATCATCAAGAAATCGTCGGGCGGCATCTTCAACAACGCAGCGCAAGTGTGGAACCACACCTTCTACTGGAATGGCCTGAAGCCAGCGGGCGGCGGCGCACCTACCGGCGCCGTGGCTGACGCAATCAACGCCAAATGGTCGTCGTTCGACAAATTCAAGGAAGAATTCACCAAGTCCTGCGTCGGCAACTTCGGTTCCGGCTGGACCTGGCTGGTGCAAAAAGCCGACGGCTCGGTTGACATCGTCAACACCTCGAACGCTGGCTGCCCACTGACCACCGGCGACAAGCCACTGCTGACCTGCGACGTGTGGGAACATGCTTACTACATCGACTACCGCAACCTGCGCGCCAAGTACGTGGAAACGTTCTGGGGCCTGGTCAACTGGGAATTCGTTGCCAAGAACTTCGCGTAAGCGTCGTTCCTGTTGTCGATTAAAAATAGAATCTGACAAATTAAATAAAATCTGACAAATCAAATAAAGTTTGACAAATTTTTGTCTAGTTCTTAAAAGGAAGTCTTTGCCTGATGGTAATGACTTCCTTTTTTATTTCATGGCGCATAAGGAAGATGCTGTTACTTGGTGGAATGCTACTGGACGGCAATATGGCGCTAGAGCACCTGAAGTACGTGCTTGGATGCTGGATTAAAAAAATTATGTATTGGAGTCAAGATCAATCACACGACTCTAGACAACTAGGGAGTGTACGTAGCTATCTCTGGCTATAAACAGCATCTCATTTAGTTTCTCGGAATCGCCACCCATTGGCTTAGTTTCTCGGAATCGCCACCCATTGGCCCGACGAAAAAATCACACCCGAGAGGCAATGCGCCCAAGCCAGCGGTGGAAACCCACCCTGGCCTCTGAAAAATAGTTGTTGCATATCGACATTTTCCACGTTCTTGCCAGATTCCAAATCACTATCTGTGCACACCAATCACCGGATAGTACGACGGCCAAGAGGTACCAGTTATTTCAGTTATCGAGCGCAAATGGCAAGTGGCCATCGTCGGCGTGCTGGGCGCCGTGTTCGGTTTGCTGTTCGCCCGGCAAGACAGCGCGGCCATGTGGATACTGTTTGGCGTGCTGCTGACCATCGCCATCGAAATCAAGTCGACCGCCGCGCACACCTACCGCAGCGAATTGTTTCCCACCCATCTGCGCGCCAAGGCGGTGGGGCTGATCTACTCGTTCAGCCGCCTGGCGGGCGCGGCCAGCAGCTATGTGATCGCCTTCGTGCTGCTGCGTTCGGGCGTGCCGGGCGTGTTCGCCGTCATCATCGCCCTGCTGCTGCTGAGCGTGGCCGTGGTATTGCGCTACGGCCCGAAAACGCGTGGCTTGTCCTACGAGGAAATCACGGATGACTTGCCGGCCGCAAACGCGGCAAAGGAGGGTGTCAAGGCCAGATAAAAAACAAGTCTCCGGGCACGCAGCGCTTGCCCGGAGCAAACGAACAGGGGTGGAAAGCGATATTGTTATACGATATGCAAAATTTGATGGCCAAGCGGCTGCTGTCATCAAAGCTGCTTTCATCAACACCCTGAGAGAGAAATGAAAAAACTCATCCTCGCCCTGCTCGTCTTTTCTTCCGGCGCTGCCATGGCCAATTCTGCCTGCGACAGACCCAAGAACGATTTCGACGGCCTGTATTGCCTGAACAAGGTCTATCAGGAAGCCGATAAAGAGCTCAATGAAAACTACAAAAAGCTCAGCGCCAAGCTGGATAATGCTGGTAAACAAGCATTGAAATCCGGTCAATTATCCTGGATCAGCGCACGCAACCAAAGCTGCTCGAAAAGCGACGCAGGCGGTTTTTATGTGAACCTCGATTGCGCCACCACGACCACCATCACACGCTCGCAATTCCTGCAAGACCGCGTGCGCGAATGCGCCAGCTCGGGCTGCCTGAACAGCAAGCTGTGATTGTCAAACACCGGCAAATACTGGCAAACATGATCTGACGCAAAGGCGCCATACCTGGATCACGCTATATTATTTTTCCTCAATTCCAGTAAGGAGTTGTGTCCATGGCCACACTAACCGAATTAGCTCTCACGCACTGGGAAGACAGTTGCAGTGCAGAACAGCAAAACACAGCACTACAGGCACTGGAAGACGGTCATGTCGTACTGCTTCCCCAGTTAAGCTTTGATATGCAGCAAGAAGCAAGCTTGCTGAACGACATCAGCACGATGTCCGGCAAGACCAAGAGTATCAGCTGGGACGCCGCACGCGGCGTGCGCGGCCAGGGCGACGCCTATGACGCCGGTCTGCTGGCGAGCATGCTGGAGCGCTACGCAGTGCAAACGCGCACCCTGCTATCGAATCTGCTACCCACTTATGCCTCGCAACTGCAACAAGGCAATACCAGCTTTCGCCCGGCGGAAATCGCCGGCCGCAGCATGTCCTGGCGCAAGGACGATACGCGCTTGCATGTCGACAGCTTTCCGTCTTCGCCCACGCATGGCAAACGCATCTTGCGCGTGTTTAGCAATATCAATCCGCATGGCGCGCCGCGCGTGTGGAAACTGGGCGCACCATTCAGCCAGGTGGCGCAGCACTTCCTGCCCGCCATGCCCAAGCCCAGCGCCGCCACGGCAGCGCTGCTGCGCTGGATCAAGGTAACCAAAAGCTTGCGCACGCCTTACGATCATTACATGCTGCAACTGCACGACCGCATGAAGGCCGACCTGGCTTACCAGGCACAGGTGGAACAATACACGCATGCGTTCGCGCCGGGGCAAACCTGGATGGTGTACACCGACCTGGTGTCGCACGCGGCCCTGCGCGGCCAGCATGCGCTGGAACAGACTTGGCTGCTGCCGGTGGCCGCGATGGGCGACCCAGCCAAGTCACCGCTCGCCATCCTGGAAAACCAGCTGGGCCGCAGCCTGGTGTAGCCGTTTTCTTCAAGGTCAGACGGGCAGAGCTGTCTTTACCAGGCGCCGCCAGGCCTTGTCCATGCGGCGCTGGCCATCGCCTGCCTGTGCGCGGGCTGCCAGATAACCACGGATAAAGGCCGCTTGCAATTGCAGATCCGCCTGACCATTGGGCAACTCTTGCAATAGACGGTCAGCCACCCGTACGTCATTCATGGCCCCCAGCGCATCCTGCAATACCGACAGCCGCCCCACGTAGGGCCGCACCTTGCGGGTATGCAATAGCGAGGCAAAAAATTCCGTGGCGTAACGCGTCTTCTTGGCGGCGATGCGTACGCGGTGGCGCTGTTGCGGCGTGGCATGCAGCAAGCGCTTGCCACGTTTCATCAGACGGCGCTGATCGGCGCGCAAGGTACGCTGCGCAAACCCATGCACACCGGCATCGAGCCGCTGCAACTGGCGCGGCGTGCGGCTGCTGCGCCAGTCGCAGCCATGCAGCCAGCGCTGCAAACCCAGCACCAGCGCCGTGTAGCGGGTCGAAGCGACCGCCTGCGCAGCAAGTCGGTGCTTTTCCTGCGCCAGCTCCTGGGCTGCCTGCGTCAGTTGCGCCAGCGCACCGGGACCGGGACCGGGACCCGCCTCGCCCTCAAGCTGGGCCAGGGTTTGGCCTGCCAGCACATCCCAGTCGCGCGCCTCGCCCAGCGCGCCGGTGAGCCAGTCCAGCGCATCCTGCAGCTCTGCTGGCAAGGACAGCAGAGCCTTGAACATGCCCAGCGCCGAGCGCAGGCGGCGCAAGCCCACGCGCATCTGGTGCAGGCTTTCCACGTCCGCTCCCTGAATGACGCCATCCTGGTTGCCGCCCACCTGTTCCAGGCAATTGGCGGCGATGGCCTGGAAGACTTGCTCTACCGTCATCGCGGCGTCCAGCGACAAAGGCTGGGCCTTGCTGGCCTTGCGCGGCTGTGGCGCCGCCAGCCGGTAACCGCGTTCCGCCTTGCTCATATGCCCCAGCTGCAGCGGCACTTCGCGCAGCAGGAGCAGCGCCACGTCAAACAGGCTGGCCTCCTGCCCCTGCTTCAATTCCAGTTCAACTTCGCTGACGGGCACGCTGCGCTCGCCGCTCTCGATCACGCCCTGGTCCAGCACGCATTCGATATGGTCGCCCTGCGGCGTATGCAATTGCCACACCGTCCTTTCCATGCGCGTAGTAAATACTTCCTGCAAGCCAGCACGGATTTCCGGCTGGCGCAGCAGCGCACGCACGGGCTGCTTGCGGCCGATGGCTGCGTCCAGCGCATCGAGGTCGGGCGCAGGGCTGGCCAGCTCGCTTTCCCATTCGTGACGGCTGTGCAGGCCGCCGCTCACCTGGCCACCAGCCTTCAGCGTCTGCACCCAGCGTCCATCGACCTGGCGCACGCGTAAACCTGCCTGGTGGCGGCACAGTTGCAAATCCGGCGTATCGACGTAGATGTCGTACATGGCAAGTAACTGTGGCGCCGGCGCCAGCAGCGGGTGTGCGCGCAGCAGCGGCACATCTTCTGGCGCCAGCAGCAGTTTCAATTCGATTTCCATGATTGCTCCTCGTGAGACTCTTGTAGCGCCATTGTAAAGCGCACGCAGACTGTGATTTTGCGCCACAATAGGCGATACACCGATTTAAATTATGGAGACAACATGACCTATCACGCCGCCGACAATCGCTATGACACCATGCAATACCGCACGTGCGGACGCAGCGGGCTGAAACTGCCGCTACTATCGCTGGGTCTGTGGCACAACTTTGGCGACAGCAACAGCCTCGATGCGCAGCGCGACATGCTGCGCACGGCTTTCGACCTGGGCATCACGCATTTCGACCTGGCCAATAACTATGGGCCACCTTATGGCAGCGCGGAAAGCAATTTCGGCAAGCTGCTGCGCGACGATTTCCTGCCCTACCGCGATGAACTGATCATTTCCACCAAGGCCGGCTGGGATATGTGGCCGGGCCCGTATGGCCAGGGCGGCGGTTCGCGCAAATACGTGCTGGCCAGCCTCGATCAAAGCCTGCAGCGCCTGGGCCTCGATTATGTCGATATTTTCTATTCGCACCGCTACGACGCCGACACGCCGCTGGAAGAAACCATGGGTGCGCTGGCCACGGCCGTGCAGCAAGGCAAGGCGCTGTATGTGGGCCTGTCGTCGTATTCGCCGCAAAAGACGGCCGAAGCGGCCAAGCTGCTGCGTGACTGGAAAGTGCCTTGTTTGATACACCAGCCTTCCTACAATCTGCTCAACCGCTGGATCGAGGAAGATGGCTTGCTCGACACCTTGCAGGATGAAGGCATGGGTTGCATCACATTCACGGCGCTGGCGCAAGGCTTGCTCAGCGACAAATACCTCGATGGCGTGCCGCAAGACGCCAGGGTCAACCGTCCGGGCGGCGGCTCGCTGACCAGCAAGCACCTGAGCGCAGAAAACCTGGCCCGCGTGCGCGCCCTGAACCAGATCGCCCAGCAGCGCGGACAAACCCTGGCGCAGATGGCGCTGGCGTGGGTGCTGCGTGACGCGCGTGTGACGTCGACCCTGATCGGCGCCAGCAGCAGTGCGCAAATCCGCGAAAACGTGGCGGCGCTGCAAAACCTGAGTTTCACCGAGGCAGAGTTACGCGCCATCGACGAGCAGGCACGCGAAGGCCATATCAATCTGTGGGAAAAACCGTCGCGCGCAAAGTAAGTTTCAAGGTGGCAAGCCCGGCAGCAAGGCGCGCAATTCCTGCGCCACCTGCCGGCGCCGTTCGTGCGTGCCGTAGCGTCCCACCTCCACATGCCGGCCCCGCGCCGCGATGCGTATCAGCTGGCGCGGGCCGCGCGGCACGCTGATACGCGTGGACCACGGCTCAAAGCTGCTGCAGCGGTAGCGCCGCGCACTGACTTGCTCGACGAGCAAGACGCCATCGCACAGGGAAATCTGTTCATAATCGCGCGCATGGCGCTGGTAATACAGCAGCGCGGCGGCGACCGCGCTCAGTTCCAGCATGGAAAACAGGGAAATGTACCAGTAGCCGCGCAAGGCGAAAGCAAGGGCAACGCTGGTGGAAAAGAAACATAGCAAGCCATAGGCGCGCAGCAACTGGCGCACCGTCAAGGCGCTGTGACGGCTAAACAGCCATACAGCTTGTTCTCTTGAGCAATCGCGTGGCATGGCGCCTCCGGCAATAAACTCCTACATCGAACGGCATGCAGCGCTATCAGCTCCCCAGATGCACCAGGGCATGGCCCACATGCTGCCACCAGTGCTGGCGGGACTTCACCTGCGCCAGACAGCCCATATCCAGTTCGGTGGGAAATATGCGATCCTGGCAAGCCTTGGTCTGCAAGGCGTAACGCTGGTTTTCCGCCGCCGACAGGGCCAGCACCAGCCAGAATGTCAGCGCCAGCAAGACCACCAAGATGCTCCAAGGCAAATGCCTGGTGGTACTTTTCTCACCAAAAAACTCGCGCGAGCGCGAGCCCTCGAACATCGACATCAAGCCTTTTTCTTTTTCGTCCGTCATCTGCGCTTACATCCTCTTCAACAATATTGCCCTGCTGGCCATGGCGGCCTGCTGCCGCCCGGTCGTCATTTTACGCTGACGCTCCCGCCCTTACCTGAAAATCATCCTACGCCGCCGCGCCGGAGTACGGCGCACGGCTGCGAGGCATTGCTCTGCGTAAAAATGTGGCAATGCACAATTGCTTACAAATACTTACTTCACAAATGTACTATTCATTGATATAGTTCACTCAAGTAAGCACGCTTCCCATCAAGAAACATGCTTCATCGGCAGGCAACACCCATCAGCCAGCCTTGCCGAACCGACCGGTATGTGGCGATCCGGCCCATCCACCCAGCCACTTAGCTCTAGGAGTTTCATCATGCAAGCCAAGTCAGTTTTAGCCGCATTGTTTGCCATCACCGCCGCCAGCTCGGCGTTTGCCCAAAGCGCTCCTGCGCCGAAAACCGTCAGCGACAGCCAGGCACAATACATCCGTGCCCGCGACGCCGGCGAAATCCCGACCAGCGTGGCCGCCTACCCTGCCACCCCAGCCGCCGCTCCCAGCACAGTGACGCGCGAGCAAGTCATGGCCGAGTTCTACGCCGCCCGCAAGGCTGGCCAGATCCCGCAAACGGAAGCCGATTTTGATGTAGCCCAAACCCGTCATCAAGTCGCCAAATAAGCCAGCAAGCCTGTCAAGCGAGCCAGTCAGCGGGCGCACTTGACCCAATAGCGCAGTTGCGGCGCAGCAGCATTCGGGCCACTCCCGACGCTCACCGCGACCCGCCACACTTACCTTTATTCCACGCCACCGACCCCGACCCTGTCCTGGAGTTTCCTCTGGAGTTAGCCATGTCCTTGCACCGCCGTTTCCTTGCCGCCAGCCTGACCCTTGCCTTGAGCGCTTGCGCCGACATGGGCCATATCGCGCCGCAATCGGCCATGCTGGACCCGAACAGCCTGCAAGCAGGCAAAGCCATCGACGACGCCAGCGCCGCCGCCATCGCCTGGCCGCGCGCCTTATGGTGGCAAGATTTGCAAGACCCCCAATTAAATCAGTTGATGCAGCAGGCGCTGACGGGCAGCCCCACCCTGCGCGGCGCCCAGGCGCGCGTGCGCCAGGCTGAAGCGCTGGCCGGCGCGGCCGAGGAAAAAACCCGTCCGCAAGGCCAGGCTGATGTGTCGATTAACCGTGAACTGTATGCCACCAATGGCACGACGCCCCCGCCGCTGGCCGGCAATTACGCCTGGCGCAACCAGGCCACCGTGAGCGCCTCGTACGACCTGGACCTGTGGGGCCATAACCGCGCCGCGCTGGCCGCCGCGCTGGGCGACGTGCAACTGGCGTCGGCCGAATCGCAGATGGCCCGCCTGACCCTGGAAACAGCGCTGGTGCGCACCTATATCCAGCTGTCCTATCAATTCACCTTGCAAGATGTGATCGAACGCAGCCTGGCGCAGCGCGCGCACATTCTCGACATCACCCAGCGCCGCCAGCAAGCCGGCATCGGCACCGACGTGGATGTGGCGCAGATCGAAACCACCTTGCCGGCCGGACGCCGCCAGCTGGAACAATCGACCGAAACACTGGCCCTGCTGCGCAACCAGCTGGCCGCGCTGTCAGGCAAGGGACCGGCCGCCGGCGCCGCCTTGACACGCCCGGTGCTGCGCCTGGACCGTCCGCTGGCCATCCCCAAGGCCCTGCCTGCCGACCTGATCGGCCGCCGCCCCGACATCGCCGCCCAGCGCTGGCGAGTCGAAGCTGCCGCCCGCCGCATCGATGCGGCCAAGGCCGAGTTTTATCCCAATGTGAACCTGGTCGCGTTTGCTGGTTTGCAATCGTTTGGCTTTAGCCAGTTTTTGGAAGGCAATTCGCAAATTCGCGGCGTGACGCCCGCCTTGAGCCTGCCGATCTTTGCCGGCGCCCGCCTGCGCGCCCAGCTGGGCAACCAGACAGCCATTTACGACGGGGCCGTGGAGCAATACAACGCCACCGTGATCCAGGCCATGTCGGACGTGGCCAACGCCGTCACCAGCGCCCAGTCGCTGCAAAAGCAGAACGCACTGACGCGGCAGGCGCTGGCCACGGCGCAGCGCACGCGCGACCTGGCCGAAAAAGCCTACAAGGCCGGCATGAGCGACGCCATCAATATGCTCAATGCACAAGTGGCCCTGCTGGCGGAAGACCAGCAGCAGGCGCAGAACGGCGCGCGTGAACTGGACTTGTACGTTTCCCTGATGAATGCACTGGGTGGCGGTATCGAGACGCATATTGCCGACGGTCAACAAGCTGATCAACAGGCTGCGCAACACGATACAATTAACGCTTTATCTACAGTGAAGGAATGAGATGATTGCTTTTGACGCCACCTCCAGGCGCCTGCAGACTATCAGCACGCGCATGCCAGGCTTTCCGCTGGAGCTGATGCGTTTGTTGCGCATGACCTACAACATTCAAAAAGGCATGAAGGATCTGACCAATGCCGCGCTGAAAAAGCATGACCTGGTCGACGCCAGCTATATGGTGCTGGCCGTGCTGTATGGCACGGACGGTGAAACCTCGAACGCCTGCACCCTGGGCCTGGCCTCGCATGAAAAACCGGCCAACCTGACGCGCGTGTGCAACGACCTGGAAAGCCGTGGCCTGATTCATCGCGGCACGCGCCCTGGCGACCGCCGCTCGGTGATGATCTCGCTGACCGACAAGGGCCGCGAACTGATCGAAAAAGCCCTGCCCGACGTCTACAAGGAAACCGCCTTGCTGTATGCCGACTTTACGGAAGAAGAGCTGCAAGTGCTCGACAAAATGTATATGCGCCAATTGCGCAACCTCAATATCCTCAATAGCCAGAACTGACAGACACTGCACCGATGACGCCAGCCTCCGCACCACTCCCCCTGCCCGGCCCCTTGCGCCAGGCTGCCCGCTGGCTGGCGCAGGCGCTGACAGACTGGCGCGCGACCGAAGGCGAACGCTGGATCTTCGTTTTCAAGACCCTGGTCGCCGCCTTCTGCGCGCTGTGGCTGGCCTACCGCCTGGGCCTCGATTCGCCCAGCACGGCGATGACCACCACCATCATCCTGGCCCTGCCCAGCAGCGGCATGGTGCTGGAAAAAAGCCTGTACCGCCTGGGCGGCACCCTGCTCGGCTGCCTGGCGGCGCTGACCCTGATCGGCCTGTTCCCGCAGCAGCCGGTGCTGCTGTATGCCGGCCTGGCCCTGTGGGTGGGCCTGTGCACCAGCGGCGCCACCCTGTACCGCAACGCCCAGTCCTATGTGTATGTGCTGTCCGGCTACACGGCGTGCATCATCGCGTTGCCGGCCATCGACCAGCCCACGCAAGTGTTTGCACTGACCGTCACGCGGGCGGCCGAAGTCGGCCTGGGCATCATCTGCTCGGCCGCCATTTCCAGCGTGCTGCTGCCGCGCCACCAGGGCACGCAAGTGATGCGCACGGTCGACGCGCGCTACGGCAAATTCCTGGCCTTTTGCCAGGACGTGCTGCAGCAAAAGCTGACTCCGGCCCAGGTCGAAGTGACGCATCTGCAATTTGCCGCCGACGTGGCGGCGCTGGAACATGGCCGCTCGGCCGCGCTGTTTGAATTGAGCGAGGCGGTCAGCCACGCACGCGGGCAAAACCGCAAGCTGCATGCTTTCAATGCCTCGTTCATGACGGCGCTGACCACTTTCTATACCTTTCACCGCCTGTACGAACGCATGCGCCGCGAAGATGAGTCACCGGTGATGCAGGCCTGCGCGCCGCTGTACGCCATCGTCGCCGAAGCGCTGCAGGCGACACCGTCGCAAGAGTCGCTCGACACCATGCAGCTGCACCTGCAGGCGGCGCTGGCCGAGGCGCGCCAGCAGATCCAGGCGGCAGACATCGCGCATGCGCAGCGCATCGATTTCGACACTGCCTGCGAATTGCTGGAACGCTTTGCACGCGACATGAGCCGCTTTCACGCTGTGTATTTCAGCCTGCGCCACGGCACGGCGCTGACCATCACCGCGCCACAAGCCTATGCGCCCAAGACGCCGCCCGCGCTGGTGATCGCCAGCGGCGTGCGCGCCGCGCTCAACGTGGGCCTGCTGGCGCTGGGCGCCTATTTCCTGGCTTGGCCGCAAGCCGGTGTCGCCATGCTGATGGCGATCGTCTTTTGCGCGCTGTCCGCCTCGTCGCCGCGCCCGATCGCCATGGTGCGCGGTGTGCTGATCGGCTTCGTGATCGGTTTTCCCCTGGCCTTTATCTGCCTGTACTTCCTGCTGGTGCATGCCGACGGTTTTCCCATGCTGATGCTCAGCTTTGCGCCCTTCCTCGCCGTCGGCCTGTATTTGCTGACGAACCCGGCCAAGGCCGGCATCGGCCTGGGCCTGGCCATCTTCATCACGCAGGTAGCGCCGACCAATGTGCTGCACCTCGATGCCACCGGCTTCCTCAATACCAGCATCGCGCTGATCGCCGGCCTGATCCTGGCGCTGGTGGTGTCGGCCGTGATCCTGCCCGAACACACCATGGGCAATAAAGACCATGTGGGCCGCGCCCTGTGGCGCGAAACCCTGCGCGCCTGTACCGCGTCCGCCCGCCAGCTGCGCCTGTTCGGCCAGCACCGCTTCGACAACCGCATGCGCGATCTGCTGAGCCAACTCAATGCGGCGGCCGGTCCCACCCCTGACGAAGAGACGCGCGCCGTGGTGCGCCAGGCCTTGACCTTGCTGGAAATCGGCCACTCGGTACTCGAACTGCGCGACCTGATCGCCACCTCCAGCGCCGGCGCCACCGACCAGGCGGTGCAGGCACTGCAGCACTGCGTGGACAGCATCACCGGCTGGCTGCGCACGCACAGCGAAACAGACCGGCAAACGGCGCTGGCCGCCATCCTGCACGCGGGCAGCGCGGTGCGCGGTGCGCAAGCGACGTGTCCGCCGGAACGGGCCGTGCGCCTGCAGACGGCGCTGGCCGACCTGCACTCGATTTACACTTCATTACTCGACAATATGGCGCAAGACGCCGGAGACCCTCATGCCGCGTGAATTCGCCTTTTTCGGGATTCTGATTCCCACCCTGCTGCCGCTATTTTTCCTCAGTATCGCCCTGCAGGCGGTGCTCGACGCTTTTCTGGGCTGGCTGGGCTTCTACCGCATGGTCTGGCATCCATCGCTGGTGCGGCTATGCATCTTCGTCGCCATCTTTGGCGCGCTGACCTTGTCGATCTATAAATAATCATTCAATCTGTACATAAGAGATGCTGTCATGATAAACAAACTGACCCGCTATGCCATCACCCTGCTGCTCCTGGCCGCCGCCGTCTGGATAGGCAAGACCGTCTGGGACCGCTACATGGAATCGCCATGGACGCGCGATGGACATATCAAGGCCGATATCGTCAACATCAGCGCCGACGTGGCCGGCACCGTCACGGACGTGATGGTGCGCGATAACCAGGTGGTGCAGAAAGGCGACGTGCTGTTCATCGTCGACAAGGAACGCTATGCCAGCGCGCTGGCCCAGGCCGACGCCGTGCTGGCCGCGCAAAAGACCGAGCAAGGCCGCCGCGGCAAGGAAGCCCAGCGCCGCGCCAGCCTCGACGACAGCATCGTCTCGGCCGAAAACCGCGAAACGGCCAGCTACGCCGCCACCTCGGCCGGCGCACAGGTACGCGCTGCGCTGGCCGCCCGCGAGCTGGCGCAACTGAACCTGGAGCGCACCGTGGTGCGCGCGCCCGTCAGCGGCTATGTCACCAACCTGAATGTGCACAAGGGCGATTTCGCCGCCGTGGGCGCGCCCAAGCTGGCCATCATCGACAGCGCGTCCTATTATGTGGTCGGCTATTTCGAAGAGACCAAGCTTCCCTTGCTGGCGCAGGGCGACCAGGCGGAAATGACGCTGATGAGCGGCGGCATTCTGCGCGGCCATATTGAAAGCATCGCACGCGGCATCACCGACCGCGACGCCGCCACCGGCCACGAACTGCTGGCCGACGTGAACCCGACCTTCAACTGGGTGCGCCTGGCACAGCGCATCCCCGTGCGCATCCAGATCGACCAGCAGGCCAAGGACCAGGTGCTGGTGGCCGGCACCACCTGCACCGTGGTGATCACGCCGCGCTCGGCGCCAGCCAAGGCGGCGCCGGCAAAACCGGCAGCGCCAGCAACTTCAGCAACCACAGCGCCCAAGGCTTGATCAGCGCCCGCCGGCCACGTCGAGGATGCTGCCCGTGATGTAGCTGGCGCCCGGCCCCAGCAAGTACAAAATAGCCTCGGCCACTTCTTCGGGCTGGCCGCCGCGCTGCATCGGCACGCCCGCTTCCAGGCGGGCCACCCTTCCCGGCTCGCCGCCCGAAGCGTGTATGTCCGTGTAGATCAAGCCGGGCCGCACGCCATTGACGCGGATGCCCTCGGCCGCCACCTCTTTCGCCAGGCCGATAGTCAGGGTGTCCACCGCGCCTTTTGATGCGGCGTAATCGATGTATTCGCCGGCGGAACCGATGCGCGCGGCCACCGACGAGACGTTCACTATTCTGCCGCCCTGGCCGCCCGTGGCCGTCGACATGCGCCGCACCGCTTGCTGGCAGCACAGGAAGTAACTGATCACATTGGTGCGCAGCACGCGCTCCAGGCGCTGCACGGAAATATCGCTTAGGCGGCACTTCTGTTCCAGCACGCCGACATTGTTGACCAGCGCCGTCAGCGTCCCCAGGCGCGCATCGACTTCTGCAAACAAACGTTCCACATCGGCCTCCTGGCTGACATCGGCCTGCACCGCGATCGCCTCGCCCCCTGCTGCATTGACGCGCGAGGACAAAGCTTCGGCCGCCTGCGCATCGCGCACATAATTGATGCACACGGCATAGCCCTGATCCGCCGCCAGCAAGGCCGTCGCCGCCCCGATGCCACGGCTGCTACCCGTAATCAAAATCACTTCTTTCATCGCCCCTCCTTGTGGTGTTATGCAGCCATCATACGCGCATGCTCCAGACGTAAAAAAACCCGCACAAGGCGGTAATGCCGTTCACTTAAGCAGGTTTTCGTAGAACGCGAGTGGCATAGCGCTGAGGTTTTGCCTTGACGGCCCGGTCGAATTTTCGATCGGGCC
>NZ_JACHCI010000017.1 GCF_014200675.1 Janthinobacterium saanense | reverse complement strand
ACTCAAAAAACTGACAGGCCACTACTTTCGTAGCGCCTATTTCATTATTTCTTGTGAACATTTGATATTTTAAGTTTGACAGCGATCCGAAGATCGCTGCTGCACTGACATCAAATGCCCACACTTATCGACTGTTAATTGTTAAAGAACTGTATTCGGTACTGCTTATTTGCTACTTTCGCGCTATCGACAAAGCGTTGTGTTTGTCAGCTGCGAAGAAGGAAGAGTATGAAGCGTTTCGCACATTTCGTCAACCTTCTTTTTTACTGCATCGCCGTTTCCGGTGATCCCTTTAGTGCCGCAAACTAGTGCGTCTCATTGGGGAGGCGAACTATAGCAAAGCGCCCCTATAGAAGCAAGGCTTTTCCCGGGTAAATTGCACGCAACTGCTACAATTTCGGCCCCTCAGCGCAAATCCGCGCCCACCATAGAAGAAGCACCATGAAACAACAAGCGCAAGGATCAGGCCTTACCCTGAAACGGGCAGGCTTTAGCTCCAGCTTCGGCGTGCTCGCCGCCACCCTCGGTTCGGCAGTCGGCCTCGGTAATATCTGGAAGTTCCCCTATCTGACAGGCGCCAACGGCGGCGCCGGTTTTTTGCTGATCTATCTGCTGGCTACCTTATTAGTGGGATTGCCCGTGATGATCGCCGAAATCACCCTGGGACGGCGGGCCAAGCTCAATCCTATCTCGACCATGGAGAAGCTGGCCAGCAAGGGCAAACCCTGGTGGCTGGTCGGCGTGATCGGCATGCTGGCCGCCTTCCTCATCGTTGCCTTCTATTCGGAAGTGGTGGGCTGGGTGTTTGCCTATATCGCCAAGGCCATCGACGGCTCCATCCTCAGCAGCGACAAGCACGTCACGGAAGCTGCCTTTGCCTCGCTGATCAGCAATCCGCTGCAATCGCTGCTGTGGCAATGGGGCGTGCTGCTGTTTATCGGCGGCATTTTGATGCTGGGCGTAACCAAGGGCATCGAGGCAATCGCCAAGAAACTGATGCCGCTGCTATTTCTATTACTACTGCTGCTATGCGCGGTCAGCCTGTCGCTGGACAAGGCCAGCGATGGCCTGGCCTTTTTGTTCCGTCCGGACTTCAGCAAGCTGACGGCGTCGGTGGTGCTGACGGCCATGGGCCTGGCCTTCTTTAAATTGTCCGTCGGCATGGGGACGATGATGACCTACGGCAGCTATTTCCGCGATGATCAGGATATTCCGCTGACGACCTTGCGCGTGATGGCGGCCGACCTGGGCGTGTCCATGCTGGCCGGCATCGCCATCTTCCCGGCCGTGTTCACGTTTGGCTTCGCCCCCAGCGCGGGACCGTCGCTGGTCTTCATCACTATCCCCGCCGTGTTTTCACAAATCCCCATGGGGCAATTTTTGATGGTGGCGTTTTTCATCCTGGCCGCCGTGGCCGCTACGGGTGCGATGCTGTCGCTGATGGAAGTGCCGGTGGTGATCTTTCACGAACGGCTGGGCTGGTCGCGCAAAAAGGCCACGGTGGTAACGATGCTGTTGCTGGCCTTGCTGGGTTCGGCTTGCGCACTGAGTAACAGCACTCTGGCCGACTTCAAGCTGTTTAATATGAATATGTTTGATCTGTTCGACTTTGTTTCATCGAATATCTTCCTGCCCGTGGGCGGTATCGCGATTGCCTTGTTTACGGGCTGGGCTTGGGGCAAGGACAATTTCATCAAGGCGATCGGCAATCAAGGCCTGTTGCAGAACCGCCGGCTGGCTACGGTGCTGCTGTTCCTGCTGCGCTATGTGTCGCCTGTATTGATTTTGCTGGTGATGCTGAAGGGCTTGCGGGTCTTTTAATTAGAGTACCCGGGTGTAGGTCTGGCGCACCAGCACCCGGTCGCCGCAGTCAAAATGCCACCATTCGCTGTTGATGCCGAAGAAACCGGACTGGAACATGGCGCCGCGCAAGAGCCGGCGATTCTCTACCTGCTGTGCAGTAATCTCTCCCCGCTCCAGTAATATCAGCTCCAACGCCGGATGTGAGCGCTCACTAAGATCATCAAAACCCGTGCCCATATCCAACTCCTGCCCATCCGGCCCCACGATGGTGATATCGAGCGCCATGCCAAATGAGTGGATGGAACCACGGCTGGGCTCGGCGATATAGCCCAGCAACTCCGTGCCTTGCAGCGCATCCCATAGTTGCTGCTGCACCCGTTGCGGGCGCAGGGCGTCCAGTACCAGCAGATGATGATCAGGCCGCTCCTCGGCCAGCCAGGCTACCGCATTTTCCAGCGCGGCAGCTGCATCGCGGTGCAGCCAGGCGCAATCGATGGGGCTGTATAAGTCACGGCCGACGAAATTATCGGGCGTGGCGTAGCGCAAGTCGACGGCGATACCGGCGATGCTGGCCAGGTGGCGAAATTGCGGATCGCTGGCCACCGCTTCCAATTGCAGACTTGCAACAGACATCAGACTCTTCTTTCCAGGCAATTGCGTGCGGCCACGCCGATGCTGTCAGCCAGGCGGCGCGCGCCATGCGACAACGGTGAATGGCTGGCCGTCAATAAATACAGTTGTATCGGGATTGTCGGCGCCCATGGACGGCGCTGCAAACGCTCGGGCGCACCGGAGGCGGCCGTGAATGGGTCGACCACGGCCATGCCGGCGCCCGCCTCCACCAGCGAGCGGGCAATTTGATAGGTCTGCACCACGGTACTGAATACGGGGTGGATGTCCTGCGCTTCGCAGGCGGCGATCACCAGTTCGCCCAAGGGGTCATTGTCGGCGTGGCCTATCAGTTCGCCAGACAAGCCATGTGCGGTCAACGGCGTGCCGCAGTCGGCCGCGTGCCAGGTGCCGGCCGGGGCGATGACCGTCATCACGCCTTGCGCGATCGGTTCGGCCACGATGCCAGGGTGGCGCGGGTCTTGCAGCGACAAGGCCAGGTCCGCCTCGCCCAGACGCAAGGTGTTGACGATCTCCCCCGTATGATGGGTAGCCAGCTGGCAACGCGTATGGGGAAAGTCGCGGCGCCAGGCCGTCATGGCAAAGGGCAAGACACTAATCGCGATGGTCGGCGTCGATACCAGGCGGATGGTTTCCACCGCATGGCTTTTCAGGCTGGCGGCCAGGCGGCGTATGCCCAGCAAATCGCGGTTGAGTTTTTCCGTCTCGATGAATAAACGGTGCGCCTCGGGTTTCGGATAGAGCTTGCCCCGCACGCGCTCGAACAGCGGCATGCCCAGTTGCAACTCACAATGCTGCAAGACCTTGGTCACGGCGGGCTGTGAAATATGCAGCACCTGGGCCGCGCCGCTGATGGTGCCAACTTGCATGATGGCGTGAAACACCTCGATATGACGCAGCCGCATGACTTATTCCTTTACCGTGCTTCAGCCCTTGAGGCCGTAAGAATTAAGCATATAAGAAAAAGGCATGGGCTGGAACCGCAACTACTTCGTTACAACAGCTGGCGCCGGCACGGCCTTGGCCGCTGGCGTGGTCAGTACTTCCAGCAAGGCCGCCGTTTCGCCATCGGGCATGCCATCGAAACGGGTGTTGCGGTATTTCATCTGGAAAGCGATCAGGACATTGCGCGTCGCTTCGTCAAAGATGCCGGTCTGCGGCGTGGCATAACCATGTTGCGCCAGTTTCTTTTGGAACCAGACGGCGTCCGGCACTTGCTGGTCAAAAATCAATCGCTGCTCGGCAACCCGGTTGGCGTCTGGCCAGACGATCAGACCCGCATCGGCCAACTGGCGCCATGGGAACAGCGGTCCCGGATCTTGCTTGCGCTGCGGGGCGATTTCGTTATGGCCGAGAATATTCTCTGGCGAAATATTGTAGCGGGCCACGATATCTTTCAGCAGCGGAATCAGCTCATCGATTTGCGCCTGCGGGAAGGGATACCAGAGACGGCCTTCGGGCGAATCCGTGTAGCCGGGATTGACGATCTCGATGCCGATCGAGCTGACATTCAACTGTGTATAAGTCTTCCAGTTACTCACACCCGCGTGATTGGCCTGGCGCGATTCGTCGACCAGCGCATAAAACTTCGGTGTGGCCGTATCGGTCAGCAAGTAATGGCTGCTCACTTCCTGTTGCGTGAGGATCTGGATAGAGCGGGGCAGGTTGCTGACCGTGTAATGGATGATGATGAATTTTACGCGCGGACTCTGGCCGCGCGCCGTCAGGCTATGGTCGATATGGGGCGCTGGCGTCGTCGTACAGGCAGACAGCAGAGCCACGAACAGGGCGAGAACGAGTTTTTTCATGAGTAATCCATCATCTGAGTGTGTAATTATCTAATTGGCACTGTTTTGGCGGCAATACGCGCCGCCGCCATATGCGGCTGTGCCACTTTTTGCTGCAGCGCCAGCGATGCAGGTAATGCAGCCTGCATGGCGGCAAAGATGGCTGGGTGCAATTGCGCCGCACGGCCCGCCAATACCACCGGACGCGGACCATAACGGTCGATCAAGGCCAGCGCCAGCCGCGCCAATTCCTGGCCGGCGCGCTGCAAGATGTCCAGCGCCAGCGGATCCGTATCGGCAGCAGCGGCCACAGCCAGCGCCAAACGGCCTATCGTACCGCGCTCTTGCCCATACATAAAGTCGCGCGAGACAGACCAGTCGCTGCCGCCGAGCTGCGCAAAGACGGCCTCGGCCATCGGGGAACCTTGCCAACTACCCGGGCACTCATCTTCGCCTCGCCAAATTTGCCGCAGGGCTTCCCTTGCGATCCAGTAACCGCCGCCGCCATCATCTAGCAGCACGCCGCGGCCACCCGCGCGGTGAAAGCCGCCATCTTGATCGATCCAGGCGGCAATCGAGCCCGTCCCTGCGTAGACCAGATATCCATCACCGGCTTCAAAACTGTCACGGTAAGCGATGTCGATATCGTTGCCCAGACTCACGTTTGCCACGTCCAGCGCCAGCAATTCTGCCAGCAAGGCAGTCAACACGGCGCCATCGCCGCCAAAACCCGTCAGGCCGGCCAATACCTGGGTCGGCTGGCCGACGGCCAATACTTCCTGGCACAGTTTGGCAAAAGTGGTCTGCAAGGCGGCGCGGCCGGTATCGCTGCTCATTTGCAAAGCAGATAGTCCCTCTACCGCGCCTTGCGCCACGATAGCGCCATCGGCACGGGCCAGGGCCCAGCGCGTTTGCGTGCCGCCGGCATCGATGCCCAAACCCAACCTGTCTGTAGAGAAAGAAGTCATCGCATCAGTGTAAAGCCAAGCAAGCCCTGCAGTCATGAAAGCTTGCGCATGTTTCATGCCTGCAGGTTATAGGTGGGCCATCTTTACTGGGCCGGCTGGCGTAAAGTCACGCGGGGGCTTTCATTACCGAGGCGATCCACGGCGCTGACCACTACCGCATTGACTTTACCGGTGGCGTCATCGACCAGGGTCAGTTCGCTTTGTACGCTTGACACCACCGTGAAACGCCAGTCTGCGCCGTAACGGGCCCAGACCGCGTACTGGGTCACGAGTTTGCCGGCGCCCGCCGTCAATTTCAGGTTCACACTGGTGGCATCGCGGCGCATGATGACCGTCGGCGTGCCAGGCGCTTCCGTGCCCAGCCATGGCGTGGTGGGAATCAGGGCAGGGCTCTGGTAGACCGTGGCTTTCAATTGATCGCTGATGCCCTTGCGGTTCTGCATCAGGGGAATCATGCTGAAATGCACCTGGCCACTCGCGCCGGGGCGCGTGCGCGTCAATTCGATCTGCTTGATGATCTCTTGCGGCGTATAGGACTTGGCCGAATTGTCGATGCGGCTGGTGTACAGGCCCGGCCATATATGGCGGCCATACGGATTTTGCGCCAGCCAATAGTCGAGCAGCACGCCAAACGCCTGCGGCGCCTGTCCTACGGGCCAGTACAGCTGCGGCGACAGATAATCGAGCCAGCCCTTCGACAGCCACAGTTCCGCATCCGCATACAATTTATCGTACTGGCTGAAGCCAACGATGCCGGGCGGACGGCGGTCCGGGCGGCCGATACCGAAGGGACTGATGCCGAAACGCACCCAGCTCTTTTCGCGGTGTATGCCTGTATACAAAGACTCGATCAGCTGGTTCACATTCTGGCGGCGCCAGGAAGCGCGGTCCAGCTGGCCACCACCCAGCAGATATTGCTGCCACGACGGTTCATCGGGGAAAGGCAGCTCACGCTTGGCCCCGCCCGTGCCCGCATCGAGCGCGGCTGTCTCGGCCCCGGCGCCGGCATTGCTGCCGGCGCCAGGCGCATCGATAGGATAGGGATAGAAATAATCGTCGATGTGCACGCCATCGATGTCGTAGCGGCGCACCACGTCGAGCACCACATCGGTGGTGTGCTTCGACGCTGCGGCGTCGCCCGGGTCCATCCACAGGTAGCGGCCATATTGCTTGACGGACGCAGGGTTGGTGACGGCGAAACTGTCGCGCGCCAGCGGCGACTTGGCGGTGGCGTGGCGGGCACGGTAGGGATTGAACCAGGCGTGCAATTCCAGGCCACGTGCATGCGCCTGGGCAACCCAGAATGCCAGCGGGTCATACATGGGCAGCGGCGGCTGGCCTTGCTTGCCCGTCAGATATTCAGACCATGGTTCCAGCGGCGACGGGTAAATCGCATCGGCGCTGGGGCGCACCTGCAGCACGATCGCGTTCAGATTCAAAGACTTGGCGCGGTCGAGGATAGCGATGGCTTCCGCCTGCTGTTTGGCTACCGGCAAATTGCTGCGGCTGGGCCAGTCGATATTGGCGACGGTGGACACCCAGGCGGCGCGGAACTCGCGCGGCGCCGGTGGCGGCACTTCGCCCGTGATGTGCTCGACGGGCGGCAAGCCTGGCAACGCCGTCATGCCGGGATTCACATCAGAAGGCATTCTGGTGCTGGTGCAGCTGCTGAGCAAGCCAGCCACGGCCAGCGCGGCGATCGCACTGGCGGCGGCGCCCAGCCGTTTTTTCAATGTAGAAAGCAAAACAATTCCTTGCAGAAATATGGTCTGATCGATGATCACGCAGCCAAGTACGCAATCAAGCGGGGCATTTTACTGTGCGCCAGCAATCGGTGAAGCCACGCACAGCCATCATGAACGTCAGGCAGCCTTCTTGCCGAATTCGGGATCGATCTTGACCAGCGCCGCCATGATGAAGGCGGGCACGGTGGCGATGCAGACCCAGATGAAGAAGTGCTGATAACCTAGCCATTGCTGTATCCAGCCGCTGGCCATGCCGGGCAACATCATGCCCAAGGCCATGAAACCGGTGCAAATGGCATAGTGGGCGGTTTTATGGGCGCCGTCGGACACCATAATCATGTACAACATATAAGAAGCAAAACCAAAGCCGTAACCGAATTGCTCCAGCGCGATGCCGCCCGCGATCAGATAGATATTGCTGGGCAAGGCCGTGGCCAGGTAAACAAACACCAGGTCGGGCAAGTGCACGGCCAGCACCATGATCCACAGCAAACGCTTCAAGCCGAAGCGGGAAATCACATAGCCGCCCAGCAAGCCACCCAGGGTCAGGGCGATCACGCCGATGGTGCCGTAGACCAGGCCGACTTGCTCCGTGGTCAGCCCCAGGCCACCCTTGCTCACAGGGTCCAGCAGGAAAGGCGCAGCTAACTTGAGCAATTGCGCTTCGCCCAGGCGGAACAGCAGCAAAAAGCCGAGGATGACGACAATATCTTTCTTCTTGAAGAAGGCGGCAAAGGTGGCAAGGAATTCCTGCAGCGGCGAGGCGCCGGCATGCGCGATGCTGGCCTTGTCGCCGGCCGGCTTGGGCAACACAAAATAGTGGTAGAAGCAGAGGGCGATAAACAGGCCCGCCAGGATGGCGAACACGCTGGACCAGGCCAGTTGCACATTGCCCGTGACATGGGTCAGGTAGCCGGCCAGAAATACCAGGCCGCCCTGGCCGGCGATCATTGCCAGCCGGTAAAAGGTGCTGCGCACGCCGACAAAGGCCGCTTGCTGGTGTTGCTCCAGACCCAGCATATAAAAGCCATCGGCGGCAATATCATGCGTGGCCGAACTGAAAGCCATCAGCCAGAAGATCGCCAGGCTGATCTGAAAGAAATGGGGCAGGGCCGTGGTCAGGGCCACCAGCGCCAGCGCGGCGCCGATCACCAATTGCAAGCCGATGATCCAGAAACGCTTGGTGCGGTACATATCGATGAAGGGCGACCATAGCGGCTTGATGACCCATGGCAGGTAGAGCCAACTCGTGTAGAGCGCGATATCGGTATTCGAAAGGCCGTAGTTCTTGTACATGATCACAGACAGTGTCATGACAACAACATAAGGGATACCCTGACCGAAATACAGGGTGGGAATCCACCGCCATGGATTATTCGCGCGCGCTGGCGCGCTATGTTTCACAAGCTCCATACATCCTTCGTCATCGACCGGACAAAAGAATGATGCGCCATCGGATCAAGCCGCCAGTGCTGCCCGCACACTGCCGTTCGCTCCGGCCAACAATGCCTGTGCCTGGTCTGTGGTGATTTTTTTTAACAAGGCAACCATCGCCACCTTGACGTGAAACTGGCATTGCTCCAGCACTTGCCTGGCCTCGGCCTCATCGGCGCCGGTGGCGTGCATGGTCAGACGCACCGCCCGCAAGAGTAGCTTGGCGTTGGTCGGCTTCAAGTCTACCATCAAGTTTCCATAGGTTTTATGCAAACCGACCATCAGCGCGCTGGAAATCGTGTTCAGGGTAATTTTTTGCGCCGTGCCCGCCTTTAAACGGGTGCTGCCGGAAATCACTTCCGCGCCCGTGTCGAGCACGATGCCGCATTCGGCCTGCAGCGCTACCGGTGCGCCGGGATTGTTGGCGATGCCTATCGTCAAGGCGCCAGCCTCGCGCGCCGCCCGCAAGGCGCCCAGCACATAGGGCGTGGCGCCGGATGCGGCCAGCAGTATCACCACGTCGTCCGGCTGCGGCTGAAGAGCGAGCAAGTCCAGCGTACCTTGCTCCACATCATCCTCCGCGCCTTCGACAGCCGTAAACATGGCGCCCTGGCCACCGGCCAGAATGGCGACGGCCCGCTCGGGCGGCCAGGAAAAGGTGGGATTCAGTTCAACACTGTCGAGCACGCCAAGCCGGCCCGAGGTGCCCGCGCCCACATACAGCAAACGCCCGCCAGCGGCGATACGGGGCAGGGCGGCGGCTACGGCCGCGCAGATATGCGGCGACGCCAGCCTTACCGCTTCGACGGCCCAGAATTGATCATCGACAAAGGCAGCGACCAGTTGCTCGACCGGATAAGTATCGAGTTCCGGATGCCGCCGGCTCGGGGTTTCAGTTTTCAGCATGACTTCCGAACATGGTTAAACGATAAACTCAGTTTAATGCCAAGGTGGACAGTCAGCCATGAAAGGATGTCAGGCGGGCATAACGGTGGCTTATGGGCGTTTATGGAGAACGCCGCATTTCTGCGACGAAATCATAATGGTCGCTGCGGCAGTAGGAATGCGTCAGCTCCACCGCCTCGCCCGTTTCCAGGTAAGCGATACGCGTGATGAACAGCACGGCCTGGCCATCGGGCACGCCCAGTTGCTGGGCCAGCATGCCCGTCGCATTCATGGCGCGGATGTGCTGCAGGGCGCGTACGGGCGCCTTGCGGATGTTATTTAAATAGGCATACAGCGAATCGCCCACGGCAGCCGGGTCCGGCACCACGCTGAACGGCAAGACGCTCACTTCATACGCCATCACCACGTCGTCGGCCAGGCGCAAGCGTTCCAGGCGCGCCACCTTGGTATTTTGCGGCAGGCCCAGGCTCAGTTGATCATCGCTGCTGGCAATCACCACGTCGCGCTTGAGCCAGCGCGAACCGGGACGGTAGCCGCGCTGCTGCAATTGTTCGGAAAAGCTCGACAGATTCGATAGCGGCTGCTCGATACGCGGGGCAATATAGTTGCCCGATCCACGGCGGCGCACGACGAGGCCCTGCTCGACCAGCTGGTCGATGGCCTTGCGCGCAGTCACGCGCGACACGTCAAGCAATTCGGACAGGGTCCGTTCAGATGGCAAAGCCTGGTCTACCTGGTAACGACCGTTGCGTACGTCATCGCTCAGCTTGCGGGCGATCTGCATATATAAAGGCGAATTGTCATTTAAATCGACCTTGAGTTCTACACTGGTCCGTCTCATACAGTTCTCCTTGTATGACTAGTGTAATAGCGAAGGCGCTTGTGCGTATCCCGTGGGGCCATGAATAAATGGAAAATGGGCATAAATAATGGTTATACGGTTAAAAAAACAATGTTTCAGTATGCCAAAGGTCAACATTGATGAATTTATTGACAATGTTGTATTTGCTCATGCACCAGATTGTGGCGCACGTCTGGCGTACAAATACGCAGAAACGAGGCCCTATGCATTCCCGGAAGTTATGGCTGCACCATGATGTTTCATTGGCTCGCTTGTTTCCCAGCCTCTAAGCTTTCATCGACTGCTCCCGCACCATGGGAGTGCAACGAACGTCATACAAGCGAGGCATGATGCAAGAAACCCGGCGGCACCCAGGAGCAGGACAGCAAGTCATCATCATCGGTGCTGGCATCGTCGGCCTGACCTCGGCCTGGTGGCTGGCCGAAGCGGGCTACAAGGTCACCGTGCTGGAGCGCAATGAACAAGTGGCGATTGCCGCAAGTTATCGCAATGGCGGCCAGCTCAGCTATCGCTACGTGGCGCCGCTGGCGGACGCGGGCATCCCCCTGAAAGCCCTGTCATGGATGTTGCAAAAAGACGGGCCGCTGCGCTTCCGTCCCGAAGCGGACTGGCGCCAATGGCGCTGGCTGGCCAGTTTCTTGCGCAATTGCAACGTCGCCAGCAATGCCCGCACCACGGCCAAGCTGCTGGAATTGGGCGAACTGAGCCGCACTGGCATGGCCCAGCTAGAATTGTCCGTGCCGCCTGACGCCTATGCCTGGCGCGATGCGGGCAAACTGATCGTCTACCGCTCGCCCGCGATTTTCCAGCGCGCCGTGGCCAGGCCGGAATCGGAAGAGGCCCGCATCGTGCTGACGCCGGAACAAGCCGTGCAGCGCGAACCGGCGCTGGCGGCGCTGCAGGGGGCATTGGCAGGCGGCATTTTTACGCAAGGTGAAGCGGTGGCCGATTGCCACGCTTTTTGCCAGCTACTCACGGCGCGGCTGCTGCAGCACCCCAACTTTGCCCTGCTGCTGAAGGGCGAGGCGCGCCAGTTCATGACAAATCGCGGCAAGATCACCGGGGTCGATACCAGCCTGGGCTTGCTGGAAGCGGACCACTATGTGCTGGCGGCCGGCATCCAGAGCCGCGACCTGGCCGCCACTGCCGGCATTTATTTGCCGCTGTACCCCTTGAAAGGCTATAGCCTGAATGCGCCGATCCGCGCGCAAGACCTGGCGCCCGAAATCAGCATCACCGATTTCGAGCGCAAGGTGCTATATGCGCGCATCGGCAATAGCCTGCGCGTAGCCGCCATGGTCGACATGGTGGGCGCCGATACCCGCATCGATGCGGGCCGTATCGCCGGCCTGACCCGGCTGGCCCGTGAAGCCATGCCGCAGGCGGCCGACTACGAGCAGGCCACGGCCTGGGCCGGCTTGCGGCCCGCCACGCCAAACAGCGCGCCGCTGGTCGGCCCCAGCAAGTACAGCAACCTGTGGCTGAATGTGGGCCACGGCCCGCTGGGCTTTACCTTTGCGGCCGGCACGGCGCGCATCCTGGCCGACTTGATGAGCGGCCAGGCGCCGCCGTTTGCGCTGGATTTCCTCAGCCCCCGGCAATAAGCGGGCAGGCGGCAACCGGCGGCGCCGTTATGGCGGATAATTGCGACACTTTCCTGTTTCCACGTCGATAAGACCGCATGTCCACATCCCCGAAAACTGCTGCCTGCCCCTGTGGCGGTGCTGCCTACGCCGTTTGCTGCGGTCCGTATATCACGGGCGCCGCCCTGCCGCCCACGGCCGAAACCCTGATGCGTTCGCGCTACACGGCCTTTACCCTGCGCGACGAAGCTTATCTGCGCGCCACCTGGCACGCCAGCACCCGCCCCAGCGAGCCCCTGTTTGCCGAGGAAGAAAAAGTGCACTGGCTGGGACTTGAGGTAAAATCTGCTTTACGTTTACGTCAACGTAAAGCAAAATCAGCAGATCAAACCGAAGAGATCAACCGCGACACCGTCGAATTCGTGGCCCGCTACAAAGTCAGCGGCCGCGCGCACCGCCTGCATGAAGTGAGCCGCTTCGTGCGTGAACAGGGTGAGGGCGGCTTGCGCTGGTTTTATCTCGACGGCAGTTTTCCCGAATAGCGCGACCCGAGAGACCGGGCGATAATAAAAAGGAACCGCAATGCCGCACATCGAAAGCAAACTCAATCCGCGCAGTGAAGATTTCAAGGCCAATGCCGCCGCCATGCAAGCCATCGTCGACGATTTGCGCGACAAGGTGGAAAAAATCGCCGCTGGCGGTGGTGAGGCGGCAGCCGCCAAGCACCTGGCGCGCGGAAAACTGCTGCCGCGCGACCGCGTGCAGATGCTGCTCGATCCCGGCACGCCTTTCCTCGAATTTTCGCAGATGGCGGCCTACGCCATGTACCAGGACGCCAATGGCGTCGATGCGGCGCCTAGCGCCGGCATCATCACCGGCATCGGCCGCGTCTCGGGCCAGGAATGCGTGATCGTGTGTAATGACGCCACCGTCAAGGGCGGCACCTATTACCCGATGACGGTCAAAAAGCATTTGCGCGCCCAGGAAATCGCCGACCAGAACAACCTGCCCTGCATCTACCTGGTCGACTCGGGCGGCGCCAACCTGCCGAACCAGGATGACGTTTTCCCGGACCGTGACCATTTCGGCCGCATCTTTTATAACCAGGCCAATCTGTCGGCCAAGGGTATACCGCAAATCGCCGTGGTGATGGGCTCTTGCACGGCCGGCGGCGCCTATGTGCCGGCCATGAGCGATGAATCGATCATCGTCAAGGAACAGGGCACGATTTTCCTCGGCGGCCCGCCACTGGTAAAAGCGGCTACCGGCGAAGTGGTGACGGCCGAAGACCTGGGCGGCGGCGACGTGCATACGCGCTTGTCGGGCGTGGTCGACCACCTGGCGCAGAACGACCTGCATGCGCTGTCGCTGGCGCGCACCATCGTCTCTAACCTGAACCGTGTCAAGCCGCAGCAAATGGCGATGCGTGTACCGGTCGAACCGAAATACCCGACCCAGGAACTGTATGGCGTGATCCCGGTCGATACGCGCAAGCCCTTCGATGTGAGGGAAGTGATCGCGCGCATCGTCGACGGCAGCGATTTCGATGAATTCAAGGCCCGCTACGGCACTACCCTGATTTGCGGCTTTGCGCATATCCATGGCGTGAAGGTTGGCATCATCGCCAACAACGGCATTCTGTTTTCCGAATCGGCACTGAAAGGCACGCATTTCATCGAACTGTGCTGCCAGCGCAAGATCCCGCTGGTGTTTTTGCAAAATATCACCGGCTTCATGGTGGGCCGCAAATACGAAAACGAGGGTATCGCCCGCAATGGCGCCAAGATGGTGACCGCGGTGGCCACCGCTGCCGTACCGAAATTCACGGTAATTATCGGCGGCAGCTTCGGCGCCGGTAACTACGGCATGTGCGGCCGCGCGTTTTCGCCCCGTTTCATGTGGATGTGGCCCAATGCGCGCATCTCCGTCATGGGCGGCGACCAGGCCGCGTCCGTGCTGGCGACCGTCAAGCGCGACGGCATCGAAAGCCGGGGCGGGCAGTGGAGCGCGGAAGAAGAAGCCGCCTTCAAGCAGCCGGTCAAGGAGCAGTATGAACACCAGGGCCACCCGTATTACGCCACCGCGCGCCTGTGGGACGATGGCGTGATCGACCCGGCCGACACCCGCATGGTGCTGGGCCTGGGCCTGTCGGCCGCGCTGAACGCCGAAATTGCGGACACGAAGTTCGGCGTTTTCCGCATGTGACCGGGAGGAGAGAACATGGAATTTGAGACTCTGAAAATCGTCATCGAGGGCAATGTCGCCACCGTGACCCTGAACCGCCCGGACGTGCGCAACGCGTTCAACGAAACCACGATCGCCGAACTGGCGCGCGCTTTCGAGGGCCTGGGCCGCAGCGAGATGGTGCGCGCCATCGTCTTGGCCGCCAATGGCGCAGCCTTTTGCGCCGGCGCGGACTTGAACTGGATGAAGAAAATGGCAGGCTATACGCATGCCGAAAACCAGGCCGACGCGCTGCAGCTGGCACAGATGCTGCGCACGATTTACCTGTGCCCCAAGCCTGTGGTGGCCAAGGTGCAGGGCGACTGTTATGCCGGCGGCATGGGATTGGCGTCCGCATGCGATATCATTCTGGCTGCGGAAGACGTGCATTTCTGCCTGAGCGAAGTGCGGCTGGGACTGATCCCGGCCACTATTTCACCGTATGTCATCAAGGCCATGGGCGAAAACGCGGCACGCCGCTACTTCCTGACCGCGGAGCGATTCTCCGCGCAGGAAGCGCTGCGGATGGGCTTTGTCCACGAAGTCGTCTCTGGCGAGACACTGGACGCGAAAACCGCGGAAGTGCTCAAGGCGCTGACGGGCAATAGCCCGCACGCAGTGGCGCAAGCGAAGACGCTGGTGCGCGATATCACCGGCCAGCCAGTCGACGACGCATTATTGTTGGACACCGCCGAACGCATCGCGCAGATCCGCGCCTCGGAACAGGGCCGTGAAGGCGTGCAATCGTTCCTGGACAAGCGCAAGCCGAGTTGGCTCATGGGCTAGCTCATGGACTAAGAATATCTATTGGAGCAGTTTTGAAAGCAGAAAAACAATCGGGCTGGGTCGAACGCAGTCTGCGCAGCGTGTGGCATCCGTGCACGCAAATGCAGCATCACGAAACCGTGCCTTTGATCCCCGTCAGCCATGGCCGCGGCGCCTGGCTGTACGACCACGAAGGCCGGCGCTACCTTGATGCCATCAGCTCCTGGTGGGTGAATTTGTTCGGCCACGCCAATCCGCGCATCAATGCGGCATTGAAGGACCAGCTGGACCGCCTGGAACACGCCATGCTGGCCGGTTTTACGCACGAACCGGTGATACAACTGTCGGAAAAACTCTCTGCCCTCACCAATGGCGTGCTCGGTCATAGCTTTTATGCCTCGGATGGCGCCTCGGCGGTGGAAATCGCCCTGAAGATGAGTTTTCATGCCTGGCGCAATAGCGGCAAGAGTGAAAAACAGGAATTCGTCTGTTTAAAAGGCAGTTACCACGGCGAGACCATCGGCGCGCTGGCCGTCACCGACGTGGCGCTGTTCAAGGATGCCTACGGCCCGCTGCTGCGCGCCACGCAGACCGTGATGTCGCCCGACTACCGCCAGGCGAATGAAGGCGAAACAGCGCAGGATGTCGCGCGCCGCGCCGCCTTTGAAGTGGAACAGCTGTTCCAGCAAAAGGCAGACAAGATCGCCGCCATCATCATCGAGCCGCTGGTGCAATGCGCCACCGGCATGGCCATGCACGACCCGCTCTACCTGTCGCTGGTGCGCGCGCTGTGCGACCAGTATCAAGTGCATCTGATCCTCGACGAAATCGCCGTCGGCTGCGGCCGCACGGGCACTTTCTTCGCTTGCGAACAGGCGGGCATCTGGCCCGACTTCGTCTGCCTGTCGAAAGGCATCAGCGGCGGCTATCTGCCTTTGTCGCTGGTGATGACGCGCGAAGATATCTACCAGGCGTTTTACAGCACTGACGTGCGCCGCGGCTTTTTGCATTCGCACTCGTACACGGGCAACCCGCTGGCTTGCCGCGCCGCGCTGGCGACCTTGTCCATCTTCGAAGAGGACGATGTACTGGTGGCCAACCGGGTGCGCGCGGCAAAAATCACGCAGGCGCTGGCGCCGCTGGCACAGCATGAAAAAGTCGTCAATTTCAGGCAGCAGGGCATGATCTGGGCCTTCGATGCAGTCGACGCGGCGCCCGATTTTTCGCGCAACTTCTTCAGTACCGCGCTGGAACATGAGTTGTTGATGCGCCCGATCGGCGCCACCGTGTACCTGATGCCGCCGTACATATTGAACGACGAAGAAATCGCCGGCCTGGGCCAGCAGACCCTGGCTGTCTTCAATAAAGTGATCGAGGCCTGAGATGGAACTGATCACCCGCCTGAAACAGCATTTGCAAGGACTGGAAGAGCGCAGCCTGATACGCCGCCGCCGCACCGTGGAAACGCCGTGCGCGCCGCGCCTGACGGTGGATGGCCGCGAGATGCTGGCTTTTTGCAGCAATGACTACCTGGGCCTGGCCGCGCATCCTGCCATCATCAAGGCGCTGCAAGAAGGCGCTGACCTGTACGGCGCCGGCAGCGGCGCTTCGCACCTGATCAGTGGCCACAGCCGCGCCCACGCGCAGCTCGAAGAACGGCTGGCCAGCTTTGTCGGCAGCAACCTGGAACACGCCCGCGCCCTGTATTTCTGCACCGGCTATATGGCTAATTTAGCTGTGCTGACCGGCCTGGCGGCGGGCGATGCGGACACCGAGATTTTCTCGGAAGCGCTGAACCACGCGTCCCTGATCGACGGCACGCGGCTGTCCCGCGTCAAGACGCGCGTCTATCCGCACGCCGACCTGGCTGCGCTGGCGGCCTTGCTGGCGGAAAGTAAAGCCAAGACCAGGATCGTCGTCACCGACAGCGTCTTCAGCATGGATGGCGACCTGGCGCCGCTGCCCGCGCTGCTGGCCCTGTGCGAACAATACGGCGCCTGGCTGGTGGTCGACGATGCGCACGGTTTTGGCGCGCTGGGCGAGCATGGCCGAGGCGCGCTGGAACACTTTGAGCTGCATTCGCCTTACCTGGTCTATGTCGGTACTTTGGGCAAATCGGCCGGCGTGGGCGGCGCCTTCGTGGCGGCGCATGAAGCCGTGATCGAAACGCTGATACAGAAGGCGCGGCCATATATCTTCACCACCGCCGCGCCGCCCGCGCTGGCGCATGCGCTGCTGGCCAGTGTGGACATTATCGCCGGCGAAGAAGGTGCACAGCGCCGCGCACATCTGGCGGCACTGGTGGCGCAGTGGAACGAAGGCTTGCAGCTGCAACGCTGGCAAGCCTTGCCATCGCAAACCGCCATCCAGCCCGTGATCATCGGTGAAAACGCCGAAATGATGGGCATTGCGGCCAGCTTGTACCAGCAGGGACTGTGGGTAGGCGCGATCCGCCCGCCTACCGTCCCCCTCGGCACGGCCCGCCTGCGCGTCACCCTGTCGGCCGGCCACACGGCGCAGGAAGTGGCGCAATTGATCAACGCAGTCAACACGCTTGAAAGGACTCGCCATGAGCCTTGATGACCCTATCGCGGCAAGCGACCTGGCGGTGCAACCCAGCCCAGCGGCGGCGGCGGCCGGCTTGCCTTCCTCATTTGCCTGTTTCGTGACCGGCACCGACACGGAAATCGGCAAGACCCTGACCTCGTCAGCGCTGCTGCACGCGCTGGTACAACGCGGCGTGCGCGCCTGCGGCATGAAGCCGGTGGCAGCTGGCGCCGAACTGCGCGACGGCGAGCTGCATAATGAAGACGCCGACAGCCTGATCGCTGCTGGCAACGTCACCATGCTGCGCAGCCTGACCACGCCCTATATGCTGAAGGAGCCGGCCGCGCCGCATATCGCCGCCGCGCTCGAAGGCGTGAGCATAGAGCCTGTGCCCATTTTGGCCGCCTACCTGGAAATCGCCGCCGCTTCAGATGCGGTGGTGGTCGAGGGCGTGGGTGGTTTTCGCGTGCCATTATCAGCCGATTACGATTCCGCCGACCTGGCGCAGCAGCTGGAATTGCCCGTGATCCTGGTGGTCGGCATGCGCCTGGGCTGCATCAGCCAGGCCTTGCTGACGGTCGAAGCGGTGCAAGCGCGCGGCTTGAAGGTAGTCGGCTGGGTCGCCAATACCCTGGAAGTGGAAATGCGCTTCCTCGATGAAAATATCGATGCGCTGATCGAGCGCATCCCGGCGCCGCTGCTGGGCAGGGTGCCGCGCCTGGCGCAGCCTTCTGCCGAAGCGGCCGCTGCCTATCTCGATTTTACGGGCTTGCCGAACTGGCCAGCCCAACGCCCGAACAATTGAACGTATCCCAAAATAGAAACGAAGGAATCACCATGTCTCAAGTTCAAGAAGCAGCAAAAACCGTCGAACTGCACCGCCCTGCGGCGCGCATCACCCTGCCGGAAGCGGCTACCTGGCCGTTGGAAGATGTGCTGGCCCTGTTCGACCTGCCATTTAATGACCTGATGTTCAAGGCCCAGCAAACCCACCGCATCAATTTCCCTGATGGCGACGTGGAGCTGGCGACCCTGCTGTCGATCAAGACCGGCGGCTGCGAAGAAGACTGCGGCTACTGCCCGCAAGCAGCCCGCTACGACACCGGCGTGGAAGCGAAAAAAATCCTCGACATCGACACGGTACTGGACGCCGCGCGCCAGGCCAAGGCCAATGGCGCCACGCGCTTCTGCATGGGCGCCGCCTGGCGTGGCCCGAAAGACCGCGACATGGAAAAAGTCGAAGAAATGGTCAGCAAGGTCAAGGCCCTGGGCCTGGAAACCTGCGCCACCCTGGGCATGCTGGAAGAAGGCCAGGCTGACCGCCTGAAAAACGCCGGCCTCGATTTCTACAACCACAACCTGGATACGGCGCCCGAGTTTTACGACAACGTGATCTCCACGCGCGAATACCAGGACCGCCTGGACACACTGGGCCGCGTGCGCGAAGCAGGCTTGAAAGTATGCTGCGGCGGCATCGTCGGCATGGGCGAAACGCGCGTGCAACGCGCCGGCCTGATCGCCCAATTGGCCAACCTGAATCCGTATCCTGAATCGGTGCCGGTGAATCACCTGGTGCAGGTGGAAGGCACGCCTTTGTTCGGCCTGGAAGCACTGGATCCATTCGAATTCGTGCGCACCATCGCCGTGGCCCGCATCACCATGCCAAAAGCACGCGTGCGCCTGTCCGCCGGCCGCCGCCAGATGGGTGAAGCGGTGCAAGCCATGTGCTTCCTGGCTGGCGCCAACTCGATTTTCTACGGCGACAAGCTGCTCACCACCGACAACCCGGAAGCAGAAGACGACCGCATCCTGTTGAGCAAGCTGGGCCTGCAAACGCGCGGCGCCATGCTCGAATCGGTACAGAAAGAGAAGTGCGGCTGCTGATAACCAGTCAAGGGGTCAGACCCTTTGGGTCTGACCCCGGCATTTTGCTTTTGGGTTAAAAGACAAGACAGAGACAAGACAGCAGACATATAAAAAAGACAGCTGCCCTTTTTGAGAGAGTAGAGAGAGACCATGTTCACTAAAATCCTGATCGCCAACCGCGGCGAAATCGCTTGCCGTGTCGCCGCTACCGCGCGCCGCATGGGCATCTTGACGGTTGCCGTGTATTCGGAAGCCGACGCCAGGGCCAAGCACGTCGCCGTCTGCGATGAAGCAGTGCTGATCGGCCCGGCCGCAGCCAAGGAAAGCTATCTGTGCGGTGACAAGATCATCGCCGTGGCGCTGGCCACGGGCGCGCAGGCGATCCATCCCGGCTACGGCTTTTTGTCTGAAAACGCGGACTTCGCCGACGCCTGCCACGCGGCAGGCCTGGTCTTTATCGGCCCGCCGGCGTCGGCCATGCGCGCCATGGGTTCCAAGTCGGCCGCCAAGTCGCTGATGGAGAAAGCCAATGTCCCGCTGGTGCCTGGCTACCATGGCGAGAATCAGGATGCCGATTTCCTGCACACCCAAGCCGACCAGATCGGCTATCCGGTACTGTTGAAAGCCTCGGCTGGCGGTGGCGGCAAGGGCATGCGCGTGATTGAGAACTCGGCCGACTTCAAGGCGGCGTTAGCTTCTTGCAAGCGCGAAGCGATCAGCTCTTTCGGCGACGACAAGGTACTGGCTGAAAAATACCTGTCGCGTCCACGCCATATCGAAATCCAGGTGTTTGCCGACACCCTGGGCAATTGTATCTATCTGTTTGAGCGCGACTGCTCGGTGCAGCGCCGCCATCAAAAAGTGCTGGAAGAAGCGCCAGCGCCAGGCATGCCGTCTGAGCGCCGCGCAGCCATGGGCGAAGCGGCCGTGGCCGCCGCCAGGGCTGTCGGTTATGTCGGCGCCGGCACGGTGGAATTCATCGCCAACCAGGATGGCTCGTTCTACTTCATGGAGATGAACACGCGTCTGCAGGTGGAACATCCGGTAACGGAAATGATCACCGGCACCGACCTGGTGGAATGGCAGTTGCGCGTGGCCTTTGGCGAGCCGCTGCCGAAAAAACAAAGTGAGTTGACCATCCACGGCCACGCCATCGAGGCGCGCATCTACGCAGAAAATCCCGAAAAAGGCTTCTTGCCGTCGATCGGCACCTTGCGCCATATGCACTCGCCGCAAGCGGTCACGTTTGAACTGGGCGGAACACCGGTGCCGGCCGGCGTGCGCATCGATTCGGGCGTGCGCGAAGGCGATGCGATTTCGCCCTTCTACGACCCGATGATCGCGAAATTGATCGTCTGGGGCGCGGACCGCCGCGTAGCGCTGGCGCGCATGGCGCAGGCGTTGTCGGAATACCAGATCGTGGGCCTGGCCACCAATATCGCCTTCTTGAAGCGCCTGGTGCTGGGCCAGGCATTTTCCTCTGCCGAGCTCGATACGGGTTTGATCGAACGCAACCACGATACGCTGTTCCCGGCCCTGCAGGCAGCGCCCGACACGGCCCTGGCGCTGGCGTCCGTGGCCCTGCTGACGCAGGAAGCGGCGGCCAACGATGGCAGTGGCCCATGGGGCAATGCCCAGGGTTGGCGTTTGAACAGCGCGCTCAAACGCAGCCTGTCTTTTGCCGACGAATTTGCGCTGGCCGGCGATAGCAAAGCCTATGCGGTACGCGTGACATACGCCGCCGATGGCTGGCTGTTCAACGACCAGCCCCTGAGCCTGACAACGAACAAAGGCCTGGAACTGCACATCAAGCTGGGCGAACGGGCCGTGCACGGCACCGTGCTGCACGACGGTGAACAGTTCCACGTGTTTACCGGCGGCGCGCACTACACCTTGCACTACAACGATCCGATGGCGCATGCGGGCGAAGTGGAAGCCGAGGGCGGACGCCTGACGGCGCCGATGCCGGGCAAGGTGGTGGCCGTACTGGTGACCAAGGGGCAGGATGTGAAGAAGGGCGAACCGCTGGTCATCATGGAAGCGATGAAGATGGAGCACACCATCGCCGCGCCGCACGACGGCCTGGTGGAAGACGTGCTGTATGCGGTGGGCGACCAGGTGGCCGACGGCGCGCCGCTGCTGGCCTTCAAGGCAGCCGCATAGAGTAGCCACGATGCGCATTCTTTTACAACGCTCGGACGGCAAGCAGGCGGCGTGGATCGCTGATTTTAACGCCCAGCTGCCCGAGGCCGAGATCGTTTTCTGGCGCGATGGTGAGCCAGTAGTACCCTGTGACTACGCGGTCGTCTGGCAACCGCCGGCAGCCATGCTGCCAGCATTGAGTCAGGTCAAAGCCATCTTCAACACGGGCGCCGGCGTCGATGCCTTGCTCAAATTCGGCGAAGCGCTACCCAAGCACGTGCCGCTGGTGCGCCTGGACGATGCAGGCATGGGCGTGCAGATGGCCGAATATGTCAGCCACGCGGTGCTGCGCCATTTCCGCCGTTTCGACGATTATGAAGCGCAGGCGCGCGCCGGCATCTGGCAGCCGCTGCCCGCCTTTGAAAAAACGGACTTTCCCGTCGGCGTACTGGGCATGGGCGCACTGGGCACGCGCGTGCTCGATGCGCTGGCGCAGTTTGAATTTCCCTTGCGTGGCTGGAGCCGCAGCCAGAAGCAGCTCGATGGCGTGACATGTTTTGCGGGCGAGGAGGGCTTGGCGTCCTTCTTGCGCGGCACGCGGGTACTCGTCTGCATGCTGCCGCTGACACCGGACACGCACAATCTGCTGGACCGCACGCGCCTGTCGATGCTGCTGCCAGGCGCCTACGTCATCAATGTGGCGCGCGGCGCGCACCTGGCCGAACCGGATTTGCTGACCCTGATACGCTCGGGCCATATCGCCGGGGCGACACTGGACGTATTCCGCAACGAGCCGCTGCCGCAGCAGCACCCTTTCTGGCAAGAGCCGCGCATCACCATCACGCCGCATATTTCAGCGGCCACCCTGCGCCGCGAAAGCGTAGCGCAAATCGCCGCCAAAATGCGGCGCCTGCACGCTGGCGACACGGTCGCCGGCATCGTCAACCGTTTGCAAGGATATTGAGATGAACCCGACCAGTAATCTGCCGAAACAAGTGAAAATCGTCGAAGTGGGTCCGCGCGACGGCTTGCAGAACGAGAAGGAAACCATCAGCGCCGCCGTCAAGATCGAACTGGTCGACCGGCTGACGCAGGCCGGCTTTGCCAATATCGAGGCGGCTTCTTTCGTGTCGCCCAAATGGGTGCCGCAAATGGCCACCAGCGCAGAAGTGATGGAAAAGATTGTGCGCCGGCCCGGCACGATTTATTCCGCGCTGACGCCGAACATGCAGGGTTTTGACGCGGCACTGGCGGCAAAGGCCGATGAAGTGGTGATCTTCGGTTCGGCCTCGGAAGCGTTCTCGCAAAAGAATATCAACTGCTCGATCGCCGAATCGATCGCCCGCTTCGAAGGCGTGGCGAAAGCAGCCAAGCAACACGGCTTGCGCCTGCGTGGCAGCATCAGCTGCGCGTTTGGCTGCCCGTATCAGGGCGACGTGCCGCTCGATGCCGTGGAAGACGTGGTGCAGCGCATGCGCGACCTGGGCTGCGACGAAATCGACATCGCCGACACCATCGGCGTAGCCACGCCGCGCAAGACGCAAGCGGTGATGGAGCGCGCCATCCGCGCCTTTCACGTGGGAGGCTTGTCCGGCCACTTCCACGATACCTATGGCCAGGCGCTGGCCAATATCTACGCCAGCCTGGAAACGGGTATCGCGATTTATCACTCGTCTGTTTCCGGCCTGGGCGGCTGTCCCTACGCCAAGGGCGCCACCGGCAACGTGGCCACCGAAGACGTGCTGTATATGATGGCCGGCCTGGGGATAGCCACCGGCATCGACCTGGACCTGGTGGTGGACGCGGGCCAGTTCATCTCGCAGCAGCTGGGCCGCAAGGGTTCCAGCCGGGCGGGCAATGCGATGGCGGCGAAGCGATTGGGGTAAGAGGAAAGGGGCTGCGGCCCCTTTTTCAATACGATCGTCAATACAATCCGTACAGACGAAAAAAAACCCAGAAGCCGAAACTTCTGGGTTTTTTTCTACAAATTTGGTCGGAGTACAAGGATTCGAACCTTGGACCCCCTGGTCCCAAACCAGGTGCGCTACCGGGCTGCGCCACACTCCGAAGACCAAGATAATACAGACCGTATCGACTTCGGTCAAGGGTCAGGTGCAACTCTATGTAAATTATTTACGGGCGGAACAGCGACTCATGTATTTTTAAAAACTTGTGATGTATGCGACACTAGCTACGCGAGTTTTCCCGATCAGCCATGAGGTGAGGACGGCAATGCATTTCAGTACAGAAATCCACACGCAAGGCGATGCTGTTCCGTTCTTGCGCAACCGGCGCGGCATCGCACTGGGCATCGCCGTGTCGTTGCTGCTGCACGCCGGCTTGATCTATGTCTGGCGTGCAGTGAAACCGCCGGCAATTCCCGATACCGGCCCCCGCGTGGAATCGGTCGCCGTCTGGATACGCCCGCTGGCCGCCAAGCCGCTACCCCCACCGCCGATTGCCGAAGCCAAGCCGAAACACGAACCCAAGCCCATCAGCGCGCCCAGGAAAACCATCAGCAGGGAAGATGCGCCCCGCATCACGGCGCAACCGCCCAGCCAGAATATGATCACCATCGCCCCCACCGCGCCGCCAGCGCCGGTAGCCACGCCCGATGCGCTAGCCAAGGAAGCGCCGAAGTTCGACATGGACGCCGCATTGAAAACCGCGCGCAAGGTTGCCGGTGAACGCGACCCTTCCAAAGTGGGCACGGCGGTGGGACAAATCCCCGACAAGCCGCTGCAGACAGAAACCCAGCTGGCGCGCGATATCGCCGAAGGCAAGCGTGGCGATTGCCGCACCGCTTATGCGGGCGCCGGCATCCTGGCGCCCGTGTTGATGCTGCTGGATAAAAAGGATAGCGGGTGCAAGTGGTAGCACACTGACAAGATACCCAGATTGGGTACGATACACCCCAATCCAGGTAGGATGGTCTAGATTATTCCTGTCCCTTCAGCTGCAGCGCCCGCTCATATAAAGCGTTTTTCTTGCGGCCCGTGATTTGCGCCGTCAGGTTGGCGGCCTGTTTCACGCTGCATTCGGCCAGCAGGATGTTGAGGATGCGCTCGGCTTCCACGTCTTCTGCGTCTTGCGCTTCGGTCGCGCCTTCCAGCAAGACGACGAATTCGCCTTTTTCACGGTGCGCGTCGGCGCGTATCCAGGCGACCGCTTCCGACAGGGGGCAGCGGTGGATTTCTTCGAACAGTTTCGTCAGTTCGCGCGCGAACACTACTTGCCGGTTCGGCTCGAAAGCTTCGACCAGGGCAGTGGTGCAATCGAGGATGCGGTGTGGCGCTTCGTAAAACACCATGGTGGCGGTCACGCCGCGCAGGCTGTGCAAGATGTTTTCGCGCTGCCTGGCCTTGGCGGGCAGGAAGCCGACAAAATAAAACTGGTCGTTGAGCAAGCCGCTGGCGGAAATCGCGGTGATCGCTGCCGATGGACCGGGCAGGGGCAACACGCGCAAGCCGGCTGCACGCACGGCGTCGACGATGCGCGCGCCCGGGTCGGAAACGGCAGGCGTGCCCGCGTCCGAGACCAGGGCGATGCGCTCGCCGGCCTGCAGGCGGGCGATCAGGGTTTGCGCCACTTCGCGCTCATTATGTTGATGCGCAGCAATCAAAGGCTTGTTCAAGCCGAAACGCGTCATCAGGTGCGCCGTATTGCGGGTATCTTCACAGGCGACGGCGTCAGCCAGGCTCAGCAGATGCAGGGCGCGCAGGCTGATATCGGTCACATTGCCGATCGGCGTGGCCACTACATACAATGTTGCTATAGGATAGACCTGGTGCGCCGCCTCTGTCATGATGGGAAGGTTGGCGATTAAACTACTTTCTTGTACGGTCATTTTGGGGGTCAGATGCTTGCTAATAGTGTGAAGTTACTGCTTGTTTGTGCCGCGGCTGGCATGCTGAGCGCTTGCAGCACGCCTTGCGACGCGCCCGGGCAATTGTGCGCGCCTATTGAATCAAACACAAGTGCGCTGCCGCCGCCCAAGCCAGTGCCGCCGCCACCGCGACCACGTCCGCCAGCACCCGAAGCGGTGACGTTTGCCGTGGCGGTGCCGAATATTACCTCGTATGACGAAGGCGGCACGCCCAATGTGGCGCCTATCGGCAATAAACCGGCCACCGGCACGCCGCCAGACATGCCCGCCGCCACGGCGCCAGCGCCGTCCGATGGCCAGCTGCATCACATCGGCCTGCTGCTGCCACTACGCTCTGAAACCCTGGGCCCGGCCGCCGAACTGCTGCGCGCCGGCTTCATGGCTGCCTATGAGCGCGACCGCAGCGGTTTTGAAGTGAGCGTGATCGATACCGGTGACGCCACCAGCGACGTGCTGAATACCTTTGCCAAGGCACAGCAGGAACAGGATATTGTGGTCGGTCCGCTGTCGCGCTCGGCCGTGACAGCGGTGGTCAATAGCGACCTGGTCACCAAACCGACGATCGCCCTGAATCACCCGGACAACCGCGATGAAGCGCGCCTGCCCGCCAAACTGCTGGTCATCGGCCTGTCGATAGAAGCGGAAGCACGCCAGGTGGCTGCCTGGGCGGCCAGCGAGCAGCCGGGCGCCAGCGCACTGATCCTGTCGGCCGGCGCGCCGTCGCAACGCCGCATCAGCACTGCCTTCAAGCAGGAATGGCTGCGCCAGGGCGGCAAGGTCGACGTGGTCGAACTATCGGCCGTGAATGGCTACCTGAGCGACGCCGAGATGGTGCAGCTGCGCGCGCGCCTGGCCGCCACGCCACCGGGCTTGCTGTTTGCCGCGCTGGACGCCGACCAGGCGCGCCAGCTGCGCGTGGCCATCGGCAGCGACTTGCCTTTATATGGTACGTCGTCAATGAATCCCGGCACCGGGCGCGGCGCCAGCGGCCCCGAGCTCGACGGCGCGCGCCTGCTGGACTTGCCATGGCAGGTGCAGCGCGATCATCCGCAAGTGATGGTGTATCCACAAGCGCCACAGCCAAGCGACCGCCGCCTGACGGCCGACATGGAACGCTTGTATGCGCTGGGCATCGACGCCTTCCGCGTGGCGCGTGAAGTGGCGCTGCGGCCGGGTGCACCCTTCACCCTCGATGGCGTGACGGGCCGCTTGTCGGTACGCTCCGACGCCGGCCAGCTGCGCTTTGAGCGCACGGAACAGGCGGCCAGCTACCAGAACGGCGCCGTGGCCGTGTGGCCGCCAGCCAACACGCCACCGGCACAGTAAGCCAGCCGCCATGCCTGTCCAGAATACGCAAATACTGGGGCGGCAGGCGGAAGACGATGCGCTGGCGTATTTGCTGCTGCAGGGCCTGGTGCTGCTGCAGCGCCACTTTCTGTGCAAGGGCGGCGAACTCGATCTGATCATGCGCGACGGCAAAGTGATCGTCTTTGTCGAAGTGCGCCGGCGTAGCAGCACGGCCTTCGGTGGCGCCCTGGCCAGCATCACGCAAGCCAAGCAGCGGCGCATGGTGAGGGCGGCCCAGACCTATCTGCTGGGGCAAAAAAGCTTGCCGCCCTGCCGCTTCGACGCGGTGACCATCGATGGCGCTCAAATCAGCTGGCTGAAAAACATTTTGGATATGTAAGCATTTTTTACAGTGCTTGTTCGCCATACCGCGCGCCTGCACTATAATCGGCAGACTATGAATAATCAACGCATCCTCTCGCACTTCCACGAAAGTGCCGAACTCAAGATCCAGGCCGCTACGGTACTGGCACAACCGATTGCAGAAGCGATCGAGCTGATGTTTTCCGCATTGTCGAATGGCAACAAGATTCTCGCCTGCGGCAATGGTGGTTCTGCGGCCGACTGCCAGCACTTTGCTGCTGAGCTGGTAGGCCGTTTCGAGCGCGAACGTTTTCCGCTGCCGGCGCTGGCGCTGACCACGGACACGTCCATCATGACGGCCGTTGCCAACGATTACAGCTACCGCGAGATTTTCTCCAAGCAGGTGCAGGCATTCGGCCAGGCTGGCGATATCCTGCTGGCCATCTCGACGTCGGGCAATTCGGGCAATGTGATGGCGGCGGTAGAAGCAGCGCTAGAGCGCGAAATGCGCGTGGTGGCACTGACCGGCAAGGACGGCGGCGCCATCGGCAAGATGCTGACCGACGCCGACGTGCATATCTGCGTGCCTGCCTCGCGCACGGCGCGTATCCAGGAAGTACATTTGACAACCATACACTGTATTTGCGACGGTATCGACGTTGCTTTATTCGGAGGAGATGTGAATGACTAAATTCGGTACTGGCCCAGGCTGGAAACGCGTACAACGCCCACTGGCGACCGCTTTGTTGTGCAGCGTCATGATGACCTCACTCACCGGCTGCATCGAACTGATGGTCGGCGGCGCAGTGATGGGCGGAGTCGCTGCGGCAGACCGCCGCACCCTGGGCGCCCAGACCGAAGACAAGTCGATCGCATTGAAAGGTGAATCGCGCATACCGGCCATCGTTGGCGATATCGGCCATGTGAACGTCACCAGCTTCAACCGCCGCGTCCTGCTGACGGGCGAAGTGCGCGATGAAGCGATGAAACGTGCCGTCGAGAACGAGGTACGCGGCATCGAAGGCGTGCAATCGGTGGACAATGAACTGATCATTGCCGGCCCCGCCAGCTACACCTCGCGCTCCAACGATGCCCTGATCACCACCAAGGTCAAGGCTAGCCTGGTGGACATGAAAACCATTTCTGCCGCCTCGTTCAAGGTCGTGACCGAAAACGCCACCGTCTTCCTGATGGGCCGCGTGACCCAGCGCGAAGGCACCGTCGCTTCCGACGTGGCGCGCGGCGTGGGCGGCGTGCAAAAAGTGGTCAAGATTTTCGACTACATCACGGAAGCCGAGCTGAAACAATTGCAGCCAGATCCGCCGCAAAAAAGCACGAGCAGCAATACAGCCAGCCAATAACTGAATCGCGGCGATACGGCTATAATGGCCGCATCGTCCCGCATTTTGTGTAAAAATCATGCCAACATCGACTCCTGCTGCCAAGTCCTGGCTCAAGCCAGCCCTCATCGCCGTGCTCGTGGCTGGCGTGGCGGCCGCAGCGTATGCGTCGGTCAGCAAAAAACAAAGCGCACCGGATGTGAGCTTCCACACCATCAGCGGCGAAACGATTACATCAAACAGCCTGCGCGGCAAGGTGGTGATGGTCAATTTCTGGGCCACCTCGTGTACCACTTGCGTGGCAGAAATGCCCGAAATGGTCGACACCTACAATAAGTACAAGGGACAGGGCCTGGAATTCGTGGCCGTGGCCATGCAGTACGACCCCGCCAACTATGTCCTCAATTTCGCCGAAACGCGCCAGCTGCCCTTCAAGGTGGCGCTGGACGCCTCGGGCGACGCGGCCAAGGCGTATGGCGACGTGGCCCTCACGCCGACCACTTTCGTGCTCGACAAGCAGGGCAAGATCCTCAAGCGCTACGTGGGCAAGCCGGAATTTGCCGAACTGCACAAATTGCTGGAAACGGCGCTGGCAGGCTGAAGCACAGTAAAACACTGCAGAAAACTTTGTTGCTAAGCATTGCAAAATTGTTATAACCTGCCTCTGCGTGATTTCCGCTCATCTTGTGAAGGCCAGCCGTGTCCTCCGACGCCCAAACGTTAGACCCGCAACAACTCAAAACCTGGCTACTCGCCGCCGGCAACAAGGACGCTTCCGCGTTCCGTCTGCTATATCAATCCACATCATCGAAACTGTTTGGCTTCGCGCTGCGTATATTACATAAGCAAGAGCTTGCTGAAGAAGCCTTGCAAGAGGGTTTCGTCGCCATCTGGAACAACGCCGCCTCCTACCAGAGCCATCTGGCGGCGCCGATGACCTGGATGGCCACCATCGTGCGCAACAAGGCGTTCGATGTGTTGCGGCGCAGCGACGACACAGTGGAAATCGATGCCGAACAGTTTGATAGCGAAGTCATGAATGCACTACGAGATCCCCAGGCCACGCCGATAGAGTCGCTGCAAATGAGCGGCGATGCCAAGGCGCTGGCGTTTTGCATGTCGGCCCTGGAAGGGCTGCACCGGCAGGTGGTCGCGCTGGCGTATTACCATGACCTGTCGCATAGCGAAGTGGCGCAGCAGATGTCGCTGCCGATCGGCACCGTGAAGACGTGGATACGGCGCAGCCTTGAGCGGCTGCGCACGTGCCTGGCGAAACGGGAGGCCTCATGAATATCCGCGGCAACGATACGCTGCGCCAGAAACTGGCTTCCGAATACGTGCTGGGCACCCTGAAGGGCGGCGCGCGGCGCCGTTTCGAAGGCTGGCTGCACAATGACGCCGACTTGCGCAATATCACGGCCGAATGGCGCCAGCGCCTGGAGCCGATGGCGGAATTCGCCACGCCGGTGGCGCCGCCAAAACGGGTCTGGAAACAGATCGAACAACGCTTGCACCTGGCGCCGCAAGGCGCTTGGGCACTGTGGCGCGATTCGCTGTCGTTCTGGCGCTCGCTCGGCATGGCGTCCAGCGCCATCGCGGCCCTGCTGGTGATCGTGGTGGCCACCCGCGTGCTGGAGGCGCCGCAAATCAACTATGTGGCCAGCCTGACCGATGAAAAAGCGCAAACCGCCCTGTTATTGACGGCCGACAGCCGCCACGGTGCGCTGGAAGTGCGCATGGTGGGCAACGCGCCCGTGCCTAGCGACAAGGACCTGGAACTGTGGGCCGTGCCGAAGAGCGGCAATCCGCGCTCCTTGGGCTTGCTGGCCGACAAGGGCAGCGTGAAGCTGGCCCTGAACCAGCGCGCCATCGGCAACGACGTCGCCCTGCTGGCGGTTACCCTGGAACCAAAAGGCGGCTCGCCGAATCCGGATGGACCGACGGGGCCGATTCTTTACAAGGGTAACTGGGTAAAAATCTAAGCTTACTTCGGATACAGAATCATCTGCGTGCAGCGGAACAGGGCAATCGTCTTGCCCGTTTCCTTGCTTTTCACCACGGCGTCCCACACCTGGGTGTTGCGGCCTTTGTGCTCGACCTTGGCGGTGCAGATGATGGTGCCATCGCGGGCGGTGCCCAGGTGGTTCGATTTCAACTCGATGGTGGTGAAGTTGCTGGCGCCTTCGGGCAGGTTGGCGATGCAGCCATAACCGGACGCCGTGTCGGCCAGGGTTACCACGCTGCCGGCGTGCAGATAGCCATTGGGCGCCAGCAAATGTGGCAAGACGGGTAATTCCGCCGTCAGCTGGCCATCGCCCACCGAGGTGATGACAATGCCCAAGTGGCCGGGCAGGCGGCCGATGCCGCGTTCATTGAGTACTTCCAGGGTGATGTCGGGATTGCTCATGGTCTCTTATCCTTGTTATCGTCAGTGGTATGCGGACAGCCAGGCTGTCCGAGAACACTACGATGATAGCAATTTTTCCCGCAAGGCTCAGAAGGGCGCTTATTTCCTGCTGCGCCGCCGCTTCCACCAGATCATGCTGCCCGTCAGCAAGAATGCCAGCGGCATCAGGCCGAACAGCATGATGATGCTGCGTCCCACCACACCAAAAGCCTGGCCCGAGTGCAAGGGAAATTGCCAGCCCAGGAAACGCTGGCCAGCCGACGCCGTCAAGGGGTCATACACGCGCAAGGACTGTGCGCTGCGGGAGTCGAGCGTAATGCGCGTGGCGCCGTCGCCCTGGGCGATTTCATCGGGCTGGCGCATGCGTATGTCGTAGGGCACGTTCGGCTTGGCCGGCAAGGCGATGCGCGACACTTGCCCGTGCGGATACAGCTGCTGCGCCGCCGCCATCGCAGCGGCCACGCTGATCACGGGGCCATGCTGGCTGACATTGCTGAGCTTATCCTTGTCTATCACGCCAGACACCATGCCGACCACGGGCACGACCAATTGCGGCAAGTTGAAATAAATGCCGGAAAAGGCCAGCAGCGCCAGCACCGGTGCGGCAATAAAGCCGGCCGCCTTGTGGAAGGTGTAATTGAAGCGGGGCCAGGAACCGCCGTGCGACACCGTCAAGGCGCGCCGGATGGCTTTCCACTGCAAGCGCGGCCACCACAGCCAGAGGCCGCTCAAGGCCATCAACAGCAAGGCCACGCCGGAAATACCGGTGATGGTCTTGCCCACGTCGCCCGTCAACAGATAGCGGTGCAAATGGAACATGCCGGACATCAAGAGCGGACGCGTCAGGCCGAAACGCCCCCATTCGCGCTCGCCCTTCACTTGCAAGGTGTAGGGGTCGACCATCACCTGGCGCACGATGGCGACCTGGAAGGCGTCGGGCTTGCCCTTCTGGCGATAGCTGGCCAGGTAGACGTCGTGCTCGTCTGACGGTGGATTGATCTGGCTGGGTTTGCCGTAGGCCGGGTCAGCCGTGAGCAGGTCGACCACGCTTTGCACCGTCGCGGGCGTCACCTGGAATACCTGGCCCTGGGCCGGTTTGCTGGCCTGCAGCAAGGTGGGATTGAGCCAGGTATCGAGTTCCGGCATCCAGGCAATCGCCGAGCCGGTCAATCCCAGCAAAACGAACAGGGCGCCGAACCACAGACCGGCATACAGGTGCAGCTTGCCGATCAACAGCTTGCTCAGGCGTTTGGACATGGCGCGATTTCTTGACAGGTAGAAAGGAAATTTTTGGCTGCAGAACCATAGCATGAAAGCGCGCGAATGCGTATCGTTATCAATCAACGACAGCCTGCCCCACGTGAATCGTGCACAAGCGCCCTGGAATAAACTAAAAATACGGGTTTTTGAGCGTTTCTGCACTATCGCCGAGCGGATCGGCATCATGGCGAACGCTGGCGCGGCATACACTTTCTCTTATACTTTATCGAAAGGGAACACCATGAAAAACACCACACTCCTCGCCGCCATCGCTGGCCTCATCCTGCACGCTGGCGTGCACGCCGCGCCCGCCTTCACTGTCAGCAGTGACGATGTGGCCGATGGCAAGATGATGGGCAGCGCGCAAGTCTACGAAGGTTTTGGCTGCTCAGGCGGCAACCTGGCGCCGCAACTGGCGTGGCAGCATGCGCCAGCCGGCACCAGGAGTTTCGCCGTCACCGTGTACGACCCCGATGCACCGACCGGCAGCGGCTGGTGGCACTGGAGCGTGTTCAACTTGCCAGCGAGCACCTCGTCGCTGCCGCATGGCGCGACGGCCGCTACCTTGCCTGCTGGCGCAGTGCAAGGCCGCAACGATTATGGCAACAATGCCTTTGGCGGCGCCTGCCCACCGGCCGGCGACAAGCCGCACCGCTACCAGGTCACGGTGTGGGCCTTGAAAGTGGACAAGTTGCCGCTGGACCAGCAATCCAGCGCCGCCATGCTCGGCTATATGCTGAACGCCAACGCGCTGGGCAAGGCCCGCATCACACCAGTGTATGGCCGATAAGTCCGTCACCGACATGCAGGAAGTCGGTTCGAGCGAGCTGCGCATCGCGCGCGGCACCATCGAGGCGCGCCGCGCGCAAAATTTGCGCCGGGTGCCCGTATTCCAGACCAGCTTATGCCGCATACGGCAGGGCGAAAAGTTGCTGGAATGGGGGGAGCGCCACATGCGCGCCGGTAGCAGCGAGTTGGTATTGATGCCTGCCGGGCAAGAACTGGGCGTGGCCAACTTGCCAGGCAGCCAAGGATATCTGGCGGAAATGGTGAGTTTTTCGCCAGCGCTGATCGCCCGTTTCCGCTCGCGCCATGGCGGCTTGATCGATGGCCAGCTGCGCCAGGCGGCCACGGCCAGCCTGTGCGTGCCGCTCGATAGCCATGCGGCGCTGGCCTGGGATCAACTGATGGCCAGCCTGGCCAATGGCGCGCCGCCCGCCCTGCAAGCGCATCAGGCGGAAGGTTTGTTGCTGGTGCTGGCGTTGAAAGGCCATTGCGGTCCGCTGCTGATGGACCGCCGCGACCCGCTGGCGGCACGGGTGCAGCAAGTGCTGCTGCTCGATCCTGCTGCGGACTGGAGTGTGCCACGGGTGGCGGCCCAGTTAAAGCTGGGCGCGTCGACCCTGCGGCGCCAGCTTGCCCTTGAGAACCGCCATTTCCGCGATATCCTCGACGATGTGCGTCTGGGGATGGCGCTGCAAGAGTTGCAAGCTGGTATCTCTCCGATAGGCGACATCGCCGCCGCCTGCGGTTACGCCTCGGCCTCGCGCTTCGCGGCCCGCTTCCGCCTGCGGTATGGCCTGTCGCCCCGCGAGCTGCGGGCCACAGTCTAAAGCAAGTTGATTGCAACAAGATGACAGAATAGCGGTTTTCTTGCTACTATTCGTTCATGTCTATCCGCCAGCCACACCGCAAACCAGCCAGCCACGCGAAGTCCCGCTTCGCGATTGCGCCATGGCGCGTGTGCCTGGCCATGTTCAGTGCACTGGCGCTGGTGTTCCTGCTGTCGACCGCTGTCACGCATCTGCACAAGAGCGCACTGGCGGCGGAGGATTGCACGCTGTGCGCCGCCGTCATCGACAAGGTCGCCGACCTGACCCTGCCACCGGTCATCCTTGAACCGGTCGCCCAATTATTGCCCTACCGCTTGCTGGCCGTCGTGCCAGTCACGCTGACACCCGCCATTCCCCTGTTGCTGCCGCCCGTGCGCGGCCCGCCGTCGATCTCCTTGTAGTTCCCACGCTGTTTTTTCTTTTTTTTTCAGGCAACGCCAGGCCGCGTCTACGCGCGCCGCAGGCATCGTCTGGCGTTGACTATTTTTGAGGTTTTCCATGCAACACACTCCACGTCTGAGCGCGCTGTCGCTCGCCCTTGCCAGCCTGTTTTCCGTTTCCGCCTATGCCGCCGATGTTGCGCCAGCGCCTGCCGCCGACCTGAGTTCGTCTGCCGATGCCAGCGCCGATGCTGCAGCAGCACAGGATATGCAAACGGTCGAGGTCACTTCAGCCCATTTGAAGAGCGCCCGCATCGAGTTATCGCCGAAGATCGGCACCACTGTCTACAGCATCGATAGCCACATGGTGAATATGCTGGGCCAGGGCGACAACACGCCATTCAATGAAGTACTGCTGCGCCTGCCAGGCGTCTCGCAAGACTCCAAGGGTTCCGGTGCGCTGCATGTGCGCGATGACCATGCAAACGTGCAATACCGCATCAATGGCGTACAGTTGCCAGAAAGCATCTCCGGTTTCGGTCAGTCGATCGATACGCGTCTGGTCGCCAACACGGATTTCGTCACGGGCGCCCTGCCTGCCCAATTCGGCCTGCGCACCGCCGGTATCGTCGACATTGAAACCAAGGAAGGTGGCGTGACGCCAGGCGGCCGCGTTGGCGTCCTGGTCGGCAGCAACAACTATGTCGAGCCGAGTGCTGAATTCTTTGGCAGCGTAGGCAAGTTCAACTATTACCTGTCCGGCAGCTACCTGGGCAACTCGATCGGCGTGGAAAACCCGCAACCGACGCGCAGCCCCTTGCATGACAAGACGCGCCAGAACAAATCGTTCGGCAGCCTGTCGTATTTCCTCGATGACAATACCCGCCTGGGCGCCATGTTCGGCACCTACAACGGCCGCTTCCAGATTCCAAACAATCCGGACCAGGCGCCAGGTTTCTCGCTGGCTGGCCAAAGCGATGCCGCTGCCGGCACATCCACCCTGCCATCGTCGCAGCTCAATGAAAACCAGAGCGAAGTGAACCGCTTCCTGGTGCTGTCGCTGCAAAAGAGCCTGGGCGACCTGAACTACCAGGTGTCGGCTTTCCACCAGTATTCGGAATTGCATTTCACGCCAGACTCGATCGGCGACCTGATTTATAACGGCGTGGCGTCCGACACGCTGCGCTCGAACAGCGCTTCGGGCGCCCAGTTTGACCTCAGCTACAAACTCAATCCTACCCATACGCTGCGCACCGGCCTGGCTTACACGCGCCAAAAAACCATCAGCAACAACACGGTGGGCGTATTCACCACCGGCGACGACGGCTCGCAAAACTCGACCACGCCGACCACCATCGTCGACAACAGCGGCAGGACGGGCACACTGGCCAGTTTCTACCTGCAAGATGAATGGCATATCAGCAAGCCGCTGACCCTGAACTATGGCGCCCGCTTCGATAAAGTGTCGGCCTTCACCAGCGAACAGCAATGGAGCCCACGCGTCAACCTGGCTTACCAGGTGGCGCCTGGCACGGCCCTGCATGCCGGCTACTCGCGCTACTTCACGCCGCCACCGCAAGAACTGGCAGCGCAAAGCAGTATCGACCTGTATGCAAACACCACCAATGCGCCAGCCGTACCAACCTCGGACAACGTCAAGGCCGAACGCACGCATTACTATGATGTCGGCCTCACCCATCAAGTCACGTCCAAGCTGACGGTGACGGCAGACGTGTACTACAAGAAAATCACCAACCTGCTGGACGAAGGCCAGTTTGGCCAGGCGCTGATCTTGTCGCCATTCAACTATGCCGAAGGTTATGCCAAGGGCCTGGAATTGTCGGCGATCTACAGCGAGAAAAACTGGGGCGCCTTCCTGAACGCCAGCACGCAAAAAGCGCAAGGCCGCAACATCATCTCGGGCCAATCGCTGTTCGGTGCAGATGAACTGGCTTACATCAGCAAGAACTACATCTACCTCGACCACGACCAGACCTACACCATGTCGGGCGGCGCGCATTACCACTTTGGCGATTCGCAAGTCAGCACTGACTTCCTGTACGGCAGCGGCTTGCGCGATACACCGGATGGCGCAGCGCCGAACTCCGGCCACTTGCCGCATTACTTCACGGTCAACACGGCACTGACCCACACCTGGAAAAACACCCCAGTGGGCAAGGTCGAAGGCCGCTTGGCCCTGATCAACTTGTTTGATAAATCCTATCTGCTGCGCGACGGTTCCGGCGTAGGCGTGGGGGCGCCGCAATACGGCGCACGCCGCAGCCTGTACGCCGGCTTGTCGACCAGCTTCTGATCCTGAACAGCGACGCCAGGCGGGGCTACAGAGCTCTCGCCTGGTAACTGTGATTGCCGTGATGAAAAGGGACGCCATCTGGCGTCCCTCTTTTATTCCCGTCCAGCCGCCTTACTCGGCGCCAAACACCAGCTGGAACATCTTGAACATCAGCATCAAGGCCGCAATGATCAGATAGCCGCGCAAGGCCGCCATCCACAAGCGGTTCAGCAAGCTGATCTGAGCCGGTTCCAATTGCTCGATCGGCGGCATGCGCCAGCTGTCACGCAAGCTCTTGTCGATGGCAATATGCTGCACATTGGCAACACCACGCAGCTTTTCATACCATTTCACGCCAATCGCCGAAGCCACCGTGAGCAAGCTGCCTGAAGCCAGTATCCAGACGATCTGGGTACCGGAGATGGCCGGGAACAAGACCGATGCGGTCAGGATGATCGACATCATCACCAGTGCCGCGACGATGGCGCCGGCGCCGTAATTGATCAGCCGCGAGTTGACCCATGGGCCGAGGACTTGCTTGTCATTGCAGAGCAGTAACAGGAATACTGTAGCGCCCGGCAACAGGACGCCGGCCAGGGTTTGCACCATATTCGTCAGCAGGCCCAAGGACACGCCCGGCGTCAGTACCAGCGCCGCCGCGATCGCGATCAAACCGCAGTACACGGCATAAAAGCCCTTGGCGTCGCCCGCCTTGCGGTGCAGCGAATGTTTCAACGACAAGATATCACCCAGGGCATAGGCGCTCGACAGCGATACCGCCGAAGCGCCGATGATGCTGGCGTCGATCAAGGCCAGCGCGAACAGGATGCCGGGCAAACGGCCATAATATTTCTCGATGCCGTGGGCCACCGCGCCGGCATCGACAAAGTTGCCAAACTCGGGACGCCCGCCGAAGGTCTGCGCGCAAAACGCCATCATCGCGGCCGCGCCGACGATGACGATCACGATGCCCAGCCACAAGTCGATGCGTTCATACTTGATGAAGCGCGGCGTGATGCGCTTGTCGATGACATAGCTTTGCTGGAAGAACAGTTGCCAGGGCGCCACAGTGGTACCGACAATCGCGATAATCAGTAACATCACTTCGCTTAATTTGCTGCCCGGCGGCAAGCCCGGTATCAGCAAGTCATGCGCCATCTGCCCGACCGGCGGATGGATCATCAGCACCACCGGCACCAGCAGCAGGCTGCCGAACACCAGCAGCATCGCGAAACGCTCGAAGCGTCTGAAATTACCGGTGGTCGCCACGCCCATGATGATGATGGCGGCCGCCACCAGGCCCCACAGTTTCGACACGCCCAGGTAATCGAGGCCGAGACTGATGCCGATGAATTCCGTGACGATGGTCAAGGCATTGAGCACGAACAAGTCGATCACGCTGAACGAACCCCAGAACTTGCCGAAGCGTTCAAAGATCAGACGCGCATGGCCGACGCCAGTGACCGCGCCCAGGCGCAGCACCATTTCCTGGTTGATGTAGAGCACCGGAATGAGCATCAGCAAGGTCCACAGCAAAGTGGTGCCATAGTTTTGGCCAGCCTGGGTATAAGTGCCAAAAGCGCCGGCGTCATTGTCGCCCACCATCACGATCAGGCCGGGGCCGATAATCGCCAGCAGGGTCTTGAATTTGGCCCACCAGGTACGACGCGGCGCATGGTCATGGGCGCTGATCGAACCGAAGGCGCCATGGATATCGCCGACATGGGCCTCATCCAGGACAGCGCCGGCGTGAACAGGCGCAGGGGCAACTTGCTTGAGTAAAGTGTTGGACATGATGCACCTCAGAATTCGGCATGCAGCCGGACAGTGTCGACATTCACCGGACCGCGGTCGGTGTTGTAGCCAGGATTGTTGATATGCTGAAAGCCCAGCATCAGCGAGGTGGCGCCCTTCAGATTCAAGTTGTAATAGACCTCCATGATCTGTTCCGGCTTGTAATTGAGCCGGCCATCACCGATGAAACCACCCAGCCCGCCCAGGGCCAGATAGTCGCGGTGCGCCTGGCTCAGCCCATTTTGTGCATACGCCACGGCAAAGCTGTCCTTGGGCCGATGCCAACTGCTGCCATTGAGCGACACACCGCCGCTGAGCGAACGCTCGATCTCGGTGAAGGAATAGGTTTCGGTCTGTCCATCGTTCCAGCTGGCGCGGGCGAACAGGCCGACATCGGGACGCAGCGCATGTTCCAGGCTGAGGCCATAACCGACCTTGTTTTGCTCCTTGCGCACATCCATCACGGAAGGAATGCCGCCGGTCAGCCTGGCTGCGGCGATGGCATCGTTGAAACTACCCATGATTTCATGGTTGCGGAAAGCCATCAGCCTCAGCTTGCCCGATTGGCTGCCCCAGGCATAGTCACGCTCGATTTCGACTTGGTCGCCATGCAGCCTGCCGTAGCGGGTATCGAGCGGCTGGCCGTTGGCAATCACCGGCACCAGGTAGCGGCCGGCACGGAAAACCCAGTCGCCGTCGTAATACTCGGCGGCGGCGCCCCAGGTGTAGCCGCGCGCATCGGCCGCATAATCGAAGGCGCCGTGGGTCAGTAAGGCCCAGTTCGTAAATTGCGTGCGCGCGTCATGGGCATAGCTATTGTTATCGAAGATATCGATGATGCTCATATTGCCCACAGTAATCACCAGGCGGCGCCGGTCGACCATGCCGGCGAGCTGGTTGGGTCCCGATGCGACCGCATCCTGGCCGCCGCCAAAACCAAAGGTTTGCTTGAGGTACAAGCGCGCCCGATAAAATGTCGGGCTGGGGCCGCTGGTCTTTTGCTGCTCGCTATTGGTCAAGCCACCCAGGCCATGCAGATCGGAAAACGGCACAGCCTGGATCATTTCCGGATTGAAATACAGCTCCGTGCCATGCCACGGCCGGTAGCCGAAATAGGCGGTGGCGGTCAGCGAGTACGATTTTTCACGCCCCGGCATCAGGCTGTTGTCGCCCGAGTACGGCGCAGAAAACGCATCTTTGTGCTGCCACAGATAAGTGGTCTGGAAATTTGCGTTCCAGTTTTCATCGGGCATGGTTTCCTGCGCATGCAGCGACAGTGGCAGATACAGCAGACGCCCCAGCAGGAAAACGATGGCGACCTTCTTTTTGTTTTGAAACATGGCTAACTCCTCTGTGTATAAACATGGAAAGCCAGGCATCGGACCACCGTTCGCGCAGCCCGACAGCGTGCCTGCGGCGCGCGCCGCATCACAGCCGCTCAGCCGGGAAAGCCGGGCGGTATCAGGTCGTGCCGGGGCCTCGGACAAGCACCGAAGACCTGGCAATCAATATGTGTAGTGGGAGTAAGCAGAAGCTACGCGACAGGCTGCGCGCAGAGAGCAATACCACCATCCGCCGACGGCAAGATAGTGGCAAGGCAGTGCTTGCGGAATCTTACCGGGACAGGACCAAATACATTTTTTGGCAACAACTACAATCGGAACTAGCGCCCACGCAAGGACTCCATGAAAGTGAAAACAGGGCGAGTGTAGGCAGCGCCATTTCCTGCGTCAAGCGTAAAAACCCGAAACAAAAGAGATAGCTTCTGCAGCGTTGCGGCGGGTGGACAGCTTAAGAAAGCTTCTGAAAATACGCGGATTCTTTGCTTGACCAGCTTTGTCCAGGCCGCTACCGTGACCGCATGCGGAGCAAACCGGAAGCCCGCTCAAGCCCAGCTGATTGGACTTTTTCCTTTTGACACCAGGTAATCATTGGCCTGGCTGAACGGCTTGCTGCCAAAGAAACCCCGATGTGCCGATAACGGTGACGGATGGGGCGCCGCCAGGATCAGATGCTTGCGGGCATCAATCAAGCTGCGCTTGGCTTGCGCATAACCTCCCCATAGTATGAAGACCAGCTTGTCGCGCTCGTTCGACAAGGTGTGGATCGCGCTATCCGTCAACTTTTCCCAGCCCTTGCCCGCATGCGACGCCGCTTCCCCGGCGCGCACCGTCAGCACGCTGTTGAGCAAAAAAACGCCTTGTTCGGCCCAGTCCGACAAATCCGTGCGGCTGCGCTGCAGGCCCAGATCGCTGTGCAATTCCTTGAAGATATTTTGCAGGCTGGGCTGGGGAGGGTTGCCTTCCGGAATAGAGAAACACAAGCCCATGGCAGCGCCCGGCGTGTGATACGGATCTTGCCCCAGGATCACGATTTTCACCTGCTCGAAAGGCGTCAGGTCAAACGCGCGAAAAATGGCTTTGCCTGGGGGAAAACACGGCCCCGCCGCATATTCCTGCTTCACGAAGGCCGACAGCTTGTCCCAGTAGGGCTGCTCAAATTGCGGCTGCAGCCGCGCTTTCCATGAGGCTTCGATGCGTACGTCCATGGCGTATCCTATCCATCAGATTTTCAAAACTTACTTGTCGTCGTAGTGATAGCGGCATGCAGCCACATAGATACATCCCGCGTCAGGCAGGTAGACCAGGCGGTGCTGGCGGTCGATACGGCGTGACCAGCAACCCGTCAGATCGCCTTTTAATGGTTCCGGCTTGCCCGTACCATTGAATGGATCGGCCAGGCATTCTTCGATCAAGTCGTTGATTCTTTGAAGAATTTTCAGATCCGCGTCTTGCCAGAACAGATAATCTTCCCAGGCATGATCGCTCCAGGCCAGTACGGCGGACCTGGCTTGCTGCTTGTTTTCAGCCTTCTTGTTTTTCATGGCGCAATAATTCCCGTGTCCTGGCCTTGCCCGCCTTGATTTGCGCCACGGATTCCATCAGCCGGCTGGCATTCTTTGCCGAGCCCAGCAGATACATGGTTTCTTCGATGCTGTTGTAATCCGACAAGGACAACATCACCACGTGCTCACCATTGACGCGCGTGATCACCGTCGGCGTGTGGTCGTTGCACACATCGTCCATCACGCTTTTCAGGCCCGCGCGCGCCTCGCTGAACGTCAGGATATTCATGCCGTATTGTCCTTTTCTGTAGCCACAGGCGACAGCCGCCCCCACAATAATTGTACAGGATGTTGTACATCCATTCAATCAGGCAAAAAAAACCGCCCGGCTTGCGGCGGGCGGTTATTTTGAATGGAAATCGGCTTAAAAGTTCAGTGCCGATTCCACGCCGGCGCTGTGCGCCTGTTCATCTGCGTGGTAGGAGCTGCGCACCATGGCGCCGACGGCGGCGTGGGTGAAGCCCATTTTGTAGGCTTCGGCTTCGAACATCTTGAACACGTCCGGGTGCACGTAGCGGCGCACTGGCAAGTGGCTGTTCGATGGCGCCAGGTACTGGCCGATGGTCAGCATGTCGATGTCGTGCTCGCGCATGTCGCGCATCACTTGCAAGATTTCCTCGTCTGTTTCGCCCAGGCCGACCATGATGCCGGACTTGGTTTTTACGCCAGGGTACATGGCCTTGAAGTCTTTCAGCAGTTTCAGCGAGTGCATATAGTCCGAACCGGGACGCGCTTCCTTGTACAGGCGCGGCGCCGTTTCCAGGTTGTGGTTCATGACGTCAGGCAAGCCATCCTTGAACAGCAGCAGGGCTTTTTCCAGGCGGCCGCGGAAGTCGGGCACCAGCACTTCGATGCGGGTGTTTGGCGACAGGGCGCGCGTTTGCTGGATGCACTCGACGAAGTGGCCGGCGCCGCCGTCGCGCAAGTCATCGCGGTCGACCGAGGTGATGACGACGTAGTTCAGGCGCAGCTTGGCGATGGTTTTCGACAGGTTCGCCGGCTCTTCCTTGTCCAGCGGATCAGGACGGCCATGGCCCACGTCGCAGAACGGGCAGCGGCGCGTGCACTTGTCGCCCATGATCATGAAGGTAGCCGTGCCCTTGCCGAAGCATTCGCCGATGTTCGGGCAGCTGGCTTCTTCGCAGACGGTGACCAGATTGTTTTCGCGCAGCACGTCCTTGATTTCATAGAAACGGGTCGATGCGGAGGCGGCCTTGACGCGGATCCAGTCCGGCTTTTTCAGGCGCTCGATCTGTTCGATCGGAATGATCTTGATCGGAATGCGCGAAGTCTTGCTGGCGCCTTTTTGCTTTTCGCTCGGGTTGTAGACGGGAGCGGCGGTAGCGACGGGGGCGTTGCTGGAAATGGTCTCAGAAGTCATGGCTGCGTACCCTTGCGGGCGTGTTGGTTTGTTTGCTCAGGCAACGACTGCCTGAGGCGCGCCTGCGGCGCTATTCACTTCAGTTACATCGAGTAATACGGTCAATTCATGGGCCAGCGCGCGCTGCACCTCAAGCAACGGCACCTCCACGCCCATGCTGCGCATGTCCACCGTCTTCAGGCCGGAATAACCGCAAGGGTTAATCCAGGAAAACGGCGCCAGGTCCATCGCCACATTGAGCGATACGCCATGGTAGGTGCAGCCGTTGCCGCGCACTTTCAAGCCCAGCGCGGCGATCTTTGCACCCTGGTCCGGGCCGCCGGCGATATAAATGCCAGGCGCGCCATCGATGCGCTCGCCTGCAAGATTATACGCCGCCAGCACATTGATGATGGCTTGCTCGATTTTATGCACGAACTGGCGCGCATACAGCTTGCCGCCCGGCTTGTTGCGGCGCAAGTCCATCAACAGATAAATCACCACCTGGCCGGGGCCGTGGAAAGTGACTTCGCCACCACGGTCGGTCTGCACTACCGGTACGTTCTCGGCGCCGGCCAGCAAATGGCCACGGTCGGCCGCCAGCCCCAGCGTAAACACGGGCGGGTGCTCGACGATCCACAGCTCATCGCGTGTTTCCGTGGTACGGGCATCGGTAAAGGCGCGCATGGCGGCGAAGGTCGGTTCGTAATCAACGCGACCGAGCTCGCGGATCAGCGCAGCTTCAGTGTGGGTGGTGGTCATGACAACTCTGTAGTCGGCGGCGTAGCCGTGATTATAAAGCAGGCCCGCAATTACTTCAGGGCGGCAAGCGCTTCACCGCCCGACAAGCTTAATCAATGAGCAATAAAAGGGCCAGTTTTTGCGCTGCATGGCGCACTTGGGCCAGACTCAGGGCCGTGTAGCCGATCAGCACGGCTGGCGCCAGTTGCACCCCGTGGCAAAAATCGCCCAGCGGCTGCAGCGCCAGCCCTGCCTGCGCCGCCTGGAGGCAAAACACGCGTTCATCACTGCCTGGCGGCAGCCACAGCATGCAATGAAAGCCCGCTTGCTGGCCGGAAATCGTGTAGCGTCCGGGCGCATCGCGCTCCAGGCAGGCCAGCAGCAGGTCGCGCCTTTCCTTGTAGGCGTGGCGCGCCTGGCGCAGATGGCGCACGAAAGCGCCGTCTTCCATCCAGGCGGCCAGCGCCAGCTGTTCCGTCATGCCGACCGAGCGGCCCGTCGCTTGCAAGGTGCGCAGCAGCAAGGGCAGCAGGCCGGGCGGCAGCACCATGAAACCCACGCGCAAGCCCGTAAACAAGGTCTTGTTGAAACTGCCGCAATACACCACGCGCTGGTATTGATCCAGCGCCTTCAGCGCTGCCAGCGGGGCGCTGTGGTAATTGAATTCGCTGTCGTAATCGTCTTCCACCACCCAGGCGCCGCTGTCGCGGGCCCATTCGAGCAATTCCAGGCGGCGCGTGACGGACATGGTCACCCCCAGCGGCGAATGGTGCGCCGGCGTCACATACACCAGGCTGGCGTCGGCATGCTGGCGCAGGGCGGCGCAATCGATGCCTTCTGCGTCGACGGGAATATCCACCGGCAGGGCGCCGCTCATGGCAAACAGGGCGCGCGCAGCCGGGTAGCCTGGGTCTTCCAGGCAGACTTTATCGCCCGCACGCACGATGCTGCGCGCCAGCAAATCGAGCCCGTGGCGGATGCCGGTGGTCACCACGATGTCTTGCGGGCTGCAGCGCACGCCCCGGTACTTGCCCAGGTAATCGGCGATGTGCCGGCGCAAGCCTGGGTCGCCAGCCGGATCGTCGCTGCACAGTTGCTCAGGCGTGGCGGCAGCCAGCGCCCGCGTCGCACATTTGGACCAGGCGGCCATGGGAAACAGGCTGGCGTCGGCGCGCCGCGCAACAAACGGCAAACCCTCGCGCACGCCCGTATCGGACACCGGTGCCGGCTCGGAAAATGGCCCGGCCGGGGTGGCATCTTCAAATCCTGCCATGAGGAAACGTTCCGGCACCACGGCGCACACGCGGGTGCCGGAACCGGGGATGCGCGTCACATAGGCTTCCGCATGCAGGCGGTCAAACACGGCTTCGATGGTGCCGCGCGACACTTGCCAGCGTTCGGCCAGGGTACGGCTGGACGGCAAGCGGCTACCGGCCGGCAGCAATTTGCCCAGGATGGCAGAACGCAGCGCTTCATAAGCGCCGGTTTGTTTGCTGACGCCTTCCTGGTCCAGCCAGTTGGCGGGACGGGGCAAGTCCAGCGCCTGTGGTGATTTTCCTCGCGGCATGATGATGCTCGTCCAAGTGGTCTAATAAGATTTCTCATATCCGGTGCTTCTTATTAAACCACAACCGTTCTATTCTCAGCGCTCCACTGAAACCGTCCCTGTGAATAACCATGCATAAACCGCTGCCCTTGTGGGCCTGGAGCGCCATCCTCTTGCTGCTGGTGTGTCTGTCGCGCATCAGCATCGATATTTATCTGCCGTCGCTGCCCGCCATGGCCGATGCGCTGCACGCCAGCGATGCGCAACTGCAATTGACCCTGAGCCTGTTCATGGCCGGTTCGGCCGCCTCGATGCTGGTTTGCGGCCCGCTGGCCGACCGGCTTGGCCGCCGCCCCGTGCTGCTGGCCGGCACGGCAATTTACCTGCTGGCCAGCATCGTTTGCGCCTGCGCCAGCAGCGCTCCCGTGCTGATCGCCGCGCGCGTGCTGCAGGCATTTGGCGGCTGCAGCGGCACCATCATCGGCAGAGTGATGGTGCGCGACCGTTTTGAGCCGGCCACGCAGGCGCGCATGCTGGGCCGCATTTCGATGGGCATGGGTCTGTCGCCCATCGTGGCGCCCTTGCTTGGCAGCGTGCTGGAAGTGACCTTGGGCTGGCGCGCCGTATTCGTGGTGCTATGCGTGCTGGGCTTGCTTTCCTTGCTGCTGATCGCCCGCTATCTGCCGGAAACCAAACCTGCCACGACCATGCCGCAAGGCAATGTGCTGCAGCTGTACCGCCGCCTGCTGGGCGATGCGTATTTCATGCGTTATGCGCTGGCCATCGGTTTTGTGTATTGCACCTACTTTCCCTTTATCGCGGAATCGTCGGTGCTCTTGCAGCGAGGCATGCAGCTGTCGCCGGGCGCATATGCGCTGGTGTTCGGCCTGACGGTGAGCGGGTATATGGCCGGGTCCAAGCTGTTCCAGAAATGGGCGCCGCGTCATGGCGCCGACCGCATGCTGGGCCTGGCCGTGGCGCTCAATGTGGCGGGTGCGGCCAGCCTGCTGCTCGCTGGCAGCCTGGCGCCGTCGAACCTGGCGTCGCTGGTGGCGCCCATGATGGTGGTGATGTTGTCAGTGGGCATGGCCATACCCGCTTGCCAGCTGGCCGTGCTGCAGCCCTATGGCGCGCAGGCCGGCAGCGCCTCTGGCCTGTTTTTCTTTATCCAGATGGTGATCACGGCCGCCTGCGGCGCGCTGATCGCCGCGCTTTCGGACGGCAGCGCGCGGCCCATGCTATGGGTCACGGCAGGCGCCAGCGCGGCCTTTGCCGGCGTGCATCTGCTGTCTATGCGGGCACGGGCACCGTCGCCAGCCAGGCCTGCACGCTAGGCCGTTGCCACTGCGCCGCAGCGTAATCGCGCAAGGTGGCCGGGACCGGTTCGCCGCTCAGTATCAAACGCTGCAGCGCCAGCGCCAGGTCCGTGTCGGCAATGCTCCAGGTGCCGAACAGGAATTCTCCCTGCAACAGCTGGCCGGCGATATGCAGCAGCTTGGCGCCAGCCGCCTGCGCCTCGGGCGACAGCGGCGCAGACGCGGCGCGCGGGCCATGAAAGATGACGGTGGTATCGCGTTCATTGCGCAGCGCCAGCAAATCGCTGCGCAGCCAGGCCTGCACCTGCCGCGCGCGGGCCCGCTGCTGTATCGCGCGCGGCAAGAGCGAAGGATGGGTGGATGGACCAAACACATCGTCGAGGTAGTCGGCGATGGCGCCAGACTCCGTCAAGACAAAGCCGTCATGCTCGATGGCGGGCACGCGCTGCGTCAGGCTCAAGGTGCTGAACGGCGGCTGGCGCGCGGCGCCCGCGCCCAGGTTGACGTCTTTGATGGAAAACGGCAGCTTCTTTTCGTGCAGGGCGACAAAGGTGGACAAGGCGTAAGGACTGATGCGTAGATGGTCGACGTAGAGGCGCAGGGACATGACGGGCTTTCCAGAATAAAGTGAATACGATTCATCTTAAAGCTTGCCGCACGCCTCTCAAAACGATATATTTTCCCCGTTCTGGTTATTTTTATTCACATGAAACTACCTAATTTTTCAGCATTGCGCGCCTTTGAGGCGGCCGCCCGGCACGAGAATTTTTCGCGCGCGGCCGACGAGCTTCACCTGACCCACGGCGCCATCAGCCACCAGGTGCGCAAGCTGGAAGTCGAACTGGGGCTGGCGTTATTCGTGCGCAACGGCCGCCACGTGAGCGTCACGCCGGCAGGGCGGCAATTTGCGCTGGTGCTGGGCAAAGCCTATGCAGACATCGGCACGGCAGTGCAAGCCTTGCGCCCGCCATCCGGCAGTACGCGCCTGACGATCACGTCGATTCCCTCGTTTGCCGCGCGCTGGCTGGCGCCGCGCCTGGGCCGCTTCATCGAACGCCACCCGGACATCGAAGTGGTGCTGCAAACGAACGGCGCCTTGCAAGACCTGGCGGGCGAGGGCATCGACGTGGGCATCCGTTTCGGGCGCGGCCATTATCCCGGTTTGCTGGTGACGCCGCTGATGGGCGATGCCTATTACCCCGTCGCCAGCCCCGATTACCGCCATGGCGACTTGCCGGCCACGCCGGCGGACCTGGCGCAGGCAAACTTGCTGCGTTCGATCGAGCCATGGCAGCCATGGCTGCAGGCGGCGGGCCTGGCGCTGCCGGAACCCACGGGCGGCGTGATGTATGAGGATTTGTCGCTGCTGATCCGTTCGGCCATCGATGGCGACGGCGTGGCGCTGGTGCGCCATGTGGTGGTGCTGCAAGAGGTGGCCGAAGGGCGGCTGCTGCGCCTGTTCAATACGCTGGCGCCCAGCCCCGACGCGTATTACCTGGTCAGCCCGCCCGGCGCGGCGGCGCGCGCACCGGTGCAGGCCTTCCGCGCCTGGCTGCTCGGCGAAGTCGCCCGCTTCCAGGCGACGCATGGGCTTACATGACGATCTTGACCATCGGGTGTGCCGACAGGGCCATGTACAGGGCGTCAAGCTGTTCGCGGCTGACGGCACGCACGGTCACGGTCAGGCCGGTGTAATTGCCTTTGCCGGACGGACGCTCTTCCAGGCGGCCGACATGGAAGGTCGGATCATGGCTCAGCACCAGTTCGACCATGGTGGGAGCGAAATCGACATGCGTCGGCCCCATGATCTTGATCGGGAAATCGCTGGGGTATTCGATCAGCGACTCACTGGGGGGGATGGTTTGCATATTCATTCCAATCACGTGCGACATTAAAAAGAGAGCTGGCAAGGCGATGGCATTGCCCATGCCGGTATTGTAGCCAAAATCGGGTACCGGCTGCATTTACCAGCCACTTGCGCACGCACAAGGTATAAAAAAAGCCAGCCCTGGGGCTGGCTAAAACTATTTCAAATCGGAAAAAAAGAAATAGGGTGAAACGCTGTGCTGTCTCGTCGCATCACCGCGCCAGCTTGCGGCCGGTCGGGGCGGTGATTTCTCCGTTGCATTTTGCAATAACAAGAGATTAACAAAACCTGGCCATGCGACGTGGCAGATTGCGACGAACGGTCGAAATCTGCGACTGAAAGTTAAAAAACGCCGCCCAGAATGCGTCTCAGCGTTCCTGTTGCGGCGGCGAACGACTATCCTGCGGACGGCGTGTTTCGCGGTTTTCACGATTTTCACGCGGGCGCTCGGTACGCGCCTCCTGCCGTGGCTCGGGCGCCTGCATGATGGCGCGCGGCTGAGGCTGAGGCTGCGGCTGGGCTGGCGGCTGAGGCGCTGCCTGCGGTTCGCGGCGGCGCTCGCGCTCCCAGCGCTGCGGCGCTTCCTGCGCACGCTCATCACGCTCACGTTCACGGCGAGGAAAAGCCATCGGATTCTGCACGGGCGGCAGGGCAGGCACGGCCGGCATTTGCGGCGTTGGTGGCACGGGCGGCACGGGTGGCGCCGCTGGCATGGCAGGCACTGGCGGCGCCGTCACGATCGGCGAACGCACCAACGGCGGACGCGCCATGGGAGGACGGGGCGCCGCCGGATTCATCACCGGCGCCGGTGCAGTTGTCCGCCAGTCTGGACGCGGCTGCGCCACTTCCAGCGCTTCCGTTTGCAAACGGGCCGGGCGCCGGTTCCACTCGCGCGTCTCGAACTCGCGGCGCGGCATCACTTGCGGCCGCTGCCAGCCGGCAGCCGCTGGCGGCGCCGTCGTCAAGGGCATGTTTTGCAACTGGGGCGCGGGCATGGTGACGCGGCTGCCACGCGGTACCTCCACCGTGCGGTGCGAGCCAAAACGGTCGCCCGGCAACATCGTCAAACCGTCGCGGCGCTCGCGCTCGTAGGGCAACGGGCGGCGGCCATCGGCGATCCGGTTGATGCGGCGTTCATAGTCGGGCGTGACGCGGTAGCCCGGCACGTAGCGGTCGCGCGGCGAAAGGGGGAACCAGCCGATGCCGGGACCGGGACCGGGGCCGGGCCGCTGGCCATGCGGCTGCCAGTGATTGCCGCCCACCCAGCCGACCAATGCAGGCGCCCAGGGCGTGCGGCCCCGCTCGCGGCCCGGCGCCCAGCACCAGCGCGATCCCACCAGTACCCAGCGGCCATAATGCGATGGCGCATAGCCCCAGGGCGCATTGTCGACCCAGGTCCAGCCCCACGGCGCAACCCAGGTCCAGCGGCCATCGCTGTAGGGCGCCCAACCCACGGGCACCGTGCGCGGCAGCCACAGGGGGCCATAATCGGCATCATCCTGCCAGGAACCATAGCGGTCCAGCTCTTCATACCCGGTGACGTCTTCCGTCACGTAGCGCAAGGCGGGCGTGGCCACCGGTACCGCTTCGGGCCAGTTGTCGAAGTCCACGCGCTGCAAGGGCCCCGTGCGCACTTCCTCGTCCGTCAGTTCGGCACGCTTTCCTTCGCGTAAGATGATACTGGACGAGCTGCCATCCACGTCCGCCACGCCTTCGAGCACGCTGACCACGCTGGTGCCTGGCTGGCGTTCGGCATCGATGCGCACCCAGCCCGGCTCCGTCAGGGTAAGCCTGGCCTGGTTGGTGGTCAGTTCAAAACCGCGCAGGGCATCGGGGTTACGCACGCGCACGCTGACGCTGCCATAACTGAGGTGCAATTTGAAATTGTCGTCATCGAGCTGGTTGACTTCCAGTTCAGAATCGCCAGCCAGGCGCACGGCCACGGCCCCCATACGAAATTCCGCCTGCGCGCCGCGCATGGTGCTGAAACGGTTGTCGGTGGTCACCGGCCAGTTCAGCAGCGCGTTTTGCGCTTCGCCATCCGCAGTACGCACTAGCACTTGCCCCTCGACCGTGGAAAGGCGGCCCACGCGGGTGGGCGTATCATCGGCCAGCGCCAGCGTCATCACCGACGACAGGGCCAGCGCGCACAGGGTTTTCAAAAAGAACGGACGCATGGCAGCGCTCCAGGCAGGGTCTAGGGAATGGCATAAACCATTACAGCGCGATCAACACCGCGCCACAAGCGGGCTTACAAATATTTGCAAATCTGGCAATGCATGAGATGCACTGCCGTAAGCACGCTCAATTCGTTGCGTGGGCGCCCCGCTTGACGAAAAACAAGGCTGTGCCCACGGCCATCAGCAAGCCGCCAAAGAAACGGTTCTGCTTTTTGACGGCCTTGGCGGCGCGGAAAAAGCGCTGCATCGAGGACGCCAAAAAGGCATAGCTGTGCATGACCATCAGGTCGATGGTGCACATGGTGACGGCCAAAATCAGCAATTGCGGCAGCACGGGCGCGCCGGCACTAATGAACTGCGGCAAGACCGCCACCATGAAGATGATGCCTTTGGGATTCGTCACATTCGTCAGGAAACCCGTCAGCACGCGCCGGCCGCCCGATGGCAGCGCCGCTTGCGCATGCAGGTCGCCCGCCACGGCCACCTTGGCGCGCCATTGCGACAGGCCCAGGTAAATCAGATACAGCGCACCCACCGTCTTGACGATATTAAAAGCCACTTCCGAGGCCAGCAGCAGCGAGCCGACGCCGGCGCCCGCAATGAATAGCACCACCAGCAAGCCCAGCTGCAGCCCCAGGATGGTGGCGCTGGTTTTTTTCACGCCATACGACAAGCCATGCGACATCGACAGCACGGCGCCGGAACCGGGCGAGACAGCGATGATGGAGGCGGCGATGACAAAGGTGATCCAGGTGGCGAAGCTCATGCTGATTCCAAAAAAATAATGACGAACAGCAATTTTACTCCGCTGCGTGCGCGGCTGCCGCCCATCCCTGGGGTAAGATCGTCTCCAGGCTTTATCTTGCTGTACAACCAAGAATAACATCATGAAAAACAACACTTTCCAGGTATCACTATTTCCTATCACCACCATGGGAGTGCGCTGAGATGGCCGGCGGCAGCCTGTTGGCCTTGCTCGACGACATCGCCAGCGTGCTCGATGACGTTGCCCTGATGACCAAGGTGGCGGCCAAGAAAACGGCTGGCGTACTGGGGGACGATCTGGCGCTCAACGCGCAGCAAGTGTCCGGCGTGCGCGCCGAGCGCGAATTGCCCGTGGTGTGGGCGGTGGCCGTCGGTTCCCTGAAGAACAAGGCGATTCTGGTGCCCGCTGCGCTGGCCATCAGCGCGTTGGCGCCATGGGCCATCACGCCGCTGCTGATGCTGGGCGGCGCTTATCTGTGCTTCGAGGGTTTCGAGAAAATCGCCCACAACACTCTGCATCCGGACGACAGCCACCAGGCGCAGCGGGCGCAAGCCCTGCGCGATCCGCAAGTGGACCTGGTGGCGCTGGAAAAAGACAAGATCAAGGGCGCCATCCGCACCGATTTCATCCTGTCGGCGGAAATCATCGTGATTGCTTTGGGCACGGTGGCGGCCGCCACCTTCGCCGAGCAGGTGGCCGTGGTAGCCGGCATCGCCGTGATCATGACTGTGGGCGTGTATGGCCTGGTGGCCGGCATCGTCAAGCTCGACGACGCGGGTTTTTATCTGTCTGCGCGCACCGGCTCAGGCAAGCTGATGAATGGCGTGCGCGGCCTGGGCCGCCTGCTGGTATCGGCCGCCCCCAAGCTGATGAAACTGCTTTCCATCGTCGGCACCGTGGCCATGTTCATGGTGGGCGGCGGCATCCTCACACATGGCTGGCCCTGGGCCAGCGCCATGCTGCACCAGGCAGAAGTAGCGGTCGCCAGCGTGGCCATGATCGGGCCTGCGCTGGCGGTGGTCACGCCCAGCCTGATCAACGCCATCGGCGGCGTGATTGCCGGCGCGCTGGTGCTGGCCGGCGTCACGGCTGTCTCGGCTTTGTTGCGCATGCTCAAATCGCGTCGCTAAGCTTTCTGGTCTGATGGGGCGGCAGGCGCGTCCGTGCCCGCCGCCCCGGCCATGCCGGCGGCGCCTGACTGTCCATGGAGAAACTATGCAGACATCCCCAGTCCAACGCCCCAGCGCCGCCTTTATCGGCGCCTCCTGGGCTGCCCTGCTGATCGGCGCCATCACCTACCTGTCCGGCCTGTGGAACGCCAGCATGGCGCTCAATGAAAAGGGCTACTATTTCACCATCCTGATGTATGGCCTGTTTGCCGCCATTTCCTTGCAAAAATCCGTGCGCGACCGCAGCGAAGGCATCGCCGTCACCGGCATTTATTTCGGCCTGTGCTGGATTTCCGTGCTGCTGGCTTTGCTGTTGCTGACGGTCGGCCTGGTCAACGCCAGCCTGCAAAACAGTGAAAAGGGCTTTTATGCCATGTCGTTTTTACTGAGCCTGTTTGCTGCGGTGGCCGTGCAAAAGAACGTGCGCGATGTAGCGCGCGCCGCGCCAGAGGGAACAGCCGATCTTCCGGGAACCTGAACGCCGCTGACGCGCCTGTCTTAGTAAGGTCGACAGGTAGCTCAATCAAGCTCAGGGCCAACGGCGCTGCTCTGCCCTTCGTTCCTCTTGACCGTAGTAGATCAAGAGGACATCGTCGGGAACAAATGACTTGACCATGCCGTCCAGATCCGTTCAACTGATTCAAGCACAGCCCAGCCAAGGCCAATCAAGGATAGCTGCCACGAAAATCAAGCCGTCCCTAGGCAAAAAGCTAAGGCTAGTTACCCCCGAAAATGCAATCAAGAAGGTTCGATACTAGCGGTGCTAGGTTTTTGGTGCAGCGCCATCGCCTGTGCATAAGTCAGTCCCTGACGCAATGCAGTGAAGCCATTGCTTCCTCCGTCGATTCCCAGGCCGAGTTTTGCAAGCACATCATAGCTTGGGATTTAGCAGGAGTTTGGGCAGCTAAATTTCGCTTTGCACAATGCGCTGCTAGGATAGCGCGGCAAATTAGCCAGTCCAATTTTAAGGATTTTGATCTACATCAATAAATTTGGCAGGTCGACTCCTTACACTGATCCCCGTTCTTGCAATCATGCAAGCTTTACTTTTTCAACCGATCAGGAAGCCGCGACCATGCGCCAAAATTTGCCAGTGACTAACCGTGAAGTCCCCGTGCTGGAGGACCAGGCCATCGTGTCGAAAACGGATATGAACGGCAATATCGTGTATGTGAACCCTTATTTCAGCCAGGTCAGCGGCTTCAGCGAGGCCGAACTGCTGGGCGCACCGCAAAACGTCGTGCGCCACCCGGACATGCCGGCCGAGGCGTTTGCCGACCTGTGGGCTTCGATCCAGGCCGGCACGCCATGGACGGGCCTGGTCAAGAACCGCTGCAAGAACGGCGACTTTTACTGGGTGCGCGCCAACGTCACGCCGATCCGCGAAGCGGGCAAGACCATCGGCTATATGTCGGTGCGCGTGAAAGCCGACAAGGACCAGGTGAAAGTGGCCGAGGAAGCCTACGCCGCCATCCGCAGCAAAGAGGGCGGCAATATCCTGATCAAGAATGGCCAGATCGTGCGCCCCGGCCTGGCGCACCTGATGCATAAGCTCACGCATATGTCACTGAACCTGCGCATCTGGATGGCAACCTCCATCGTCAACTGTTTGCAATTACTGGTGTGCATCATCAGCCTGTTTGCCAGCGGCGGCAAGATCACCAATTACGCCATCTTCGGCGCCACCCTGTTCGGTTTCCTGATCAACGTTTTCCTCTGGTACACCTTGCGCAGCTCGGTGCTGCAGCCGCTGGGCAAGGCCTTGAACGGGGCGCGGGCGATTGCCGCCGGCGACCTGTCGGGCAGTTTTGAAACGGAAAGCACCGATGAAGTGGGGCAATTGCTGCGCGCGCTGCAACAGATGAACAGCAACCTGATCGCCACCATCCGCGACGTGCGCATCAATGTGGAAACCATGGCCGTGGCCACCAGGCAAATTGCCGTCGGCAATATGGACTTGTCGGGCCGCACCGAATCGCAGGCGGCCAGCCTGGAAGAAACCGCGTCCAGCATCGAGGAATTCTCGTCGACCGTGAAACAGAATGCCGACAATTCCGTACAAGCGAATGAACTGGCGCTGGCCGCCTCGAAAGTGGCGGTGCAGGGCGGTGAAATCGTTGCCGACGTGATCACCACCATGGATGAAATCAACACCTCGTCGAAGAAGATTGTCGACATCATCGGCCTGATCGAAGGCATCGCCTTCCAGACCAATATCCTGGCCCTGAACGCGGCCGTGGAAGCGGCGCGTGCCGGCGAACAAGGACGCGGCTTTGCGGTGGTGGCAGGCGAAGTGCGCAACCTCGCGCAACGCTCCTCGCTGGCAGCCAAAGACATCAAGCAGCTGATCAATATTTCCGTCGGCAAGGTGAGCGCCGGCATGCTGCAGGTGAACCGCGCTGGCGCCACCATGGAGCAGGTGGTCAGCTCGGTGCAGCAAGTGACCACCATCATGCAGGAAATCTCGATCGCCTCGCGTGAACAAAGCATAGGCGTAGACCAGGTCAACCAGGCCATCGCCCATATGGACCAGGTGACCCAGCAAAACGCCGCGCTGGTGGAAGAAGCGGCAGCGGCCGCCACCCGCCTGGCAGACGAAGCGGCCAGCCTGTCGCAAGCCGTCAGCCTGTTTAATTTTGGCAAGATGCCGCCGCCGCGCCGCGTGACCATCGTGGGCGCCGCCGCCAACACGGCCAAGCCGGCAGCCCTGAAACGCCTGGCCGCCTGACATTACACGTATCGAGATACACCATGCCTACAGTACTTAATATCCCTAACGCCGAACTGGACGCCGTGGTCGAATTCGACCCTGTGATCATCGGCAAGATGAGCCAGTCCGGCCCCCGCTACACGTCCTACCCGACCGCCGACCGTTTTACTGCTGAATTTGGCTACGGCAATTTCCTCGAAGCACTGGCCGCGCTGCGCATGCGGGGCGGGCGCCGCCCCTTGTCGCTCTACGTGCACGTGCCGTTTTGCGACACCCTGTGCTATTACTGCGCCTGCAACAAGATCATCACCAAAGACCGCAGCAAGGCCGCTACCTACCTCAGCTACCTGAAGCAGGAAATCGCCATGCAGGCCAGGCTGTTTGCCGGCATGAACCAGATTGAACAACTGCATTTCGGCGGCGGCACGCCCACTTATCTGAGCGAAAAACAGATGGATGAATTGATGACCCATCTGCGCCAGCATTTTGAATTCGCCTCAGATGAAGATGGCGAATATTCGATAGAAATCGACCCACGCACGGTGACGCGCGAACGCGTGTTTTCGCTGCGTGCGCAAGGATTCAACCGCATCAGCCTGGGCGTACAGGATTTTGACGATGCCGTGCAAAAGGCCGTCAACCGTATTCAGCCCGAAGCGGAAACGGTGGCCATCATGCAGGCGGCGCGCGATGCGGGATTCCGCTCGATCAGTATCGACCTGATCTACGGCTTGCCGAAGCAAAACCTGGAGACGATGACCGAGACTTTGCGCAAGGTGATCGCCGCCAGCCCTGATCGCATCGCCCTGTACCACTACGCGCACATGCCGCATCTGTTCAAGCCGCAGCGCCGCATTTTGGACGCGGACATGCCCGACAGCAGCACCAAGCTGGCGATGCTGGGCCTGTGCATTGCGCGCCTGACGGCGGCCGGCTACGTCTACATCGGCATGGACCATTTCGCCAAGCCCACCGATGAGCTGGCGATTGCCCAGCGCCAGGGCCGGCTGCACCGCAACTTCCAGGGCTATTCCACGCGCGCGGAAAGCGACCTGATCGCCTGCGGCGTGTCAGCCATCAGCTCGGTGGGCGCCGTCTACAGCCAGAATGAAAAGACCCTGGACGCGTATTACGAAAAGCTGGACGAAGGCATGCTGCCGATTGCGCGCGGCATCAAGCTCGATACGGACGATGTCTTGCGCCGCATCATCATCCAGATGCTGATGTGCAATTTCGAATTGTCGATCAGCTCCATCGAGCAGGCGCATCCGGTGCAATTTCGCAGCTATTTCTCCACCGAACTGGAGCAGTTGCGCACCTTGGCCCAAGATGGCTTGCTCATCATCGAAGACGACTGGCTGACGGTGACGCCGAAAGGGCGCTTGTTGATACGCAATATCTGCATGGTGTTCGACCGCCACCTGGCGCAGGCGCGCGCGCTAGCGGCTGCCGCACCCGATTGCGTGCAGCCGCTGCGCTACTCGCAGACGGTGTAGCGCCAACGCATGCACACGCTTAGTCTCTTGCCACCGCTCTTGCCTTTGTTCCTGGTTGGCCTGGCCGGCAGCGTACACTGCATCGGCATGTGCGGCGGCATCGTGGGCGCCTTATCGATCAGCACATCCGCACCGGCACGCCCCGTGATCGCCATCGCCGTGGCCCGCCCGCAGCTGCAAACCAATGTGCTGCGTGTAATCGCTTACAACGGCGGGCGCATCGCCAGCTATACGCTGGCCGGCGCCATCGCGGGCAGTCTGGCGGGCGCAGGCATGCTGCACATTGCCAGCCTGCAAGTGGCTGGCTACTGGCTGGCCAACGCCATGCTGGTGGCGCTGGGCCTGTATCTGATGGGCGCCTGGTCCGGCCTGGCGCGGCTGGAGGCATTTGGTAACGTGCTGTGGCGCCGCGTGCGCCCCGTATTGCATCACTTGATGCCGATGGACACGCCCATCAAGGCGCTGGCCGTAGGCGGCCTGTGGGGCTGGGTGCCGTGCGGCATGGTCTACAGCGCCTTGCTGACGGCCATGCTGCAAGGTTCAGCCCTGCACGGCGCCGCCGCCATGGCCGCCTTCGGCCTGGGCACCTTGCCCACCGTATTCGGCATGGGGCTGCTGGGCGCCCGTTTGCGCTCACGGCTGCAGCACCGCCACGCGCGCCTCGCGGCAGGCCTGCTGGTGCTGGGCTTTGGGCTGCTGGGTTTGCTGCGCGCCGCCCATGGCGTCTCGCTGGGCTGGCTGGACGCACTGTGCGTGACGGGCCACGCCCCATGAACGCCATCTTGCAATCTGCCAGCTGCTTTCATTGCGGCTTGCCCGTGCCTGCCGGTGCGCGCTGGCACGTCACTATCGATCAGACGGAGCGCGCCATGTGCTGCCCCGGTTGCGAGGCGGTGGCGCAAACGATTATTGATATTGGTCAAGGCAGTTATTACCGCGAGCGCGATGCCTATGCCGTCAACGCGGCCGATACCGCCATATTGCCGCCCGAGCTGCGGCTGTACAGCAACGACGATGTGCAATTCGCGCGCGACGCCGATAGCTGCGAAGCCACCTTGTCAGTGGTCGGCATACGCTGCGCGGCCTGCGTCTGGCTGATCGAGCGCCAGTTGCTGCGCCTGCCCGGCGTGCAGGCAGCCAGCCTGAACGTGGCCACCGAACGAATGTACGTGCGCTGGAGCAAGCAACAGTGCGCGCCTGGCGATATCCTGCAAGCCGTGCGCCAGGTCGGCTACACGGCTTACCCGTATGACGCCGTGCGCCATGGCGAGCAATTGCAGCAAGCCAGCAAGACCCTGGGCCGCCAATTGTTCGTGGCGGGCCTGTCGATGATGCAGGTGATGATGTACGTGGCGCCCGCCTACCTGGCCGAAGATGGCACCCTGGACGACAATATGGCCAGCCTGATGCGCTGGGCCAGTTTGCTGCTGACCTTGCCCGCCATCTGCTATTCCGCCATGCCGTTTTTCCAGGGCGCCTGGTCCAGCCTGCGCGCCCGCACCTTGGGCATGGATGTGCCTGTCACACTGGGCATCCTGGCAGCCTTTTTCGGCAGCGTGGTAGCCACCTTTACCGGGCGGGGCGAGGTGTATTTCGACTCGGCCACCATGTTCATCTTCCTCTTGCTGTGCAGCCGCTATTTCGAGCTGCAGGCGCGCCGCAAGGCCGCTTCCGCGCTGGAACGCTTGCAGCACGCCTTGCCCGCGTCCGCCTCGCTGCTGGCCAGCTTTCCCGACAGCCGCGCGGCTACCCTGGTGCCGGCAGGCAGCCTGGCCGTGGGCGACATCATTCTCGTCAAACCGGGCGAGGCGATTGCGGCCGACAGCGTCATCGTCGAAGGCAACAGCGCGCTCGATCTGTCGCTGCTGACGGGCGAGAGCGCGGCGCAGCGGCGCAAGGCGGGCGAGCGGGTGCCGGGCGGCGCCATCAACGCCAGTGCAGCGCTCATCTTGCGCGTGCTCAAACCGGCGCGCGACAGCACCTTGTCCGATTTATTGAAACTGATAGAGCGGGCCGGCAGCGGCAAGCCGCAAATCGCCTTGTGGGCCGATAAAGTAGCCGCCTGGTTCGTGCTGGGACTGCTGCTGTTTGCTGCCGCCGTGTTTGCCTTCTGGAGTTGGCACGATGCAGCGCAAGCCTGGCCGGTGGCGATTGCCGTGCTGGTCGTGTCCTGCCCGTGTGCGCTGTCGCTGGCCACGCCGACGGCGCTGGCCGCCGCCACCGACAGCCTGCTGCGACGCGGCGTATTGATCGTCCAGCCCCATGTTTTGGAAACCCTGCACCGCGCCACCCACATCGTGTTCGACAAGACGGGCACCCTGACTGTGGGCAAGCCCGTGCTGCAACAGATCGAGGCACTGGGCTACCTGGCGCAAGACGATTGCCTGCAAGTGGCCGCCGTACTGGAAGCGGGCAGCGCCCATCCGCTAGCGCAAGCGATACTGGACGCGGCCGGAGAACCGCTTTGCCACGCCGAACAATTGCAGGAAGTACAGGGGCAGGGCCTGGAAGGTCTGGTCGATGGCGTGCGCTATCGGCTCGGCAATGCAGCGTTTGTAGCAAGCATCGCTGGCCCGCCGCTGGGCGACACGGCCGTCGGCGTGCAGGGCATGACGCCGCTGTATCTGGGCGTGCAAGACCAGTGGCTGGCACGCTTCCTGCTGAGCGACGCCTTGCGCCCGGAAGCGCAGGAAGTCATCGACTATTTCCACCGGCGTGGCAAGCAAGTCGTGCTGCTGAGCGGCGACCAGGAAGCGCTGACGCAGGGCGTGGCGACGCAGCTTGGGATTGCCACCGCCTGCGGCGAATGCCTGCCCGATGAAAAACTCGATTTCGTGCAGCAGCTGCAAGCGCAAGGCGCGGTGGTGGCGATGGTCGGCGACGGCATCAATGACGCTGCCGTCTTGAGCGCGGCCGACGTGTCGTTTGCCATGGGGAGCGGCGCCGCACTGGCGCAGGCGCATGCCGATACGGTGCTGCTGTCGTCGCAATTGCGCTCGGTGCAAGACACCGCCAAAACAGCCGCGCGCAGCATGGCCATCATCCGTGAAAACCTGGCCTGGGCTACCTTGTACAACCTCACCGCGATTCCCGCCGCCGCGCTGGGCTTCTTGAATCCCTGGCTATCCGGCGTGGGCATGGCCGCCAGTTCGGCCGTCGTCATCGCCAACGCCCTGCGCCTGCGGAAAGTGTGACATGGAAGCACTCTACCTCCTGATTCCCCTCAGTATCATCGTCGTCTTTATCGCGCTGTGGGTCTTCTTCACGGCCTCCGATAGTGGCCAGTTCGACGACCTGGTTGGGCCGGGATTACGCGTGTTGCAGGATGACGATACGACGCCACCAGAATCCCCTAAGCCACAAACCCCTCAACGCGAATAACCCTGCGACCCCGGCCTTGCGTCGTAGCGCAGTCCCCACCATGGCAAGAAGACGGTATTGCCGCCGCGGGCGCGGAACCAGGCTTTGTCGTGGTCGATGGGGCGCACCACGGCTGGCGGCGCCACCACCAGCGCCGTCACTTGCTGTGTTTCGCTGGTGCCCGCCACCAGCACGGGACCACCCACATGGTTGGCATAGGCGATCGCCAGCGCCACATTCGTCAGCGCCGTGCCGGCGCCTGTTTCGCCCAGCAAGGCAGGCATGTTGAAGGTCTGTTTATTGAAATCGAAATCGGGTAATTGTTCTGTCAGGCTTTGTGCCAAAGGGCCGATGCGTTCGGACGAGGCAGGATAAACGGTGCCGGCATCATGAATCACGTAGGCGATGGCGCCGTCACTGCGCTGCGCATTCCTGGCCGCATCGTCGATGGCGGCGTTCCAGGCCTGCACGATGCGCGGCGGCGATCCTTTAGCGGCCTTGAAATCGTTGACCGCGCGGGTGACAGGAAAGCCCAGCCAGGCCAGCGGCGCGCGCTCCGTCTTGTAGTCGGGGCCGGCCAGCACCAGCAAGACCATGTTTTCATTGATCTGCTCATCCTTGGGCGGATAGCTGGGGGCATCCCAGTTCATTACCCACACGGTTTTATCGGGATTTGCTTGTAGGTAGGCAAGCCCCGCTGCCAGCGAAGTAAAACCTGCGTTGGCGCCGCCCATGGAGACGCGGACGTCGGGTGGGGTGGCGGTGGTCCAGGAATTGGGGAAGTGAGGGTTACCGATGCTGAAGGCGTCACTGATGAGTTCGCGTGTATATTCGTTCGCTTCGATCAGATCTAGTCGCCCTTCAGGCAACGCATACTCAACGCGAATGCCAGCAAGTTCACGACGAGTAGACTTATCAGTCAGCGAGTGGGCATTATAAAAATAGTCTTCACTCGAAAAGTAGATGTCATGGAAAGGTACAATTAACGCAGTCAGATATTTATGATGATAACCTTTGAAGGTTTCTTTACCCTTATTACTATATGCAATCATACCTATCGATTGCACCTTGCCAAAACGTATAGGATTTTCCTTGACCTTGCTATCGTCCTGATTCGGCTTTGCCAATCCCAGCGTCCACAGCAATTGCCACTCCGTTGAGTAGTCACGACGCTGCAAAGGGTTAAGCCACTGCACACCCACCACCTGTGCCATATACGGCTTTGTAGGGACTTCAGCTGCAACCGTGACCACTGGCGCAACAGTGAGTGGCTTGCTGGCACAGGCTGACAAGAACAAAAATACGGTAAGTGCCGATACCCCAGGCATCAACAAGAGTCGTTTCATCAGCAATCCTCCTTCAATAGGAATATCCTGCGACATGACTTGCGATAAATACCAGAGTGCAAGGGCAAAGACAAGGCTGAATGTGAGCATGCTCCAGCCCAGCCGGCGGGGGACAGTTGCGATTAGCTTGTGCATCAGTTTGCATCCAGTGGGCGCTGATACGTGCGCTCATCCACAATTTCAACAGGCATGGCCCCCGTACTGCCACCACTGCGCACCCAATCCAGTAACAATAATTTCTTAAATTTCCCCCAAAAAATATACTCATCAAATACCTTTTGGCTGTCACCATCATCCAGTTCTTTCAATAACCGCCAATCAGCTGCAATACGTAATTGCAACATCGCCTCCTCCCCAATACAACTCACCCCCACTGCCACGTCATACGCCAGCACTCTTTCCGCATGCATGGGATTGGTCAAGATAGTGGAATGGTCGGTGGCGTGGGTGTCGCAGGTGGCGATCAGTTGCTGTTGGATTTCCTGCTTGCGCCATTGCAGGAATTCCGGCGTGGCCGTGGACAGGTCGTCTTCCATGCCCACCTTGGCGCCCTTGGGGTAGAGATTTTCGCGCCGCGCCTTCATGCGCAGGCGCGCATGGTCTTCGTAGCGCAGGCTCGCTTCGGTATGGCGGTCGCCTTCCGGCGTGCCGCCGATGCTGTCATCAGCATAGGGTTCGCCTGGCTCGCGCAGCTTGCCGGCATGGCGATGCGTGCCGGGCGGGTCTTTTTCCTGGTCGAACTGCTCGCTGGCGTGGCCAAAGCGCATGGCTTGCGGCGCAAACGTTGTCGGCAGCGCAGGCGCATTGATGGGAATCTTCCAGTCGTCGGGTGGCACGGCGTTGATCGGGATCTTCAGCCACTTGATCAGGGCCGAGGTGGCGGCGGCGGTGCGCACGGTCGCACCCCGGCCAAGGTCGCTGCTGCTGGCATTAAGTCCCTTGCTGACGTCGTATCTGGAGATCGACGACGGGGGATGCCAGAAGTCCGGGCTGCCCTTTTTGGGCTGGCGGTAGTGGTTGGCCCAGTAATCATAGTCGCCCTGTTTGCCAACCGGATAGCCCTGTGCGAAGACGCGCTGGCTGAACACGCCATCGCCGCGCGTCGCCTTAATGTCGTCGGCGCTCATGCCCAGCCAGCCTATGCCCTGGATGGGCGTGGCGGAAATCACCTGGTCATGCGGATTGCAATACAGGGTCACGCGGCCGCGCGTGGTGCTGGCGGCGCTGCAGCCATAGCGTGCCTTGTCCTTGTCCAGGGTGAAATCATGGCATGCGTTGGCCGCCATCTGCGCCAGTACCGGCGACAGCGGCGGCTCCTTGCCCTGACCCCGCATGATGTCGAAAAAGGCTGCCATGGTCTTGCGGCGCGCCTTGCCGCTTTGCCGGCCTACATTGCCATCGACATCCCTGACTTGCCCCTGCAGCCAGCCTTCGGTGACATTTCTTTTCAACATGCTGTACGGCGGATTGCACAGCACATAGGTGTCGGCCACGCAGCGCCCGCTCTTCCCGGCAGCATCCTGCACATCAGCCATCTGGTTGCCAAGGAAGGCCGCCGCCATGCCCACCATATTGCCCTGGCTGTGGCAGACCACGGTGATCGGCACATCGGCCTGTTCCTTGCGGATGGCCGCCACCAGGTGCGCCAGACGCAAGGCGGCCATCACGAAATAGGGGCGCGGCGGACAGGCATACACGATGCGGTCGTTGACGGGATTGAGGTGTTCGATGTGTACCCACAGGAATAGCGCATCGCTCAAACCTTCACCCCACAGATCGGGCAGCGAAGAACAGCCATTGGCAAACGGGCCGCCGCCCCAGTAATTGAATTCGTTCAGGTAGACGGAGTCGCCATAGCGCTGCAGTTCCGTATCGCTGGCCTTGTAGCCCCAGCGAAACCGGATCACGGGCGAAAAATGGGCTTGTTCCTGGATAAAAGTGCTGGCCGTGTAATCGGGATCGACATAGCCGTCATCGCTCAATTCATCGCGGTAGGCGAGCGGCGTGAGTTGCCCGGCTTCAGGAGTCGCGTGGCACAGGTGCTCGTCGCAGCGTTTCAAACGCGTGTTCAAGCCCGCGCACAAGCCGGCTTCGGCCGCCTGGTACCACTCGCCATCGGAATTGACGCCGTGCACGAAGATGATGATGCCCGGCGATGGCATCTGCTGCAAGCAGTCTTGCAGGCGGTGGCTGAAGCAGGTGGTGCCGGCGGCCTGGCCCACCACCAGCTCGACTTGCGGATTGAATGGCTGGTCGGGACCGCTGCCTGGCGTGTCGCTCATGGCGGGCTTTCATCGTAACCGGACTGGTCACTGTAAGCCCTTGCCGATGAGCAGGTTTTACGCCAGATCAAGCGAGCTGTTGCAGGGATCTTGTGCGGCTTTTTTTGCCTGGATCACGTTTCACCCCATGCCTGTTCGGTACGCTGCTTCCATCTGGAGAATTTTGATCCACATCAAAGTTTTTTGACAATCAAACAATTACTCTCTGGCCATCATCATAGATCGTCATTCCGGGAGAGCATTTGTGGATCAATCGCTGAACTATAACTACAAGATCGTGAAGCAATTTTCGATCGCGACTGTGGTTTGGGGCATCATCGGCATGCTGGTCGGCGTCATCATCGCCGCCCAGCTGGCCTGGCCTGCCCTCAACCTCGACATACCATGGCTGACCTATGGCCGCTTGCGGCCGCTGCACACAAATGCCGTGATTTTTGCCTTCGGTATCTGCGGCCTGTTCGCCACTTCCTACTACGTGGTGCAGCGCACTTGCCAGGTGCGCCTGTTTTCCGACAAGCTGGCTGCCTTCACTTTCTGGGGCTGGCAAGCGGTGATTTTGTCGGCCGTCGTCACCCTGCCGATGGGCCTCACGCGCGGCAAGGAATACGCAGAGCTGGAATGGCCGATTGCCATCCTGATCGCCATCGTCTGGATCGCGTACGCCATCGTATTTTTCGGCACCTTGATCAAGCGCAAAGTGAAACATATTTATGTGGCCAACTGGTTTTTTGGCGCCTACATCCTGGCCGTGACGATACTGCACGTGGTCAACGGCGCCGTGATGCCGGCCTCGGCAGGCAAATCGTATTCGGCCTACAGCGGCGTGCAAGACGCGATGATACAGTGGTGGTACGGCCATAACGCGGTGGGCTTCATCCTGACGGCCGGCTACCTGGGCATGGTGTATTACTTCATCCCGAAACAGGCCGAGCGCCCCGTGTATTCCTACCGCTTGTCCATCGTCCACTTCTGGGCGCTGATCTTCACCTATATGTGGGCCGGCCCGCACCATCTGCACTACACGGCCTTGCCCGACTGGACCCAATCGATAGGCATGGTGTTTTCGCTGGTGTTGCTGGCGCCATCGTGGGGCGGCATGATCAACGGCATCATGACCCTGTCGGGCGCCTGGCACAAGCTGCGCACCGACCCGATTCTGAAATTCATGATCGTCTCGCTGTCCTTCTACGGCATCGCCACCTTCGAAGGTCCGATGATGTCGATCAAGACCATCAATTCCCTGTCGCACTACACCGACTGGACGGTCGCCCACGTGCATGGCGGCGCTTTGGGCTGGGTAGGTTTCATCACCATGGGCTCGATTTATTATTTGCTGCCGCGCCTGGCGGGCAGCACCAAAATGTATAGCACCCGCCTGGTCGATATGCACTTCTGGGTGGCCACCATCGGCATCGTGCTGTACATCGCCGCGATGTGGATCGCCGGCGTGATGCAGGGCTTGATGTGGCGCGCCGTCAACCCGGACGGCACCCTGACCTACACCTTCGTCGAGGGCGTGAAGGCGACGTATCCCTACTACGTGGTGCGCGTGGCCGGCGGCCTGCTGTACCTGTCAGGCATGTGCATCATGGGCTACAACACTTACATGACTTTGCGCGGCAGCAAATTGCCCGTCGCCCGCATCCCCGAACTGAACGCGGCGCACGCCTGACAGGAGCAACAGCAATGAAATTTTCACACGCATGGATAGAAAGAAACCCCTGGCTGCTGATCGCCCTGGTCACCCTGGTGATCAGCATCGGCGGCGCTGTCGAGATCATTCCCCTGTTCTTCCAGAAGAGCACCACGGAACCGATTGCCGGCCTGAAACCGTATTCGCCGCTGCGCCTGGCGGGGCGCGACATTTATGTGCGCGAAGGCTGCTACAACTGCCACTCGCAAATGGTGCGTCCGCTGCGCGCGGAAACGGAACGTTATGGCCATTATTCGGTCGCTGGCGAGTTCGTCTACGACCGGCCCTTCCAGTGGGGTTCCAAGCGCACCGGGCCCGACCTGGCCCGCGTGGGCGGCCGCTACAGCGATGAATGGCACCGCACGCATTTGAACGATCCGCGCGACGTGGTGCCCGAATCGAACATGCCGTCCTACCCCTGGCTGGCGAAGACCAAACTGGTGCCCGACGAGATCATGCCGAAGATGCGCGCGCTGCGCCGCCTGGGCGACCCGTACAGCGATGCGGAAATTGCCGCCGCGCCGGCACAGCTGCAAGACAAGACGGAAGAAGACGCCCTGGTTGCCTATCTGCAAGGCCTCGGTACATTAATCAAAACAAGGAATTAGCATGGCAATCGACAATCTGTTCGACAGCGCCAGCAGCGTCATGACGGTGGTTTCCTTTACGACGTTCGTGGGCATACTGTGGTGGACCTTCAGCCGCAGCAAGAGCGATATCGAGGCGGCAGCCCAACTGCCCTTCGATGACGAAGATCCCGGCCAGAGCGCTGCAGTGACAGCAGAGGAGCGCACCCATGTCTGACTTCACCAGTGAGTTCTGGAATGTCTACATCATCGTGCTGTCCCTGCTGGGCATCATCGGCTGCGGCGTGCTGCTGTACTCGCAGTCGAAGATCAAGGTGGCCCCTGGCGCGCCCGCCGACGGCACCACCGGCCACGTGTGGGACGATGATTTGAAGGAACTGAACACGCCGATGCCGCGCTGGTGGATGTGGCTGTTCTACATTACCATCGTCTTCGCGCTGGCCTATCTGTTCCTGTACCCCGGCCTGGGCACCTATGCGGGCAAGCTGGGCTGGAAGTCCACCGGCCAGTACGAAGAAGAACTGAAAAAGGCGGAAGCCGATTATGGCCCGCTGTTCAACAAATACCTGCGCCAGGACTTGAAAACGGTAGCGGCCGATCCGCAGGCGCTGGCCATCGGCCAGCGTCTGTTCCTGACCTATTGCGCGCAATGCCACGGTTCGGACGCGCGCGGCAACAAGGGTTTTCCCAACCTGACCGACAGGGACTGGCTGTACGGCGGCGAGCCTGACGTCATCAAGACCACCATCCTGCATGGCCGCAATGGACAGATGCCGCCGATGGGCGCGGCGCTCGGTTCGGAAGCCGATATCGAGAACGTGGCCCAGTATGTGCTGAGCCTATCCGGCTCGACTGCAGACCCGATCAAATCGGTGCTGGGCAAGGCCAAGTTTGGCGCCTGCATGGCTTGCCATGGCGCGGACGGAAAAGGCAACCAGCAACTGGGCGCACCCAACCTGACGGACAAGATCTGGCTGTATGGCGGCAGCGCCGACACCATCATGGAAACCATCCGCAAGGGACGCAACAACACCATGCCGGCCTTCGGTGAATTCCTCGGCGAATCCAAAGTCCATGTGCTGTCGGCCTATGTGTGGAGCTTGTCGAATCCCCAGCCACCGGCAAAATAATGTCTGAACCCCAAGTCATCCAGATGTACGCGGCCCGCGAGCAGATTTACCCTCGCGAGGCCAAGGGACGCTACGCCACCTGGCGCTGGGTTTGCCTGTGGCTGACCCAGCTGGCGTTCTACGGCTTGCCATGGCTGAACTGGAACGGCAGGCAGGCCCTGCTGTTCGATTTGACCACGCGCAAGTTCTACATTTTCGGCGTGGTGCTGTGGCCGCAGGATTTTATCTACCTGGCGGCCCTGCTGATCATCTGCGCCTATCTGCTATTCCTCGTCACGGCCATTGCCGGGCGCGTCTGGTGCGGCTTTGCCTGCCCGCAAACGGTGTACACGGAAATTTTCATGTGGGTCGAACGCAAGATCGAAGGCACGCGCAGCGCGCGCATGGCGCTCGACAGGCAAGGCCCATCCTTGCGCAAGACGGCCAAGAAAACGATAAAACACCTGGCCTGGGGCGCCATCGCCCTGTGGACGGGCTTTACCTTTGTCGGCTACTTCACGCCGATCCAGGAACTGGCGCATGAAGTGTCCACGCTCAATTTCGGTCCATGGGAATGGTTCTGGGTGCTGTTCTACAGCCTGGCCACCTATGGCAACGCGGGCTGGTTGCGCGAGCAGGTCTGCAAATACATGTGCCCGTACGCTCGCTTCCAGAGCGCCATGTTCGACCAGGATACCCTGATCGTCACCTACGATGCGAAGCGGGGCGAGCCGCGCGGCGCGCTCAGCAAGAAAACCGCCAGTGGCGAAGCGCATCTGGGCGCCTGCATCGATTGCACCCTGTGCGTGCAAGTGTGTCCGACCGGCATCGATATCCGCCAGGGCCTGCAATATGAATGCATAGGCTGCGCCGCTTGCGTGGACGCCTGCAACAGTGTGATGGACAAGATTGACCGCCCGCGCGGACTGGTGCGCTACAGCACTGACCATGCGCTGGCCAACAACTTTGATTCAAGACAGATACGCCGGCGCGCCATGCGCCCGCGCGTGCTGGTCTACACCGCCATCCTGGCCCTGATCACCATCGCCGTCTGCAGTTCCTTGTTCTTGCGCACGCCGCTGAAACTGGACGTGATACGCGACCGTGGTTCGCTGGGGCGCGAAGTAGAAGACGGCATGATAGAAAACGTGTACCGCCTGCAAATCATGAACACTTCGGAACAGCGCCAGACCTACCGCATCACGGTCGACGGCTTGCCCGGTTTAAGCCTGCTCACGCGCGACGAGGTGACTCTGGGGCCGACGGAAACGCTGGCCTGGCCGATCCGCCTGCGCGCGCCGCACGGCGTAGGCGCAAAAGGCTCGAACAAGATCGGCATCGCACTCACCTCCGTCGACGACGCCTCGCTGCATGTCCATGAAAAAGCGGTGTTTTTTGTACCGCGCTAAAAAAAAGGAAAACTTTATGTCTCATCCATCGCCCCTGCAAGCGCCCGTCGCTCCCTGGTATAAACACCGCTGGCCCTGGCTGCTGATGGTGGGGCCGGGCCTGTCCGTCATCGTCGGCAGCTTCATGGCCTATATCGCTTTTACGCAACCCGATGCGCTGGTCGTCGGCGATTATTACAAGCAGGGCAAGGCCATCAATCAGGACTTGCGGCGCGACACGGTCGCCAGCAATCTGGCCATGGATACCAGCCTGTCCTATGACGTGGCGCAAGGACGGCTGACGGGTTCCGTGCACAGCTTCGGCAAGGCCTACCGGGCGCCGCTGCAACTGCACCTGGCGCACGCCACCTTGCCTGAGAAAGACATCAAGCTGCTGCTGCAGCCCGATGCGCAGGGGAATTTTTCAGTGGCACTGCCCATGCTGGAACGCAGCCGCTGGCAAGTGCTGGTGGAAAACCACAAGCGTGAGTGGCGTTTGTCGGGTATCTGGACCTGGCCGGTGCAGCGCAGCATCACACTGCGAGCAGATGAGGAACTGTAAAACTTATTTGCAGGTATCCGTACCGGCCGTGATGGCTTTCAATTTTTCTGGCTGCAAGATTTCAATTTCACGGTTGGACACGCGCAGCCAGCCTTCCTTCTTGAATTTGGACAGCAAGCGGCTGACGCTTTCGATGGTCAGGCCCAGATAGTTGCCGATTTCTTCGCGCGACATGCGCAGCTGGAAATTGCTGGCCGAATAGCCGCGCGCTTCATAGCGCGAAGCCAGGTTGACGATGAAGGCGGCAAAACGCTGCGTGGCCTGCATATTGCCCAGCAACAGCATCACGCTTTGCTCGCGCGTGATTTCCTGGCTCATCATGCGGTGGAAATGGCGCAGCAGGGTGGGCATATTGCCCAGCAATTGCTCCAGGCTGGAAAACGGAATTTCACACACTTCGCTATCTTCCAGCGCCACCGCATAACAATGGTGGCGGTCGGCGCTGATGGCGTCCATGCCCAGCAGTTCGCCAGCCATCTGGAAACCCGTCACCTGCTCTTCGCCGCCCGGATTGATCTGGTACGTCTTGAAGTGGCCCAGGCGGATGGCATACAGGTTCTGGAACGCGTCGCCGATACGGAACAGCGAGCTGCCACGGGGCACTTTGCGGCGGCGGCCGATGATCTGGTCCAGGCGGTCCATATCGCCCACATCCAGACCCATAGGCAGGCACAGCTGGTGCATGCTGCACGTCGAGCAACGCGCGCGCAACGCCTCCACAGACACCACGGGTGGAATAGGCGAAAGTAGCGCTACAGTCATGGGTATACCTTTTAGAAAAAATGCAATTCAAGTTTACTGCATAGTACGTTGCCATGTGACAATTTCAGCGAAAAACCGTGCAAATAGCTGCGTCCAGCCTTTAATTATATGGCAACATCATGCAACATCGCTATAGCGCAAGATTCGCCAGCGCAGCAATGCGCCAAGGCGCTTGCTGATTGCTTGCCAAGCCAGGGCATTGATAGGAAAATAAATCATGAAACCTCTCGGCATCAAAGCAAAAGTCGCCCTCGCTACCAGCCTGACCTCGATCGCCATGATCGCCCTGGTCACCATGATCCAGGTACAGCGCATGCGCGACGACTTCACCACGGTGCTGCTGAGCCAGCAAACGGCGCTGGTCGCGCGCACGGCGGAAGAACTCGACGACAAGCTGCAAATGTTGCTCGACATCATCTCCCAGACGGCCCAGCACCAGCCGCCTGAACTGATGCAGAGCGCCAGCCAGTTGCGCACCTACTATGAACAGCGGGCCGTGCTGGCCCTGTTCGATGATGTGCTGGTGCTCGACAAGCAGGGCAAAGTGGTGGCCGATGTGCCAGCAGTGCCGGCGCGCAACGGTATCGACGTAGCCGACCGCGATTACTTCCAGACGGTGATGCGCACGCGCAAAGCCATGATCACCGAACCCATGCTGGGCAAGACCAGCCATTTGCCCATCGTACAGATGGTCGCTCCCGTGCTCGATGGCAAAGGCGAGGTGGTGGGCGTGGTGATCGGCGTCTTGCGCCTGTACAAGGACAATCTGCTGGGCCATTTGCGCCAGGCCAAGGTCGGCAAGAATGGCTATTATTTTGTGCTCACGCGCGACCCCGTACCCCTGTATGTGCTGCACCCGGACGCCAGCCGCTTGATGCAGCCCCGTTCGCCAAACGCCAATCTGGCCACCACGCAACTGCTCAAGAACGATGGTCAAGGCAGCATGATCAGCACCAATAGCCAGGGCATACAAGCTGTCAACAGCTTCCAGCGCCTGAAATCGGTGAACTGGCTGCTGGCCGCCTCCTTGCCCGTCGACGATGCGTTTGAGCCGTTCGACGGCGTGCTGTACCGGCTGATACTGTGGAGTGTCTTCGCCTCGCTGCTGGCCGCCCTGGTGCTGGGCTGGGTCACCGTGCGTTTGCTGTCGCCGCTGGTGCGCCTGCGCAATACCTTGCTGGCCCTGCGCGTCAGCGGCAGCCGCTTTACCCCCGTTCCGGTGCGGCAGCGCGACGAGATCGGCGAACTGACCGACGCCTTCAACGGGCTGATGAGCGAGCGCGAACGGCTGCAGCAGGAAGTCGAGGCACGCGCTGGCGAACTGGAACAGGAACGCGACCGGGCAGAAGCTGCCAATCGCGCCAAGAGCGATTTCGTGGCCAATATGAGCCATGAAATCCGCACGCCCCTCAATGCCGTGCTGGGCATGGTGTACTTGCTCGGCAATACCAGACTCGACACGGAACAGCGCAAATACCTGACCATGGTGCGCGTGGCCGGCCAGTCGCTGCTGGGCATCCTGAACGACGTGCTTGATTTCTCGAAAATCGAGGCGCGCCGCATGGACTTGTCGCCCATCGAATTCGACCTCGATGAGCTGATGAATACCCTGGCCACCACCATGACCATGAATGCCGGCGAAAAAGAGCTGGAACTGGCCATCGCCGTCGAGCCCGACGTGCCGCGCCGCCTGGTGGGCGATGCCCAGCGGCTGCAGCAGATTCTCGTCAACCTGGCCGGCAACGCCATCAAATTTACGGAAAGCGGCGAAGTGGTGGTGGCCGTCAGCCTGGCGCAGGACGAGCCGGGCCAGCAAAACCGTTCATGGCTGCGCTTCGAAGTGCGCGATACGGGCATCGGCATGACGGCGCAGCAGCAGGAACAATTGTTCACCGCCTTCTCGCAGGGCGACCAGAGCATCACCCGGCGCTTCGGCGGCACCGGCCTGGGGCTGGCCATCAGCAAGCACCTGGTCCACATGATGGGCGGCGAGATTGCCGTCACCAGCAGCGAAGGCAAGGGCAGCCGCTTCTGGTTCAGCGTACCGTTCGAGGTGCTGGCCCAGGCCGAGGCCGAACGGCGCACGCCGGCGCTGGGGCAGCTGCGCCTGCTGGTGGCCGACGACAACCGCACCAGCCGCGAACTGATCGTCAAGCTGATCGAAGCCTGGGGCTGGAATGTCGACCAGGTCGATTCCGGTTTCGCCGCCATCGAGCTGTATCGCGAACGGCTGGCCCGGCAAGAGCCCTACGATGTGGTGCTGGCCGACTGGCATATGCCGGTGATGGATGGCCTGGCCACGGCCAAGGCTATCCGCGAAGCGGCGACGGGACAACACCAGCCCATCGTGGTGATGGTCAATGCCTTTGCCCGCAACCATCTGGAAGAAATCTCCAGCGCCGCCGAAGCAGACGTGGTGCTGATGAAGCCGATCACCGGCTCCAGCCTGTTCGACGCCCTGCACCAGGCGCTGATTGCCAAGGATGACGACGGCGAAGCGCGCCTGCACGCGCAACCGGCAGGCACGGCGCTGGCCGGCGTGCACTTCCTGCTGGTCGAAGACAATCATTTGAACCAGGCAGTGGCGCGCGGCATCCTGGAACACATGGGCGCCACCCTGGACGTGGTGGGCGATGGCTTGCAGGCGGTGGAGCGGCTGCGCGTGGAAGCGCTGCGCTACGACATCGTGCTGATGGACATGCAGATGCCCGTCATGGATGGCTTCAGCGCCACCCACATCATCCGCACCGAGCTGCGCTTGACGCTGCCCGTGATCGCCATGACGGCCGGCGTGCTGGCGTCCGAACGCGAACGCTGCATGACGGCCGGCATCACCGACTTCATCGCCAAGCCGGTGGTGGTGGAAGAGATGATGGAAGTGATTCAGCGCCACCTGCCCGAACGTCCACCCGCGCCCGCCATGGAAAAAGCCACGGCGTCGGCAGTTGGGGATGAAGAGGTGTTTTCCATGGCGCCGCTGATGCGCGTGATGGGGCACGACGCCAAGGGCAGGGGCGTCTTGCGGCGCATGGTGGAAGATGCGCTGAACAAGGGCATGACGCCCGTGCACGATGCCGTGACCGCCTTGCAGGAAAACCGCCACAGCGACGCCGCGCGCCTCCTGCACGGCTTGCGCGGCTCCGTCGGCACCCTGGGCACCAAGCGCCTGATACAGGCCGCTTTTGCCGCCGAGGAGGCCATCCATACGGAACGCCTGGCTGAGGTGCCGGCGCTGCTGGCAAGCGTGAGGGAAGAATTGGAGCAGGTACTGGCAGCCGCGCGCGCGTGGCTGGCGCGGCTGCAGGATTAAAACCGGGCTTACGCGGGTACGCCAAGGATGACGCTCGACGCCTTGAAGATCGCCGTCAGCTTGCCGCCTTCGGTAATCCCCAGGTCGCTGCTGCTTTGATTGGTGACGATGGCGGCGATGGTGCCGCCACCGGGCAGGTCCAGCACCACTTCCGTGTTGACGGCGCCCGTCTGCACGCGCGTGACGCTGCCAAGCAGCTGATTGCGCGCGGAGAAGCGGGCGCCTTCGCTGTCGGCCACCAGGATCACCGATGACGCCTTGATCAGCGCGAACGCTTCCACACCCACGGCCAGGCCCAGGCTTTCGCTGCTATCGCGCGTGACGATGGCGACGATGTGCTGCCCGCCCGGCAGTTCCAGGATGACTTCATCGTTGACGGCGCCCGTCTTGAGCTGGGCGACCTTGCCCAGGAATTGATTGCGCGCGGTAGTTTTCATGGCCATTCTCCGTATGAGTAAAAGATCGTCGGCGATGCCTTCCGCCTGGCTGCCCAGTTGCTGCAGATAGCGTGCATGCTCGCGTTCGATGATACGGAAATTATCGACCAGCTGGCGCCCGCGCTGCGTCAAGTGCGTACCACCACCGCCTTTGCCGCCCGTCAGGCGCTCGACCAGCGGTTCGCCAGCCAGGTTGTTCATGGCGTCGATGGCGTCCCAGGCCGCCTTGTAACTCATCTTGACGGCCTTGGCCGCCTGCGTGATGGAGCCATGTTCGGCGATGGCGCCCAGCAGCTCCACGCGGCCCGCACCGCCCAGGTTTTCGCCGCCCACCGTCATCCATACCGAGCCTTGCAGGCCGATTTCCGCTGTCTTGTTTTCTATATCCGCCATCAGGCCGCCTTATTTTCTGCATTATCGATCTGGCCGTCGCGCAGGTAAAGCACATGTTCGCCCAGAATACGCGCGTCTTCCGGATCGTGGGTGATCAGGATGATCGGCACTTCCAGGCGCTGCTGCCACTGGCTCAGCTCCAGACGCATTTTGACACGCAGGACAGGGTCGAGGGCGGCAAACGGTTCATCGAGCAGCAGGGCGGCCGGATCGGACACCAATGCCCGCGCCAGCGCCACACGTTGGCGCTGGCCGCCAGACAACTCGTCGGGATACTGGTGCGCCAGTTCCTGCAAATGAAACGCGTCGAGCCACTGGTCGACTTTTTCCAGCCTGGTGCGTGCGCCCGGATTGAACCAGCCCCGGCGCAGGCCGAAACCCACGTTCTGGCGCACCGTCAGGTGGGGAAACAGTGCGTAATCCTGGAACAGATATGCCACGTTGCGCTGCTGCGGCGCCAGGTTGATGCCGGCGGCGGAATCGAACAGGGTGCGGCCATTCAGGCGGATATGGCCTTCGCTGGGCGTAAACAAGCCGGCAATCGCCTTCAGGGTCATGCTCTTGCCGGCGCCGGATGGGCCGAAGACGGCGATACGCTGGCTATTGGACGTGCATTGCACGTGCAGATTAAAACTGCGTTTGCCGGAGCGCAGGGTGGCGCGGATGTCGAGGTCGAGTCGCATAGGCTTTATTTGTGTACGATGCGCCCCGGCGCCAAACGGCCGGCAGCCAGCAGCACCACGATGCAGACGGCGGAGGTGATCAGCACCAGCATGTTGGCGGCGTCATCCTGGCCCGCCTGCACCGCTTCATACACGGCCACCGACAGGGTTTGCGTCTTGCCGGGGATGCTGCCAGCTACCATCAGGGTGGCGCCAAATTCACCGAGCGCGCGCACGAAACCGAGCAGCACGCCGGCCAGGATGCCACGCCAGGCCAGCGGCAAGGTCACGCGGAAAAAGATGCCCATTTCAGAGATGCCCAGCACGCGGGCCGCCTGTTCCAGCTGCCCATCGACCGCCTCGAAGGCGGCGCGCGCCGGCTTGAACACCAGCGGAAAAGCCACCACCGTGGAAGCGATCACGGCGCCCTGCCAGGTGAAGATCAGGTTGATGCCAAAGTGTTCCTGCAGCCAGATGCCCAGGGTGCCGCGCCGGCCCAGCAGCACCAGCAGATAGTAGCCGAGCACCGTGGGCGGCATCACCATCGGCAGGGTCAGCAAGGCGTCGAGCAAGTCGCGCCCGGGAAAACGGGCGCGCGCCAGCAGATAGCCGGTACCGATGCCCAGCAATAAATTAAGCGCCGTGGCCCACGCCGCCACCTTCAGCGACAGGGCCAGCGCGGTCCAGGCGATATCCATGCAGTGCTACTTCAGTAAAAAATTATGGTTTCTTGAAACCGTATTTGGCCAGGATGGCCTGTGCTTGCGCCGTTTGCAGATAGCTGACAAAGCGCTTCGCTTCGGCCGCGTTGGCGCTGCCCTTGATGGTGGCGATAGGGTAAGTGACCGGCGTATCGAGCGGGATTTCCAGCACCACCTTGACCTTGTCTTTGACGATGGCGGCATCGGTGCCATACACAAAGCCCGCGTCGACTTCGCCGCGCGCCACATAGTCCAGTGACTGGCGCACATTTTGCGTGCTGATGGCCTTGGGCTGCACGCTGTCCCACAGGTTCACTTTTCTCAAAGCGCCTTCCGAGTAGCGGCCCACCGGCACGCTGGCCGGATTGGCAATCGCCACGCGCGTGACGCCTTTTTGCGCCAGGTCGTCCAGGCGCTTGATATCGAGCTTGCTATCGTGCGGCACGATCAGCACCAGGCTGTTGCCGACGAAATCGTGGCGGTCGGCCGCCAGCACCAGGCCCTGCTTTTGCGCCGCATCCATGGTTTCCTGGTCGGCCGAGGCAAACACGTCGACCGGCGCACCCTTGACGATTTGCTGCAGCAGCACGCCCGAGGCGGCAAAGTTCAGGGACACTTTACTGCCCGGATACTGCGCCTCGTAGCTCTGCGCGGCATCCTTGAATGCATTCGTCAGGCTGGCGGCAGCCGACACCACCACTTCACCGGCAAAAGCCGACGAGGCGGCAGTAGCAAGCAGGGCGGCACTGAGGAAGGTGGCAAGAGTGTTAAGGCGCATGGTCGTATCCCTTTTTAGATGAAGAACAGGACCGTAATATACACCGATATATAGCGTTGCTGTTGTTGCTGGAAACATCGCTGGCGCAGTGACAGTTTGCTGATATACTGTATAAAAACACAGTATATGGGCGTATCATGGAGTTGACTGACAAGCTGGAGATCCTGGCCGATGCGGCCAAATATGACGCTTCCTGCGCCAGCAGCGGCGCGCCCAAACGCGACTCCATTGGCAAGGACGGCTTTGGCGCCACCACCGGCATGGGCATCTGCCACAGCTACACGCCCGACGGCCGCTGCGTCTCGCTGCTCAAGATACTGCTGACGAATTACTGCCTGTACGATTGCCAGTACTGCGTCAACCGCCGCACCTCCAACGTGCCGCGCGCGCGTTTTACGGTGGCCGAAGTGGTGAAGCTGACCACCGATTTTTACCTGCGCAATTACATCGATGGCCTGTTTCTCAGTTCCGGCATCATCCAGTCGGCCGACTACACCATGGAGCAGCTGGTGCAGGTAGCGCGCGAGCTGCGCGAGGTACACCAGTTCCGCGGCTATATCCACCTCAAGACCATACCGGACGCCGACCCGGCCCTGATCGCCCAGGCGGGCCGCTATGCCGACCGGCTCAGCGTCAATATCGAGCTGCCCACGCAAGACAGCGTGCAAAAACTGGCGCCTGAAAAGAGCGTCCATACCATCAAGCTGGCGATGGGTTCCATCCGCCGCAAGCTCGATGAAAAAGCCGCAGAACCGAAGTCGCCACGCTTCGCACCGGCCGGCCAGAGCACGCAAATGATCGTCGGGGCCGACGCCAGCGACGACCAGAAAATCCTGTCCACCGCTGAAACGCTGTACAGCAGCTACAAGCTCAAACGCGTGTATTACTCAGCCTTCAGCCCCATCCCGGACAGCCCGAAAAGCGTGCCCCTGGCGCCACCGCCCATGCTGCGCGAACATCGGCTGTATCAAGCCGATTTCCTGCTGCGCAGCTATGGATTCCAGGCCAGCGAACTGCTGCCGGCAGAAGGCGGCAACCTGGCGCTGGACATCGATCCCAAGCTGGCCTGGGCACTGGCGCACCGCGAACATTTCCCGCTGGACCTGAACCGCGCCGCACCGCATATGATCGCCCGCGTGCCCGGCATCGGCTTGCGCAATGCACAGCGCATCGTCGACCTGCGACGCTTGCGCCAGGTGCGTTATGCCGACCTGTCGCGGCTACGCTGCAGCATGAAAAAAATCGCCCCCTTCATCATCACGGCCGATTATTTTCCCTCGCGCGATAGCTGCCCCTCCGACCAGCTGCGGCGCGCCATGGCGGACGCGCCGCAACAGATGAATCTGTGGCCAGAACTGCAGGCAGCGTGAAGAATATGGTCGTGCGCCGGGTGCAATCGTTTGAGGAGTGGCGCGTGGCGGTGCGCGGCCTGATTGCCAGCGGCGTGCCGCCGGCATCGGTGCAATGGCAGTCGCCGGCAAATGATGGCGACCTGTTTTCAGGCGCGGTGGACGAGGTGAGTGATGATGCGCCAGCTTATGCAACAAATTATGCACCCGCCTTGCGCCTGCCGCGCCAGCTGGTCGAACTGCTAGAATGCGCTGCCTGCTATAGCGCCGCCGACCGCTGGGCTTTTCTCTACCAGGTACTGTGGCGCTGGCAGCGTGGCGAACACGCTGTGATTTCGCCCGCCGACGCCGATGGTGCGCGCCTGCACGGCATGGTCAAGGCTGTCCGCCGCGAAGAGCACGATATGCATGCCTACGTGCGTTTCAGGGAGCGTACAGACACCGGTGCGAATGATCATGCGCCGCGCTTTGTGGCCTGGTTCGAACCCACTCACGAAGTGCTGCCGCAAGTGGCTCGCCACTTCGCACGTCGCATGGGCAGCATCAGCTGGATGATCGCCACGCCGACGGCCACCATGATGTGGGATGGCGCCACCCTGCACGCCGGCCCCGCGCTGCTCAAGGGCGCAGCCGATATCGATGATCACGGCGAAGCGCTGTGGCTGACCTACTACCGCAGCATCTTCAACCCCGCACGCGTGAATGCCGGCCTGCTGCGCAGCCATATCCCTTCGCGCTTCTGGAAAAACCTGCCGGAAGGCGCCATCGTGCCCGCCATGATCACGGGCGCCGCCAATGGCGAACGGCGTACCGGACAAACGGCCACCGTTGGGCAGCGCAGCGGCGCGGCCACCATCCCGATCCGCCACGAACGGGCATTGCCCCAGCGCGACACCTTGACCACGCTGCAGCAATGCCGCCGCTGCACACTCTGGCAACACGCCACGCAAGCCGTGCCCGGCAGCGGACCACAGCCAGCGCGCATCATGCTGCTCGGCGAACAGCCAGGCGACCAGGAAGACCTGGCAGGACTGCCCTTCGTCGGCCCGGCCGGCGCCGTGCTGGAGCAGGCCATGGCAGAGGCCAAGCTGTCACGCAACAGCGTCTACCTCACCAACGCCGTCAAACACTTCAAGTGGGAACCACGCGGCAAGCGCCGCCTGCACAAAACCCCCGCCCAGCGCGAAATCGCCGCCTGCCATGCGTGGCTGGAAGAAGAGTTGGAACGCGTGCAGCCTGAAGTCATCGTCGCACTGGGCAGCACCGCCTTGAAGTCATTACTGCAAGACAGCACAGCCACCCTGCAGTCCATACTGAGTGCACCGTTCCAGCATCAGGGCCGCTGGATAGTCGCCGTATACCACCCGTCGTATGTCTTGCGGGCGCCGGATGAAACGGGCCGGCGGGAGGCTTATGCGGTGATGGTTGAGGGGTTGCGGCAGGCGATAAAGCTGCTTGAAGATGGGCAGCACAATCGGGTTTCATAGACAAAAAAATACCGCGCAGGGCGCGGTATTCCTTACATCGATCTGAACGATGTACTCAAGCCGTCGTCACCGGCGCCTCTTGCCCCTCAGTCCGCTGCGCATAGCGCTGCGCGATGACGGCGCAGATCATCAGCTGGATCTGGTGGAACAGCATCAACGGCAGGATCACCATGCCCAGTTCACGGGCGGAAAACAGTACTTTGGCCATCGGCACGCCGCTGGCCAGGCTTTTCTTGGAGCCGCAAAAGACGATGGTGATTTCGTCTTCCTTGGAAAAGCCCAGGCGGCGGCTGACGAAAGTGCCGATGCCCAAGACCAGCGCCAGCAACAGCAAATTGACCAGCGCCAGCGCCACCAAAGTTTCCACCGACAGGGTATGCCACAGGCCTTCGCCAACGGCTTCGCTGAAGGCGGTGTAGACCACCAGCAAGATGGAGCCCTGGTCGACGTATTTCAGCACGGCCTTGTTGCGGTCGACCCAGCGGCCTATCCAGCGGCGCAGGAATTGGCCGGCCAGGAAAGGCAGCAGCAATTGCATGACGATAGACAAGACGGCGTCCAGCGACGATTTGCTGGCCGCGCCTTTGGCCACCAGCAAGCCCACCAGGATGGGGGCGAGAAAGATACCGATAAAATTGGAAGCCGAGGCGCTGCAGATGGCGGCCGGCACATTGCCGCGCGCCATGGCGGTCATCGCGATCGACGATTGCACGGTGGATGGCAATGCGCACAGGAACAGGATGCCCACGTACAGCTCAGGCGTGAGGAAGGTCAGCGCCAGCGGACGCAGCGCCAGGCCCAGCAAGGGGAACATGACAAAGGTGCTGGCCAGCACCAGCAGGTGCAAGCGCCAGTGCATGACGCCCGCCATGACGGCTTCCTTGGACAGCTTGGCGCCGTGCAGGAAGAACAGGGCGCCGATGGCGACGGTGGTGATGTTGCCGAAGACCACGGCCGTCGTGCCGGTGCAGGGCAGGAAGCTGGCCAGCGCCACGGTACACAGCAGGGCAATGGTGAAATTATCGGGTTTCAGCTTGCGCAACAGCGCCAGGGGAGAGGAAGAGGACATGCGATAGCCTGTTAGCGGCACAGCCTTGCAACGCTGTGCCAGGGATGACAAAAGCGCCAGAAATGGCGCCATTGCTGACTATTTTACGCTGGTTGCCCGGCTCCCTGCGTGACGGTTTGGTCACGATGCCCCTAAGGTTAAAGTCTGCGGGCAAAAAAAATGCCCTGTCCGCAGACAGGGCGACCCGGAGTAACAGCACGAACGGTGATTAGCCGGCGGCTTTGACTTTCAGTTCGTTCTTGATTTCTTTGACGCCGCTCACGGAAGCGACGATCTGGACCACGCGGTCACCGGCTTCGGCGCTCGGCACGTCGCCCGACAGCACGACCACGCCTTGCTTGGTCGCTACATTAACTGGCAGGGCAGCGGCTTGAGCGTCGGCGCTCAGGGCGGCTTTGGCCGAGGAAGTGATGGTTTCATCAGGCACGGCGGCAGCGGCGTTGGCAGCGACAACGGTGTCGGCGGCAGGTGCCGCTGGTGCTTTCGGTGCGGAGTCAGCTGCATGCGTAGCGGTAATCGAAGCACCCGACAGCAGGGCGGCGGCAACCAGAGTATTGAACAGTTTCGATGTTTGCATGGTAGTTCCTCTCAATATGAAGTTAAAGCAACACTTTGAAGCGTCACATCTACCCATACAGCAAAGGCCGTGCCAGCTTTTAAAAACCCTTATAAATCAATGACTTGGCATAAATACCGATTTTTTCAGCCTGGCATGGCCCGAAAAATCCGGCTTTTTGTCGCCTGGCAGCGACAGCTTATGGTAAGCCTATCAATGTTTCATGCCAAGCCCTTGAATTTAAACAGTTTATTCTTGTCGCTAATCAGCGACAGGCTCGCCGTCGCCCCTGAACAAGGCTGGCGTCAGCTCGTATTTCTGCAGCAAACGGTAGAACTCCGTGCGGTTGCGGTCGGCCAGGCGGGCGGCGTCGGCCACGTTGCCATCGGTCAATCGCAGCAATTGCACCAGGTAGTCGCGCTCGAAGCGCTGCTTGGCTTCGTTATAGCTGAGCGCTTCCAGCGAGGGCACGCGCAAGGCGCGCTGCACCAGGGTCAAGGGCACCAGCGGCGCCGTCGCCAGCGCACACACTTGCTCGACGACATTGAATAGCTGGCGCACATTGCCGGGCCAGGGCGCGCCCACCAGCGCCGTCAAGGCGTCGGGCGCGAAACCATTCAAGGGCTTTTGATACTTGGCAGCCACTTTTTGCAGGAAGTGATTGGCCAGCAAGGCGATATCTTCGCGGCGCTCGGCCAGCGGCGGCAAGACCAGGGTCACCACGTTCAGGCGGTAATACAAGTCTTCGCGGAATTGCCCTTCAGCCATGGCGACATCGAGGTCGCGGTGGGTGGCCGACAGCAGCCGCACATCGACCGGCTGCGTGCGGTCGGCGCCGACCGGGCGCACGGCCCGCTCTTGCAGCACGCGCAGCAATTTGACTTGCAGCGGAAGCGGCATGTCGCCGATCTCGTCCAGGAACAAAGTGCCGCCATCGGCGGCCTGGAACAAGCCTTCGCGGTTGGCCACCGCACCCGTGAATGATCCTTTCACGTGGCCAAACAATTCCGACTCCAGCAATTGCTCGGGGATCGCACCACAGTTGACAGCGATAAACGGCGCCTTGGCGCGGCGGCTGGCGTTGTGCAAGGCGCGCGCCAGCAATTCCTTGCCGGTGCCGCTGGCGCCACGTATCAGGATGCTGGCGTCTGAGCCGGCCACCAGCCGCGCCTCGGCCAGCAATTCGGCCATCGGCGCGCTGCGGCTGATCAGCTCGGCGCGCCAGCTTTCATCGCTGGAGGCCGGCGTGGGCATGACGGTGGACAGGTTGACGGCGTAGGCCACCTTTTCCATCAGCAACTTGCCATCGAACGGTTTCGTCAGGTAAGCAAACGCACCGCGCGCGGTGGCGTCGACGGCGTCGGGGATGGTGCCGTGGGCGGTTAGCAAGATGACGGGCAGGGCAGAGTGCTGGCGGCGGATATCGTCGAACAGCGCCAGGCCGTCGCGGCCAGGCAATTGCACGTCGGTAATGACCAGCGCCGGCAATTCCACGGCCAGCCGGGCCAGCGCCGCTTCCGCGCTGCCCACGGCCGTGACGCGGTAATTGCCCGCCTTCAAGCGTATCGTCAGCAGGCGCAGCAGGTCGGGATCATCGTCCACTAACAGGATGTGGGCTTGATTCGTGTGAGCTTGATCCGTCATTTCGGCGCTCCTGCGGCGGGGCGCACAGACAGGCTGCGCTCGATATTTTTCAAGCCTTCGAGTTTTTCATTGAGCTGGTCATTGCGGCGCTGGGCGTCGCGCACCTGGCCATTGAGTTTCTCGATGGCTTCATCCTGGCGCCGCGTTTCTGCATAATGGGCGGACAGCAATTGCGCCAGCGGCGCCAGTGCAGGCTGGTCCGTGCTTTGAGCTATCGGCTCGAGCAATGCCTGCGCGCGTGCCAAGTCGCCCGTGCCGTGCACGGTGGCGGCCAGCATGGCGCGGCGCAGATTGTTTTTGGCGGACGCATCCTGCGCAGCCATATCCTGCTGGGCCTTGGCCAGCTCGGACGGCGTCATCAAACGCACGCTGGCATGGTAGGCCAGCAATTCGGCCAGGCTGGGGTCGGGCACCAGAATCACGCGCGGCGGCGTCTGCACCAGTACGGGCGTCTGTTTCGCGGGCGTGGCGGCGCAGGCGGCCAGCAGCATGGCGCACAGTACAAGGCCGGCGCGGGAAGTTAGGGAATTCATCATAAGGGCAGTTCTATCCGAAAATGGGCGCCGGCCGGGCGCGGTAAAAGAGCGACGCTGCCTTCGTGGGCGGCAATATATTCGCGCACGATGGACAGGCCGATGCCATTGCCATTGCGCGCGCTGGCGGCCTGGCGCACTCCCTGGTAAAACGGTTCAAAAATACGCTGCACGTCTTCGGGCGCCACGCCGCTGCCCTCGTCGATGCAATCGATGCTGGCGCGCCTGCCGTCGCTCGCCAAGCTGAAATGCACGGTACCGCCTTCCGGGCTGAAGCGCACGGCGTTCGACAGGATATTGGCCAGGGCCGTGGCCAGCTTGTCGCGGTCCGCCTGCACCATCAAAGGCTCGCCCTGCACCTCCACCGTCAGGCGGCGCGCCTGCCATTGCAGCCGCTGCTCGGCCACCACGGCATGCAGCAGTGCCAGCAAATCGACCTTGCTGCAAGCCAGGCGCTGGGCGTCAAACGCGGCGGTATTGTAGCGCAGCAAGTCTTCGATCTGGTTTTGCAAGGAGGCCGTATTCTGCTGCAGGATGCCGGCGATTTCGCGCTGGCCATCGCTGAGCTTACCCGCCACTTCATCTTCCAGCAAGGCCACGCCTTCGCGCAGCGCGGCCAGCGGCGTTTTCAATTCATGCGAGATATGGCGCAGGAAACGTTCCTTGTCGGCATCCAAGTCGTGCAAGCGCTGGCGCAGCCAGTCGAGCTGCTGGCCCAGGCGGCGCGTATCGGCAGGACCGCCCACCACGATGGGTTGCTCATAGCGTTTGTCGCCCAGCCGTTCGATGGCCGTTTCGATGCGGCGCAGCGGCCGCGACAGCAGGAAGCCAAAGCAGGTGGCCAGCACGGCGGCCAGCAGCACGGCGCCGATCACCAGCGCACCCAGCAAGCGGCGCTGGCGTTCCAGTTCCACCAGCAGCGCATCGTTGCGGCTGCCGATTTCCGTCTTGCTGTCGCGCGCCAGGCTGTCATTGATTTGCGCCATGCGGGCAAACGCGCGATACACCACGGCGTGGCCATCGCGCTTGCGTCGCTTGCCAGCCTGCAACACTTGCCAGGCGGCTTCTGCCTGCGCCGTCCACTCGTCCGCCAGTTGCTGGGCGAAACCGGGGGTGGCGCGGTTCAATACTTGCAGCGAGGCCGCCGCTTCTAGGCGCGCGCTGGCATAACGGTCGCGGAAAACAGGATCGTCCAGCACCAGGAACTGGCGCGCGCTGCGCTCCATGGCCAGGGTGCGCTCGGACAAGCGCTGCGACTGCTCCGTCAGGGTGATCGCCTGCGCCGCCGTTTCGCGGCCCAGCCGCGCCAGGTGTTCCAGGGTGAGCAAAGCTTGCACGGAGGTGGCCGTCAAAATGCCTGCCGTCAGGATGAAGGCGGCAAATAGCAATTGGCGAAAGGAAAGTCTGGACACGCTGCGACCTTGTTCGGCGATGGGAAAAAGCGCATGGTACGCTAAGCGCGCGATGCAAGACGCCGCCTATCTTGATGCAATCAAAATAATAACGTTGTTGGATTGCACCTCAGCAGGAATCAAGTCAGGGTGGGGCAGCGCGGGCGGCGAATAGTCCTAGTACAATAGGGAAAAACTTCATACAGGCATCAAAGTGGCAGGCCAGTACTGGCTTTTCGCCGCTTTGTCCCCAACTATGATGCACGCCACCGAATTCCCGAATCACCTACCGCAGAGATCCCACACCGCATGAGCACATTTGAAAAAGTCAGCAGTAACTTCATTCCAGTCTTGCAGGCAACCATCGAGCAATACGTCGAGCCCGCATCGGGCATGCGCCATATCCATATGCATACCGAGCAGGCTGAGATGGTGTTCCTGGTGGCTTTTCCCACGGTGCCCGAGGTCAGCGATGGCCGCGCCCACATCCTGGAACACCTGGCCCTGTGCGGTTCGGCCCGCTATCCGGTGCGCGACCCGTTTTTCTCGATGCTGCGCCGTTCGACGGCCACCTTCATGAATGCGATGACCTATCCGGACCGCACCGTGTACCCGTTCGCCAGCACCGACCGCAAGGATTTCTTCAACCTGCTCGATGTGTACCTCGATGCGGCCTTCTTCCCGAATCTGGATTACCTCAATTTCCGCCAGGAAGGCTGGCGCCATGCATTTGAAGGCGACAAGCTGGTGTACCAGGGCATCGTTTTCAATGAAATGAAGGGTGCTTTCAACAGCCCCATGCGCGCACTCGACAGCGGCATCGCCAGCACCTTGCTCAAAGGCACGACGTATGAAGTGGAGTCGGGCGGCGATCCGCTGGATATCCCGGAATTGACGCATGCAATGCTGAAAGAATTCCACGCCAGCCACTATCACCCTTCGCAAGCCGTGATCATGACGGCCGGCAATATCGAAGCGTCGGCGGTGCAAGAGCAGGTGGCCGAGCGCGTGCTATCGAAACTCAGCGGCTTCAGCCCGCGCCGTTTGCCGCAGCTGGCGCCAGCGTGGACCGCACCGCAGGAAAACACCGTCAAAATTCCTTCGCAGGAAGCGCGCGACGATGAATTCGGCCTGCAGTTTGCCTGGCTGATGGGCGAATCGTCCGAGCCGCTGGCGTTTTACCACGCCCATCTGCTGTCGGCAGGCTTGCTCGGCGAATCGTCGGCGCCCGTCATGCGCGCCATGGAATCGGCTGGTTACGGCCGTCCATCGGACATGAATGGCCGCGACGCCGGCACGCGCCAGATGGTGTTCCACATCGGCATGGAAGGCTTGACGCAGGAACAGATCGCCGACGCCCACACCCGCATCTGGAGCGCGCTGGAAGAAACGGCCAAAGAGGGTATTCCGGCTGCCGTGCTGCACGCCGCCTTGCGCGACATCAAATACAGCCAGCGCGAAATCAGCAGCGGCCGCATGCCTTACGGCCTGGGCCGTTTGCTGCACGCCTTGCCGCTGGCCATGTATGGCGGCGACGTCATGCACGCCTTCGACAATGCGGCTATTTTGGAAACGCTGGAAAAACAAGTCGAGGACCCGGAATTCTTCAAGCAACTGGTACGCGAGCTGATCGCCAACCCGACCCGCTTGACCACCCGCGTGGTGCCCGATAGCGCCTTCTTCACCGACCGCGCCGCCCAGGAAGACGCCAAGCTGGCCGCCCTGCAAGCGAGCCTGACCGATGCCCAGCGCGAACACATCGTGGCCGAATCGGCCGCGCTGGAAGCGCACCAGCAATTGCCGTCGAATTCGGAAGTGCTGCCGCGCATTCGCCCTGGCGACGTCAGCGCGCATCCGCGCCCGGCCCTGCCGATTCCTGCCGCCGTGAATGGCGCGGTGGCGTTTTCCATCGCTTCGAACGGCATCAGCTACGCCAATGTGCTGTACGACGTGTCGCACTTGCCGGAAGCGGCCTGGCCATGGCTGCGTTTGTACACGGACCTGGCGCCGGAACTGGGCGTGGGCGAGCTGTCGTTCGACGACGCCAGCGCCTGGCGCCAGAGCATGGTGCCGTCGTTCCACATCGGCCTGGAAGCCATCCCGCGCCCGCAGCAAGCGATGCGCGTGGAATTGTCGTTCTCGGCCAGTGGCTTGCGTGAAGAACACGCGGCGATTGCCGCCGTGCTGTCGGCCTGGATCGCCAAGCCGCGCTTCGATGAAGAAGAGCGTCTGGCTTTCCTGATCGAAAGCCTGGTGCAGGATAAATTGGGCAGCCTGGCGGAATCGGGTGGCCGCTACGCCATGCTGGCCGCTGCCGCGCCGCTGTCGGCCATGCGCCGTTTCGACGACATCGTCAGTGGCCCGTCCGCCTTGCCGTTCTACCGCCGTTTGCAGCAATTGAGCAAGACCTCGGCAGGCTTGCAGGAAATCGCGCGCGAACTCGATAGCCTGCACGCACAGATCATTGCGCAAGTACCGACCGTGCTGTGCGCCGGCCTGGAACAGGATGGCCAGACCCTGGCCGGCCTGCTCGATTTGCCAGTGCCATCGGCAAGCGCTGCAGTCGCGGCGACCGCAAGCGAAGCCCCTGCATTGCCATTGGCCAATGCCGCCCTGCACGCTACCAGCCAGATCAACCATTGCTACGTGGCCTGGCCCGTGCCTGGCGTGCACAGCCCGGACGCGGCAGCGCTGGCCGTCGCGGCCGAGCTGATGACGAACCAGGTGCTGCATACGGCCCTGCGCGAAAAAGGCGGCGCCTATGGCGGCAGCGCCAGCTATGCGGCTGGCGCCGGCACCTTCACCTTGAGCTCCTACCGCGATCCGCGCCTGGCCGGCACCTATGCCGACTTCGGCACCACGCTGGAACAAATCCTCGATGGCGACTTCTCGCAAGAGCAGGTGGAAGAGGCGATCATCTGCGTGATCAAGGGACTCGACAAACCGCATTCGCCATACGCAGAAGCACTGACGGCGTGGAATATGCTGCAGCGGGGCACGACGGAAGCGGTGCGCCAGCAATTCCGTAGCGGCGTACTGAACTGCACCCTGGCGCAGATCAAGGCCGTCACGCGTACCTGGCTGACAGATGGCAAAGCTAGCCGCGCCGCGTTTGCGGGCAATACGACGCAAGACCTGGCAGGCCTGGAAGTGGTCGACCTGCTGGCCCTGGCCTCCTAAACGGGCAACTGCGCCAGCGCGTCGCCCAGGGCGTCATAGACGATCCGAAAGCGGCGCGCCAGCGGGCCGCGCTGGGGACGGTAGATATAGATGTCCCACGGCGTTGCCTCGGCCTCGCGCATCACGGCCACCAGGCGGCCGGCCGCCATGTGTTCGCGGGCCAGAAAGTCTGGCACCTGGCCATACGCCAGGCCCGCCAGCACGGCGGATAATTCCGCCTCGGCGTCATTGCACATGAAGCGCGCGCCTTCCGGGTACACGCGCTGGCCATCGGCAAACATCCAGGGCCAGGCGCGGCCGGTGCTGCGGTCATACATGGCAGTGGTCGGCAAGCGGTGCAAATCGTCAAAACTGACGGGCTCGCCATGCTGCACGATGCACTCAGGCGTCGCCACCACGAACAGCTGCGTCCTGGCCACCTTGCGCACCACGAAACGGTTATCGCGCGGCAAGCCGATACGCACGCCGATATCGATTTTTTCATTCACCACGTCGGCCACCGCATCATCGAGGCGCAGGTCAATGGCGATCTTCGGATAACGCCTGGCCACTGCCGTCAGGGCCGGCAAGATTACCGTACGCGACAGGGCAGCGGGCGCTGTCAAGCGCACCAGTCCCGCAACTTCCTCGGCATCGTTTTCCTCATGCTCGAACACGGTATCGATCTGCTCTACGGCTGACCTTGCGCGCTCGGCCAGGGCGGCGCCAAACTCACTCAGTTGCACTTGCCGCGTATTGCGGTGAAACAGCAATTCGCCTTGCAAACGCTCCAGTTCCTGCACCGCGCGCGTGACGGCTTGCGGCGAGATGCCCAGGCGGGTCGCCGCTTCCTTGAAACTGCCCAGTGTGGCGGCAGTACAAAAAATGCGCAGCATTTCAAGTCGGTTCAACATGGGTTTCCTTCTACAGTTCCATATTTTGGAATTCTCTAAGCATATCATTTCCATTGTTTGGCAGCGCATCCGCCCCGATACTGGTTTTATCGGCAGCAAGGGGCTGCCCACACAAGGAAACCATCATGTCACAAGCTATCGCAGGAAAAGTCGTCGTTATCACCGGTGCCAGCAGCGGTCTGGGCGCCGCCACCGCACGCCATCTGGGCGCACTGGGCGCCTCCGTGGTGCTGGGCGCGCGCCGCACCGAACAACTCAACAGCATCGCCGCCGACATCACGGCCGCTGGCGGCAAGGCGGCCGTGGTGCAAACCGACGTCACCATCGCTGCCGACGTGCAGCGCCTGGTCGACACGGCAATTGCCACCTTCGGCAAGATCGATGTGCTGATCAATAACGCAGGCCTGATGGCCATCGCTCCGCTCGACGCGCTGAAAGTGGATGAATGGGAACGCATGATCGACATCAACATCAAAGGCGTGCTGTACGGCATCGCCGCCGCCTTGCCGCATTTCCGCGCCCAAGGCAGCGGCCACTTCATCAACGTGTCGTCGGTAGCCGGCCATAAAGTCATCAGCCCGGGCGGCACCGTCTACAGCGGCACCAAGTTTGCCGTCAGCGCCATCTCGGAAGGCTTGCGCCATGAAGTGGGCGGCGCCATCCGCACCACCGTCATTTCGCCAGGCGCGGTGGATACGGAATTGCAGTCGGGCAGCAGCCACGCACAAAGCGCGGCCCACCTGAAAGAGTTTTACAAGATCGCCATCCCGGCCGAGACCGTGGCGCGCGCCGTGGCCTATGCCATCGAACAGCCGGACGGCGTGGACCTCAATGAAATCGTGCTGCGCCCGACCTTGCAGGATTTTTAAGCGATCAGGTTCGCCTGCAAGGATTCGGCGATCAGGCCCGCCAGCCGGTCGACGGGCGGCCTGGCCGTCGAGGCGCCATGCAGCAATTCCAGCGATAGCGCGGGCAGGGCGGGCAAGCCGGCCGCCTGCGCATCGAGCGCGCGCACCGAGGCCGGCAAGCCATAACAGGTGCGCACCGTCACACCCAGCCCGGCAGCAGCGGCCGCCCACAAGCCGGCCAGGCTGGGACTGGTAAACGCCGTGCGCCAAACGATGCCGGCCCGGTCCAGCGCCTGCGTGGCGCAGCGCTGGAACAGGCACTCGCGGTCAAAGGTAATCAGCGGCAAAGGTTGACCCGACTCGGGCTGCCACGCCAGGCTGGCTGAGGCGATCCAGCGCATGGCGGGCGCGGCCAGGGTCTGGCGCTGGGTGGTGGGCCAGGCCAGGGTATCGGGCAGGGCGGCTCCACCCCACAAGAGGGCCAGGTCCAGCTGGCCTGTGGATAAACGTTCCAGCAAGGCGGTGTTGCGCGCCACGTGCGCTTCGATGCGCACTTTCGGATGGGCGCGGGCAAACCGCCCCAGCACATCGGGCAGCAGCACTTCGCCAAAATCCTCCTGCAAACCCAGCTTGACCCAGCCTTCCAGTTCCACGCCGTGCAAGGCCACGAACGCTTCATCGTTCAGCTCGACCATGCGGCGCGCATACGACAGCAAGACTGCGCCGCCATCGGTCAGCGCCAGCCCCCGTCCATCCTTCCGAAACAGGGGCAGGCCCGCCTGCTCTTCGAGCTTTTTCAGCTGTGCGCTGACGGCCGAGGTGGAACGGCCCACCTTGTCGGCCGCGCGCGCGTAACTGCCCAGGTCCACGCCAGCCACATAGCTGCGCAAAAAGGCGATATCGAAATTCATCTGTGTGCTCCTCTTCAATCATCCTGTTTTTCAGGACGATAGCTTCAATACTTTCTGATATTCAGAACGATCGTACTGCGCAACACTGTGCAGGTCAATCACCACCTGCCACCATCATGTCCACCTCTTGCACGCCTGTTTCCCTTCCCCTTGAAAGCCCGATGCGGGGTGCCGGCCACCGTTGGAAGGTGCTAGGTGTCGGCGTGGCCGCCAATGCCAGCTTTTCCGCCGCCGCCGCCGGCTTGCCCACCACCGCCATCTGGCTGCGCAGCGGCTATCAGCTGAGCAATGCCGAACTGGGGATGGCGCTGGGCGCCATGGGCCTGGGCGTGGCTTTATCGGAATTGCCATGGGGCATGGCGACCGACCGCTGGGGCGACCGGCCCGTGCTGCTGTGGGGGCTGCTGGGGACGATGTTGTCCCTGCTGACGCTATTGCTGTGGATAACACCGGCGGCTGGCGCCGTGCCACCCCTGTCATCGCTGGTGGCGGGCCTGGCGCTGGTCGGTGTGCTGGGCGGCAGCGTGAACGGTTCCAGCGGGCGCGCCGTGATGCGCTGGTTCGGCGCCGGCGAACGCGGTTTCGCCATGAGCATACGCCAGACCGCCGTGCCGCTCGGTGGCGGCCTGGGCGCATTGATCCTGCCTACTTTGGCGGCCCGTCATGGCTTTGCGATGGTGTTTGGCGCGCTGGCGCTCGCATGCGCCCTCTCGGCCGCGTTCGCCTGGAGATGGATGCATGAGCCAGATTTTTCTGTCGAGGCCGCCAAGGGGCCGCAAAACGCGTCTACGGGGCTGTTAGCGGTACAAGAGGCGCCGCCATTGCGCAATGGCCGCATCTGGCACATGGTGGGCGCCATCGCGCTGCTGTGCGTGCCGCAATCGGCCATCCTCAGCTACGCCACCATTTTTTTGCACGACCAGGGCAAACTGGGCCTGGCCGCCGTCACCACGGCCATGGTGTCGCTGCAGGCGGGCGCCATGGTGATGCGCATCTGGAGCGGACGTCATACGGACCGCCACGCCAACCGTCCCGCCTACCTGCGCGGCTGCGTGCTGGTGGCAAGCGCGGCATTCCTGCTATTGGGTATCGTCGCCTGGATCGATGGCCCGGGCTGGCTGCTGATGGCGGCCATCGTGCTGGCCGGCGTCGCCGTCTCCTCCTGGCATGGCGTCGGCTACACGGAACTGGCGACCGTAGCCGGCAGCAACCATGCCGGCACCGCACTGGGCATGGCCAACACGGCCGTGTATATGAGCTTTTTCCTCACGCCGGTGCTGATTCCCCATTTGCTGGACCTGGCCGCCTGGTCTGGCGTGTGGTGCATTGCGGCCGTGGTGGCGCTGGTCGCCTGGCCGCTGTTTCCGAAGCGTTAAGATGAAACTTTGATGCGATACACGCAGCGCATCGCGTCGCTCAGCAAATGCTGTTCGCGCACGACGCTGCCCGCCGGTCCCACCACTTCCTGGAATAGCTGCAATTCGGAGCGGCAAAATCCCTGGCAGGTGCGGGCGGCGGCGCAGATCGGGCAATGGTCTTCGATCAGCAGCCAGTCGTCGCCATCGGCTTCCACTCGGGCCATATACCCCTCTTCATCGCGTATCGCCGCCAGTTGCTGCAAGCGGGTCGGCAAATCCGGCGCCGCACACGCCTGCGCATACGCGGCGCGGCTTTCCTCTTCGCGCTGGCCGATCAATTTATCGAGGCCGGCCTCGCCAAACAATTCACGTACGGAGCCGATCAGCTTGATCGTCAGCTGCGCATGCGTGTCGGGAAAACGCGCATTGCCCGCCTCGGTCAAGATCCAGTTCTGGCGTGGCCGGCCAGCACCCGTTTGCGGCTCTTGCCGCCCCTCGATCAAGCCTGCCGCCACCAGCTTTTGCACTTGCTGGCGCGCCGCCTCGCCGGTCATTTCCAGCGTCTTCGCCAGGGCCGCCGTAGAGACGGGCCCCTTGGTCTTGATGAAATACAGGATGCGCTCCGTCGTTTGCGGAGTCTCGGCATTATCCAAACGTTTACTTGTGTAATTCATTTCGCTCAACTATCATGGGCCTAGTTAACCAACTAATTGCTTGCATAATAGGCCGGTAGCTCCCCGCTGTCGAGGAATTTCCACGCCTGCACGCTGGCAAGACCTTCTTTTTGACGGGGAAACCATGCAATTGCAGTACTCCATCTGGCTGTTTCACGCCATCCTGGCTTGCGGCCTGGCGGCCTGGCTGAGCTTGGCCGCCATCAACAATCTGCACGCTTTCCATGGCTCTGTCTGGGCCATCGGCAACACCATGCGCATGGACCCGCTGCGGCAAGACCCGACCCTGCAAAGCCCGCTGCTGCGCCGCGCACTCACTTCGCTGGCTCTGCACCGCCTGGCCCTGGTCGTGGTGCTGGTGCTGCAACTGGCGGCCAGCATCGCCGCCTGCACCGGCGTGATCTTCTTTTTCGCTGGCGGCCTGCCCGCTGCGCTGCCCTGGCTGAACCTGGCCCTGTGCGCCATGGCGGCCTTTTTGCTGCTGATGCATCTGGGCGGGTTGTGGTTCGCCTACTGGATCGCGCAGGAAGGCTTGCAGACGACGCATCTGGTGCTGCTGCTGTGGACCATGGCGCTGTTCGCCGTATTTAACTTTTTTTCCTGAGAGACATCCCCCATGAATACGAAAATCGCCGGCGCTTCCGCGCTGCTCATCACACTCGCCGTCGCCGGCGTCAGCCTGTATCCGCGCGCCGCATCGCATGCAGCCGACGCAGCGGCCAACCCGGCCACCAAGGTGGCGCTGGTGCCCGTCGTCAGTGGCACACAAGAGCGCTTTTTCAATGGCGTGGGCGAACTCGAAGCGGTCCGCCAGGTGCAGGTCGCGGCCGAGACGGGCGGCAGGGTGACCCACATCGCCTTTGAATCGGGACAAAAAGTCGCCGCCGGCGCCGTGCTGGTGCAGCTCAACGATGCCCCCGAACAGGCGGCGCTGCTGCGCCTGCGCGCGCAGCTGAAAAACGCGGAAAGCAGCTATGCCCGCACGCGCCAGCTGCTGGCCGACAAGGTCGCGACGCAAGAGCAGCTCGATGCGGCCCTGGCCACGCGCGATGCGGCCCTGGGCGAGGTGCGCCAGACGGTAGCGCTGATCGCGCAAAAGAGCATCCGCGCGCCGTTCGCCGGCCAGCTGGGCATACGCCGCGTGCATGCGGGCCAGTACCTGAACCCGGCCGACGCCATCGCCAGCCTGATCGACACCCAGTCGCTGCTGGTCAATTTCGCGCTCGATGAACAGAGCAGCGCCGCGCTGGCGCCGGGGCAGGCCGTGCAAGTGCTGGTGGACGCCTATCCCGGGCGCGTCTTCACGGCGAAAATCAAGGCCATCGACCCGCTGATCGCCCGCTCGCGCATGGTGCAGGTGCAAGCGGCACTGGACAATCCAGCCGGCGCACTGAAGGCCGGCATGTACGCCAGTGTGCGGGTCGCGCGCGAGCAGGAAAAGACCACGCAGTTGACGGTGCCTGAAACCGCCGTCACCTACAGCGCGTATGGCGATACCGTGTTCGTCGCACAGCAGGATGCCAAGCAGGGGCTGATCGTCAAGCGCGTGGCCGTCACCCTGGGTGAGCGGGCGGACGGCAAGGTGGTGATCGCCAAGGGACTGCAGGCAGGCCAGCGCGTGGTCGCCTCGGGCCAGTTGCGCCTGGCCGACGGCATGGCCGTGCAGGCAGTGCCCAATACCCTGGACCAGGCGCAGCAAACTCAGGCTGCGGCTCCGACCCACGCCGGCAGCTAAGAGGACACGACAATGAAATTTACCGATCTGTTCGTGCGCCGCCCCGTGCTGGCGCTGGTGATCAGCGCCCTGATTTTGATGCTGGGCCTGTTCGCCATCAAGCAATTGCCGATCCGCGAATATCCGCTGCTGGAATCGTCCACCATCACCATCTCCACCACCTATCCTGGCGCCTCGGCGGAACTGATGCAGGGTTTTGTGACGCAGCCGATTGCACAAGCCGTATCGTCGGTGGAAGGCATCGATTACCTGACCTCATCGTCGGTACAGGGCAGCAGCAATGTCACCGTGCGCATGGAGCTGAACCGCGATTCCACGCAGGCACTGACCGAAGTCATGGCCAAGGTCAACCAGATACGCTACAAGCTGCCGGAAGGCGCGTTCGATCCTGTCATCGAGCGCTCGGCAGGCGATACCTCGGCCGTTGCCTATGTGGGTTTTGCCAGCGACAGCGTGCCAGCCGCGCAGCTGACCGACTACCTGGCGCGCGTGGTGCAGCCGATGTTTTCCACCATCGACGGGGTGGCAAAAATTACTGTCTTTGGCGGCCAGCAGCTGGCCATGCGTTTGTGGATAGATCCGGCCAGACTGGCTGCGCGCGGCTTGACGGCGTCCGACGTGGCCGACGCCGTGCGGCGCAATAACTACCAGGCGGCGCCCGGCAAAATCAAAGGGCAATTCGTCGTCTCCAATATCAGCATCAATACCGATCTTGTCAGCGTGGCCGAATTTCGCGACATGGTGATACGCAAGGGCAGCGAAAAAGACAGCGCCTCGCTGGTGCGCCTGAAAGATGTCGGCACCGTGGAACTGGGCGCCGCTGCGCAGGAAACCAGCGCCACCATGGATGGCGTGCCGGCCGTGCATCTGGGCTTGTCAGCCACGCCGGGCGGCAATCCGCTGGTGATCGTGGCGGCCATCAAAAAGCTGCTGCCCGAAATCAAAAAGACCTTGCCGCCTGGCGTGAAAGTCGAACTGGCCTTCGAGACGGCGCGCTTTATCAACGCGTCCATCAGCGAGGTGGTGCACACCCTGCTGGAGGCGCTGGTGATCGTCGTCATCGTCATCTATCTGTGCATGGGTTCCTTGCGCTCGGTGCTGATCCCCGTCGTGACGATACCGCTGTCCATGCTCGGTGCGGCAGCGCTGATGCTGGCCTTCGGTTTCAGCATCAATTTGCTGACCTTGCTGGCGGTGGTGCTGGCCGTGGGCCTGGTGGTCGACGACGCCATCGTGGTGGTGGAAAACGTGCACCGCCATATCGAAGACGGCAAGACGCCGGTGGCCGCCGCCCTGATCGGCGCGCGCGAAGTGGCCGGCCCCGTGATCGCCATGACCATCACCCTGGCCGCCGTGTATGCGCCGATCGGCATGATGGGCGGCTTGACGGGCGCGCTGTTCAAGGAATTCGCGCTGACCCTGGCCGGCGCCGTGGTGGTGTCGGGCGTGGTGGCGCTGACACTGTCGCCCGTGATGAGTTCCTTCCTGCTGCAATCGAAGCAAACGGAAGGCCGCATGGCGCGCGCCGCCGAACACTTTTTTGCCGGCCTCACCAGCCGCTATGCACGCTTGCTGGACCGCTCGCTGCAGCATCGCTGGATCAGTGGCGGCTTTGCCCTGCTGGTGATGGCCAGCCTGCCCTTCCTGTACCTGATGCCGCAGCGTGAACTGGCGCCGGTGGAAGACAAGGCCAGCGTGCAGACGGCCATCAAGGCGCCACAGCACGCCAACCTCGATTACGTAGAGCGCTTCTCGAAAAAACTCGATGAAGTCTACCAGCGCTCGCCCGAAACCGAATCGCGCTGGATCATCAACGGCATCGATGGTCCGGCCAACAGCTTTGGCGGCATCAATTTGTCGTCGTGGGAAAAACGCAAGCGCAATGCCGACGCCGTGCAGGCGCAATTGCAGGAAGCCGTGGGCGACGTGGAGGGCATGAGCATCTTCGCCTTCCAGGATGCGCCCCTGCCGGGATCGAGCGGCGGCTTGCCGGTGCAAATGGTCTTGCGCAGCGCGCAGGACTACGCCACCCTGTTCCGCACCATGGAAGACGTCAAGCAGCGCGCACGTGACAGCGGCCTGTTCGCCGTGGTCGACAGCGACCTCGATTACAACAACCCCGTGGTGCAGGTCCGCGTGGACCGCTCAAAAGCCGCCAGCCTGGGCCTGAGCATGCAGGACATAGGCGAATCGCTGGCCGTGCTGGTGGGTGAAAATTATCTGAACCGTTTCGGCATGGATGGCCGCGCCTATGACGTGATCGCGCAAAGTCCGCGTGAACAGCGCTTGACGCCGCAGGCGCTGGCGCAGCAGTACGTACGCAGCGACGATGGCAGCCTGCTGCCGCTCGCTAGCGTGGTATCGATCACGGAAAAGACGGAACCGAACCAGCTGACCCAGTTCAACCAGCAAAACTCGGCCACCTTCCAGGGCGTGCCTGCACTGGGCGTGACCCTGGGCGACGCCGTGGCCTTCCTCGATGGCGTGGCAAAGACGCTGCCGGCCGGCTTCAGCTACGACTGGCAATCCGATGCGCGCCAGTTCGCCACCGAAGGCAATGCGCTGCTGATGGCCTTCGTGGCCGCCGTGGTGGTGATCTACCTGGTGCTGGCGGCCCAGTATGAAAGCCTGACTGACCCTTTGATCATCCTGATCACGGTGCCGCTGTCGATTTGCGGCGCGCTGATACCGCTGGCGCTGGGCTACGCCACCGTCAATATCTACACGCAGATCGGCCTGGTGACCCTGATCGGATTGATCAGCAAGCACGGTATCCTGATGGTGGAATTTGCCAATGAATTGCAGGTGAATGAACAGCTGGACCGCGTGAGCGCGATCCGCAAGGCAGCGCAAATCCGTTTGCGTCCCATCCTCATGACGACGGCCGCCATGGTGGTCGGCCTGGTGCCGCTGCTGTTCGCTAGCGGCGCCGGCGCCAACAGCCGTTTCGGCCTGGGCGTGGTGATCGTCTCGGGCATGCTGATCGGGACTTTCTTCACCCTCTTCGTACTGCCTACCGTGTACTCCTTCGTGGCCCGCAGCCATGCAAAAGACCAGAACACGCCGCGCACCCAGGATTTATCGCAAGCGCTGGCGCAAGCCGAAGCGCAGTAAAGGAACACCATGAAAAATTACCGTTACTTTTTATCCGGTTTTACCTCTTGCCTTCCCGTGCTGCTGGCCGGCTGCGCCGTTACGCCCGCCTATGTCACGCCAGTCACGCCGGCCATTACGCTGGCCAGCCCCCAGCAAACGCAATTTTCAGCTGTCGCCAAAACAGATAACTGGTGGACGTTTTTTGACGACCCGCGCCTGTCGCAACTGATCGCCAGCGCGCTTGAACACAACCGCGATATCGCGCAGGCACAAGCCAATCTGCTGGCCGCGCGCGCCGTCTTCGATGAACGCCGGCTCGATGCACTGCCCACCGTCACAGCGCAGGCGGGCTGGCAGCGCACGGTGCAGCAAGATAGCCCGGACAGCCGCGCTGCCAGCAGCAGCACGCGCCTCGGTTTCGATGCGCAATGGGAGCTCGACCTGTTCGGCCGCCTGGCCCATGTCACGCGCTCGGCACAGGCGCAGGCCGACGCCGCGCAGGCGGATCTGCGGCAACTGCAACTGACGATTGCGGCCGATGTTGCGCGCAATTATTACGAGGCGCTGGGCCACCAGCAAAACCTGGCCCTGACGCAGGCGCAGGTGCAAAGCTGGCGCGATACCGTGGCACTGATCGATGCGCGCATCCGTGCCGGCAGCGGCTTGCCGGAAGAGCGGCAAAATGCGCTGGCCAACCTGACGCGCAGCGAGGCCGCACTGCCGCCGCTGCAAGCGCTGCTGCGCCAAACGCAGTACCGCCTCGATGTGCTGAGCGGCCAGGCGCCGGGCGCGATTGCGCTGGCAACGACAGCGTATGAACAGGCGCCGCTGGCGGGCCAGCTACCCTTGGGTGACGTGAATCAGCTGATCAAAAACCGGCCCGACGTGGTGCGCGCCGAACGCTTGCTGGCCGCTTCCAGCGAAGATGTGGGCGCGGCCAAGGCGGAGCTGTATCCAAGGGTCAGCCTCGGTGGATTTTTAGGCTTTTTTGCACTGCGCGGCAGCAGCGTGTTTGACGGCGGTGCGCGCGCATTCGAACTTGCGCCAACCGTCAATTACCCCACCTTCCGCCTGGGCAGCGCACGGGCCAGGGTGCGCGGCACGCAAGCGCTGGCGCAAGGAGCGCTGGCGCGCTATGAACAAGCGATTTTATTGGCCCAGGAAGACCTGGAAAACGCGGTCACGCAGCTGGTGGAAAATCAATCGCGCCTGGCCTCGCTGCTGCAATCGGCGCGCCACGGCAGCGCGGCGCTGGACATCGCCAGCACGCGCTACCAGGGCGGCGCCGGCAGCTACCAGGCGGTACTGGAAAACCAGCGCGCCTTGTACGATATACGCCGCGATGCGCTGCAGGCGGAAACGGCTTCGTATGTCGATGCGATTGCCCTGTACAAGGCGCTGGGATGGGGGCAAACTATGTAGTCTTTCCATCCTCAAAAAAAAGACGCAATGTTTACTCAGGGCAGCTGGCTTAATCCACCGCAAAAACAGGCGGCTCACGCCACGCAATTACACGTGACGACGGACGCGCATACCGATTTCTGGCGCAAGACGCAGTACGGTTTTATTCGCGACAGTGGGCATTTTTTTGGTCTGCCCGCAGACGGTGATTTTACAGCGCAAATCCACGTCGCTGCGCAGTACTCGTCGCTGTACGACCAGGCCGGTTTGATGGTGCGTATCGACGAGAAAAAATGGATCAAATTCGGCGTCGAATTTTCCGACGGACAGCTGCTGCTGAGTAGTGTGCTGACAGTGGAAAATTCGGATTGGTCTGTCAGCATGGCGCCCGCCATGCCAGACGGATTCTGGTTGCGCGTCACAGTGGCTGCCGGCGTGATCCGCGTGCAGTATTCCACCGATGGACAACGCTGGCCTTTGCTGCGCCTGGCGCCGTTTCCGGTGGCTGAACGCTACCTGGTTGGCCCCATGTGCTGCACGCCGGAACGCGGTGGCCTGGAAGTCGTTTTTTCGCAGTTCAGCTGCGGTCCGGCACTGCAAAAAGACTTGCATGATTTGAGCTGAAAAAGCCTGGTTTTCACGCCGCCCAGGTCTCGTGCAGATGGCGCCACAGCAGGGTGCCATCTGCGGTTTTTTCATAGACGACAGTCGAAAATCGCTCGGTGATTTCAGCACCTGGCAGCGTCTGGATTTCACGGTAGGACACGGTCGCGCCAGCATCACTTTGCTGTATCAGACGCAGCTCGCTAATTTCCATTGCCAGGCCCGGACGGCTGCCGCCCGCGCTGCTGAAAAACGCCGTCAGGCTGGCGTGATCGAGCTGCTTGCCAGTGCTTGTCACCATCGAATAATCGGGCGAAAAACGGGCCAGTAAATCGGCGCACAATGCAGGCGCCGCGACCTCGCCGCCCAGCCATTGACGGATCAGGACATGGGTACTCATCACGTCATCAAAATACGGATTTTTATGGTTCATTTTTTACTTTCATTAAAGTGAAACAAGAGGTTCAATACTGCGCGATTATCGATGCGCAAACACAGCACCAGCGGCAGCAGACAGGAGGCGGCGGCCAGCGCAAAACACCAGTGAAAAACAGCGCTTGCGCGGGGGTCTTCCAGGCTGCCGATACCGTGCAGCGCCAGCAGGAAATTGAGCAGCAATCCGAGCACCGCGACACCGAGGCAAAAGCCGATCTGGCGGTTGATATTCCACACGGCGCTGGCCTGGCTCAGTTGCCCGTCGGCGATGCGCAAAAAGGCCGTGCTTTGCGCCGTGCTGCTGCACAGGGCGCCGCCAAAACCCATCACCGCATACGCGCCAGACAACCACGCCATCTGGCTGGCAGAATGAACGCGCAACAGCATCAGCATGCCGGCCGATTGCAGCAGCGCACCAGCGATAAACAGCGGCTTGGGGCCCACCCGGCGATAGCTTTTACCGGTCAGCGAAATGGCGGCAAAAGAGGCAATCGCCCACGGCAGCATCAGGCCGCCCGCCATCGACGCCGTCATGCCCAGCACGCCCTGCAGATACAGCATGGCCAGCAGGCTCACACCCATGAATACACCCGGCACCAGCAGATACATCAGCATGGATATGCGCAGCAGCGGCTCGGCCACCAGCCGCAGATTGAGCAGCGGCGTCGATTTTTTCAAGGCACCCTGCACGTAGACGACGGCGCACACTGCGCCCAGCGCCAGCACGGTAGCGCCAGCCAGCCACTCGCCCGGTGAGCCCAGCATGGTCAAGCCCAGCAACAGCAGGGTTATCGCCGTGCTGCCTGCCAGCAGCCCAGCCACATCGAGCGAAGCAGCCTTGCTGCGCGGCGGATCGGGGTGCAGCCAGCAGGCGGCCAGCAGCAGCGCCAGCGCCGCAAACGGCAGGTTCAGGTAAAAGATGGCACGCCACGACAGGCTGTCGACGATCAGGCCGCCCAGGGCCGGCGACAGGGCCGGCGCCAGCAAGCCCACCAGCATGATGACGGACGACAGGCCAGGGCGCTCGGCGGGTGCGTACAGTTGATAAGTCATGCTTTGTCCCAGCGGGATCAGCAGGCCGCCACCCAGGCCTTGCAGCAAGCGCCAGGCGATCAGCGCTTCGATGGACTGCGACAGGCCGGCGCCGGCGCTGGCAAATAAAAATGTTATCAACGAGAATATAAACACTGTTTTGCTGCCATAATAAGCAGCAAGCCATGCGCTGGCGGGTATCACGATGGTCAGGCCGAGGATGTAGGCGGTGCTGATCCAGGCCAGCTGCGCCACTGATGCACCGAATGCATGGCCGATGCCGGGATAGGCGACACTGGTGATGAACATATTGACCAGGTCGACGAAAAACCCCAGCAAATAGATGGCAGCGACTTTTTTGCGATACTCCATGGTGCTCCCGATGGCAAAGGGCCAGCTTAAGCGCCACGCAGTATTTGCGTAAGTATCCAGCCCCGATTACACTGTCAAAAATATTTTGACAAAGGCTAGCCGCCTTTATTCCCGCCATGATCAGTCTCGACCGCCTCGGAATTTTCATCGCCATCGTTGATGCCGGCTCGCTGACGGCCGCCGCCGCCGTGCTGGGCCAGAGCAAGGCGGTGGTCAGTTTCAATTTAAAGCAGCTGGAAGCGGAACTGGGCGTGTCGCTGCTGACCCGCAGCACGCGCAGCCTGGCCCTGACCGATGTGGGACGGCGTTTTTATGAAGATTGCCAGCGTGTGCTGGGCGAGGCGCACGGCGCCATCGAGACAGCGAGGCAAGGCCATCAGGGCTTGCGCGGCACGCTGCGCCTGACGACGACGGTTGAATATGGCAGCCGCACGGTGGTGCCGGCGCTGATCGCGTTTGCCGCTGCCCACCCGCAACTGCAGATCCAGCATGCTTCGTCCTCCTCGCATGAAGACCTGATCTCCGGGCGCTACGACGTGGCCATCCGCATGGGCTCCTTGAACGATTCAAGCTACCGCGCCTCGCTGGTAGAACACTACGCGATCTGGCCCGTCGCTTCGCCGGCCTATGTGGCCAGCCGCCCCGGCCAGGCCATCGCCAGCCTCGACGATTTGCAGCAGGCGCGCTGGCTGGCCCACAGCCGGTTGCCGTCACCCTTGCGCTGGGACGTGCAGACGCCCGCCGGCCCCGCCACCTTCGCGGCGCAGGAGGACACGCTGATGCAATCGGATTCCGCCTCGGCGCTGCTGGGCTTTGCCCTCGGTGGCTGCGGCGTGGCGTTGCTGCCCGACTGGCAAGTGGCGGGCGAGGTGCGGGCCGGCCGCCTGCGCCATCTGCTGCCCGAAGTGGTGTTTCCGCAGCAGGGCGTGTACGCCGTGTATCCGAACACCCAGCACACGCCGGAAAAGGTACGCGCCTTTATCGATTTTTTGCGGGCCTTCGTCGGTGGACCGGCAGGCGAGGGCGGTTGACGCTGCTCCGGCGAACTGCCATCATCGCCTGACCACCACCATGCCAGCCATTCATCGACCATGCGCGCACCGAATCACCTGAATGCCTTGCGCGCCTTTGAAGCGGCGGCCCGCCACCGCAGTTATGTGCGCGCGGCCGAAGAATTGCACGTCACGCCGGCCGCCGTCGGCCAACTGGTGCGCAGCCTGGAACAGGCGCTGGACACGCCATTGTTCCTGCGCTCGCAAAGCGGCGCCGCGCGCCTGGAATTGACGCCGCAGGCCAGCCTGATGCTGCCCGATTTGCAGGCAGGCTTCGACCTGCTGTCGGCGGCCGTCGCGCGCGTCAAACACGATGCAGGGCGTGACGCCATCGCGCTGACGGTGCCGCCCTCGTTTGCCGACAAATGGCTGCTGGCCAGGCTGGAACGCTTTCAAGCCAGTTATCCACAGTACGATCTGCGGGTCGACACGAATGGCCGCCTGGTCGATTTCAACAGTGGCCAGGCCGATGTCGGCATCCGCTATGGCAGCGGGCGCTGGGACGGCCTGGTGGCCACGCGCCTGGTCAGTGACGACTTCTTCCCCATCTGCAGCCCGGTGCTGCTGAGCGGCGAACATCCACTGCGCAGCGGCGCCGACCTGCGCCACCATGCGCTGATCCACGATGTCTCGATGCGCGGCAATCCCATCTACCCCAGCTGGCGCAGCTGGCTGCCCTACGCGGGCGTGGACAGCCGCAGCATCGACGCCGAGCGCGGCTTGCAGATCAACGATTCGGCCGCCGTCATGCAGGCGGCCATCGCCGGCAGCGGCGTGGCGCTGGGACGCAGCATGCTGGTGGAAAAAGACCTGGCCGACGGCCGCCTGGTGCGCCCCTTCGGCCCCGCGCTGCCCTGCGAATTCGCCTACTACATCGTGGGCCGCGCCGAGACCTTCCAGCGGCCCGCCATCGCCGCCTTCCGCGACTGGCTGCTGGCCGAAGTGGCGCCCGCTTGATGCCGACATAGTTTTTCTATGGCGGCGGCGTACATCATCTGATTTGCCGCGACCATCCCCGGCGGCGATAGTGCGGTCAGGGGCAGCGCAACCGCGCCGCCATCACTCCAGGAACCCACCATGTCCACTACCCAAGTTACTTTCCACACCGTCCGCGCCGATGGCGTCGATGTCTTTTACCGCGCCGCCGGGCCGCTCGACGCGCCCGTCGTGCTGCTGCTGCACGGCTTTCCTTCGTCCTCGCATATGTACCGCAACCTGATCCCGCAACTGGCCACGCGCTACCGCGTGATCGCACCGGACTTGCCCGGCTTCGGCTTTACCACGGTGCCGCCAGAACGCGGGTATGTCTACCGTTTCGATGCGCTGGCCGCCACCATGGAAGCATTCGTGCAAGCGCTGTCGCTGAGCAGCTACGCCCTGTACGTCTTCGATTACGGCGCGCCCGTGGGTTTGCGCCTGGCGGCTGGCGCGCCGCAGCGCGTGACGGCGTTCGTGTCGCAAAACGGCAATGCCTACCTGGAGGGGCTGGGCGAGGCCTGGGAACCGATCCGCCGCTACTGGGCCGACCCCAGTGTCGCCAACCGCGACGCCATCCGCCCCTTCCTGGAACTGGAAGCGACCCGCTGGCAATACACGCATGGCGCGCCCGACGCCAGCCTGGTGGCGCCGGAAGCCTACCACCTCGATGCGGCCCTGATGGGGCGCCCGGGCAACGCCGAGATCCAGCTCGACCTGTTTCTCGACTATGCGGCCAACCTGGCACTGTATCCGCGCTTCCAGCAGTTTTTCCGCGACTGGCAGCCGCCGACCCTGGTCATCTGGGGCCGCCACGATCCCTTCTTCATTCCACCTGGCGCACATGCCTTCCAGCGCGACAATCCGCAAGCCGAAGTGCGCCTGCTCGACACGGGCCACTTCGCGCTGGAAACGCATGCGCAGGAGATAGCCACGGCCATGCTGGTCCTGCTGGATAAAGCCTTGTCAGATGAAAAATTGCTAGAGAAGTGAAACGATTTCCCAGGGCAAACGAACGACAGACAGGCGTTTCTCGTCCTAGACTAAGGCCATGAACCGCAGACCTTGCCCGCCACGCCAGCGTGTGTGCCGGGCAGTCTGCGGCCTCAGCGAATGATGCTTGCAACTCAATCCATCAACGATCGGAGACCATCATGGCACATACACTAGCGGCAGTATTCGACAACCGGGAAGCAGCTGAAAAAGCGCGCCAGAAACTCATCAGTTCAGGCTACGCCAGCGACAATATCCGCCTCAACGATAGCAGCAGCGACTATAGCGGCGCGGCATCGGCCAGCGCGATCGATACCAGCCGCGATGACGACGGTTTTGTCGCCAGCATCAAGCATTTTTTCACTGACATGTTCGGCAGCCATGAAGACCGCCACGTGTATGCAGAAGCGGTGGCGCGCGGCAACGTGGTGCTGACCCTGACCAGCGCCAGCGACGCCGACATCGACCGCGCCAGCGATATCGTGGAAGACTTCGGCCCCATCAATATCGATGAGCATGGCGAACAGTGGCGGACGGGGGGCAATCTCAGCGGCAGCCTCGGCGGTGGCATGGCCAGCGGAGCCAGCCTGCAGTCATCGTCATCATCGCTATCGGGCAGCCTGTCTCAGCCGCCGCTGGGCGCCACCCCACAGGAAGGCAATCTGAGCGGCGCCTCACAGCAATTCGCCCGCGACGACAGCAGCGCATCGGGCATCCCCCGTAGCAGCAATGTGCGCAGTTATCCGCGCGCCGACAACCTGCCTGGCAGCAATGACGACGATGAACAGTATTACCGCAACCACTGGGACGTCAGTTACGGTGCGACCGGGGCGCGCTTCGAAGACTACGATCCCGCTTACCGCTACGGCCATTCGATGGCCGGCAGCGACAGCTACCGGGGCCGGCCGTGGGACGAAGTGGAGCCTGAGTTACGTTCCACGTGGGAGCATACTTATCCCCAGTCCACCTGGGAAAACTTCAAGGCTGCCGTGCGCCATGGCTGGGAAAGGGTGACTTCCTGAGCCTAGGTCAGTTGCAGGAAGTGGTTGAGGATATGAAAATGGTCCTCGAAGAACTGCTCTTCCATGTCAGGCAGGGCAGCCACCGCCACCCATTGCGCCAGCGCCGCATCGTCGGCCGCCGTGACGGCCGGCAGCTGCGTGGTCTGCAAATCAAAGTAATGCGCGTGGGTGATGGTGCGCCCGCGCTGGCTGCGGTCGGGGTGGTCGAACACGGCCACGCCCACCAATGCCTCGATCAGGGTCGGTGCCAGCACGCCCAGCTGCGTTTCTTCGGCCAGTTCGCGCAGGGCGCCCTGCAACAGCCGTTCGCGCGGTTCCAGAAAGCCGCCAGGCAAGGCCCATAAATCCTTGCCCGGATAGCCGCCGCGCCGTACCAGCAGAACGTGGCCAGCCGTCTGCACCAGCGCATCGACGGTGCAAAAGATGGGCGCATAGGGCGCGCTCTTCCAGCGCGTTTTATAGGCTTCGATGGCGCGGTGTTCCAGCACCAGCGGCGCGTACCAGGGCAATAAAGTCCAGGCGCGCAAATACTGGCTGATGGCCGCTGGCAGCAGTTGCGCCACGGCCCCTAGAGACACATCGATATTTTCCGCCTCGAACAACACATTGCGGATCGCCGTCGCGCCGATGGGGAGACCCGCATCAACTTCCTGGTTCAGCAACTGCCAGTGGGGAAAGTGGTGCAGATAATAGCTGGTGGCATCCTTGAAGCAAGCCACCAAGGTGACACGCTGCGCTTTTGGCACGCTGCCCGCCACGGCGCGCCGTACGGCATCGGCCCACAAGCCATCATCGTAGTAATCGCGCACGGCCACATAGCGCACACGCTCGCGCTGCGCTTCGGGCAAGGTGGCGGCGATCATGGCGGCGCGTTCCTGCCACGTAAAAGGGTTCTTCGGGCTGCGCGCATGGAAGGCCGAGCCCAGCACCACCACCACCGTGGACGCAGTTGCCAGCGCTGCCTGCAGCAAGCCCGCATGGCCATTGTGAAACGGTTGAAAACGGCCGATCAGGATGGCTGCGTCAAAAGCGTCTTTCATGCTTGCTCTCCGCTAGGGTAGTGGGCGGCGATCGGCATTTGCCGGCCGCTGCCGAAAGCGCGCGAGCGCACGCGGATGATGGGCGCCGCCTGGCGCCGCTTGTATTCATTGCGGGCCACCAAGCCGAGTATGCGCGTCACCAGCCGCCGGCCATCGTCCGTCTCGCGCAACTGGTCGACAACGCACAGCGCTTGCCCGCTTTCGGCCGCTGGCAGGCGCGCGCCTTCGATATGCCATTTGAGGATTTCATCGAGCACGGGGTAGGGCGGCAAGCTGTCGGTGTCGCGCTGGCCCGGCGCCAGTTCGGCCGATGGCGGCTTGTCCAGCACCGCAACCGGGATCAGTTCGCGCCCGGCGCTGGCATTGAGATGGCGCGAGAGGGTAAACACTTCCGTCTTGTACAAGTCGCCGATCAGGCCCAGGCCGCCATTCGTGTCGCCATACAGGGTGCAATAGCCGACCGAAATTTCACTCTTGTTGCCGGTGGTCAGCAGCAGGGCGCCAAACGCATTCGAGTATTCCATCAAAATGGTGCCGCGCACCCGCGCCTGCAGGTTTTCCAGCGGCAGCCCCTGCAGCTTGCCGTCGAAGGCGGCCGCATATCCTGATTCGTACTGGGCCACGATATCGCGGATAGGGTGGGTGTAGAGGGCGATGCCCAGGTTGGCGCACAGGGCCACGGAATCGGTGACGGAGCCGGCGCTGGAAAACACGGACGGCATGGTGATGCCCACCACGTTGTCGGTGCCCAGCGCTTCGACGGCCAGCGCCAGGGTCAGCGCCGAATCGATACCGCCCGAGCAGCCGACGACAACTTTTTTAAAACCGCAGCGGCGCGCATAGTCGCGCAGGCCCAGCACGATCTGGCGGCGGGCAAATTCCACAGCGGGAATACCGGCCGGGTCGGGCACGGGAAACGGCTGGCCATCGATGTGCGTAAAACGGCCGGCATCAAAACGCAGCAGCTGAAAGTCTTCGACAAAGCGGGCCGCCTCGAACTGCAGTCCCTGTTGCGGTGAAATGGCGAACGAGGCGCCGTCGAACACCAGCTGGTCCTGGCCCCCCACCTGGTTGACGAACAGCAGCGGCAAGTTCTGATGCGCGCAGGCGGCGCCGAACACAGCGTGGCGCAAGGCCCGCTTGCCGATGTCGGAGGGACTGGCGTTGATGCTGACGATCAGGTCAGGACGCGCCGCGTGCAAGGCTTCGAAGGGGTTGACGGTGTAGTCGCGGCCGCTGTCATTCCAGCCATCTTCGCAAATCATGAAACCGACCTTGGCGCCGGCCACGTCGAGCGTGCAGGCAGTCGCTGGCCCCGGTTCGAAATGCCTGCCCTCGTCAAAAATGCCGTAGGTGGGCAGCAACTGCTTGTAGTACTCGGCCACGATGCGCCCATCCTGGATCGCCAGCAGCGCGTTGTGCAGCGGCTTGCCGGGACCTTGATTGCGCCGCGCTGTGCCCAACACCGTTACCAGCGCCGGCCAGCGTGTTGACGCCTGCAGCACGGTGTCCAGCGCCTGCTCCAGCCCGTACAAGAAGGCGGCGTCTTCGAACAGGTCGCCCGGGTAATACGCGCACAGCGACAATTCGGAAAACACCACCATCTGCGCACCGCCCTCGCTGGCGCGGCCCATGCGCTCGATGATGGCGGCGGCGTTGCCGTCAAAATCGCCGACGGTGACGTTGAGTTGGGCGATGGCGATATTGAGCATGGCGTTCCTTCAGTCAGATGTGCACAAGCCTGTACTGTGCCTGAAAAATTGCATACCGGTATTTCACCACATTGACCGCGCACAATGTTACGTGGCACGTTCCACGTGAAACAGTTTCAGGAAACGACAGACGCCACCGGCAAACCCGATGCTAACCAGCCATCAAAACCGCTGTCGAGCCGACGCGCGGGCAAGCCATGCTGGCGCAAGGCGGCCACCGCCTGCACGGACAAGACGCAATAAGGGCCACGGCAATAGGCGGCGATGTCCTGGTCTGGCGGCAATTCGGCCAGGCGGCGCTGCAGTTCGTCGGCGGGGATATTGATGGCGCCAGGCACATGGCCGGCCGCAAATTCATGCGCGGGCCGCACGTCGAGCACGGTGATGCTGCTCTCGCGGATGCGCTGCAACAGCTCATCGCGGGCGATCGCTTCCACATGGTCGCCCCGGCTCAGCGCCTGCAACTCGCTGCGCTGGTGCTGGGCATACAAGCGCAAGGCATCGAGCAAGGGAACGATGGGGCCGCTGCCCAGCCGGTACAGCACGCGCTTGCCGTCGCGCCGTGCCAACACGAAACCTGCCTTGCGCAACTGCTGCAAATGCTGGGAGGCATTCGCCACGGACAGGCTGGTCAACTCCACCAGTTGTTCCACCGCATACTCGTTGTGCGCCAGATGGTCGAGCAAGAGCAGGCGCGGTGGGCTGCCCAGGATACGGGCAAAGTCGGCGGGCGTAGTCAGTAATTCGGTATCGGCATTCTTCATTGACACAATGCTAGCACCCCTATAACATTCAAGCAATCTCTTGAATGTTATGAATGGATGATACGATGCATATTGGATGGCAACTGACAGCCGATGCGCTGGCAATCGGCATAGGCGCAACGGCCGTGATGGATCTGTGGGCCGCTGCCCTGAAGCGTTACTGGTGCCTGCCTTCGCTGAACTATGCGATGGTGGGCCGCTGGCTTGGCCATTTGCCGCGTGGCATTTTGACGCATGCATCGATTGCCCAAGCTGCGCCCGTGCGCGATGAAGCCGTGCTGGGCTGGACTGCCCATTACGCCATCGGCGTGCTGTTTGCGGCGGTCTTGCTGGCGCTGGTGGGGCCACAATGGGCGGCGCAACCCACCCTGGTGCCGGCGCTGCTGATAGGCCTGCTCAGCGTGGCTGCACCGTTTTTGATCTTGCAGCCCGGCATGGGCGCCGGCATCGCCGCCAGCAAGACGCCCCATCCGGGCGCCGCCCGCCTGCGCAGTGTGATGTCCCACGCGGCGTTCGGTATCGGCCTGTACCTGACGGCGCTGCTGTGGGCGACCGTGCGCTAGCTAGTCAACGGCGGCACAGGCGGGGCGGCCGGGGCTGGTTCCGGCGCAATGGCTGAGGTAGCAGGGAGCGTACTGAGCACCATGGTGCTGGGCTTGGAAATCGGCATCTCTGCCGCGCGCAAGCGCTTGAGCAGTTCGAACAGCAAGCTGCTGCGGATGCCGTAGGTCAAGCGCGGCGATGACGCGTAGCCGGTGGCGTTGAACATCAAATAGCTATTGTCGATGCCATCGAGCTGCACGCTGGGCGCCGGCGTATCGAGTATATCGGGGTTATCGACAAAGGTCGCCAGGATCAGCGCGCGCGCCGCTTCCGCATCGGTAGACAGCGGCAAGGGCAGCTTGATCTGCACCAGGCCCAGCGGGCTGGCGTGCGTGACGTTGCGCACCGTCTTGGTAATGAATTCCGAGTTCGGCACGATCACCGTGGAACGGTCGCCCATCTGGATTTCCGTGGCGCGCACATTGATGCGGCGAATATCGCCTTCCACGCCGCCCAGCGAGACCCAGTCGCCCACTTTCACGGGCCGCTCGGCCAGCAGGATCAAGCCCGACACAAAGTTTTGCACCACCGCCTGCAAGCCAAAGCCGATACCCACCGACAAGGCCGACGCCACCCACGCGATGCGTTCCAGGCCGATACCGGCTGCCGACAGGGCCAGCGCCACGGCCGTCACGCCGCCGGCATAACCGAACAGGGTCAAAAAGGACACTTGCATGCCAGCATCCAGGCTGGTGGTCGGCAGATAACTGTTTTGCAGCCAGCGCTTGAACAGGCCGATGCCGACATACGCCACCACCAGCACCAGCAGCGCCTGGATCACGGCGGCCGGGCGTATCGCCACTGCGCCGATGGACAGGCCATCCTGCAGCTTGCCAACACGGTGGAACAATTCTCCCGGCCCTTCGCCGAATGGCGCCAGCAACAGCATCAGCGCCAGCAGCACGACGATGGCGCGGCCTATGCCCGACAGCAACACTGCTGCCTGGTCGCGCGCCTTGGGCGTGGCCAGCACGGGATTTTCGACGTCGGGCGGCGGCGGGGTCGATGCCAGCAGCATGCAGATATCATCGATCAGCACCGTCAGCAGATAGGTGCTGCAGACCACCACGATGACCCAGGCGATTTGCTTGGCAACAAAGCTGCCGAACGCCACATAACCGACCAGCAGGCTGATCAGGCTGGCTGCCAGGGTCAGCCACAAGACCAGCACCACGCCACGCAGCCACAGGGGCGTGGCGGGTGAAGCCGGATCGGCCGCTTGCACCCGGCGCCAGCAGCGCTCGGCGCGCAGCAAGCCGAACGCCACGGTCAAGCCCAGCAGCAGCGCCACGATGCAATTGACGGCCACCGCCGTCGACAGCCCGGCATTGATAACGATGGTGATGCGTTCCGTGGCCCAGACGATCACCACCACGAAGGCAAACACGCCCGGATACCGGCGCATGCGCAGCGCCAGCGCATCGGACAGCGGCAGCAGCCGCCACGAAGCGCGCTTGGCCGACAGCAACGCGTGGCCCAGTCCGGCCGTGAAACCGGCAAAACAGATGATGCCGACCAGGCTGCTGATGAAGGCATCGGTCTTGTCGGACAGATGGTCATCCCAGCGCAGGCCCAGCGCCAGCAATTCGGCGATCAGTCCCGGCGTGGCCAGCGCCAGTAAAATCACGGCCAGCGCATGCAGCGAACGGCGCAAGCGGCCATGCGGCACACGCGTCGCCGTGACTACCAGCAAATAGCGCGAAGCCCACAGGCTGGCAATGATTCCCAGCACCATGCCGGCCAGGATGCCGCCCCAGGTGGGCAGCGGCGTCTGGCGCGCCGCATCGCTCAATTCCTTGCCCAGGGTTTGCAGGCGCTGCCAATTCTGCGGCAACTCCCCGTGCAACTGCTTCCAGAAGGAACCGGCAAGTATCGACGCCGTGCGCTCGCCCAGGCGCGCCTGCAACTGTGCGCGGCGCACCGTCGACACTTGCTCCGAGGCCTGCGTGGCCTCGACCGACAGCAGCCGCGCCAGTTTCACTTGCGCATCGAGCGCGCTGCTGGCCTTGTCCAGCTGGCTGCGCTGAGCCGCCACGTCGGGCGCTTCCTTGGTGCCTGCCGCTGGCGTGCCCAGCTCGGCCAGCCGCGCCTTCACGCTAGCCAGGTCAGGCGCCAGCGAGGCAGCCAGCTTGTCCGCCTCGGCGCCGGCCGCCAGCGCATCGGCCTTCATTTGCGACAGGGCAGCATCGGGCACGTCGGCATCGCCATCGAGGGTTGTCTGAATGGTCGTGATCTGCTTGCGCAAGACATCGAGACTCTGGTCGGCCGACGCGGCATCATCGGTCGGCTGGGACCAGGCAGGTGCAGCGGCCAGTGTCAGCAACAGCAGCAACGACCAGAGCATGGGCAGCAGCACGCCGCGCCAGGGCAGGCGCGCACCAAGGTAATGGGAAGGGGAGTTACGGAAAGGAATCATGCAGTTCTATCGCCAGATCAATAAGCGACAGACTAGCGCACTCCTGCTTCACACGATAGAGATTTTCGTGCGGCAATCTTTCCAAGCCCCTGCTCACTATCTTAAGCAGGTTCAATAGCGGGCTCAAGCATACGCACCATCGCCGCCGGGGCCTGGGCGATCAGCGCGGCGTAGTGTGCCGATGCATCAACCCCTCTTCCGGCCCGATGGTGTTGTAGATAAATTCGATCTCGGCATCCTTGACGCCGCCGTAACCGGCAATCGAGCCATTGAGAAAATGGCGCATATTGTCAGGATTGCCCCAGCCTTCGAATTCCTGCTGCCCGCCGCCGACCAGGGTGATCCAGCGCAATTTCGAGAACGGCAGCGTGCGGCCCGCGCCATTCGCGATCAAGCCGTGGGTACCTTGCGCATCAGTGCCGCACGGCAAGGTCCGCTTTGCCGTGGCTGGCACGCCGGAATACTTCCGCCGCCATGCCCCGCCGAAACATCCGCGCAATCTGCTGGGCCATGACTGTGTCGCCTACCGTTTTCCCACCCAGGACAAGCCGTATGCGTGGGAATTCGAAAAGGACGGGCAAACACTGGAAATCGGCGTCAATGCGCGCGCTTCCGTTGACGACATGGACGTGCTGCATGATCTGGTGCTGCACTGCGGCGGCCTGGGTTATCTGTACCACCAACAAATCCGCGAACAGGTAGCCGACGGCCGTTTGACACTGGTGCTGGAAGATTGGCTGCCGCAAAAATCGGGCTTCTTCCTGTATTACCCCCGCATCCGCAACCCTTCGTTCGGCTTTCGCGCGTTTCTGGACTTTTTACGGGAGAAGAATAGCCGGCCAGATTCACCGTCGCAGCCTGCCTGACGCTTACGCCTGCCAGGCCCGGATTGCGCGGTTTTCCAGCACGCTGACATTGCTGCCGTGTTTGGCAACGCCCAGCAGGCAGCGCGCCAGTTGGTCGCAGTCCACGCTGAAGTCTTTGCTGAGCAGGGAAAGCAAGGTGCCGATCGGCGTGAAAAAGCGCGCCAGGTCCTTGCGCGGCCCGCTCAGCGCGGTAGGGCGGATGTACGCGGGGCGGAAGAAGAAGGCCGGGCGGCCCAGTTCGGCCAGCTGGCGCTCGGCACGCCCCTTGATGCGGGCAAACAACGCTTTTTGCTGTTCGTCCGGATCAGCGCTGCGCCCGCTGAGAAAACAGAAACGCAGTGGCGGGTTGGCCGCATACATGGCGCGCGCGGCGGCCAGCGTGTAGTCAAACGTGATACGGATATATTCCGCTTCGCGTACCTGCGTTTGCGAAACACCGAGGCACCAGATGCAGGCGTCGTGGCCGCTCAAATCCACGCTGGAATAATCGAGAAAATCGCTGACGATCAGCTCTTTCAATTTCGCATGGGACAGGCCCAGCGTGCGCCGCGTCAGCACGGTCACTTGCTCGATCTCAGGGTCCAGCAGCGCCTGGCGCAGCACTTCGCCGCCGGCAAATCCGGTGGCGCCGGTCAAGATGATTTTCATAGGTCACTCCTTTTGCGCAGTGTAGCAATCATTGGACCAGATCGCTGATCACGTTCCCACGCGCACCATGGCATCGGGCATGGAGGGCATTCCAGGGAACGATTCCAGCAAGATGTTGACCAACATTACTTCCTGCATGATGGACTACGATCAGCCAGACTACGGTTTCACCAACCATGGAGTGACTCATGCATCGATATGTTCAGGTATTACGCAACACCTTGCTGACGGTGGTCATGGCAAGCCTGTCTGCGATCGCCACGGCGGCCGACAAGCACTACACCGTCACCTCGCCGGACGGCGTCACCATCGCCGTGCAGGAGTCAGGCGACCCCAGCGGGCCCGCCATCGTCTTCATCCACGGCTTGCTCGGTAGCCGCCTCAACTGGGAAAAGCAGACCGGCAGCGCCGAGCTGCAGCGCTACCGCATGATCAGCTACGATATGCGCGGCCATGGCCTGTCCGGCAAGCCGGACGATGCGGCAGCGTACCGCGACGGCCGCCGCTACGCCGACGACCTCGCCACAGTACTCAAGGCAAGCCATGCCCAACGCCCCGTGCTGGTGGGCTGGTCGCTGGGCGGGATCGTCATCTCCAGCTACCTGGCAGCCTATGGCGACACCGCCATCAGCGGCGCCATCTACGTCGATGGCGTGATTGAACTCAATCCTGCCCTGATCACTCCCCACCCGCCGGTGTATGCCGGCCTGGCTTCCGACGATCTGAAGACCCACCTCGACGCGCTGCGCACCTTCCTCGCCCTGTGCTTCCACACCCAGCCCGATAGCGCCACCTTTGAGCGTTTGCTCTCGAATGCGGCCATGGCCTCGTGGACCATGACGCGCACCATCCCGTCGATGACAGCCGCCGTCACCGATGGCTTGCCCAAGGCGCGCGTGCCTGTGCTGATGCTGTACGGCAGCCAGGATGCACTGCTCCAGGTACAGCCCAGCCTCGCGCGCGCGCGGCAACTCAATCCCCGCATCCAGAGCATGCTTTACGAAGATTCGGGCCACGCCCCTTTCCTGGAAGAAGCGCAACGCTTCAACCGTGACCTGGCTGACTTTGTGGAGCAGGCGCTACAGGCACACGGAACGCTGCCTTGAGCAGCATAGCTACGCAAAATGGGGAACTGGCCCGTTATAATCTCCACCTCTTCTAACCGGCACAGGCCATGACTACGTCCATGAGAACACTCCTGACCTGCTTCACGATGTGCATCGCGGCGGCTACCGCCATGCCAGCCTCGCCCGCGCTTGCCCCCCCCATCAGCGCGGTTGAGGCACCCGTTGCAGCGGCGTCCATAGAGCATGCGTTTTCCCCTGACAATGGGGCCGAAGCGCTGGTACTGAAGGTGATCAACACCTCCGTTTCCAGCATCCGCTTGGCCGCCTATTCGTTTAATTCACCCACCATCGTGGCAGCCTTGCTCGCAGCAAAAAATCGCGGCGTGGACATCAAGGTGCTGGCCGATGCAAGGCGCAATGAGCGGGGCAACAGCGTGACCGCGCTGAACGCGCTGGTGCAAGCCGGCATTCCCGTCAGAACCATTTCGGTGTACGCCATGCACCACGATAAATACATCGTCGCCGATGGAGACACCGTGCAAAATGGCAGCTTCAATTACAGCAAGGATGCGGCTATCTCGAATAGCGAAAATGTAATCGTGCTATGGCATCAGCCGCAACTGGCGGCATCGTTTCTTCGGCACTGGGAAGATCGCTGGGGGAAGGGTGTTGCCTATCCCTCCCGCTAAAGCTGCCAGGAAGGAGACTGACTATCCCCATGATTATGCCTGACAAACAACGCGCTATCTGCCAGCGCTTTGACGCCGGCTACCTGCCTCCCGAGATGGAACAAAAGGTAGGCATCGCCCTCGACACGCTGGATAAACTGCCGCTGTATGCGACCCGGATACCGCCGGAAAACGGCAGCTGCGGCTGGTATATCTATGGCGGCGATTACGCGGCCGATCCCGGTTTTTACCAGCCGCTGCACGCGGCGCACCTGGAAGAAGTTTGCCCGGCAATCCTGCCCTACCTGGCCTTGCCGCCAGGATGGTGCGTGATCCTGGCGCCCGACTATGAGGATGTCTGGTTTGACGCGCAGTTTTCCAAGGGCCCGCGTGAAGGCTGATCAATATGCCGCACTCAATTTTTTTCTCTCTGCGGCACCGCCAATACGGCGCCGGCCCGCATGCCCATCGGCCGCAACAGCTTGTCCACCGTATCGAGCGTGGGACTGGACACACCGCGCTCGATATCTTGCAAGGTGCGTGCAGAAACATTGCAAATCTTCGCGTACTCAGGAATCGTGAAACGCAAGGTCTTGCGGATATCGCGTATCACCTGGGGGATCGGCAACTCCGGTGTCGCCGCCAGCCGTTCCATCAACTCTCGGCGCAGCTGATTTTGCTCTGACGCAGTCAAAGTGGCATACCGTTTGTCCATCAGAGCTTCCTTAACTGCTTCAGATTATTTTCTATCGTCAGGCGTTTTACCTCAATCATTTCACCGATACCCAAGGCATAGGCATCATCCATTAACGTACCTAGCGGCTCGATCATGTCCGTAACTGCCGCGCAGAGGTCTTCCGCATCCATGGCAGCGGTCTGCGCAGCTTGTTCAATCACGCTCGCCCATTGCGGCGCGCCTCCATCATCGAACTCCCAACGCATGCGCCGCGCAATGCCATCGGGATGCAAAAACATGGGCGCAAAATCGAATAGGGGCGTCAAGCCGATATGGCCATCGTCGCGGCGCTGGATGGCTGTATTGCGGGCATGGTTATCGGTATTACCCAGTACGATATTGGCTATATCGCGCTTGACGTATTCGATCGTTTCCCTGGCCATATCAGAAGCAATAAACATGAAATCGGACAGGAATTTATTATGGCTAGGAACCTCGCCAAACTGGCTCAACCCGCAAACCGAAGCGACACTTTCCTGTCCATGACGCCTTACCCGGCCGTCGACTACCTCGCGGTCAAAGCGCGGAATAAACAATGCCCGATCGCGTAACAACAAATCATCGTGAACACTTAAACCCAGCTTGCGCGCCAGCTGCATGTACGGGGCCTCACATATCAGAATATTGGCAAGCGCCTGATTCGCGCCACGGCCAAACTTGACAATGTAGTGCTTGTGAGCTTGCTCGTCGGGAAGGGCATGATCAAGATAAAACAGTCCGTCGTGCGCACGCGTCAGCAGTATCTTCGGCCACTCCCCCTGCACCCCGGAAGAGCCGGCAAGAAAGAGGCCTTGCTGCGCCAGGTATTCATTGAAATCTCCTGCACGCTCCACGACCTCCTCCATGGTAAATCCATACCCTTGCCCAAGAGTACGCTCACTCACCCACGCATGCGCTTCCTTGACGCGAATATTACCTATCGGATTTCCCGCACCGGCACACAGCAGATCCCAGTCCGCTCCAGGGCCGGCGTTCTCATCCCGCTGCAATTGATGCAGCAATTCCTTGCGCCCGTAACCCTGCGGCAGCAAATCGATCAGGAATGGCGGCCAGCTTGGCGTGTTGATGAGGGAAAGATCGACTTTGTACATCGCCGACAGAGCGGCCGCGTCTTCCCGGTAAAAGTGCTCCAGTACATAATTGCCTTCATAGCTCAGGAAAGTTTGCGCTTTCACTCCGTGCAGTTGCTCGCCCATGAGAGTGAGGGCGGCGGCATCGCGCCACGCGCCGTCAATGAAGACTTGCAGTGTGCATTCTTTAGTCATATACACAGTTTAATATCGCATTAATGGGGAGTCTGATGCATATAAATGATAGTTTAGCGTGTATTTGATGCTCTTTGATATAAACACAGTGATATAGCATGAATAGGGCGGCCTATCGCCATACTTCTGTTGCTTTACTGTGTAAATAAAAGGAGTGCATCCATCAGGAAGATCGACGGTGCTGCGCCCTGATTCATTCAATACTGCGCATGTTCCCTGATCATTCGAACCGCTGTCCGCCAAAAGAACGGATAATGGCGGCTACATCATTTTGCGCATTGTTTGGAATATTCTCATGGAAATTAAGGTCAACTTCCTCGATAAGCTACGTCTTGAAGCCAAGTTCGATGATTTCACGGTCATCGCCGACCAGCCCATCCGCTACAAGGGCGATGGCTCGGCGCCCGGTCCGTTCGATTACTTTTTGGCTTCATCGGCCTTGTGCGCGGCTTATTTTGTGAAGTTGTATTGTGAAACACGCAATATTCCGACCGAAAATATCCGCTTGTCGCAAAACAATATCGTTGATCCGGAAAACCGCTACCAGCAGATTTTCAAGATCCAGGTCGAATTGCCAGCCGATATCTCGGCCAAGGACCGCCAAGGCATCTTGCGCTCGATCGACCGTTGCACGGTGAAAAAAGTGGTGCAGGCCGGTCCCGAGTTCGTGATCGAAGAAGTTGACAACCTGGACGCCGATGCGCAAGCCTTGCTGACCTTGAATCCTGCGCCTGGCGCGAGCACCTATATTGCCGGCAAGGACCTGCCGCTGGAACAAACCATCGCCAATATGTCGGGCCTGCTGGCCGGCCTGGGCATCAAGATTGAAATCGCTTCGTGGCGCAACATCATTCCCAACGTGTGGTCGCTGCATATCCGCGATGCGCACTCGCCGATGTGCTTTACCAACGGCAAGGGATCGACCAAGGAAAGCGCACTGGCCTCGGCCTTGGGCGAATACATCGAACGCCTCAGCAACAACCATTTCTATGCCGGCGCGTACTGGGGCGAGGATATCGCCAACGCCGAGTTCGTGCATTACCCGAACGAGCGCTGGTTCAAGCCTGGCCGCAAGGATACGCTGCCGAAAGAGATACTCGATGACTACTGCCTGGACATCTACAACCCCGATGGCGAGCTGCGTGGTTCACACCTGATCGACACCAACTCCGGCAATACAGAGCGCGGCATCTGCTCGCTGCCGTATGTGCGCCAGTCCGATGGCGCGACCGTATATTTCCCGTCGAACCTGATCGAAAACCTCTACGTCAGCAATGGCATGAGCGCTGGCAACACCCTGGTTGAAGCACAGGTGCAATGTCTGTCGGAAATTTTCGAACGGGCCGTGAAACGCGAAATCCTCGAAGGCGAAATCGCCTTGCCGGATGTACCGCAAGAAGTGCTGGCGAAATACCCTGGCATCCTGGCCGGCATTGCCGGGCTGGAAGAGCAGGGCTTCCCCGTGCTGGTGAAAGATGCGTCGCTGGGCGGCACCTATCCCGTGATGTGCGTCACCCTGATGAACCCGCGCACGGGCGGCGTGTTCGCCTCGTTCGGCGCTCACCCAAGCCTGGAAGTGGCGCTGGAACGCAGCCTGACGGAATTGCTGCAAGGCCGCAGTTTCGAAGGCTTGAACGATTTGCCGCAGCCTACGTTTGCCAGCGAAGCCGTCACCGAACCAAACAACTTCGTCGAGCACTTCATCGATTCGAGCGGCATCGTTTCGTGGCGCTTTTTCAGCGCCAGGGCGGACTACGATTTTGTCGAGTGGGATTTTTCCGGTCGCGGCGACAACTCCAATGCCGAAGAAGCCGCCACGCTGTTCGGCATCCTCGCAGAGATGGGCAAGGAAGTCTACACGGCCGTGTATGACCAGCTGGGCGCGACCGCCTGCCGCATTCTGGTACCCGGTTATTCGGAAGTGTATCCAGTCGAAGATTTGATCTGGGACAACACCAACAAGGCGCTGCTGTTCCGCTCGGACATATTGAACTTGCACCGCCTGGACAATGCCAGCCTGGAAGACTTGCTCGACCGCCTGGAAAACAGCGAGCTGGACGAATACGGCGACATCGCCACTTTGATCGGCATCGAATTTGATGAAAATACCGTCTGGGGCCAACTGACGACCCTGGAATTGAAGCTGCTGATCCAGCTGGTCTTGCAGCAATTCGACGAAGCAAAAGAGCTGGTGGAAACCTTCCTGCAATACAACGACAACACGGTCGAGCGCAAACTGTTTTATCAAGCCTTGAACGTGGTGCTGGAAGTGCAGCTCGATGACGAACTGGAGTTGGACGACTACATCGTCAATTTCCGCCGCATGTATGGCAATGAACGCATGGACGCGGTGATGGGCTCCGTCGACGGCAGCGTACGCTTCTTCGGCCTGACGCCCACCAGCATGAAACTGGAAGGCCTGGAACGCCACGAACGCCTGATCGACAGCTACAGGAAATTGCATGTGGCGCGCGGCAAGGCAGCGCTGAAAGCCAGCTAGGCTGACAGGCTATCGCTGGATGGGCAATGATGACGTTCCCCCGGTGCAAATGCATATTTGATGCCGGGGGAGCAGTACTGCCCCTCGCACCTATCAGGCCGAGAGTTCCCTGCGGATGATTTCTGCGCCGGCACTGAGCGCATTGAGTTTGCCTCTTGCTACTGCACGCGCCAGTGGCGCCATGCCGCAGTTGGTGGAAGGGTAGAGCTTGTCGGCATCGACAAACTTCAACGCTTTGCGCAGGGTGTTGGCGACTTCTTCTGGTGTTTCAATGATATTGCTTGCCACGTCAATCGCGCCTACCATCACTTTTTTGCCGCGAATCAGTTCAATCAGGTCAATTGGCACATGCGAGTTGTGGCATTCCAGCGAGATGATATCGATATTGGATTGCTGCAGCTTGGGGAACGATTCCTCATATTGACGCCACTCGGAGCCCAGCGTATTTTTCCAGTCCGTATTGGCTTTGATGCCGTAACCATAGCAAATATGTACGGCGGTTTCGCATTTGAGACCTTCAATCGCCCGCTCCAGGGTGGCAACGCCCCAGTCATTCACTTCATCAAAGAAGACATTGAATGCGGGTTCGTCAAATTGGATGATGTCGACGCCGGCTGCTTCCAGTTCGCGGGCTTCCTGATTCAGGATCTTGGCGAATTCCCAGGCCAGTTTTTCGCGGCTCTTGTAGTGGCTGTCATACAGCGTATCGATCATCGTCATCGGACCTGGCAGCGCCCATTTAATCGGCTGCTTGGTTTGCTGGCGTAAAAACTTGGCGTCTTCCACAAACACCGACTTTGGACGGCTCACCGCGCCAACCACGGTCGGCACACTCGCGTCATAGCGGTCACGAATTCTGACAGTTTCACGCTTTTCAAAATCAACGCCATCGAGATGCTCAATAAACGTGGTGACAAAATGCTGACGGGTTTGCTCGCCATCGCTGACAATATCGATGCCAGCCTGCTGTTGTTCGTGCAATGACAAACGCAAGGCATCCTGTTTGCCTTCGATTAATTCCTCATCTTGCAATTTCCATGGCGACCACAGTTTTTCAGGTTGTGCAAGCCAGGACGGTTTCGGCAAACTGCCGGCGGTTGAAGTAGGCAATAATTTTTTCATGATAGTGATGTCGTATATATTGGTTAATCAGAGAGCGTAATTAGCAGCCCATTGTTCAAGAACATTTTTATAGGGCTTGATGAAATGCTCTTCGGTATATTTTCCCTGCTTGACAGCCAACTGGCTGCGCTCTTCCCGGTCATAGACAATTTGCGTCGATGAATAATCCTGATTCTTCAGGCTAGGCTGATAAAGTTGCCCCGCCGCCGAATTGGCATTGTAAATCTCGGGCCGGTAAATCTTTTGGAATGTCTCCATCGTGCTGATGGTGCCGATCAGCTCAAGATTCGTGTAGTCACCCAGCAGATCACCGATAAAATAAAATGCCAAAGGTGCAAAACTGTTGGGCGGCATGAAGTAACGGACTTGCATGCCCATTTTTTCGAAATATTGATCAGTCGACGAAAATTCATTTTGCTGATACTCGACACCCAAGATGGGATGCTTGTTTTCAGTCCGCTGATAAATCTTGCTGCTCGAGGCACTGATACAGATCACCGGCGGCTTTTTAAAGTGCGCTTTGTAAGTGGCTGATTTTACAAAGTGTTTGAACAGCTTGCCGTGGAAATCGCCGAAATTATCCGGGATGCTGAAGCTGGATTTATTATTGTTATGCTCTGGCAGCACCACGCTGAAGTCGTAATCGCGCACGTACGAGGAGAAGTTATTCCCGGCAATGCCATCGATGCGTTCTTCGGTTTTTTTATCGACGATATTCGGTTTCAATATCTCGATCAAGGGCAGTGCATTATTGCCGTCTGCGCCATCAATATTCATCTCAACGGAAATGATGTCGAGTTCGACAGAATAGCGATCACCTTTCAGATTATCCCAATGCGCCAGGTTATTGAAGCGATTGTCTATCATCTTCAGGGTATTGCGCAGGTTCTCCTGGCGACTCGCTCCTCTGGCCAGATTGGCAAAGTTGGTCGTCAAACGCGTATTGTCTGATGGATGATAGTTTTCATCGAAAGAAATACTCTTGATGTTAAATTCAAAATCTTTGCTCATGGTGATCTGGTGTCCTGATTTCTGCGAAAAAATCTGAATAACGTGATTGCGTATTCAGTGCTTTACAATTTTTGTTCTTTTCAAGCCGCGACCACCTCCCCGGCGGTGGCAAATCTTGCATGGCGCGTCAATTCGACCAGGGGCATTGCCCGTTGCACCGCCAGTGCGGCGCGCTCGATCAGGGCCTCGTCCTGCAAACGGTAATCAAAGAAATCCTTGTCGGTCGCGTAGACGCCCAGCGGCAATGTGCGTGCCTGGAAGAAGCTGAACAGCGGCCGCAACTGGTGGTCTATCATCAGGGCATGGCGCTCGCTGCCGCCGGTGGCCGCCAGCAAAACGGGCTTGTCGATCAGGGCATCCTGGTCAATGAAGTCGAAGAAGTGCTTGAACAGTCCCGTGTAGGAGCCGCGGTAGACCGGCGTTGCCACCACCAGGATGTCCGCTTGCTCGACTGCTAACAGTTCACGCTCCACCGTCTCGGGCAAATGGGTGCGCCAGCTCGCGCCGGCAAACTGCGGTGCCAGCTGGCCCAGTTCGACCAGGCGTTGTTCGCACGGGAATGCGTCGGCGATCAGGTCCATCAGGTGCTCGGTCAGGGCGGCAGCCTTGGAGGGGCGTTGCAGCCCGCCGGAAACCCCTACTAAACGCAATGGACGTGTCATTTTTTCTTTCCTATCGATAGCTGTGCGAGGGCAAAGAAATGCCAACAACGAGGAAGCGATGATAGCGGCAGAGATCGATGAAGTATAATGGTTTTATTTCATACATCCATGAATAGGGCTCATCCAAATGCTTGAACGCATCCACCTCAGCATCGTTCAACAGGTCGAGAAACAAGGCTCGTTGACGGCTGCCGCGGGCGTGCTGAACCTGACCCAGTCGGCCCTGAGCCACAGCATGAAGAAACTGGAACAGCAACTGGGCACCGACGTCTGGCTGCGCGAAGGGCGCAACCTGCGCCTGACGCAGGCCGGCCAGTACCTGCTGGCGGTGGCGAACCGGGTGCTGCCGCAACTGGACCTGGCCGAGGAACGCCTGGGCCAGTTCGCGCAGGGCGAGCGCGGTGCCTTGCGCATCGGCATGGAATGCCACCCTTGCTACCAGTGGCTGCTCAAAGTGGTTTCGCCCTATCTGAGTGCATGGCCCGACGTGGATGTGGACGTCAAGCAAAAGTTCCAGTTCGGCGGGATCGGTGCGCTGTTCGGCTACGAGATCGACCTGCTGGTCACGCCCGACCCGCTGTTCAAGCCGGGGCTGAAGTTCGAACCCGTGTTCGACTATGAGCAAGTGCTGGTGGTGGCCAAGGGCCATGCCCTGGCGTCGGCGGCCTATGTGAAACCCCAGCAACTGACCCAGGAAGTGCTCATCAGCTACCCGGTGGATATCGAGCGCCTGGACATCTACAATCAGTTCCTGTTGCCGGCCGGCGTCACGCCCAAGCGCCACAAAGCCATCGAAACCACCGACATCATGCTGCAGATGGTGGCCAGCGGCCGCGGTGTGGCCGCCCTGCCGCGCTGGCTAGTCGAGGAATACGCGGTCAAGATGGACGTGGTGCCTGTGCGGCTGGGTGTGCGCGGCGTTGCCAAGCAGATCTTCCTGGGCGCACGCGAAACGGACACCGCCACTGACTACGTGCGGGCCTTCATCGAACTGGCCCGCCAGCCGGTGATCGCAGAAGCCAAGCGATGAACGCCTGCGTCGACTACAAAGCGCTTCCGCTGCCCGCCAGCCACATCACGCACGCCTATTCCCTGGAAGTCGGTGCGAAGGACATTGCTGCCTTGACCGCAGCGGCGCCCCGCATATTGCCCGGGTCAACCATTTCCATTCCCTATTTGCCACGCGAAGACAACGCGGCGCGACTGGCTGCAGTGCAGGCCGTGCGCAGACTCGGCTTTGAGCCCATGCCGCACTTTTCTGCGCGCCGTATCGCCTCGCTCGCCGAGTTTGAGACCTTCGTCAGCCGCGCGGCCGCCGAAGCCGGCGTCGAGCGCTGCTTCGTGATCGCCGGCGATCCATCGACCCCGATGGGGCCGTTTTCCGACAGTACTTCGCTGATCGAAACAGGCGTCTTCGAGCGTTCGGGCATCAAGCTGATCGGCGTGGGTGGCCACCCGGAAGGCCATCCAGTCATGAGCACGGAAGAGCAATGGGAAGTGCTCGAACGCAAGTGCCACAACATCGTCCAGCGCGGCATGACACCCTTGATCGTCACCCAGTTTGCCTTTGATGCCGACATCGTCCTGACATGGTTAACAGCGCTGCGCCAGCGCGGCATCAACCATCCCGTGCGCGTGGGCGTACCGGGCCCCGCGAACATCGCAGTGCTGGCCCGCTATGCTGCCCTCTGCGGCGTCAGCGCCTGCGCCTCGATGTGGTCCAAATACGGCGTCTCCATCGGCAAACTGTTCGGCACGGCAGGCCCCGATCTTTTTGTGGATCGCCTGGCTACCAGCCTGACAGCAGCCCATGGCAAGGTCAGCCTGCATTTCTTTCCATTTGGCGGGATTGCGCAGTCGGTGAAGTGGGTGGAGCAGTATCGTGGTCGCGACTAGCAGATGCACCGCCCTGTAACGAAATCGCATCCGGCCTCGCTACGCATGCACGTCAATACCACCACCGTATAACTGGCGCGACTCGGCTTTTATGCCTGGTGAGGACTTCGTCTGACCAGAATAAGCCATAAATCCGACAAAATTTTGCCAAATACGACAGTATTTGGACGTACTGGAGTTTCTGATTGCGCCTATCTACACAAATTCCGACAAGCCCCTGATCGGTTGATTAGCACGATTTTTCGACAAAATCAGGCACAATACGTCATTTTTCAGACAATCAATGGGGGCTCGCCGTGGCAATCGCGCAAAAATCCGACGTATCACTGCCAGAAATTATTTTCACGGGCGGAGGCGATGCTGCAGCGGATCGCCGAATTCTACCGCTAGTCGGCGAATGGTCTTTGACTATTCATTGGATGCATTCTATGCAGCCTTCTCGCACCAGTGGCGACAGCATATTTTCACTCCGGCGTTACTTGTGAATCCGCGCATGACGATTCCAATACTCGAGTCTGCTATCGGTAGCAAGGAGCCAATGGCCAAGAAGATGCTGAATCTCTTACAGGCGGGATGCGCCGCATGCCGCGCCTCGATCCCTGTTGAGCTTGTTAGCGGCTTGGAGAAGCTGTCAACCCAACGAAGTGCGCTCGATACCTTCTTGGTGCGGAGGCCATGAACGCCGCGACGCTACTAGCGTAGAAGTATGCGCAATTTAGCGTGGAGCTGACTTTATCCAATGAACCTCGAACACGGCAGGTGCCTCCCCCCGAAGCACGATTCAGTGGGCACCCGCGCAGTTTGACGCCGCCGATGGCGTTGAGTTGGATTCTGTTTGCAAAGGGATATCTATGTAGACCTAAGATTTTCCGCTGGCTGCTTGGGATTTCCTGCGAATCTCGATCGTACCGGTAAGGGCGACGAGCGCAGCGATGTCCTGCCCCAATTGAGTTGCCGTTGGGACTGGCGCATTCTTTGCGGACGCCGGATCGTGGGCGTCAACCACATCGCAGCAAACTTGGTAAAGGCGTTCGATCTCGTCACACTCTGTCTTTTCGAAACCGACCACCTTGGAAAGGTTTGGCGTTACCCTAATCCAGTCCCGGTACCTGACCACCACTCCGTTAAATACCAAGTCTTGAATTACGCGTTCGATTGTCGCCCGCATTAAGTTGTACTGCTGCCTCATGGCTGCTGACTGCTCCCCATTGGGATAAGGCGGCCAGCCCGCCACCAGCACTGATTGCGCCTTCTGCAGTTTATCGATACGGTCCTTGTAGCTCTTGTGCTCCCAAGGCAGACCACTTTGTACCGCACCGGAGAACTGGCCATGCCATTCGAGGTGGTGAATTAGGTGTTCAACGCCCGTTTGCTCGATCAAGTCGCGAAGCTCACCTAGGAAAGAAGTATCATGTGTGAAGATGATCACTTGCCTGACTTTCGCCTCTTCGACTAGGCGCCTTGCTACGTTCTGTCGCCTAGTGTGGTCCAACGAAGAAACGGGATCGTCGAAAATAATTCCCCCTCCGTGACCTCCGGTCCGCAGTTCGGCTAAGAAGCAGCCAAGCGCGATTGCGCGCTGCTCACCCTCGCTCAAGATGTCGCGGATCTGGGCTGGAACGACAATGTCCAGCGCTAGCTTGTGCTTCATCTTGCCGCGTTCCACGCTCTCGTCTAAGCGCGGTGCCATGTGAGCAACCCCCAACGCGTCGAACTCTTCCTTTAAGGCTTGACGCAAAGGCCCAGTGACAGCATTGGTTGCGAGCTCCTTAGATTTGTCAGAAATAGGTTTGGTCTTCAGATCGTCCTTGCATTTACTCAGCAATGCCTTGACTTTCATACGCTCAATCAACGCAAGGGCGGCGGCCTTGTGAGGAAATAGCGCGGCTCGCGCCTTCAGTTCCGCAAGTTCCGCCTTCAGCAGAAGCTTATGCTTATCGTCCGTCGCCTTTTCATAAGCCTCTGCCTGCGTAGTGAGAGCGTCCGCAATCGCCTTCAGTTTTATGCAAGGATCGGTCGGGAATTCCGGAATCCCCTCCCATATATGTGCACTCTGCGAAGCTAGCATCCATTTTTGCCTAGCCGAAATAGCGCTGTCGAACGCATTGAGCTCGGCCACCACGCTCTGATCGAGGTGATTTAGCTCCTCAACATAGTCTTGGTAGTCGATACCAAGGGATGCTCTCTCAATCTTGCCAATTGCAGTGGCTCGTACAGCCCGCTTGTCAGCTGCGAGCTTGGCGACATTGTGCTGGACGTACTCTTCGAATCGCCTCATACGAGCCGCGCCGTCATCCAAAATATTTTGCTGGCATAGTAAACACTTCGCGCCGTCATGCACACGGGGAAACACCTGCGTCGGGTACGCCGAGCCCAACGAGAACTGCTTCGCAGCTTCATACATCGCCTTCCACAGAACGTCGCCAGTCCCTGGTAAAAGTGTCTCTCCCGCGCGCAATGCGTTGGCGGCTTCTGTCTCCGCGGCGAACGCCTTTTCTGCCTCTTCGTCCATGGTCCGAAACTTATGAACGGCGTCGTTCTTAACCCAGTTCGATGACGACTCGACTTTGGTCTTTAACGCATTCATACGTCCAATCGCTAGCCGCAGCTCTTTCGCTTTTGCCTTCGGATCAGCTTCACTGAGGGTTCGGCCCAGTTCTCCCATCCGCGCAGTCTCGTCTACGCTCATCAAGGCAAACGCTTCGACGTCCGCGCTGTTGGTCTTCTCGCTCAATGAGTCAATAAGCGCGGATACTTTTGTAGTTCCTGCCAAATGGTTAAATGCTTCCTTCGTAGTAGAAGTCAACGCGATTTCCGCGTTCAGTTTTTCCAGTACTTTCGGCAGTACAATTTGAGCCATGTTCTCCACGACGTCCAGCCCGTAGGGCAGGTACGCGATTTCCTGCTGCAAATCGAGGTAAGCACGTGCGCAATGCGTGTCAAAAACGGCTATGGTAGCAAGTTCAACCGGACCGGTACCGTTTTTCTTCCAGGTAACAGTAGATGCCTTGGCACCGAGTTCTATCTCAAAGCTTGCTTCAGGAGTTGCGGTTGCGCTGGCCTTGTCTAGAGCATTTGGGCGAACTTCCTCGCTGGCATCACGAGCCCGGCAGGCACGCTTCAGCACACGCGAGTAGCCAGACTTCCCGGCCCCGTTCCCGCCATAAACGACGGTAACCCCCGTCTTTGAAAAGGACAGGATCTGACCGGCTGCTAGCCTATTGACGTTCCTCACGTCCTTAAGCGTAATCAAAACTGCGGCAGCATCCTTTGCAGCTGTTACAGGTAGGTGCTCCTGAGATAGGGGGACAGGCGTCCTGCCTTTAGGGTCCGGAAGCCCGACGCTACTCTTCAACATCGCATAAAGGTCATCTAGAGCATTGTTGTCTAAGGAGTTCTGAAAAAGCCGTCGAGCAGCATCCTGTTGCCAAGGTTTTAAACTCGAGTTCGACCATTGAAGGACTTGGGCCAGTAGCGTCATATTCTTCTTTCAAAAAAATATTTCCATAACGCTACTAACTGTATCGTAATTCGGATCTGTTGGAAGCTAAAAAGTTATCAAAAATAGAAAAATACTTATTGCTAAGCTTTATTCGCAGAATGTATATTTCTTTGTATCAACCACGCAACAGTACTTCAATGTTAGCTACCTGAAGCAAGCGAATAATATAACGACAGGTAGAGTCTTGCTTGTGCAAAAAGTTAGACAGACTTTATTGTTTCGATTTACAAGCCTAACTAAGTAATGTGAAATACATAATTTAAATTATTCAGCCTGAGTCGAGTCAATAAAGTCCGTCGGAAAGAAAAATTCTATGATTTTGATTTCTTGAGCTTTTTTTCTAACAGCAATTCAACGTAAAGTCCGTCGGAAACAGCGATAATCCAACCGAATTAGATCAAAGACGGCGAAAGTCCGTCGGAGTGTGCAAGTGAGTAGGCCGCTAGCGGCCCGGTGTACATCAGCGCTGTGACACTGGCCTGGGCCGCCAAGCGCGGCATTCGCAGCAACGAATTGGCTGTACCGGCTGCGATACGTTCGTTCGATCTAAACCCGAGAGTGTAATGGCAATCTGTTAAACATTACTGCCAGACAGTGTCATTTTCCCAATCTGAAGGAAAACCCATGTTTGCCATATCTCGTGAAAACACGGGTACAGTAGCAAACATATTCACCATAAACGGTTTTATGCCGTCAGAGATCCCCTGTGCTTTGCAGGCAAGGCGTATCATCAGAAGATGCGAATACAGCCGATTCGGATGGCTAGCCTTTATTGAATGCTTATTCTTTAAACCAGCAGGATTCTTAAGATTTCGGTTCCACAGCCGGCTGTGATGTGCACACAAGTTACGCAGTTCAAGGATACAACTTAAATTTGTCATTAACGAACTATAAGAAGCAATCCCGAACGGCTTCGCAGCTGTTTCCAGTTTGCTTTGACCAGCAGAAGCCGAAAACGTTGGACAGTTCTCGTTCAAGCTTTTACATACGCTCAGCAACTGTTCGAGAGTAAATATTTCCGAAATGATCCAAAATGGTGGAGTACGTCTGTAGTCGTATGAGCGGTTGGTGAAATATCGTTTACGATAGTGAACGACGAATTCTTGCTGACCTTGGTTAAAGCGTTGTTGTGCTTTACTTAACGCTCTTTCCGCATCTGAGAAATTTTTGAAGTAGTCAGTATTGATATGCCAAAACGGATCGCTCGTCGTGCTCGTTACGACGTTATCTACAGTCGCCCTAATCCGTACCTCCAGTTGAGCTAAAAGCGGAATCAAGAAGTCTCTCAATTTCTGGTCAGCGCAGTACAACCCGTGCAGATCTTCGAATGTCGTGCCGGTATGGAATTTGTCGGTGTTTTTGTTAAAAAATGGGATGCAGTATGCTTTGAAACGGAAGTAATTTTCCCGAAAAATTACTTCCTCTGCTATTGCGCGATCCGAAACGACGAGACCTTCTAACGTGAGTTTATGCACCAATTGACGAGGCGTGCAATATGGCTTGTTGTAGTCGGCAAGATTAGGGTTTTCAGTTTGGAATTCCTCCCAAAGCCGCTTTCGTTCAGCGCTGGCCTTTGCTGTTTGACGCTTTACATGCCATTTGAAATATGACTTCCCGAGGAGGGTCGACAGTGCGACAGATTTGCAAGCACTGCGGATAGACTTCAACTTCAACTCCATGCTCATGGGGATATGTTGGAAATTGCTATTTTAGCCATAGCTCACCGCGATCTGGTCAGTACGGACGTTAAAAAGCCTACACAGACCGGACACAAGAACTATCGTTCTTGCTTTGATGACCGGCCCCGTGCAGGCGTTGTTAAACACACTTTAACGCAGACGAAGTCCGGTGTCAACAACTGTACGAACCATGACAAACGGAGAGGCGTCTCAGTAGAGGAGGGAGGAGGCTGGCCGCTTTGACGTAGGAATGCATGACCGTGTTGGAGCAGGGATTAGTGGCGGTCTTGATGGGAATGCGCAATTGACAACAAAAAAGCCCGACGGACTTTATTGTTCTCCGACGGACTTTATTGTCTCGCTTCACCGATGACGTACGTCACTAATTACTCCACCGTCACCGACTTCGCCAAATTCCTTGGCTTATCCACATCCGTCCCACGCGCCAGTGCCGTGTGGTACGCCAGCAATTGCAGTGCGCACACGTGCAGGATCGGTGACAAATCGCCGTAGTGTTCTGGCAGGCGGATGACGTGCAGGCCTTCGCCGGAGCTGATGCGCGAATCCACGTCGGCGAAGACGTACAGTTGGCCGCCACGGGCGCGCACTTCCTGCATGTTCGATTTCAGCTTTTCGATCAGCGCGTCGTTCGGCGCGATGGTGACGACCGGCATTTCGTTGGTGACCAGCGCCAGCGGGCCGTGTTTCAGCTCACCGGCAGGGTAGGCTTCGGCGTGGATGTAGGAAATTTCTTTCAGCTTTAAGGCGCCTTCCAGGGCGATCGGGTAATGCATGCCGCGGCCCAGGAAGAGGGCGTTTTCCTTGCGGGCGAATTCTTCGGACCAGGCGATGATTTGCGGTTCCAGCGCCAGCACGGAGGCGATGGCGACGGGCAGGTGGCGCATGGCTTTCAGGTGGGCCGCTTCCTGTTCTTCGGACAGGCGGCCGTTGACTTGCGCCAGGCACAGGGTCAGCAGGAACAGGCCGGCCAGCTGCGTCGTGAAGGCCTTGGTCGAGGCGACGCCCACTTCCACGCCGGCGCGCGTGATGTAGGACAGCGCACATTCGCGCACCATGGCGCTGGTGGCCACGTTGCAGATGGTTAAGGTGTGCTGCATGCCCAGGCTGCGCGCATGTTTCAGCGCGGCCAGGGTGTCGGCCGTTTCGCCGCTTTGCGAGATGGTCACCACCAGGGTGTTCGGGTGCGGCACGCTATCGCGGTAGCGGTATTCGCTGGCCACTTCCACGCTGACGGGGATCTTGGCGATCGATTCGATCCAGTACTTGGCCGTCATGCCCGCATACGAGCTGGTGCCGCAAGCCAGGATCAGCACGCGGTCGATCTGCTTGAAGATTTTGTAGGCATGGTCGCCAAACAGTTCAGGCATGATGGCCGTGACGCCTTCGAGCGTATCGCCAATGGCGCGTGGCTGTTCGAAGATTTCCTTCTGCATATAGTGGCGGTAGGGGCCCAGTTCGGCCGCACCGGTATGCGCGTGCACGGTTTTGACATCGCGTTCGACCGGCTTGCCGTTGACGTCGACGATCCAGCAGCGCGACAGTTGCAGGTCGACCACGTCGCCTTCTTCCAGGTAGATGATCTGGTCGGTGGTGCCGGCCAGCGCCATGGCGTCCGAGGCGACAAAGTTTTCACCATTGCCCAGGCCCACGATGAGTGGCGAGCCCTGGCGCGCCGCAACCACCCGGTGCGGTTCGTCGCGGCAGAAAACGGCAATCGCGTACGCGCCGTCCAGGCGTTTCACGGCTTGCTGCACGGTGTCGAACAAGTCGCCGTTATACATATGCTCGACCAGGTGGGCGATGACTTCGGTATCGGTCTGGCTCTGGAACACATAACCCAAGGCCGTCAGTTCGGCACGCAATTCGTCGTGGTTTTCGATGATGCCGTTGTGCACCAGCGCTACGCGGGCGTTTTCTTCGCTTGGAGAAAAGTGCGGGTGGGCATTGAAGTTGACAGGCGCGCCATGCGTGGCCCAGCGCGTGTGGGCGATGCCCGTAAAACCGCTCAAGCCTTCTTCGGCGATCTGCTTTTCCAGCTCGGCCACGCGCGAGGTGGAGCGCGAACGCTGCAAACGGCCATCGGCGTGCAGGGCGATGCCGCATGAATCGTAGCCGCGGTATTCCAGGCGCTTCAAGCCTTCGAGCAGGATGGGAGTGATATTACGTTGCGCTACTGCGCCGACGATGCCGCACATGGAAACCTCGCGTTAGAAAATGGTGAATGCAGGCATGCTAAAGCAGAGCGTATGAAATAAGCTTTCTAAATCCAGTCACTTTTGACCAAATATTTCATGTATATTTAACGATGAAATATTATTTCATTTAACGTGATTTTCTTTTTAAATTCATCAAACTCATGAACAGCCCAGCCACTAGTACCATCACCCTGGACGATATTGATCGTCGCATCCTGAATGCCTTGCAAGTTGATGCAACGCAAACCAATAGTGAGCTGGCGCAAGAAGTTCATGTGTCGGCGCCAACTTGTCTGCGGCGCGTCAAACATTTGACGGAAAGCGGCGTGATCGAGCGGCAAGTGGCCATCGTCGCGCCGCACATGGTGGGCGCACGCTTGAGCGCCATCGTGGAAATCACGCTCGATGTGCAGGCGTTTGAGCGCATGGAGCAATTCGAACAGCTGGTGGCCCAGGAAGCTGCCGTACTGCAATGCTACCGCGTCTCGCCGGGGCCGGACTTCGTGCTGATCGTGCAGGTGGCCGACATGCCCGCCTACCATGCGCTGGCGCACCGGCTGTTTGCCACGCACGCCAATGTGCGCAATGTGAAAGCGTATTTTTCTACCTTCCGCAGCAAGTTCGAGACGCGCATCGCCGTGTAATCGCATCCCAGGCAAGAGCGCTGGCAAGTTATCCCGGCTTGTTAGCCACCTTATGCACAATCTTATCCACAGGCATACACAGCGCCTCACGACACTGCAGCCTCAGCCATGCTAAAAAGTGCCCTGTGGAAAAATCATGGGTAAGCTGGCAGTAGTAAGTTATCCCATCTTATCCGCTGCTTGCCCACATGCTAATCACAGGCTTGTACACAGATTTACCCACAAGGGCGATACGCCATACAAGCTAAAATATACAGCCAATTCAATAGCTTACAAGTTATTCATCGATTATCCAGTAATTACGCACAAGCTTATCCACATTGCAGATGCGCAAATTCAGGCAGTGATTTTGTGCTGATCATAGCAAGGACAGCAAGGCGAATGGCAGGCTAAGCGCAGCAAACTTATCCCATTTTTTCCACTGCTTTTACACCACTTCTACAGTGCTTATACAAGCCTTATCCATCACTTATACGGGCGCTTGTTCACATGTTTATCCACAATGGGAAATAATACCCAGAAGAAAGAATAGATAAACCCCTCAAGTTATCCCGACTTGTCAGCATCATTTCCACAAGCTTACCCACAGGCAGTCTGAAGGCAAAAAAAAGCCGCCAGCCCGTGTAGGCTGGCGGCGCTGTACCAATTTACCTGGCGATCTTACTTGGCGATCTTGACCGGACGGGTCCAGCCTTCGATCGTCACTTGCCTGGCGCGCGAGACAGTCAGCTTGCCCGCTGGCGCGTCTTTCGACAGGGTGGTGCCGGCGCCCAGGGTCGCGCCTTTGCCCACCGTGACCGGCGCGATCAGCTGGCTGTCGCTGCCGATGAAGGCATCGTCTTCGATGACCGTGCGGAACTTGTTGACGCCATCGTAATTGCAGGTGATGGTGCCGGCGCCCACGTTGACGCGCGAACCGATGGTGGCGTCGCCGATGTAGGCGAGATGGTTGGCCTTGCTGCGGGCAGCGATCTGGCTATTCTTGACTTCGACGAAGTTACCGATGTGCACTTCTTCGGCCAGCACGGTACCGGGACGCAAGCGCGCGTAAGGGCCGATCAGGGAACCGGCGCCAACCACCGCGTCTTCGATATGGCAGAACGGCTTGATGTGCGCGCCAGCCGCCACCTTGGCATTGACCAGCACGTTATTGGCGCCCACGCGCACGCCGTCGCCCAGTTCCACCAGGCCTTCGAATACGCAACCGACGTCGATGGTGACATCGCGCCCGCAAATGAGTTCGCCACGCACGTCGATGCGGGCCGGGTCGAGCAGGGTCACGCCACGTTCGAGCAGGGCTTGCGCGATATTGTTCTGGTGGATGCGTTCCAGCTGGGCCAGTTGCACCTTGCTGTTGACGCCGGCAACTTCCCACACGGCGCCAGGCTGGGCCGAGGTGACGGTCACGCCGTCTGCCACGGCCTGGGCCACGATGTCGGTCAGATAATATTCGCCTTGCGCATTGTTGTTCGACAAGGCCGACAGCCACTTCTTCAGTTGCACGGTCGGCGCGACCATGATGCCGCTATTGATTTCACGGATGGCACGCTCGGCATTGGTCGCGTCTTTTTCTTCGACGATGCGCACGATGGCGCCGTCTTCGCGCACGATGCGGCCCAGGCCGAAGGGATCATCCTGTTCCACCGTCAAAATCGCCAGCTTGTCGCGGCCAGCCGCTTGAACCAGGTGCTGTAGGGAAACGGCGCTGGTCAGCGGCACGTCGCCATACAGTATCAGCGTCGGCACGTGGTCATCGAGCAAAGGCAGCGCTTGCTGGACGGCATGGCCGGTGCCCAGCTGCTGCGCCTGTTCGGCAGCGGCAATCGGCAGCTCGTGCGTGGCATTGTATTGCTCCAGCAACTTCAGCACCGCTGCGCCCCCATGTCCATAAATGACGCATAATTTGGACGGCGCCAGACTGCGCGCCGTATCGATCACGTGCGACAGCAGCGGCTTGCCCGCCAGCGGATGCAATACTTTGGGCAGGGCAGATTGCATGCGCTTGCCCATGCCGGCGGCGAGAATGACAACGTTCATAGTCCGTATTTACCAGTTGAGAATATGAAAAATTTTAACACGCAGACTCCCTGTTCCAACCGCTTTACTTATGCGGTGCTGGCGCTGCTGCTGGTCGTCATGACGGCGTGCAGCGGTTTGCGCCTGGCCTATAACAATGGCGACACCGTGCTGTACTGGTGGCTGAACGCTTATGTCGATCTGGACCGCGACCAGAAGGACTGGGTGCGCGACGATATCGGCAAGCTGTTCGACTGGCACCGCAAGACGCAGTTGAAGGATTATGTGGAAATCTTGCGTACCGGCCAGAAGCAATTGCAGGGCAATGTCACGCAGGCAGACTTGCTCAGCGACTACACGGAAGTCAAGCAACGCACGCAAACCCTGCTGCTGAAGGCGGCGCCGGAACTGGCCGACCTGGCCCGCTCGCTGAAACCCGAGCAGATCGCGCAGATGGAAAAGAAATTCAAGTCCAACAATGAGGATTACCGCAAGAAATACCTGAGCGGCGACCAGGAAAAGCGCCAGAAGCTGCGCTATAAAAAAGCCATGGAGCAATTCGAGCTGTGGTTTGGCAGCTTCAGCAGCGAGCAGGAAGCAACTCTGCGCAAGGCCTCGGATGCGCGCCCGCTCGACAACGATATCTGGCTCGATGAACGCATGCGGCGCCAGCAAAATGTCTTGAACCTGGTCAAGAAAGTGCAGCAGGAAAAGCTCAGCAAGGAAGCCACCGTGATCCTGATCAATAGCTTGATCAAGGACAGTTTCGAGCGCCTCGATCATTCCGAGCGCAAACCTTTCTTTGACGCCTATGAAAACAGCACGGCACAGTTTGTGCTGACCGCCATCCAGCTGGCCACGCCCGCGCAAAAAGCCCACGCCATCAAGCGCATGCAGGGCTGGATCGACGATTTCAATACTCTGGCGACGCAAGCCAGATAGGGGAGCTGACAAGCAGCGCCAGCAGGGGGCGCTGCCGGTGGGCGAGGGGCCATATGCTATAGTGGCCGCCATTGAATTGAAGAAATCCCATGCAAAAGAAGATCAAAAAACCCGCCAAAGTCCCCGTCCACCACGCGCCGCCACCGAACCAGGTGCGCATCATCGGCGGACAATGGAAACGCTCGGTACTGCCTGTTTTACAGGCACTGGGCTTGCGTCCCACGCCAGACCGGGTGCGCGAAACCTTGTTTAACTGGATCAACCACTTGCGCGATGGCGACTGGGCCAACGCCCAGGTGCTGGACTTGTTCGCCGGCAGCGGCGCACTCGGCTTCGAGGCAGCCAGCCGTGGCGCCGCATCCGTCATCATGGTCGACACGCATACGCCCGTGATACGCCAGCTGGAAGAAAACAAGACCAAGTTGCGCGCTGAAAATGTGCAATTGCTGCGCGGCGACGCCTTGCTGACGGCACAAGGCCTGGCGGCACGCGGCCAGCGTTTCGACCTGATCTTCCTCGACCCGCCCTACCAGCAAGATTTCCTGGCCAAGGTCTTGCCCCTGTGCCGCGCGCTGCTGAAAGAAGGCGGCATGGTGTATGCGGAATCGGGCTTGTCGCTGGTGTTCGATGAGAACAATGAATTCGAACAACCGGACTGGATGGCGCCGTGGGAAGTCATCCGCGCCGATAAAGCAGGCACGGTCTACTATCATTTGCTAACTTGCAACAAAGTAGCGACAACAGCCTGAATCTGCCTATAATTTAGGCAAAATCAGGCCCTGGCCCAAGGCGACACACCAATTTGAGGCATAATGCGCGTCTATATTGGTGCATCGTCAGGGAGCCGCAATGGTTGTAGCAGTTTATCCAGGAACATTCGATCCGCTCACGCGTGGTCATGAAGATTTGGTGCGCCGCGCATCGGGTCTGTTTGACAAGCTGATCGTCGGTGTCGCCGACAGTAAAAACAAAAAACCGTTTTTCTCGCTCGACGAACGCCTGGAAATCGCCAACGAAGTGCTGGGCCATTATCCGAATGTGCAAGTGGAAAGCTTTTCAGGCCTGCTCAAAGATTTCGTGCGCAAGCATGAAGCGCGTGTCATCGTGCGCGGCTTGCGCGCCGTGTCCGACTTCGAATACGAATTTCAGATGGCGGGCATGAACCGCTACCTGCTGCCCGATGTCGAAACCATGTTTTTGACTCCGTCCGACCAGTACCAGTTTATTTCAGGCACCATCGTGCGTGAAATCGCGGCGCTGGGTGGCGACGTTTCCAAGTTTGTCTTCCCTTCGGTCAACCGCTGGCTGCAAAGCAAAATTGCCGCAAATGCCGCGCTGCCCGACTAAGTAAGAGTGTAATCATGGCATTATTAATCACCGACGAATGCATCAATTGCGACATCTGCGAGCCCGAGTGCCCGAATGACGCGATCTATATGGGCGCGGAAATCTACGAGATCGATCCCAACAAATGCACCGAGTGCGTGGGCCATTTCGATGAACCGCAATGCCAGCAAGTATGCCCAGTCAGCTGCATTCCCTTCAATCCCGCCTGGCGCGAAAGCCGCGACGAGCTGATGGCCAAATACGAGCGGCTGACAGCGGCGCTTCCTGACGCGAAAGCCTGATCCGCTTTCCAGCGCCAGCGTTCCTTACCGCAACATCGCGCCAGCTTCTGCCAACTGTTTTACACTGTAGACTGATGTACTCAGCGCAGTGATTTCTCTGGAGGCAGTAGATGCACGGCAACAAGTCCCTGTTCGTTCGTCGCCTGGCGGTATTGTGCCTGGGCGGCGCCATGCTGCAATCCGCGCTGGCGGTCGAGGTGGGCGGCGTCAAGCTCGATGACACTGTGCAATTGGGTAGCCATGCACTGAAACTCAATGGCGCTGGCGTACGCTACAAGATCGTGTTCCAGGTGTACACCATCGCGCTGTACTTACCGGAAAAGAAAAACCAGCTGGCCGATGTGCTGGCGCTGCCCGGCCCGCGCCGGCTGGAAATCGTCATGCTGCGCGATATCAGCTCGGAAGATCTGGGCCATGCGTTCACGCAAGGACTCGATCACAGTTCCGACCAGGCCGACCGTACGCGGCTGCTCAATCAAACCATGCAATTCGGTGCGCTATTTGGCATGGTGCCAGGCTTGAAAAAAGGCGATGTGCTGACGGTGGACTGGTTGCCGGAAGAGGGCGGGACGGTGTGCAGGCTGAATGGCAAGCAACTGGGCGATGCGGTGCCCGACCTGGCTTTCTACAATGCGCTACTGAAAATCTGGATAGGCGCCCATCCCGCAGACACCACCTTGCGTGCGCATCTGCTCGGTGAAGCGGCCTGATTGATCAGGCGCGCTGGCGGAATTTCAATTCTTGCTGGGCCAGACGCTCATCACGGCTCAGTTTAGGGCGTACCACCAGCACCATGGCGCGTGCAATACCCACCAGCAAGGGCTTGAACAGCAGCGCGAAGGCGCCGATAGCCACCATCGCGAGCGCGATCTGCAAGACGTTCAGCAGCGAAATATCCAGCACGGGTGCGGATACTGCGTAAAAGGCGGTGGCGAAGGTAGACATACTGATCCAGTGCATTATAGAATTTGACGTACTATAGTGCAGTGCAACATATAAATCTAATTCCATTTTCTGATACCAATTATATGGTTCGTGAATGGAGAATTGTAATATTTTTTCACGAGTGAAATCATTCGCCCCCGGCGCGGTTTACACTCCGTTTTACACTCCTAAATTATTTCTCTGATTTCAACTTTCTTACCTGGGCTTTCCATGAGTTTTTTGACGCTGGACCTGAACTTGCTGCGTGTTTTCGATGCCGTCATGACGGAACAAAACCTGACGCGCGCAGCCGGCCACCTGGCGATGACGCAGCCGGCGGTCTCGAACGCCATCAAGCGCCTGCGCGAAAGCCTCGGTGATGAATTGCTGATCCGCACGGCCTACGGCGTGAAACCCACGCCGCGCGCCGAAGCGCTGTGGCCTTCCGTGCGCTCGGCCCTGGCCAGCCTGGAAGCGGCCGTCACGCCGGAAACCTTCGATGTATCGAAAACCCATGCGACCTTCCGCATGGCCATGGCCGACGCCACGGCAGCGTTCTGGCTGCCGTCCTTGATGCGTTCGATCGAAAGTGAAGCGCCGGGCGTGAATGTGCGCATGATGCCGCTGACCACGCGCGAACCGCGTCCGATGCTGCTGCGCGGCGATATCGACCTGGCGGTGGGCTTTTTCCCTGGGGTGGCGGCGCAACTGTCGTACGAGACCAGCTCGCCTATCCGCCATGAGCGTTTGTATTCCGGTAAATACGTGTGCGTGATGCGGCGCGGCCATCCTTTGGCCAAGGTGGACCTGACCCTGGACAATTACTGCGCAGCGAATCACTTGCTGGTCAGCTTTTCCGGCCGCGCCCATGGCCTGGTCGATGAAGCGCTGGCGCAAATCCACCGCGAACGACGCATCTTGCTGACGGTGAATCAATTCTTTACGGCCGGCAAAGTCGTCGCCAACTCCGACCTGATCACCGTCTTGCCGCGTCACTTGATCGCTTCGACGGGCATGACCGACTCGCTGCTGTACAAGGACTTGCCGCTGGCCTTGCCGGCCGTCCACCTGGACATGCTATGGCATGAACGCGACGCCCGCAGCCCAGCCCACAAATGGCTGCGCAACCACCTGGAAGGCATGAATACGGCCACCTTGCGCTCGGCCACGGCTGCAGGCGGCGGCGTGGCCGCCAAGCCGCACGTCGATTAACTCCTCAGCCCACACTGGAGCGGTAACCCATCCGGAAACCGCCCCAGTGCTTGCCATCGACATAAATCGGCGCCGACAGGTCATGCATGACCTCGCCGGTGTCGCGCTTATACGTCTGCAATAAAAACGCCTTGGTATTGCTGCCGCAGCGGCTGCCCGTGCGGTCGCTGAAGATGCGCTTGGTACGGTTATGCACGATGTCGTGCTCGTAGTCGCCCGTCAGCGGCTGTGAAAATTTCTTGTTGTGTGTGGGGAAGTAGCCATTGTTGTCGACGGCGCCCGCATACGCCAGTTGCGGCAGTGCAGCAAGCAAGCTTTCCTGCAAATCGGGCAGCACCCGGTCTGTAAAAGCGTCAAATTGGGTGTTGTGCTTGGGCGGATCGGTGTTCGGGATGGCGCGGTAATGGCGGTCGAACAAAGCTTCCCGCGTAATCTTGCCGCCAGCGATAGCCTGCTCGAACAAGCGGCCCACCTCGTGCGCGGCGCGCTGGGCGGCGATGCGGATGGCGTCGTGCGGGGTGGCGATCGACGAATCGCCCATGGCGCTGGCGATCACTTCGGCCCGTTCCGCCAGCGCCATTGCCGATTGCGTGGCACGTGGCAATTCGCCATTGGTCGACAACATGCTGTCGCGTATCTGCACGATGGCGTCGGCAATCACTTGCGTGGTGTCCACGTGTTCACGCGAGGCGCGGGCGATCTGGCCGATCTCGTCTTCCGACACGCCCGACGACTGCTCGATATGGCTCAGTGAACCATGCACGCTTTCCACATTGCGCGCCGCTTCCGTCACGCCGGCCGCCAGCGATTGCATGCCGCGCGCGGCTTTTTCGGATTGTTCCGTGATTTCGCGCACCATCAGGCTGATTTCATCGCTGGCTTCCTTGGTGCGTTGCGCCAATTGCCGCACTTCCCCGGCCACCACGGCAAAACCACGGCCATGTTCACCGGCCCGCGCCGCCTCGATGGCGGCGTTCAGCGCCAGCAGATTGGTGCGCGCGGAAATATCGGAAATGGCTTGCGTGAAACCGCTGATGCGTCTGGATTTTTCCTGCAGGCTCAACATCGCGCTGGACGCGTCTTGCGCATGCTGGCGCGCACTATTGATGCGCTTCAATCCCTGATCGACCTCGGCCCGCGCCGCCACGCTTTCCACCCGCACGCCAGCGGCCACGGTAGCGGCCCGTTCGGCATTGGCGGCAATCTTTTCCGTGGTGCGGGCATTCTGTTCAGAACTGTCGGCGATATCGCTGGCCGTCTGTACGTCCAGCTCCACCTTCTTTTTGACGGAATCGACAAAGTACGAGGTTTCGGCCGCACCGATCATGATGTCGTCGATGGCATGCCCCACCGTATCGGCAAAGTGGCGTAAATCATCGCCGCCACGGGGCCGGCCGGCCAGCGCCAGCACTGCGGCGCCAAGCAGCGCGGCCAGCACGGCGATCAGATAGGGGGAAAGTGGGTTGGATGTCGCCAGCTGCAATAAATAAATCAGGCAACAGGCCAGGACAATGGCTGCGAGTGTGCATACCAGAAAGCGCACCCATGGATGCTGCAACTGCTTCATGTGTCCCCCGCTGCGGAATCCCGCGCGCACCCCGGGGGAATGCGCTGCAGCCAGTGTGGGTGGGCACGATGCATCACCTCACACCTTGAATCGCCCTCTGCGTGGCGTATCAGCGGCTACCGGGTAGCAGAATAATAGTTCCTACCTGTCAAGACCCGCTTGGTTATAAACGCGTTTAACGAATAATTCCGGCTTTTCCGCCTGCCATTTCTTCATCGCCTGCACCGGCGTTTCATTATTCAAAGCGCGTTGTGGAATGTTGTGGTTATAGATTTTGAGGTAATTGCGCAGCGTCGATTCAAGCTCGGCCCTGGAAGCGAAACGGGTCTGGTTGACGATCTCGCTGATGCGGCCATTGAAGCGTTCGACCATGCCGTTGGTCTGCGGATGGCGTGGCGGAATCAGGCGGTGCTCGATCGCCAGCTGCTTGCACAGCACGTC
>NZ_JACHCI010000016.1 GCF_014200675.1 Janthinobacterium saanense | reverse complement strand
TCGCGTCAAATCGACCGAAAATACGCTTGATCGACTTACTGTTCGACCATTTGGCGCGTCAATTTCGCTAGGAAAGCGAATTGATCAGCGCTTCCTTAGATGAACAACTTGACTCTGAAAAAGAAAAAGAATTTGATAAATATAAATCTCCACCTAATTATAAAAACGTTTAGCGAATATGAACGCCCGAAGTCACGAAGTCAGGGTCAGTTTGCGCCAGTCCCGTTTTCATGGATATCTAACCGGGACAATGTTCCTCCGAGGATATCCATGCAGTAGCGCGAATTAGAAAAACACGGCCGTGCGGGGGATGATGGCGCCTGTATTGCCATACGGCTGGGTGGCGCGCACGGAGCCGGTGGTGGCGATGCCGTCGTCGAGCTTGCTGTCGATTTGTTCGGCATAACCTTCGGGCAGGTTGTCGAAGCGGATGCCGTTGCCGGCGCGGCCGCCCACTTCGTCGTTGTACAGGTAGACGGCGCCGCCCTGGGCGCTGGTCATGAACTGGCTGGTGCCGTTGAACGAGCCGGTAATAAAACCGCCCAGCGCCAGGTGCTGGGGCGCCAAGGTGAATTCGCGCGGCTGGCCGTCGCCGATCTGGCCGTCGCCATTGCCATTGCCTGCCGCGTTCGGTACGTGCAGGGTGGCCTGGATATCGTCGCCGGGCAGGGCGCGGAATTTGTCCTGGTAGGCGTTCACGGCGGCTGTCAGCGAATTCGATTGCTGGATGATGTTTTTCACCTTGGCGCTGTCGATCAAGCCCTGGCCTTTCAGCACGCCGCCCAGCAGCAAGCCGATGATGACGAGCACGATGGCGATTTCAACCAGGGTGAAGCCGGATTGGCGGTGGTGAGACATGGCGATTCCTTTCGAAGAAGCTGCCAGTGGCAGGCTATTGTACATTTTTTGATAACTTTCTTGCCAAGGTATCGAGCCGGCGCGCGAGGAAGGCCAGTTCGTGCGGGTCGGTGATCTGGCCATCCTGGATCAGGCCGCCGAGCACGATTTGCGCGCTTTCCAGCTGGTCCATGTCTTCCAGGATAAAGGCTTCCATTTCGCGTACCCACGCTGGTACTTGCAGACCGGCCGTCTGCAGGCGCAACTGGCGCGCATAGGCCAGGGCCAGCGGCAGATCGTGCAACTGGTGTTTGGCGACCAGTGCCGCTTGCGTCATGGCGGGCCAGCGGCGGGCGGGATCGTCGTTAAAACTGCGGGCGACAAAATCGAGCATGCGCCGCGTGCGCAGCGGGTCGGACACGCCTGCGTAGACTTCGCTGGCGGCCACCAGCGCATACTGGCTGCGGGGGTCGAGCGCCAGCCCGTTCTCCAGCCAGCCGGCCAGGTGATCGTAATCGAGGCTGCGCCAGGGCAGACTGACGCCTGGCTGGTCTTCAAACGCCTGCAGGTACAGCAGCCAGCCCCTGGCCATGGCCAGCGGGTCGCCCAGGCTGGCCAGGCGTGCGGCGGCCAAGGGCGGCGGAGCCGGCAGCGGCTGCGCCCGGACTGCCTCGTTGTTCTGGCTCCAGCGCCAGGCCAGTTGCAGCAGCAGGGCGCAAGCCAATAGCAGCCATGCAAAATGGGGCACGCTCGACACAGGACGCAGCTTGTTGGCCATCAGATGTTCCTGCGGTAAAAGTCGCATAGCGCGCAGGCAGCCAGCAAGGTCACGTAAATGGCCGTTTGCGCGGCCACCGTCCCCAGCGCATGCCAGTCGCCGGTGGCGTACAGCAGCCAGTCCGTGCGCGTGAAGTTGTCCAGGCGGGGCAGCAGCAAAGCCAGGCCATCGATGGCGCTGGCCATGGCCTGGCGCGTCCACGACGGCCCGCCGCCCGGGCTGTGGGCCAGCAGTTGCAAGCTGCCCACGCTGCGTGCCAGCACATAAAAACCGCTGCAGGCCGCCAGCGCCGGCAAGGCGTGCTGCAGGCTGGCGGCGCACAGCAGGCTGAAGGCGGCGACGATCCACAGTTCGCCCAGCAGGGAAACCGCCCACAGCGCGCTTTGTGACGGCGGCGCAAACAGGGTTGTCAAGGCGCCGGACAGCAGCGCCGGCACGGCCGCCAGCGCCGCATAGCCGCCCAGCTTGCCCAGCAAATAGCTGGCGCGCGGCATGGGCAGGGCCAGCAGCAGTTCGCTACCCTTGTCGGCCGCTTCGCGGGCCATGCTGGTGATCACAAACGCCGCCAGTAAAAAAACGCTGGCCAGGCGCAGCACGGCCGCCAGCAGCGCCGCCTGCACGGCGCGGCTTTCCGTCAGGGCCAGCTGCTGCAAAAAGCCGGACAGTCCCAGCGCGGCGCAGGCGGCCAGCAGGAACAGCCACAGCAGCCGACTGCGCAGCGCTTCGAGTAGTGTGTAGCGGGCAATAATGAACAGGGCCATCAGCGCGGCAGCCTTTGCGCCGTGACCATGCGGTTGAACAGGATATTGGGCGACAGCCACACCACCATGTCGTCGAAGCTGCCACCGGCCTGCAAGCCGGTGCTGCCGGCGCGGCTGATGAAAAGTGTGTCGCTGGCAATGTTGTTGCGCTCGTCGAGATTGCCCGCAACGGCTAGTCCCACCCGGCGCTGGCCTTGCGCGCTGGTGGCGCCAAAGCCGTTCTTGCCATGGGACATGATGACGGCGGGAATGTCGTTGAGGGCGGTGGCCTGTGTCAGCGGGCCGCCGTCGCGCGTGGCGACGCTGATGTCGCGCGGCGTGCCCAGGCCGAATTGCTGTTCGCTGTCGCTGAAGGCGGGCGTGACGCTATAGCGGAACAGATTGTTCCAACTGTCGCTCTTGCCCAGTCCCAAGGTGGTCCATGGCAGGAAGCCGGCCCGTTTTTCTTCCGTACAGCGGCCGCCATTGCGGTCTTCCAGGCCATTCATGGCAGAAATGGCGGGGCAGGGCAGATAGCCATAGCGCACGGCAAAGCCCGTCAACGCTTCGCGCGCGTCGTCGAGCGCCTTTTGCGTTTCCGCCACCTTGCGCTGTTCCAGTTGCACCGTTAATGGCGTGACCAGGCCGCCTATCATCAAGCCGACGATGACGAGCACGATGGCGATCTCGATCAGGCTGAAGCCCGCTTGATGCTGCGGCTTCATGGCTGTACCTCGGTGACTTCCCTGATGGTGTTGCTGGCCGGATCGTAGCGCTGGCCCGGTTTCAAGCGCAGTTGCTGGCCGTTCGACAGGCGCAGCGTGCCCTTGGTATCGTTGTGCGGCGTTTGATTGAGCCAGATGGTGGAGTGGCCGCTGCTGCGCTGTACCACGCCATTGAGTTCCACCGGTGGCGGCGGTTCTGGCGGCGGTGCCGGGGCGGCCTTATCGGCGGGCGGCGCCCCATAGCGCTGCGCGTCAAGCTGGGCCCGCTGTTCGGGCGAGGAAAACAGCCGCCCCAGTTTGGCTTCCTGCGCCTGAGCAGACATGGTGACCAGCAAGAGGAAAAGCAATTGTTTCATGGGCGCTCCGTGCCGGTATTGCCCAACGTCAGCCACAACAAGCCGCACTCGGCGCTCAAGGTAGCGGCTGAAGTATTGCGCTTGATGCTGCAATCGTGCACGGCAAAATAGCCGGACTGGCGCAAGTCGGCGAGCAAATTGAGCACATCCATTTCGTGCAGCAAGTCCATCTGCAGGCGCATGGGCGTGCCCCGTAACTGTAGCGTCCCCATGGCCAGCGTTGGCGGCGCTTTCAGCACTTGCCGGGCGCTGATGTCATAGCTGATGGTCAGCAGCTTGCGTTCTTCCTGGCTGTGGCGGATGGTCTCTATCCAGGCCAGCCGGTTTTCCTCGCCTATCAGTCCTCGTTGGCGTAGCGCAAGAAACTGCGGTTCATAGGCGCGGATATCGCGTTTTTCTGTTTCCACATGATTGAACAGGGCGGCCGCCTTGTTGCGCGCTTGTTTCGCAAGTTCGCGCGCATCGGCCCGGTCTTCGGCGTAGTGGTGGCTAAAGCCGAGCAGCAGCACGCTTGCGGCTACCGTCAAGGCGGCGCACAGCAGCGCGGGCCTTAGCCTATGCAGTTCGGCCAGCCACCACGGCGCGGGGCGTGCGGCGACGACGGCTTTTTTCATGCCGGGCAAGGGTGGCGATTTGACGGGGCCGTTCATGGCTGCCACACCAGCAAGACCGTGAAGCGGGCATGGCTGTCGGGCGCCGGTGTGGCGCTTTTTCCGCTCAGGGCGACACCGGGCCGCAAGTCCAGCGGCGCTTCCTCGATTTCCACGCGCAAACCCGGCTGGCGCGCCAGTGTTTGTGCAAAGGCCGTGATGGCGGACAGTGCGCTGCGGTAATCGTTGCGCGGCATCTCCACATCGGCTTCCAGGCGCAAGGCTTGCGCAGGCGCCGCCGGAATGCCGGCCAGCGTGCTGGCGATGGCTGGCGCCGCCTGGCCTTGCGGTGCGGTTTGTGCACCCGATGCGGTGCGGACAGGCGGCGGCCCTGCATTCCAGTGCAGCTGGTTCAGCCGCACTTGCGGCGCCCCATCGAGCGCCGCGCTGAGCATGCTCAGCAGGCGGCCCGGTTCCGGCGCCTGGCTGTTGATCATGCGTTCCAGCGTGACGGCCGTTTTCATGGTTTGCGTCCTGGCCGGCGCCGGCGGCATGCCGGACATGAGCTGGCGGTAGCGATTCTGGTACGAGGCCGTTTCCTGCTGCAGCCGCGTGATCTCGGCGCCGTCTTGCATGCCGCCCAGCAGATAGCCCGCAGTCCATACGACGACCACCGTACCCAGCGCGATGCTGGCGCCATACAGGGCCGTGCGGGAACGCTGCACATGGCGGTGGCGGGCCAGCGGGCCGGGTGGATAATGGCTGGCCGGCGGCCGCTTGCCCAGCAAGCTCAGCAGCAATGCATCGGCCAGCAGCGGCGCCGTTGTCAACCCCACGCGCTCGCTGGCGAGCTGCAGGTCGATGAAGTGATAGACCACTTCGATACCGTTGTCACACAGTAGTTCCAGCCTGGCAAGCTGGGCGGCGGGCGCCAAAATCACGGTATGCAAGACGTCGCCGCGTGCCAGCATGCGCGTGCTGGTCAGGAATTGCCGGGTCTTTTCCGTTTCCAGCGCGATATTGACGGCCACGCCATCGAGTGCAATGGCCGGCGTCTGGCGTGAAAAGCGCAACTGCCCTTGCTCATAATAACTTTGCCGCAAGCCGCCCGATTGCTGCGTCACCAGCAGCAGGTGTTCGTGGTTTAGCGCCAGTTTATTCACCAGCGCAATGCTCAGCAGACTGGTGGCATAGATGCCGGCCAGCGGTATCGACAACTGGTCCAGCACGTCCGTCCACGGCTGCAGCAATGCAGGATTGGTCAGCGCAAAGAACAGCAGCTGGTCATCGCGGCGGCCTGTCGTTTCCCGGCCCAGCAAGGTGCTGCCACGGTAGGGCGTGTCGCGGTACAACTGGCCCAGGCGCCGCGCCAGCAGCGCGCGCCCAGCCTTGCCGCGCACATGGGGCAGCAGCTGGTGTTGAAAGTCTTCTTCGATCAAGTCCGTCAGCAAATAGGCGGGCACCCGCAGCCGTTGCTCGCTCGGATCTTCCAGCCAGGCGGCAAAGGCGTCCAGCCCGGCCGCACTTGCTGGAAAAGCATGGCCTGCGCCCAAGGCGCCGTTGCGCCAGTCGTAGGCGGTCAGGATATCGCTGCTGAGATAAAAGAGTTGTTTGCGGGACATGATCGTGTCGGCCTTCACGTTTTGATCGTGCTGATCGTGTCGTAAATGGGCCCCAGCACCGACAGCATGATCCAGCCCAGCAGCAAGCCCAGGATCACCGTCATGGCCGGTTCTATCATCGCTTGCACCTTTTCGATCAATTCCTTCACTTCGCGGTTGTAGAAATAGCTGACATTGCGCAAGGCCGTATCCAGCGAGCCGGTTGCTTCACCCACTTTCAGCATGCGGATCACCAGCGGCGGAAAGATGCCCGTGTGCTGGAAGGCGTTGGTCACGCCCTGGCCTTCGCTGATCAGCTGGGCGGCGCGGCGCAGGCCGGCCGCCACTACCTGGTTGCCGGCGATGCCTTCGGACAAGCGTATGCAGTCGAGGATGGTGATGCCCGAGGCATACATCAGCGCAAAAAAGGTGGCGAAGCGGGCCAGGATGATTTTATGCAGCACCGGGCCGATCAGCCATACCCGCAGTTTCAAGCCATCGAAAGCATAGCGGGCCGCATTGCTGCGCTTGATCCAGGCCCGCGCAGCGAGCAACAGCGCGATGGGCAGGGCCAGCAGTAGATACCAATAGTCGATGAACACATTCGACACAAAGATTAGCACGCGCGTGTGCAGCGGCAATTCACCGCCCATATTGCGGATAAAGGCAGTGAGCTGCGGCACCAGGTAGATCATCAGGAAAAACGTCACCGCGCAGACGACGATGGCCACGATGATCGGATACATGACGATCTTGCGCGTTTGCGACGCCAGTTCATCCTGCCACTTTAAACTTTCCGACAGGTTCTTGAACACCTCGGCGATCTTGCCGCTTTGCTCGCCGGCCAGGATCAGGCTGGTAAACGTGGCGTCGAAAATGTCGCCATGCTGGGCCATGGCGCCCGACAAGGGCAAGCCGCCTTCTATGCTTTCGATCAAGTCCGTCACCACTTCGCGCAAACGCGGGTGATCGGTGCTGATCCGTAAATCGTTCAAGCCGTCCAAAATGGGCACGCCTGCGCCCGTCAATTGTTCCATATGGAAGCAAAAGTTGATCAGGTCGCGGCGGTGGATGACGCGCTTGCCGAACACCGCCAGGTATTGGCCCGTGATCTTGCAGTCGATCAAGTCCAGCTGCATGCGGTGCAACCGCGCTTCCAGGTCGGGCACGTTGGCCGCCTCCATGCTGCCGGGAATCAGGGCGCCGCCAGCGTCCATGGCGCGGTAGACATATTGCGGCATCAGGCCAGCCTGTCCGTCAAGTCGACCACGCGCGCCACTTCTTCCAGGGTCGTCAAGCCTTCGCGCACGCGGCGCATGCCATCGTCGACCAGGGCGTGGAAACCGGCTGCGCGGGCTGCATTCTTCAGTTCGCGCGTGCTGGCCCGCCGGGCTGTCATTTCATCGAGTTCGGGCGTCATTTTCAGCAATTCCATGATGGCCAGGCGCCCCTTGTAGCCCTGGTGGGCGCAGCGTTCGCAGCCGACGGCGCGGCAGATATCGACGGGGCCATCGTCGGGATGCAGTCCCAGCAAGCGCCTTTCGACGCTGTCGGCCACCTGGGTTTCCTTGCAATGCGGACACAGTTTGCGCACCAGGCGCTGGGCCACGATGCCGATGATGTTGCCAGCCATGATGTCGGGCAAGATGCCGATGTCCAGCAGGCGCGACAGCGAACCGATGGCCGAATTCGTATGCAGGGTGGAATACACCTGGTGGCCCGTCATGGCGGCGGCAAACGCCATTTCGGCCGTTTCGCGGTCGCGGATCTCGCCGACCAGTATCACGTCCGGGTCTTGCCGCATCATCGAGCGTATGCCGTCGGCAAAGCCCAGCTTGACCGATTCATTGACGGAGGTCTGCCGTATCATATTCATCGGATACTCAACCGGGTCTTCCAGGGTCATGATGTTGACGCTTTCCGTGTTGATATGGTTGATGATGGAATACAGGGTGGTGGTCTTGCCGCTGCCGGTCGGCCCCGTGACGAGGATCACGCCATCGGGGCGCGCGATCATCAGTTTGAGCAGGGTCAGTTCCGTCTCGGCCAGGCCCAGTGCATCGAGCGGGACGATGCCCGTTTGCCGGTCCAGCACGCGCAAGACAAAATTTTCGCCATGCACGGTGGGTTGCGCCGAAGCACGAAAGTCAATTTGCCGGCCCGAAAATTTGATTGTGATGCGGCCATCTTGCGGCGCGCGCGCTTCGGCGATATTCATGTTCGAAATCACTTTCAGCCGCACGGCCATGGCGGGCCAGTATGATTTATGCAGGCTGCGGATTTGCCGCAAGATGCCGTCGATGCGGTAGCGGATGCGCAGGAAGGACTGTTCCGGCTCGAAATGGATGTCGGACGCGCCATTCTGCACGGCATCGGCCAGCAGCGCATCGATCAGGCGCACCATGGGCTGGCTGTACTCGTCCGATGGCGAAGCCATGCTCTGGTAATTAACCTCGCCCGTTTCGATTTCATGCAGGATGCCATCGATCGACAATTCGAAACCGTAATACTGGTCGATGGCGCGCGTGATATCGGATTCATTCACCAGCAAGGTGGAAATCGTGATGCCTTTCACCAGCATGGCGCTGATCTGGTCCAGCGCCACGATATTGCTGGTGTCGGCCATCGCCAGTATCAGATTATCCGTTTGCCGTTCATACACGATGGGAAACACGCGGTAGCGCTTGGCCACGTCCTTGGGGATCAGTTTCAGGGCGATGGCGTCCACCACCAGATTCGCCAGGTCGGCGCTTTGCTGCCTGAGGTTTTCGCTGAGCGCCTCGCGCACGGTGGCTTCCGTCACGAAACCCAGGCTGATCAAGAGCTTGCCCAGCGGTTCGCCGCTACGCTTTTGCTCGATCAGCACGATGCGCAACTGGTCTTCGCTGATCACGCCTTTCTGGATCAGCAACTTGCCCAGCGGAAGTTTTGCCTGTTCTGCCATGAAACGTTTATTCCTGTCTGGTAATCACGATGCCGTTGGCTGCATCGTTGCTGGGCATACCCAGTGCGCGCAGCCGCGCCTGTGCTGCCGCCTGGTCAAACGCCGCTGGTCCTGCTTGCGCCAGGGCCAGCGCGCGCGCGTAGTAGCTGGCGGCCATTTTCGGCTGGTTCAGCTGGTCCAGGCCCACGGCCAGATTGAACGCATAATCGGGGTTGTTGGGCACGGCGCTGTAGGCGCGGAAGAATTGCTGCTGCGCTTCGGGCCAGCGGCGCTGCTTGGCGTAGACATTGCCCAGTGCAAACAGCACCGGGCCGCTGTCGGGCGAACGGGCCAGGATAGATTTCAATTTCGACTCGCTTTGCACCACATCACCCTGGCGCAAGCTGATCAGGCCAGCCAGGGCCACGCCATCGTCGGGATTGATTTCCAGCAAGCGCACGTAGAGTGCGGCCGCCTGTGCACCTTGCTGTTCGCGCAGGGCGACCGACGCCAGGCCCAGCAGGGCGTCGCGGTTGCTGGTCTCCTGGCGCAGCACGGCTTCATATTGCTGGCGGGCGCTGGCCAGCTGGCCATCGTTCAAGGCCTGGTAGGCTTGCTGCAGGCCAGGATTGATGCGCGGGGCGGTATCCGTGCGCACCACCTTGATATTGCTGGTGTCGGGCGGGGCCACCGTTGGCGGTGCCGGTGCAGGCGGCGCTGGCTCGACGTGCACAACAGGCCGTTCTTCGTGGTGGATTACCGGCAACGGTTCGTGTTCGGGAGCTGATGGTGCCAGTACCACGATGGGAGTCGCCGGGCCGGCATTGCTGGCGCCGGGGGCGTCCGTCAGCGGCATCGCCACGCCGGGCAGATTGGCGCCCGCGCCGGGGCTGCTGCTGGCGCGCCAGTACCAATAGCCCATCACGGCAACCACCAGCAGCAGGATGCCCAGCAACACGGCCAGGCGCACGGTGGCCGGATCGATGCTGATGGCGCTGCGCGGTGGCGCGCTGGTCCTGCTGGCGTGCTTGGGTCGCGGCTTGGGTGGTGGCGTTTCTGCGCGCTTTTCCGCACGCGGCTCTGCACCTGGTTCCGGCTGTGGCGGAGGCGCGCTGGACGCCATCGGTTCCAGGCTCAGCGTGTCGCCAGCATCAAACGAGGGCGGCGGCGAATGCGGTTGCGATGGCAGTGCGCTATCGGCCGGCGCCAGTTCCAGCACCTGGTCGTAGGCTTCGGAAGGCTTTTCCAGCTCTTCTTCTTGCAGGCTGTTCTGTTTGGCGCGCTCGGCTTTCTTGAGCGCCTGCATCAGCAAGCTCATGGCGGGTCTCCCTGCAGGCGCGCCTGCGGCGGTCCATCCGAGTAAGGCTGGCGATTGAGCGGAACCTGGCCAGGCAGCAGGTAGCGGTAATCGCGGTAATCGCCTTCGATGCTGGCGTCCTTGACGACGACCGGACGCATGAAGATCACCAGCTCGGTCTTGCTGCTCGCTTCATTGCGGTAAGTGAACAGATTACCCACCAGCGGCAGGTTGGACAGGCCAGGCACGCCATCCTTGGCATTGTCGACCGAATCCTGCATCAAGCCGCCCATCACGGCAATTTGCCCGCTGGCCACCTTCATGATCGATTCCAGCTCCCGCGCCTGTATCACCGGCACGCGGCTGACTACGCTGGCGGTGGCCAGGGCCGGGTTCGGATCTTGCACGTAGCCAACGATGCGGGTGATGGTGGGGCGCACATTGAGCGTGACTTCATCGCTGTCGGAAATTTGCGGCGTGACGCTCATGACAAAACCGACCGGCACCGTTTCCAGTTTCGATTCATACGTGGCCGGGGTGGTGATGCTGCCGGTGGAGCTGATCACGGCTGGCGTGACCTTGATGGTGAAGAAGACGTTATTGTCGACCACTTTCAGCATCGCCGTCTGGTTGTTCATCACGCTGATTTTCGGGCTGGACAGCACTTTGACCTTGCCGAACGATTCCAGCAGCTGGATGGTGGTGGCAAAACTGTCCTTGGCATAATTGAGCAGGAAGATGCCGGGCGTGGAGTTGGGCACGATGCCGGACGGCAAGCTGGCCGTGCCCACTTGGCCCTGGTTGATACGCAAGCTGCCCGTCAGGCGCGACCAGTTGATGCCTTGCTGGTATTCATTGCTGAGGCGAACTTCGATGATGGTGGCCTCGATCAGCACCTGGCGCTTGACGCTGTGCTGCACGATGTCGATGAATTCAGCCACTTTTTCATGCTGGCGCCCCGTGGCGCGCACGGCGATCAGCCCGCCTTCCACATTGACCACCACCGAGGAAGGCTTGCCCTTGTTGGCCAGTTTTAATAACGGCAAACCATTCGCATCGAGCGGTATGCCGCCTCCTGGCCCAGGCTGGCTGCGCGCAGCCTGGCCGGCCGGCGGATTGAGGCTGTTTTCCGGCGCTGCATTGTTGCCGGTTTGCGTGGCGTTCGGGTTGTTGTTTTGCGGCTGGACCGGCACGCTGGCCAATTGCTGGTTCAACAGGGCCAACGGGTCTGTCAGCGGGTCGTTGAGCGTGGTGTCGCGCAAGAGGTCGCGGATATTGCGCTCCAGGCTGTACCAGAAATTGTTTTCTGAACGATTCACTACCAGAGTGGTCGAATTATTGTTGCCATTGCCGCCCACCACCGGGCTGCTGCTGTTGCCGGTGTTGTTGCCGCCACCGACATTGTTATTGCTGCTGGCGCCGCCACCCGCCGTGGAAATCTGCGTGGCGATGTTGACGCTGCTGTTGGTGCTGCGCGCCATGTTGACGTAATCGATCTTGTAATTGCGCCAGACAGCGTCGTCCGGCAGCACGGTCAGGTTCTTGCCATCGATTTCATAACGCATGTCCACTTGTCGTGAAATGCGCGTCAGCAATTGGGGCAAGGTCTGGTTCAAGGCATTGAGCGTGACCAGCCCTTCGATTTGCGGGTGGATATCGATATTCATGCCGGCGTCGCGCGCCAGCGCAAACAGCAGCGATTGCACGGGCACTCTGTGCACCGTCACGCTGTAGGTCTCGACCTTGGGCGCGGCCACGGGTGGGGCCAGCACGGCGCTTTGCTGTACCGTCTCGGGTATTGCGCCGGCAGGGCGGGGCGTTTCATTGATATGGCCAGGCGACAAGGGCGTTTGCTGCGCCGCACAGCCAGCGAGCATGGCGCAGCAGGCGAGAGCGACAGGGGACAGCACAGGAATAGGGTGTTTGCTCATGAAGATATCGCCCTTGATGTCATGTTGTGCTTTAGCAATTTTAAACAGCATGATGGCCTAAAAGCAATCGTGTGTGCAGGCAAAAGCAGGCATCGACTGAAATAAAGTTGCCCGTCGCCACGGTCATGGCTTGCCTCATCAATAAGCTTGATTTCCCTATGGATATGCGGGGTGTTGCACAGCAATATTTTCTGTGGCAATGCAGTTCAAAAAGGCCAGTTCCAGGCTGGCTTGCGGGCCACCGCCATGGCGATGGCGGCATTCCAGCGGCGTGCCGGTAAACACGATGCGCCCTTCATGCAGAATCGCCATGCGGTCGCACAGTTCTTCCACGTCGGCCAGCGCATGCGAGGTCAGCAAGGCGCCACGGCCTTGCGTCCGCATGTCCAGCAGCGCCTGCTTGAACAGGGCGCGCGCTTTCGGGTCCAGGCCGCTCATCGGTTCATCGAGTACCAGTTGCCGCTTGCCCGACAGCAGGCAGGCAAGCAGGCCCAGCTTTTGCATCATGCCCTTGGAATAATCGCGCGCGGGCCGGCCCAGCACTTCGGGCGCCAGGTCCAGCGCGGCCATGCCATGGCGCACGGCAGTGTCGTCATACTGCACGCGGTGCAGGCTCAGCAAATAGCGCAAGAAGTCGCGGCCCGTCAGGAAATAGGGCGCTTGGAAACGTTCGGGCAGGAAAGATAGCGGCTGGCGCGCAGCGCTCTGATGATGGGGCTGGCCGAAGATGGCGATGCTGCCTGCGTCCGGCGTGCAAAAGTCGAACAGGCATTTGAGCAGGGTGGTCTTGCCTGCGCCATTGACGCCCACCAGCCCGAATAATTCACCGGGGCGTATCGCCAGGTCGACGCCGCGCAGCACCGTCATGCCGGCCAGCTGTTTGTGTACCTGATGGTAGCGGATGGCGTAGTCGCTCATGGCGGAAGGTAAGCGAAGTGTGTTGAACGACTGCCATTATTGCCACGGCCACTGGCATCGGGCAAGTGTTTCCTGATACTGTGGCTGCATAGGCGGAAATCAAGCTTTGGAATGTATTTTCTTTAAGAAACAACACGTTCTGGAATAAAATACCGCAGCGCGCCGCTGGCGTTGATGTCCGTCGAACCTGTTGAGGAGTAAGCATGGCAAGGCCTGAGAAAGTCCGTCTCGGTGAAATTTTGGTGCAGCAGAAACTGCTGACGGAAGAGCAATTGGGCCTGGCGTTGACGGAACAGAAGCGTTCGGGCCGCAAGCTGGGACGGGTGTTTGTCGAGCATGGCTATGTGACCGAAGAGCAGATTTCGGGCGCTTTGGCGCGTCAGCTGGACATTCCCTACATCAATCTGAAATTCTTCAACATCAATCCCGAGCTGGTGCGTTTGCTGCCGGAAACCCAGGCCCGCCGTTTTCGCGCGCTGATACTGGAAGACCGGCGCGAAGGCTTGCTGGTCGGCATGTCCGACCCGACCGATTTGTTCGCTTATGACGAAATCGCGCGCCTGGTCAAACGCCATATCGAGCTGGCCGTGGTCAACGAGACGGAAGTGCTGCAGGCGATTGACCGCATTTACCGCCGCACGGAAGATATTTCCACCCTGACGCGCGAGCTGGAACAAGACCTGGGCGATGTCTCGGTCGATTTCGGCGCACTGGCCGCCAATCCGGGCCTGGAAGAAGCGCCCATCGTCAAGCTGCTGCAATCGGTGTTCGAGGACGCCACCCAGGTGCGCGCGTCCGACATCCATATCGAACCGCAGGAAGGCCGGCTGCAGATCCGCTTCCGCATCGACGGCGTGCTGCATCTGCAGACGGAGGCCGACAGCAAGATCGCCAGTTCGCTGGCGCTGCGGCTGAAACTGATGTCGGACCTCGATATTTCCGAAAAGCGCATGCCGCAAGATGGCCGTTTCGCCATCCGCGTGAAAAACCAGCGTATCGACGTGCGTATTTCCACCATGCCCACGCAATATGGCGAATCGGTGGTGATGCGGCTGCTGAACCAGGGCGGCACGTCGCTGCGCCTGGACGCCATCGGCATGCCGCCGGCGCTGGTGGAGAAATTTCGCGCCATCGTGCACCGCCCGAACGGCCTGGTGCTGGTGACGGGGCCGACCGGTAGCGGCAAGACGACCACCTTGTATTGCGCCTTGTCCGAACTGAACTCGGTGGAAAAAAAGCTGATCACGGTGGAAGACCCGGTCGAGTACCGCTTGCCCGGTATTAACCAGGTGCAAGTCAATGACAAGATCGAACTGAACTTCGCCCGCGTGCTGCGCTCGGCCTTGCGGCAAGATCCGGACATCGTGCTGGTGGGCGAGATGCGCGACCAGGAAACGGCGCAGATCGGTTTGCGCGCGGCCATGACGGGTCACTTGGTACTGTCGACCCTGCATACCAACGACGCCATCAGCACGCCGCTGCGCCTGATGGACATGGGCGTGCCCCGTTACATGGTCGGCAGTTCGCTGCAAGCGGTGCTGGCGCAGCGCCTGGTGCGCGTGATTTGCGAAAGCTGCAGCACGCCGTATGCGCCGACGGCCAATGAATATGAATGGCTGCGCATGGAGTTGGGCGAGCTGGTCGAGCGCAACCAGTATTTCCACGGCAAGGGCTGTTCGCATTGCAATGGCATGGGTTACCGGGGCCGCACCGGCGTGTATGAATTGCTGGAAATCACGCGCGCCGTGGCGGACGCTGCCAACCATGCCGATCCTTCCCACTTCATGAAGGTGGCGGCGGCGCAGATGGCGGGCGAAACCTTGCGCCGCCACGCGGTGCAACTGGTGGTTGCCGGCCGCACGACGGTCAGCGAAGCCATGCGTATCAGCAACCAGACCGAGGATTGACGTGGCGTTTTTTGCGTACAAGGCCCGCAATAGCAGCGGTGAATTGCTGACGGGCGTGATGGAAGGGGCCGACAGCAATGCCGTGGCCGACCAGTTGATGGCTGGCGGCATCACGCCGGTGGACATCAGTGTCACCACGCAAACCGTAACGGGCGCGGGCGCCAGCGGGCTCGGCTGGTGGGCCAGGCTGCTTGAAAAAAAAGTCACGCCGATGGACGTGCAGTTGTTCAGCCGCCAGCTGTACACCTTGCTGAAAGCGGGCGTGCCCATCATGCGCGGACTGGCCGGTTTGCAAGAGTCCGCCATCAGCCCCGCATTCGGGCGCGTGATCAAGGATATCCGCGAATCGCTGGACGCCGGCCGCGAACTTTCGGCTGCCATGGCGCGCCATCCCACCATCTTTACACCGTTTTACCTGTCGATGGTGCGCGTGGGAGAAATGACAGGGCGCCTGGACGAAGTCTTTTTGCGCCTGTTCGACCACCTGGAATTTGACCGCGACATGCGCGCGCGCGTGAAATCGGCGACGCGCTACCCCAGCTTCGTGGTGTTCGCCATGCTCGGCGCCATGGTGGTGGTGAATATGTTTGTCATTCCCCAGTTCGAGAAAGTGTTTGCCAGTTTTCATGCCGAATTGCCGCTGATGACGCGCATTCTGATTGGCACGTCGCGCTTTACCGTTGCCTACTGGCCGATGCTGGCGCTGCTGGGCGTGGGCGGTTTCTTTGGCTGGCGGGCATGGCTGGGCACGGCGGATGGCCGTTATCAATGGGACCGCAGCAAGCTGCGTATCCCGGTTGCCGGCAAGATCATCCTGAAGGGCACGATGGCCCGTTTTGCACGTAGTTTTGCTTTGTCAAGTAGTAGTGGCGTGCCTATTGTGCAAGCGTTGACGGTGGTGGCGCAAACCGTCGACAATACCTACCTCAGTTCGCGCGTGGAGCAAATGCGCGATGGCGTCGAGCGCGGCGAGAGCATTTTGCGCACTTCGGTGGCGGCCAATGTGTTCACGCCGGTGGTGCTGCAAATGATTGCCGTGGGCGAGGAATCAGGCTCGCTCGATGACTTGATGGACGAGATTGCGGAAATGTATGAACGCGAAGTCGATTATGAATTGAAAACCCTGTCGTCGCAGATCGAGCCGATATTGATCGTCTTCCTGGGCGCCATGGTGCTGGTATTGGCGCTCGGTGTTTTCCTGCCGGTCTGGGACCTGGGCCGCGCGGCCATGCATTGATGATCAGCAAAGCCCGCCAGCGTGGTTTTACCCTGTTCGAGCTGGCCGTAGTGGCCATCGTGCTGGGCCTGCTGGCGACAGTTTTGCTTAGCCGGCTTGCCTATTACCAGGAACAGGCGCAGCGCGCGGCCGTGGCGCAGATGCTGGGCGTATTGCGCACCAGCTTGCGGGTGCAGGCGCTGCATTTGTATCTGCAGGGCAAGCAGTCGCAGCTACCTGGCTTGCAGCGGCAAAATCCGCTGGACTGGCTGGAACAGCGGCCGCCGAATGACTTGGGCGAGTTATTGGCGCCTGACGTGGAGAAGTTGCCGAGTGGAAATTGGTTTTTTGATAGAAGCGATCAAAAACTGGGCTTTTTGTTAAGGACTGGTAATATTTTTTCACCGATAAGAGTTGATGTAATGAAATTTAAGGTACTCTTGCCCAATATTGGCGCTGACGCCGGCCAACTGGCCAGCGTGCCTGACATCGCGCCTGCGAGTGGGCCGGATGCCGTGACACTGCCAGTCACCGGCCCGGCAAAGAATTGAACGTTTTTATGTTGTATTTTTTTGATTTTGGAGACCAAGCATGAACAAGTCGGTACGCAGTTTTAAAAGTGGCGCCCAGGCAGGTTTTACCCTGATTGAACTGGTGGTCGTGATCGTTATCCTGGGTATCCTGGCGGCAACGGCAATTCCTAAATTTGTCGACATGTCGACCGATGCGCGCGTCGCCAAGATGAGCGCCGCGTCGGGCTCCCTCAAGGCTGGTTCCGCGCTGTACCACGCGCAATGGCTGGTGAAAGGCTCCGTCGATACGCCGGCAGTACAGATGGAAGGCGTCAACATCGATGGCGCGAACGGCTACGCGGCGTCGACCGCGACCGGCATCCAGGCTGCCGCCGGCCTGATTTCAACGGATTACACGATCGCTTCCACGGCTACCACCCTGACCGTCACGCCAGACGCAACCCGCACCGGCTGCTCCGTGGTGTACACGGCCGCTACCGTCAATGGCGCGGTGGTGACGCCAGCCAACGTGCAGAACAACGCCACTGCCGCGAACTGTAAATAATTGTCGCGCCATTTGCAGGGGCGCGCCGGCATGCAGCGGCCGCCCTTGCGTCTTACCAGCCCAACCGCAGGCGTCAGCCAGTTGGGCTTTTTTACGGGCCAGCCATTGCAAGCACCTTTGATCCTGACGAAGCACTCCGAGCGCCCTGGCAAGCGGCATGCCAGGGTGCGCGGCTTTACCTTGATCGAACTGGTGGCGGTACTGGTGCTGGCCGGCATACTGGCCGCGTTTGCCGGTGCCCGTTTTTTTCAGCGCGAGGCCTATGATGCGCGCAGTTATACCGATCAAGCCATGAATATCGTGCGTTACGGACAAAAGCTGGCCGTGGCGCAGAACCGGCCCGTGTTCGTGCGCCTCGATGGCGTTAGCGTGGCCCTGTGTTTCGATGCTGGCTGTACTGCCGCCAACCGGGTAGTGCCGCCAGCAGGCAGCAATAGCGGCAACAAGGAAACCCTGGCCGCCTGCAATCAGCAAAGCAACTGGCTGTGCGAAGGAAAACCCGCCACCGTCAGCATGGCCACCGTACCGGCCAATACAACAGGCTTTTATTTCGATGCGCTGGGCAAACCGTATGCCTTGGGCGACGTGTTTCCTGCCGCTTCCACCTTTCCCGCCCGCCTGGCCGTGACTATCCAGGGCGACGGCAGCACGCGCAGTATCCAGATTGTAGGGGAGACCGGTTATGTCTACCTCTGAGTTGCTGTATCTTCGCCGCCAGCGCGGCGTGACCCTGATCGAGCTGGTGGTGTTCATCATTATTATCGGCGTGGCGTCCGCTGCCATCCTGGGCGTGATGAGTTTGACGACGCGCAATAGTGCCGATCCGCAGTTGCGCAAGCAGGCGCTGGCGCTGGCCGAAGGTTTGCTCGAAGAAATCGAAGGCGCGCGCTTTACCTTTTGCGCCGTCGATGATCCTGCCGCGGCGACGGCCAAGAGTACGGCTGACTGCACCACGGGGCCAGCAGCGCCAGGTACGCGGCCGTATATGCAAGTGACTGATTATCAGCAAGCTAATCCCTACACCACGGATGCGGCAGGCAATCCTTTCCCTGCCGGCTATAACGCCACCGTCACGATACAGCAGGCAGCCCTGAATGGCATCGCCGCCAGCGAGGCATTGCGCATCCAGGTCGCTGTCGCCTTCCAGGGCAAGCAGCAAGTGGTGCTGGACGGCTACCGCACGCGCTACGCACCGAACAGCATCCCATGATGACGACTCCTGCTCTGCACCGCGCACGCGGCTTCACCCTGGTGGAGCTGGTGATCGTGATCGTTATCACTGGTATTATCGGCGGCATGGTCGCCGTTTTCATCCGCGTGCCCGTGCAGGGGTATATCGACGCCACGGCGCGCGCCAACCTGGCCGATACCGCCGATATTGCCACGCGCCGCATCACGCGCGATGTGCGCCTGGCCTTGCCCAATAGCGTGCGCGTGTCGGCCGACGGGCGCTATCTGGAATTGCTGCTGACACGTTCCGGTGGCCGTTACCTGAGCGACGACGATGCGCCCGGCCAGGGCGATGTGCTGGGCTTTGATGCGACCGCCACTTACCCCAATCCGAACCGCTTTACCCTGGTGGGCGCGGCGCCTGTCGATGCGCTGGGCGCGCGCCAGCAAATCCAGGTGGGCGACTCGATTGTCGTCTACAACCTGGGGCCAGGCTATGAACCGGCCAATGCGTATAACTGCGCGGCCGGCTGCAACCGCGCCAGCGTGACTGGCGTGAATGGCAACAGCATTACGCTCGCCAACAATCCTTTCGTTACACAACAGCCGCCGCTGCCATCGCCATCGCACCGGTTTCAAGTGGTGTCGACGCCCGTCACCTATGTCTGCAATGCCGTGACGGGGACGCTGACCCGTTATTCTGCTTACGCCATCCAGGCTGCGCAGCCAGTCGACGCCAGTGCGGCGCCGCTGGCGGCTGCCCCGGTGACCGCCTTGCTGGCAGGGCAGGGCGCCGATTGCAGCTTCAGCTATGCGCAGCTGGCCAATGTGCAGCGCGGCCTGGTCGGCATCACGCTCAAGCTGGGTGCTGCCAACAGCAATACGGGCACGGTGAGCCTGCTGCAGCAAGTACAAGTGGCCAATACTCCATGAGCACCCTGCAGCATTTTTCCGGCACCCGCCAGCGCGGCTTCAGCCTGGTCACCGCCATCTTTCTGCTGGTGGTGCTGGCCGGCCTGGCCGCTGCCATGGTCAATATCAGCACCTTCCAGCAGACCGGTTCGGCCCTGGATGTGCAAGGTACGCGCGTCACGCAGGCGGCCCGCACCGGCCTGGAATGGGGCTTGTACCAGCAGTTGCGCGTGCGCACGGACGGCAGCTGTTTTTCCGATACCGCGTTTGCCTTGCCAGCTGGCAGTTCCTTGTCTACCTTTACTGTCAGCGTGCAATGCCGGCTGACCACCAGTCCCGGCACCTTGCGCAGCTGGCAAATTACCGCCACGGCCTGCAACCAGCCGGGAGGCAGTGGCTGTCCGAATCCGGGCAATAACGCCGATTACCTTGAGCGCCGTGTGCAGGCGGTGCTGTCAGATTAAACAAATGATGAAAAAGCGCGCTAATTTATTGTTTTTATACAACAAAATTGGTTTCATGAATTAAAATTGGCGTGATGCATTATCTGCGCAGCAAGACCGCGCAAGCACTTACACTGGACAGGTCGCATGGGTTTATTCGCTAGAGTAAAAAAACAAGAAGGATGGCTGGCGACGGCATTTGGTAGCGAAGGCGTGAGCGCCGCCGTGGTCGTGCGCCAAAGGCAGGGTGAGCAGCAAGGCAAACCGCTGGTCAAACGCGTGGGATTCCAGCCGGCCGTGCGTCCTGCAGCTGCAGAGGTGCTCGATAAACTGGCCAGGGATTTGCAGGCTGCGTCCTATCGCTGCACGACTGTGCTGGCCGCTGGCGAGTACCAGTTGCTGTCGGTGGAAGCGCCGGCCGTGCCGCGCGAAGAATTGAAAACGGCCGTGGGCTGGCGGCTGAAAGATATGCTGGACTTTCCGCTGGCCGACGCCACCATCGATGTGTTCGATATTCCCGGCGATGCGAACGCCACCCAGCGCGGCAGCAATGTATTTGCCGTGGCGGCGCGCAACGCCGCCGTGTCGCGCCGCCAGGCGCTGTATGGCGAGTGCAAGCTGCCTTTGTCCGTGATCGATATTCCCGAAATGGCCCAGCGCAATATCGCCACCTTGCTGGAAACGCCGGGGCGCGGCCTGGCCATGCTGTTCTTTGACGGCGACGGCGGCTTGCTGACGATGAGCTTTAATGGCGAGCTGTACCAGGCACGCCGCATCGACGTGAAACTGGCGCAGCTGCAGTCGGAGCAGGCCAGCCAGTATTACGACCGCATCACCCTGGAATTGCAGCGCTCCTTCGACCATTTCGACCGCCAGTTCCACTTTATTTCCCTGTCGCGCCTGATGCTGATGGCGGCCGGCGCCGATGGTCTGCACGGCTATCTGGCGGACAATCTCTACATGCCGGTGGAGCGGCTCGACCTGGACACCATCTTTGACTTCAGCGAAGTTGCCGAATTGCGCGATCCAGCCATGCAGGCACGCTACTTCCTGGCGCTGGGCACGGCCCTGCGCGAGGAAAGCCGCAACGCTGGCCATGCAGAAGGGAAGGGTCCATGAGCCAGCAGATCAATCTGTTCAACCCCAAATTCGAGCGGCAAAAACACCAGATATCGGCGCGCACCGCCACGCAGTGCCTGGGCTTGCTGTTGGTCGGCCTGGCAGCGCTGAGTCTGTATGGCCAGCGCAAGGTGGCGGAACTGGAACACCAGGAAAGCGCCGTCAAGGCTGATTTGGCGCAGCGCGAAGCGCGCCGCGACAAGGCGCTGCGCGATTTTCCGCCGCGCCATAAAGATCCTGAGGTGGCGCAGCAACTGGCCGCGGCCGAGGCGCAGCAGAAATTGCTGCAGGATGCGACGGGCATATTGGGACGTGGCGAGCTGGGCAATGCGCAGGGTTATGCCAGCTACTTCCGCGCGCTGGCGCAGGCCAGGGTGGAAGGCGTGTGGCTGACTGGTCTGCATATCGCTGGCGCCGGCAATGACATCAGCCTGGAAGGACGCGCCCTGCATGCTTCGCTGTTGCCAGCCTATATCAGCCGCCTGGGCCAGCAGGACGTGTTCAAGGGCAAAACTTTTGCCAGCCTCGATATCGGGCCACCCGATGGCGTAGCGCCAGGTGCGCCTGTCACGGCTGACGGCAAAGGTGTCAAACCGGCGCCTTATGTAGTCTTCAGCCTGCAATCGACGCGTGCCGATGTCACTGCAGCATCGACGCCACAAACGGGAGGGCAGCGCTGATGCGGGCAAAACTGAAAAAATGGGCGGTCACCTTCGACGCCCTCAGCCTGCGCGAGCGCTCCATGGTCTTCCTGGCCGCTGCTGCGGTGCTGATCTTCCTGTTTTATTTCTGGCTGCTGACGCCCCTGCTGGCCAGCCATGCCCGGCTGGGCGCCAGTATGTCGCAAACGCAGACCATGATCAGTACGGTCGACCAGGAAATCGCGCTCACCGTGACGGCCCACAGCATCGATCCCGACCAGGCGGCGCGGGCCCGGCTGGAAAGCTTGCTGAAAGAAAATACCAACCTCAGTGTTGGCTTGCGGCAGATACAACATGGCCTGGTGGCGCCTGAACGCATGGTGTCACTGCTGGAAAGCCTGCTGCGCCAGCATGCGCAGCTGCGTCTGGTGTCGCTGACGACCTTGCCTGCCGATACCGTGGGAGCGCCGCCGCCCGTGGCTGCAGCTGGCGCGCCGGTTCCGGCGACTCCTGCGACTCCTGCAGCTTCTGCACCTGCCGCCGTGCTGCATCGGCATGGCGTGGAAGTGGTGCTGCAGGGCAGTTATGGCGAGATGGTTAATTACATGCAGGCATTGCAGACCATGCCAACCCAGGTGTTCTGGGGCAAGGCGCATCTGGACGCCAGCAGCTATCCGGCCGCCACCTTGAGCCTGACGGTGTACACCCTGAGCATGGATGATAAATGGATGGCTTTATGATGTTGCGTTCCGTGTTGCCAGCCTGCCTGGTCTTGGGCTGTGTGCAGCTTGCGCACGCGCAGGCGATCGACGATCCAACGCGTCCGCCGGCAGCCCTGTGGACGCCGGCCGCCAGCGAGGCGCCGCCGCCCAAGCCGGCCCGGCCGCAATTGCAATCGGTGCTGATCTCGAACAAGCCGGGCGGGCGCCGGGTAGCCGTGATCGATGGCCAGATCGTGCGCCAGGGTGGCAAGGTGGGCGACGCGGTGGTGGTGGAGATCCAGGATACGGCGGTGGTGCTGCGGCGCGGAAAATCGCTGGAAACCTTCAAGCTCTATCCGGCCCCCAAGATTGAAAACAAGCCCGGCGCAAGCGCGGGCCGCAAGCAGGAGTAGACGAAGTGGCGATGCATATTACATACAAGGCAAGCATGTTCAAGATCAGCAAGGTGGCGGCCGTGATCGGCGTCAGCATGGGCCTGGCGGCCTGCAATGTCGCCCCCGTCAAGCGCGATACCTACAACGCCATCACCGACGCCGTGAAGGGCGCTGCGGCGACGACTTCTGCTGCCGCCCAGTCGGATGCGGTCGAGGCGGCGCTGCTGCCGCCCGTGGCTACCCTGGCCCAGCAATTGCCGAAGGCGCGCGAAGCGCTCGATGAACGCTTCAACGTGGCCTTCAATAATGTGCCGGCCCGCCAGTTCTTCACGTCCATCGTGGCTGGCACGCGCTACAACATGCTGGTCCATCCCGATATCGGCGGCACGATTTCCGCCAACCTGAAGGACGTGACCCTGTTCCAGGCATTGGACGCCGTGCGCGAACTGTATGGCTACGACTACAAGGTCGAAGGCACGCAAATCTTCATCAAGCCTTTGAGCATGCAGACGCGCTTGTTCCACATCAATTACCTGACCGGCTCGCGCAAGGGCAGTTCCAACCTGCGCGTGTCGTCCACTTCGGTGGCTTCGGTGGGCGCTACGGTGTCGGGCGGCAATGGCGGCAATGGCCAGAACCCGGTTCAGAATAATGGGCAGAACCAGCAAAGTGGTGCTCCGGGCCTGGGGCCGGGGCAAGACAGCAGCAATCTGACCACCACCTCGACGGCTGATTTCTGGCCCGAGCTGAAAACGGCGCTGGAAGCCATCGTGGGCAGCACGGAAGGCGGGCGCCAGGTGGTGCTGAGCCCGCAATCGGGCGTGATCGTGATCCGCGCCATGCCCGACGAACTGCGCAATGTGGACCTGTATTTGAAGGCGACGCAGTTGTCGGTCGACCGCCAGGTGATCCTGGAAGCCAAGATCCTGGAAGTGGAGCTCAACGACAACACCCAGACCGGCATCAACTGGGCCTCGTTTGCCTCGATCAAGAGCGGCCACACCAACCGCATTTCGACCGGCTTCATCCAGCCGGGCAGCAGCCTGGCGCCTTTGCCTTTCAATGGCGGCCAGCCACCCAGCATGACGAATGCGAATGGCTTGACGGCCAGCAGCGGCTTTGGCCTGAGCTCGGCGGCCACTTCGGCCGGTTCCATGTTTGGTCTGGCTTTCCAGACGGCCAATTTTGCCGCCATGATTTCCTTCCTGGAATCGCAAGGTTCCGTGCACGTGCTGTCGAGTCCGCGTATCGCCACCATGAACAACCAGAAAGCCGTGCTGAAGATCGGCACGGACGAGTTTTATGTGACGGGCGTGTCGACTACCACCAACACCACGGCCAGCGGCGCGACCACCAGCCCCAACGTGACCTTGCAGCCCTTCTTTTCCGGCGTGGTGCTGGACGTCACGCCGCAGATCGATGCCGAAGGCAATATCATCCTGCACGTGCACCCGTCCGTCAGCCAGGTCAGCACCGTCAACAAGGAAGTTGACCTGGGCAGCGCCGGTTCGCTGAAATTGCCGCTGGCTGCCTCGAGCACCTCGGAAATGGATAGCATGGTGCGCAGCCAGGATGGCCGCATCGTCGCCATCGGCGGCCTGATGCGCCAATCGACCACCTCGGATCGCTCGCAAGTGCCGGGCGCGGGCGATATTCCCTTGCTGGGCGCGCTGTTCCGCAACACGGGGCAGGTGATACAGAAGCGCGAACTGGTGGTGCTGATCAAGCCCACCATCGTCGATGGCGCCAATAGCTGGAATGAAGACCTGATCGATTCGGGCAAGCGTATCGAGGCGCTCGATCCGCGCCGGCCAATGGAGCGGCGCTAGATGTATCAGGCCCATTTCGGCTTGCGCGAACCGCCATTCGGCCTCACGCCCGATACCAGCTTCTTTTTCAATGGCCCGCAATCGCAAAAGGCCTTGAACACCTTGCTGGTGGCGGCGCGCAATGGCGAAGGCTTCATCAAGATCACGGGCGAAGTGGGGACCGGCAAGACTTTTCTTTGCCGCAAGTTCATGCAATCCCTGGGCGACGATTTTGTCACCGCTTATATTCCGAATCCGAACCTGCCGCCGCGTTCGCTGATCCTGGCCCTGGCCGACGATCTCGATGTATTGCTGGAAAAAGATGCAGACCAGCATCAGCTACTGAAAGGCATCAACTTGCGCCTGCTGAACCTGGCGGCGCAGGGCAAGCGCGTACTGCTGTGCCTGGATGAAGCGCAAGCGATCCCCGTCGACAGCCTGGAAGCGCTGCGCCTGCTGACCAACCTGGAAACGGAAAAGCGCAAGCTGCTGCAAATCGTGCTGTTTGGCCAGCCTGAACTGGACGCCAAGCTGGCCCTGCCTGAAATCCGCCAGCTGGCGCAGCGCATCACCTTTCATTACCACCTGGGACCGCTCTCGCGCGACGACCTGGATTTTTACGTGGCGCACCGTTTGCGCGTGGCCGGTTTCTCGGGCGCGCGCCTGTTCAGCCGTGGTGCTCTGGCGCGCCTGTATGCAGCCAGTGGCGGCATCCCGCGCCTGGTCAACATCATGTCGCACAAGGCGCTGATGCTGGCGTATGGCGAAGGCAAGCAGCAAGTGAGCCGCCGCCATGTGGCGCTCGCTGCCAGCGACACGGTGGCGGCCGGCCGGCGCTGGTGGCCGTGGCTGGCTGGCGCTGTTGTGTTGACCGTGGGCACCGCCGTGGCCTGGATATTATTGAAATGAGTCTGTAGATGAGCTTGATTAACAAGATGTTGCAAGACCTTGACGCCCGCGGCCCGCTTGACGGGCGTGGCGACGCCGAAGGCATCCGTTCGGTTCCCGAACGCGAGCGCGGCCTGCCACGCGCGCTGATCTTCGGCGGCGCGGCCGGTTTGACGGCCGTCGCCATCGCCCTGGGCTGGCTCTACCTGAAGCGTCCGCCCGTGCCGCCTATGCTGGTCAATGTGGCCAGCGTGGCGGCGCCTGTGCCTGCGCCTGTCGTTGCTGCGGTGGTAATTCCAGCTCCTGTTCCTGAGCCAGTCGCGCCGGTGATCGCGCCCGAACCAGCGCCAGTCCAGGATCGCCCGGAAGAAGTGCACCGTATCACGGCCAAGCCCGCTCAAAAGGCTGTGCCGCCCGTGACTAAAGTCGCAGTGCCTGCCGTCATCAGCGAAAAATTCGTCGAAGGCAAGCAGGTCACGCCGCAGCAGCGCGTGGAAAACGAGTACCGCCGCGCGCTCGGCTATTTGCAGGATGGCAGGGTGGCCGAGGCCATCGCGGGTTTGCAGCAAACCTTGCAGCTGGACCCGCGCCACCAGGGCGCGCGCGAAACCCTGATCCGTTTGCTGCTCGATGCGCAGCGCCCCGACGAGGCCGTGCGCCAGCTGCAGCTGAGCCTGGGCCTGGACCCGAAACAGCCGGCGCAAGCGATGATGCTGGCCAGGCTGCAACTCGATAAAAGCGCTGGTGCCGCGCTCGACACCCTGATGCGCAGCTTGCCGTACGCAGCCGACAACGGCGAATACCGTGCCTTTCTGGCCGGCGTGCTGCAGCGCCAACAGCGCTACCACGATGCCGCCGAACAATACGAACTGGCCCTGCAAAGCGCACCCGACAACAGCGTCTGGTGGATGGGCCTGGGGATTGCGCTGCAAGCGGACAACCGTCCCGTCCAGGCGCGCCAGGCGTACGAGCGAGCCAAGGGCTTGCAGACGCTGTCGCCGCAACTCCAGGCGTTTGTCGAGCGCAAGCTGGTGCAGTTGGTGGGTACAGCGAAATAAGCTTTTAATTCCATGAGACGCTAGCAATATCAGGACTCGGCGTGCAGGAGGCTGTTCTCGTTGAGGCAGTGTTGGAAGTGGCCAATGCTTCTGCCCACTGGATGGAACCGAGCTTTCAGTCTTGCGCAGATTTGGCTACTGCTGCACTCGCGGCCTAGTATTGCTGGTTAAGCGGAAGCGCGATTAGGACGGTGGTACGCGGTGCATCTTGTATGTGGAAATAGTAGCTCTAGCCGACAATCTCCAATTCAGCTCACTAAATTGAAAATGAGCAATGTAAATGACGAATATATCCCTTCAAGCCCGGGCTTATCTTCCGGAAAATAGTATTCCAGAAAACTCTGATATTGAATCCCTTAACTATACCCATGGTGGACTTGTCATCGTGCTTGCCTGTTCCCAGAGCGAGGCTCGTCACGTAACGGGCATACAGTTAAGCTTTTGCAGTGTAAGCGGCTTCCGCTTGCTGGATGAAGCGGAGTTGGCGCGATACTGGATCTCCAACGACTTCCCCCGTGGCAGCCATCTTTTGGAGGTCATCGATGGAGGCTGGGCAGCGGAGGAAAGCGTGCTACAAGGATATGAGCGTCCTCGTCGAGAATGGCTAGTGATTACAGGCAACGCTTGTGTCAGTGTTCTTTGTGCAGTAGAGCCCGAAGTGGCTGAGGTGGTATGGAAATATGACGATCAGTAAAAAATATCCAGCCGATATCTCAACATTAAAGGACTAGAAATGGTGGAAATGCCTATCGTGATACAGGACTACATGCCGTCGGACCGCGAAGACTTGAATCAGCTTGCCTTGGCTGCATTTGCCCAGTATGAACTGCATTATGAAGATTGGAACGGGTTCCAGGAGGGGGTGGCGCGTATGTCCGACCTGGCTGGCAATGCTGATGTGATCGTCGCTAAACGCGGGGGCATTGTGGTAGGCGGGATAGGCCACGTTGGTCCGGGGCGGCCCCGGGACCCTATTTTTCCGGATCAGTGGTCCGTTATCCGCATGCTTGTTGTTGCCCCTGAGCAGCGCGGACAGGGAATAGGCAAGCGGTTGGTGGCCGCCTGCCTGCAGCGCGCGAGCCGTGCGGGTGCAGCTATCGTGGGATTGCATACCAGTCCCATTATGGCAGATGCACTTTCGCTATATACCGCTATCGGTTTCGAGCGCGATTGCGACCTGCCTCCGATCAACGGCGTGCCATACGCACGCTATGTCTTGTCTGCAGAGGCGATTCCTCTTGCACTCAAACTGTTGAACGAATGATCAAGGCTTGCTGTCCCGAAAGAGCACCCTGGATTGCAGAATGACAGTGCATACTGTATCAATGCAGCATCGTTAATAATCAACCTATCGATCAGCAAGAAGGATTATCTGTGCCAGTTCTTCATTTCTCCCAACCCAGTATTTCCGAAGAAGCCATCGCCGCCATGGCGGACACCATGCGCAGCGGCTGGATTGCCAGCGGTCCGCGCGTACAGGAATTCGAACATGCCCTGTCGCAGACGTTCGGCGGCCGGCCTACGCGCAGCCTGACGTCGGCCACGGGCGCCATGGAGCTGGCCTTGCTGGCCTGCGGCGTGGGGCAGGGCGATGAGGTCATCACGTCGACGCAAAGTTTTTTCTCGACCATGAATATGATCGTCAAGGTGGGCGCCCATCCTGTCTTCGTCGATTGCGATTTGATCACGCGGGCGATGGACCTGGAACAAGTCGCCGCCGCCATCACGCCGCGTACCAGGGCCATCGTGCCCACGCATTTTCCTGGCGGCCTGGTTGATATGGATGCGCTGTATGCGCTGGCGCGCCGCCATGGCTTGCGCGTGATCGAAGACGCGGCGCTGGTGCAGGGTTCCGAGTGGAAAGGGCAGCCTGTCGGCAGCTTTGGCGATATTGCCACTTTTTCCTTTCACCCCAACAAGAATATGACCACCATCGAAGGCGGCGCGCTGGTGCTGCCCGATGACGCCACGGCCAAGCGCATCGATGTGCTGCGTTTTCACGGCATCGAGCGCCTGCCGGATGACTCACGCGATGTGCGCGAGGCCAGCGGCAAATACAATATGTCGGATGTGTCGGCTGCCATCGGCCTGGTGCAGCTCAGGCAGTTGCCGGGCTTCCTCGCGCACCGGCGCATGCTGGCTGACCATTACTTTGAGGTGTTTCCACAGATAGACTACGCCGTACTGCCACCGCGCGGTATTGCTGGCCAAAGCTGGAATATGTTCTGCGTGCTGCTGCCGTTTGAGCAGTTCGGCATCACTCGCCAGGATTTCCGCGCGGCACTACGCGAACGGGGCATCGCCACCGGCCTGTCGTACGAGTCGTCCCACCTGACTACCCTGGGGCGCCAACTGGGCTACAGGGAAGGGCAGTTCCCCAACGCGGAACGCATCGGCCGCCAGACCGTGACCTTGCCCTTGCATTGCGGTATGCAGAAAGAGGACGTGGAACGTGTTTGCCATGCGGTTCGCGAGATACTGGCCTGATTTTTGAAAGAATATTTCTTGAGATACACACTTGCTTTTGTCGCGGTTTTTGCCTGCATGAATGTGCATGCCGCCGCATGGCAGCCTGCCGATGGACACCAGCAATTGCCGATCTGGCCAGGCGTGATTCCCGACGCGAAACCTGCCACGGGGCCGGAAAGCGAGCTGACTTTGCGGGACGACAAGCTGGTCGCCGGGCGGCCCTGGCAGGAAGTGGATAATGTCACGCGGCCGACCATGACGGTGTATTCGCCCACGGTAAATAACACGGGCGCTGCCGTAATCGTGTTTCCGGGCGGCGGTTATCGGAGCCTGGCCATCGACCTGGAAGGCACGGAAGTGTGCGACTGGCTGACTTCGATTGGTGTCACCTGCGTGCTGTTGAAATACCGCGTGCCCGGATCGGGCCCGCACTGGGACCCTGTCCGTAACGTTCGCGTCATTCCCAAGGTACACACGGCGTTGCAAGATGCGCAGCGTACCCTGGGCCTGGTTCGCCAGCATGCCGCCGGCTGGGGCATCGACCCGCACAAGGTCGGGGTGCTGGGTTTTTCTGCCGGTGGCCATCTGGTGGCGGCCATCAGCACGCATGCCAAACGCATCTATCGGCCCGTCGACAAGGCGGACGAGGAAAGCTGCCGTCCCGACTTTGCCGTAGCGCTGTATCCGGGCCATATGTCGGTCAACTATCGGGCCGACCTTTCAAGATTGAACCCGACCATACACGTCAGTTCTCAAACGCCGCCGACCTTTTTGCTGCATGCGCAGGATGACCTGGTCGATACGGTCGAGTTTTCCCTGCTGTATTACGCGGCCCTGAAGCAGGCGGATATACCGGTGGAGATGCACCTGTACGCCCAGGGCGGCCATGCGTTTGGCTTGCGCCCTAGCAAATTCCCCATCACGCAGTGGCCTGCGCTGGTGGAGACGTGGCTGGGCACGATAGGCATGATTCCTGGGAAATGAACGGGGTCAGCCTGGAACCGGTGTGGTTCCTGAAGCAATAAATAGCTTGACCTTCTCAGTACGGGAAGCTCCACAGTCGCTGCACTCAAGGAGATTCCCGTATGCCAAAAATCACAGTATTGCCCCATCCTCAGCTGGCTCCTGCCGGCGCCGTGTTTGAAGTGCCCGAAACCACCAGTATCTGCGATGCATTGCATCGCCACGGGATTGATATTGAACATGCCTGCGGACAGGTCGGCGCCTGTTCCACCTGCCACGTTGTCGTACGCGAGGGCTACGCCTCCTTGAGCCCCTTCGGCGATTACGAAGAGGACATGCTCGACCAGGCCTGGGGCTTGCAGCCGCTATCGCGCTTGTCTTGCCAGGCGCGCGCCGGTGCTGAAAATTTGACGGTGGAGATACCGAAATACTCCATCAATCATGCCAAAGAAATACTTTAGAGCATTATTACTGGAGCTACAATTGCCAGCGTAACCGAGGTTTCTTCAGCTTGTGCGGCAGGCGCGGTAGCTCCAGCGGGCAGGGATAAATACAATTTCCTGATAACTTGCGCTCGACAGGAGTTGCTTATTACTATTCCACTTTTATTGTCACCATGCATATGAAAATTTTGCTTGCCAGTGCTTTATTGACCTCCATGATGTTTGCCTCTCCGGCATCTGCACAGTCGCAGCGTCTGCGTCTTGTTACTGCATCCCATCTGCCGCAGGCTACGGGGGCTGCCACTATTTACACGGCCAGTTGTGAAGCGGGCCAGTACCAGCTCATCGTTACACCTGCCCAAAAAACGGTTTTCTTGAACAGGACTAAACAGCCAGACCTGGACCTGAGCAAGACGACAGTCGGACTGCGTCTGCTCGATCCAGAGGTGCTGGTCCAAGTGGGATTTAACTGCCCCATGGATAGCATCAATATTTTCTTGCGAGGAGTAAAGCTGATCGATCTTGCTATGCCGACAGGCTTTCGCGATAGCATCAGCATTAGAAAAAATGGCGAGATGACAGTGACTCATCCCGTAGATGTGGCCATCAGTGAGCTTGCCTCGCCACCGAATGGCGTCAGTATCGTCCCTCTACCTCAGCAATGATGGCCTAAGAAATTGAATGGGGCAGGCTGCCTGCAATTGCGCATTATCACCATATGCTGAAGTCCACTGCGTAGCATCTTCGGGCCGCGAAGCGAGCCAGGCCCTCTCAAGGAATATTGTTTGCAGTGCCTGGCCGCGCAGGAAACAGCCTGCATCATGGCGCGCTTTCCTCACTGCCAAGGGCGTCGAGAAAAGCGCGTACCGGATAGCTCTTATCGCCTGCAGTTGATCAATGAAGAATCTCACTATCCGACTGTGCTTTTTCTTGGCCTTGCTTCCATGCCACGAAAGTGCGGCAGACCAAAAAAGTCAAAACTTTGTTGCAGATACTAAGTAACCTTCAATAAATTATTGTTATTTCTGACTTCCATAAGCGGTGCGCTGCAAGCCAAAAAGTTGCGGAAGCTTATGCCTTAGATGCCGTGGACTTGGGGAAAAACCAGTTTCGCATCATGCTTGATTTGGCGGACATATCATCACGCGACCCAGGCATGAACGCCAGCAACAGGGCATCAGATGCCGTTTATTAGCCCATCCATGGAGCCATGGGATGATAGCCACCGAGAGACTGCTACAAGGCTTACACAGTTCCTGGCTGCAAGATCGCCAGCAGTTCCTGGCGCATCCATGCATGTGCATCGGTGCGCAGATAATTTTTGTGGCAATACACTTTGACAGCGTAGCGCGGGATGGCAAACGGCGCCTCGTACATGCTGAATGGGGCCGCTGCGCGCAATATTTCAGCAGCCCGGCGCGGCATCGTTAAAATCAGTTCGCTTTCAGCAATGATGAAGGGCGCGGCCAGCACGGTCGGCAGGTGCACGCTGACCTCGCGTTTGAGCGACAGCCCATCGAGCACATGATCGATCATGCCGCGCGTTTCATTCCATGGCGTGACGACGGCATGGCGTTCCTGCAGGTAATTGTCCAGTGTCAGCTGCCCGCGTATGCGCGGATGATGCCGGCTGGCGATGACCACATAGTCGTCTGTGAACCAGTCGAAATCCTCCACGCCTTCCGGCAAGGCGTCGCGTTCTTCGGTATAGCCCAATGCAAAGTCGATGCGGCCAGCCGCCAGTTCCTCGATGGACACTTTTCTATTGGAATAGACCAGCCGGACATGCACATATGGCGCGATGACTTGCAGACGTGCAATAAGTTTGGGCAGCACGGCAAGGATGGTGTAATCGGTAGCAGAGAAAACGAAAGTCCGGTGGCTCGATGCAGGCGCAAAGCCGTGGTTTGCGCTGAGACTGTCTTGCAGCACTTTCAGGGCGCCGGCCACCGGCGCTGCCAGTTGTTCCGCACGCACGGTCGCCTGCATGCGCTGGCCCTGGCGCACGAATAATTCATCGTTCAGTGAAACACGCAAGCGGGCAAGTGCGTGACTGAAGGCGGACGCACTCATGGACAGTTCATGGGACGCGGCAGTGACCGAGCGCAGCCGGTAAAGCGCGTCAAAGACAGGCAAGAGGTTCAGATCAAGGCGGCGCAGGTCGGGATGCATAGTGTGCATTATATCGTGAAATAAATGCACTGGATGCAGCACCTGTCTGCCTTTATCATGCTTCTCGTCACGCTACCTCTGGCGTGTCGACAATTCATCATCAGGAGTTTTATCGTGACTATTCAAATCCGCGATGCGGTACGAGCGGACGCAGCGCTTATCTTGGGCTTCATCACAGAACTGGCCATTTTCGAGAAGGCCGAGCACGAAGTCGTGGCGACCCTGGCCGATATCGAAGACAGCCTGTTTGCCGCCGACGCCACTGCCCGTGCGCTCATTTGCAGCATCGGTGACAAAACAGTCGGCTATGCCGTGTATTTCTTCAGCTATTCAACCTGGCTGGGCCGCAAGGGCCTATACCTGGAAGACTTGTATATTTCGCCTGAATATCGCGGTGCCGGTGCAGGGAAATGCATGCTCGGTCATCTGGCTTGCCTGGCGCGCGATACCGCTTGCGGCCGCTTTGAGTGGAGCGTACTCGACTGGAACGAGCCTGCGATCCAGTTTTATCGCAGCATCGGCGCCAGCGCGCAAGATGAATGGGTGCGTTACCGTATCGCGGGAGATGCCTTGCTCGATTTTGCGGATCAACATGCCAGGAGGTTGCTCAACAATGAAAGCCTGGTGTGTGTAAAAGCGTCTACAGCCGTGCCTCATCCCCCCACACATGGCGCATGCTGAAGTGCATGTGGGCGTCGTCTTCGTGCAGCGAGGCGATGATGGCGTACTGACTGTCGCCGGTATTGCGCGGTAGTATCAGCGGCAGTTCGGCGGCGGGCAGGGGAGCGCCTTGCTGGTTGCTCAGCGGGTGGACGTAGGCGGCGCCTCTTTGCGTGACCACTCCCAGTTCGCCATTGCGCAGGCGCACCAGGGTGCCGGGCGGATATTTGCCCAGGATGCTCACGAATTGCTCTGCCAGCACAGGATCGATGGCCAGGTCCTGGTCGAGGAATAACTGCTGCAGCGCCTGGTCGGGCAGGATGGAACGCCGGTAATTGCGGGCCGAGACGCGCGCGCAATAGCGGTCGGCCAGGCCGATCAGCTTGGCGTTCTGCAAGATTTCATCGCCGCTGCGTCCTAGCGGATAACCGCTGCCGTCGTCGTTTTCGTGGTGCAAGAGCACGCAACTGAGCCACTCTTCATCTTCGACACCGGCACAGCGCAGCAGTTCCGCGCTTTCTACGGGGTGCAGGCGCACGATGCGCATTTCATCGTCGGTCAAAGGGCCGCGCTTGTCCTGGAAACTGTCATGGTGGTACAACATGCCCACGTTCATGGTCAGCGCGGCGGCGCCTATGCGCAGCAATTCGTCGTTTGGCTTGCCCATGGCCTGGCCCACCAGCATGGCCAGCAGCGCCGTTTCGATGCAGTGGCGCACGCAATAGCGGCCGGCGATCTGGTTCAGCAAGATACTGGCCAGGGCGATATCGGCATCGAGGCTCAGCGCACGCAGCAGCTCGCGGGCGATGGCGCGCACGTCGCGCTCGGCGTTCCCCTCTTTGCGCAAGTCTTGCAGCAAACGGTCCAGCCGCTGCGCGCTTTCATTGAGCAGGTGTAACACGGAAGCTTGCTCGGGCGCGCCCGTGTACAAGCCCATCTGCAGCAAGCGCGCCAGTTGCGCACCATCGCTGATGATCTGTCCCTTGCGCAATTGCGGGCCGGCGCTGTGGTCCGCCAGATACAAATCCCAGGCCAGGGGTTCGCCCGGAACCAGGTCGGCCAAGCCGATACGACGTTGTGCCATGCTAGTCTCCATCTGCTGTCCTGCAGCTAGCTGCGGAAAGCTTTATATTGCTGCCAGGCGTGATAGCGCCAGGCGCAGGGTCTCATCCTGTTTGGCAAAGCAGAAGCGCACGATGCCCGACTCCTTGCCCTGCGCATAAAATGCCGACACCGGTATCGCCGCCACCTTGATCTCGCTGGTCAGCCATTCGGCGAACTGCGCTTCGCTCTGCTGTGAAATGGCGTCATAACGCACGCACTGGAAATACGTGCCATCTGCCGGCAGCAAGGTAAAGCGGCTGCCCGCCAGGCCGTCGCGGAACAGGTCGCGCTTGCGCTGGTAAAAGGCGGGCAGCTCCAGATACGGCTGCGGCTCGGCCATATATGCCGCTAGACCATGCTGCATCGGCGTGTTGACGGTGAACACATTGTACTGGTGCACCTTGCGAAATTCTGCCGACAAGCTGGCGGGCGCGGCCACATAACCGACTTTCCAGCCCGTCACATGATAAGTTTTGCCGAAGCTGGAAACGATGAAGCTGCGCGCCGCCAGTTCCGGGTGGCGGCTCAGCGATGCGTGCTGCTGGCCGTCATACACCATGTGTTCATAGACTTCGTCCGACAAGATCAATATCTGCGTGCCGCGCACGATGTCGGCCAGCGCCGCCACGTCGGAGGCGCGCAGGATGGTGCCGGTCGGGTTGTGCGGCGTATTGATGATGATCAAACGCGTTTTTGGCGTGACGGCAGCGGCCAGCTTGTGCCACGGCACGCTATAGCCGAGTTCGTCCACTTCCATCGCCACCAGCACCGGCAGGCCGCCTGCCAACGTTATTGCCGGCAAATAGCTGTCGTAAGCCGGTTCGATCACGATCACTTCATCGCCAGGGTGGACGCAGCACAGAATCGCCGTGGTCAGCGCCTGCGTGGCGCCGGCCGTGACGGTGATTTCCGTGGCGGCATCATATTGATGGCCGTACAGGCTGGCGATCTTGGCCGCGATAGCCTCGCGCAGGGGCGCGACGCCCGTCATCGGTGGATACTGGTTATGGCCGGCATGCATGGCCTCGCTCACCCGTTCGATCAGCGCTGGCGCGCAGCCGAAATCAGGAAAGCCCTGGCCCAGGTTGACGGCGCCGTGCTGGGCCGCCAGGGCCGACATGCGCGTAAACACGGTGGTGCCCACGGCGGGCAAGCGCGTTTGCAGGGCAGGGGTCGGGCTGGAGTAAGGCGTGCTATTCATGGGCAATCAGGCGATGGTGTAAGTTGTGGCTTTATTCTAGCGCAGGCGCAACGGTTTCGGGTGGCGCGGCAGGTATCCACTTCTCTGGCAGCATGATCTGGAACATGCCGGCCTTAGCCGTCCTGCGGGCCAGTTTCAGCAAGGCTTTATCCTTGGTGATCAGGATGTCGGCGTTGGCGTCGCGCGCCAGTTCCAGGAATTTCTGGTCATCCTTGTCGGTACAGACGGGCAGGCGCACGCCGGAGACGGCCGGCGCCACCACCGTGATCAGGGCGTCAAAGCGGGCGGCAGCGACGGCGCGGCTGGCTTCATCGAGCGGTAAGTGTTTGTAATGCAATACCACCAGGTATTCGGCGCGGCAATCTTCGCGCGTGATGGCTTGCACGGTCCCGTTTTCCATGGCGGCCAGCAAGCCGGCCCAGCGCGGGTCCTGGAAGACGAACAGGTCTAGGCAAACGTTGGTGTCGAGCACGAGTTTTTGTGGAGCAGGTATCATGTGGGCAATTCTATTCTGTAGTGATAATTTATGTTGATCGTGCTTTCGCCCGCCAAGAGTCTCGACCTGGAGACGCCGCCAACAACCCAGTTGCACAGCACCCCCGATTTTCTCGACCATTCTGCGCAACTGATCGAGCGCATGCGCCAGTTTTCACCAGCCGAGGTCGGCAGCCTGATGGGCATTTCCGATGCCTTGTCCGCCCTCAATGTGGCCCGCTACGCGTCCTGGACGCCGCAGCCGTCCGATGCGCGCCAGGCCATCATGGCTTTCAATGGCGATGTGTACGCCGGTTTCGAGGCGCGCAGCTTGCAGCCAACGCAACTTGATTACGCGCAATCGCGCGTGCGCATCCTGTCTGGCCTGTACGGCTTGCTGCGCCCGCTGGACCTGATCCACCCGCACCGGCTGGAAATGGGTACGCGTCTGTCCACCGCGCGCGGCAAGGATTTGTATGCCTTCTGGGGCGACACCATCACCCATGCCCTGAACCGCACGGCGCAGGAGCAGGGCGCCAAGGTGCTGGTCAACCTGGCCTCGGAAGAATATTTCAAATCCGTCAAGCCGCGCCAGCTCGATATGCCTGTCATTTCTCCCGTGTTCGAAGACTGGAAGAACGGCAAGTACAAGATCATCTCGTTCTACGCCAAGCGTGCGCGCGGCATGCTGGCCCGCTACGCCACCGTCAACGCCCTCCGCGACCCCGAACAATTGAAACAGTTCGATGTCGATGGTTATGGTTTCGTGCCGGAAGCGTCGAATGACAAGAGCTGGGTGTTCCGGCGCAAAGTGGCTGATTAAGTGCTCAAATAAGTAAAAAACCGGAGCAAGCTCCGGTTTTTTATTTTATTGCCAGAATTTCCACCAGCGGCGTTCCTTGTTCACCCCTTCAGGGCTGAGGAAGGCGGTTTGCGGGTAGTTCTTGGTCAGCACGCGCAGGGCGTCGTCGCGCAGGTCGGTCATGCCCAGCTTGTCGTACGAGCGGTACATGATGAACAGCGCTTCTTCGATGGCCGGCGAGGCGGCGAAGTCGCTGATAGTGCCTTGTGCGCGGTTGGCCGCAGCCAGGTAGGCGCCACGGCGGTAGTAGTAGCGCGCCACATGGACTTCATATTTCGCCATCGCATCGACCAGATAGTGCATGCGCGCCAGTGCATCGGGCGTGTACTTGCTGTTCGGGAACTTATCCACCAGTTGCTTGAAAGCAGCAAACGCTTCGCGCGTGGCCTTCGGATCGCGTTCGGTCGGATCTTGTTCGTACAGGAAGTTCAGGAAGCTCAGTTGATCGTTAAAGCTGATCAAGCCCCGCAGGTAGTACATATAGTCGACATTGGCGTGGTTCGGGTGCAACTTGATGAAGCGTTCGACAGCAGCCAGTGCCTGAGCCTGGTCTCCCGACTTATAATACGCGTAAGCGATCTCCATCTGTGCCTGCAAGGCATAGTTGCCGAAAGGATAGTTAGCCTCCAGCTTCTGAAACAGGCCAATGGCAGTCTCATAGTGCTGCCCGCTCATTTCTTCACGGGCCTCCGAGTATAATTTCGTAACGGACCAGTTTTTGGTCTCATCCACTTTTTCTGGCAACAAGCTGCAAGCGGACATGCCGAGCAGAACGACTGAAGCGACTACCAACGATAATTTTTTTTGCATGACGTTTTGCAAGAAGGTTTTAACCAAGATTTTACAATAGGCTGATTATAGCCGATGGGAATGCTGTGATATTAACTTCTAAGCCGAATTTGGCTGCCCCCCTATCTGACTCCGACCTCAACGACGTCGTTGTGCACACAGATGCACACGATGCCGACGAGGCATTTGACGGCGACGAGCTGTTCGATGACCTGGCGCCGATACACCTGGAACTGGCCCCGGACGCCTGTGGCCATCGCCTCGACAAGGTCATTTCCAAGCTGGTGCCGCAGTATTCGCGCAGCCGCTTGCAATTGTGGCTGGAAGCCGGTTTCGTCACCGTGGACGGTAAAGTTGCGAAACGCAATATGACCGCCTATGGCGATGAAAAGATCGTCATTCTGCCGCAAAGTGCGCCGGAAGACGAGGCTTTTAAACCGGAAGCGATGGAATTGAACATCGTGCACGAAGATGAACACATCATCGTGATCAATAAACCGGCCGGCCTGGTCGTGCATCCGGGTCCCGGCAACTGGTCCGGAACCCTGCTCAACGGCCTGCTGCACCACTGCCCGCAGCTGGCTGGCGTGCCGCGCGCCGGCATCGTGCACCGCCTGGATAAAGACACCAGCGGCCTGATGGTAGTCGGCAAGACGCTGGCCTCGCAAACAGACCTGGTGCGCCAGTTGCAGGCGCGTACCGTCAAGCGTGAATATTTCGCGCTGGTATGGGGTACGCCCAAAGTGGCGGGCACTATCGATGCTTCCATCGCGCGCCACCCGCGTGACCGCGTGAAGATGGCCGTGTCGGAAAACTTCACGGCCAAGCCGGCCATCACGCATTATGAATTGATAGGCAGCGGTGAACTCGACCGTCGTCCCGTGAGCCTGATGCAATGCCGCCTGGAAACAGGCCGCACGCACCAGATCCGCGTGCACATGCAGCACCTGGGGTTTGCGCTGGTGGGTGACTACGTGTATGGCAAGCCGCACCTGGTGTCCGTCTTCCCACGCCAGGCGCTGCAGGCGCGCCGCCTGGGCCTGGTGCATCCGGGCACGCGCGAGAACTGCGAATGGCTGGTGCCGCTGGCTGACGACTTTGCCGAACTGATCGCCCAGGCCGGCATTCCCGAGCCGGAACTGGCCTGATGAACGCCGCCGTGGCTTTGCCTTACTTGCTTCCCGACTGGCCGGGCCTGCCAGCGAGCGTGGGCGCATTGTCGACCGTGCGCGCTGGCGGTGTCAGCCTGGGGGCGTATGGTGACGGGCAGGGCGCTGGCGGCTTGAATCTGGGTATCCATGTGGGCGACGATCCGTTGCATGTGGCGCAAAACCGCGCACGGCTGGCGTCCATATTGCCATCGGAGCCAGCCTGGCTGTCGCAAGTGCACGGCGTGGCCGTGGCCGATGCGGCTGCCTTGGCTGGCTGCGTGCCGGACGCCGACGCCAGCGTGGCCACCCAGCCTGGCGTGGTGTGCACGGTCATGACGGCCGATTGCCTGCCTGTGCTGTTCTGTTCGCATGATGGCCTGGTGGTGGGCGCGTCGCACGCGGGCTGGCGCGGCCTGGCCAATGGCGTCTTGCAGCGCACGGTGCAAGACATGCGCGCGCGTGGCGCCAGCGAAATCCTGGCCTGGCTGGGGCCGGCCATCGGTCCCGGTGCGTTTGAAGTGGGAGCTGATGTGTTGCAGGCGTTTCGCGATGGCGCGCACGATGAAGAGGAAAGGCAGGCCTTGTCGGACGCCTTTGCCGCCATCGCTGGCAAGCCGGGCAAATACCTGGCGGACATCTATACGCTGGCGCGCCACATGCTGCGGCGCGATGGTGTGAGCCAGGTGGCGGGCGGTGAATATTGCACTGTCAGCGATGCGGCGCAGTTTTATTCCTACCGGCGCGATGGCGTCACCGGACGACAGGCCAGTTTGATCTGGCGCAAATAATCTTGACGGCAGACGCTTATGTGTCTGCCGTTTTTGCTTTATCGTCTGCAGAAGCTGCGGTGGCTTTGCGTTCGGCTCGCCGTTCGGCTCGCCGTTTGCGTCTTTTTGAGCCTGTCAGATAGAATAGGATAGACAAAGGAATAAGACAGTAGAGGAGGAACGTCATCAGTCCGGCAACAAAGGACGGTTCGGTGAGGGCCATCAGCCCCACCACGTAAATCCATGCAATAGCAACGATCAGCATCATAGGTTTTAGCCAGGCCAGTCCAGGCTGGATACAGTAGAGAGTGACGACATCTTAATTCTTTAATGGAATGGATTTACACAATGAATATGCCCGATCCCCAAGTCATGACCCAGGAGTGGATGGCGCAGATCAGCGATCCGAACCAATGGAAGACCTGGTTCAACATGGTACCGCAACCGGCGGCTAATCCGATTGCCGGTATCTTGCAAGACACCGGCGCCAGCATCAAGCCGGAAGTCATCGAGCAATTGAAAAATGACTACATGGCCAAGCTGACGGGCTTGTGGGGCGATTTCATGGGCGGCAAGACGCCTGAATTGAAAGACCGCCGCTTTGCCGCGCCAGCCTGGCATGCCAGTCCCTTGTCGGCTTTTAATGCGGCTGCATATCTGTTGAACGCCGAATTCCTGGCCGCCATGGCCGAAGCGGTGGAAGCATCGCCACACCAGAAACAAAAAATCCGCTTTGCGGTGCAGCAAATTGTCGACGCCATGTCGCCGGCCAATTTTCTGGCAACCAATCCCGACGCCCAGCAAACCCTGATCGAGACCAAGGGCGAGAGCCTGGCCAAGGGCTTGACGAATATGCTGACCGATATGCAGAAGGGCCGCATTTCGCAGTCCGACGAATCTGCCTTCGAAGTGGGCCGCAACGTGGCCACCACGCCGGGCACGGTGGTGTTTGAAAACGCCTTGTTCCAGCTGATTCAGTACACGCCAAGCACGGCCACCGTGCATGCGCGGCCGCTGCTGATGGTGCCGCCGTGCATCAATAAATTCTACATCCTCGACTTGCAGCCTGAAAACTCGCTGGTGCGCTATGCGGTAGAGCAGGGCAATAGCGTGTTCCTGGTCTCGTGGCGCAATCCGGACATGAGCATGCAGCACGTCACCTGGGACGATTACGTGGAACAGGGCGTGATCGAAGCGATCCGCGTCACGCAAGAGATTTCGGGGCAGGATAAATTGAATCTGTTCGGCTTTTGCGTGGGCGGCACCATCGTCTCGACCGCGCTGGCCGTGCTGAAGGCGCGTGGACAGAATCCCGCATCCAGCCTGACCCTGCTGACCACCTTCCTCGACTTTTGCGATACGGGCGCGCTCGAGGTCTTCATCGACGAGCCGCAAGTGGCGCTGCGCGAGCAGGCCCTGGCCAAGGGCGGGCTGATGTCGGGGCGCGACCTGGGCAGTACTTTTTCCAGCCTGCGGCCGAACGACCTGGTGTGGAACTATGTGCAGTCGAATTATCTGAAGGGCAAGGAGCCGGTCGCCTTCGATCTGCTGTACTGGAACGGCGATGGCACCAGTTTGCCGGGCCCCATGTTTTGCTGGTATCTGCGCCACACCTATCTGGAAAACAGCCTGAAAGTGCCGGGCAAGCTGACGGTGGCCGGTGAAAAAATCGATTTGAGCAGCATCGATGCACCGGCCTTTATTTACGGCTCGCGCGAAGACCATATCGTGCCCTGGGGTTCGGCCTATGCGTCGACGGCGCTGCTCAATCCCAAGAAGCCGAAAGCCAACCGGTTTATCCTCGGCGCCTCGGGCCATATCGCCGGCGTGATCAATCCGGCCTCGAAGAAAAAGCGCAGCTACTGGAGCAACGATCAGCCGCGTGCGGCCAAGGCCAAACCCTTGAGCGCAGAGCAGTGGATGGACGGCGCGACCGAGCATGCAGGCAGCTGGTGGCCAGAGTGGGCCGCCTTCCTGGCCGAACATGGCGGCGCTGAAATCAAGGCGCCAGCCAAACCTGGTGGCAAGCGCTACAAGGCGATCGAAGCGGCACCCGGGAGGTATGTTAAAGTCAGGGCAGATTAAGGACACCTAACAAAACCTACTGCGCGTCGTGATTTGCGGCCTGCGATGCTCACTGTGCATGCGCACAGCTCCGCTTCTCAGCCACAACTTACTTCCGCTCGCTACGGTTTTGTTGGGTGTTGTAAGTGTGTTGCAAGGCAAGATCAGGGTAATCTCTGGTCTTGTCAGGAATCTACTTCTAGTTGCGTTGCAATAAATGTGGGAATCTTTGCCACGAATGTGCAAAGTGGCCGTTTTCCACTCTATAATGCAAAAAGTAGGCAGGTGCGAAAGCGGACCCCACGTTCGCTTTTTTTTCGGATTAACTCAGTATGCGTTGCGGCGCAATAAGTGGGACTTTGTGATGAGTAGTGCTAAAAAAAGTATAGACCGCCTGATTAAAAAATACCCTAACCGTCGTTTGTACGATACCCAAACCAGTTCCTACATCACCTTGACGGACGTCAAGCAGCTGGTGTTGGACAATGAAGAATTCACGGTCGTCGATGCCAAGTCCAGCGAAGACCTGACGCGCAGTATTTTGCTGCAGATCATCCTGGAAGAAGAGGCCAACGGCGCGCCAATGTTCTCCAGCAGCGTGCTGTCGCAAATCATCCGCTACTATGGCCACGCCATGCAGGGCATGATGGGTTCTTACCTGGAAAAGAACGTGCAGGCGTTCACCGATATCCAGCATAAATTCACGGGCACCTCGGCCGGTAGTTTCGACGGCAAGCCTTTTAGCCCTGAAATGTGGACACAATTCATGAACGTGCAAGGTCCGATGATGCAGGGCATGATGAATAACTACATCGACCAGAGCAAAAGTCTGTTTGTGCAGATGCAAGAACAAATGCAGAGCCAGAGCAAGAATCTGTTCGGCACCTTCCCATTCGTGCCGCCAGTACCGCCGACGGACAAGAAGTAAATACCAGCAAATATGGGGCTTGCAAGCAAGCCCATGGCGCGGCACAGCGGAGCTTTCCCCTGTGCCGTTTTTTTTGCCGCACCGCAGCACAAGCGGCTTTCCGGGCCATCCTTCGTCAATTTACGCAAAAAATTGCGTTGACATTGAAAATTCTTCACTGGTAGTATTACTACACATTGTGGAAGCGCTTCCACTCCCATCCGAAGTGAAGGAGATTGTGTGAATCAAGCTGCCGTATCCGTTATCCCGCCCGTATCCGCCGCACTGGAAACAGAATTTTCGCCACCGGCCGATTCGGTGTTGTGGAAGAAAGACTTTTTGCTGGGCGTCGCCACCGCGGCTTACCAGATCGAAGGCGCCGTGCATGAAGATGGCCGTTTGCCATCGATCTGGGATACTTTCTCTGCCACCCCAGGCAAGGTGCTGGCCGGTGACACGGGCGAGTTCGCCTGCGACCACTATCACCGCTGGGAAGAGGATGTCGAGAACATCGTCGCCCTGAATGTCGACGGCTACCGCCTGTCGATCGCCTGGCCCCGCGTGATGTATGAGCAAGGCCAGCCGAACGCGGTCGGCATCGCCTTCTACAAGAAACTGTTGCAGCGCCTCAAGCAAAAAGGCTTGAAGACCTTTGTCACCCTGTATCACTGGGACTTGCCGCAACACCTGGAAGACCGTGGCGGCTGGCTCAACCGTGAAACGGCTTACCGTTTTGCCGACTATGCAGACCTGATGAGCCGCGAACTGTCCGGCCTGGTTGATGCCTGGGCCACCTTGAACGAACCATGGTGCTCGGCTTTCCACGGTTACGGCGGTGGCCACCATGCGCCGGGCAGGGCAGACGTGCGCTACGCTACGCAAGCCATGCACCATCTGTTGCTGGGCCACGGCCTGGCGCTGGTACATCTGCGCCGCAACGATCCGGGTGCGCAAGTGGGCCTGGTAGCCAACGTGGGCCGTGGCACGACCACCGGCAGCAGCGCCGCCGACAAGCGTGCGGCCGAGCTGTTCGAGCTGCAGCACAACAACTGGATTTTCGATCCGCTGCTCAAGAAAAGTTATCCGGAAGCCTTGTGGAGCTTGTGGCCGGGCGCCAAGCCGCTGATACTGGAAGGCGACATGGACATCATCGGTGCACCGATGGACTTCCTCGGCATCAACTACTATTTCCGCACGAATGTGGTCAGCGATGGCGCGCATGGTTATCTGGAAGTGGATCTGGAAGGCGTGGAGCGCACGCAGATGGGCTGGGAAGTCTATCCGCAAGGCTTGTACGACTTGCTGGTCGGTTTCCATCACGAATACGCCAACCTGCCACCGATCTACATCACGGAAAACGGTACGGCAGCCGACGATGAAGTGGTCGATGGCAAGGTGGCTGACCCGCGCCGCATCTCCTTTTTGAACCGCCACCTGGCAGGGGTAGACGCAGCGGTCAAGGCAGGCGTGGACATCCGCGGTTATTTCATCTGGTCGCTGCTGGATAACTTCGAATGGGCTTTCGGTTACGAGCGCCGTTTCGGCATCATTCATATTGATTATGCGACGCAAAAGCGTACCTGGAAGCAGAGCGCCTTTCTGGTGCGTGATTTCCTTGCCCGCCGTAATGCACAGCCTTGAAGAGTGTGAGTATCGTTGATGTTTGAAGGACGTTTCATCTGGTAAAGTTTTAGGTATAGGCATAGCCGATTCATTCCCATAAAAAGAGCGCTGGACGCTCACAGGAGACAACATGAATAAAACCAATAAAACTGCCGGCGCAATCGCGCTGGCCCTGGCAGCCCAGGCTGCTCTCATGGCGCCGGCACTGGCGCAAAATCCCGCGCCCCTGAAAGCCACCGTGATCCACTGGTGGACCTCGGGCGGTGAATCGGCGGCCATCCGCCAGTTTGCCGATGCCTATAACAAGGCCGGTGGCCAGTGGATCGACCAGGCCATCGCCGGCGCCGACCAGTCGCGCGCCACCACCATCAACCGCATCGTGGGCGGCAACGCGCCCGTGGCGGCGCAGTTCAATACCTCGCAGCAGTTCCGCGACATCGTCGACCAGGGTTTGCTCAATAATATCGATGACGTGGCGATCAAGGGCAACTGGGAACAGATCATGCCGCCATCCATCATCAACGCCATCAAGGTCAAGGGCCATTTTTATGCGGCGCCCGTCAGCATCCACATGCCGGCCTGGTTCTTCTATTCCAAGGCCGCCTTCAAGAAAGCCGGCATCGCCGACGAACCGAAGACCTGGGATGAATTCCTGGCCGACCTGGCCAAGCTGAAAGCGGCCGGCGTGGTGCCGCTGGCCTTCGGCGGCCAGGTATGGCAGGAAAAAATCACCTTCGACGCCATCTTCGCGATGGTGGGCGGCTCCGAGCTGTACCTGAAAGTCTACCGCGACCGCGACCAGGCAGCCGTCAAGTCCGACGCCTTCAAGCAGGTGCTGGTCGCCTTCAAGAAACTGCGCGGCTTCATCGATCCGGGCGCGCCTGGCCGCAACTGGAATGACGCCACCGCCATGGTCATCACCGGCAAGGCTGGCGTGCAAATCATGGGCGACTGGGCCAAGGGTGAATTCTCGGCCGCGAAGCAGACGGCTGGCAAGGAGTTCGGCTGCTTCCCGGGCTTCGGTCCGAAGTCGCCGTACATCGTCGCCGGTGACGCTTTCGTGTTCCCGAAATCGACGAATGCCGACGTGATCAAGGCGCAGAAACTGCTGGCCACCACCATGACGTCGCCAGCGGCGCAAGTGGCCTTCAGTGAACGCAAGGGGTCTATCCCTATCCGTGGCGACGTCGATGACAGCTCGCTCGACATCTGCGCCAAGCAGGGTATCGCCATCATGAAGGACAAGTCGCGCCAGTTGGCGAACTCCGAGATGCTGACCTCGCCCGACACCAACGGTGCCCTGCAGGACGTGCTGACCAATTACTGGAACAAGAACCAGTCCGCCGAAGATGCGCAAAAGGCGTTTGCCAGCGCCTTGAAAGAGTAAGCGCCGCAATTCACGGGAGACGGTATGAGTCATGTCAACAAGCCGGCGAAGCGGCGACGCTTTTCGCTGGCCGCCAATATCGCGCTGCTGCCGATGGCGCTCACGGTATTGTTCGCCTATCTGGGAACGATGCTGTGGACCCTGCGCGTGTCGGTCAGCAGTTCGCGCACTTTTCCGGCCGACGATTTTGTCGGCGCCGCGCAGTATGTCCGCCTCTTTAATAACGAGCGCTGGCTGCTGTCGCTGCATAATCTGCTGATCTACGGCGTGCTGTTCATCGCCGCCTGCCTGGTGCTCGGTTTCCTGCTGGCCGTCTTCATCGACCAGAAGGTGGCCGCCGAAGGCGTGCTGCGTACCGTCTTCCTGTATCCGTATGCGATGTCCTTCGTGGCCACTGGCCTGGTCTGGCAATGGATGCTCAATCCTGAGCTGGGCATCCAGGAGGTGCTGCACAAGCTCGGTTTCGAGCATGCGCGCTTCGACTGGATCATCGACCAGGACATGGCCATCTACACGGTGGTGATCGCCACCGTGTGGCAGGCTTCCGGCCTGGTGATGGCGCTGATGCTGTCCGGCCTGCGCGGCATCGACGAAGAAATGTGGAAAGCTGCCCGCATCGACGGCATCCCGCGCTGGCGCGTGTACGTCAGCATCGTACTGCCGATGCTGGGGCCGTCGATTTCGACCGCCTTCGTGCTGCTGTTCGTGATGGTCGTCAAGGTGTATGACGCGGTGGTCGCCATGACGCAGGGTGGTCCGGGTACGGCCAGTGAAGTACCGGCCAAGTTCATCATGGATTATCTGTTCGGACGGGCCAATATCGGCCTGGCCTCGGCCGCTTCGGTGGTCTTGCTGACCACGGTGCTGGCCATCGTCGTTCCCATCTATTTTGTGCGCAACCGCGCCAGCAAGGGCAAGGTGGCGCGATGACTGCCGCTGTAATCAATCCGGCGGTCCGCCGCCGCTCGCGTCTGACGCCGGCCCGGCTGGGCATATATGCCTTTTTGCTGTGCGCAGCGCTGTTCTTCCTGCTGCCGCTGTATGTGATGCTGATCACCTCCGTCAAGCCGATGGAAGAAATCCGCCTGGGCACCTTGTTCGCGCTGCCCGTGCACGCCACGCTGGAGCCATGGAGCATGGCCTGGCAGTCCGCCTGCACGGGGCTCGAATGCAACGGTATCCGTGGCGGCTTCTGGAATTCGGTCTACATCGTGGTGCCCAGCACCATCTTGTCGATCGCGGTGGGCGCCGTGAATGGCTATGCGCTGTCGTTCTGGCGGCCGCGCGGCGCCAACCTGCTGTTCGCCGTGCTGATGATGGGCGCCTTCGTGCCGGTACAGGTGATGGTGTATCCGCTGGTGCGGCTGCTGGCAATGGCCAATCTGTTCAGCTCCTTGCCGGGCATTATCCTGATCCACACGATCTTCGGCATGCCCGTGATGACCCTGCTGTTCCGCAATTACTACGCGGCGCTGCCGCAGGAACTGTTCAAGGCGGCGCGCATCGATGGCGGCGGTTTCTGGCGCATTTTCCTGCAATTGATGCTGCCCATGTCCACCCCCATCATCGTGGTGGCGGCCATCATGCAGGTCACGGGGATCTGGAATGACTTCCTGTTCGGCCTGGTGTTTGCCGGCTCCGAACATTTGCCGATGACGGTGCAGCTCAATAACATCATCAACACGACCACGGGCGAACGCCTGTACAACGTGAACATGGCGGCCACCATTCTGACCTCGATGGTGCCGCTGGGTCTGTATTTCATTTCCGGCCGCTGGTTCGTGCGCGGTATCGCCTCCGGCGCGGTCAAGGGCTAACAAGGGTAATTATGTCTAATGTAGCGATACGTAATCTTCAGATCCAGCTGGGCGGCAATACCATCATCGACGCCTTGAATCTCGACGTGCAGGCCGGTGAATTCGTGGTTTTGCTGGGGCCTTCGGGCTGCGGCAAATCGACCCTGCTGCACACCATCGCCGGCCTGATCGACGTCAGTGGCGGCAATATAGAAATCAGCGGCCAGGACATGACCTGGGCCGATCCGAAAGACCGGCGCATCGCCATGGTGTTCCAGTCCTATGCGCTGTATCCGACCATGAATGTGGAGCGCAATATGTCCTTCGGCCTGCGCATCAGCGGCACGCCGAAGGCCGAGGTGGAGCGCCGCGTGGCGCGCGCGGCCGACATGCTGCAGCTGCAGCCGCTGTTGAAGCGCAAACCGGCCGAGCTGTCGGGCGGCCAGCGGCAGCGCGTGGCCATCGGCCGCGCCATCGTGCGCCAGGCCGACGTGTTCCTGTTCGATGAACCGCTGTCGAACCTGGACGCCAAGCTGCGCACGGAACTGCGGCGCGAACTCAAGCAGCTGCACCAGCAGCTGGGCGCGACCATGATCTATGTCACGCATGACCAGGTTGAAGCGATGACCCTGGCCCAGCGCATGGCCGTGATGAAGGGCGGCGTGATCCAGCAGTTCGACACGCCGGCCGCCATCTACCGCGAACCTGCCAATCTATTCGTGGCCACCTTCCTCGGTTCACCCGGCATGAATCTGTTCCGTGGCACCTTGCACCACGAGGCGGGCGGCATCGCCTTCCGCAGCGGCAGTGTGACCCTGGACGTGAGCGCCTATGCCTTCAAGCAGGCGCCCACCGAAGGGCAGACCTGCGTGCTGGGCGTGCGGCCGGAAGATATCAGCGTCGGCCAGGGCTTGCCGTATCAAGCTGGCATTTCACTGGTCGAGGCGATGGGCAATCACAAGGTAGTGTGGATGGATTTCCACGGCAACCAGATCGCCAGCGTGGCGCAGGAGCAGGATGTGATCGATGCGGGCCACACCACGTTCTCGATACGCACGGCGCAGGCCTCGCTGTTCGATGGCGTCAGCGAACTGCGCCTGTAATTCGCTTGTAGTCTAGATTCCTTGCCGCTTCGCTACCGAGGCGCGCAGGGTAATCGTCACAGGGAAGTCGCGTTCGATGGTGTAGCTGGTGCCGTAGCACTGGTTCAGCAGCCAGCGCACGGCGTTCTGCGTCAGTTCCTGGATGGGAATGTGGACGGAGGTCAGGCCAGGCGCCGTGAAGGCGGCCGAATAGTCATCGTCGTAGCCGACCACCGATACATCATCGGGCACGCGGATGCCGGCGCGGTGCAGGCATGACATGGCGCCGACGGCCATTTCGTCGTTGGCGCAGAACAGCCCCGTGAACGGTTTGCCGTCGTCGAGCAGCGCCTGGGTGGAAGCGTAGCCGCCTTCGCGCGAAAAGTCCGAGCTGATCAGCGGCACATCTGGCCTGGCGACGCCATGGCGCGCCAGTTCATCAAAAAATCCCTGCATGCGGCTTTGGTTGTCTGACGTTTCGGGCGGCCCCGAGACCACGGCCAGCTGGCGGTGATCCGCTTCGAGCAGGGTGCGCGCGGCCAGCGCGCCGCCCTGGTAATGGTCGGGGCAGAACGACGCCTGCGCCAGTTCTGCATGGCGCCGGTTCAGGAAGGCCATCTTCGGATGCATGCGGTGCAGCTGCACCAGGTCGTCATCGTGCAGGTCGTGGCCCAGCACGACGATGCCGTCGCAATCGCGCCCGATCAAAAACTTGACTGCCTCGATGGCTTCATCGCGCGGCGTGCCGTCGCCGCAGCCGGTGGCCACCACCACATGGCGGCGCAGCGCGCGCAGTTCAATGTCGGTCTGCTTCAGGATGGTGCCGTAATAAGCGCCAAAGAAGGAGGGCGCGAAGATGCCTATCATGCCCAGCGACTTGGCCGACAGCGAACGGCCGATCGACGAGGGGCGGAAATTGAGTTGCTTGATGGCCGCCTGCACGCGCGCCAGGGCATCGGCCGATACGGGGCCGGCGCCGGAAATGGCGCGCGAGGCGGTCGACATGCCTACGCCGGCGAGCACTGCGACGTCTTTCAGTGTTGCCACGTAGTCGGTTCTCCTGTGGTGGTTATTGCTATCATTTTTGCGGTCAAATCGGCTTGGAATGCGACAGACCAGGCCTTGGGCTTACTTATCCGGATCGTAGCACGGATCATGCGCGCAGAATAATGTACAATGTTCGATTGGTCAAAATTTTCCTGGCAACCTATCATGCATTCGATCTCCCGTATTCCTGTCGTCAAATCCGAGCCTGTCGCCGCCATTCCCGGCGCTGCACCAAAAGTAGGCTTTGTCTCCCTCGGCTGCCCGAAAGCGCTGGTCGATTCCGAACAAATCCTCACGCAACTGCGCGCCGAAGGCTATGAAACGGCGAAATCGTATGATGGCGCCGACCTGGTCATCGTCAATACCTGCGGCTTCATCGACGCCGCCGTGCAAGAGTCGCTGGACGCCATCGGCGAAGCGCTGGCCGAAAACGGCAAGGTCATCGTGACCGGCTGCCTGGGCGCCAAGAAAGATGCGGCTGGCGACGACATCATCATGAAGGTGCACCCGAAAGTGCTGGCCGTGACCGGCCCGCATGCGCTGGGCGAAGTGATGGATTCGGTGCATAAATACCTGCCGAAGCCGCATGCGCCTTTCCTTGACCTGCTGCCGCCGCAAGGCATCAAGCTGACGCCGAAACACTACGCCTACCTGAAAATCTCGGAAGGCTGCAACCACCGCTGCAGTTTCTGCATCATCCCGTCGATGCGTGGCGACCTGGTGTCGCGTCCTATCGCCGAATTGATGATGGAAGCGGAAAATCTGTTCAAGTCGGGCGTCAAGGAATTGCTGGTGATTTCGCAAGACACCTCGGCCTATGGCGTGGACGTGAAATTCCGTTCCGGCTTCTGGAATGGCCGTCCTGTGAAAACCCATATGACGCAGCTGACCGAAGCGCTGGGCGAGCTGGCCAAGTCCTACGGCGCCTGGGTGCGTCTGCATTACGTTTATCCTTACCCGCACGTGGACCAGATCATCCCGATGATGAGCGGCGGCCATATCCTGCCTTACCTCGACATCCCGATGCAGCACGCCCACCCCGATGTGCTGAAGCGCATGAAGCGCCCGGCCAGCGGCGAGAAAAACCTGGACCGCATCCAGGCCTGGCGCGCGATTAACCCGGACCTGACCATCCGGTCCACCTTCATCGCCGGTTTCCCGGGCGAGACGGAAGCGGAATTCGAATACCTGCTGGACTTCCTCAAGGAAGCGCAGATCGACCGCCTGGGCTGCTTCGCCTATTCGCCAGTCGAAGGCGCGACCGCCAACGAGATCGCCAATCCGGTGCCGGAAGAGCTGCGCGAAGAGCGCCGTGGCCGCGTGATGCTGCTGCAGGAAGAAATCTCGAAAAAACGTTTGCAAGCCAAGGTCGGCAAGACCGTGCGCGTGCTGATCGATGAAATCACCCGCACCGGCGGCGTGGGCCGCTCGGCCGCCGACGCGCCGGAAATCGATGGCGTTGTCTACGTCAAGCCGCCATACGAGCCGCACCGCAAGCTGGTCGTGGGCGAATTCGTCGATGTCAAGATTACCTCGTCCGACGCGCATGACCTGTGGGGCGCCGCCGAGTAAAGGTATGTAAGGGCGTGTAACAGTCGTACGGCATCAAAGGGCCAAAGCCCTTACAATCAAGGCGGACCAGCACTATGCGGTCCGCCTTTTTTATTTTGCGACGACGCCATGACCCAGAAAAAATCTCCGCAGACGGCGCTGATCCACAGCGATTACCAGGCGCCGCCAGGCTTTGCCGCCTTTCCCAACGCGATACACCACGCATCGACCGTGCTGTTCAAGAACGTGGCGGCGATGCGCTCGGGCGAGTGGAAAGATAAAAACGCCTACACCTATGGCTTGCATGGCACGCCCACCACTTTTACTTTGGAGGCGCGGCTGGCGGCGATCGAAGGGGGCAATCACTGCCTGCTGGCGCCATCGGGCCTGGCGGCCATCGCCATGGCCGATTTCGCCCTCTTGAAAAGCGGTGATGACGTTCTGTTACCGGAAAACGTCTACAACCCGAACCGCGAACTGGGGCGCTGGCTGGCGCACGATTTTGGCATCACGGCCCGCTATTACGATCCGCTGATCGGCGCCGGCATCGCCGCCCTGATACAGCCGAATACAAAACTGATCTGGACCGAAGCGCCGGGTTCCGTGACGATGGAAGTGCCGGACTTGCCCGCCATTTGCGCCGCCGCCCATGGTCGCGGCGTGCTGGTGGCGCTGGACAATACCTGGTCGGCAGGCCTGGCCCTGCGCGGCTTTGACCTGGGTGTGGATATCATCATGCAGGCGCTGACGAAATACCAGTCGGGCGGCTCGGACGTGCTGATGGGCGCGCTCATTACGCGCGAGCGGGCGCTGCACGAGCGCCTGGCGCTGGCGCACATGCGTCTGGGCATGGGCGTGGGGGCGGACGACGCCTACCTGGTGCTGCGTGGCTTGCCCACCATGAAGCTGCGCTTCGACGCCCACGATGCGGGTGCGCGCGCGGTGGCGTCATGGCTGAAGGGCCGCCCAGAAATCGCCACGGTGCTGCATCCGGCGTTCGAAGACTGCCCTGGCCACGCCCTCTGGCAGCGCGATTTCACGGGCGCGGGCGGCCTGTTTTCGGTGCTGTTCGATGCGCGCTATACGGAGCAGCAGACCGACCGATTTGTCGACGCCTTGAAACTGTTCAAGATCGGTTATAGCTGGGGCGGCGCCAACAGTCTGGTGATGCCATATCCGGTCGCCGTCATGCGCAAGGGCTGGCGGCAAGCCGGGCAGCTGGTGCGGCTGAACGTGGGCCTGGAAGACCCGCAAGACCTGATCGCGGATATACAACAGGCGTTCGCCGCACTGGCATGATGGCTTACTGCGGCATGGCGGTATTGCTGTTCAAGTCGATGAAGCCGCGTAGCAGCCGGTAGGCTTTCCACAACCAGGCGATACCCCAGACGACGATGGCGGCCGGGATGCCGATCAAGGTCACCCACAGGATGGCGCCCACCACGACCCAGGCGACGTACCACCAGAAGGACCGGATTTGCCAGCTGTGATGGCTGTACACAAAAGTGCCAGCCGTCTCGCCCCGTTTCACATAATTGATGATCAGCGGGATGAAGGAAAAGGCGCCCAGCGAGAACAGGAAGCTGGCGCCATGGATCAGGTATAAGCACCAGGCCAGGGTCTTGGCCTGGTTGACGTTGTTTTCCAAAATAATCTGTTGTGACATGGTCGCTCCTTGCTTGCTGGAGTTTTAATTGTAGCAAGCCATGCAAGCTTGCGTAGCCAGTCACGGATGAAAGAGGTGGCAGTGCTGAAAACCGAACAAGATGCAAGCCCGCTGCAAGGGCGCTTTCGCCGCGTATTGCAGGCCGCAAGCCTGCTATGCGCATTGGCTGTGCCCGCAGCATATGCCCAGCAAGCGAAGTCCAGCCTGGCCGGCGATATCACGGCAGGGCTGAAGGAAGAGGGCTTGACGGGCGCCGTCTGGACCGAGCTGCAGCCCGATGGCAACATCGTCACGGGCGCCGCCGGCCTGAAAAATGCCGCCAGCGGCTTGCCCATGCAGGCCGATACGCGTGTCCAGGTAGGTTCGGTCGCCAAGGTGGTGCTGGCGCTGGGCGTGCTGCACCTGGTCAGCGAGGGCAAGCTCACGCTCGATACTCCCCTGGACCAGATACTGCCCCAGCTGGCGCTGAAAAATCCCTGGCAAGCCAGCGATCCGGTGCGCATGCGCCATTTGCTGGCGCATACGGCGGGCCTCGATGACCTGCGCTTCTGGCAAGCGTTCAGTAGCCAGCCCTTGCCTGATACCCCGCTGGCCGAGGCCTTTGCCCATGGCAGCAACCTGCTGCGCGTGCATGCGCGCCCGGGCAGCCGCTATGCCTATTCGAACATGGGCTATGGTTTGCTGGGCATGGTGATCGAAAAAATCACCGGCCAGCCCTATGAGCGCTACCTGGATACCCAAGTGCTGCAGCCGCTGGGCATGGCTGACAGTACTTTTGCCTTTGTCACGCAAGCGGGTCCGCAGGCCGATCCGCGCCTGGCCATGGGCCACTTTGAGCGTGGCATCACGCAAACGGCCGTGCCCATGTATCTGCGGCCGGCTGGCCAGTTCACCACCACGGCGGGCGACATGGGCAAGCTGGCGCAATTCCTGATGGGCGACGGACAGCTGCACGGTAGCCCTTTCATCGCCGCGCCGCTGATGGCGGCGTTATCCAATCCTGTGGGAACACAGGCGGCGCTGGCAGGGCTGGAAGCGGGCCATGGCCTGGCGCTGGCCACGCGCGATCGCCACAATGTACTGGGCGCTTGCCACCCCGGCACGACGGTGGGTTTCCGCGCCATGCTGTGCGTGTATCCCGAACAGAAAAGCGCCTTCTTCGTGGCCTTCAATACCGATAGCGAAATAGCCGATTATGAACGCTTCAACCGACTCCTGATGCGCGACCTGGAACTGCCGCTGCGCGGACCGGCGCCATCGGGCAAGCCGGCCCCCACGGTGGAAAACTGGGAGGGCGTGTACCTGCCATCGCCAGGCGCCATGAGCAGCATGGCCTGGGTCGATACGGTCTTCGGTTTCGTGCGCCTGAAATGGGATGGCGATGATCTCTACCTGATTCCCTTCCAGGGCCAGCCGAAGGAATTGGAACCGCTGGGCGGCCTGCTGTTCCGCGCCAGCGACCGCAGCGCGCCATCGCATGTGCTGATGCAGGCCGATGGCCGCTATATGTTCAGCGATGGCTTGCATACGTATGAACGGGCGTCGATGCTGCGCATGCTGGTCTTGTGGGGCAGTGCGGCGCTGGGCGTGGCCGGCTTGCTGTACTTGCTGCTGATGGGCCTGTGGCGCGCCGTGCGGCGCAAGCTCAAACGCAGCGACCAGCTGTTTGCGCCGCTGCTGTCCGTGCTGGCGCTGCTGCTGCCAGTGCCGTTCTTCGTGTTCCAGTCCTTTTTACGCCTGGGTGACGTGACGATGGCCAGCGTGCTGCTGGCGATCGTCACGGGTGCGCTGCCGCTGGCCATGGCCTTCGGCCTGGCCCGTTGCTGGCGTGGCCGCCAGCAGGCGCATGGGGTAGAAAAGTTTGACTGGATCGCCTTGCTGGCGGCGCTGCAATGGCTGCTGGTGCTGGCTTGGTGGGGACTGCTGCCACTACTGTTATGGCAGCTGTAGCGGTTTAATTGAGAATCGTCAGGATGCCATCGAGGCCGACAAAGTTCAGTGCTACGTCGGCCTGCGAACGCACCACGGGCTTGGCGCGGAAGGCGACTGACAGGCCGGCGATGCCCATCATTTTCAAGTCGTTGGCGCCGTCGCCCATGACGATGGCTTGCGATGGCGAGATGCCCAGCTCTTCGCACACGCGTTCCACCGTGCGCTGCTTTTCTTCGGCGTCGACGATGCCGCCCAGGACTTTGCCGGTCAGCTTGCCGTCCAGGATTTCCAGGGTATTGGCGTGCGTGTAGTCCAGGTTCAAACGCTGCTTCAGGCGTTCCGTAAAGAAGGTAAAACCGCCCGAGACCAGCAGCGTTTTCAGGCCGGCCGCCTGCACCGCCGCCAGCATTTTCTCGGCGCCCGGCGACAGTTGCAGCCGTTCGTCATAGACGCGCTGCAGGGCAGAGGCGTCCAGGCCTTCGAGCAGGGCCACACGCTGCTTCAGGCTGGCGGAAAAATCGAGTTCGCCGCGCATGGCCGCTTCCGTAATCGCCGCCACCTGTGGCTTCAAGCCTTGCATGTCGGCGATTTCATCGATGCATTCGATGGTGATCAGGGTCGAATCCATATCCATCGCCAGCAGTTTGAATTCGGCCAGTTCGCGCTGGCCCATCATATAGGTGGCGTCCAGCTGGGCCGCGTGGGCTGCCACTTCGATGGTGGGGCGCAGCGCTGGCGAGTAGGCGATTTTTTCGCAGCGCACGGCGTTGGGGCCCAGGCGCGTGATGTGCGTGGGCGCGGCCAGCGCGGCGATGCGCTCGAGCCTGGCCATGTCGCCGTCGAGACCCTGCAAGATCAGATTCATGGTGATGGAAGTCGTATTGGTCATTAGTCAGCCTGGCGTAGATAGTTGCGATAGTTTACACGGTCAACTGTTTGATGGTGGTCTTGATCTGCGTGACGCGCGCGGCCAGGTCCGGCATGGCGGCGCTGATCTTCAGCTTGTCCTGTCCATGCAGCTTGATATGGCGGTTTTTCTGGATCAGTTCGATAATGCGCAGCGGATCGATAGGCGGCTTGGGCATGAATTGCAGCGTAGCCGCTTCGCCATGCACGTCTATCTTGACGATACCCACGGTCTTGGCAGCGATGCGCAAACGATGCGTTTCGATCAGCGCCTTGACGGCGTCGGGCAGCTTGCCGAAGCGGTCGATCAGCTCTTCCTGAATATCGTCGATCTTGTCTTGCGTGGCGCAGTTGGCCAGCCGTTTGTAGATCGACAGGCGCTCGTGCACATCGCCGCAGAAGTCGGCCGGCAGCAGGGCCGGCACGTGCAGGTTGATTTCGGTGGTGGACGCCAGCGGCGCCGCCAGGTCCGGTTCCTTGCCCGCCTTGAGCGAACGCACCGCTTCGTTGAGCATGTCCGAATACAGCTGGAAGCCGATTTCCGTCATCTCGCCCGACTGGCTCTCGCCCAGCACTTCGCCGGCGCCGCGGATTTCCAGGTCGTGCATGGCCAGGTAAAAGCCGCTGCCCAGTTCTTCCATCTGCTGGATCGCGTCCAGCCGGCGCTGCGCCAGCTTGCTCAAGCCCTGCACGTCGTGTACCAGCAAATAGGCGTAAGCCTGGTGATGCGAACGGCCCACGCGGCCGCGCAGCTGGTGCAATTGCGCCAGGCCGAACTTGTCGGCGCGGTGCATGATGATGGTGTTCGCGGTCGGCACGTCGATACCGGTTTCAATGATGGTGGTGCACAGCAAAATGTTAAAGCGCTGCGCCACGAAGTCGCGCATGACTTTTTCCAGGTCGCGCTCGTGCATCTGGCCGTGGGCCACGGCGATGCGCGCCTCGGGCAGCAGCTCCGTCAGCATGGCCAGGCGGTTCTGGATGGTGTCCACTTCATTGTGCAGGAAGTAGATCTGGCCGCCCCGTTTCAGCTCGCGCAGACAGGCTTCGCGGATGATGGCTTCGCCTTCGCTGCGCACAAACGTCTTGATGGCCAGGCGTTTTTGCGGCGCGGTGGCGATAATCGAGAAATCGCGCAAGCCTTCCAGCGCCATGCCCAGGGTACGCGGGATCGGCGTAGCCGTCAGGGTCAGCACATCGACTTCCGCGCGCAGGGCTTTCAGCGCTTCTTTCTGGCGCACGCCAAAGCGGTGTTCTTCGTCGATGATGACCAGGCCCAGGCGGGTAAACTTCACGTCGTCGGACAGCAGCTTGTGCGTGCCGATGATGATGTCGAGCGTGCCGTCGGCCATGCCCTTGAACGCCTGCGTGATTTCCTTGCCGCTGCGAAAGCGCGACAGTTCGGCGATGCGCACGGGCCAGTCTGCAAAACGGTCGGCAAAGGTTTGCGCATGCTGTTCGGCCAAGAGGGTGGTGGGCGCCAGGATCGCCACCTGCTTGCCGCCCATCACGGCGATGAAGGCGGCGCGCAAGGCGACTTCGGTCTTGCCGAAACCGACGTCGCCGCACACCAGGCGGTCCATCGGTTTGCCGGACGTCATGTCCTTGATGACATTGCGGATAGCCTCGGCCTGGTCCGGCGTTTCATCGAAACCGAAGCTGTCGGCGAAGCGTTCGTAATCGTGTGATGAATATTCGAAGGAATGGCCCTGGCGCAGCGCGCGGCGCGCATACAGGTTGAGCAGTTCAGCGGCCGTATCGCGCACCTGATCAAAGGCGCGCTTCTTGGCTTTTTCCCACTGGCCCGAACCGAGCGAATGCAGCGGCGCGTCTTCGGGCGAAGCGCCCGAGTAGCGCGAAATCACGTGCAGCTGCGACACGGGCACATACAGCTTGGTGTCCTTGGCGTATTCCAGGTGCAAAAATTCGGTTTCGCCTTCGCCCAGGTCCATGCTGGTCAGGCCCATGTAGCGGCCGATACCGTGATTGATGTGCACCACCGGGTCGCCGATTTTCAGCTCCGACAGGTCGCGCACCATCGATTCGACCTGCGTCACGCCTTCCTGTTTTTTGGTGCCCACGCGGCGGCCCGAACCGGCATACAGCTCCGTTTCGGTGATGAAGGCGAGCTTGCCATCGGCCGTGTACAGCTCGAAACCGGCATGCAGCGGCGCCACGCCCAGCACCAGCTTGGCATCGGATTGCAAAAAGCCCTGATGGCCTTCGACGGGCGCCAGCTGCAAATCGTATTCGGCGAAATACTGCTGCAGGGTTTCGCGGCGGCCGTTCGATTCGGCGCAGATCATCACGCGGCGGCCCGGCTGCAGCAGATAGCTGCGCAGCTTGGCCAGCGGATCGTCGGCGCGGCGATTCACGGCCACGTTGGGGATAGGCGCCGACAACTCGGAGGCCAGCGCATCGTTGGACGTGGCAATCGCCAGGCGCGGATAGGGCTTGGCCAGGCTGAAGAATTGTTCGTCGCTGAGGAACAGCGCTTCGGGCGCCAAAATAGGGCGTTCGCGGTCGGCTTTCAGGAAGCGGTAGCGCGATTGCGTATCGGTCCAGAAGCGGCCTATGGCGGCGTCAATGTCGCCCACCAGCGCCAGCGCGGCGTCTGGCGGCAAGTAGTCGTACAGGGTGGCCGTTTCTTCGAAAAACAGCGGCAGGTAATACTCGATGCCGGCCGAGGCGATGCCGCTGCTGATGTCCTTGTAGACTACCGAGCGCGACGGGTCGCCTTCGAACTGTTCGCGCCAGCGGCTGCGGAAGGTGGTGCGGGCCGCGTCGTCCATGGGGAATTCGCGCCCCGGCAGCAAGCGCACTTCATGCACGGGGTACAGCGAGCGCTGGGTGTCGGCGTCAAAGGTGCGTATGCTTTCGATCGTGTCGCCGAACAGGTCGAGCCGGTAGGGCAGGGCTGAGCCCATCGGGAACAGGTCGAGCAGGCCGCCGCGCACCGAGTATTCGCCGGGCGACATCACTTGCGATACATGGCTGTAGCCGGCCAGGGTCAGCTGCGACTTCAGGCGGGCTTCATCCAGCGTCTCGCCCTTCTTGAAGAAGAAGGTGTAGGCGGCCAGGAAGGAAGGCGGGGCCAGGCGCACCAGCGCCGTGGTGGCCGGCACGATCAGCACATCGCATTGGCGGTTGCCGATTTCGTGCAGGGTGGCCAGGCGTTCGGAGACCAGGTCCTGGTGCGGCGAGAAGGCGTCGTAGGGCAGTGTTTCCCAGTCGGGCAGCAAATGGCAGCGCAGCTGCTTGCCGCCAAACCACGGTATTTCATCGAGCAGGCGCTGGCCATCGCTGGCCTGCGCCACCACCACGGCCAGCATGCGGCCTTGCGATTTCAGTTCCAGCGCGGCGTTGGCCAGCGCCCAGGCGTCGGAGGAACCATATAAGGCCGGCAAGGCAAAACGGTTGCCGGCTTTGGGAAACGAGTGTTTTAAGTCAAATGACATGCAGGCGATGACAGAGTAATGGGGTGGAGGTGCGCGCCAGCCGGTTCGGCAGCGCAGCGACAATCATCATTATAGTACTTGGCAAGCCATGCCGCGTTTGTCGGGAGTTGCGTTCACACAGTAAAGGGATTGCTTTTTAAAAAATGTTTTTTTCACTAGACAGACGCAAATTCGTGGCGTAAAGTTGCCACATAGCATAAAAATAATCATTACCCAGAGACCGCGCCTTGCGCGCCTGGGCCGCAACCAGCCAGGTCACAGACCCTAGCCACTATTCCACACGCTGGAATTTTTTTGGCATGCGACTGGAAGCGCTTCCACAGACCGCGATACCTTGTTCTCAGGTCGTGATCTGATCATCTCCGGCTTTGCCGGGCTGTCGTTTTCATTGCACAGAATCTTCACGGGACGAGCGATCGCTTCCGTGGCGGTAACTTACCTCCTGGCCTGACAGGGAGGATGGCAGCAAGTATTTTTCCACTTCATTCGATGAGGAGACACTTTTGAAAACGACTATCAGCAAGTTCCTGGCGTTCTTTGCGCTGGGTGGAATGCTGGCCGCGTGCGGCGGCCAGGGAGAAGGGGGACAGAGTAGCAAGCTGCTGGCCCAGAGCGTGGCCAATTCAGGCGACGCAGCGCTGGCGGCCATCACGCCAGGCACCGTCTATACCCTGGTCAATCCGAATAGCGGCAAGGCGCTGCAGCCAGCCAATGGCGCTTCCAACGACGGTGCCATCACGGAAATTTCCACGGCCAATGGCTCGGCCGCGCAACAGTGGCAAATCATCAGCAATGCCAATGGCACGTACACCTTGCTGAACCAGAACGGTGGCAAGGCGCTTGACGTGCTGGGCGCCGCCACGCCCGATAGCAGCCCGGTCGGCATTTACACCAGCAATGGCACGGGCGCGCAGCAATGGCAGATCAACGCCAATGCCAGCGGTACCTACACTTTGATCAATCAAAACAGTGGCAAGGCGCTGCACGTGAGCAATGCGGGCACCGCCAATGGCACGCCGGTGCAAATTTTCACCAGCAATGGCAGTGCAGGGCAGCAATGGCAACTGACGCCGGCGACAGGTGGCGGCGGCACGGCGCCGGACTTCGGCCCGAACGTGAAGATCTTCGATCCTGGCATGAGCGCAGCGACGATCCAGGCGCAAGTGGACCAGGTCTACAGCCAGCAGCGTACCAACCAGTTTGGCACGAATCGCTATGCCTTGCTGTTTAAACCAGGCAATTACCCATCCACCTACGTCAACGTGGGCTTTTATACCCACGTGGCCGGCCTGGGTCCGCGCCCGGACGACACGCATATCAATGGCACGATACAGGTCGATGCATCCTGGTTCAACGGCAACGCCACGCAAAACTTCTGGCGTTCGGTAGAAAACATTTCGCTCACGCCTAGCGGCGGCACCAGCATGTGGGCCGTGTCGCAAGCAGCGCCGATGCGCCGCATGCACGTCAAGGGCAACCTGGCGCTGGCCGACAATGGCGGCTGGTCCAGCGGTGGCTTCATGTCCGATACCCTGGTCGATGGCGAAGTCAATTCGCAAAGCCAGCAGCAATGGCTGGCGCGCAACTCGCAATGGAATCACTGGGCCAGTGCCGTGTGGAATATGGTTTTCGTCGGTAACGTGAATTCACCGGTGGCCAGTTTCCCCAATCCACCGAACACGACGATTGCGCAAACGCCGAAAGTGCGTGAAAAACCCTTCCTGACCGTCGATGCGGCGGGTAATTACAGCGTCTTCGTGCCTGCGCTGCGCAGCAATAGCCAGGGTATCACCTGGACCAATGGCGCCGGCCCTGGCGTATCCTTGCCGATCAGCCAGTTCCATATCGCCAAGGCCAATGTCGACACGGCGGCCACCATCAACGCGGCGCTGGCGCAGGGCAAGCATTTGCTGCTGACCCCAGGCGTTTATAATCTGACCGATACCGTGCGTGTCAACAACGCCAACACTGTGGTGCTGGGCCTGGGCCTGGCCACCATCATCCCGACCACCGGCAAGGCTGCCATGACGGTGGCCGATGTCGACGGCGTATCGATTGCCGGCGTGCTGTTCGATGCTGGCGTGAGCAATTCGCCGGTGCTGCTCGATGTCGGACCGGTTGGCAGCAATACCCGCCACATCGCCAATCCTACCGTACTGTTTGACGTCTTCGCGCGTGTCGGCGGCGCCTCGCAGGGCAAGGCCACCATCAGCGTGCGCATCAACAGCCATGATGTGATCGGTGACAATCTGTGGATCTGGCGCGCCGACCATGGCATAGAAGGTGCAGTCACGCATGGCTGGACGATCAACCCTGCCGACTATGGCCTGATCGTCAACGGCAGCGATGTCCTCATCTATGGCCTGGCCGTCGAGCACTATCAGAAATACCAGACCCTGTGGAATGGCGAGCGCGGCAAGGTGTATTTCTACCAGAGCGAAGCGCCGTATGATGTGCCGACGCAAGCCCAGTGGATGGATGGCAACAAAAATGGCTATGCTTCCTACAAGGTGGCCGATCACGTGACTAGCCACGAAGCATGGGGCGTGGGCGTGTATTGCTACTTCAACGTCAATCCCAATATCAAGCTGCACAATGCCTTTGAGATTCCGGCATCGGGCCTGAATGGTGGGATGCTGCACAATATGACCACCGTCTCGCTGGGCGGCGTGGGCGAGATCACCCACATCCTCAACGGTTTCGGCCCAACGGCCAACGCCGCGTCGATGAATGCGGTGCTGGTGCAGTAAGCGGCTTAACTAAGTCGCGCAATCAAGCGAACCAGGCCGGCGCAGCGTACCCCTTCGGTGCGCCGGTTTTTGATGGCTATGTTTTTACATGGCCTTTTTTATGGGCGCAGCACATTGGCCACGCCAAACGGCACGTGCACCATGGGAATGTTGCCGCCCACCGATTTCAAGTGGCTCAGCTGGTCGTCAAAGAAGATGTGCGGCTTGAACACTTCCAGCACGCGCGACTTGTCCATGCCGCCCAGGAAAAACGTTTCGTCCGCCGCCACGCCCCAGCTTTTCAAGGTCGTCACCACTCGTTCGTGCGAAGGGGCGTTGCGCGCCGTGATGATGGCGATGCGCAAGATCTTCTTGTAATCAGGATCGCGCCGCTGCGCTTTTTCTTCCAGCCTTTGCATGGTCGCCAGCTTCTGGAACAGGCCGGCCAGCGGTCCGGGCCGGTGCGGTGTGCCCATGTGCAAGGTTTCATGGGCGTGGAATTCATTCAAGTCATTATTGCGCTTGAACACGGCTTCGGCTTCATCGTCGGCGATCACGCCGTCAAAGTCGAAGGCGACGCGCAATTCTTCATCGCTTTCATCGTCTTCCGTGCGCGAGGGCAGTACCAGGCCGGCCGGGGAATTGCAGGCCAGCGCGCTGCGCACGTCTTCTTCGTTTGCGCTGAGAAACAGCGAGGCGTTGAAGGCCGGCAAATAAGGGTAGGGCGGCTTGCCCGTCATGAAGGCGGCGCGCGAGATGTCGAGTCCGTAATGGGCGATGGAATGCATGACCCGCAAGCCCGTTTCCGGCGAATTGCGCGAAAACAGCACCACTTCTACCGGTGACTGCCGGACATAGTGCTTGTTGATGTTCAGGAAGCGGCGGATGAAGGGAAACGCCACGCCGCGCGGCAAGATCTTGTCGATATGCGCTTCCTGGTATTTGCGGTATTCCTCGGGGCCGCTATCGAGATAGATCTGGTGCGATTCGGACAAGTCAAACAGCGCGCTCGAAGCGACGCCGATCACCAGTTTGTGTTCGATAGGATAAGCCATGTTTATCAAGGTTTTCATTGTTTGCTTGCTGGCCATCTTATACGACTATTAACTCTGCAGCCAATAGCGGAATGCCCGGCATGGCCGCATTTTCGGGGCAGTTTTGGCGGGAAAAGCCATGGCAGGAAAAAAATCTTGTTTTGTATCAACCATGTATCAGTCAAAACGCTGGTTTTCCTCTATGCTGGCAAATAGCAAATCTAAGCAATTGTAACGAAATCCATGTCCCATTCCCGCCACCTTCTTTATCACCCACGTCCGCTGTGCCGCAAGCACAGGCCAGCAGCGAGATTGTCCATTGTTGCCATGCTTTATAAGGAGCTCGCCATGTTTAAAAATTTATTGATCAAATGGAAATTGGCGACCCTGGTCGCCATCATGATGCTGGCCTTGCTGGTGGTGGGCGCCAGCGGTTATGCCGGCATCGCCAAGGTGGGCACGGCCGTCAATGAAATCGGCGTGGTGCGTTTGCCATCCATACAGGGCTTGCTGATGATGAATGAAGGCGAGACGGCGGTGGCGGCGGCGACCCTGACGGCCGCCATCTATGAAAACAATTACCAGTCACAAGAGCAGTTTGCCCAGGCGCTGCGCCTGCGCGAGCGCGCCTGGAGCAATATCGAACAGGGCCGCAAGCTGTACGAGGCCTTGCCGCAGACGGATGAGGAAGTGGTGCTGTGGAAACGTTTTCAGGATGAATGGACTGTCTGGAAGAACGATGACGACAAGGTGGGCGCCACCTTGAATGCGCTGGCAAGCCAGCACGATGAACAGCAGCAGAAGGCGCTGTTTGTCGATTTCTACAAGCAATACCTGGACTCGCGTGGACCGTTCGGCAAAGTGGAGGCCACCTTGAACGAGATTATCAAGCTCAACAAGGGCGTGGCTGACACCAGCGTGGCCGATGGCGCGGCTACCGTCACCCGTTCGGAAAGCCTGATGCTGGTCATGGCCCTGCTGGCCGCTGCGCTGGGCATCGCTTGCGCCACCTACATCACGCGTGCGATTACCCGTCCCATCAATGCCGCCGTGCAAGTGGCGCAGACGGTGGCCGCCGGCGACCTGAGCAGCCGCATCGATGTGACGACGACAGAAGAAACGGGGCAATTGCTGCAATCGCTGAAAGACATGAACGCCAGCCTGGTGCATATCGTTGGCCAGGTGCGCAGCGGCACGGACACCATCGCCACGGCCTCGTCGCAGATCGCCAGCGGCAACCTCGACCTGTCTACACGCACGGAAGAGCAAGCCAGTTCGCTGGAAGAGACGGCGTCGTCGATGGAAGAGCTCACTTCCACCGTGCGCCAGAATGCCGACAATGCGCGGCAGGCGAATCAACTGGCGCGCAGCGCGTCCAGCGTGGCCGTCAAGGGCGGCGACGTGGTGGGCAAGGTGGTGCAGACGATGAACGCCATCAATGATTCTTCGCGCAAGATCGTCGACATCATCAGCGTGATCGATGGCATCGCCTTCCAGACCAATATCCTGGCCCTGAATGCCGCCGTGGAAGCGGCGCGCGCCGGCGAGCAGGGACGCGGTTTTGCGGTGGTGGCGAGCGAGGTGCGCAATCTGGCGCAGCGTTCAGCGGCCGCTGCCAGGGAAATCAAGACCCTGATCGGCGACTCGGTCGAGGCGGTGGACGAGGGCAGCAAACTGGTGGCCGAGGCGGGCGGCACCATGGCCGATATCGTCGCCAGCGTGCAGCGCGTGACCGATATCATGGCCGAAATCACCCTGGCCACGCAGGAACAAAGCTCGGGCATCGACCAGATCAACCAGGCGATCAGCCAGATGGACCAGGTGACGCAGCGGAACGCGGCGCTGGTGGAGGAATCGGCGGCGGCGGCGGAATCGCTGCAGGAACAGGCCGGCCAGCTGGCAGCGGTGGTCAGTGTCTTCAAGCTTGACGGGAAGGCGCCGGCACCGGTGCCCCTCCAAGCCTTCAAGCGTGCGCGGGCTACCCCCGTCCATGCTGCGCCACCTGTCAAGGTGCGTCCGTCGCTGCGCGTGGTGCCCACGCCGCGCAAGAATCAGCAGGAAGACGAATGGGAAGTGTTTTGATATTGTAAAATTTGCATCATCAGACAGTGCTGCGGCCGCCCTGTGCGGCCGTTTTATATGGCGGGGCCGGAAACTTTCCTGAAGCAATGCCAGTTACAGACCACTTTTTTATCAAAAATACCAGTGTTATAAAAATGGCTGGTTTGTCGCCTAAGCAAAACTTTGCAAATCTTAACGAGACATTGCCTGACAGATAACTCACACTTGTTCTTGTAGCACGTATGCGTCGGGAGCGGGTGTGATGCCGCACCGGCCCCGCGCTCCCGCCTTGCTGCTTTTTGCCGCATCCCGGCTGATCCTGTTTGCCTGTCGCGCCCGGCCTTCCATGGTTGCAGGCTGCGCCAGCCATTGTCGTCAGCTTCCGTATGACGGCCTGGCGCACATGATCGATGCACTACATTGAAGGATGCGAATGAAGTTAGCAGATATGAATATTGGAACGCGCTTGCGCTGGTCGTTTGCTTTTTTGACCGCGTTATTGTTGGCAACTGCTGCATTGGGCATGCTGCGCCTGTCCGGCCTCGATACGCGCATGCGCGACGTCGTCGAGGACAAATACCCGAAGACCGTGCTGGCCAATGACATCATCAAGAATCTCAACGTGATTGCCCGTTCCTCGCGCAATTTACTGCTGATGACGGAGCCGCAGTACCTGGCGCGCGAGCGCGAATCCATCGCCAAGGCGGGCGCCGATACGGAACAGCGCCTGGCCCAGCTCGACCGCATCATCCAGTCGGAAAAAGGCCGCGCATCGCTGCTGGCCGTGACGCAGGCCCGCGCTACCTTCAATGCGGGCCGCGACAAGGTGCTGGCCTTGCTCGACGAGGGCGCGCGCGACGAGGCCACCAGCATGCTGCTGGGCGAAGTGCGCGACGACCAGATGCGCTATATGGCGGCGCTCGAAGCGCTGATCGCGCATCAGCATGAACGGATGGAAGTGGCGGGCGTCGAAGTGGGCGAGGAATATATCGAAGCGCGCAACATGATGCTGGCGCTGAGCGCACTGGCCATCGTTTTTTCCATCGTCACCGCCTGGCTGGTCACGCGCAGCATCGTCGGACCGCTGCAATATGCACTGGGCGTGGCGCAGACGGTGGCTGCCGGCGATCTGACGTCGTCGTTCGGCCAGCATCGTCATGACGAAACAGGCAAGCTGCTCGATGCGCTATCGATCATGAATGGCAATCTGCTCGACATCGTGCAGCAGGTGCGTTCCGGTACCGATACCATCGCCACCGCGTCGACCCAGATCGCGGTCGGCAATGTCGATTTGTCGGCCCGCACGGAAGAACAGGCCAGCTCGCTGGAGCAGACGGCATCGGCCATGGAAGAACTGAGTTCCACCGTGCAGCAAAACGTCGACAATGCGCGCCAGGCCAGTGCGCTGGCCGTCAACGCCGCGCAGATCGCCACCAGGGGCGGCCAGGCGGTGGGGCAGGTGATCCATACGATGGAAGCGATCAGCACGTCGTCGGCGCAAATTGCCGACATCATCGGCGTGATCGACATGCTGGCCTTCCAGACGAATATTTTGGCCTTGAATGCGGCCGTGGAAGCGGCGCGCGCCGGTGAGCAGGGACGTGGTTTTGCGGTAGTCGCCACGGAAGTGCGCAACCTGGCCCAGCGCTCGGCATCGGCGGCGCGCGATATCCGCGCCCTGATCGCCAGCTCGACGCAGCAGGTCGATGCCGGGGCGGCACTGGTGGCGCAAGCTGGCGCCACCATGCAGGAAGTGGTGCAGGCCGTCAGCCGTGTCAGCGAAATGGTGGCCGACATCACGGCCGCCAGCGCCGAACAAAGCACGGGTATCGCCCAGATCAGCCAGGCAGTGGTGCAGATGGACCAGGTGACGCAGCAAAATGCCTCGCTGGTGGAAGAGGGGGCGGCAGCTTCGCAGTCGCTGGAAGGCGAAGCAGTCAAGCTGCTGCAGATCGTCAGCGTATTCCGCTTGCGCCAGTCGCCGGCCACGCTGCCGCGCGCTGCTGTCCCGGCTGCGCCGGCCATGCTGCGCCTGCCTGCTTAGTGGCCTGAGTGGTGCTGCGCGCAACTGTGGACGTGCCGCCGCGGCCGCCCCGCCTGGCCCTGGTCCTGGCGTGGCTGGCCGCCGTCTGGCGTGGCAGCCGTGCCTGGAGCGTCCTGTGCGCCATCCTGACGATCTGTCTGCTGTTATGCATCTGGATCTATACCGCCATCCGTCTCGACGATGAGGCACAGCAGGCGCTGGACCGCGCCCGCATCGAAAACCATGATGTGGCGACCATCCTGGGCGCGCATCTCGACGATGCGCTCGGCGCCGCGCCCGAGCTGCCGCCTGATCTGTCATTTTTCCTGCGCCCTTACCGCGACATCAGCAGCAAGGCGCGCGACCGCATCGAAATCATCAATCACCGTGGCGAGCTGCTGGCGGCCATGGAAAACGGCGTGCCGACCATGGCGCCGAAAAGCCAGGCGGTCCACGCCATGCCGCTCTTGCTGGAGCAGCGCCTGGTCGCCCGCCACGGTTTGCTGGTGCGCGTCAGCCAGGACCAGGCGCTGGTGCTGGCGGCCCTGGCCGGCGTGCGCCGCCGCCATCTGACGCAGGCTGGCTTGCTGTCGCTGGCCCTGCTGGCGCTGGGCGGCGCCATCCTGCTGGCCGCGCGCCGCCGTTTGCAGTGGCAGCGCCGCCAGGCGGAAGGCGAGCAAATCACCCTGAGCCTGCAACTGGCGCAGGAGAAAAGCCGCGCCGACCAGCTGGCCGCGCACGATGCCCTGACGGGCGTGGCCAGCCGCCGCCGCTTTTATGAAAGCGCCAGCGGCAAGCTGCTGCATGCGCGCCGCAGCCGCAATCACTATGCGCTGCTGTATCTCGACCTCGACCGTTTCAAGCAAGTTAACGAACGCCTTGGTTATCTGGCCGGCGACGCGCTGCTGCATGCGGTAGCGCAGCGTTTGCAGCAGGTGCTGCGTGAATACGACGTGCTGGCGCGCCTGGGCGGCGATGAATTCGTCGTGCTGCTCAGTGAAGTGGCGTCGGAAGAGCGCGTGGCCACCATCGCCTCGGCCGTGCTGGCGGCGCTGCGCCAGCCTTTCACCGCCATCGTCGGCCACGAGATCAGCGCCACGGCCAGCATCGGCATCGCCCTGTATCCGCGCGACGGCCAGAGTGTTGACGCCTTGCTGTCGAGCGCGGACAGCGCCTTGTCGGCCGCCAAGGCGGGCGGGCGCGATGGTTTCCGTTTCCATGACATGGCCTTGAACCTGTCGTCGGCACGCAGCCTGGAATTGCAGGGGCGCTTTGGCACGGCCATGCGCGACAACGAATTCTGCTTTCATTACCAGGGCAAATTCGACACGGTGCAGCTGCGCATCGTGGGCCTGGAAGCGCTGCTGCGCTGGGACCATCCGCAGCATGGCTTGATCTTCCCGAATGAATTCATCGGCCTGGCCGAGGAAACGGACGCCATCGTGGCGCTGGGGAACTGGAGCATCGCCGCCGTCTGCCGCCAGCTGTCGCAATGGCGGTCGGCCGGATTACCGCTGTATCCGGTTGCCATCAATATCTCGGCCAAGCAGTTGCGCGACCCGCTGCTGCCGGAAACGGTGATGCGCGCTTTGGCGCACCATGCCATCGCGCCAGGCTTGCTGGAACTGGAAGTGACAGAAAGCTGCTTCATCGACGATATATCGCAGGCCAAGACTGTATTGCGCCGTCTGCGCGCGCTGGGCCTGACCATTTCGCTCGATGACTATGGCACCGGCTATTCTGGCCTCAGTCATATCAAGATGCTACCGATACACACGCTGAAGATAGACCGTTCCTTTATCCGCGATATCGCCATCGACCGCAATGATGCGATGATCGTCGCCTCCACCATTGCGCTGGCGCGGGGCTTGGGGCTGCAAGTGGTGGCCGAAGGGGTGGAAAGCGACGAGCAGCTGGCCCATTTGCGCCGCCTCGGTTGCCAGCAGGTGCAGGGCTTTTACCTGCACCGGCCGGCACCGGCCACCGCTGTTGCCGCCTTGTTGGCTGAAGGGCGGCCGGCGCTCGCGGATGTCATGTAAAGGGCCATGTAACAGCTCCGCATACATGGCGCCATGTAAGCCAGAGCGGATGCTCGGTAGAATGCCGGTACTAGCCGGTAGTATATAGTTCCTAGTCCAGCTCGCTTGCATTCTGCCTGCATCCCGCAAGCTTTAATTACCTTGCTTTAATCACCCTTGCTTTAATCACCTTTTCCGCGCAAGAACTATGAACAGCACCGTCCCGGCCTATGTCTTTGGCCCGTTTCGCCTATTGCCGCTCGAGCGCGTGCTGTTCGACGGCGAACGTGCGCTGCGCCTGGGCAGCCGGGCCATGGATTTGCTGCTGGCCTTGCTGGAACGGGCGGGCGAGATCGTCGACAAACAGGAGTTGCTGGCCACCGTCTGGCCCAACGCCGTGGTCGATGACGCTACCTTGCGCGTGCATCTGGCCGCCTTGCGCAAGGTGCTGGGCGATGGCCGCGACGGGCAGCGCTACATTACCACCATCCCCGGCCGCGGCTACGGTTTCCTGGCGCCGCTGTCGCTGGCCGCGCCGGTGGAGGCCGCGCCCGGCGTGCAAGTCGAACCGCAGCATAACTTGCCCGTGGTATTGACGCGCATGGTGGGGCGTGGCGAGGCCGTGCAGGCGATGGCGGCCAATCTGCTGCAATTGCGCCTGATGTGCATCGTCGGTCCTGGCGGCATCGGCAAGACCACGGTGGCCATCGCGCTGGCCGCGCGGGTGCTGCGCCGCTACACCGATGGCGTCTGCTTCGTCGACCTGGCGCCGCTGGCCGAGGGCCATCTGGTGCCGCTGGCGCTGGCCACGGCGCTGGGCGTGGCCGTGCCGGCCCACGAGCCCATGCCTGCGCTGCTGGCTTATCTGCAGCACCGCCACATGCTGATCGTGCTCGATAACTGCGAACATGTGATCGCCGCCGCCGCTGCGCTGGCCGATGCGCTGCTGAAAGGCGCGCCGCTGCTGCACCTGCTGGCCACCAGCCGCGAGCCGCTGCGCATCTCGAGCGAACACTTGCAGCGCTTGCCGGCGCTGGAACTGCCGCCGGCCGATGTCTTGCCCGACGCGCTGGCAGCCCGCCATTTCGCGGCCGTGCAGCTGTTTTGCGAACGCTGCGCCGCCGTGGTGGATGGCTTCGTGCTGGCAGACGCCGACGTGGCCGTGGTCACCGACATCTGCCGCCGTCTCGATGGCATCCCGCTGGCGCTGGAACTGGCGGCCGGACGCGTGGGCCACTTCGGCCTGCATGAACTGCAGCGCCAGTTGCATGACCGCCTGCGTTTGCTCACGCGCGGTCCGCGCAATTCGCCGCTGCGCCACCAGACCTTGCGCGCCACCCTCGACTGGAGCTATGGCTTGCTGGACGAGGAAGAGCGCAGCGTGCTGCTGGCGTTGAGCGTCTTCAAGAGCCGCTTCCGGCTTGAGTCGGCGGCCGCCGTGGTGGGGCGCGACGTGGCGGACACGGTGGCGGACCTGGCCGCCAAGTCGCTGCTCAGCATCGAATTTTGCTGTCGCCAGGCGCATTACCGCCTGCTCGACACCACGCGCGCCTATGCGGCGCAGCGCCTGGCCGACAGCAGCGCCTGGCCGGATGTGTCGCTGCGCTATGCGCGCCATTGCGCTGGCCTGGCTGACACCATCGCGGACGACTGGGAAAGCATGGCGGCCGACACCTGGAGCACGCGTTACTGCTGCCACGTGGACGATCTGCGCTCGGCCATCGACTGGGCCTTTGACGAGGATGGCGATGTGCGCCTGGGCATACGCCTGACCATCGCGGCCCAAACGCTGTTTTACCAACTGTCGCTGATGGATGAATACCGCAGCCGCGTGCGGCTGGCTTTGAAATACATGGAACTGAACGGTATCGACGATGTGGAAGCCGAAGTGCAGCTGCGTACCACCCTGGGCCACTTGCTGATGCATACGATGGGCGTCACCGAGGAAGTGGTGGTCGCCTTCCAGCGCGGCTATGTGCTGGCCATGTCCATCACTAGCGTGCAGCGCCGCGCCGAGGCGGTGTGCGGCATGTGGATCGTCAGCATGGCGCTGGCCGATTTCTTTGGCGCCGCCGCTTTTGCCGACCAGTTTGGCGCCCTGTGCGATGGCAAGGACGATCCCACCATGCTGCTGATCCACGCGCGCATGGCCTCGGCCAGCGAACATATGCTGGGCCGCCACGCGGCAGCGGCGGCACTGGCGCGCGCCGTACTGGCGCATCCGCAGGGCGCCGGCCACACGGGTTTCAACAGTGCGCTGCTGGCCGATTACCAGGTTTGCATGCGCGGCAATCTGTGCCGCTCGCTGTGGTTGATGGGCCAGAGCGACGAAGCCTTGACGGTCGCGCGCGAAGCGGTGATGGTGGGCATTGACCATAACGGCGTGTCGCTCTGCCTGGCCTTGGCCTTTGGCGCCATCCCCGTCGCCCTGTGGTGTGGCCAGCATGTGCTGGCGCGCGCCTGGGTCTATCTGCTGCGCGAGCACGGCGCCCGGTATGGCTTGCTGTACTGGAGCAGCTGGGGCGAGAATTATCAGCGCCTGCTCGACAGCGTGCGCGAGCCGGTGACCTTTGCCTGGCCGGTGCCCGTGGGCTGGCCGCTGCAGGCCGACGTGATGGTGACCTTGCACGATGCACCCGTCGATGGAGCGGCGCTGCGGCGCGCGCGCAATGGCCAGGCGCCATGGAGCGCACCCGAAGTGCTGCGCCGCGCCGCCCACCGCGACTGGCTGGCGCTGGAGCCGGGCGATGGCGCAGGCCTGGCCCGCGTGCGCGGACAACTGGAAGAGGCTTTGCAGCTGGCGCGCGAGCAGGGCGCGCTGGGCTGGCAACTGCGCTGCGCCACCAGCCTGGCGCGCCTGATGGCCAGCCAGGGTGAAGCGCGCCATGCGCATGCGCTGCTGGCGGGTATCCACGGCGCTTTCACGCAGGGCCACGCCAGTGCCGACCTGCTCGAAGCGCTGGCCTTGCTGGAAGAGTTGCGCGTGTTGTGATTATTGCGCCAACAGCTGGGCCAATGCGATGGCCGCTGGCGCCTGGCCCTTGCTGTTGCAGATCAGGCTAAAGGCGGCTGCAGGCAGCGGCGGCAAGCCATATTGGCTATCGACGACGACCATGTTTGCTTCCAGGTCGCCTTGCGGCAGCGCCGTCATGGCGAAGCCTGCCAGCACCGCGGCCCGCAAGCCTTGCTGGCTGGGCGAGGTAAACGCCATGCGCCATGCCACGCCGGCTTCTTCCAGGGCCGCGACCCCGACTTGCCGGTGCAAACAGGGCGACGGTGCGAAGGCCATTGGCAGCGGGCCGTCGCCGGTAAATTGCAACGTGGGCGCTGCCGCCCAGACAAAGCGGGTGTGCCGCAGCACCGTGCCCTCATACTGGTCCCGCTGCGGGCCTGTTGGCAGGGACATGAGCACCGCCATATCGAGCGCGCCGGCATCGACCTGCGTGCGCAGCTCAAGATAGGTGCCAACCGTGACATCGAGCCGCACGGCGGGAAACAGCTGCGCAAAGCGGGTCAGCAGCAGCGGCAAGCGCTCATCCATGAAATTTTCAGGCACGCCGAAGCGCACGGCGCCGGCGATGTTCGCGCGCTGGAAGCGCCGCCCCAGTGCATCGTGCGCCCGCAAAATCTGTTCGGCATGGCGCAGGAATTCCTCGCCATCTTCGGTCAGGTTTACATTGCGCGTGGTGCGCACCAGCAGCGTTGTCCCGGCCAGCTCTTCCAGCCGGCGTATCTGATGGCTGACTGCAGACTGGCTCACATGGAGTTTTTCGGTCGCGCGCGTAAATCCGCCGGTTTCTTTGACGGCGACAAAGGCGCGTAGCAAGGCAGGATCGAAGTCCATGGCGCCATTCATGATGAAAATGAATGAATTATACAAAATTAAATCATTTTTATTATTAAAGCCTTGCTCGCACAATGGTCAGCCAATAACGCCCATAGGTAAGTCTTGATGCTGCATACTCCCCGCTCTTCTTCACAGAAGGCTATTTTCACCCTGGCCGCCGTCTGCCTGGCCTCGCTCATGTTTGGCCTGGAAATCTCCAGCGTCCCCGTGATTTTGCCGACGCTCGAAGCCGTCCTGCATGGCGGCTTCAAGGATTTGCAATGGATCATGAATGCCTACACCATCGCCTGCACCGGCGTGCTGATGGCTACCGGCACCCTGGCTGACCGCTACGGGCGCAAGCGCGTTTTCCTCATCAGCCTGGCGCTGTTCGGCATCACTTCGCTGCTGTGTGGCTTGGCCAGTAGTAGCAGTATGTTGATCGCCGGCCGCTTTTTACAAGGCATGGCTGGCGGCGCCATGCTGATTTGCCAGGTGGCGGTGCTGTCGCAGCATTTCCCGTCGGGCGCTGCACGCGGCAAGGCCTTCAGTGCCTGGGGCATCGTGTTCGGCATCGGCCTGGGTTTTGGTCCCATCATCGGTGCGGCCATCGTGGCCTTGTCCAACTGGCAGTGGGTCTTCCTGGTGCACGCGCCGCTGGCCGTGCTGTCGCTGGCGCTGGTGATCGCCGGCGTGGTCGAATCGCGCGATACGCAACAGCGCAAGCTTGACGTGGCGGGCATCGCCACCTTGTCGCTGGCCGTGTTTGGCCTGGCCTGGGGCATTACCCAGGGTGCAGCCACGGGTTTTGGCGACAGCATGGTGATCGCCAGCCTGGCTGCGGCGCTGGCCAGTTGCATGCTGTTCGTGCTGGTGCAGCGGCGCAGCAGCGAGCCGATGATGGATTTTTCCGTGTTCCGCATCCGCCGCTTTTCGGGCGCCTTGCTCGGTTCTGCGGGCATGAATTTCAGCTTCTGGCCGTGCATGATGTATTTGCCGCTGTACTTCAGCAATGGACTCGGTTACGCCAGCGTGGGCACGGGTGCGGCGCTGTTGGCCTACACCTTGCCGACCCTGCTGGTACCGCCACTGGGCGAGCGCCTGGCCTTGCGCTATCGTCCCGACACGGTGGTTCCGGCCGGGCTGTTCACGATAGGCCTGGGCTTTTTGCTGATGTACTGGGGCAGCAGCGCCGCGCACGCCAGCTGGCTGACCATGCTGCCGGGCTGCCTGCTGGCTGGCATTGGACTGGGCCTGACCAATACGCCCGTCACCAACACCACCACCGGCGCGGTGCCGCCCGAGCGCGCCGGCATGGCGTCGAGCATCGACATCAGTGCCCGCATGATCAGCCTGTCAATCAATATTGCGCTGATGGGCTTTATTCTCTTGCAAGGCATTCTGTCTTCGCTGCGTGAGCAGTATCCGGCGCTGGCCGATGCCGCGCACCTGCGTCACCTGGCCCTGGCCTTGACTGCAGGGCAGGTTGCCGCAGGGTTGGGGGTATCCGCCGAGATGGCCAGCATGGCGCTGGCGCATGGTTTTGGCTGGGTCATGCTGTATGGCGGCTTGAGCGCCTGGGGCATGGCCCTGGCCAGCTGGCTGGTGTTCGGCGCGAACCGGGCAGCACCGGAGCCGGCGCTGCCAGTGTAATTATTCATACGCTCCCAGCCTGCGCTGCTCATCGGGCGTAAAGCTGGTCTCGCGCAGTCTTTGCAGCGCCTCGCCATCCTGGCCCAGCCGGGCTTTTTCTGCCTGGTACAGCACGATGCGCTGCTGCCATTGCGATTCTTCGCGGTCCAGCTCCGCCAGGCGGGCCGCCGCTTCCGGCGTGAAGGTGGCTGCGCGCAGGCGGTAGACTTCATTCTCGCCAGCACCTTGCGTGCGCAGCGCCTGCACTGCATCTTCCAGCTTGACGACCTTCAGCGGCGCATCGCGTTCCGCTTTCAGCCCTGGCGGCATGCGGGCGTCCAGCGCTGCCAGCCGCTCACTTTGCTGGGCCTCGCTCAAACTCTTGTCACTCAAAATGGCCATGCGCGCCACGGCATCGTCGTCATAGGCGTCGCTGGCGCCGAACAGGCCGGCGCTTTCTTGCGGCGTAAAATAAGTGGCGCGCAGCTGGCGCATGGCGAGCAGCCGCGCGCTGGCCGCCTGCGCCATGTCATTCAATTTCGGCAAAGTCTGTTCGGCGCCGACCAGCGCCTGCTTGTAGGCCAGGTAGGCGCCCAGCAGGCGTTTCGCCTCGCGCGCCGGGGCGGGCGCCAGGCGCTTATCCAGTTCCAGTTCTATCTGGGCGCGGATCGCGGCCAGCGGTTTTTCGCCCAGGCCCGCCAGGTAGTAATCGAACAGATGGCCCAGCTCCGCGTCGACCACCAGCTGCTCGCCGGCAGCCACCGTCAGGTTTCCGTCGGGCCGCGTGCCTTCCATCGAGCGCACAAACGCGAACAGATCGGGTTCTGCCTTTTCCACGGGCGGCGGGGGCGCTTCCTGCCGCAGCTGAAAATAAGCCAGGCCTGCCAATACCAGCACCAGCGCGCCTATCCCGACTCGTTGCGTGTTTGTGCGCATGGCCGTCTCCTTACAAGCCGATGCCTTGCAGGCGGTTGGCGTGTTGGCGGAACACGGTGACGGGATTGGTTTCGAACAGGTTGACGATGCCGACCAGCTGGTTGACTTCATCGAGGTGGTTCATGGCGTAATCGTCGCGGATCACCTTGCCCAGGTGGCTGGAGCAGCTGCTGACCAGGCCATCATTCTTGGCGCCGCCGAAGGCCAGGCTGATAGTGGCCAGGGCAGGGTCGCCGATGTCGAGCACATTCGTGTAGGGCTGCGCGCCGCTCCAGGAAAAGTAATACACGCCCCGTTCCTGGTAAGCGCCTTCGCCGCAGGCCGTGGTGGGCACGCCTTGTGGATGGCGGCTGTTGAAGGCCAGCGAGCCAGCTGTCGACAGCGATGCCAGCGAGGCGCCCGCGTTTTGCGGCAAGCCCTTGTTACCCGACAGGATGCCGATCAGGCTGGCCAGCGCATCGCCGATCGCAGCGCTGGTATTCGGTGCGCCGGTGAGGATGTCGGCCACTTTCGAACCCTTGTTGACGCCGGCCACGGTGGTCACGGAAGCGACCAGGTCGGGCCGCACGGAAGCCACGTAGCGCGCCGTGGGGCCGCCGTGGCTATGGCCGATCAGGTTGACCTTGGCTGCGCCCGTGGCGGCCAGGATCTGCCGCACCTGCGTCAGCAATTGTTCGCCGCGCACTTCGGTGCTGTTGGCGGCCGAAATGGTGGTCACATAGACTTGCGCGCCGCCGCTGCGCAGGGCGTCGGGAATGCCGTAAAAATAGTCGACGGGCCCCAGCTTGTCAAAGCCGAACAGGCCATGCACCAGCACGATGGGATATCTGGTCTGCGTATAGCCGGCGGCCGAAGCCGTCGATGGCAGCAAGCCGATGGTGAAAGAGAGGATCAGGGAGGAAAGGGCTAGCCAGAAGCGGTTCTTCATTTTGTCTCCGTTATTGTGAAATAGTGGAAATGTCGAAACTGCAGCAAATACCGGAGCCTGTGACAGTCACAGCCGCATTCGGACGATGTGGTTGGTGATGTCAAATAGTTAAAATAACGAGCGCTCGGTTTTTAAAATGTAGCACTACTTGCATGAAATTGCGTGGTTAAAAAGTTAAAATGTTGTTTTCCTGAGCTATAATCAGCCGCGAAATCAGGCGGTATACCGCTCGCTCGCGGCCAGTATTTATACTGAATTGGTATTGCGCTGCCGCCGTCACCCCGTTTCCAGGATTGCCCTTGTCGACCCATTTCAACTTTGAACAGTTTCAGCAGATGTCGCCCCTGAATGGCGAAAATATCTGGGAATACATCCTCGACCGCCACGCGGGCCGCATCGGCGTCAAGCGCCGCAAGCCGGCGCTGGAAAACCTGGAGCGCATCTTCGGCGCCACTTTCCGCCTGGCCAATGACGTGGGTTTTCGTGCCATGAGCTTGCGCGACCTGTGCCGCGAAACGGGCTTGTCGATGGGCGGCTTGTACGGCTATATCGCCAGCAAGGACCAGCTGGCCGAAATGATCGAGGACGTGGTGCGCCACGCCACGCAAGCCTTGCCGCAGATGTTTGTCGACGTGAAGTCGCCGCTGGACCGGTTAGAGGCGATGATACGCTCGTCGATCTACCTGTCCGAAGTCTTGCAGCCCTGGTTTTACTTCGTCTACATGGACTCGCGCGTGCTGCAGGTAGAGCAGCGCAGCATGGCCAAGAACTCGGAACTGTATGTACAAACCCTGATCGCCACCACCATCGCCGAAATCGAACCACGTCCGTTGGGCGATCCTACCCTGTTGTCATCGCACTGCCTGGCCCTGTTCCAGGACTGGTATGTAAAGCGCTGGAAGTACCGCGCAGCGAAAGTGAATGTGGATGATTTTGCCGAGAGCGTGGTGAGGACGGTGCGCGGTTATCTCGGCGTATCGGGCTAAAAACTGAAAGGCTAAAGAACAAACACCGGCAAGCGCCAGTGTTTTGTTATCTGCCCCGCTTAATTCGTCTGCGGGGTTTCAGCTGGCGGCACCGTGTCGGGCACGGCGGCCGGGTCGGTAGGCGTTTCGGTATCCATGTCCAGCGTCTTGACGGCGCCCATGTCGATGAATTCGTCGTACAGCCATTCGCCATCGACCAGGCTCAGGCCGGCCGGCACGGCGCGTGTCTGCTCGGGGCGTGTCGCCAGGGCCGTGTGCATATAGTCGAGCCAGATCGGCAGGGCCAGGGTGGCGCCGAATTCGCGTCCGCCCAGGGACTTCGGATCGTCGTAGCCCATCCATGCCACCGCCACGATGCCGCCGCTGTAGCCGGCGAACCAGCCATCGACGGCGTCGCTGGTGGTGCCGGTCTTGCCGGCGATATCGTTGCGGCCCAGTTTTTTGGTGACGATGGAGCCGGTACCCGTGCGCGTGACTTCGCGCAGCATGCTGTCCATCACATAGGCATTGCGTGGATCGAGGGCCAGGGTCTTGTCGTCGTTGGGCGCTGGCGGCTTGGTTTGCAGCAGGATGGCGCCCTTGGCGTCGACGATGCGGTCAATCAGGTACGGTTCGACCTGGTGGCCGCCGTTGGCAAACAGCGCGTAAGCGCCTGCCATCTGCACTGGCGTGACGGAGCCGGTACCGAGCGCCATGGTCAGGTTGTTCGGCTGGCGGGCCGGGTCGAAGCCGAATTTTTCAATGAACTCGTGCACATAGGGCACGCCCAAAGCGCGCAGGATGCGCACCGAGGCCACGTTCTTCGACTGCGCCAGCGCGTAGCGCATGGTGATCGGGCCGTCGAACTTGAAGTCATCATTCTGCGGCGCCCAGACCTTGCCGCCGGCCTGCATTTGCAGCGGCACGTCGTTGATCAGGGTGGCTGGCGAAAAGCCTTTTTCCAGCGCCGCCGAATACACGAAGGGCTTCATGGCCGAACCGGGCTGGCGCCAGGCCTGGGTCACGTGGTTGAACTTTTGCAGGTTGTAATCGAAGCCGCCCACCATGGCGTGGTAGGCGCCTGTTTCTGCATCCAGCGAGACGAAGGCGGCGGCCACCAGCGGCACTTGCGTGATGGACCAGTTGCCCTTGCCATCCTTGGACAGGCGGATCACTGCGCCCGGACGCAGCTTGATGCCGCTGCCTGCCTTGGACGACAGGGCGGCGGCTGCGAAGCGCAAGCCGTCGCCGGTGATGGTCTTGGGATCGCCATCGCCGGTATCGGCCACCACTTTGCCAGTGGCGACGTCGGTGACGACCGCGGCGATCAAGCCGTCGCTGTCGGGACGCCGCTGCAGCGCCGCGTCGATGGCGTCGTCGCGCGTTTCCTGGTCGGCTGGCAGGTCGACAAAGGTTTCCGGGCCACGGTAGCCGTGGCGCTGGTCGTAGGCGATCACGTTGCGGCGGGTCGATTCATACGCGGCATCCTGGTCAGCCTTCAAAATCGTCGTGTAGACGCTGATACCCTTGGTGTAGCTGTCTTCCTTGTACTTCGCGTACACGGCCTGGCGCGCCAGTTCGGCCACGTATTCGGCATGCGTATCGAAACCCTGGCTGCCACGGCTGTTGATGCGCAGCGGCTGCGCCAGCGCCTGCTGGTACTGGCCTTCGGTGATGTAATCGAGTTCGCGCATGCGTTTCAATACCAGCCGCTGGCGCGCATGGGCTTTTTTCGGATTACTGATCGGATTATGGCGCGCCGGGTTTTGCGGCAGGCCGGCCAGCATGGCCATTTCCGCGATCGACAGGCTGCCGAGCGGCTTGCCGAAATAGGTCTGCGCCGCGCTGGCGAAACCGAACGAGCGCTGGCCCAGGTACATCTGGTTCATATACAGCTCGAGAATCTGGTCTTTCGACAGCGCTGCCTCGATCTTCAGGGCCAGCATGATTTCATTGAGCTTGCGCGAAGCGACCTTGTCGCGCGTCAGGAAGAAGTTACGCGCCACCTGCATGGTGATGGTCGAGCCGCCGCCGTGGCCGAAGCCGTGGCGCAGATTGGACATCACGGCGCCGGCTGCGCGCACGAAGTCGATGCCGTTGTGTTCATAGAAGCGGCTGTCCTCGATGGCCAGCAGCGCTTTCTTCATCATCTCGGGCACTTGCGCGATGGGCACGAAGTCGCGGTGTTCCTCGCCGAATTCGCCGATCAGCACATGGTCGGCCGTGTACACGCGCAGCGGTATCTTCGGCTGGTAATCGGTGATCACGTCGAGCGCAGGCAGGCGCGGTTTCACATACAGGAACAGGTAGCCGGCCAGCAGGGCGCCAGCGGCCAGCGCGGCGCAAATGGCCAGGATGGCGCTGCGCACCAGGGCGCGGCGCGAAGGCCAGGGGAATCCGGATCGGGAAGCAGTCAAGACATTTCTCACGTTGGCGTGCGGTGCACGATGGCAGCGATTATAGACCAATGCCGTGACCGCTCCCAGCCAGTTGCCAGCTTGTCAGCGCTATCTGTCAAGGCTGCCGAAGGGCTGCCAGGGGCAGCGGTGGCGCAAAAAACCTTTTCATCGAAACGCTCCTGTGCGATAGTCTCGGCTTCAAGAAAATAGCCCGGACACCAATCCGGGCTGTTTTGATTTATTAATACATAAGGAATATCCATGGCAAAAGATGCAACACCGAGCGTGGTGAAGCCATATATCCCGGCTGAGGCACAGCTGCCGGAAATGACTTTCCGCGCCTTGGTCATGGGCGTCATCCTGGGGATGGTCTTCGGCGCTTCTTCGCTCTACCTGGTACTGAAGGTAGGCCTGACCGTCAGCGCGTCCATTCCGGTCGCCGTGATTGCCATCACCCTGTTCGGGCTGGCCAAGAAGGTGGGCGGCAAGGATTCGTCGATCCTGGAAAACAGCATCACGCAGACGGCCGGTTCGGCTGGCGAGTCGCTGGCCTTCGGTCTGGGCGTGACCATGCCCGCCATCCTGATCCTCGGCTTCGACCTGGAAATCTCGCGCGTCATGCTGGTCGGTATACTCGGCGGCTTGCTCGGTATTTTGATGATGATACCGATGCGCCGCACCATGATCGTGGACCAGCACAAGGAACTCAAATTCCCTGAAGGTACGGCCTGCGCCGAAGTGCTGAAGGCTGCCGCCACGGCAGAATCGCGCATCGCCGCCGGTGAAAGCATAGACCAGGACTCGGCCGCCGCCAAGGATGCCAAGAAACGCGCCAAGATCATCTTCGGCGGTTTTGCCGTGGGCCTGCTGTACAAGGTATTCAATATCTCGTTCAAGGGCTGGCGCGATACGCCGGGCGTGGAATTTGCCGCGCCGCTGAAGGGAGGCTCGATCGGCGCCGAGATTTCTCCTGAATTGCTGGGCGTGGGCTACATCATCGGCCCGCGCATCGCCGCCACCATGGCGGCCGGCGGCGTGCTGTCGTATCTGCTGCTGATCCCGATGATCAAGTTCTTCGGCGACAGCCTGACTACCGTGCTCTCGCCCGGTACCAAATTGATCAGCGAAATGGGCGCCGACGACGTGCGCAGCGCCTATGTGCTGTATATCGGTGCGGGCGCCGTGGCTGCCGGTGGTTTGATTTCGCTGGTGCGCGCCATGCCGATGATCTGGCGCAGCCTGGCGGCAGGACTGGCCGGCATGGGCAAGGGCAGCAAGGCCAATTCGACCTTGCGCACGGAGCAGGACATTCCCATGAAGTGGGTCGTCATCGGCTGCCTGGCGATTATCGCCGTGATCACCTTCGCCGCGCCGCTGCACATGAATCTGCTGGGCGCGCTGCTGATCCTGGTGTTCGGCTTTCTGTTCGCCACGGTGTCTTCGCGCCTGACCGGTGAAATCGGTTCCTCGTCGAACCCGATCTCGGGCATGGCCGTGGCCACCTTGTTGTTTACCTGTTTGATCTTCCTGATCATGGGCTGGACCGGTGGCCGCTACTACGTCACCGCCCTGTCGGTGGGCGCCATCGTGTGTATCGCCGCCAGTAATGCCGGCACCACCTCGCAAGACTTGAAGACCGGTTACCTGGTAGGTTCCACGCCGCGCCTGCAGCAGTACGCGATTCTGGCGGGCGCCTTGTCGTCGGCGCTGATCCTCGGTCCGATTTTGCTGAAGCTGAACGACGCGAGCACCGTCTATGTGCCGGCCGCCCAAGTGGCGCCTGGCTTGACCGTCGATGCGTCCAAGCTGACGGTCACGGGCCAGCTGCAAGGCCCGCAAGCGGACACCGACCACAACACCTATAAAGTCTGGCAAAAAACCGACACCGTGGGCGGCCCTGCCGGCAAATACTTCGTCAAGGATGATGGCCAGCTGGCTTACCTGGTCGATCCGGGTATCAACGGCCATTACAACAAGCGTCCGGATGGCTCGGAAGTCAAGAAGTACGATGCACCGAAGGCCGTGCTGATGTCCTACATCATCAAGGGCATCCTCGACCAGCAACTGCCGTGGACCCTGGTGCTGTTTGGCGTAATGATAGCCGTGGTGCTGGAAATGGCCGGCATTCCTTCGCTGGCGTTTTCGGTGGGCGTGTACCTGCCGCTGTCGTCCACCTTGCCGATCTTTATCGGTGGCCTGGTGCGCTGGCTGGCTGACCGCCGCAACAACAAGCTGGAACACAACGCCAAGCTCAATGAAGAAGAGCGCCAGCTGGCGGGCGACCGCAGCTCGGGCGTGCTGCTCGCTTCCGGCTACATCGCCGGCGGCGCGCTGGCCGGCATCATCATTGCGATTACGGCCGGCGTGCTGACGCACTTCGACCAGATGATGAATGACTGGGCTGAACACGGCAACCCGTTCTACGCGGGCCTGCATTCGGATGCATTGTCTTTGCTGCCGTATGCGGCCATTATCGTGCTGCTGTATGTTGTGTCGCGCGAGAAGAAGGCTGATAGCCCGCAGGCTTGATGCTGGACGTCGCTTCATGAAAACCGCCCGTATCACACCGGGCGGTTTTTTTTATGGTGCGCGATGGGCCGCGCCGCCAGTTGCGCTGCAGTGGCGTAAATCGTCACATGCTCGTCCGCCAGCCGGCGCAAATGATCGAAAAACGCCTGGGCCGGTATGCACCACGATGCCGCATCGCCCACTTGTGCGTTGACGCGCAGGCCGGCGGCGTCAAACTCGCGTTGAAAATAGTCGCGCAAGTCAGCGCGGCCGGGCTGGTCGATGCGGCGCTGTGCAACCAGGGGATCGAAGGGACGCACGGGCACCTCCCAGCGCTTGCCGTCATGGTCCAGGCAAGCCAGCAGCGCTGTTTTGTCTTCCCAGACAGGGACGGGGAAAGCATCGCCCATGGCGTCTTCCAGCGCATGGTAAAACGTCACCGGGCCCATGGAAAGGCCCAGGCCCAGCACTTTGGCATGCTCGCACTCGATAAAACGCTGCCAGGGCGAGCCGGCGCCAAAGATCGAGGGCGCGCGGTGATGTCCTTCGGTGAGGTGGGCGGCATGGCGTCCCCAGGCGGAGACGGAATGCGTGGGGTGGATGCTGCGCTGGATGGCGCCGCTGGCCAGGAAGGCTTCGGGCAGGCGGCCCATATGCGTGCCATGGCGGCGCGGGTCGAACACATAGTCTGTCATGGCACAGGTGGCGCGCACGGTGCCGCCGGGAAGGTAATAGGTGGGCAGCAGCAGGCTGCCTTGCGGGCCGACGGCGTCCTGCAGGGCGCGGATTACCGCCAGCGGACCGCCTTCGACGTAGCCCAGGCTTTTCAGCGACGAATGGATGAACAGCGTGTCGCCGGCGGCCACGCCCAGCCGCGCCAGGCCGGCCGCCAGTTCGGCGCGCGTCACATGGCGCCCGGTTTGGCGCACCTGGCTGGCGCTGGCGACGCGGCGCCACATTTCCAGTGCGCCGTTGATGGTGCGCTTTGCCCGGTCAAGCATCGCGTATTTCCAGTTCCAGCTGATTCGCATCGATGCAGAACTTGGCGGCCCAGTTCAGGTAAGCCCAGGTTCCGTAATCGCCATCGACAGGAAACGAGCCCTTGACGCCGCCGCGCACGTGCTCAGGGCCGTTGACGGCGATGGTGCGCCGCACGTAACGGTTCAAGCGGCGTCCCGCGTCGAGATAGCGGCGCTCGCCCGTCAGCCGATACAGCAGCAACAGGCAGTGCGCGTTTTGCGCGGAGCCAGTGAGGCAGGCGTAATCAGCTCCCGGCAGGAACTCCGGGCCAAGGCGGCCAGGCAGATAGCCATCGGCCGCCACCGCGTTGGCGATGCTGGAACCGGTGCGCACGGCGGCGTCCAGCAGATCTGTGCGCGCCGAAAACCGGTGCGCTTCGAGCAAGCCGCGCAAGACGTAGCCTATGGTATGGGTCAAGGGCAGGGCGGGGTTGTCCAGGCAGTTCGATGCGAACCAGCCATTCGGCTGCTGCTTGCCCAGCGCCCAGCCGACCTGGCGCAGGCCTGCCGCGCCATAACCGTGGCCCGGTGCGGCGCGCTCCGCTTCGAACAGGCCCCACGCCACATGCGTTTCGTAGGCTTTCTCGCCGGCCTGGGCGAACGGTGTCGGATGCTGGCGCCAGCAGCCATCGGCATCCTGGCTGTCGCGCAGCCAGCTGGCCGCGCGGTGCAGCGCGCTCGCGTAGCTGGCGCCATACGCGGCCACGCCAGCCGCCAGGCCCAGCAGGACCTGGCCCGTATTGAAGGTGACTGCCACGCGCGGCGTGGAGTCGATCTTCCCGCCCTGGAAACCGCCATTGTCGAACTGGATCGCCAGGCACCAGTCGAGCATGCGGCGCGCGCGCGCATGCAGCGCCTCGTCGCCCGTGCGCTGCGCCATGGCGATCATGGTGGGGATGATGTAGCCCGTGGTTTCGGGGTAGGAGCTGGCCCAGCCTGTCAGCAGGCTGTAATCGCGGGCCACGCCGCCGTCCGCCGACGCCGAATGGTCTTGCGCCACACCCAGCCAGGCGGTGCAGGCTTCGATGACGGCGGCCGGTCCGGGATCAAAGTCTGGCAGTCCGCGCCGGTCCGACCGGCCCTCCTTGCGTGCCGCTGGCGTCAGCCTGGCTGGCAAGGCCAGGGTATGCTTGATTGTGCGGAGCAGGTTGCGCATGGCGGCAATGGAGTCGCTTGGTTGGCGGATCAGGTTACTGTAGCGCTGGCAGGCCGGCAAGCTGTTGACTTGCCGCAAGCGATGTCTGCCGCTGACATCGCCCGCCAGGCCCGTTTGTGCATCGTTGCCGCAGGAATTGACGCATAATGAGGTATCACCATAGTCGTCGAGGCCCGCCATGCATAGCGTCACGCTAGAATACGCCGTCGTTACCGATCCCGACGCCTTCGTCGGCTTCAAATATTACGTCAAGGCGGGGCAGGCATTCGATGCCGATGATTTTGCCGACGCCTACAAGTTGAACCGCTCCGACCTGGACCCCGGCAGCGTGCTGGCCACGCGCGAGGCGGCGGCAAAGCTGCAGCCGGGCGAGTGGCTGTCGGTGGTGCACTCGGTTGCGGCCTAGCGGCCAGCTTTTTGCAGCTTTTCCTAGCCCAGTATATCCGCATGCGTGACGCCGTTTTCCAGGCTGCCGCTCACTTCAATCACGTGGCCCCAGAACAGGTCGCCGTCGTGGTACAGAAACTCAAAGCCGCCGCCGGCGTAGACGGTGACCGACAGCAGCGTGATGCGGGCGGCAAAATCGGCGGCCGACAGCGGCTGCTCGTCTTCCTCGAGCCAGCTGCTGTTCTTCAGCTCCAGCAGCCGCGCGATGGCGCCCGTGTGCAGCTGGTCTTGCCATGCGGCCTGATCCTGCCACAGCGCGTGCGCCACGGGCAGCACCTGCTGCAGCGATGGCGCGTCGTCGAGCGAGCAGTGCAGGTCGATCACCGTATCTTGCCAGTTGGCCGTGCCTGCATAGCTGTTCATGGCGGGTACCAGTACCAGGGTGCCGAAGCGCTCGTCGATGTGTGAAGTAGCTGTGTCTGTCATGCCTGTTTCCTGTTAGGGGTGTGATTTATTTAAATGCCAAATACCTTGAGAACGGCGTCGGTGGCGCCCTCGAACCAGTTGCCCACCTTGCCCGGCTGCTTGCCGTGGCGCGGGGTTTCTTCGTACAGGTAGACGCCGTCGCCATCGAAGCGGTCGTTGAGCAGTGCCTGCTGGTTGCGCAGATAGGGGATGAAGGTTTCGCTGCGCATGGTTGAATACAGCACGTCTGTGGAAAAGCCCAGGGTGGCGGACTGGCTGATGGCCCGTCCCTGGCCGGCCCGCTCCAGACGCACGCCACGGCAGCCGCGCACGATCAGGGTGGCGGGGCCGCGAAAGACGATGAAGCGCAGTTGCAAGGTCAGCCAGGCATGCAGGCTGCCCAGGCGCCAGTGGCTGGAAATGGCGACTGGCTGGTCTTGCCGCTGGATGACGCCGACCAGGCCGCGCGGCTGGAACACGAGGGCGGCGCCCGAGGGCAGTTCCAGGATGGCGATTTCGCTGAGCGGATCGTCGCTGGCAGAGATGGTGATGGAGGCTTCGCTCTTGCTGCGGATGCGCGTCAGCGCCACCATGCCAGAGGCCAGGCTGGTGAAGGGAAAGCGCCAGTCCAGCAGCCACTGCGTGTTTTTCTGCGTACTGACGGGTGACGATTGCAGGTAGTCGGGGTGTATCAGCATTTCGTCGCCGGGTGCCAAGGTCCACGCTTGCGAAACGCCGGAAATGCGCGACTGGCCGTCCGCGCGCAAGGGCAGGCTGGCGCCATCGACCTGTAATTCGCGGGCGATGGACAGCGGCTTGAAACGTGCAGCCAGGGGCGCCAGCATGAAGTAAAAACAGGCCTTGATGGCGACGGGCAGCGCGATGGCGGACAGCACCAGCAGGGCGGCCGTGGGCGCCACATCCTTGACGGGGCCAGACCAGCGGCCTATCCAACTCTTCGCCTGCTGGACCTCGCCGTCGGCAATCGCTGCCTGCAAGGGCGCCAATGCCGCCGTCAGCGCCTTGTTATCGATGGCGAACGGGCCGGGGCGGGGCGCATGGCTGGTGCGTGCTTCTTGCTTTTGATAGGTGCGCCAGGCGACAAGGTTGTTTTCGCGCAGGCGTACTTCCTCTGCTTCCAGTTGCGCCATGCGCATATAGGCGACACTGCCGGGCAGGCGGGCAGCCACCGGGTGGGCCGCTTCCACCTGCTGTTGCTGCTGCAGCTTGGCTTGCAGGGCAGCATAGGCCAGCACATGTTCGCCATGCAGGCGGGCCAGGGTCAAACGTCCATCTTCATTTTCGAGCGCAGCCTGCAAGGCGCTCAGATATTGCGCTTCCTGGACCAGCACTTCGATCTCGATGCGCCGCGTCGCTTCTTCCTGTGCGTGCCGGGCCAGCATGGCCGCATCGGGCAGGGGGAGGGTGAACAGCGACGGCTGCTGTAGCTTGCGTAGCGCGCGTAATTGCGCCTGTACTTCGGCCAGGCGGGTGACAATCGCCGCTTGCGAGGTTTGCTGCAGGGCCTTGATGCGGGCCGTGGCCGCCTGGCCCAGGCTCAAACCTTGCTCATCGGCCGCGGCGGAAGCCTGGCGCAAGGTGGCGATGCTTGCGCTGCTGGCGCTGTAGGCACGCCATTCGGCCAGCAGCAAGCGCCCGGCCAGCAGGATGACGATGAACAGCGCGAACTGCAGCGCGTGGCGCAGCAGGAAGCGGAGCAGTGTCGTCAGCAACTGGCGCAAGGATGGGCTACCTTAATTTGCCGCAGTTGCTGCGTCGGCGTCGGCGCAGCATTTCTTGTACTTCCTGCCGCTGCCGCAGTGGCAAGGATCGTTGCGGCCCGTTTTAGGTACTTCGCGCAGCACCGTGGCGCCTGAATGGCTTTGCTTCAGGTGGCGCTGGCGGGCCCAGGCCGCGTTGATGGCGATCACGGACGGGGTCACGCCATCCATGGCTTTTTCCGCCGCTTCATCATCGAGTTCGCTGGCCGTCGCCAGGTGCTGGAACGGCGCCAGGTAGTGCGGGTGGCTCACGCCCAGGGCTGCCCATTGCGGCTTGTCCAGGGTCGTACCCAGAAGGAAGCCTGCGCACCAGGCAGGTACGCTCCATTCCGGGCCGCATTCGTAGATGGGCTCGAAACTGTCCGGGTCCTTGGCCAGCCATTCGACCATATAGGCGTGGTGGCGCTGCGCCAGCACGCTTGCGCGTTCGGTATCCTCGCCGGCTTCCGGCGCTGCCTTGCCGGCAGCCTTGTCCCAGACCCAGGGCAGCCATGAGGCGGGTGCGATGGCGTTCGGGCTCAGGGCCACGGCGGTCAGAAAACCTTCCAGCATCGACACATCCATGGCGCGGCCGGCCAGGGCAGGTGCGGCCAGCAGGGTGTCGAGTTCGGCGTATTCGTCGTCGGAGAGGGGCGTGGTGGTGGAGATACTGGACATGGAAATCTTTGCTGTGGTTGGTGGAGTGGCCATCGGCCATGGCGGTATTGTAACGCCCGCTCAGCGAAAAACTGTGTGCACAATGAAAAACGGCGGCCCGCAGGCCGCCGTTTTTGTCTGAGCAAGGAGATTACTTCACGCCATGCATCAGTTTGTTGATCAGCGGTGCGATCAGGAAAAGGATCACGCCGGCGCCCAGCAGGGACCAGAAGCCGAAGGTGTAGCCGGACAGCGCCGATTGCACCGACATGCCGCTCTTGCCGCTGACGTAGCTGGCGAAGATGCCCGACAGGTTGTTGCCGATACCGGTGGACAGAAACCAGCCGCCCATGCCCAGGCCAACCAGGCGTACTGGCGCCAGCTTGGTGACCATCGACAGGCCGATAGGCGACAGGCACAGCTCGCCGACCGATTGCAGCACGTACACGGTTGCCAGGGTCCAGAACGGGATCTTGTTGTCGGCGCCAACCAGGCTCGACAGTGCAAAGATCAGCAAGCCGAAGGCCAATGCATTCCCCAGCAAGCCCAGGCCGAATTTGCGCGGGATCGAAGGATTGACGTTGTGGCGCGCCAGGAACACCCAGATGGCCGCAATCACGGGGGCCAGGATGATGATGGCGATCGAGTTGACGGTCTGGAAGTAGGCGGTCGGGAAGATCCAGAAGCCCAGGTCGCGGTTGACGATGTTTTCAGCCAGGAAGGTAAACGAGCTGCCTGCCTGTTCGAAGAACATCCAGAACAGGATGTTGAAGGCAAAGATCAGCAGCATGGCGATGACTTTGTCACGTGCCACTTTGCCATCGCGCACACCTTCGATGACCAGCATCACTGCCAGGATCAGGAACAGCGCGGTCAGGATGACTTGCAGCGTTTCAGCGCCGACGGTCAGCAGGAAGTACATCAGCGGGATCACGCACAGGCAGCCCAGGGCCACCCAGATGACGCGTTTAGGGCCTTCGGCGCCGATTTCTGGCGTGCCGATGCCTTTCAGGGCGCGGCGGCCGATGAAGAACCAGACCAGGCTGATCAGCATGCCGAAGCCGGAAGCGATGAATACCATCTTGTAGGAAGGCATGGAGTTGGTGCCGAAGATCGATTCGGCCAGCCATTGGGTGATCACTGGCGCGACCAGAGCGCCCATATTGATACCCATGTAGAAGATCGTGAAGCCACTGTCACGGCGCTGATCGGCAGCCGCATACAGCTTGCCGACCATGGTCGAGATGTTCGGCTTGAACATGCCGTTGCCGACGATCATCGTTGCCAGGCCCAGGTTGAAGATATCCTGGTTTGGTACGGCGATGCAGAACAGGCCGGCAGCCATGAAGGTGGCGCCCAGCAAGATGGAGCGCTGGTAGCCGATGATACGGTCGGCGATATAGCCGCCGAACAGGGCGCCGGCATACACCAGCGCGAGGAAGGAACCGTAGGTCAGGGTGGCCGCAGCCTCTCCCGAAGCATCGCCGCCATGGAACTGGGCCACGATGTACAGTACCAGCGCCCAGCGAACTCCGTAGAACGCGAAGCGTTCCCAGAATTCAGTCATGAACAACATCCACAATGGGCCTGGATGGCCCATAATCTGCTTGAACTCGGGAATAACGGCTTCCTTGTTGGGCGTAGTCGCACCGCTCATGCGGTTCCTCCTGAAAATTATTATAGTGAATCGATAAAACAAACATATGGAATCTCGCCTGTACAGTGGGCTCTCTCGTGAAGCGCTGCAGGTACAGGAATTCCAATAGGGACGCATTCTAATCTACAAATTGCGCTATGCGAAGATTTCCATTCGCATTAGCAAGAATGACCGTTTCATATTAGTTAAGCATCAGTTGAGTATTGGCCAAGCATCAGTCAAACCGGTTTGCATGCCGGGAGCGGGATCAGCGATTTCCATGCCGCCAAGCACAAGCATGCCGACTTGTCGTATATTGGTGCTGCAACACATCCGAGGATCGATTTTTTAAGGGATTTTTCGCATTATGGAACACGACGTTATCGATACTCTGGTTTCTCCCGAGGGCCGCCTGGACGTGCTCTCCAAGACCGAAGTCAACAAATTGCTCGACACCAGCCAGGGCGGCCTCTATAACACCTTCCGCCGCTGCGCACTGGCGGTACTCAATTGCGGCAGCACCGTCGATGACGGGCGCGCCTTGCTGGAACGGTATCAATCGTTCGATGTATCCATCATCCAGCGCGAACGCGGCATCAAGCTCGACATCAAGGGCGCGCCCGCCATCGCCTTTGTCGATGGCAAAATGATCAAGGGCATCCATGAACACCTGTTTGCCGTGCTGCGCGACATCATCTTCGTCAGCGACGAAGTGACGGGCAACCCGAAATTCGACTTGCAAAGCACGGAAGGCGTGACTGACGCCGTGTTCCACATCCTGCGCAATGCGAATGTGCTGCAAACCCAGCTGAACCCCAACCTGGTGGTGTGCTGGGGCGGCCACTCGATCAACCGGGCCGAATACAATTACTCGAAAGAGGTCGGTTACCAGCTGGGCTTGCGCGGCCTCGATATCTGCACCGGCTGCGGCCCGGGCGCCATGAAAGGCCCGATGAAGGGCGCCACCATCGGCCACGCCAAGCAGCGCCTGCACAATGGCCGCTACCTGGGCATCACCGAGCCGGGCATCATCGCGGCCGAATCGCCGAATCCCATCGTCAATGACCTGGTCATCATGCCGGACATCGAAAAGCGGCTGGAAGCGTTCGTGCGCGCCGGCCACGGCATCGTGGTGTTCCCTGGCGGCGCGGGCACGGCCGAGGAAATCCTGTACATCCTCGGCATCCTGCTGCACCCGGACAATGCGGAAATCCCTTTTCCGCTGATCTTCACGGGACCGGAAACCTCGCGCGACTACTTTGTGCAGATCAACCAGTTCATCAGCGACACGCTGGGCCCGGAAGCGCAGCAGCGCTATAAAATCATCATCGATGATCCGGAACTGGTGGCGCGCGAAATGCTCGAAGGGATCAAGCAGGTACGCGAATTCCGCAAGGCCCACAGCGATGCCTATTATTTCAATTGGCTGCTGAAGATCGACCATGAATTCCAGAAGCCGTTCAAGCCCACGCATGAAAACATGCGCAACCTGAGCCTGCACAAAGACCAGGCCACGCACTTGCTGGCCGCTCAGCTGCGCCGCGCTTTCTCGGGCGTGGTAGCCGGCAACGTCAAGGATGACGGCATCCGCTCGATCGAAGAACACGGCAACTTCGAAATCCACGGCGACAAGGCCATCATGGGCCCGATGGACAAGCTGCTGGCGTCGTTCGTGGCGCAGCACAGGATGAAGCTGGCGGGCACGGCGTATGTGCCTTGTTATACCGTCATTCAATAAACGTCGAGGCGCCGAAGCACTGAGGCAGTGTCCAGTGATAAAACAGCCTGATAGTATTATTTACTGCATAAACGCCCGATGCGCTGCATCGGGCGTTTTGTATTTCAAGGCCGTGTGCGGCCGTCCTGCTTGTCGATGCGCACCGATTGCGCAGCATTTTGCTTGTCGGCGCGAGGCTTGCAGGTCGATTCAGTAAAAACTCACTGGCTGGCGACGTAGTGAGTTCTTGATCATATTAAGGATACTATTCTATCTAAATTTGAATAAAAGATATTTATCTATCTCTTGCATATGGCGAAAAAGATAGTATAGTATCTTTATGAGGAATTTAGATAGAAAACTATCCTATGAAAACTATTAGTGAAATTGGTGAATTTTTTAGAAGCGAGCGTCTCCAGCGTGATCTTAAACTTGAGGAGATGGCCAAGCGTACTGGCTTGACTCAGGTAACGCTGCGCGGCCTGCTCAATGGTCAAAATGACTCCCGGCTGTCAACGGTTCTTGCTGTCGCACAGGAGTTAGGCCTGGAACTGGCGCTGGTTCCCGCTGGCGTTGCGAAGTCAGTTCAGCAGAGGGAGCGGAGCGGGGCGGTTGAATCTCTCGTCAGCAAGGCGTTGCGGGGCCAAAGCAAAACACCGGACCTTGCAAGTGATCGGGGTGGTACACGATCCGATATCCTGGACAAGTTCTCTGAGCCGGTAAGCAGGTATGTCGGGCCCAAGTTTTAAGGAGGGTGTCAATGAGAATTAGCGTGTTGGAGATTTTGATCGGCGACCTTCGCGGGGGCCATTTGTTTCGTTACGGAGACATCATTCGGTTCGCGGTAGACGAGGCTTACGCAAATGACGCCCAAGCTCCGCTTTTATCGCTGTCAATGCTGGCAGGAGATCCAGCACAGCAGCGTGCTTTTTTCTTCGATTCGCTCAATCCTGTCCTCAACTCGCTTGGCGAAGGAAAATTGCCTGCCTTCTTTCAGAACTTGTTACCCGAAGGGGGGCTACGCGACCATATTGTCGCCGAGCGAAATTGCGATCCGAATGACCATTTCGAGATCCTGGCCGCTTGCGGTGGCGACTTGCCTGGTAATGTATATGCGTTGCCGGCACGCGACGGCCATTTGACTGCCCAACTGGTCACACAGAACAAGGAATCAATAGAGGTGAGTGTTGTTGATGATCCACTTGAGGATGGCGTCAGTATCTCGGGTATGCAACCCAAGATAGCACTGCTTAAAAAGGGCGGGCGTTTTGTTGCAGCGCGTAATCTCGATAGCGGACACGTCATTGGGAAGTTGCCAACGTCTCAGTTTGACTTGCTCCCTCAAGTAGAAGAGTTGTCGCTTCGTCTGGCCACCGCTGCTGGAGTCAATGCGTGTACGGCCACATTGCAGCCGCTTGAACTAATCGATGCAAGCCATTGGTACGATCTGGGTGACACCGATCAGTTTCTCGCTGTTGAACGTTTTGACCGCGATCGTCCTGGCCGGCTCCACGCAGAAGACTTTGCCCAAATTCTCTCTGTCGATCCAGCCAGAAAATACACTGGTGGTACCTACGCCGACATCGCATCGGTGATGCTTGCGGTCGATGGGCTGGGGATGTCAGCGGTGAAAGAACTGCTGCGGCGTATCGCAGTTTCTGAGCTCGTCGGAAACTATGATTTCCATTTGAAAAACATTGGTGTGTTGCATTTCCCGGGCAGGCGTATTGAACTCTCGCCAGCTTACGATATTGTTGCCTACAGCGTCTACATGGGCGGTCGCGGGCACGCGCTCGCTTTTAGTGCCGGGATGAAAAAACACCACATGCTCGATCCAGCGTCCCTTCGTGGATTTTGTGATGCACTCGGCTTGTCCGAGCCAGCGTTGCGTGCTGTCATCAGCGATGTTTGTGCTCGTGCACTGGAGCACTGGCCGGAAATGATAGAGGCAAGCACACTTCGTCCGGAGCAAAAAAAACGTCTCGTTGAATTTATCAAAAGCAGGCCGGTGTTGCAATCATTCCTGCGACGGCGTCGTACCCCGCATCCATGGAGGGATCAGGCTGCGCCGACGAATCAGCCCCCAGAAGTTGATGTTCCTTGAGTCTTCAGCGAAAAAGTGCCAGCTTACTCCGGGGCGTGTCATTGGATAAAAAAAGCCGCCAGATCGCGAGATCAGGCGGCTTTTTATCAGCTTGCGTCCGTGATTACTCTTCGCGGCGCAGATGCGGGAACAGCAAGACGTCACGGATATTCGGCGAATCCGTGATGATCATCATCAAGCGGTCGATGCCGATACCGCAGCCGCCGGCTGGGGGCATGCCGTATTCCAGGGCGCGGATGTAGTCTGCGTCGTAGAACATGGCTTCTTCATCGCCGGCGTCCTTGGCGGCGACTTGCGCCAGGAAGCGGGCCGACTGGTCTTCTGCGTCGTTCAACTCGGAGAAGCCGTTGGCGATCTCGCGGCCGACCATGAACAGCTCGAAGCGCTCGGTAATGCCGGCCACCGTGTCGGAAGCGCGCGCCAGTGGCGACACTTCGACCGGGTAGTCGATGATGTAGGTTGGTTCCCACAGCTGCGCTTCAGCGGTTTCTTCGAACAGCGCCAGTTGCAGCGCGCCCAGGCCGGCGGTGGCGAATGGCTTGACGCCGAATTTCTTCAGCTCGGCCTTGATGAATTCCGCATCGTGCAATTGCTCGTTCGTGTAGTGCGGGGCGTACTTGTTGATCGCGCCGACGATGGTCAGGCGGTGGAACGGTTTTGCCAGGTCCAGCTCGCGGCCGCCGTAGGTCAGGGTGGCGGTGCCGTGCGCATCAATGGCGGCCTGGCGGATCACCGCTTCGGTGAAGTCCATCAGCCATTTGTAATCGGTGTAGGCCGCGTAGAATTCCATCATCGTGAATTCAGGGTTGTGACGGATCGACACGCCTTCGTTGCGGAAGTTGCGGTTGATCTCGAACACGCGGTCGAAGCCGCCCACCACCAGGCGCTTCAGGTACAGCTCGGGCGCGATACGCAGGAACATCTGCATGTCCAGCGCATTGTGGTGGGTGATGAATGGTTTTGCCGCGGCGCCGCCTGGAATCGTGTGCAGCATCGGCGTTTCGACTTCCATGAACTCGTTCTTTTCCATGAAGCGGCGGATCGACGAGATGGCGGCGGTACGCGCCTTGAAGGTGCGGCGCGTCTCTTCGCTCATGATCAGGTCGACGTAGCGCTGGCGGTACTTGGTTTCCTGGTCGGCCAGGCCGTGGAATTTGTCCGGCAGCGGGCGCAGCGACTTGGTGATCAAGCGCAGTTCCGTGACCTTGATGGTCAGTTCGTCGGTCTTGGTCTTGAACAGCGTGCCGGTTACGCCCAGGATATCGCCCAGGTCATAGTGGTGCAGCGCGGCCATGGCGGCTATACCCGTCAGGTCCAGCGTGGCGTAGATCTGGATGCGGCCATCGGCTTTCGGGCCGGAGGCGTCTTGCAGGGTGGCGAAAGCGGCTTTCTTGCCGGCTTCGCGCTTCAGCATCATGCGGCCAGCCAGCACCACGGCTACGGGATGCTCTTCCAGCTCTTCGCGCGTCTTGCTGTCGTATTGTGCGTGCAGATCGGCCGCCTTGTGCTCAGGGCGGAAATCGTTGGGGAAGGCAATGCCTTGTTCGCGCAGTGCGGCCAGCTTGACGCGGCGCTCGGCGATGATCTTGTTTTCATCGGGGGCGGCGGCTTGTTCTTGGATATCCGTAGTCATGATGGGGTCTGTCTTTGGTGATTAATTCAGTGTTAATGCGCCGTTTTACCGCGCAGTGTTAAGGCATGGCCGTGCGCTGCGGCGAACAGCGCACGGAGCCGGCAGCTCTTATACGCCTTGCTTGAGCGAGGCGGAGATGAACTCGTCGATGTCGCCATCGAGTACGCCCTTGGTGTTGCCCGTCTCGAAGCCGGTACGCAAGTCCTTGATGCGGGACTGGTCCAGCACGTAGGAACGGATCTGGTGGCCCCAGCCCACGTCGGTTTTCGAGTCTTCCAGCTTTTGCTGCTCGCTCATGCGCTTGCGCAGCTCATGTTCGTACAGTTTGGCCTTCAGCATTTCCATCGCTTCGGCGCGGTTGCGGTGCTGCGAACGGTCGTTCTGGCACTGCACCACGATGCCGGTTGGTCCGTGGGTCATGCGGACTGCGGAGTCGGTTTTATTGATGTGCTGACCACCGGCGCCCGACGCGCGGTAGGTATCGACGCGGATATCGGCCGGGTTGACGTCGATCTCGATCGAATCATCGACTTCCGGGTACACGAACAGCGACGTAAACGAGGTGTGGCGGCCGTTGGCCGAGTCGAATGGCGACTTGCGCACCAGGCGGTGCACGCCCGTTTCCGTGCGCAGGAAGCCATAGGCGTGATCGCCCTCGACTTTCAGCGTGGCGGTCTTGATGCCGGCTACCTCGCCGTCGGACTGCTCCAGGATTTCAACCTTGAAGCCCTTGCGTTCGCAATAGCGCAGGTATTGGCGCAGCAGCATCGAGGCCCAGTCCTGGGCTTCCGTACCACCGGCGCCGGCCTGGATGTCGATAAAGCAGTTGTTCGGGTCCATCGGATTGTTGAACATCCGGCGAAATTCCATGCTTTCGATGACCTTGCGGATTTCCTGCACGTCCTGCTCGATCGCTTCGAGCGTCTCGTCGTCGCTTTCTTCGCGGGCCATGGCAAACAGGTCCTTGGTGTCGCGCAGGTCGGCGTCAGCCTTGGTCAAGGTAAAGACGATGGCTTCCAGCGCCTTCTTCTCTTTGCCGAGGTCCTGGGCGCGCTTGGGATCGTTCCAGACGGTAGGATCTTCCAGCTCTTCGTTGACTTGCTCTAGTTTCTCCGACTTGACAGTGAAGTCAAAGATACCTCCGAAGTTCGGCTTCGCGGACCGTGAGGTCGGAGAGCAGGGCGGAGATGGCGTTGATGCGTTCGGCTTCCATAATATTCTGGTCTTCTATGGTGAAATCAAACCCTGAATTATACGCGAGCATGGGCCGTTTCTGATGGCGGCAGCAATGAAACACTGCCGCACGGGAGAATAAAATCACTGTTTTGAGGTATTTACGACAATATTTTATGGCTTGATGGCGGCTGCCGTGCTGCGTATGATGCTGGCGATATTGTCTTTCCATAGGGAACCATCATGCGCCAACTTCCTCGTCTCGCCCTGTTACCGCTGCTGCTGGCCGGTTGCGGCGCCTTGCCGCCCGCCGCGACAGGCTTAGCCCAGCCACAAGCCGGCAGCAGCGCCACGCTGGCTTTGCTGGAGACGACGGACTTGCACGCGAATGTATTAAGTTATGACTATTACAAGCTCCAGGCCGAGCCGTCGATCGGCCTGGAACGCACGGCGACCGTGATCGCGCAGGCGCGTGCCGAGTTCCCGAATAACCTCCTGCTCGATAACGGCGACACCATCCAGGGCACGGCGCTGGCCGATTACCAGGCGCTGGTCAAACCGGTGGCCTGCGACCAGACCTTGGCTGTCTACAAGGCCTTGAACCTGTTGAAGGTTGATGGCGGCGGCATCGGCAACCATGAATTCAATTACGGCCTGGCGTATCTGAGCCAGGTGACGGGCAGCCAGTTTGACGTCGACAGCGTCGATCCAGCCAAGCCGCGCTGCGCCGGCCCTCACTTCCCGCAAGTGCTGGCCAATGTGGTTAGCGTCAAGAGCGGCAAGCCGCTGTTCGCTCCTTACCACATCATCGACAAGCAGATCACGGCTACCGGCCCCGATGGCAAGCAGGTAGCGGCCACCATCAAGGTGGGCATCATCGGCTTCACGCCGCCGACCATCCTGTCCTGGGACAAGCGCTGGCTGGAAGGGCGCGTCTACACCCAGGGCGTGCGCGAGACGGCAGAAAAATACATTCCCGAGATGCGCGCCAGGGGCGCCGACCTGGTGGTGGCGATTTCGCACGGCGGCCTCGATAACAGCCCGTATTCACCGACCATGGAAAACGGTAACTACTATCTGTCGCAGGTGCCCGGCGTGGACGCCATGCTGATCGGCCACTCGCACCAGCTGTTCCCGAACGCGGCCAGCACGGTGCCGCAATTTAATCTGCCCGGCGTCGACAAGGTAAAGGGCCTGGTCAATGGCGTGCCGACCGTGATGGCCAATTTGTGGGGCAAGCACCTGGGCGTGATCGGCTTGCACCTGCAATATGACGGCAAGCAGTGGATCGTCGACAAGAACCGCACCACGGTGGAAGCGCGCGGCATCCAGAATGCAGACAAAAGCTATGTGGCGCCCGATGCGGAGCTTGCCGCGCTGGTGGCCGAGGAACATGCAGCGACCATCCAGTATGTGCAGACACCGGTGGGCGTGACGGACTTCCGCATGAACACCTATTTTGCCGACGTGGGCGATGTCAGCGCCATCGAAGTGGTGAACCAGGCGCAGGGCGCTTACCTGGCGGCCTACGTCAAGGCCAATTTGCCGCAATACGCCAGCTTGCCGGTGCTGTCGATGTCGTCGCCCTTCAAGAGCGGTTCGGCCGGTGTATCCGATTACACGGACGTCAAGGCGGGCAGCGTGGCCCTCAATAACGCGGCCGACCTGTATCTGTATCCGAACGCCCTGTATGGCGTGAAGATGACGGGCGCAGAATTGACAGCCTGGCTGGAACAGTCGGCACGCCGCTTCAATACCATCGACCCTAACAAGCTTGAAGCGCAGGAATTGATCAACGCGGCCCATCCCAGCTATAACTTCGACGCCATCAGCAGTGCCGATGTCAGCTACCAGATCGACGTGACGCAGCCGCCCGGCCAGCGCATCAAGGGCCTGACTTACCAGGGCAAGCCGGTCGATGCCAAGCAGGAATTTTTGATCGCGACGAATAACTACCGGGCCAGCGGCGGTGGTAATTTCCCTGGCCTCGATGGCAGCAAGACGATAGTCGCCTCGCCGGACAACAACCGCGAAATCCTGATCGCCTATGTCAGCAAAGAGAAAAACCTGACGCGCGTGAAAAACGGTTCGGCGCGCAGCTGGCGCTTCGCCAAAGCCATCACCAAAGGCCCGGTGGTATTCCACTCGGCGCCCAACGTGATCGCCCTGGCGAAGGATGCTGGCATCGATAACGTGACCCAGCTGCAGGCCGACGACGGCGCAGGCAAGGGTTTTGCGCTGTATCAGGTCGACCTGTCGAAATGATGGCGGCGGCGTGGCTGCTGGCGGCAGCGCTGGCGGCTGGCGACCCTGCCGCGCAGCTGGTGCAAGCGAAGGCCCTGATGCGTGGCGCATCGGCGCAGCAGCCGCAGGCGCGCCTGCTGTTCACCGAGGCGGCCGGGCAGGGCAGCGGTCCTGCCGCCTATTACCTGGGTCTGATGGTCAAGAACGGCATGGGTGGCCCGCAAGACCAGGCGGCTGCGCTGCGCTGGCTCATCCTGGCCGCGCAGCGGCAAGTGGTGCCCGCCATGTTCATCGTGGCGAACATGCTGTTTGACAGCGATGCAGCACAGGCCCGCTACTGGCTCGATGCCGCCTGCGAGGCTGAATACCCGGAAGCGCTGCAGCAGAAATCCGTCGCCCTGGGTGAAGGACGCATGGGCTATGTGCACAATGAGGAGCAGGCTGCGCTATTTCTGAAAATGGCGGAGCATGCGATGACGCACCGCCAACCCGAACCCTAAGCTAGTCTTCCTTCTCCGGCTTGGCGCGCAAGCTGGCGGCCGCCTCGCCGATGGCAAGCGGGTCGCGCGACAAAATGGCCGCGCCCAGGTCGACCAGTTTGGCCGCGGCGCCGATGGCAGCTTTCACGTCGGCGATGCGCTTGAGCTGGGCCTTGCCCTTGGCGATGGCGCCCTCGATATCGCTGCGCGCCTGTTCTGCCCCTTCGGCGATCAGGCTGATGCCGTAGGCGCGAAACAGGGCTACCATCTGGTCCAGATGGTTTTCATATTGTTCCAATAAGTCCTGGTCTGCGGGCGCCAGTGAAGGGCGTTCGCGGATACGCAATTCCAGCACCAGGCTCGATGCCTGTGCCAGGCTGTCGGCAATCGCGTATGCCTGGTCCTTCGTCAATGCAGTCAGTTGGGCCATGCTGTTCTCCTTTTATAGTACGACTTCACCAGCGGGCGGGGGCGTAAAAGACGGCTTGCTGCTGCAGCGCATCGACGTGCTCGGTAAACTGCGCCAGCTGCTGCTGCAGTTCCGGCGCTTGCAGGCTGTCCAGGTTGGCCCGCAAACTGGCGATGCCCGCTTGCAGCGAATCGACGGCGCGCACATAGCTGGCGACGATTTTCTGCCGCTCCTGCAATTGCCGGCTTTCCAGGTAGAGCCGGGTGCGGATGTAGTTGGCGGCCAGCGGTTCGCGCGGCGCGGCGCCATCGACGGCGCTACGCAGCAGTTGCAGGTCGCGCAATTCATCCTGCAAGCCGGCGCGGTAGCTGCGCTGCGCATATTCCTTGAGCGCATTGCTGACGATGGTCACGGCTTCCTGTTCATCGAGCAATTCGCGCAAGGCCGATTTTTGCAGGCGCTGCGTGGCCAGGCGGCTCAGGTGTTCGCTCAGCTTGACCACCTTGCTTAACTTGCCGGCATCGAGCAGCGGTGTATCGCCGCCGGGCTGCGTCAAGCCCCCCAGCGCATCGCCGAGCGCCGTGAATTCCTGCTTGTGCACGGGCAGCTTGTCGTCCGCCACTTGCGCCAGGGTTTGTGCATAGCGCAGCAATACATCGTTCAGCCTGGCGATCGGGATGCTGGCCTGGGCAATCGGTAGGCAATCGGCCTGCGCCGCCTGTTCGCTGGCCTGCGCATCGAAGCGCTCGCTCATGATCAGCCGCTTGCGCATGGCGTTGTCGGTGCAGCTATTGAGTGTGCCGGCCAGCATGGGATCGAAACTGGCCGACAGTTTTTGCGTCTGCTCGGCGAAGGTGCGCACCGGCGCCAGATTCGTGCAGCCGCCCAGCAGCAGGACGGCCAGCAGCAAGGTGGGAAGGGTAAATCTCGACGGGCGCTGCATATCGCCTCCATGCGGTGGGGTGGCTGGAATGGCCTGCGTATGGGCGCCGGCCTTGCCGAACTTAGCATGCTGGCCAGCGATGGATTTGCGCCAGATCAGTGCCCGGTCGATTGCCCGGTTTGCTTGCACCTGGCGCTGCTTTTCACCACAATATCAGCGCATGCCGCAGCAATTCCACCCATATTTTCCTTACAGAAAACTGACGTTTGAGCAAGCAATCAGGCTTTTTTATGCATGCTGCGCCGCGTCATATGTAGTTGTTGCTGGTGCATGTTTACTAACCTACAATGATTTATCGATGGGGCGGTTATCCAGCGTACGACTATAAAAATAAGTAGGACTAAAAACGTTGTATCACAGGAGATGACAATGAATTTCAAACAGAAGTTGCTCGTGGCAAGTTTGGTTTTGGGTTTCTCTCAAGTCGCTTTTGCAGCCGACCCCATCAAGATCGGCGTGTCCGGCCCCTTCACGGGCGGTTCCGCGCCCATGGGCGTGTCCATGCGCGACGGCGTCAAGCTGGCGGTAGCTGAAATCAATGCCAAGGGCGGCGTCATGGGTCGTTCGCTGTTGCTGATCGAACGCGACGACGAAGCCAAGAACGAGCGCGGCGTGCAGATTGCGCAGGAATTGATCAACAAGGAAAAAGTCGCCGCCACCGTGGGTTACATCAATACCGGCGTGGCCCTGGCCTCGCAGCGTTTTTATCAGGAAGCCAAGATCCCCGTGATCAACAACGTGGCGACCGGCTCGATCATTACCAAACAATTTGCCGACCAGCCGGACAATTACATCTTCCGCAACGCGGCCAGTGACCAGATCCAGTCGCACATGATCGTCGAAGAAGCCGTCACGCGGCGTAACTTCAAGAAAGTGGCGATCCTGGCCGACTCCACCAATTATGGCCAGCTGGGCCGCGCCGACCTGGAAAAAGCCTTGGATGCCAAAGGCATCAAGCCGGTCGCCGTTGAAAAATACAATATCAAGGACGTCGACATGACGGCCCAGCTCTTGAAAGCCAAGCAGGCGGGCGCCGAAGTAGTGCTCACCTATGGCATAGGCCCGGAACTGGCGCAGATCGCCAACGGCATGGAAAAACTGGGCTGGAAAGTGCCGCTGATCGGCAGCTGGACCCTGGCCATGGGTAACTTTATCGACAATGCGGGCAAGAATGGCGACGGCACGCGCATGCCGCAAACCTTCATCCAGGACGCCAGCACGCCCAAGCGCAAGGCCTTCATCGACGCCTACGTGGCGGCGTATAAACCGTCGGGCGGACGCATGCCGTCGGCCGTGTCGGCCGCGCAGGGTTATGACTCGGTCTACCTGCTGGCCGCGGCCATCAAGCAGGCGGGCGGCACGGACGGCCCGAAAGTGCGCGCCGCGCTGGAAAACCTCAGCGAAAAGGTCGATGGCGCCGTCACCACCTACAACAAGCCTTTCAGCAAGGCCAACCATGAAGCCATCACGGCCGACCTGACCGTGTTCGGCGAAGTCAAGGATGGCAAGGTCATCCTCGCCAAGTAAGCCCGGCGAAAGTCTTTAGTTGCGAAATGGCCAGCCTTGCTGGCCATTGTCTTATCTTCGTCTATCGGGGAATATCATGGAAATCTTCCTGCAGCTAGTCTTCAGCGGCATCGCGCTGGGCATGATCTATGCCGTCATCGCCTTCGGTTACCAGCTGACCTTCGCCACTTCGGGCACCCTCAATTTTGGCCAGGGCGAATCCCTGATGCTGGGCGCCCTGGTGGGCCTCTCGCTGGTGGGCACCATCCACGGCGGCCCGTACATGGGTTATCTGCTGATGATCCCCCTGGTGATCGCCTTCGGCGCCTTGCAGGGCATGTTCGTCGAATGGATAGGCGTGCGGCCCGCCATCAAGATCAAGTCCGAATTCGGCTGGATCATGTCGACCATCGCGCTGGCCATCATCTTTAAAAATGTGGCGGAAAACATCTGGGGCAAGGATGACCTGACCTTCCCCTCGCCGCTGTCTGCCGCACCGTTCACCATCTTCGGCGCCAATGTGCAGCCGATGCAGGTGGCGGTGGTCGTCGGCGCGCTGGCCATCATGCTGGCGGTGGAAATCTTCAACCGCAAATCGATCTATGGCAAGGCCGTCGTCGCCACCGCGAATGACCGCGATGCGGCCGGCCTGATGGGAATCAACACGGGCAGGGTGATCACGTTTTCCTACGCCTTGTCGTCGGCCACGGCCGCTTTCGCCGGCGTGCTGGTGGCGCCGCTGACCCTGACGGGCGCCACCATGGGCGCCTCGCTGGGCTTGAAAGCCTTTGCGGTGGCGATTATCGGCGGCCTGACTTCGGGCGTGGGCGCCATCGTCGGCGGTCTGATCCTGGGTATCGCCGAGACCACCACCGGCTATTACATTTCCACTGGCTACAAGGAAGTGCCAGGACTGCTGCTTCTGCTGCTGGTGCTGGCCATCAAGCCGTCCGGCCTGTTCGGCAAAGCCGCGATCAAGAAAGTCTGAGGGATAGATGAACAAGAAAATCACCATGCTGGTCCTGAGCGCGGCGGGACTGGCCGCGCTGCTGCTATACCCCATCGTCATTCCGAATCCGTATTACATTCACCTGGCCGAAACCATTTTGATTTACGCGATTCTGCTGTTCGGTCTCGATATCGTGGTCGGCTACACGGGGCAGGTGTCGCTGGGCCACGCGGGCCTGTTCGGCATTGGTTCCTACGCCACCGGCGTGCTGGTATTCAAACTGGGCTTGCCTTTCTGGCTGGCGATACCGGCCAGTATCGCCGGCGCGGCGCTGTTCGGCGCCATCCTGGCCCTGCCAGCCCTGCGCGTGACGGGCCCGTACCTGGCGATGGTCACCCTGGCTTTTGGCACCATCGTGCAGATACTGATCAACGAGATGAGCTTTTTGACGGAAGGGCCGATGGGTATCAAGATCAATAAACCCCTCATGTTCGGCCATCAATTGAGCGAGGTCGAGTACTACTATATGGTGGCCGCACTGATGGTGATCTCGCTGATCATCGTCCACCGTATCTTGAAATCGAACCTGGGGCGCGCTTTCGAAGCCTTGCGCGACAGCCCGATCGCGTCCGACTGCATGGGTGTGTCCGTGTACCGCTACAAGGTGTACGCCTTCGTCATCAGCGCCGGCTTTGCGGGCCTGGCCGGCAGCCTGTATGCGTATTCGGAAGAGTATATCTCGCCCAATACCTACAACTTCGAGCTGACGATCTTGTTCCTGCTGGCCGTCATCATGGGCGGGCGCAAGACGCGTTCGGGCGCCTTGATCGGCGCACTGATCGTGGTCATGCTGCCCAGCCTGTTGGCCGACATTGAGCTGTTCCGCCAGATCGCGGTCAGCGCCGCCATACTGGGCGTGATCGGTTCGGCCTACATGCTGGCAAAAAAACGCTCTACCGTGCGCGGCGTGATCGTGCCGCTGGCCGCCACCATCGGCCTGGCCGCCTTTTCCTACAAGCTCGATAATATGATCGACTGGCGTTTGACCATCTTTGGCTTGATGACCTTATTTGTCGTCTACTACCTGCAAGATGGCATCGTGGGATTTTTGATGAGTTTTGTCGGCAAGGGGCGCGGCCATGTGGCGGCCGTGGCGGCCAGCGGCGTGGCGCCATTCCAGCATGCGCAAGGTGGTCAGCAGGGCGCGACCCTGCTGAAGGTCGAGCAGGCGCTGATGCAGTTTGGCGGCTTGAAAGCCCTGAACCGGGTGGACTTGAATGTCACGCAAGGTTCCGTGCATGGCTTGATCGGGCCGAATGGCTCGGGCAAGAGCACCATGATGAATGTGCTGACGGGGATCTACAAACCAACGGCGGGCAAGGTGGAGTTTGCCGGTGTGGTGATCTCTGGCCGCACGCCGTCCCAGATCGCGCTGGGCGGCGTGGCGCGCACCTTTCAAAATGTGCAGCTGTTCGGCGAAATGACGGCCACCGAAAACGTGCTGGTCGGCTTGCACAATACCTTCAGGTCGAACGTGCTGGACGTGATGCTGCACACGCCGCGCTACCAGCGCGAAGAAGCGGCAGCGCGCGCGCGGGCGGCCAGCATCCTGGAATTCGTGGGCCTGGCCGAGCTGGCCAATGAAGAGGCGCGCAATCTGCCCTATGGCAAGCAGCGCCTGCTGGAAATCGGCCGCGCGCTGGGCCTGAATCCCCGCTTGCTGCTGCTCGATGAACCGGCGGCCGGCCTGACGGCGCCCGATATCAAGGAGCTGATGGCCATCATCCGCAAGATCCGCGAGCACGGCATCACCATTATCCTGATCGAGCATCATATGGACGTGGTGATGGCGCTGTCCGACGTGGTGACGGTGCTGGACTTCGGCCAGAAGATAGCCGAGGGCGTGCCTGCCGCCGTGCAAAGCGACCCGAAAGTAATCGAAGCCTATCTGGGCGGCAGCGCCGAGTCCCTGGCTACCACGGCGCATTGAGAGGAACATCATGCTGACCATCTCTGATCTGCATGCCGGCTACGGCAAAGTCGAAGTCTTGCACGGCATTTCGCTCGATGTCCCGAAAGGCAAGCTGGTGACCCTGATCGGCTCTAACGGCGCCGGCAAGACCACCACCATGCGCGCCATTTCCGGCATGCTGAAACCCAAATCGGGTAGCGTCACCCTGGGCGGCGAGGATGTTACCGGCTTCGATTCGCACCGCATCGCGCGCGCGGGCCTGGCCCATTCGCCGGAAGGGCGGCGCGTCTTTGCCTCGATGTCGGTGACCGACAACCTGCTGCTGGGCGCATTCCCCCGGTTTACGCGGGCGCGCCCCAAGGGCGATATCCGGGGCGACCTGGACAAGGCCATGGAGCTGTTCCCCAGGTTAAAGGAGCGGCGCGACCAGCTGGCCGGCACCTTGTCGGGCGGCGAACAGCAAATGCTGGCCATGGCCCGCGCCGTGATGCTGAACCCGGAAGTGATTTTGCTGGACGAGCCATCGATGGGCCTGGCGCCCATCCTGGTGGAAGAAGTCTTCCGCATCATCACGCGCCTGAAGGCCGAGGGCGTGACCATGCTGCTGGTGGAACAGTTCGCCGCCGCCGCCCTGAACGTGGCCGATTACGGCTACGTGCTGGAAAACGGCAGCATCTCCGTGCACGGCCCGGCCGAGAGTCTGAAGACCGATCCGAAGGTGATTGCGGCTTACCTGGGAGGCGGGCACTAGGGTTTTATTGAGCGTGTGACGAAACCCCGCTGTGCGGGGCTGATTTGCCGCCAGATGCCGTAATCGCGCTGCTATACTCGGCGCGCATGAAGACACCCGACGCGCCATCTTTTCCCATCTGGCCAGCCATTGCCCCAACGATAGCCTGTCACACCGCCGTCTGGACCGCGATCTGCGCAGTCGGCGCACTCGGCTCCTACCGTGATTATGTGGGCCAGGCCGTGCATGGCTATGGCCATTTCCTGCTGCGCTGGCTGGCCTACCATGTGCCGATGATTATGCTCGGTAGCGGCTTGTCGCTGGCACTGTCCCGCTGGCCGGCCCTGTTCGACAGCGCCCGGCGCAGCGCCCTCATTTATACAGGCTTGCTGTTTTCCTTTTTGCCGCTGGAATGGCTGTATGTGGCGTTTTGCGATGTGTTATTTCGTGGAGCCGGTGTGGCATGGGCGGCTGTCTGTTCAGCCTTCATGGCCATGCCCATGTTTAACCGCTTTACGGAATTTTCCTGGATGAGCGGCACGCTGGTGGCGATGGCGGCGATAGGCAACTGGCGTCTTGCGCGGGTGCGCGAAGCAGGCTGGCGGCGTGCGCAAAACGATAACCTGGCCTTGCAGTTGGCCCTGGAACAGCAGCGCATGCTGGCGCTGCGTGCGCAACTGGAGCCCCATTTTATCTTCAATGCCTTGAACGCCATCAGCGCACTGGTGCGCACGGCCGACGGCCCGCTGGCCTTGTCTGGCATCGCGCGCTTGAGCGACTTGCTGCGTTATGCGCTGGCGGCCGGTGCGCGCGAGACAGTGAGCATTGGCGAGGAACTGCAGTTCGTGCACGATTACCTGTCCCTGCAAAGGCTGCGCTACGGTGCGCGCCTGCATTTTGTCATCGAGGGCGATAGCGTCGCGGTCCGGCATGGCGATTGCCCGCCGCTGCTGTTGCAGCCCTTGATCGAGAACGCGCTGCGCCATGATCTCGATAGCCATGAGGGTGAAGGCGATATCCGCTTGTCGTTCGCGCTGGCTGGCAATGATGTGCTGATACGCGTGTGTAACCCTTTGCAGCCGCACGCTACACCGAATCCCGGGGCGGGACTGGGCTTGCAAAACACGCGCGAGCGTTTGCAGTCCTCCAACAAGCAAGCCAGCCTGCAGACACAGCGTGTCGATGGCCGCTTCCTGGTCGAAATCCGCATGCCGCTGCAGGTGGCGTGATGATGATTAACACGGTCATCGTCGACGACGAAGCGCCAAGCCGTATCAATCTGCGTTACGCACTGGCGGCGCATGGGCAATGGCGTATCGTCGCCGAATGCGCGAGCGCTGCTGCTGCCCGTACCGCGCTGGCCGCGCAGGCAGTCGATGTGATCTTCCTCGATATTCAGATGCCGCAGGAGTCGGGCCTGGCACTGGCGCGCAGCCTGAGTGAGCAGGCCGAGCCGCCGTTGATCATTTTCGTGACGGCGTATAGCGAACATGCGGTGGCCGCCTTCGAAGTCCATGCCCTCGATTATTTGCTCAAGCCGCTCGATGATTCCCGGCTGGCGCAGGCCGTCGAGCGTGCCGCAGCCATGCTGGCGCTGGCACAGCGTGGTGCTTATGCGCGCGCCTTGCGCGGCTATCTGGCGCCTCTAGCCTCGCCATGGCTGACGCATCTCAGCGTGCGTTCCGTCGGACGCATCGAGCGCATCGCTGTTGCTGAAATATTATGGCTGGAATCGGCCGGTAACTATGTACAGCTGCATACGGCAGGGCGTACTATCCTGCATCGCGTGACACTGAGCAAATTGGAAACGCATCTCGATACTGCGCACTTTTCAAGGGTGCACCGGTGTGCCGTCGTGCGCCTGTCCCAGTTGCATAGCCTGGCCGTAACGGGCGACGGCACTTATGCCGCCACCTTGCACTGCGGCGCGCAAGTGCCGGTCAGCGAGCGTTATCTGGACAAAGTGCGCCGGGCCATGGAGTAGCCGTCACGGTGATGCGGTGATTCGTCACGCTTTGGCAGACGGCCAGTACGGGATTGGCAATACTGCAGTTCTCATCACCACTACTTGAATCAGCATCCCATGCCACCGAAAAGCAGCCGCAGTATTTCCCCTTTTATTCTCTTGTGCCTGTCCGCCACTGCCAGCCATGCGCAGGACGCCACCGTCAGCCAGGATGGCGCACCGATGGCGCGCGTGGAAGTGTCCGGCGCCAGCGGCGTGCAGCAGCGGCGCGACGACACGGCCGCAAAAATCATCATCAGCCGCGAAGACATTGCGCAGTATGGCGAGAACAATCTGACGGCCATGCTCAAGCGCCAGCCTGGCGTGTCCGTGGTCGGCAACGAGGTGCGCATGCGTGGCCTGGGTGCGGGCTATACGCAAATCCTGATCAATGGCGATCCGGCGCCGCCCGGTTTTTCCATCGAGGCTATGGCGCCTGAAATGATAGAGCGCATCGAAATCCTGCGCAGCGCGACGGCCGAATACAGCATGCAGGCGGTCGCCGGCAGCATCAACCTGATCTTGCGCAAGGGCGCCAGCCGCAAACAGCGTGTAGCCAAACTGGGCACGGGCAGAGTGGCCGGCCGCTGGAATCCATCGGCGTCCCTGAGCGTGGAAGACAAGCTGCAAGGCTTTTCGTATGCCTTGACGGGGGCGCTGGACCGCAGCACCGACGATGTGATGCATGGCGCGACGCAAGACAGCGCCTATGGTCCTGCCGGCGAGGCGTTGGTACTGCGCCGTACGCGCAACGATAGCCGCTCGTCCATCAACAAGGCCAGCCTGACGCCGCGCCTGAACTGGGTGTTGGACAATGGCGATACTTTGAGCTGGCAAAGCCTGCTGGATTGGTACCGCACGGCCTTCGATGGCACGGCGCGCGAAACCAGCTTGCTGGGCGCCGCTACCAGCTATCCGGATAACGACGCCAGTTCGCAGGCGAGCATATTCTCGGCGCGTAGCGACGTGAGTTGGGTGCATGCGTTTGGCGCGGCAGGCAAGCTGACGGCCAGGCTGGGTCTGAACCATAACCGGCGCGATACCGATTACGGCTTTGACGGTAATGCCATCGATGGCACGTCCTTGCTGCTGCGCCGCGTCGTGTCATGGGCGGTCGATGACAGCTACAACAGCAGCGGCAAATACCTGGCCCGCCTGGGCGGCGGCCATGCCTTGAGCACGGGCTGGGATGGCAGCCTGATACGGCGCAGCGAAGCGCGCAGCCAGCGCGACACTTTTCCCGCCGGCGGCGCACCGTATGCGCTCGATGAAGACTACACGGCCGACGTGCAGCGCCTGGCCCTGTTTGCGCAAGATGAATGGGACATGACGCCACGGCTGCAAATGTATGCGGGCGTGCGCTGGGAAGGGCTGCGTACGGCTACCGAAGGCGCGACCCTGGCCAAGGTGCAGACGCGCTCGAGCGTATGGAGCCCGGTGCTGCACATGCTGTGGAAACTGCCCGAGCAGGAGCGCGACCAGCTGCGCCTGGCGCTGGCGCGCACCTATAAAGCGCCCGGCACGCGCAGCCTGGTGCCGCGCCGCTACACCATCAATAACGGCAACAGCGCCAACAATCCCGATTTCCAGGGCAATCCGGACCTGCGCCCGGAACTGGCCTGGGGGCTGGACCTGGCCTATGAAAGCTACTTCGGCAAGAGCGGCGTGGCCAGCGTGTCGGCGTTTGCACGCCGCATCAGCGATGTGACCGTGCAGCGCCTTTACGAGCAGGATGGCATCTGGATCACCAGCCCGTTCAACAATGGCATCGCCAGCGTGCATGGCATCGAGGCGGACTTGAAATTCCCGCTGCGGACCTGGCTGGCGGGCGCACCCGATATCGACTTGCGCGCCAATGCTGCGCGCAACTGGTCGCGGGTCGACGCCGTACCGGGGCCGGGCAACCGCCTGGCCAGCCAGGTGCCGTCCACGCTCAACCTGGGCCTCGATTACCGGCTGTCGCCTGCCATCAGCATGGGTGGCAACTTCAATTTGCAGACGGGTGGCCTGGCGCGCCTCGATGCCTATTCCAGCAGCTACAGCAGTGTCAAGCGCAGCGTCGACGCTTATGCCCTGTGGCAGCCGGAAGCGAACACGCGGGTGCGCCTGTCGCTGGCCAATTTGCTGCGCCAGCAGCGGGTACAGGGCCAGTCTTACGCCGATGCGGCGGGTTCCAGCAGCAGCGTGACGAGCACCCCGGGACAGGCAACGATACGTTTGATGATGGAGCGCAGTCTTTAATGTTTGGTAGGTTTTTCTTCTTGCACCAGGATAAACGGACTGACAACCACCGCCCATAGCGCCGCATCGGCCGCCTGCCAGTCCAGCGCCTGCTGGTCCGACACTTTGGCGACTTTGCCGTCGCCCAGCCATTGCGCAATACTGGCCTTGTCGTCGTGCGAGATGCGTACGGCGACTTCGACCAAGTCCAGTTCATTGGCGACCCAGACCACATTGCCTTGGGCGAAATGTTTTTCCAGTTCGCGCCACGGCAGGCGGGCCGTTTCGCTGTTGACTTTGAGACGGAGGTCGGTATCTTTTTCAGGGTTGGTTTGCATGCGAGTATTCAGATTCTATGAGTAGGATGCCGGCCGCGTATTTACATCATTTCAACGCGCGGCGCCAGCGTACCCTGCCATGTTAAACGATAGGCCGCGCCTTTGCGAACATTGCCGACCAGCGCAGGGCGGAAGCAGGCCAGGTTGGTGCCGCCCGCGCGCCTGGCGCTGGGGAAGATCACGCCCAGGGAGCCGGCGTCGAGCAGCACGGCCGCCAGGTCTTGCGAAACGATATAGCTGGCCGGATCCAGGCAAGCCTGGTAGCGCTCCTGGCCGCGCAGATCGTGGAAACTGGCGGAAAAATCGGCCAGCAGCGACTGGTAGCTGACGCTATCGTCAAAACGGTCGATTTCCTGGTACTCCACGGTCTTGTGGAAAATGATCTCGGCCAGCGCCGTTTCCATCTCGAATGCGCAATACCAGGCGCCCCGGTCGCCATCGTTGAAGCGTGCGCCTTCCGGCCGGGCATAGGTGTAGGCGGCGTTGATGATGCGGAAGTGGGGCACGCCAAAAACCAGCTCGTCCACGCCAATTCCTGGCGCGCCGCCGTACTCGGCCACCAGCCGCGCATTGGTCGCGTTGTCCAGTTCAAACAGCTCGCGCAGATGGTCGTCGTCTTCCGCTAGCGGCGCCAGTACGGAGTCTTCCATATCGGCAAAGCGCGACGGGATCAAACGGCAGGTATCGATCTGGCGCAAAGCGGCCAAGGGTGGCAAACTTTCCGCCTCTGCTGGTTTAACAGACAAGATTACAGCCCTCCACGCCGCGCATCGAGCAACTTGCGCACGGTTTGCATGGCCAGCAAGCCGCCCGCCAGCATTTGCGACAGGGGCGTGCGCCCGCCAAAGATGGGATTTTTGTTGGGCAAGCTGACCCATTCATCGGCCAACTTGTCGCCGTACAGGATGTGCAGCGCTTTATAAATGCCGAGCAGATAGGAAATGCGCGTGATGCGGTCCACTTCCAGCAAGCGGTCCGGGTTCTTTTTCCACTCGTAATAAGCGCTGCTCGACAAGCCGCCCAGCAATTCGCGCGCATCGTCGTCGCGCAGCTTCCAGGCGGCGGCCAGCTTGAAAAAGCCTTTCAGCGCCGCCAGCGACAAGCGTTCGCGCTCGCCCTTGGCGTTCAGGTCGACCAGGACAGCCGGTTCAAAGCGGCTCTTGGGGTAGGCGTAGGCTAGTTGCATAGTGACTCCTTTTATGGATTAATATTACTCCTTTTATGGAATTGTTGCAGCGGCGGCGCAAGCGTGTGCGCTACACCTTGTCACTCATCAAAGAAAACCATGCCATCGTAGGGCGCCTTGTGGCATGCCACCAGACGCGTTGCCAGGCCGCCCACATGCGCTTCCAGTTGATGGCCGTCCGGATCCAGAAAATACAGGCAATCGCCTTCGCTGCGGTTAAGGTTCCCCAGGGTATTACGGTAAAAGACGAGGCTGCGTTCGAGGTCGCGCACGGCCAGGGTGAGGTGGTTCAAGCCAGTGAGCATGGAGTGAGAGGGTTATTGCCGGGAGAGGGTTTAACTGTAGCAAGTTGGTGTCCACCCCAAACGCAAACCGGGGTCGGACCCTGAGGGTCCGACCCCAGCACTTCGCCCTTGGGATGGTTGTCAAAGCGCGCCGCGCAGCAGGTTTTGTCAGGTGCCTTCAAATAGGCTCTGCGTGCTCCACCATCAATTGTACTTTTGTCGTGCCATTGTATTCATTCGCATCGAGCCGGAACGCCACGCGCGTGCGTTCGCCCAGGGCGTCCGTGTGGCCGAACCAGATGGCGTCGAAGCGCACGCCGTTCTTTTCCAGCAGCAGCTTCAAATGACGCTCTTTCAAGATGCGCTGGCTGACGACGCGGAATTCATCGCAAAACACGGGTGGCGCGAAGCCCTGGCCCCACACTTGTCCATCCATCAGTTCGATAAAGGCCGTCGTGTAATAGGCGTCTTCCAGCGGGCCGTCCGTTTCCACTACCCGTTCAAGCTGTTGCTGGCTGAGCCAGGCCTGGCCGACCGCTTCGAAGGCTTGCGAGAAGGCATCAAAAGCATCAGCGCGGATGGTCAGGCCGGCCGCCATGGCGTGGCCGCCGAACTTGTCGATCAGGCTGGGCGCGCGCTTGGAGACGAGGTCGAGCGCGTCGCGCATGTGAAAACCGGGAATCGAGCGGCCCGAGCCCTTGATCCAGCCGTCGGCGCCCGGCGCAAAGGTGATGGTAGGGCGGTAGAATTTTTCTTTCAGGCGCGAGGCAACGATGCCGATCACGCCCTGGTGCCAGGAGGCGTCGAAGACGCTGATGGTGCTGCTGTTGGCCGGCTCGAAACTATCCAGGTGCAGCAGGGCGGTATCCTGCATTTCCGCTTCGATTTCGCGGCGTTGCAAGTTGATGTCGTTCAACTGCTGGGCCAGCGCCCATGCGCGGCCTTCGTCGTCCGTGATCAGGCATTCGATGCCGAGCGACATGTCTTGCAGGCGTCCTGCCGCATTCAGGCGCGGACCCAGGGCAAAGCCCAGGTCGAAGGGCGTGGCGCTGCGCGCTTCGCGGCCCGCCACGCGGAACAGGGCGGCCACGCCCGCATGCATATTGCCCTTGCGCATGCGTTTCAAGCCTTGGGCGACCAGGATGCGGTTATTCGTATCGAGGCGCACCACGTCTGCCACCGTGCCCAGCGCAACCAGGTCCAGCAAGTTGTCCAGCTTGGGTTGCGTTTGAGCATCAAATATACCGCGCCGGCGCATTTCGGCGCGCAAGGCCAGCAGCACATAGAACACCACGCCCACGCCTGCCAGGTGTTTGCTCGGGAAACCGCAGGCGGGCTGGTTCGGGTTGACGATGACGGCTGCGTCGGGCAGGGTGTCGGCCGGTAAATGGTGGTCGGTAACGACGACCTGGATGCCGCGCCGGTTCGCTTCGGCCACGCCGTCGATGCTGGCGATGCCATTGTCGACGGTGATGATGATGTCGGGCGACTTTTCGCGGGCGGTGAGCTCAACGATTTCCGGCGTCAAGCCATAACCGTATTCAAAACGGTTGGGCACGATGAAATCGACATCGGCGCCCATGGCGCGCAAGCCGCGCAGGGCCACGGCACAGGCGGTGGCGCCGTCGCAATCATAGTCGGCCACGATCACCATGCGTTTCTTTGCCGCAATGGCGTCGGCCAGGAAGACACCGGCCGCGTCGATATGCAGCAAGCCGGACGGCGGCATCAGGGCCGCCAGTTCGCTCGACAGCTCTTTCGCGTCGGACAAACCGCGCGCGGCGTACAAGCGGGCCAGCACGGGGTGGATGCCGCCCTGGCGCAGCATTTCGGATTCGCGGTAAGGACAGGGGCGGGTGGCGATGCGGGTGCGTGTCATGATGCTTTCAACTTGTTCAGGGTGTGCTTGCGCCAGAATTTACGCTGGGCATTCTTGCTGGTCGTACAGTCCAGCCAGCCGTCGCGGTGGCTCATCACCAGGCGCAGCTTGCCCAGACTGCCATTTTGCAGGGCGGCCAGCAGCGGCGCGAACCAGTGCTGTTCCAGCGCCCGCATCTCTTGCAGCCAGCTGCCCCAGTCCTGCGCCAGGCTAGGGCCGATCAGCCCGCCATGCACCAGCAAGGCATCGTCTTTACCTGCCAGTACACTGTGTAGACTGGTATTGCGCTGTGCAGGTTCCGCCAGCGCCGCCAGCCAGCCCGGCGCGTCCATCGTATGCAGCCTGGTAATACCATCGGCTTGCTGGTTTGCTGCCTGGCTGGCGCCCCAGAGCCAGAAGGAATTGATGGTTTTCAAGCCACGGCTCTCGCGCGCTTCGTTGACACTGTTTTCATGCCACAGCATTTGTATTTCGTTTTGCAATCGGCGCAAGGCGCGCGCATGTTCGCCTTCCGGCATCCAGGTAGACAAATCCTGCGTGGCAGCGGCATCGGGCGAGGCTGCTTGCAAATCGCTCCAGCCATCGGCGCGCATGAACCAGGTCTGTGCGTCGCCGTAGTACAGCGGCTGGCCGATTTCCTCGCAATACGGGCGGGCCGCTTCGAACAGGGCGCGGCTGTCGGCCTCGCCGAGAGCGAGCTGGCGCATATCGCCCAGGCTCACGTGGTTGCGGTCAACCTGGATATGCACGGGGTGCACGATAAAGTAACGGGCGCCCGCTTCGGGCTGCAAGCCGTAGCCGCGCATGGCGTGGGCCGCGAAGGCCGGCTCTTGTTCCAGTGCCAGCGCTTGCGCCAGCCAGGCTTCATGCGGCAGCACCCTCGCCGCGTAATCGACTTCATGCAAGGTGCTGATGGCGGTGCGCGAGAGCAGGGCTGCCAGGGCAGGCGCTTGCAGGGCCTTGATCAGGTCGGCGGCCAGCTCGGGGTGGGGCAGGGCGTAGGGTAAAACGAGTGTCAATTGATTCATCCCGAGATTGTAGGCGATTGTGGCGGGCATGGCGTAGCGGCGGCGCATTTTCAGGTGGCTGGCATGTGGAATATTGTGTTTTTAATTATTTTTTGCACGTCCAGCCTTGCAAATCGGCCGCATGACTCGGCCATTGTGTGGCAAACTGCGCGCTCGCATATCATCGTTGTCGCGGGAGCGCATGAGCATCATCAGAAAATTTCCTTACGAGTGGCAGATCGGCGTGCGCTATACGCGCGCCGGGAAACGCAGCGGCCGCAATAGCTTCATTTCCTTCATCTCCCTCATCTCCGTGGCCGGCATCGGCCTGGGCGTGGCCGCCCTGATCGTCGTCTTGTCCGTCATGAACGGCTTCCAGAAGGAAGTCACCGACCGTTTGATGTCGGTGCTGGCCCACGTCGAAGTGTTCGACACCAGCGGCTCCATGCCGAACTGGCAGGCGCAGGAACGCGCCGCCTACGCCAATCCGCAAGTCCAGGCTGCCGCGCCGTTTGTGGAAACGCAGGGTATGCTGCTCAATGATGAAACCATGCGCCCGTCCGTGGTGCGCGGCGTGCTGCCGCAGCAGGAAGCCACCGTATCGAGCGTGGCCAGCCAGATGAAGCAGGGCGATTTCAAGGACTTGACCCCTGGCTCCTACAATGTGGTGCTGGGCATCGACCTGGCCAAGGCGCTCGGCGTGCAGGTAGGGCAGAACGTCACCTTGATGCTGGAACGCGAGCCGAAGGCCGGTGACGCACCGAATAGCTTGGTCATGCCGCGCATGCGCGCGCTGAAAGTGTCCGGTATCTTCGAGGCAGGCCACAATGAACTCGATGGCAGCCTGGCGTTTGTGAACATGCAGGACGCCGAGCAGCTGCTGCAATTGAATGGCCCGTCCGGCCTGCGTCTGCGCCTGCACGACATGAACCAGGCGCCGCGGGTGGCGCGTGAATTGAAGGCATCGATGCCGGGCGAGCTGTGGATGCGCGACTGGTCGCGCGCCGCTGCCAGCTGGTATGCGCTGGTGCAAAGCCAGAAGAACATGATGTTCATTATCCTCAGCATGATCATCGCCGTGGCGGCGTTTAATCTGGTGTCCACCCTGGTGATGTCGGTGACCGACAAGCAGGCCGATATCGCCATTCTGCGCACCCTGGGCGCCTCGCCATTTTCCATCATGAAGATCTTCATGATCCAGGGAGCCTTGGTGGGCTTGCTGGGGAGCGCGCTGGGCGTGTTCGGCGGCGTGCTGCTGGCGCTGAACGTGGGCGTGATCGTGCCCTTTATCGAAGGGCTGTTCGGCCTGCACTTCATCTCGAAAGAGATATACCAGATCAGCACCGTGCCTTCGGACCTGCACTGGATGGATGTGACGCAGATCGGCCTGATCGCTTTCGGCCTGGCGCTGGTGGCGACGATTTACCCGAGCTGGCGTGCGGCCAGGGTGAAACCGGCTGAAGCGCTGCGCTATGAATAATGTGTTTGCCGACTCCATTTAAGAACTAACAAAGTATCAATAACAATCGCCGGAACAATGAGTATTTTAAAGAATCTGCCTTTTGAATGGCTGGTCGGCCTGCGCTACACGCGGGCCGGCAAGCGCAGTGGCCGCAACAGTTTTATTTCCTTCATCTCGCTCATTTCCATGGCCGGCATCGGCTTGGGCGTGGCGGCGCTGATCGTCGTCTTGTCTGTCATGAACGGCTTCCAGAAGGAAGTCACGGACCGCATGCTGTCCGTGCTGGCCCACGTGGAAGTGTTCGATAACAGCGGCAGCATGCCGGACTGGCGCGCCGAAGCGGCGCAGGCGTTCAAGAATCCCGAAGTGAAGGGCGCCGCACCGTTTGTTGAAACCCAGGGCATGCTGCTGCGCGACGATGCGCTGCGCCCTGCCATCGTGCGCGGCATCTTGCCGGAAGAAGAGCCGAATGTATCGGACGTGGCGGGCCAGACGCGTATCGGCAGTTTCAATGCGCTGCAGCCGGGCACCTACAATATCGTGCTGGGCATCGAGCTGGCGCGCGCGCTGCGCGTGAACCTCGGCGAAAAAGTCACGCTGATGCTGGCCCAGGGCCAGGTTACCCCGGCCGGCGTGCTGCCGCGCATGCGCACCTTTACCGTCAGCGGCATCTTCCAGGCTGGCCACAATGAATTCGATGCGGGCCTGGCCTTCATCAATATCAAGGATGGCGAACGGCTGCTGCGCATCGATGCGCCATCGGGCCTGCGTTTGCGCCTGGCTGACATGAACCGCGCGCCGCAAGTAGCGGCCGAGCTGAAAAAGAGCATGCCGGGCGACCTGTGGCTGCGCGACTGGTCCAAGCTGAACGCCAACTGGTTTTCTGCCGTGCAGACGGAAAAGCGCATGATGTTCATCATCCTGACCCTGATCATCGCCGTAGCCGCCTTTAACCTGGTCTCGACCCTGGTGATGACGGTGACGGACAAGCAGGCCGATATCGCGATCTTGCGCACCCTGGGCGCGTCGCCCGGCTCCATCATGAAGATTTTCGTGATCCAGGGCGCGCTGGTAGGCATCCTGGGCACCATCCTCGGCGTGGCCGGCGGCGTGCTGATTGCGCTCAATATCGACGTGATCGTGCCGTTTATCGAACACGTACTGGGCATACAGTTCTTGTCCAAGGATATTTATTTCATCAGCACCGTGCCATCCGACCTGCGCTGGCCCGATGTCAGCAAGATCGGCGTGCTGGCCGTGATCCTCGCCTTTCTGGCGACCCTGTATCCAAGCTGGTGGGCGGCCCGCGTCAAACCTGCGGAAGCCCTGCGCTATGAGTAATCCACTGACCAATACCATGACCGATCTGAATAAATCTGCCGACAACGGCGCCCCCGTCCTGTCCTGCCGTGGCCTGGGCAAGACTTTTACGCAAGGCAGCTACAAGGTGCAAGTGCTGGCCGGTATCGACATCGACGTGCATCGCGGCGAAAGGGTCGCCATCGTCGGCGCCTCCGGCTCCGGTAAATCGACCCTGCTGCATTTGCTGGGCGGTCTCGATACGCCGACCACCGGCAAGGTAAGCTTGCTGGGCAAGGACTTCGCCAGCCTCAGTGAAAAGGCGCGCGGCGACTTGCGCAATGCTTCGCTGGGCTTCGTCTACCAGTTCCACCATCTGCTGCCTGAATTCTCGGCGCTGGACAACGTCGCCATGCCCTTGATGATACGGCGCATGAAGCGCGCGCCTGCCACCGAGCTGGCGCAGCAGATTCTGGCCCGTGTTAACCTGGCCAAGCGCGTGACCCATACGCCGGGCGAATTGTCGGGCGGCGAACGCCAGCGCGTGGCCCTGGCCCGCGCCCTGGTCACGCAGCCTGCCTGCGTGCTGGCCGATGAACCGACCGGCAACCTCGATCACGCCACGGCGGAACAGATTTTCGATCTGATGCTGGAACTGTCGCGCAACCTGGGCACGGCTTTCGTCATCGTCACCCACGATATCGAGCTGGCCAGGCGTTGCGACCGCGTGCTGCGCCTGACTGATGAAGGGCTGCAGCCGTACCAATACTGAGACTGAGGTATGACCATGCTGTGGATCGATACGCATTGCCACCTGGACGCCCACGAATTCGGCCATGCATCGTTGCCGGTGGCGCAGCGCGCGGGCGATCTGGGTGTGGGCATGATCGTGATCCCGGCCGTCGAACGGGCCAATTTCGCCATCGTGCGCGACCTGGCCCATGCTGCGCCCAATGGCTGCTATGCGCTGGGCATTCATCCGATCTACGTGCCGCACGCCACCGACGATGATTTGCTGGTGCTGCGTGCCTTGGTCGAGGCATCGATGATGGATCCGCGCTTTGTCGCCATCGGCGAGATTGGCCTGGATTTTTTCATTCCCATGCTGTGCGAGCCGGCCATGCGCACGAAACAGGAACACTTCCTGCGCGAGCAGCTGAAAATCGCCCGCGATTTCGATCTTCCCGTGCTGACCCATGTGCGCCGCTCGCAAGACATGGTGCTGAAACACGCGCGCCAGATACGCCCGAATGGCGGCATCGCGCATGCCTTCAATGGCAGCTTCCAGCAGGCGCAGGGCTATATCGACCTGGGCTTCAAGCTGGGTTTTGGCGGCGCGATGACGTTTACGCGCGCGCTGCAGATACGCCGCCTGGCCACCGAGCTGCCGCTGGAAGCGATCGTGCTGGAAACCGATGCGCCCGATATCTCGCCCAGCTGGCTGCACCCCGGCCGCAACAGCCCGGAAGAACTGCCCCGCATCGGCGCCGTGCTGGCCGAGTTGCGCGGTTTGGACCTGGCCCAGGTGGCCGCACAAACTACGGCCAACGCGCGTGCGGTCATGCCGCGCCTTCCTTTGATATAGTAGCAATATGCTGAAACCTCTACTCGCCTCCGCACTGATTTTTACCGCGACACCCGCCATGGCCGCTCCGGCGCCATTGTGCGATGGCTTGCCGCGCCTGGACGTGACCACGCAGCCCGGCTTTTGCGTGGCCGTGCTGGCCGATGGCTTGAAGTTTCCGCGTGGCGTGCTGCCGCTGACGAATGGCGACTTGATGGTCACCGACATGGTCGGCTGGTCTGAAGGCCAGGGCAAGCTCTGGCTGCTCAAGCGCAAGCCGGGTGGCCCCGGTTATGAACGCAAGCTGCTGCTCGATAAATTGGACCGGCCCAACGGCATCGTGCAAGGCCCGGACGGCATGATCTATGTGGGCGTGGTCAAGCGTATTTTCCGCTTTGACCCGCGCGACCCGAAAGTGACTGTCACCGACGTGATCGGCGGCAGCGCCAAGGTGCCCGGCTTGCCCGGCCTGGGACTGCATCCCTTGACGACCATGCGTTTCAGCCCGCAGGGCGACCTGTATGTGAACGTGGGCGCCAGCACCGATCATTGCGAAGGCGCGGATGGCAAGGCGCCCGATGCGTCCAGACCTTGCGCGGCGGCCGAAGGGTCGCAAGCGCTGGGCGCCATCCGCGAATACAAGATGGCCTGGCCGGCTGGCACGGTGACCAGCTGGCGCACCTATGCGCATGGCTTGCGCAACTCGATGGCGCTGGCCTTTCATCCCGCCACCGGCCAATTGTGGCAGGCGGAAAACGGCCGCGACGCCATCCAGGCCGCCATGCCGCAGCTGAAAAACGATGAAAACCTGCCGCACGAGGAACTCAATATCGTCAAGGCCGACCAGCATTATGGCTGGCCTTACTGCTACGACGACAACCAGCCTAGCCCCGAATACCCGAAGACCAATTGCGCCGCCAAATACACGGCCCCGCTGCGCCTGTTGCCCGCCCACGCTGCACCGCTGGGCATGCTCTTTTACACGGCCACGCGCTTCCCGGATCAGTATAAAAATAGCCTGATCATCGGCTACCACGGCTACCGTGCCCATGGCCATCGCCTGGTAGCGCTGTTGCCCGACAAGGCCGGTGCGCCGCTGGGAAAATCCGTTGAGCTGATCAGCAACTGGGAGCGCAAGGGCAAGCAGGGGCGTGGCGCGCCGGTGGACGTGCAACTGGGTCAGGATGGCGATATCTATATGGCCGATGACCATAATGGCCTGGTGCTCAAGCTGCATTACGAGGCGGCCAAGCCTTAAAAAACTCCAACGGATTAGCGTTCGTCTGGCGCAAACAGGCTGGCGCAAAAATACTCGCAGATATGCATCAAGGGCTGGCCTCCCGCATCGATGCGGTAGCGCCGGTACAGCAAGGCTTGCTGCATGCCGGCCGGTAGGCGTTGCACGGCAATGCTGGAATCGGCGTACACCAGATTGCGTCCCGATCGCGCCGTCTTGAGCAGCACGGCGCGCTGCAGCAGCAATTCCCCTTCCTCGAAACAGCCATCGAGCCCGGCGCCAGCAGAGCGTACTTGCTGGTGGCGCAGCACGGACGGCTTGATATCTTCGCTCGATAGCGATTGCAGCATCAAGGTAAAACTACCGTCGGTGCTGAGCAGCGCCCGCGAGATGGGGGCCAGCCGTGGCCAGATTTGCTGGTTATCGCGCAGTGGAAGGTGAGGGTTAAGGAAAGACGGGCGGTGCGGTGTTGCTGTACTTGCGGGCATCTGGATTCTCGTGAAATAAACGTCAGCCGCCATACTCGCCGCTGGCGACCGAAATGGGAAGCGGCGCTTATGCAGCATCGATATGCATGGGATGCAGGATGGGCACTCAGGCAGTCTTTTGCTTGACCTCGCGCAGTGCCAGAGTGCCGCAGCTGCCTACAATCGGCCTGATCCCACTCGATGAGCAAGGTTGCCCATGTTTTCCTTATCGCCCCTGATTACACTGTTCGTGGGTGCTAGCTTTGCGCCTGTAGCCATGGCTGCTTACCCTGCCGCGCCGCGCCTGAGTGCCGAGCAGCTGATCGTTTATTACGGCGACGCTTCAGACGATGGCGAGGCGCGTAACCCTGGCGCCTTGTTTCATCAACAGTACGCCAGGGGCTATCTGGCCGGCGTAGCCGATGCCGTGCAAGGCCGGCAGTGGTGCGATACGGGGCGCATGAAAACGGTGGAAATCGACGCCCGTATCATCATGGAACTGAAACAGTTGCCGGCCCGCGCGCGGCAGGGCGATGCTGCGGCGCTGATCGTGGCCATCCTGGCGCGGCGTTTTCCCTGTTCCTCTTCTAGTCCGTCAAAAACGGGAGACTGATATGAAACCTGCATTTATCAAGCTGCGTGAAAATTATGCCAGCGTGGACGCCGTCGATCAGGCAGTCTTGTTTGGCGAGATCGGCTGGGAAGATTTGATCGATAAGGATAATTTCAATAACACTTGCGCCATCCGCATCAGCCTGGCCTTGATCAAGTCCGGCGTCAAACTTCGGGGCCGCATGGCGATACGCAAGGGGCCGTTCAAGGGGAAACTGATCGAACCGGGACAGGCCAGGCTGGCGCATATGCTGGCCAGTCCTGCGCTGTTCGGCAAGCCCGAACGCTACACCCGGGAAGCTGCCGTCGCGGGCGTTGGCAGCCGCAAGGGTGTAGCCGCGTTCTGGCGCATTCCCGGCTACCTGGGCGGCGCGGGTGGCCATATCGACATCGTGCTGCCATCGGTCGGCGTCACCGTATGTGGTTCCGCATGCTACTGGACGTCTGCCGAGGTGTGGTTCTGGGAACTGCGCTAGTGCTTACTTGAATTTCTTCGACGACCGTCCACGCGACGCCGCATTGTGCGCGCGCAGGATGGAGTCCACCCGTTCGGACGCATCGCGCGACAGGTTTTGCGCCACCTCGATATCGGGGAAGAATTCGGGCAGACGATAACTGAGCCACGCATAGGCCGAGTAGTAGCGGCAAGTGTCTTCCACCTGCTGCAGGTTTTGCGTGCCGCCGCCATACGCGTGCTGGCGCAGGGTAGACGTTTTACCGAGCGACAGATTTTTCGCCCAGTGTTCCCACGCCGTTTGCAATGACGGCACCTTGCTCGATATCGGCACCAGCGACAGGGTGAATTTGTCGGCCACGGACAGCGGCAGGGAGTCGAGCCAGATGGCGCGCTCTTTCTGGTCTTCCGTGATGCGGGGGAAGAAGAAGCCGTCCGGCACGTCGATATTGTGGATGAAGCGGCGCAGCAGCTTGACCAGCGACAGTTCGCCCGTCACCGAGGAAATCCGGTGCAAATGCTCGAGCGAAGGCGCCACCGCAAAGCCGCTGGTGTTCAGGGGATGCAGCTTTTCCTTCAGCAGCGCGCGCATCACTTCATGCGTTTCATTGTCGTAGCCGGCCACCAGGCCCTCTTCATGCACGCCATAGCGGCCCGCGCGGCCAGCGATCTGGCGCGCCAGCGCGGCTGAAATCTCTTCTTCTTCGCGGCCATTGTATTTGACGCTGGTGGTCATCACGATGCGCGCGATCGGCATGTTCAAGCCCATTGCCAGCGCATCGGTGCCGACCACGATATCGGCCGTGCCGTCGCGGAAGCGCTGGGCCTGGGCGCGCCGCACTTCCGGCGACAGATTGCCATAGACGGTGGCGACCGACAGCCCCGTTTCCGTGATCATGTCGCGCCACATCAGCACTTCGCGGCGCGAAAAGGCGATCACGGCGTCGCCGCGGCGCAGATTGCGCACCTTGCGCACGGCTGTTTGCTCCATCGACAAAGGCCCCATGCGTTTTAGTACGTGTACTTCCAGCGGGCAGTCCAGGCGCTCGGCCAGCGCTTCGATGGCGCGCCGCGCTTCCGGCGCCCCGACCAGATAGACGGTGTGGGCCGGCGCACCGCAGACGGCGGCCGTCCATGCGGCGCCCCGGTCCGGGTCGGCCAGCATCTGGATTTCATCGATCACGGCCACCTCGACCACGGTTTTTGTGTCCAGCATTTCCACCGTGCTGGCCACGTGGGTGGCGCCGTCTTCCATGCGCCGCTCTTCACCCGTGATCAGGTTGACGGCCAGCGGCTTGCCATGCGGCGCCGCTTCCTGCATGCGCTCATAATTTTCCAGGGCCAGCAGGCGCAAGGGGGCCAGGTAGACGCCGCTCTTGGCTTTGACCAGCGCTTCCATCGCGCGGTGCGTCTTGCCCGAATTTGTCGGGCCCAGCAGGGCGATAAAGCGGCGCGGCAGGCGGCGCGCCATCTCGAACGACGCCGGGTATTCGGCCAGGTTGATGCTCTGGCGCGTGCGCGCCGCATGCTGCTCTTCCTGCTGGCGCTCGATGGCGTGTGTAAAACGCTGGCGGATGCGGTCGAACACCATGCCGGCCGGCTCGGACGTCTGCATGTCGCCCAGGGTATGCAAAAACACCATCGGGTCGGTATCGACATCCTCGCACTGGCCCGCGATATCGGCCACGAAGTCCATCACATGCTGGCGCAGTTCCTCAAACACGGCCGCGCTGGCGCGTTCGCGCACCAGTGCCAGCTTGGCTTCGCGGTCCATCTTGCGCCACTTGGCCGGCCGCGCCAGCACGCCCTGGCTGGGCACCAGCGCATACGGCACGCGCAAGCCACCGGCCTTGACGACGCCCGAAAAGCGCACGAACACGCGTCCCTCCATCTTCACCAGCCGCACATGCTCGGCCAGTTCCCCCAGTTCCGCGACCAGGGTGGCGTCGTGATGGTCTTCAGTGCTGTCGGTGATATCGGCGGGGGTGTTCAGAGGTGCTGCGGAGGAAGTCATGTCGTGCCTGGGTGTTGAAGTAAGCGAGGCCGATTATACCGTGCGGGACAATAATTTTGTCCTCTATGGAATTGTTGAAATATTAATTTCTTGCTGCCTGGCCGGGGCATTCCGTGGCCAGGCAGCAAGGAAGGGAGGCAGAATTATTGAAAAGAGGAAAGTTCAGAAAATCAAGGCTTCTGTGCCGGATTGGCGGGTGGTGTTGGGCGTGGAGGGATGGTTTTCCTCAAGGTATTGAATGCCGCATGCAGTCTGGCGATTAATTCAGGAACAGTATCTTTAAAGTAAATGAAAGTATGGTTTTTGGGATCTGTAATGCCCAACAGGATATTGCCGTCGTCATCCTTAACCTGTTCCAGGTGCTGGTACATGCAATGGATATACTCTTCAAATTTTGCCAACGGCAGGCCGATACCCTCGCTGTAGAAACCAGGGACCAATGTGCTCAGCGTGTCGTCGGTGGTATTGAGTAAATCATAGAATGTGCCGAACGGGATGGGCTCGCGCGCATAGTCGAGTGCATGCCAGGGATCATTCTTGAGAAGAACGTTATTGACGATATCCGGACGTGTTTGACGAGAAGCAATGGCATGGCCGTAAGGTTCAAATGCCAGCAATCCATTTTCAGGGTATCCGGCAAAATGGCCTACGCTGGCCAGTTGCTGGCAATCGCTGTCCTTGCGCAAATGCTCGTAGAGCGCGCGCCGGTGTGGTTTGCCCTGGCTGCCAACTTCTTGCGCGATGCCGGCACGGTCGGACTTGAATTCCACCAGAAAGTAACGTAGTCCCGCTTTTCCTGCGAGATCACCGAATTTGGCATCGAAATCATTTTGGCTATTTCCAAGCAAGACGGTCTCGGGTGTCAAACCAAGGGTACCTTCCCTGGCGCCCCACAGACGGAAAAAGTGATGCGTGTAGTGGCTTTCGTACATGATTTTCCTTTGAATAGTAACGATAGGCCTTCCGCATCGTACGCGGAAGATTCTTATATGCAATGAAATCACGAACGATCAGGCGACTGGATCACCGAGTTTTGATTTACCTCAAACAAGTCACTTTTAATTTAAATGCATGACGGTCAGCGGCCCCTATTCAGCGGCCAGAGCAACATTGTGATGGTGGAGTCGGACCGGCATGGCCGATCAAGTCTGTATCGCCCCGCTCAGATGGCAATCCAGCGCCGCCCTGCGACCACGCAAACCGCCACCAAGGTGGCCGCCGCCGCCAGGTGCATGATCAAGTCCATCAGATCACCGGCCACGGGGTGGCAGAACCCCAGCAGGATTTGTGTCATTGCGGCAATACCCAGGCCCGCGATGGCAAGGCTGCTTCCCGGATGCAGCGAGCGGGTGCGCCGCAGCGCAGCCACGATGAGCAGCATCATCGGCAGTCCCGTCAGCATCATGAAGCTGTAGCAATAGATCCCATCGCCGAACTCGCCCCACGGCTCGCTGGAAAATGTGACATCGATCAGATTTACCATCAGCCATGCAACAGACAGTGCAGTGAGCGACCGCCGGTGCCACTGTGTCAGGCGGCGTCCGGCGATGCTGATAGTAAAGGCGGTCGCGATGGCAAGTAGCCCCAGGCAGAGCGAGACGAAAATCGCCAACCCCGCCCACAGCGCACCAGGATTGGACCAGTCCGACCCGTAGCGATGCATGGCCAGCGACGCCAGAAAACCGCAGGGCAGGGCCGCCAGCATCCAGAATGCCGCCCGCAGCCACGGTGGAGCGGCTCTTTTTACAGGCTGGACTTCGGAACAAAGCTGTGCTATCAAGGCGTCGTGTTTAGTCATGGTGCGTATCTTTGTGGCGGCGTAGCGTGATGAAAGCGCGGTGTAGCACGGACTTCACCGCCGATAACGACATGCTGCTGCTGGCCGCGGCTTCAGCCAGGCTCATGTCGGATAAATGGACCAGTTCCACCATCTGCCGCTGGCGCTCGGGAAGATGGCTCAATAGCTGATCCACTTGCTGCCTGGGTGCCAGCCTGTCATGGCTTTCTGTAACTGATGTGTCCGGATGGTCCAGCATGGCTTCTTCATCGTACACCTCCCAGCATTGCCGGCGGCCGCGCGCGCGCAAGGCATCGATGGCGCGCGCGGAGCTGATCGCCGATAGCCAGGGCAAGAATGGCCGCTGCGGATCATAGGTGTGGCGCACCCGGTGCACGGCCAGCAAGACTTCTTGCACCACGTCTTCCACAAAGGCGTCATCCTGATAGATTTTCCGCCTCACCAGCGCGCGAATCACGGGCACGATGGCCTTGAGCAAACGCGCATAGGCCAGCTGATCGCCATCCTGGGCGCGCAGCATCAGCTGCGGCCAGGCGGCTCTTGAAGCATCGTTTTCAGTCGACGATGTTTCAGTCGGCGATGGTTCAGTCAGCGATGTATCGGTCAAATCTTGTTCCCGGTTCAATGAATACCCGGTGACAGCGATTTGTACCGGGCGCTACTTATGAGTGCTTCTTTGCGGCTTTTTCCAGGGCCGCCGTCACGATGTCCGGGCTTAGCAGCTGAGGCAGCAGCACAGGCTCGCCACCATCGGCCGGATAGACCACATACACGGGCAGTCCGCCACGGCCGAACTCACTAATTGCTTTGTCGATATCCGCATTATATTTGGTCGAGTCCGCGATCATGTAAACCGTCCCGGTCTGCATCATCGCATCTTTCACCGCCTTGGTCGACAAAGCCGCCTTGTCATTCACCTGGCAGGTAATGCACCAGGAAGCCGTGAAATTGACAAAGACAGGCTTGCCATGGCCACGCTCAGCAACAATGGCCTGTGGCGTCCACTTGACGGGCTTGTCCGGAGCGGTGTTTGTAGCGGCCATGGTATTTGCCGTACTGCCGCCATCGCTGGTCGTAGGTAAGCCGGCCAGCGGAACGGCCAGGCCCAGCACCAGCAAAATGGAGATCGCCAACTGTGGCCGATGACGCCGTCCGGAGAACTGCCGCTGTTGCGCCACGCCATACAGCCAGGCGGCAAAGCCCAGCACGACAGACGACGCCAGCAGCACGCCCAGGGCGGCGGACCCCGCCTGTTGCGCCAGCACCCAGGCCAGCCACGCTGCGGCAGCCAGCATCGGGAAAGCCAGCACCTGCTTGAGGGTGACCATCCATGCGCCTGGCTTCGGCAGCAGCCGTGCACAGGCGGGCACCAGCGAAACGGCGGTAAACGGCGCGGCAAAGCCCAGCGCGAGCGCCAGGAAGATCGACATGGCTTCCAGCGGCGGGCGCACCAGCGCTGCGCCGATGGCGCCCGCCATGAACGGCGCGGTGCAAGGCGTAGCCACGATGATGGCCAGTGCCCCGGTGAGCGCCGCCCCGAGCGGCCCTGATTTCGGGCCAGCCACGCCACCGATGCGTTGCGCTGCCAGGCCGAACTCGAACACCCCCATCAGATTGAGGGCAGACCCGAGCATGATCAGCGACAGGGCGGCAATCAGCACAGGCGACTGCAGCTGAAAGCCCCAGCCGACCGCCGAGCCACCGGCGCGTGCCGCCAGCAGCGCAGCGCCCAGCAGCAGCATGGTGACCACCACGCCGGCCAGAAAAGCCAGGCCCTCGATGCGCACCGTGCGCCGGTCGTGCACATGGCGGATCAGTCCAAACGCCTTCAGTGAAATCACCGGAAACACGCAGGGCATGAAGTTGAGGATCAATCCCCCCAGGAATGCAGCGGCGAGGATAGTCAGCATAGCCTGCTCCCATCCCCGTTCGTGACCATCGAACTGATGGTCATTTGGCTGCCTTGTACCACGCCGTGACGGCGCTCATTGCTTTCTGGATATGCAATTCAGGGTTTGGATCGGTGTAGCTGAGCAAAATCTTGCCATCCGGTGCAATCACGAACGAGGTACGCTCGGAGAGAGCCTTGCCATCCTTGGTGCGGAACTGGGTTTGATACGTGGCAGCCACCTTTGCGCCCGGATCAGCCGCCACCGCAAACTTGTCACGGCATTCCAGCTTCGAAAACTCGGCTACGCGGTCGGCATTGCCGGCAGTCACGCCAATCACGGTGGCATTCATCTTGCTGAACTCATCGGTCGCTTCAGCAAATTCATGCGCCTCCACCGTGCAGCCTTGCGTGAAGGCAGCCGGGAAGAAATACAGCACGACCGGTCCCTTCTTCAGCGCCTTTGCCAGCGAAAAGTTCATCGGCTTGCCAGCCAGCGCCGCATCGAGTTGGAAGTCAGGTGCTTTTGCGCCTTCAGGCAGGGCGGCAAAGACGGACGATGCTGAAAGCACCAGAAGTAAAGAGGTTGCTGCTTTTGCTAGGTTTGTCGCGAGACGTGTCATTGTGAACTCCATTTGTAAGGTTGGATGACTATCTGTTGATCGTCATTTCCTTCGGTTCGACGGAGGGGGAGGGGAAGTTGCGGTCGGGGATAAAAAATTGTGGGGGTGATTGGGGAGGGCATATTCCACATGCTAGTCCCCGTTTAGTCTCGCGATCCATCTTGTTTAGATGTCACAATGTTTTCTAATTGCATTTAGCAAACATTTGTAAACAGCAGATGAGCAGTGCGTGATCAGAATGGATGCTTTTAAACGGAAACAGTAGTTCGCAAAAAAATAATATTTTTTGGAAACTATTTGTGGCACAATGAAACCTCTCAATCTCAAGGCAAACCGCCTTTAGAAATCACTTTTCCTTAGGCTCGTCATATGAGTAGAAGCGCAGATTATACGATTCAAGGGTTCTTGTATCAATTCAATACAACGCTCGTTGAGATTTTGAAAGCCGATAGCACTTCTCCGGTTTCTATAGAAGGAATCATAGAGGATATTGAAGTCGTTTCCGCAGGTACTATAAAAGCGATTCAATGTAAATATCATGAAACCGCAGAAAAATTTAATGCAAGCTCAGTTTTTAAGCCACTCCTGCAAATGCTTGATCACTTTCATTTTAAATCGAATGGAAAAGTTGAATATATTCTATTTTCGCATTACCCTAATTTAAAAGAAGCTGATTTTAAAATAGGAAAAGATATTATTTTAGCCGCTTTAAAATCTGAAAATAAAGATTTTGCGAGTTATATTGCGAGATTAAATGGCGTTGTGGATGTGGATAAGTTTTTGCTGAAATTCTCGGCAAAGCTGGGTCCTTCTTACGACATCATGGTTGCTGAAGCTGTCGATCTTTTAAAAAAAGAGGGAATCAGTGAAGTTGAAGTGGAAACCTTAGCCTATCCAAATGCAATTCAGCAGATCGCCTCATTGAGTATCCTTCATGATGAAACTCTTCGAGTTATAACGAAAGCACAGATGCTTGATAGGTTGCGTGAAATTAAGACAACCGCGATTAGTCAATGGACTCTGTCTCTTAAAACAAAAAAAATGATTTTAGAGGCGCGAAGAAAGCAGTTGAAGCCCAACTTGGCAAAGAATGCAAGACTAAGATATTTCCTTATCGACTCCAATAAAATATTGGATTTTGACGATAAGATAGTCTTGTTCATCAAAGATTATTTGGAAAAATATCATTACAAGCCGACGCACATAAGTACGCCGACTTTTTGTCTGGTAGTAAATGAGGCACAATTTAATTCCATTGTTGTTCGTCTTCATCAAAAAGCCGTTATAGCAAATGACGGCTATGTGGCAAATGTCTTCATTGAGGAGCGCTTCCTTCGAAAACCTATGGCCGAAAAAAATGATGGGACATCAAATAGAGAGTTTCTTTTGAGGATTTTGAATTGGGAGCAAAATGGAGTAGTTCTTAATAGGCGGAAAGGTGATGATATTTTCGTCATCAGTGATCACATATTTTCTAGCCTAGATACTGAGGACGTTGTTGTTGAAAAATTGGGAACTGATTCTTTCGAAGAGCTGAAATTTATGATGGGGTTGTCCGATGTCTACGAATAAAATTGGTAAAGTTCTCTCTTGTGCACCCGGTGCAATCGTTGTTGCAATAGATGATCTTGCGATTTTCGAGAACAACAAAGCTGGTTTGCAAGTAGGCCGCTTCCTGAAAATTGCCCAAGGTAATCACGATTTCACGATTGCAACAATTCGCAATATTAAGGGTATCGTATCAGCGGCAACCGCAGAGGTGGCTCCAGTTTGGCAGTTCCATGTCGAGTGCCAAGCGATAGGTACATTAGTTGATGGCAAGAATTTTGATCGCGGCAGTTTGCTTTTACCAGTTCCGACTGAGCAAGCATATGTCGCTGATGAGAAAACTCTAGATATAATATTCGCGAATGATGCTCAGCATAATTTCACGCTCGGCACCTTGTTAATGAATAAAGACATTGAATACAAAATTGATGGAAATAGATTTTTTAGCAAGCATATTGCTATTGTTGGGTCTACTGGATCAGGAAAATCATGTACCGTTACGCGTATACTACAAGACGTAGTTGGTATTGAGTCCAGGAAAAATTCAAATAAAGCAGTGCAGAACAATTCGCACATAGTAATGTTTGATATCCATGATGAATATACGGCCGCCTTTACGTTGCATTCTGATGAATCTTTTTCGCTCAATAGGCTTGATGTGGAAACTCTTCATCTCCCGTATTGGTTAATGAATTCCGAAGAGTTGGAAAGCATATTTATTGAAAGTAATGAATCTAATTCTCATAACCAAGTCAGTCAATTCAAGCATGCAGTAATACTCAATAAAGAAAAGTACAATCCTTCTACTTTGGAAATTACATACGATACTCCCGTATATTTTTCTATAAGAGAGGTTTATCAATATATTGAAAATATGAACCGCGAGGTCATTGGTCGGCTAGAGGGAGAGGATAAACCGAAACTTTCCGATGGCACTTTAATCAATATCAGAAAAGATAGTTACTTTAATAAAATTTTATCATTTGTCCCACCGTCCGCAGCGAATGCAACAAAGGCCACAAATGGGCCGTTTAATGGCGAGTTTAATAGATTTGCGTCTAGGCTAGAGGCGAAGCTTACCGACAAGCGCCTCAATTTCCTATTGAAAAATATAAAGGCCGATGGAACTCCTTATCAAACGAACGATTTCGAGTCATTGATGCGTCAGTTTTTAGGGTATCTTAATAAAGCTAATGTAACAATAATTGATTTAAGTGGCATACCGTTCGAAGTGTTAAGTATTACGGTAAGTCTTGTATCCCGACTGATATTTGATTTTTGTTTCCATTACTCAAAGCTTCAGCACTCTCAGGGAGGTTTGAATGATGTGCCTGTTATGTTGGTTTGCGAAGAAGCACATAATTATGTTCCACGTCATAATGATGCCGCTTATCGTGCCTCAAAAAAATCTCTTGAACGAATAGCGAAGGAGGGACGAAAGTATGGACTAAGCTTGATGGTCGTCAGCCAGCGTCCATCAGAGGTATCTGAAACAATATTTGCGCAATGCAATAATTTCATATCACTTCGTTTAACTAACGATGCTGATCAAAATTATGTCCGTCGTCTATTCCCCGACAATACGAGTGGAATTACCGAAATCTTGCCTAATCTTGCCCCAGGGGAATGTGTTGTTGTTGGGGATGCTGTTCTATTGCCTGCTGTGATTAAAATGCCTCGTCCAGATCCTGAACCTCACTCTCAGAGTGTAAAGGTTCAAAATGAATGGGTTTCTCCATGGCGAGATGTAACGTTCTCTGATGTTATTAATCGTTGGAGAAAATAGATAGTAAGCACTCTTAAGCTCGCATATATTATGTCACCACATATTGTCATCTTAGGTTGGGGTTCTTTGCTCTGGGACAGACGTGCCGCATTCGATGAGCAACGTGGGGAATGGCAGTTCGATGGCCCAAATTTGTCGCTTGAGTTTTCACGGATTTCAAAAACTAGGGCTGGCGCACTCACATTGGTCATTGACCCCATAAACGGTGAGCGTTGTTCCGTGGCATATGCGAGGAGTAAGCGGTTGACTGTTGAAGATGCCGTTCGTGATTTGGCTGGGCGAGAGCGGAAGCGGGGTCAGTTCTGCCATTCAGACACGACCTCTGCTGTAATTCTTGATTTTTCACTTCAAGCGTGGCTGCACGTTAATTTGCAGGTGACAGGCAAGCCTTTGACCGTCCAAGTACGATATCAGCCATCGTGCTGCGCCCGGTCAAAAGCGCTATCTATAAAGATGCGCATACCCGACCTCCGCCGCCCATACTGGTGCATTTCAGCGCGTGACTACACCCGCCATGCCCACCTTCATCCTCGGCTTCGCCGCTGGCGCTTACTGGCTGCAGACGCAGGCCGCGCTGCCTGCCCATGCTGGAGCCACGCTGGTAGTCGCCTGCCTGGCCTGTCTGTTAGCCGGATACGCACTGCGCCACCAGCATGCATTGCTGCGTCTTTTTTCAGCACTCACTGGCGGCATCATCCTCGGCTTCTTCTGGGCCGCCTGGCTGGCCCAACTAGCGTTAGCTCCACAGTTGGCCCTGGCCGACGAAGGCCGCGATATTACCGTCACCGGCATCATTGCCAGCCTGCCATATCACTTCGAGCAGGGTGTGCGTTTTAACTTTGTCGTGGAAAAGGCGGTGGGGGCGCCAGTGCCGCCGCTGATTGCCTTGTCCTGGTACAAGGGCTTCCGCGATGAGGTGACGAATGTCGTGGGCGATGTGCAGCCGGGGGAACGCTGGCAATTGACGGTGCGGTTGCAGCGTCCCCACGGCAATGCGAACCCGATGGGTTTTGATTATGAGGTGTGGCTGCTGGAGCAGGGCGTGCGCGCTACGGGTTATGTGCGGCCGCAGCCCCGGGCGGATACGCCCAATGTCCGCCTGGACAGTTTTGTGGTCAGCTTCGGTAACGTCGTTGAAGCGTGCCGTGCGGCTTTGCGTGCGCGCATAGAGCGCAGTCTGGCGGGCAAGCCGTATGCCGGCGTTATCGTGGCGCTGGTGGTGGGGGACCAGCGGGCGATTGCTCTGGTGAAAGACAATTAAGTTCTTCCCTGGCTCAGCCGGCGATCTTTCGGTCTACGACAATTAGTTTTCCCTGGCGCTCATTATTGCGCAGCTAGGCCTACGACCCGCGCTTCGGCACCGTAAGCTTTGCAGGCGTCCCACAGCACGAGCGCACAACGGCTGTACCAAAGTCTGGGTACCCGAAGAATGTTCGTGGTCCTCGCGGGTGAGAATTCGTGAGTTTTTCGCTAACACAACCTGATAAGCTGGGCGCTAGCCGGGGGTACGAAATTTTACGCCACCGGTAAAATAATGCGCGACAGGATGCATTGCAGGTGATGTACCTAACGCGCTCTAACTTCATATTCCAAAACAGCGAGGCTCTATGGCAAAGGTTGATATTGTTAAGGGTAAAAATCCCAGCAACTGGGAACCAGGCATTCATCACGCGGTTGAGCAAGAGGGGACAGAGCGGTTATTGCACGAGTGCGATACTCAGGCCCAGGCGATAGCGTGGGCTACAAATCAGGGCTATTCCATCAACATTCACCGCGAGCGCAATCGGAAGCCAACGGATCGGCACGGACGCTTCCGGGCACAATGAGGCGCGGTTAAGGTCCCGTCTAGCGCGAAGGCAGGGTCAGTTCTGCATTTAGACACGACCTCTGCTGTAATTCTTGATTTTTCACCTCAAGCGTACCTGCACGTTAATTTGCAGGTGACAGGCAAGCCTTTGACCGTCCAAGTACGATATCAACCATCGTGCTGCGCCCGGTCAAAAGCGCTATCTATAAAGATGCGCATACCCGACCTCCGCCGCCCATACTGGTGCATTTCAGCGCGTGACTACACCCGCCATGCCCACCTTCATCCTCGGCTTCGCCGCTGGCGCTTACTGGCTGCAGACGCAGGCGGCGCTGCCTGCCCATGCCGGAACCACGCTGGCAGTCGCCTGCCTGGCCTGTCTGTTAGCCGGATACGCACTGCGCCACCAGCATGCTTCGCTGCGCCTGCTTTCGGGATTGACAAGCGGCATCATCCTCGGCTTCTTCTGGGCCGCCTGGCTGGCCCAACTCGCTCTCGCTCCCCAATTGGCGCTGGCCGACGAAGGCCGCGATATCACCGTCATCGGCACCATCGCCAGCCTGCCATATCACTTCGAGCAGGGTGTGCGTTTTAACTTTGTCGTGGAAAAGGCGGTGGGGGCGCCAGTGCCGCCGCTGATTGCCTTGTCCTGGTACAAAGGGTTTCGCGATGAGGTGACGAATGAGGTGGGTGATGTGCAGCCGGGGGAACGCTGGCAGTTGACGGTGCGGCTGCAGCGTCCCCACGGCAATGCGAACCCGATGGGCTTTGATTATGAGGTGTGGCTGCTGGAGCAGGGCGTGCGCGCCACGGGGTATGTGCGGCCGCAGCCACGGGCGGATACACCAAATGTACGCTTGACCGATTTTGTGCCGGGTTTCGCTAACATTGTGGAAGCGTGCCGGGCAGCCGTGCGCACGCGGATAGAACGCAGCTTGCAGGGCAAGCCCTATGTCGGCGTGATCGTGGCGCTGGTGGTGGGGGACCAGCGGGCGATACCGCAGTCGGACTGGCAAGTGTTCAACCGCACGGGCGTGAGTCATTTGATTTCCATCTCCGGCTTGCATATCACCATGATCGCGGGGCTGGTCGCGCTGGCGGCGGGCGTCTTGTGGCGGCGCTCGTTTTTTACGGGATGGCAATTGCCCTTGCTGCTGCCGGCGCAAAAAGTGGCGGCGCTGGCGGGCGCCGTGGCGGCCTTGCTGTATGTGCTGCTGGCCGGTTTTGGCGTGCCGGCGCAGCGCACCTTATATATGTTGATGGTGGTCGCCATCGCCTTGTGGACGGGGCGCATCACCAGCGTGTTTCATGTGCTGTGCCTGGCGCTGGGCGTGGTGGTGCTGCTGGATCCCTGGGCCGTGCTGTGGCCCGGTTTCTGGCTGTCGTTCGGGGCGGTGGCCACGATACTGTACGCCAGCGTGGGGCGCATACCGGCGCCGGCGGCCCCGGAGGCCAGCCGCTGGCAGCGTTTGCGGGCGGAATTGGCCTTGGGTGCGCATACGCAATATGTGGTGACGGTGGGGCTGGTGCCCTTGACCATGCTGCTGTTCTCGCAAGTGTCGCTGGTGTCGCCGGTCGCCAATGCCGTGGCGATTCCCCTGGTCAGTCTGGTGGTGGCGCCCTTGTCATTGTCTGCCAGCCTGTTGCCGGCGCCATTGTCCGGCTGGCTGCTGCTGTTGGCGCACTTGATCGTGCAACTGCTGGTGCAGCTGCTGGAGTGGCTCAGTATTGGTCCGTTTGCCGTCTGGACTGCGCCCGCGCCGCCGTGGTGGAGTTTTGCCTGGGCCTTGTTTGGCACCTTGTGGCTGCTGGCGCCGCGCGGCTGGCCGCATCGCTGGCTGGGGATGCTGAGCTGGCTGCCTTTGATGACTGCCTTCCCAAGCACCCCGGCGCCTGGCCAGTTATGGGTCACGGCTTTTGACGTGGGGCAGGGCATGGCGCTATTGATTGAAACGCATGGACACCGTTTGCTGTATGACACGGGCCCCGCGTATGGCATGGATTCCGACGGCGGCAGCCGGGTGATCGTGCCCTATCTGCGTGCGCGGGGAATCGGCAAGCTCGATGGCCTGATCATTTCGCACAGCGATGCAGACCATGCGGGCGGCGCCGTATCCTTGCTCGAAAACATACCCGTGGGCTGGCTGGCCTCGTCCTTGACCAGCGGTCACCAGGCCGTCGTGGCGCAGCACAAGCTGGGCAAGCCCTATCTGCATTGCGCGGCCGGCCAAAGCTGGGAGTGGGAGGGCGTGCGTTTCGAAATGCTGCACCCGCTGGCGGCCAGTCACGATGATAAATCGCTCAAGCCGAATGCCCGCAGCTGCACGGTGAAAATCACGGCAGGCAAGCATGCGATCTTGCTGGCCGGCGATATCGAAGCGGCGCAGGAGGCGCAATTGCGTGCGCGCCTGGGGACCGAGCTGGCGGCCGATGTATTGCTGGCGCCTCATCATGGCAGTGGCACTTCGTCCACGCCCGCTTTTTTGACTGCCGTTCACCCGAGTTTGGCGATATTCCAGGTTGGGCACCGCAACCGCTACAAACACCCGAAGGCGCAAGTCTATGCGCGCTATGGGGAAATGGGGATTACGCGCTTGCGCACGGATGAGGCTGGGGCCTTGATGCTGGAGTTTGGCGAGATGATCACGGTCACTGCTTACCGCGCCAGTCATCCGCGCTACTGGTATGCGCACTAGACATGGCAAGGGGTAAGGCGGTCAGAACAGCGATTGAGAGGGCAATCACTCTTTAGTGACGCGATAAATATCCTTGGCGTTCACTGGCAATCTTTCCATGATGAAGCCGCCAGCCTCGCTTTTCACAGCGACGAGCTCCATGCGCTCCGAGCGCGGCGCAGTCAGTTCACGCCCGATGGATTTCAGTAATTGATCAAAGTATGCCGCATTACTTACGGGAATTGTGATTTCCATAACAAACCCTCCTTCAAGAAAAGTATAGCACTAATCAGGGATACAGCGAGACCGCGCGCTCCAGGTTCTGTACCAGGGGCGCCAATAAATCGCCAAAGTTTTTATACTTCGCTTCAAAATGCTCATCAACAATGTTCTTATGAATATTCAATATTCCTATTGCCTCTGGTACACCCGAAGTATAGTAACTGTATAAAGGTATGCAGATAACGGCCTGGACGGATTCATTTTGCGCATTGAGTGTGGCGACCAGATCATCGAGTACATTGGAAGAGAACCTTCTATTTTTCTCTACTTTCTCAATCAAATCTTTTTGACTGCGATAGGCAGCAGGTTTGCCTGTTGCAAATGTCAATGGTGCACCAGGGATATAATCAAGTACATCGAGTGGGCCACTCGTCATCGGTATGGGCAATGCCAATTTCTGCAGCCTCTTATCGGGATTGACACCCGTATGACTGGAGATACTTAAAATACGTTGTAGTTCCAGCACGCCGGCCAAATTCTCAAGCGCCACGCCCCGCTCTATGCATCGGATATTCTTCCTGAGTGCCTTGCACCTGGTGTTGAACCTGCTGCTTCCCGTGCCAAAGTACAGCATGATATTGCATCCGTAGACACAGGAATTTCGCCCGCTATCGTATTCCTTGACCACATTGCAAATCGAAAGCAGCAGTGTACGGATGAGCTCCTGGTGCTGGCTGCGCCGCAAGGTCGGCGGCAAATCCATCACCAGCCGGCCACTTCCCAAGGCAAGCTTGCGATATTCGTCCAAAAAACCATTCGGCGGCATCGTGAACAAACGCTTGAATGAAGAGCGAAACTCGGTGTTGATCTCGGCAGCCGCGGAACCTTGGGCGGAAACGGTAGCAATAAATGCGATCACGGTGAGTATCACCAGGATCCAGAAGAAAACAGGAACGACGGTGAATTGACCTGTAATCCATGGTGTTCCACCGGTCCAGTCGGCGGGTAGATATAAACGGCCGGTGGCGTTGTAAATTTCCTTGTCGAAATGCGATCCAAGGTAACCCACCATGGCGCCTAGAAATATATTGACGCCGCCAAATTCTGGTTTAATCGCCAATTCTTTAAGAGGAGCATACCAAGACTTGTGAAATTTCAATGCAAGATAAATGCTCCCGCTTATTGCAAGAATGGCTGAAAAGTAGGAAATAAATACGATTACCATTGAAATTTCTTGATCCAGATAAATAATATGTCAATGAATTAATATGAATCATTGTGGCATTTGAGTTGCATTCATGGATTGATGTGTATATAGGTGATTCCGATTGCCAGCGCTATGGACATGGAATCCAGCGCTTTCATGCTACGCTCCAGACCTCATCCTTAAAGGAATGCAAATGAGCAATTCCAGCGCCGCTTACCTGATCACCCTGGCCCAGGCAGCCGATATCGACGCCATCACTGCCTTGCTGCAAGCCAATTCCCCTGCGCAGGGCGGCAGCTTGACGGGCGAATTTCCGCGTGAAAAGGTGGTTCAGATGACCAACGGCGAGTCTGCCGTGATCGTGGCGCGGCGTGTTATTGGTGGTCCTGTCGTTGGCGTGCTGTTCAGTGCAGCGAAAGACACGGCCCAGGCGCCGGCCGTGCTGGCCATGCTGGAGGCCTATGCTGGTGGGCCGGGGGCGTATGTGTATGGTCCCGTTTGCATCGCGGAGTCGGAGCGGGGGCAGGGCTTGCTGGTGTTGCTGCATGAAGCCATGCGGGCCCGGCATCCCGGCGGCGAGGCGGTGCTGTTCATACGCCGCGACAATATCGGATCACTGCGCGCGCATCGGCGGCTGGGCATGCGCGAGGTGGCTGGCTATGTTTGGGATGGTGCTGAGTATGCCGTGTACAGTGACGCGGTTTCACATTAAGCGTCAGGCCAGGCGCTCATCCGGTATCTCCATGCCTTTCTTGCGTACATATTCCAGGAACAGCCTGGCGCCCTTGGGCAGCCTAGCACTGCCGTAGACGGCGTGGATGCTGGGGTCCAGTTCTTTCGAGGACGTCAAACGATACGCCGGGCAAACCCTTTGCAGGGCGCCGGCTGCCACGGCTGGTTCCGCCAGCCAGCTGGCCAGGCGCGCGATGCCGGCGCCTTCCTGTGCCGCCTGGAAAGTGGCGATGCCGGACGTAAAGCGGAAGCGCGGCTGGACCTGGAAGCGCACATTGCGCTCACCGGAAACGAAATGCCAGTCGCGCAGGATGCGGGGCGCCGAGTGCACGATGATGTCGTGGCCGCCCAGTTCTTCCGGTTCTTGCGGCGCGCCCATGCGGGCGATGTAGTCGGGCGAGGCATACATATAGCGGCGGTAATTCCACAGCGGGTAGCCGATCAGTTCGCTGGAGCGGGGAAAGGCGCCGCGAATGGCGAAGTCGAGCTTTTCCTGGATCGGGTCGATCGATTTATCTGAAAAGTGGATATCGACCGAGACATTCGGATAATCGCGTGAAAACTGCGCCAGCACTTTCGGCAAAAAGCCCAGCGACAGGATTTCCGGCGCCGAAATACGCACCCAGCCCTGGGGCGAATTGCTCAGTTCCGCCAGCTGGTCTTCCGCTTCGGCCTGGGTTTCCAGCAAATGCTTGGCCGAGGCGTAATACGTTTCACCGGCGGTGGTCAGGGTGAATTGCTTTTGCGTGCGCAGGATCAGCTCGGCGCCGATGGCGTCTTCCAGAAACTGGATGGCGCGCGTGACGGCCGACGGCGAGCGCCCCAGCATGCGGGCGGCGTGGACGAAGCTGCGTTTCTCGACGACGCTGCAAAAGGCGCGGATTTCCCACATCAGTTTCATGGACATGGCAGGGCGGTTCAGAAGGAAAGTCGCCAGTAGAGCGCACCATGCCTGTTTCGTCAAGCGCCACGCCTGATTGCGCTTTCCGCAAGATGGAGTTGCATGCATAGCTGCAGCCATAACATAATCGCGCGCCTATACTTGCGTCCTTGCCACTGTTTTTGGATCGCCGCATGCTGACCATCTCCCTCTTGTGTATGTTTGCCTTCTTTGCGGGACTGATCGACGCCGCCGTGGGTGGCGGCGGCTTGATACAACTGCCGGCCCTGTTCAACCTGATGCCGAACATGGCTTCGACGTCCTTGCTGGGAACCAATAAACTGGCCTCTGCCTGCGGCACGGCGTTTGCCGCCCGCTCCTTCATCGGCAAGGTGCATATCCCGTGGCTGCTGGTGCTGCCGGCCGTGGCCTGCGCCTTCGTCATGTCCTTCATCGGCGCGGCCGCCGTGTCGTATGTGCCGCAGCAAGTGGTGCGGCCTATGGTGCTGGCGCTGATCATCATCATGGCCATCTACACCTTCATCAAGAAAGACTTCGGCGCCACGCGCGAGCCGCGCCCGATCGGCCCGCGTGAACGCATCCTGGCCATGGTGATCGGTGGCGCCATCGGTTTTTATGATGGCCTGTTCGGTCCGGGCACGGGCAGCTTTTTGATTTTCCTGTTTATCCGCGTGTTCGGCTTCGATTTCATCCTCGCTTCGGCCTGCTCGAAACTGGTCAATATCGCCACCAACGTGGCGGCGCTGGCCTTTTTCATTCCCGCCGGCCACGTGGTCTACGCGGTGGCTGCGCCCATGGCCGTGTGCAATATTCTGGGGGCGCTGACGGGCACCTGGATCGCCGTGCGACGGGGCGCCGCCTTCGTGCGCATCTTGTTCCTGGTGTTGCTGGTGATGCTGATCGTTAAATTGTCTTACGACATATTCTTCAAATAAGTTGTTGAACTGAACCATGAAAACCATCCAGGGTGTGCTGTGGGACAACGATGGCGTGCTGGTCAATACCGAACAGCTGTTTTATGAAAGCAACCGCGAACTGCTCTTGCCCTATGGCGTGGACCTGACGCCCAAGCAATTTTTTGACTGGTTTCTGGACAATAACTATGGCGCCTGGCACGTGCTGCTGGGGCAGGGCCACGATATTGCGCTGATCGACCGCTTGCGGGCCGAGCGCAAGCAGCTCTTCGGTCAACGCTTGCGCCAGGCGCGCGGGCTGGCCATACCCGGTGTCGAACGTTTGCTGCAGGCATTGCACCCGCAGATAGCCATGGGCGTGGTGACCAGTGCCCATGAGCAGCATTTTCAGATCAGTCATGCGGCGACCGGCTTGCTGCCGTATTTTGATTTCGTGCTGACGCGTGAAAGCTATGCCAACAGCAAGCCGGCGCCCGATGGCTATCTGCTGGGTTTGCAAAAGCTGGGCCTGGACGCCGTCCACTGCGTGGCGGTAGAAGATTCGCCGCGTGGTTTGCGCTCAGCCAATGCCGCCGGCCTGGAATGCATCGTGCTGCGCAACGCCATGAACCGTGAGTGTGCGTTTGATGAGGCGTTTTGTGTGGTGGAATCGATGGATGAGCTGGGCGAAGTGCTGGCTTCCTTTATAGGCGACCCGGCAGCTGATTAGAGTGCTCCCTCAGACTTGTCTTGCCAGCATGCCATTACAATGGTTTATCCCGTTGACTGGCCAGCCCCAAAGATGACCTTGCCCAAACTGCATTTTGCCCACGCCAATAGCTATCCTGCAGGCACTTACCGCAAGCTGCTCGGTTTGCTGGGCGAACATTACGCTGTGCAGGCGCTCGATATGCACGCCCACGATCCCCGCTATCCGGTCACGACCGGCTGGCCCGCACTGCAGCAGGAAATGATCGCCGACCTGGAGCGCCGCTATAGCAGCCCCGTGATCCTGGTCGGCCATTCCTTGGGTGGCATGCTGAGCCTGATGGTGGCTAAGGCGCATCCCGAGCTGGTCCGCTGCGTGGTCTTGCTCGATTCCCCGGTGGTGGCCGGCTGGCGCGCCTTGCTGCTGCGCCTGGTGCGCCATACGGCGCTGGGCGAGCGCTATTCGCCGGCGCGTTTTTCCGCCAAGCGGCGTTATCTGTGGCCCGATGCGCCAGCGGCCCATGCCCATTTTGCCGCCAAGGATATGTTTGCCGCCTGGGCGCCGCAGGTATTGAATGACTATATCGCCAGCGGCCTGGCGCCGCATCCGGACGGCGTGCAACTGCGTTTTACGCGCGAAGTGGAAACCGAGGTGTATCGCGGTTTGCCCCACCATATCGGTGAACTGGTCAAGCATGGCTTTCCCGTGCCGATCGGCTTTATAGGCGGCACGGAATCGGTGGAATGCCGGCAAGCGGGCCTGGACGCCACGCGCAAGCTGGTCGGGCCATTTTTCCGGCAGTTGCCGGGTGGCCATCTGTTTCCCATGGAGTCGCCCGAGCTGACGGCGCAGCTGCTGCATGAAATGATCACGGCCATGCTGGCACGGCGCTAGGCGATGAATTTCAGGGGCAGGGGGCCAAAAGCGCCCGTTTTTCGCGTAAAATCCTGCCATTCGGGCCGCACCTGCACAGGCTGCGCCGCCCAGCCACTCGATATTCTAGAAAGAAGCCCCTGCGATGACGATTAAAAGCGATAAATGGATACGCCGCATGGCGGAGCAAACGGGCATGATCGAGCCGTTCGAACCGGGCCAGGTCAAGGAACGCGACGGTAACCGCATCGTTTCCTACGGTACCTCCAGCTATGGCTACGACATCCGCTGCGCCGACGAGTTCAAGTTATTTACCAATATCAATACCACTATCGTCGATCCCAAGGATTTTGACGCGAACAACTTCGTCGATGTGTCCGGCAAGGGCTATTGCATCATTCCTCCCAACTCCTTCGCGCTGGCCCGCACGGTCGAGTATTTCCGCATTCCCCGCAATGTACTGACCATTTGCCTGGGCAAGAGCACCTATGCGCGCTGCGGCATCATCGTCAATGTGACGCCGTTCGAGCCGGAATGGGAAGGTTTTGTGACCCTGGAGTTTTCCAATACGACCCCGTTGCCAGCCAAGATCTACGCCAACGAAGGCGTGGCGCAAGTGCTGTTCTTCGAGTCCGATGAAGTGTGCGAAACCTCGTACAAGGACCGTGGCGGCAAGTATCAGGGCCAGGTCGGCGTGACCTTGCCTAAAACCTAACTCCACTCCCTGAACCAGGCCTGCAATTGCTGCGAGGCCTGGTATAGCGGCACATGGCCGCGTAGCAAGATTTGCGTGCTGCGCCGGTAAGCCGCGCTCGCTATCCCGATCTGGCCGTCCACTTTACGCGCGACTATCGTTGTGTCCAAAATGCCGGCCGGATTCTCTATTCCTACCTGCACATCCCCATATTTTTCAGTCACTGGCGCCACTTGCCGGGCGATCGCGTGCGCCACCGTGCCCGGTATCAGGGTCGCGGCCGCCAGGCAGCAGCCGCCCGAAACGGCCAGCGAAGCGTGCCCTGTTTGCGGCGTGAAATAGCGCGCGGCCAGGTTGCCACCGGCTTGCGGTGGCCCGATGAGGCAGAACTTGGGGATGGTTTCGCTGCGGAGCAATTCATCTTGCGTCATCAAGCCGCCATCGCGGCGCCGCAAGCCCATGTGCAGGCCCGCCGCCACCCACACGGCGCGGATGCTGTTCATGAAGGCCGTGTCCGCTTCCAGTTCGCGTATCGGCTCCTGCGCCGTCTTGCCGAACTGGGCCGCGTCCGCGATCACCATCGGCACGGCCACATCCACGCAAGAGACCGTATAGCCAGCCACCACATCTTGCGCTGATCCGGTCGGCAGCAGCTTGCCCGTCTTTGCGCCCACCGGGTCGTGCAGGAACAGATCGACAGCGGGAAACTCGCCGTGCACGCCGGGAATGGCTGCCGTGGCATAACGTCCATCGTCCAGCAGCGCCATGCGCGAAGTGGTGATCACGCCGGTATTTGTGTTGCGGATCGACACTTCCTGCTGGCCGCTAGCTTCAGTCGCCAGCAAACCCGTATCGATGGCCCACAGTTGCAGGGCGGACGACATATTGCCGCAATTGACGCTCCAATCGATATGACCGTGTTCGCTGGCCAGTTGCGCCAGGGTACTAACCAGGCCCGGCTGTCCCGCGTTTTGTTCCACATCGGCAATAAATACCTTGTTGCTGGTGGCGGGCCCCCGTCCCAGGCCCGTGATTTGCCGGTTGCCGGGCTGCGCCCCCGCTTGTGGCACGCCCATCAAATGACGCAGCAATTGCTCGCGCAAGTCTTGCTGCGGCGGCAGATAAGGTTCCCACAGCAGCAGTCCGGTAGAGGTACCACCACGCATATGGTGTACTGGAAACTCAATCAGGCCTGAACGGCGGCGGGGATGGAAGTCTGGCAGAGAGAGCATGGTCGTAGCCTTGGCAGGAGCAAGCTCCAGTGTGCCAGCTTTATTGCCGTGTCACCAGCCGATGTTGTCTTTACCTGGCTTTACATGTCGGCCTATTCATTTGCCGCTGCGCTGGCCGATAAATAAAGGGTGTTAATTAGTTGTATCAGGAGGGAATATGGTTTCGGCAATCTCATCAAATGGCGCCAGCAGCGCCGTCAGCAGTGGTACTGGCAGCAGCAATAGTTCACAAATTGCAACACTGCAAAGACAGATCACCTCGGCGCAAAAGCAATTGACCGATGCGCAAAAGGGCGAGCAGACGGACGCCACGCAAAAGCTGCAGCAGCAATTGGCCGATCAGATCGCGGCATTGCAGGCGCAGATCGCCCAGTTGCAGGCTGCCTCAGCACAACAGGTAGCGCAACAGTCGGCACAGTCGTCCGACAGCGCGGACACCAGTACCAGTGCGGCGCGTTCGGTATCGTCCACCCTGGGCAGCATTATCGATACGCACGCCTGATGGCGGTGCCAGCATGCCTGCCTCAGGCGGGCATTCTGGCAGGCAAGAGCATTTCCACACACAAGCCGCCGCTGCCGCGGTTGCTGGCCGTGATCGTGCCGCCGTGGGCGCCGATCACGTGCTGGGCGATGGCCAGCCCCAGTCCATGTCCATCGGTGGATTTTTGCGTGGTGCTGGCGCGGAAGAATGGTTCAAAAATGGCGCCCAGGTCGGCTGCCGCCACACCGGGGCCCTGGTCCAGCACGGCGATGCGCACCTGCCGGCCGCCATCGAGCAGCGATGTTGCCACTTCCACGGCGCCGCCATCGGGACTGTGCTTGATGGCGTTGCGCACCACGTTTTCCACCGCCCGGCCCAGCAGGTCGGCCTGGCCCGTCACGATGGCCTCGCCGATATCGGCGTCGCCTTTGAAGTTGATACTGATCTGGCGCCCGCCCGCCTCATAGCAGGCATCTTCCACGATGTCGTGCAGCAGGTCGGCGATGCTGAAGTCTTCGCTGAGCGGGTGGATGGCGGCCGCTTCCAGCCGCGACAGGGTCAGCAATTCACCGATCAGTTTATCCATGCGCACGCTTTCACGCTCGATGCGCTCCATCGACGCCGCCATTTTTTCGGGTTGCTGGTGGGCCAGCCCGATGGCCGCCTGCAGCCGCGCCAGTGGCGAGCGCAATTCATGCGACACATCATGCAGCAGCCGGGTCTGGCTATCCATCATGTTTTGCAGGCGTCCCGTCATGCGGTCGAAATCGTGGCCCAGGTCTTTCAATTCGTCGCCGCCCGGCTTGTTGCGGAAGCGCGGCGCCAGGTCGCCGCTGGACGCGCCTTCGAAGGCCAGTCGCAAATCGCGGATCGGGCGGGCGAAATACCAGGCCAGCAAAAAGGCGAACAGCAGGCTGGCCAGCGTGGCGGCCACGACGGGAATAAAGCTGCGGTAAGGCGCATTCATGCGCGGGCCGGGCGGCATGCCGCCCATGTCCGGGAAAGGCGCTGGCTTGGCGCTCGATGGTGGCGCGCCGGCGTCTGCAGGTGGGCGCCCCGATGGCATGGCGCGCGTATCGCCCATGACGATGGCTTGCAGGGTGTCGCGCGTGGCGCCCGTCTCGAAGCCGCGGAAATGTTCGGAATAGGGCAGGAATAGCAGCAGCCGCACGCCATCGGCGCCTTCCAGTTCGCGCACCACGTGCCGCCCCGCAGTTTGCCCCCGCATGGTGCGCGCCCTGGCCAGGGTGGCGGGCTTGACGTGGCGTCCCAGCAATTCACGGCCTTGGTCATCGACGGCGTAGACACGAAAGCGTTCCGTTTGCACCAGCAATTGGCGCAGGGCGTTGCTGCCGCCAAACTCCAGGGTGGCGGCGGCCGCATCGATGGCCATCTGCGCGGGCGGACTGGTGTCGATGTCGAGCAGGCGCTCTTGCTGGGCAGCACGGTTTTTCAGCCAGAAGGTGCCGCCGATGCCGATGGTGGCGGCAAACTGGGCCAGCAAAATGCACAGGAAAAACTTCCAGAACAGGCGGCCCACGCTTATTCCTTGATCAGCTGATAGCCTAGCCGGTACACCGTTTGCAAACAGGAACGGCCATCGGAAAGGCAGCCGAGCTTGCGCCGCAGGCTGCTCAGGTGTACGTCGATATTGCGGTCGAAGCGGGCCATGGGACGGCCCAGCCCCAGTTCGGACAGCTGGTTCTTGCTGACAGGCTTGCCTGCCTGGCGCACCAGCACTTCCAGTAAATTGAATTCCGTGCTGGTCAGTTCCAGATGGGTGCCGGCCCAGGCTGCGCGGCGCTGCTGCGGCCACATCGTCAACTGGCCCACGCTCAGCGGCGCGGCGCCGGAATTGTCTGGCTGCACCGCTTGCGAGCGGCGCAGGATGGCGCGGATCCGGGCCGTCAGCTCGCGTGGCGTGCACGGCTTGGTGACGTAATCGTCGGCGCCCAGTTCCAGCCCGACGATGCGGTCAGTATCGTCGCCGCGCGCCGTCAGCATCAGCACCGGCATATTGCTGCCGGCGCGGATGCGGCGCAAGGTTTCCAGGCCGTTCATGCGCGGCATCATCACGTCGAGTATGGCGATGGCGTACAGGCCTGTCAGCGCTTCGGCCGAGCCGGTTTCGCCGTCATGCACGGCCCGCGCTGCAAAGCCTTCCTGCTCCAGGTATTCCTGGAACATGCCTACCAGCTCCACATCGTCATCTATCAGCAGTACCTTGCTCATTCTTTGCGCGTCTTTCCCATGGTCGTAGATTGTGTTGCCCCGATGATAGCAGTCTATCGGGGGCTGTTACACAGCGTTTTACCCGGTTTTACACACAAGCGCTCACATTCCTTTACATGCTTTTACTTAGTACTAACGTTGCTTTACACGCCAGCACCGGACAATCAATCTTCATCAAAACGAGAGGAGAATCCCATGAAGCACACGCAAACGATGCTGTTCCTGCTGCTGTCGGCCGGTTTGGCCGCGCCGCTGACGGCCAAGGCGCAGCAGGGTCCAGGCTTTGGTCCCGGCCCCGGCGCGGGTCCCGGCATGGGCCATCACGGCCATGGTGCTGGCGAGGGCGTGCCGCCTTTCCTGCGCGGCATTGAATTGACCGAGGCGCAGCAAGACAAGGTGTTTGCCGCGACCTACGCCCAGGAGCCGCTGCTGCACGAACAAAAGAAAATCGCCTTCAAGGCGCATGCGCAATTGCGCGCCTTGGCCGCTTCGGCCCAATACGACGACGCCCAGGCCAGCGCCCTGGCCAATACCGCGGCGCAAGCCACCGCCAGGATCAGCCTGGAGCAGGCGCGGCTGGAGCAGCAACTGCTGGCCTTGCTGACGCCGGAACAGCGGACACAACTGGCCGCCCGTCAAGCGCGCCACGAAGGCGGTCCCGGCCGTCAGGGTCAGCGCCCACGTCCACCGGCACCAGTGTAAGCCATCATTAAACATACAATAAAAGGGGAGTAACACATGAGCATCAGCGCCTTATCGTCCAGCAGCAACTTGCAACTGAATGCCTACAGCCGCTTGGATGGCAGCACGGCCAGCACTACGACCAGCGCCACAGCCGGCGCGCCGCCGCAAAAGTCCGATGACAACGGTTTCCTGGACGCCATTTCCAGCGCCCTGTCATCGATAGGCGTGAGCGTGCCCGATACCAGTAGCGATACGGCCAGCAGCACCGATGACAGCACCAGCGCCACCAGTACCGCCAGCGGTAGCGACGCCGGCCAGGCGCTGGGCGCCTTTTTGCACCAGTTGATGGGCAGCCTGCACGCGCAGGGCGGCGGCGGCCAAGGTGAAGGCCAGGGCAAAGTCGCCGGCGAAGGCGGCCACCATGGCGGCGGCAGGGGCGGGCCCGGCCATATCGGGTCGGACTTGCAAAGCCTGATGCAGAAATTGTCGTCCAGCACAGACAGCACCAGCGGCACAGATGGCACCGCTAGCACCAGCAGCGACAGCAGCGTCAGCGATTTGCAATCGAGTTTTGCCAATCTGTTGAGCTCACTCGGTGGCAGCAGCGACGGCAGTAATGCCAAGCTGGGCAGCTTCCTGCAATCCTTGTCGGGCAGCCTGGGCGGCGCCAGCGGCGCTACCAGCCTGCCAGCGGCCGGCAACCTGGTCAATACCACGGCCTGAACCATGGAGCGCAAGCCAGCCAGCGTCACGTTCAGCGAGGCCGCCAGGCGCTTGCTGTTCCTGTGCGCCAGTCTCAGTCCGGCGCTGGCCGGCTTGCCCCACTTGATGGAATATGTATGGATACACCTGCTGTCGACCTGGCATCCAGGGTCGAAATGATGGACCACCGGCAGACCGAACGGCGCCGGCTGCTGCGCTGGCTGCTGGTGGGCACGGCGACCTTGCCCCTGATCAGCTGCGGTGGCGCCAGCGACGCCACCGCGACCACGACCACGCTGGCGGCGGCGGACGTCGCAGAACCGCTGGCAGGGGCTTGCGCCGTGATACAGGAAGAAATGGCGGGGCCGTATCCGGCTGACGGCACGAATACCTATAGCGGCAGCATCATCAATGTGCTGAACCAGCCCGGCATCGTGCGCAGCGATATCCGCAGCAGCTTCAACGGTGGCACGGCGGTGGCCACGGGCGCACCCTTGAGCATACGGCTGCAACTGCTCAATGCCGGCGCCGGCTGCGCCAGCCTGGCCGGCTACGCCATTTATATATGGCATTGCGACCGCGATGGCCGCTATTCCCTGTATTCCAGTACGCTGGCTGGGCAGAATTATCTGCGTGGACTACAGGAAACGGATGCTGACGGCATGCTGGCTTTTACCAGCATCTTTCCTGGCTGCCAGCCAGGCACCATGCCGCACGTGCATCTGGAAATCTACCCCAGCCTGGTCCAGGCGGCCAGCGGTAGCAACCGCCTCAAGACTACACACTTCAGCTTTCCCAAGGCGGCCCTGCACCAGATCTATGCGGCCAGCGGCTATGAAGCCAGCCTGGCGAACCTGGCACGGCCTGGCGAGACCAGCCCTGGCATCGGACCCGCCAGCAGCCTGCAGACGACCCATTTGACGGGCAATCCCGTCGATGGGTATGTGGCCACCTTGCGTATCGCCATCAATGGCTGAGCGTTCAGCTGGCGGCTAAGCAGCGCCTTTCCGTCGTCGACCACACGCCGCATGCAGCTCTTCACAATATGTGTGGGTGGCATATCATGCAACCGTCTATGGCTTGTTACACAGCTCGATACCAAGGTATTCGATGCCTATAACAGCTGTGCATTGGACGCATTTGCTGCATATTTTTCACCGACGGTCGAGTTCTATCATGACAAGGGGGGGAGCAACTTTTGATCGTGATACGGTTGTCGCAAATACAAAAAAATATATTTGTGGCAATATTCGCCGTGAATTGCTTCCCGCGACATTAAAAGTCTACCCAATCAAGGATTTCGGCGCAATTGAGGAAGGAGAACATCGCTTCTGCGAGATTGCGAGCGGGAAATGTGAAGGGATTGCGAAATTTTTGATTGTCTGGCAATCGACTGGGGCGAAATGGCAGATTACACGTGTTCTCAGCTACGGACATCGCAGCTTGACTGGGACTGAGCAACAGACACTGGCAGCGGCTGGCCAGATTCAGTAAATCGCCTGCGCATGAAAAACGCCGCCTGATCCATGACCAGGCGGCGTCTATCAGCGCTTTTCAGGGCGCTGCAGATAGCGTGTACCGTTACTGGCGAACGCAGTCCACGAAGTAGCCACGCTTGCCATCGACTTCGCGCTTGACCAGGCCGTGCACGTCTGTCTCGAAGCCGGGGAAGCGCTCGTTGAAGTCGCGTGCGAAGCGCAGGTAGTCGACGATGGTCTTGTTGAAGCGCTCGCCAGGGATCAGCAGCGGGATGCCTGGTGGATACGGCGTCAGCAGGATGGACGTGATACGGCCTTCCAGGTCGTCGATCGCCACGCGCTCGATTTCGCGGTGGGCCATCTTGGCGAAGGCTTCCGACGGTTTCATGGCCGGGATCATGTCCGACAGATACATTTCCGTGGTCAGGCGCGCCACATCGTAAGCCTTGTAGAAATCGTGGATTTGCTGGCACAGGTCGCGCAAGCCCATTTTTTCGTAGCGTGGGTTGGCTGCCGCGAATTCCGGCAAGATGCGCCACATCGGCTGGTTCTTGTCGTAATCGTCCTTGAACTGTTGCAGCGCCGTCAGCAAGGTATTCCAGCGGCCTTTGGTAATGCCGATGGTAAACATGATGAAGAAGGAGTACAGGCCGCATTTTTCAATGATGACGCCGTGTTCCGCCAGGTATTTGGTGACGATGGACGCAGGAATGCCCGTCTCGCCGAAGTGGCCATCGAGGGACAGGCCCGGGTTGACAATGGTGGCCTTGATCGGGTCCAGCATATTGAAGCCGGGAGCCAGGTCGCCGAAACCATGCCAGTCGTCCTCGGCGCGTATCATCCAGTCCGATTGCTGGCCCATGCCTTCGTCGTTGAAGCTGTCCGGTCCCCAGACCTGGAACCACCAGTCCTGGCCCCATTCCTGGTCGATCTTTTTCATGGCGCGGCGGAAATCGAGCGCTTCCATGATCGATTCTTCCACCAGCGCGGTGCCGCCCGGCGCTTCCATCATGGCGGCGGCCACGTCGCAGGAAGCGATGATCGAGTATTGCGGCGAAGTCGAGGTGTGCATCAGATAGGCTTCGTTGAAGGCGTCCCGGTCCAGCTTGACCTGGTCCGATTCGCGCACCAGGATTTGCGATGCCTGCGACAGGCCAGCGAGCAATTTGTGCGTGGACTGGGTCGAGAAGATCATCGATTCCTTGGCGCGCGGACGGTCCTTGCCGATGGCGTGCATGTTCTTGTAGAAATCGTGGAAGGTGGCGTGCGGCAGCCATGCTTCATCGAAATGCAGGGTGTCGATCTTGCCGTCCAGCATTTCGCGCAGGGTTTCCACGTTGTAGATCACGCCGTCGTAAGTCGATTGCGTGATGGTCAGGATGCGTGGCTTCTTGTTCTTGGCTTCGCGGGCAAACGGGTTCGCTTCGATCTTGCGAGCAATGCTTTCCGGCGTGAATTCAGCCAGCGGTATCGGGCCGATAATGCCCAGGTGATTGCGGGTAGGCATCAGGAACACGGGAATCGCGCCGCACATGATGATCGAATGCAAGATCGATTTATGGCAATTGCGGTCGACAACCACGATGTCGCCTGGCGCCACGGTCGAGTGCCAGACCATCTTGTTCGAGGTCGAGGTGCCGTTGGTGACGAAATAGCAATGGTCGGCATTGAAAATGCGCGCGGCATTGCGCTCGGATGCGGCGACCGGACCGGTATGGTCGAGCAACTGGCCCAGTTCTTCCACCGCGTTGCAGACGTCGGCGCGCAGCATGTTTTCACCAAAGAACTGGTGGAACATCTGGCCGATAGGCGACTTCAGGAAAGCCACGCCACCCGAGTGGCCGGGGCAATGCCAGGAATAGGAGCCGTCGTTGGCGTAGTGCACCAGTGCGCGGAAGAAAGGCGGCGACAGGCCGTCCAGATACGATTTCGCTTCGCGGATGATGTGGCGCGCGACGAATTCCGGCGTATCTTCGAACATATGGATGAAACCATGCAGTTCGCGCAGGATATCGTTCGGGATATGGCGCGAAGTGCGCGTTTCGCCGTACATATAGATAGGAATGTCGGCGTTCTTGTAGCGGATTTCTTCGACGAAGGCGCGCAAGGACTTCAGCGCGATATCGGTGTCTTCGACGGAACCGGAGCCGAATTCTTCATCGTCGATCGACAGCACGAAGGCCGACGCGCGCGATTGTTGCTGGGCAAATTGCGACAAATCACCGTAGCTGGTCACGCCCAGCACTTCCATGCCTTCTTTTTCCATTGCGGCGGCAAGGGCGCGAATGCCCAGGCCGGACGTATTTTCAGAACGGAAATCCTCGTCAATAATGACGATGGGGAAACGGAATTTCATGCATGTCTCCAAAAAAGCAAGCCGCCCCTGACTTATATGGAGGGGCGGACTAGGGCGCGACGGCCAGGCGAGGTGTTTGCCTTGCAGTCGCATAAAAAAATTAAGAACGGGATTCTCGCAGAAATGCGGCGTCTGCGGGAAAAAAATATCATATAGAAACTACAAAAAACCTGCCTTAGCTTGCCTCAACGGTGTGACAGCGCAATGACAACGCAATGACAGCCCTGCGACAGCGCCATCACAGCACTTTGATAGCAAGATTCTTGCGCCGAATCCCCTGTTTCAGGCTTTTCTTTGCAGGGTAACAAAGGCATACGGCAAGCCGGAATTGGCCGCCACGTGCGCTTCACGCGCCGTTTCTTGCCACTCGGCATGATCGATGGCGGGGAAAAACGCATCGCAAGCGTAAGTCTGGCCGATTTCCGTCACGATCAAGCGCTGCGTCAAGCCCAGCGACTGTTTGTAAATCTCGGCGCCGCCGATCACAAAACCTTCAGCGCCGTCCAGCAGGGCGACCGCTGCCTCCACCGAAGCGACCGTTTCCACGCCGTCATGGCGCCATTCGGCATTGCGCGTGATGACGATGTTGCGGCGGTTCGGCAGCGGCCGGCCAATCGAATCAAAAGTCTTGCGGCCCATGATGATCGGGTGGCCGGTGGTCAGGCGCTTGAAGTGGGCCAGGTCTTCCGGCAACTTCCATGGCAAGGTGTTGTTGATGCCGATGCCGCCTTGCTGGTCGGTGGCGACGATGATGGTCAGTAAGCTCATTGATTCATAAAGTTTGGTGGGCGCGGAACGCTATGCCCGCCATTATCCTTGAAATTGCGGATGCGCTCCAAATGTCTGCAAATGTGCGCGCATGGCGGCGGCCAGTTCATCGGGCTGTTCCAGCGGAATCATGTGGCCGCTGGCGCCGCGCACCATGTGCAGGGTGGCGTGCGGCAAGCGCTCGGCCATGGCCCGCAAGTCGGCCGCTGGCACCAGTTGATCGTCTTCGGCGCCGACGATCAGCACGGGGAAGGGCAGTTCTGGCAAGCGCTCCATCAGGTCGGGGCGGTGGATGGTGGTGGCAAATTGCGTCAGCAGCACGTCCTTGCCCAGGTCCAGGCCCATTTGCTCGATCAGTCCCGTGATGGATTGATCCTGCAAATGGGATGGGTGCAGCAGCTCGCGCAAGCGCTGGCGCGTGATGCCCGCATAGGCGTTGCGCTTGAGCATATTGACGATGCGTTCGCGCGCTTCAATTTCTGCCGGCAATAACCCCCTGGCGGAATTGGCGATCAGGATCAAGGACTTTATCCGCTCCGGATGGGCCACCGCATGTTCGATGGCCAGATAGGCGCCCAGCGAAAAACCCACCAGGTGCGATTGCGCTGCGCTGTGGCTGGCGATCAATTCCTGCATTTGCTGGCGCGTGCCGGCCTGCTGCAAGGGTATGCAGTTGCAAACGTAAGCTTCGCCCAGCTTTGATGCCAGGGGCGACCATAGCCGCTCGTCGCATAAGGTGCCGGGTATCAGGTCCAGCCGCATCCGGTCTTGCGTTGTGATATTCAAAAAGTATCCTGTCAGCTATTACGGCGCTGTTCCGCAGCCGCATCGGGCAACATTATCGGTCATTTTGCCACCTGCGGCAGGCGGACGCGTGGATTGCTGGCGTAAGATGGCGCAGCAGCGCACTGTCATTTTTTTGTCATTTTTGTGTCATGCCGCTGTTGCCGCGCTTGCGCCATACTGTGAGCATCATGGATCATGAAAAATAGAAAGAGAGCGGCAGCGTGAGAATCCTGGTCATCGAAGACGAACCCAAGGCGGGCGAGTACATGCGCAACGGCTTGACGGAAGCCGGTTATGTGGTCGATCTGGCGCAAAACGGGCGCGATGGCCTGTTCATGGCGCAGGAATTGCGCTACGACTTGATCTTGCTCGACGTCATGATGCCGGAAATGGATGGCTGGGAAGTCATGCGCAAGCTGGGCACCGGCACGCCGGTGCTGTTCCTGACGGCGCGCGGTACTCTGGATGACCGCTTGAAGGGCCTGGAACTGGGCGCCGACGATTACCTGGTCAAGCCGTTCTCGTTTGCAGAATTGCTGGCACGCATACGCGTGGCGCTGCGGCGCGGCCAGCAAGTGCGCCAGGAAGATGTGATCGCCATTGCCGACCTGCAGATTGACGTGCCCAAGCGCAAGGTCGTGCGAGCCGGTACCCGGCTCAGCCTGACCAACAAGGAATTTAATCTGCTGCACTTTTTTGCCTCGAACCAGGGGCAAGTCCTGTCGCGCTCGCTGATCGCTTCGCGCGTGTGGGACATGAATTTCGACAGCGACACCAATGTGGTCGATGTCTCCGTGCGGCGCTTGCGCCAAAAGATAGACGAACCGTTCGCTACACGGCTGATCCACACCGTGCATGGCGTGGGCTATCGTTTTGAAGAGGAAACATGAAGCTGGCCAGGCAATCGCATTCGCTGATCAACCGGCTGGCGCTGCTGTTCGCCTTGCTGACCTTTGCCGCGACGGCCGCGCTCGGTTATGCCCTGTACCGGGCGCTGGAACAGCAGCTGACCGTGCGCGACGACGCGGCGCTGGTCAACCGGGTCGACCAGCTGCGCACCTTGCTGCGCGACGTCGATGTGGTCGATTTGATACGTCAGAAACCGCATCTGTTCGCCAATATGCTGGGCAACCGCGAAGCCTTGCTGGTCTTGCAGTATCCGGGCCAGGCGCCGCTGATCGAAGTCAATCCCGGCAACAGCCGCGTGCCTGACGTCAAGCCGGTGGCGGCCGATGCGCCGCTGTCGCTGGACACCGTGCATCATCGGATCGAACCTGACGGCACGCCGTTTATCGCCGTTTCGGCCGCCGCCATCACCAGCCATGCGCAAGAGCCCTTGCTGATTACCTCGGGCCGTTTGCTGACTGAGCGTACACGCATGCTGGGCAATTACCGCGATCAGATCGTCTTGCTGGCAGCCATCATGTCGGTGCTGAGCGCGCTGCTGGCTTACTGGATCGCGCGGCGTGGCCTGTTGCCGCTGCGCCAGCTGGCCGAGCAGACGGGCGCCATCGGCATTCGCAACTTGTCCGTACGCATCGATAAGGTGGGTGCGCCGCAAGAACTGTTGCCGCTGATTACAGGGTTCAACGGCATGCTGGACCGGCTGGAAAGCAGTTTTACGCAACTGAGCCAGGTGTCGGCCGACATGGCGCACGATTTGCGCACGCCTATCGGCAATATGCTGGGCCAGACCGAAGTGGCGCTGGGCCAGCGCCGCGACGTGGATTATTATCAAAGACTGCTGGGATCGAATTTCGAAGAATTGCAGCGCCTGTCGAAGATGACCGACAGCATGCTGTTCCTGGCGCGCGCCGAGCACGCCGATCATGTGATCGAGTGCAAGGCGGTCGATGTCAGCGCCGAATTCCAGCGCCTGGCCGATTATTTCGAAGGCCCGGCCGAAGAGCGCGAAGTGCGCCTGGTACTGCGCGGCGAAGGAACAGTCTGGGCCGACGCCGTCCTGCTGCGCCGCGCCCTGGCCAACCTGCTGGCCAATGCCGTGCGCTATGCCGAACCGGGCAGCGAGATAATCCTGGCGGCAAGCCAGGATGCGGCCGGCGCCACCATCACGGTGGAAAACACCGGTCCCACCATCGCCGAACACCACCTGGCCCGGCTGTTCGACCGCTTTTACCGGGCCGACCCATCGCGCCACGCCTCGTCATCCTCCAGCGGCCTGGGCCTGGCCATCGTGCGCAGCATCATGACCTTGCATCAGGGTAAGTGGAGCGCCGAAAGCCGGGATGGTGTGACTTGCTTCAGCCTGTTTTTTCCGCCAGCTCAGCAATAAACTCGACAAAACTCGCGCAATACGGCTCAAAGTCCCAGCGCCCTGCGCCATGCATGGCCCACAGCACGGGGGCAGAGTGGCCTTCGATGTGGCCCAGGTCCAGGCACAGCGGATCGTCGCCTGCGTTGGCTACACCAGGTACTGTGCAGGCCAGTCTGTGATGGTTTCTTGCGTGACTGGATTCCAGGCATAGCCGTGTTCGTCACGCACATAGTCGACCAGCATGGACAGCACCGCCAGCCGCTCTTGCTGCCCATGGTTTTTCAGCAGGCGGTCTTTCAGGCGCGCGAACTTGCTGCCCTCGCTATCCTCAAACAGCTTTGTGCGCAGGTTTTCCAGCGCTGCGGTCGCCATCAGACCGCCATCGCCGCCTTGATCGGGGCGTGGTGTTCATAGCCTTGCAGCGAGAAATCGGACGGTTCGATCTTTTCCAGCCATTCCGGTTCGTATTTGCCCGTCTTGGCAAAATCGGGCACGCGGTCCGAGATGATGAACTGGGGCGCGGGGAAGGGCGCGCGGTTCAATTGCTCCTTGACCATCTCCAGGTGGTTTTCATAGATATGGGCGTCGCCGATAAAATAAGTGAACCAGCGCGGCGTGTAGCCGGTCAAACGGGCCACCAGGTGCAGCAGGGCCGCGCCTTCGGCGATATTGAAGGGCGTGCCCAGGCCGATATCGTTGCTGCGCACATATAAACACAGCGAAATTTCGCGCGTATTGGCGTTCGAGATGAACTGGTACAGCAAATGGCAGGCGGGCAGGGCGACGGCGTCGAGCACGGCAGGATTCCAGCCGTGGAACAAGATGCGGCGGCTGCCGGGATTGTGGATGATGGTGTCCAGACACTCGCGCAACTGGTCGACAGCCTTGTACAGCAGCACTTTTTGCACGCCATCTTCGACGATGGGAGCGACCACGGTAAAACCGTTCTTTTGCGCATCGGCAATTTGTGCCGGCTGATCAGCACCCAGCAGCTTGTAGGCTGGCCACTGGCGCCATTGCACGCCGTACACGGGACCCAGGTCGTCTTCGCCTTCGCGATACGGGTTGGCCAGCCATTGCGCATTTTCATTGGCGTTCTGGTCCCATACCTTGCAGCCGAGGGCGCGGAATTCGGCCGCATTGCGCGAAGCGCGCAAGAAGGCGCACAATTCGCCGATCACTGATTTGAACGCCAGCTTCTTGGTGGTGACGGCAGGAAAGCCATCGGCCAGGTCGAAACGCATCATGGCGCCCGGCACGCTCAAGGTGCGGATGCCCGTGCGGTTGTCTTGCCAGCTGCCTGTTTCAAGGACGGTCTTGATCAAATCTTGGTATTGCTGCATATGTGCTCCGGCTTTACTACGGTAAGGATGGTGATTGTAACGCAGCGCAGGGCGGCACGACAGGCCGGACGAGACTGCAAAAAGAGGGTGACCGTTTACATAATGTTGCAGGCGTCACCCCACATTATTTGACTCTGTGGTAACTTGTGTGTCTCCAGGGTAACAATATAGAAACGGCAGATGCTGCACCATGTTCTTGCGACAATTTGTGAATAATAATAACGCTGCCGTGGTGGAAATGAGCCGGACTGATTTCCTCAAGGCCAATCTGCGTCTGATCCTGGCATGGCCTTTGCTCTGCCTGGCCCTGTGCGCCGTGCTGTGGACCGCCACTTTGGTGCAGCTGGAAGCGGAAAAGAAGGTGGCGCAGCAGCAGGCGCTCGACAGCGTTGCCTCGCTCTCGAAGGCCTACAGCCAGTATCTGCTGCGCACCTTGGAACAGATGGACCAGCTGACCTTGCAACTGAAATATGAGTGGGAAAAATCACAGGGGAAGCTGCGGCTCGATGAATTGAAGACGCAGGGCATGTATGCCTTGCCGCAATTTGCCCTTGTGGCCATCCTCGACCGCAAGGGACACGCCGTCACTGCCACGGCGCCCTTGCAGCGTTTGCGCACCAGCGAGCGCAGCGATTTCCTGCTGCGTCACTGGCGCAGCAATTCCAGCGCCTTGCGCATCGGTCTGGGGCGTGCCAATGAAGGCGCGGCCAAGGGCGATGACAATACCCTCGTGCATTTCACGCGCCGGCTGGAAGATGCGGATGGCAATTTTGACGGCGTGCTGCTCATTTCCATCCATTCGGCCTATTTTGCAGAGTTCTACGACAGCGTCAATTTCGGCAAACTGGGCATGTCGGCCGTGGTGGGTGAAGAGGGCGAGCTGTTCAGCACGCGCCTTGGTACACGCGTCTTGCCGGTGCAGGGCACGCCTTTCTTTGACACCAGTTTCCTGGAAACGGATAGCGGCTCCATGCAGTCGGGTGGCCGGGTGGCGTTTTCCGACAAGCAAGGCCGCTACGTGGGCTGGCAAGCCTTGAAAGCCTATCCTTTCACGGCCGTGGTGGGCCTGAGCGATGCGGAAGTACTGCATCCCTACGAAGAAACGCGCACCATCTATATGTGGATCGCGGCGGCCGTCAGCCTGCTGCTGCTGGCCTTTACCGTGATCGCCACCATGCTGTCGCTGCGCCTGGCCTGGCGCCATCATTTGTCGGCGGGCGTGCGCAATGCCTATCGCATGGCCACCGAAGGCACCAGCGACGGCTTTTACATCATTGCCGCGCTGCGCGATGAGGCGGGCGCGATCATCGATTTCGAGATCGTCGACTGCAATGAACCGGGCGCCCGTTTCTTTGGCGTGCGGCGCGACCAGCTGCTGGGCATGCGCATGCAGGAGCGCGCGCACGAACAGTATTTCCGCGACCTGATGCAGAGCTACCGGGCCGCCATGGAGTCCGGTTTTTCAGAAGAAGAAATCGAGCTGCAGGAGGGAAATCCATTCGAGCTGCGCTGGATACGCCGGCGCCTGGTGCGCAGCGGCGAGCGCCTGGCGGTCACCTTGCAAGACATCAGCACGGCCAAGGAACACGAACAGGATTTGCGCCGCCTGGCCAATGAAGATGGCTTGACGGGGCTGCCGAATCGCCACTGGCTGCAGCAATTCCTGCCCAATGCCCTGGCGCGCGCGGCCATCGATGGCCATATGCTGGCGCTGCTGTTCATCGATCTCGATGGTTTCAAGGATATCAATGACACGCAAGGCCACGCGCAGGGCGACAAGGTGCTGCGCGCTGCCTCGCTGCGCCTGAAAGCCGTGCTGCGGCCGGGCGACCATGTGGCGCGCCTGGGCGGCGATGAATTTATCGTCATCCTCGACCCGATGGAAGACGAGGAGCGCGCCGAGCAGGTGGCGCAGCGCATCGCCCTCGCTTTCGATGAACCGTTTTATCTCGGTGTCGAGCGGCACAAGATGGGCGCCTCGATCGGCATCAGCCTGTATCCGCGCGATGGCGGCGAGACGGACGTGCTGCTGAAGAATGCCGACATCGCCATGTATGCCGTGAAGGCGGCGGGCAAGGGCCATCACCGTTTCTTCCAGCCCGAACTGTTTGAAACCATCCGCAACCGGCGCGAACTGGAGCAAAGCCTGGTGACGGCGCTGGAGCAGGATCAGTTCCTGGTTGTCTACCAGCCGCGCGTGGACGCCATGAGTGGCCAGCTGTGCAGCATGGAGGCGCTGGTGCGCTGGATGCATCCGCTGCACGGCATGGTGCCGCCGCTGGAATTCATCGCCGTGGCCGAGAGCAGCGGCCTGATATCGCAGCTGGGCGAGGTGGTGATTGAAAAAGTCTGCCAGCAGATGGCGCGCTGGAAGGGCTATGGCATGGAGCTGGTGCCGGTCTCGATCAACGTCTCGGCGCGCCAGTTCGGCCGCGGCGACGTACACGAAGTGCTGGCGTCTGCCCTGGCCCGCCATCGCATCGAGGCGCGCCTGATCGAAGTCGAGATCACGGAATCGGCCATGATGGATGAACAGAACCGCGCCGTGGAACAGCTGGCGGCGATACGCGCGCTGGGCGTGCGGCTGCTGGTCGACGATTTCGGCACCGGTTATTCCTCGCTGTCGCAGTTGCAGAAGTTTGCCATGGATGGCTTGAAGATCGACCGCGCCTTCACCATGGAGCTGGGGCGTTCGGAGCAGGGCGAAGTGTTCGTGCGCGCGATTTTGTCGATGGCGCATGCGCTGGGCATGAGCGTGGTGGCCGAAGGCGTGGAAACGGCGGAGCAGCTGGAGATCTTGCGCGCGCTGCAATGCAACGAGGTGCAGGGCTATTATGTGTCGCGCCCGGTGCCCGCCGAGCAGATGCTGGAACTGATGCTCAAGCGCTTCCTGATCCCCCAAAAAGCCCGCGTCCTGCCGCCGTATAGCACCGTCGCCAGCCCGGATTTTGCGACTGTTATCAGCCTTGAAAGTGTCTCGAAATAAAAAGAGCGACCGTTCGCTTTTTTTTAAAAAATATTATATGCTGCATGCATGCGGTCCTGAATTGGAGTTCAGGACTGCATGCAAAGTGCTGAATGAGAAGCCCTGTCAAGCAAGCCATATAATAAAGAGAGACTCAATTGAAACATACCTATTTGCCCCTGAAGTGCCTTCCCTTTGTCGTTGCCGCCGCCTTGGCTGGCATGTCGGCCACCGCCCAGGCTTCCGGTTACCGTTTCGGCTCGCAAAGCGTGTCCGGCCAGGGTACGGCCGACGCCAACGGCGCCGAAGCCTCCGACGCTTCCACCATCTTCTACAACCCGGCCGGCCTGTCGCGCCTGGACGGCACGCAGATCGTCGGCGGCGGTACCCTGGTGCTGCCGCATTCCTCGTTCCAGGATACGGGTTCGACCACCTTCACGGGACGCCCGACGACGGGCGCCGCCAAGGATTACGCGCCCAATGGCGTGGTTGCGCCGGCCATCTATGCCAGCAAGAAAATCAATGATCAATGGACCATAGGCGCCGGCCTGTTCGTGCCCTATGGCGCCAAGCTCGATTATGGCAATCAATGGAGTGGCCGCTACGCGATCACCAATATCAAGCTCGAAGCCGTTGCGCTCAACCCATCGGTGGCCTTCAAGCTCGATGAACATCATTCCTTCGGTTTCGGCATCACCGCCGAATACATGAAGGCAGAACTGGGCCAGGCGGTAGACGTGCCAGGCACGGTTGCCTTCCTGAATGCCCACGCGCCAGCTGCAGCGCAAGCCTTCCTGGGCAAGATCTATCAGACGCAAGGTCCAGCCGCCGCGCAAGCGGCCGGCCTGGCCTTGCAAAACGCCGGCGATGGCCATGCCGAGATGGATGGCCATGACTGGGGCTTTGGTTTCAACCTTGGCTATCTGTACCAGCTCAATGAAGGCACGCGCTTCGGTATTGCCTACCGCTCGTCGATCTCGCACAAGCTCAAGGGCAGCACCATCTGGGACTTCTCGCAAGTGTCGAACAACGCTGCCGTGAATAGCTTTATCTCCAGCGCTTCGGGCAAGGTCAATTCGCAGGCGCTGGTAGAAGTGCGTACGCCGGAAACCCTGTCGGTCAACGCCTTCCATCAAATGGATGACAAATGGGCGCTGATGGGCGACGTGACCTGGAGCCGTACTTCGCGCCTGCAAAACCTGGACATCCAGTTCCCGCCGACGGGCGAAGGCGCTGAACGCATCCGCCAGAACTGGAAGGATACCTACCGCATTTCGCTGGGCACCAGCTACAAGTACAGCGACAGCCTGCTGCTGCGCGCCGGTATCGCCCACGACCAGGCGCCGGTGCAGAACGATGAACTGCGCCACCCGGCCTTGCCGGACAGTGACCGCATGCAGTACTCGATCGGCGCCAACTGGAAGCTCAATGACAAGTCCTCGCTGGACCTGGCCTACAGCTTCCTGGACTTCAAGGACGCCGGCGTGAACTACACGAACAACTGCTCGCCCGTGACGCCTGGCTGCACCGGCAACGGTGAAACCACCAAGGGCCTGTTCAAGACCCGCATGCAGTTGCTGGGCGTGGCTTACAACTACAAGTTTTAAGTGATGCCATGATGTGAAAAAAGCGCCTGCGGGCGCTTTTTTTGGGGTCGTACCCTCCGGGTGTTTAGTCGGGAGACATGGGTAACACTTTGTCGGGAGACATAGGTTACACATCGAAGCACCATTTTACGGCGAATCGCGCAAGTTGATTTG
>NZ_JACHCI010000015.1:154256-166813 GCF_014200675.1 Janthinobacterium saanense | reverse complement strand
CCCCCGTTGGTATCGGCAGCGTTATGCTGCACTAGGTTGGACCATTGGCAGGCAGGACGGTTCGGCAAAGATGAAGATCAGCGCTAATCAACAAAAAAATAGCCGCTCGAAAGCGGCTATTTTTTATTGCTGGAAGCTATTGATTACGGCGCTTCCGGCGCCTGGGCTGGGGCGGTGATCGGTTTCACGATCTTGACCTTGGCCTTGTTTTTCAGGTACTCGACGTAATCAAACATTTCCTGTTGCGACAGGATGTTGCCGATCTGGTCTTTCTCTTGCTGGCGGCTTGCCTGGTCGACTTCAGCTGGCTGCTGCACCTTGCCGATGCGGTAGATGCCGTAGCCCATGGCTGGCAGATCGACACCCACGTAAGCTGGCAGCTTGCTTGTGTCGGCCTTCATCACTTGCGCGATGGCAGCGCGGTTGATGCCGTCCAGCTTGCTGCGCGATACCCATTGGGCGGCGCCAAAACCGGTCGCATCACCCGAGGTTTTCAGGGCGGCCAATTTGGTCTCGCCATCTTTCTTCGCCAGTTTTTCCGCTTCTTCCATGGTCACGCGCTGACGGATCATGGCATCGACTTCGGCCAGCGGGCGCTTGGCCGCTGCCTGGAACTCGACGATACGGCCCGAGACCAGGGTATTGGGCGCAATTTCCACGGCTTCCGTGTTGCGCTTGTCTTTCAGGGAATCGTTCGAGAACAATGCTTTCAGGAATTTTGCATTGTTGTACGGCGCGGCGCCCAGTGCTGGCGATGACGTCATGCCAACGTTGGCAACGGTTTCCACTTTCAGTTTCAGCTTGTCGGCCACTGGCTTCAGGCTGTCCGATTGGGTGTACACCAGGTCGGTGAATTGCTCGGCCAGGTCCGAGAATTTCTTCGCGGCGAACTGCTTGCGCAAATCAGCGGTGATCTGGCCTTTGACTTCATCGAGCGTTTTCACGTGTTCCGGCTTGTCCGATGTCACGGTCAGGATGTGGTAGCCATAGTCCGAAGCAACAACATCGCTGATCTCGCCTTGCTTGAGCTTGATGACTGCGTCCTGCAGTGGTTTCGGCAAACCATCTTTACCGACCACGCCCAGGTCACCGCCCTGTTCAGCCGAAGCCGGATCTTGCGACTTGGCCTTGGCGATAGCAGCAAACTCGGCTGGTGTCTTGCGTACTTCAGCCAGGATGGCCTCAGCCTTGGCCTTGGCGGCTGCCTTGTCGGCGGCGCTGGCGTCTTTCTTCACGGCGATCAGGATATGACTGGCACGACGCTCTTCCGGGCTGGTGTAAGCCTTCTGGTTTTTCGCGTAGTAGCTGGCCACGTCGGCATCGCTGACGTCGACCTGGTCGCTGACGGAAGCAGCATCGAGTACGGCGTATTCGATCTTCGCGTGGGCCGGGATTTCAAACTGCTTGCCATTCTTGTCGTAGAAGGCCTTGACCATCTCGTCCGTGACCTTGACTTGCGACACATACTGGGCGATCGGCAACAGCAGTTCCTGCACTTCACGCTCTTCCGAACGGATGTCCGACAGACGCTTGCTGACGGCGTTCGGCACGAAGGCGCTGCCTTGTACGGCGCCGGCCAGTTGCTGCAGGGCCAGGTCGCTGCGGCGGCGCGCATCGTACATCTGCGGCGTCATGCCTTGGGCGGCCAGCATGGCCTTGTAGCGCTCCAGGTCGAATTTACCGTCGGGCAAAGTCAAGCCTGGGATTTCCAGCACTTCCTTTTGCAGCACGGCGTCGCTGATGACCAGATGGCTGCGGCCAACTTCGGCAGCCACGGCACGCTCGGCGATCAGGTTGTCGAGGATGCTCTTGCGCGCTTCCGGCGTGTCGAACATCTTCTGGTCAAACTGCTCGCCCATCATCTGGCGGTAGCGATCGATCTGCTGGCGTTGCGCTTCTTCATATTGCTGCTGCGTGATGACCTGATCGCCGACCTTGGCGATGGTGTTCGCGCCGTCGCCGAAGCTTTGATAGCCACTGATACCGACCAGTGCAAAAGACGGGACGATGATCAGCATCAGGAGAAACTGCATCAAGCGTCGATGGGTACGAATAAATTCAAACATGGTCAGCCAATTCGGGATGAGTGGATCACTATAAAAAAAGGCGAACATGCGTTCGCCTTGATTTCTTCGGCGGAATGGACGGGACAGATGTCCACTTCCCCTTTAAATTCAACAACTTGGCGCTGGAACTAAAGCAGGAATCTGACGCCCAAGCTATTACCTCCTGATTCTACAATGCCCATAGCGCTATAGCAAGGGTAAATCAGGGTGCGCGCCCTGCCCCGGTGCGCGGCCGAGGCCGCCACAGCGGACCTGAAGACAGCGCCATTGAATACGGACAAACTTAAAGACGATTTAAGAACTTGCCGTTTCTTTATTCAAAACACCAGACAGACTATTTAAAAGGCAAACACGAAAGATAATCGGGGAGATAAAACAAAAAACCCGCCTGACTTTACAGTCTGGCGGGCTTTCATATTCTGGCGGAGCGGACGGGACTCGAACCCGCGACCCCCGACGTGACAGGCCGGTATTCTAACCAACTGAACTACCACTCCTCAAGAGCGTATATTTTTGGCGGAGCGGACGGGACTCGAACCCGCGACCTCCGACGTGACAGGCCGGCATTCTAACCAACTGAACTACCACTCCGTAAAAATACACTTGCTACTGCATTTGTATTCAAGGCCATCAACTGACTGGCAATTAACAACCTTGAATGTGCAGCATCCGAAGATGCCGCCAAATGTTTCCGGTGATTGTCACCTCACCGAAGTCGATTAGTTTACAGCATCCTTCAAAGCTTTACCAGCTTTAAATTTTGGAACTTTAGCAGCTTCGATGGTGATTGCTTCTTTGGTGCGTGGGTTGCGGCCGGTGCGTTCTGCACGTTCGCTTACCGAGAAGGTACCGAAACCAACCAGCGTGACGCTGTCGTTGTTTTTCAAAGTTTCCGTTACGCCGCCGATAACAGCGTCGAGTGCGCGCGCAGCGGCGGCTTTGGAAATGTCAGCTTTTTCAGCAATGTGGTCGATCAATTCAGTCTTGTTCACTAGCATCCCCAATTACAAAGGTATAAAACGTTACCGTATCCTTGCGGCACTTTTGGCACCACAGCTATCCGGCGAAAAAAATGTGCAGCCGTATTAAACAAGCCACACAGTAGATGTGTCAAGCGCTTTGGGGGCGCAATTCACGTTTGAATATAAAACAAGCGCTCTAAAAGCGCTTGTTTTAGGAAAATAACGGTAAAACGTTAATGTTTTACCACCTCACCCGCAGCATCCGGCTTGGCGGCGGCGGCCGTCACAGCCTCCACTGCAGCGACTTCGGCCAGTGGTTCAGGCAAGCGTTCCAGGGCAATTTCGAGCACTTTATCGATCCAGCGCACCGGTACGATCTCGAGTTTGTTCTTGACGTTGTCCGGAATATCGGCCAGGTCTTTCACGTTTTGCTCTGGAATCAGGACCGTCTTGATACCGCCACGATGGGCCGCCAGCAGCTTCTCTTTCAAGCCGCCGATAGGCAACACTTCGCCGCGCAAGGTGATCTCGCCCGTCATTGCCACGTCGGCGCGCACGGGAATACCCGTGAAGACCGACACCATCGCCACCGTCATGGCCGCGCCTGCCGAAGGACCATCCTTCGGTGTCGCGCCTTCCGGCACGTGGATGTGGATATCGCTCTTCTCAAACACGTCCGCCTTGATGCCCAGGCGCTGTGCCCGGCTGCGCACGACGGTGCGTGCCGCTTCGATTGATTCCTTCATCACGTCACCCAGGGTACCGGTGCGGATGACGCCGCCCTTGCCCGGCATCGACACGGCTTCGATGGTCAGCAAGTCGCCACCCACTTCGGTCCATGCCAGGCCAACCACCTGACCTACCTGGTTTTCTTTCTCGGCGACACCGAAATCATAGCGGCGCACACCAAGGAATTTATCCAGGTTTTTCGAGTTGACGATGACTTTCTTGTCCGACTTTTTCAGCAGCAGCATCTTGACCACCTTGCGGCAGATCTTCGACACTTCACGCTCGAGCGAACGCACGCCTGCTTCCCGCGTGTAGTAGCGGATGATGTCGCGCAAGGCTGATTCGGCGACCGAAATTTCCTCTTCCTTCAGACCATTGTTCTTGATCTGTTTCGGCAGCAGATAACGTTGTGCGATGCTGGTTTTTTCGTCTTCCGTATAACCGGACAAACGGATCACTTCCATGCGGTCGAGCAAGGCTGGCGGAATATTGTACGAGTTCGACGTCGCCACGAACATCACGTCCGACAAGTCGAAATCGACTTCGATGTAATGGTCGGAAAAGGTGTGGTTCTGTTCCGGATCGAGCACTTCCAGCAACGCCGACGAAGGATCGCCACGGAAATCGGCGCCCATCTTGTCGACTTCATCGAGCAGGAACAGCGGATTGCGCACGCCGACTTTCGACAGCGATTGCAAGATCTTGCCCGGCATCGAGCCGATGTAGGTACGGCGATGGCCGCGAATCTCGGCTTCGTCACGCACGCCGCCCAGCGCCATGCGCACGAACTTGCGGTTCGTGGCGCGGGCGATCGACTGGCCCAGCGAGGTTTTACCCACGCCTGGAGGACCAACGAAGCACAGGATAGGCGCTTTGAGCTTGTCGACGCGCTGTTGCACCGCGAGGTATTCCAGGATGCGTTCCTTGACCTTGTCGAGGCCGTAGTGGTCGCCTTCGAGCACTTTTTCGGCATTCGACAGATCGTTATTGACCTTGGATTTCTTTTTCCACGGCAAGTTGACCAGGGTGTCGATGTAATTGCGCACCACGGTCGCTTCAGCCGACATCGGCGACATCAGCTTGAGCTTTTTCAACTCGTTGGTGGCTTTGTCGAGCGCTTCCTTCGGCATCTTGGCCGAAGCGACTTTTTTCTCCAGCTCGTCGAGGTCGGCGCCATCTTCGCCCTCGCCCAGTTCTTTCTGGATTGCCTTGACCTGTTCGTTCAGGTAGTACTCGCGCTGCGATTTTTCCATCTGGCGCTTGACGCGGCCACGGATGCGTTTTTCCACTTGCAGGATGTCGAGCTCGCCTTCGAGCTGGCCCAGCAGGTGCTCGAGGCGTTTGGCCACGCTGAAAATTTCCAGGATGACTTGTTTTTGCTCCAGCTTCAGCGGCAAGTGGGCCGCCACCGTGTCGGCCAGGCGGCCGGCATCATCGATGCCCGACAGCGATGCCAGGATCTCGGGCGGGATTTTCTTGTTCAGTTTGACGTACTGGTCAAACTGCTGCACGATCGCGCGGCGCATCGCTTCGACTTCCGACTCGTCGCCCGGCTCGGACTCGAGCGGCGTCAGGTCGGCGATGAAATGCGTGGGCGCATCGCTGATGTGGTTGATACGGGCACGCTGGGCGCCTTCGACCAGCACCTTGACGGTGCCATCGGGCAGCTTCAGCATTTGCAGAATATTGGCGACGCAGCCAATTTCATAGATATCCGAAGGCGATGGTTCGTCCTTCGCGGCTGCTTTTTGAGCGGCAAGCATGATGCTCTTGCCCTGCTCCATCGCAGCTTCAAGCGCCTTGATCGACTTTGGACGGCCAACGAACAGCGGTATCACCATATGCGGGAAAACGACGACATCCCGCAACGGCAATAACGGCAGTTGAGTTTGCTCAGTTAATTTGGAAGTTGTCATGGCGTACCTTATAGAAAGCGTGTTTACGATGTTGGCGCTCGCTGCCAAAACACAAGACCGGCGAGAATAAATAATTCCGTGAAAAAACATCAAGCTCACTATCAAGCTCATTTCACAAGAAACACACCCGCATGACTCTCAGGGTCAGACTATGTAATAAAAAAGCCACACGCAGCGAAATGCGGCGAGTGGCTTTTCGATTGAAGCCTGCACTGATTGATTTAAATTGTACTGCCATGCTTTAAGGAATCAAAACCCTTTTTACGCATTTAGTGCGGCAAAACTCAATTTTCTCCGGAGGCTTTGGCAGTCTCTTGATAAATCAACAAAGGTTTGGCACCGCTGGTGATGGTATTTTCATCGATAACGACTTTCACCACATTTTGTTCGCTAGGCAGTTCGTACATGACGTCCAGCAAAGCGTGTTCCAGGATCGAGCGCAAACCACGCGCACCGGTCTTGCGCGCCAGGGCTTTCTTGGCGATCGCATGCAGCGCAGCAGGACGAATCTCCAGTTCTGCGCCTTCCATGTCCAGCAGCTTCGAATACTGCTTGATCAGCGCATTCTTCGGCTCGACCAGGATCTGGATCAGCGCTTCTTCCGTCAATTCGGCCAAAGTGGCGATGACAGGCAGACGGCCGACCAGTTCCGGGATCAGGCCAAACTTGACCAGATCTTCCGGCTCGGCGTCCAGCAGCAGCTCGCTCGACGAACGCTGCGACTTGCTGCGCACATTGGCCGAGAAACCGATGCCGCTCTTTTCGGAACGGTTGGCGATCACCTTGGACAGGCCATCGAAGGCGCCGCCGCAGATGAACATGATGTTGGTGGTGTCGATCTGCACGAAATCCTGGTTAGGATGCTTGCGGCCGCCTTGCGGTGGCACCGAAGCCATCGTGCCTTCGATCAGTTTCAGCAAGGCTTGCTGCACGCCTTCGCCGGAAACGTCGCGCGTGATCGACGGATTGTCGGACTTGCGCGAAATCTTGTCGATTTCATCGATGTAGACGATGCCGCGCTGAGCTTTTTCCACATCGTAGTTGCAGCTCTGCAGCAACTTCTGAATGATGTTTTCCACGTCCTCACCCACATAACCGGCTTCGGTCAGGGTAGTCGCGTCGGCGATCACGAACGGCACGTTGAGCATGCGCGCCAGGGTCTGCGCCAGCAGGGTCTTGCCCGAGCCGGTAGGACCGACCAGCAAGATGTTGCTCTTCGCCAGTTCGATATCGTCTTTTTTGCCCAGGTGCTTGAGGCGTTTGTAATGGTTGTACACGGCCACCGACAGGATGCGCTTGGCAGTCTGTTGGCCGATCACGTACTGATCCAGCAAGGCGGCAATTTCTTGCGGCGTCGGCAGATCGGACTTGGTGCCACCGGTCACCGTCTCGATGCTAGACGTTTCATCGCGGATGATGTCGTTGCACAGGTCGATGCACTCATCGCAAATGAACACGGACGGGCCGGCGATGAGTTTTTTCACCTCGTGCTGGCTTTTGCCGCAGAACGAGCAATACAGTAATTTTTCGCCGCTAGAGGATTTTTTGTCTGACATAAGGCATTATGGTTGGAACTGCATTAACAATATTGCAAAATCGCTGGCCGGGTTGTGATGGCACAAGCTGTTTGCACAAGCACCATGCTACCCGAAATAAAAGCGAAACGCCCGAACGTTTGAGCGCCCGGGCGTTTACTTACGTACTTAGCAATACCGGTAGGGGCACATCAAGCGCGGCTGGTCAACACTTTGTCGATCAGGCCATACTCGACAGCCTCGTCGGCGGACATGAAACGGTCGCGGTCGGTGTCCTTGGCGATCTGTTCGATCGACTGGCCCGTGCGCTCGGCCATGATGCCGTTCAAGCGGGTGCGCAAGTACAGGATTTCCCTGGCCTGGATTTCGATGTCCGAGGCCATGCCTTGCGAACCACCGGAAGGCTGGTGAATCATGATACGCGAGTTAGGCAGCGAGAAACGCTTGCCCTTGGCGCCAGCGGCCAGCAGGAAAGCGCCCATCGAAGCAGCCATGCCCGTGCACAGGGTCGAGACGTCCGGCTTGATGAACTGCATCGTGTCGTAGATGGCCATGCCGGCCGAAACCGAACCACCTGGCGAGTTGATGTAGAGCGAAATTTCCTTTTCCGGATTTTCGCTTTCCAGGAACAGCAGCTGGGCGACTACCAGGTTGGCCATCTGGTCATTGACCGGGCCGACCATGAAAATCAAGCGTTCCTTGAGCAGGCGCGAGTAAATATCATACGAGCGCTCGCCGCGGCCGCTTTGTTCCACCACCATCGGCACCAGGCCGAGCATCTCTGTGTCCAGCGCTGGATTACGGTTCATACCTGTCATTTCATTTCCTTGTGAAGCAGTTAGCGGACACCGCCCCTGCCTTGCGGCGGGGCAGCGTCCGAAGACCAACTGGTTTACGCTTGTGCGTTGCTTCCCATCAATTCGTCAAAAGCAACTGCTTTCGACGTTACTTTCGACAGGCCCAACACGTAAGTGACGACGTTTTCTTCCAATACAAGGGCTTCGATCTCACCCAGGCGGCGACGGTCGCTGTAGTAGTACTTCAGCACTTCACGTGGATCTTCGTAGCTTTGAGCGAAATCTTCGATTTGCGCTTTGACTTGATCAGCCGTTGCTTGCAGGTTGTTGTCACCCACCAGTTGCGACAGGATCAGGCCCAGGCGTACGCGACGCTCGGCTTTTTCTGCGAACAGTTCAGCTGGGAAAGGCACGTCCTTGACGTTCATGCCGCGCTGCGCCATGTCTTGACGGGTCATTTCGGCCAGACGCTCGGAATCTTGAGCGATCAGGGTTTTTGGCACTTCCAGCTCAGCAACTTTGATCAGCGCGTCCATGACGGCTTCCTTGTTGCGTGCTTTCACGCGGCCAGCAACTTCACGTTGCAGGTTGACTTTGATGTCTTCGCGCATTTTGGCCAGGTCGCCGTCAGCGACGCCCAGGGATTTTGCGAATTCAGCATCGACTTCCGGCAGGTGCGCCCATTCCAGTTTTTGCAGGGTGATGGTGAACGAGGCGGTTTTACCGGCCACGTCCTTGCCATGGTAGTCCTCTGGGAATGCCAATGGGAAAGTCTTAGCTTCGCCCACTTTCAAGCCTACGGTTGCTGCTTCGAATTCTGGCAGCATGCGGCCTTCGCCCAAAACGAAAGCGTAGCCGTCAGCTTTGCCGCCTGGGAATTCAACGCCGTCGATCGAACCGACGAAGTCCACGGTCACGCGGTCGCCGTTGGCGGCAACAGCTTCGCCACCGTCGCCGTGTTCGCCAGCTTCGCCTTTGGTGTGGAAATGCACGCGCTGTTTGCGCAGGATGTCGATGGTCTTGTCGATTTCAGCTTCCGACACTTCCGCTTGCACGGTTTCCAGTTCAACGGTGGTCAGGTCGCCGATAGCAACTTCTGGGTACACTTCGAAAGTAGCGTCGAATGCCAGCTGGCCTTCGGCTGCTTCTTCTTTCGGTACGATGTTAGGGAAACCAGCGACGCGCAGATTGTTTTCGTTGGCGGCGTCATTGAATGCGCGGCCGACTTTGTCATTCAGCACTTCGGATTCGATTTGGTAACCGTATTGTGCTGCGACCATTTTCAACGGCACTTTACCCGGACGGAAGCCAGGTGCCTTAGCCGTGCGGGCTTGCACTTTCAGGCGCTTCTCAACTTCCGTGCGGACATCCGTCAGCGGGAAGGAGATCGTGATACGACGTTCGAGTTTGCCCAGGGTTTCGACTGCAGTTGCCATGTAAAAAATCGTCCAAAAAAATAAACACTGTTGGTGCGAGAAAAGAAGACCCGACCCCTTGCACCATTACTGGCGACAAGACATGGGTCCAGCTTCACTCGCTCGCATATTCATCTGTAACGCATTGAAGACAGGATGTTGGACCTGGTCTACCCGGCCTGGGCTTGCACCCGCCAGGCACCAAACAATCCGCTGACTTCAATACTGCAACAGGGCTCCGAGCGTTCAGCCTTGCTTTCAGGGTAAATCGCAGGGCTGAGCATCATTCGGTAAAGCGTGGCATTATAACAAAGGACTTCAGAAAAGTGGCTGGCTTTGCCGCCCACCACAGACGATGCCAGCGCTCACGCACTGGCCTGTACTGGTCGTCGCAGCTAGTCGCAGCTAGTGACAGACCAGGCTTTTGACGATGGCTTCCCACTTGTTCCGGCATTCTTCATTGCGCCAGAAGCAGGCTTTCCAGCCTGCTTCGTCTAATAGTATATGCGATCTGCCGCCGCGTCCCAAACAAAGAAATGCTGCCACAGCGAAGTTTTCAGCGAAAAAACCTTTGATTTACCTCAAATCAGCCAATTTTTGGGCAAACCTAAGCCAGCATCACCCCCTCCAACCGTATTTAAGGAGGCACATCATGGCAAACATACATAGCGACACACAGTCTGACATCCACTCAAACAATGCCAAAGCCAAGCTGCATATGGTACTGGGACGTTTGCTGGACGGCGTTTCCGACGACGACCTGCAGCAAATCCAGACGGAAGTCGATGAAACGGAAACGCTGGCCGTCAAGGGCGGTGGCCACCATGACCATGACCACCCTACGCTCGAATAGCCATTCCCGGGCCAGGCCATGGGCACTACCGGACCACCACGCGCAGCTGCACCAGCAGCAACATTGCTATACGCCGCGGAAACGGCGCTGGTGCAGCATCGCGCGTTTGGCGATAGCCGGTATATACGCAGCCAGCTGGCTGTAACTTACCGGCGGCGCCTGCGCAAGCTCGCTGCAACCATGCCTGCAGCGCGGCGACTGGCTGATGTGCTCGATGACGATGCGCAAACTTCCCCAGGAGGGGGCGGCTCCACGCGCCAGCATCAGCTGATCGGCGATATCGTGCTGCGCTGCGCCATCCAGCACGCCATGCGGCAAGTCATCAAGGGAGATACCTACGGCTTGCCACTGAGTCTATGCGCAGCGCTGTTCGACGCGGCCAGTGCGCACTGGTCGGCCGATCTGCCTGGCGGGCCGCTGACGGCTGGCATGCCGGCGGCAAGGCGCTTGCATGACAGCGTGGGTACGCAGGTATGGCGCCAGGAAGAAGGCCCAGCCACACTGCATGCACTGCCGCCCTACCCTGCAGCTTTCCTGGCTGTCATCGAACACAATTACGGCGCACCGCTGGCCACGCCCATGCCTGAGGAAATGGCCATGCTGCGGCGCGGCTGGGATTTACTCCATACCCTGCTGCCCCGCCTGGCACACAGCGCCTTTGAGCATGTACAGATACTGGCCCTGTACACGGCGGACGGCGGCTGGCGCGGCAAGGCCTCGAGCTCCCAGTTCCGCGTGAATGGCTGCATCTTCCTAAACCGCAGCCTGATCGACAGCCCCTGGTGGCTGGCCGAACACTTGCTGCACGAAGCGCTGCACCAGAAGCTTTACGATTTTCGCCATGGCCACAGCCTGCTCGTCTCCGGCTACGACCGCGAGGACGCGCCCGCCGTCTGCTCACTGTGGAATGCGCCAGACGACTCGCGCTCCAATTACTGGGATGCCCACCGCACCCTGGCCGCTTTCCATGTGTATGTGCAATTGGCCTTGCTCTGCCTGCTGGCGGAACAGCGCGAAGACGAATTCGCGCCCCACTATGGCCCTATCGCTTCGCGCATGAGCGGCAGCGGGCGCGCCATCGACCGCGCCCGCTACCTGGGTGAACAGTTACATGCTGTGACATGGCCGGAACTGGGCCTGGCCGGACGGCAAATGACGGATTGGCTGGTGGACGTGCTCGATGTACTGGACGTACAACCGCGCCCTGCCGGCGCCAGCCTGCATTTGCTGCTGGACCTGTACCAGCGCCAGAGCCGCAAGCTCGAGCTTTTCCTGGAAAACGGAACCACAATCGATCACAGGGTGCTGGCACAGCAAGCCGGACTGGAAATGCAGGCCACACTGGCGGCCTTGCAGGCAGGTGGCCACGCGCAAGCCCTGGAAAACTTGCAGGCGCAACTCAAGACCAGCAGCGCCAGCGACTGGCCACAAACGCGCCGCATCGTGCTGCAGGCATTGAGCAACATGGAAGGAAAGGCAGAAAATGCAGGGAAAGCAGGAAACGCAGCCAGCGACATCGAAAAAGAGATAGTACGGGAAATGGTGCAGCAATCGAGCCGGCAACTGGCGGCGCTGGGGGCATTGAGCTGAACAGCCCAAAGTTCTTCATACAATTACTGTTTCAGACGATGACCGCCTGAATGGTGCGGATGGGGAGACTCGAACTCCCAAGCCGAAGCACTGGCTTCTAAGACCAGCGTGTCTACCAATTCCACCACATCCGCATATTTCGCCTACTTTTACATCAGCACCGTAAAGTTTTTCGCACAGGCGAACAACTTGACCACACTACTGTAGCACCGCCACCAATTTTAACAACTAGCGAGCGTTCTGGCTACTGCACCTTGCCACCGCATCGAAGTTGGCCGCAAAAGGTAGCCACCAAAGCAAAGGCGGCATTCTACTGGATTTCCCAGAGAAATGCCGCCTTTTTTACTACATAGGCATCAAGTTCAGACTGTCTCGCCGTCCTTGCCCAGCGCCACCGGCTTTTTCACCCTGAACCAGGCCGCATACAAGGCCGGCAGGAACAACAAGGTCAGCGCCGTTGCCAATATCAAACCACCCATGATGGCCACGGCCCACCGTGGCGTCTCCCCAGAAAACCGAGCGCGACAACAGCATCATGGCCAGCGCGGCTCGGCCTGGCGCTATCTACGCCGCACCCTTGCCCAGCGCCACCGGCTTTTTCACCCTGAACCAGGCCGCGTACAAGGCCGGCAGGAACAACAAGGTCAGCGCCGTTGCCAATATCAAACCACCCATGATGGCCACGGCCCACCGT
>NZ_JACHCI010000015.1:0-154158 GCF_014200675.1 Janthinobacterium saanense | reverse complement strand
GTCTCCCCAGAAAACCGAGCGCGACAACAGCATCATGGCCAGCGCGGCTCGGCCTGGCGCTATCTACGCCGCACCCTTGCCCAGCGCCACCGGCTTTTTCACCCTGAACCAGGCCGCATACAAGGCCGGCAGGAATAACAAGGTCAGCGCCGTTGCCAATATCAGACCGCCCATGATGGCCACGGCCATCGGACCCCAGAAAACCGAACGCGACAGCGGTATCATCGCCAGCGCCGCTGCGGCAGCCGTCAGCACGATGGGGCGGCAACGGCGTACGGCCGAATCGATGATGGCGTCCCATGGCGCCGAGCCATCCTTGATGTCTTGCTCGATCTGGTCGATCAGGATCACCGAGTTGCGGATGATCATGCCGAACAGCGCGATGATGCCCAGGTTGGCCACGAAGCCCAACGGACGGTGCAGCAGCAGCAAGGCAAACGCCGCGCCTGCCACGCCCAGCGGCCCCGTCAGGAACACCAGCATGGCACGCGAGAAACTTTGCAATTGCAGCATCAGCAAGGTAAAGATAATGAAGATTGCCAGCGGCAAGTTGGCTGCAATCGACGCTTCCGCCTTGCCACTGTCGGCCTCCACGCCTTTCAGGATGATGTGATAGCCCGCTGGCAACTTGCTGCGCAAGGCATCCATCTGGGGTTTCAGCTGCGTCGAGACGGTCGCGCCCTGTATGCCATCGATCACATCCGATTGCACGGTAATCGCCCAGGCACGGCGGTCGCGCCAGACCACGCCCGGCTCCCACACAAAATGCACGCGGGCAATTTGCGAGATCGGCACCGACTTGCCCGTGGAAGTGGGGATATTCGTGTCGTACAGCACGGAAATCGTGGCCCGCTCTTCCAGGGGCTGGCGCACCTGGATATCGATCAGCTTATTGTCTTCGCGGAATTGGCCAATCACCGTGCCCGACAGGATGGTATTGGCCGCCTGCATCACCGTTTTCGAGGTAATCCCCAGGGCGCGCATCTTGTCCTGGTCCAGGTCCAGGCGCAAGACTTTCACCGATTCATTCCAGTTATCGTTGACGCCCACGGTATTCGGGTTGCCACGCATGGTCTCCTTGACCTGGTCGGCAATTGTCCGCACTTGCGCCACGTCCGTCCCCGTCACGCGAAACTGCACGGGATAGGGCACGGGTGGACCATTTGGCAAAAGCTTGACCCTGCCCCGTACTTCCGGGAAATCCTGCTTGAAGACGTCGACGATTTTGTGGCGCAGGATTTCACGCTGGGCCAGGCTTTTCGGCAAGACTACGATTTGCGAGACGTTGGTCTGCGGGAAGATCTGATCGAGCGGCAAGTAGAAACGGGGGCTGCCCGTGCCCACATAGCTGGTCACGCTTTCCACGCCATCGAGCTTGCTGACAAACGCTTCAAACTTTTTCACTTGCGCTTCATTGGCGGCAAAGGTCGTGCCCTCGGGCGACCACATTTCCACCATCAGTTCCGGCCGGCTGGAATCGGGGAAGAATTGCTTCTCGATAAAATTAAAACCATAAATGCCCATTGCAAAGATGACCAGGGTGGCGGCGATCGTCGTCTTGCGCCATTCCACGCACCAGGTGACGGCGCGGCGAAAACGGCGGAAGTTGGGCGTATCGAACAACTCATGGTCATTATTCGCATGCGGCTTGACCTTCAGCAGCACGTAACCGATATACGGCGTGAAGATCACGGCCACCAGCCAGGAAATGATCAGCGCCAGCGCATTGACGGAAAACAGCGAAAACGTATATTCGCCGGCCGTCGACTTGGCCAGGCCAATGGGCAGAAAGCCCGCCACCGTGATCAAGGTGCCTGTCAGCATGGGCATGGCGGTCGAAGTGTAGGCAAACGTGGCGGCGTCGAAACGGGAAAAGCCCTCTTCCATCTTGCGCACCATCATTTCGACGGCGATGATGGCGTCATCGACCAGCAAGCCCAAGGCAATAATCAAGGCACCCAGGGAAATCTTGTGCAAATCGATATCGAGCATATGCATGCACAGGAAAGTGACGGCCAGCACCAGCGGTATCGTCAGGGCCACCACCAGGCCAGGACGCACATCGATGCGCAGCGGCTTGGTGTGCAAGCCCAGCGCCACGAAACTGACGGCCAGCACGATCAAAATCGCTTCGATCAGGGTATGCACGAATTCGCCCACCGAGGCCGACACGGCTTCCGGCTGGTTCGATACGCGCTGCAGTTCTATGCCGACCGGCAACTGGCTCTTCATATGCGCCATGGTGGCCTGCAAGGCCTTGCCCATTTCGATGATATTGCCGCCCTTTTCCATCGACACGCCCAAGCCGATCACTTCCTTGCCATTGAAACGCATCTTGTCCTTGGGCGGATCGGTGAATTCGCGCTTGACGGTGGCGAAGTCACCCAGGCGGAAGGTCGTGCCGTTGGCACGCAGTTCCATGTTTTCCAAGTCTTGCACCTTGACCATGGCGCCCGTCACCCGCACTTGCAGATTGTCCGTCGGCGTGACCAGCACGCCGGTGGAATTGATGGTGTTTTGCGCGCTCAGCTGCTGCACGATGGCTTCGAACGGGATGCCCAGCTGGGCAAACTTCTTGTGTGAAAAGACGATATTGATTTTTTCATCTTGCACGCCGAACAGCGCCACCTTGGACACTTGCGCTACGGACAACAGCTCTTGCCGCACCCGGTCCGCATAATCCTTCATTTCCGCATAGCTGAAACCGTCGCCCGACAAGGCGAAGATGGAACCATAGGTATCGCCAAATTCATCATTGAAGAAGGGGCCGACCACGCCAGCGGGCAAAGTGCCCTGGATGTCGCCTATCTTCTTGCGCACCTGGTACCAGGCGGCAGCGGTTTCTTTCGGCGGCGCCGATTCGCGCAATTGCAGCAGGATCAAGGTTTCACCAGGCTTGGAATAGCTGGTGATGTCATTGATGTAGGGCGTTTCCTGCAGTTTTTGCTCCAGCTTGTCGGTTACCTGATCGGCCATCTGCAGCGCCGTGGCGCCTGGCCAGTACGCTTGCAAGACCATCGCGCGGAAAGTAAATGGCGGATCTTCATCCTGGCCCAGGTTGGCATAACTGAGCATGCCGCCTATCAACAGCACGGCCATCAGGTAGCGCGTCAGCGGTATATGTTCGAGCGCCCAGCGCGACAGATTGAAACCGCCCTTCATTTGGCCACTCCAGCACCCGCCGGGGCTGCGGACCCCGCCATCGGCGCCAGGCCCGTACCGAGGATGCTGACTTTCTGCCCAGGTTTCAGCACATTGGCGCCCGCCGTCACCACGGTCTGGCCCGCCTTCACGCCCGAGCTCAGCAATAAATCATTGCCCGCCACGCCGCCCACCGTCACGGCCACGCGCTGCACGGCGCCGTTTTCCACTACCCAGACCGAGCTTTGCGATTTTTCATTGAACAAGGCCGTCAGCGGCACCCTGATTTGCGGCATCGCCGTCTGCGAAGCAAACTGGACCACCGCCGTCATGCCCAGGCGCGCCTGCGGCAAGTCCGGTATCGTGACCTTGGCTTGATAAGTACGCGTGGCGGGATCAGCGACCGGTGAAATTTCACGGATCTTGCCTGCCAGCGCCTGGCTCGGGTCGGCCCACAGACGCACCACCACATCTTTTACGCCACGCATGGTTTCCACCTTGTCTTCCGGCAAACCGATGGCGATTTCCTTGTCGCCGCTCCTGGCCACTTGCACCACGGGCGTGCCGGCCGCCACCACCTGCCCTGCTTCCGCATCGATGCGCGTCACCACGCCATCGACATCGGCCAGCAAGCTGGCATAGCCGGACTGGTTGGCCTGGCCGCGATAAGCAGCCTGGGCTGCATCCACATTCGACTGGGCCGCCTTGTAAGTCGCATCCTTGCTGTCAAGCACGGTCTGGCTGACGAAGTTTTTGTCGCGCAAGTCCTGATAACGCTTCAGTTCGGCACGCGCCAGGTCGCGGTTGGTTTCTGCACTGGCCAGCGAGGCCTTGGCTTGCGCCTGCGACAATTGCAAATCCTGTGGGTCCAGCTGCATCAGCACCTGGCCGCGCTTGACCACCGTGCCCACATCGACCTTGCGCGCCACGATCTTGCCGCCCACGCGAAAACCCAGTTGCGACACCACGCGGGGTACCACCTCGCCTGCGAACTCGGCGTTGACATCGACATTGCTACTCGATAAGACGATTGCCCGCACGGGGCGCACCTCGTCGACTTTCGGGGCTGGTTTGGAACAGGCGGACAGGGTGACGGCCAAGGCAAGCGCCAGTGCACCGCTGGCCATGGGGCGCAGGGCAAAAAATACGGGCGCGCCAGTCTCAGGGCGCAGGGTTTTCAGGGCAAACAAGGTAATTTCCTTTACTATGCGGGCTGTAGATTTTTTATGTCAGGAAACTTTTTGCTTGCCGGATGGGTAGCGCCAAACTTTTCCTTACTGATTATCTTAAATTTGTGACAATATCCGTCTGCGCATTCCGGCTGGCAGCAATACGCTGCCTACCTTAATGACTCGTCGGTTATTAATTATAATCGTGCGCAAAAAAATTTAGTGACTTTTGCGTCATTAATTTCGTCCTTTGTCGCCGAATTAAAAAAATTGCAATACTAAACAAGTGTGTTCATGCCTGTAGACCATTACGAAAATTTCCCTGTCGCTTCTTTCCTCTTGCCGCGCCGGCTGGTGCCTGCCGTCGAAGCCATCTATGCCTTCGCCCGCAGCGCGGACGACCTGGCCGATGAAGGCGACGCCACGCCGGCCGAACGGCTGGCCGCCCTACAAGCCTATGCCAGGGAACTGGGCCGCATACAAATGCAGGAGAGCAGCGACGACCCGATGTTTGCGCGCCTGGCCAAGGTCATCGCGAAATTCGACTTGCCGATGAAACCGTTTCATGACTTGCTGTCGGCCTTCCAGCAAGATGTGGAAACCACGCGCTACGCCACCCACGACGACGTGATGGACTATTGCGCCCGCTCCGCCAACCCGGTCGGCTTGCTGATGCTGCATCTGTACCAGGCCGTTGACGAAGAGAATGTACGCGATTCGAATGCCATATGCTCAGCTTTACAACTAATTAATTTCTTGCAAGATGTCGCCATCGACCAGCAGAAAGAGCGCATCTACCTGCCGATGGAAGATTTCACGCGCTTTGCCGTCTCGCCGGCCGCGTTTGAACGGGCCGAATCGCATGGCAAGTGGAGCGCCTTGATGCGTTTTGAAGTGGCGCGCGCACGCGAGTTGATGCTCAGTGGCGCGCCGCTGGCCCTGCGCTTGCGCGGCCGCATCGGCTGGGAACTGCGGCTGGTGGTGCAAGGCGGCTTGCACATCCTCGAATCCATCGAAGCAGTCAATTACGACGTCTTCCGGCGCCGTCCCAAGCTCAGCAAACGCGACTGGCTGACCATTTTCTGGCGCGCCGTGCGCATGTCGAAAAAACGCTTGCTGCCGGTTGCACAAGTAAAACCGCGTTTTCCTCCTACACCCACAGTGTAAGACGATAGAATAGCGGCTTCGATCTGTCACCCTTGCTTTTTTGCCTATGTCTCCTGACGAATACTGCCAACAAAAAGCCGCCCAGAGCGGCTCCAGCTTTTACTACAGCTTCCTGTTCCTGCCCGCCGAGCGCCGCAAGGCGATCACGGCCCTGTACGCGTTTTGCCGCGAGGTGGACGACACGGTCGATGACTGCGTGGACGAAGCCGTGGCACGCACCAAGCTGGTCTGGTGGCGCAAGGAAGTCAAGACCATGTACGAGGGCAATCCCACGCATCCCGTGATGCGCGCGCTGCAACCGCATCTGGACGTGTACAAGCTGGAAGAAAAACATTTGCAAGCCATCATCGACGGCATGGAAATGGATTTGAACCAGACTCGCTACCTCGACTACCAGGCCATGAGCCGCTATTGCTGGCATGTCGCCAGCGTGGTGGGTATCTTGTCGGCCAGCATCTTCGGCGCGACCCGCCCGGAAACTTTGCAATACGCAGAGAAACTGGGACATGCCTTCCAGCTGACCAACATCATCCGCGACGTGGGCGAAGATGCGCGCAAGGGGCGCATCTATCTGCCGATCAGCGAGTTGCAGCAGTTCAATGTGACGGCGGCCGACCTGCTGAACGCCCGCCACAACGAAAACTTTGAAAACCTGATGCGCTTCCAGGTGGCGCGTGCGCAAAAAGCCTATGACGAGGCGTTCGCCCTGCTGCCCAAGGAAGACCGCCGCGCCCAGCGCCCCGGCCTGATCATGGCTGCCATCTACCGCACTTTGCTGGAAGAAGTCGAGCGCGATGGCTACCACGTACTCAAGCAGCGCATCTCCCTGACCCCGATCCGCAAACTGTGGCTGGCCTGGAAGACCTGGATTAGTGGCTAAACCCTTGGCTAAATCCGTGTCTGCGCAACGCTATGCCGTGATCGGCGGCGGCTGGGCCGGTTGCGCCTCTGCCATGGAACTGGTCCGCGCCGGCCATGCCGTCACGCTGTTCGAGGCCGCGCGCACCCTCGGTGGACGGGCGCGCAAGGTTGAACGCGAAGGCCTGGTACTCGACAACGGCCAGCACATCTTGCTGGGCGCCTACACGGAAACCTTGCGCCTGCTCAAGCTGGCGGGGCAAGATCCGCGCGCGCTGATCCTGAACCTGCCGCTGCAGATGCGCTACCCGCCAAACTCTGGCGGTATGGATTTTATCGCCCCGCGCTGGCCTGCGCCGCTGCACCTGGCCTGGGCCTTGCTGCGGACCAAGGGTTTGCAGCGGGCCGACAAGCTGTCGCTGATGCGCTTTTCCAGCGCCATGCGCTGGATGGGCTGGCAACTCTACAACGATTGTTCGGTCAGCGAATTGCTGGAGCGCTTCGACCAGACCGGGCGCCTGATCAAGCTGATGTGGCGTCCGCTGTGCCTGGCGGCATTGAACACGCCGCCCGAACGCGCTTCGGCCCGGGTCTTTATCAATGTGCTGCGCGACAGCCTGGGCGCCAGCAAACGCAGCGCCTCGGACATGCTGTTGCCGAAAACTGATTTATCGTCGCTGTTCCCCGACGCCGCCGCCCGCTATGTCGCGCAGCATGGCGGCGCGGTGCACACGGGTGTAAAAGTCGATGCTTTGATCCCGCTGCCGGACGGCCGCTGGCAAATCAACGGCGACGACACCTATGACGGCGCCGTCATCGCCACTTCTTCAGCCCAGGCAGCCACCCTGCTGCAAGGCTTGCAAGATGAACGCAGCAGCGCCGTCATCGAACAATTGCAAGCCTTCACGCCGGAAGCGATCAGCACCTGCTATCTGCAATACGACCCCAGCGTACGCCTGGACTTGCCGTTTTACGCCCTGGCCGATGCCCCAGAAATTGGGCACTGGGGCCAGTTCGTATTCGACCGGGGCCAGCTCGATACCAGCCAGCCCGGTTTGCTGGCGGTCGTCGTCAGCGCATCCAGCCAGGCGGCAGAGCAAGGCCATGCGACGCTGGCGCAAGCCATCGCAGATCAACTGGCGCAAGTGCTGGCTCAGGCTGCGCTGGCCCAGCCGCTATGGACCCAGGTCATCACCGAAAAACGCGCCACCTTCGCCTGCACGCCCAACTTGCAGCGCCCGGGCAATGCCAGCGGCATCGATGGACTGCTGATCGCTGGCGACTATACGGCCAGCGAAGATAGCGCCCATGACTACCCGGCCACCATCGAAGCGGCCGTACGCAGCGGCGTGCAGGCAGCCGCGCAGCTCAGCCGACAAAAGTAGACTTGACAGTGCATCCTGCCCTGGCGCCGCTGACCCCATCAAAATTGCAGTCTGTCGCACTATGCTGGTGCATGCCGGGCCGTTTGGGTACAGTCCGAGCATAGGTTAAACACAGGCTCCAAGCACACAGGGCAAGCTGAAGCTAAGCTAAATATATGAATAATTATCTCGACAAACTGCGCCAGGCACTGGCTGGATTACCGCCCGACCTGATCGCCAAGACGATGGCGTACTACGAACAGACCTTCAACGAAGGCCTGGCCGCCGGCCGCAGCGAGCAGGAAATCGCCGATGAACTGGGCGACCCGAAAAAGATCGCCATGACCTTGCGCAGCAACACCCGGCGCCGGGCGTTCGAACAAAAGAAAAACCCCGTCAACCTGCTGCGCCTGCTGGTGTCGCTAGTCGGCCTGGCTATCTTCAATCTGTTCATGGTGGTGCCCGCCGCCGTCTACGCAGCCTTGCTGGCCACCTTGTACGCGCTGGGACTGAGCTTTTACCTGGCTGGCATCGCCATTACCGCCAGCGGCTTGTCCGGCGCCAACGAACTGGTGCTAGACGGCCCCTTGCGCCATATCATCATCCAGGACGATGGCGATGCGCCGCGCGAAACGCGCATCGTCATCGGCGATACAGGCATCCGCGTCTACAAGTCACCGGACCGCGACGACCAGTCCACTGGCGACAATGGCGGCGAGCCGCAGTCTTCCTCACGCGTGGTGGAGCAGGCGGAAGTGCTGGCCGGCGGCGGCATCCGCATCTCGACAGACCTGGACCGCGACGCGCGCACCACGCAAACCGTGATCGGCATGGCCATCGTGGTGGGCGGCATCATCTTGTTCCTGCTCAGCCTGGTAGTCACGCGCTATACCCTGATCGGCATCCGGCGCTATATCGCGATGAATATTTCCCTGCTCAAGGGTCACTGAGGGCCACTGAGGAAACCACCATGAAACAATTACTCAAAGTCGGCCTCTCCATGTTTTTGCTGGCCCTGGTCCTGATCGCCATGTCCTATGCTGCCCTGCGCGCCAAGGGCATCAGCAGCCCCAGCAGCGCAGCCGGCCGCGCCGTGCGCAGCGATACGCGGCCCATTCCCGCCAGCATTACCAGCATCGACCTGGCCGGCCCCATCGACCTGACCCTGCGCCGCGGCGCCACGCCCTCGCTGAAAGTCAGCGGCGAACAGCGTTTGCTGGCCAATGTGGACACCACCGTCGACGGCGCCACCCTGCATATCGGCCCCAAGGGCATGCTGTTCCACCATCGCCAGCCGCTGCAGGTGGAAATCGTGCTGCCCAATCTTACCCAACTGGAAGTACACGGCAACGGCAATAGCAAGATCACGGGATTTTCGGGCGACAGTTTCAGCCTGGAACTGGCCGGCTCGGGCGACATCAGCTTCACCGGTCGCTACAAGCAGATCAACGCCACCGTCAACGGCAGCGGCAACCTCGACATCAATGGCGGCAATAGCGACAGCGTGACCCTGGAAATGGTGGGATCAGGACGCATCGTCGCCAGCGGCAACACCAAACTCCTGCGCGCCGACCTCAGCGGTTCAGGCGACATCGACGCCGAACACCTGCCTGCCGACAAGGCCAACGTCAGCCTGCAAGGCTCGGGCCAAAGCACCGTCTTCATCCGCAACGACGCCACCCTGAATTTGCGCGGCAGCGGCGACATCCACGTACACGGCAACCCGCGCGGGCGCGAGTCGCAGCATTCGGGCTCGGGGGAGATCGTCTGGCACTAATAATTCTTTAAGCGTCAGCCGCCAGCCAAGCCACCGCCTGCTCCCCCGCCGCCTTGCCACCAGCCAGGCAGGCGGTCAGCAAATAGCCGCCGGTGGGCGCTTCCCAGTCCAGCATTTCGCCGGCCACAAACACACCGGGCATGGCGGTCAGCATGCTGCCGTCCAGGCTTTCGAAGGCCACGCCGCCGGCGCTGCTGATCGCTTCGTCGATGGGACGCGGACGCTTGAGCGTCACGGGCAGCAGCTTGATGGCGCGCGCCAGTCTGGCTTCGTCGGCAAAGTCTGCCGCGCTCAGGCATTCGCGCAGCAAGCCTGATTTCACGCCCTTGATGCCGAGCCGGCTTTGCAGATGGCTGGACATGGAACGCGCGCCGCGCGGGCGCGTCACTTCATCGTAGACACGCTCGGCGCTGAAGTCCGGCGTTAAATCGAGCCAGATGGTGGTGCTGCCCTCTTGCGCGATCTGCTCGCGCAAAGCCGCCGACAGCGCATAAATCAGGCTGCCTTCCACGCCACCGGCCGTGACCACGAACTGGCCCTGGCGGCGCGATAACACCCCGTCCGCATCGCGCGCCGTAATCGCCACTGTCGTCAACGGTTCGCCTGCATAACGGCTGCTGAAGAAGGTGCTCCAGTCCACATCGAAGCCGCAATTGGCCGGCGCCAGGGGCGCCACCGCCACGCCCTGCCCTTGCAGCAGCGGCACCCAGGCGCCGCTTGAGCCCAGGCGCGCCCAGCTACCGCCACCGAGCGCCAGGATCACGGCGTCAAAAGCCAGCTGCCGCTCGCCATCGGGCGTGGCAAATACCAGTTGGCCATCGCGCCAGCCCGTCCAGCGGTGGCGCATGTGAAATTGCACGCCCGCTTCACGCAAGCGGTGCAGCCAGGCGCGCAGCAGCGGCGCGGCCTTCATGTCAGTCGGGAAAACGCGGTTCGAAGAGCCGACAAAAGTCTCCACGCCCAGGCCATGCACCCAGTCGCGCACTTGCTGCGGGCCGAACTGGTCGAGCGCGGGACGCAAACGCTGTGACTGCTTGCCATAACGCGTGACGAACGCCTGATATTCTTCCGCATGCGTGATATTCATGCCGCCACGGCCGGCAAGCAGGAATTTGCGGCCGACCGACGGCATGGCGTCGAACAGTGCCACGCGTGCGCCAGCGGCAGCAGCCGTTTGCGCCGCCATCAGGCCGGCAGGGCCGCCACCGATAATGGCGATATGGGAAGTAACAGGGATGGGAGTAGACATGTCAGTACTGGCGCAACAGGATGGAAAACCCCGGCATTTTAGTCGAGATAAGGCGGGCCGATATTGTCAACGCCACAAATTAGTGCATACTGCGCTTTAAATACGGCAATAATCACTTAACAGGCAGCAGTTCAGGCAGCAGTTTCAGATACCGTCAGGAGAACAATATGGGTGCAGGATACTGGATTTCCCGCTATTTGCTGGCCAGCGGCATTTTATTCATCATTTTGGCCGTGGTCGAATACAGCAAGGGCGCGCCTACCCAGACCGACATTTTGAGCGCGCTGGCCTGGTCGCTGATCGCCTCGGCCATCTTCATCGGCTCCAAATACTGGCGCTACCGCAAAGCCGTGGCCTGCGCCATGTGCAGCGGCGACGCGCCCAAGGCCAAATCGCGCTGACCCTTGTTTAACCGCCCGTCACGGGCGGAAAAAACGCCACTTCATCGCCGTCAAAGACCGGCGTATCCGCATCGCACATGATCTGCTGATGCGCCATGCGCAGCGCGCGGCCAGGCGCCAGCGCGCTGGCCCAGCTGCCGCCACGTGCAATCAGCAAGCTTCTCACCTCGCCCACGGTGCGTACCGGCTCGGCCACTTCCAGCACTTCTTGCGCCGTGCCGACCAGCTCGCGCACGCTGGCAAAAAAACGCAGATTGATCTTCATGCAGCGTCCTTAATACAGCAATTCGTTAAACGGAATGAAGCGCAGCATGTCGCCGCGCGCGATCGACAGGCCCGGCGGACAATCGATCAAGCCATCGCCCCACACGGTGGACGTCAGCACGCCTGAACTCTGGTTGCCAAACAGCTCCAGCTCACCATCATCGTTGACCCTGGCGCGCAGGAACTCATTGCGGCGGTCTGCCTTCAGGCGCTCGAAATTGGCCGCCAGGCGATAGCTGCGCGGGACCACGCTGCCCGCCACGCCTTGCAGGCGCAAGATGAATGGCCGCACGAACAGCAAGAAGGTGACAAAGCTGGAGACAGGATTGCCCGGCAAGCCGACAAAGAAGGCATCGCCGACCTCGCCGAAGGCCAAAGGCTTACCCGGCTTGACGGCGATTTGCCACATGTTCAAGCGCCCTTCCGCTTCCACGGCCGGCTTGATATGGTCTTCCTCGCCGACGGACACGCCGCCCGAGGTGATGATCAAGTCATTGCCCTGGGCCGCCTGGCGCAGCACGGCGCGCGTCGCTTCCAGGCTGTCCGGCACGATGCCCAGGTCGGTGATCTCGCAACCGAGGTTTTCCAGCAGGCCGCGCAAGGTAAAGCGGTTGGAATTGTAGACGGCGCCCGGCGCCAAAGGCTGGCCCGGCATGGCCAGCTCGTCGCCCGTGAAAAACACCGCCACGCGCAGCTTGCGCAGCACGGGCAGCTGGGCCAGCCCGACCGAAGCGGCCAGGCCCATTTCCTGGCTGCGCAAACGCGTGCCCGGCGCCAGGATAGCGCCACCGGCGCGGATATCCTCGCCCTGGCGGCGTATCCACTCGCCCGCCACCGGCACGTGATTGACCGTCACCACATTGTCACTCAGCGTGCACTGCTCCTGCATCACCACTGCATCGGCGCCGTCAGGGATCAAGGCGCCCGTGAAGATGCGCGCCGCCGTCCCCGGCAACAAAGGCTGACCCACATGACCGGCGGCGATGCGCTGCGACACGGGCAAGCTGGCCGCGCCGCTGGCGCAATCGCTGGCGCGCACGGCATAACCATCCATCTGCGTGTTGTCGCGCTCGGGCACGTTCAGGGTCGATGTCTGACCAGTCGCCAGCACGCGGCCATTCGCCTGCAAAGTGTCCACGCTTTCCACTGCCGTTAGCGGACGCACCGCGTCCAGCATGAAGGCCAGCGCTTCGGCCACGGACAGCATCGGTTTGCGTTCTGCGGGAGCGCTCATCATAAGCCCGTATTTGCGCTGATGTAGGCTTTGATTTTTTCCACATCGGTGCCCATCACCACAAACTTTTGCGGCAGGTCTTCGATGTTTTCAAAACCGGCCGGGCGTTCCGCATCCACGCCCAGGGCGTCGAGGATGGTTTCATTGAACTTGGCTGCCAGTGCCGTTTCCAGCACGATCATCGGCACGTTAGGCTCCAGATGTTCGCGCGCCACCTTGATGCCGTCGGCCGTATGCGTATCGATGGTGATGCCGTAATCGTCGGCCACGTCGCGGATGGTGTCCAGACGGTCCTGGTGGGTGGACTTGCCCGACTTGAAGCCGTATTTGGCGACCAGCTTGAATTCGTCGCCATCGCTGCCAGGCTTGCCGGACAAGTCGAAGCCACCGTGCGTTTCCACTTTCTGGAACAGCGCTTTCACGCGCTGGCTGTCGCGGCCGACCAGGTCGTAGATGAAGCGCTCGAAGTTGGACGCTTTCGAGATATCCATCGACGGGCTGCTGGTGTGATAGGTTTCGCTGGACTTGCGCACGCGGTAGACGCCCGTGCGGAAAAACTCGTCGAGCACATCGTTTTCATTGGTGGCGGCCACCAGTTTCGAAATCGGCAAGCCCATCATGCGGGCGATATGGCCGGCGCAGATATTGCCGAAGTTACCCGATGGAACTGTGAACGATACTTTCTGGTCGTTGCTGCTGGTCGCCGCCAGGTAGCCGCGGAAGTAATACACCACCTGCGCCACCACTCTAGCCCAGTTGATGGAATTGACGGTGCCGATCTTTTGCTGCGCCTTGAAAGGCAAATCGTTGGACACGGCCTTGACCATGTCCTGGCAATCGTCGAACACGCCTTCGACGGCGATATTGACAATGTTCGGATCCTGCAGGCTGAACATCTGCGCCGTCTGGAAGGCGCTCATCTTCTTGTGCGGCGACAGCATGAAGACACGGATACCCTTCTTGCCGCGCATCGCGTATTCGGCCGCACTACCCGTATCGCCCGAGGTGGCGCCAAAGATATTGAGTTCGGCCTTGTGCTTGGCCAAGGTGTATTCAAACAGATTGCCCAGCAACTGCATCGCCATGTCCTTGAAGGCCAGGGTCGGGCCATTCGACAGCGCTTGCAGGATCAGGGTGGTCTGGCCACCCTTGACGACGTTTTGTTCCAGCACGCGCAGCGGCGTGATGTCGGCCGCGCTGTCGCCGGCGCGCGCATTCTTGTAGACAGCCTTGGTATAGGTTTTCGCCGTCAGCGCCTTCAAGTCCGCTGCCGGGATATCGGTAGCGAACTTCTTGAGTATCTCGTTTGCCAGGTCGGCATACGACAATTTGCGCCACGCATCGAGCTCGGCGCCGCTGACTTGCGGGTAGTGTTCAGGGAGGTACAGTCCGCCATCGGGGGCCAGGCCGCCCAGCAGGATATCTGAAAATTGATGCGCGGAAAATTGTTGCGGATTCGATGGCGCTGTATCAGCGCGGGTAGACACATATTGCATAAAATTGTAGGGTCCAGGTGAGCTGAGGGCGGTTATCATGAATGCAAACGAGCCAATATTATAGTGCGGGCGCACGCGCAAGGCGAATTTGCCCGCTGCGCCAGTATGCCATGGCACGCCGCCCAGCCAACAACGATGAATGGACCGCCCATGTCGCTCAGTAAAAAACCGTATCTGCAAAGCGCCGCCCTGCGCCCGGACGCCGTCGTCGACCTGGAAAACTACCCGTTTACGATACCGGCCATCCGCGATTTCGTGCAAATGGATTTCCACCCTGACGTGACGTTTTTTGTGGGGGAAAACGGCAGCGGCAAGTCGACCATGCTCGAAGCGCTGGCCGTGGCGCTGGGCTTTGGCAAGGATGGCGGCACACGCAACGTGCGCATCACCGAACAATCAGACCGCGAATCGGGCTTGCATGCGCACCTGCGCCTGAGTAAAAGCTATAAAAAACCCGACGACAGCTACTTCCTGCGCGCCGAAAGCTTTTTCAATGTCGCCACCTATATGGATACCATGCCCGCCTACCTGGGCAGCTACGGCGGCAAGTCGCTGCACGCGCAGTCGCACGGCGAAGCCTTCATGGCGACCTTGCTCAATAAACTGCAGGGAAAAGGCTTGTATCTGCTCGACGAGCCGGAGGCAGCCCTGTCGCCCAGCCGCCAGCTGGCCGCGCTATCGGTGATCCACCAGTTGGTGCAGGACGACTCGCAACTGATCATCGCCACCCATTCGCCGCTCTTGCTGGCCTACCCGAACGCCAAGATCCTGATGTTTACGGGCGCCGGCATCCACGAAGTGGCGTATGAAGACACGGAACACTATGCGGTGACGAAGGATTTCTTGAACAACTACCCCAGGAGGCTGGAGCAGTTGTTTGAAGAGGATTAATTTAATTAAAAATATTGCACTTATTTTGATCTTCCCGTAGTCCACGGAACGCCGCGGCGGCGCGAGAAACCGTAGCGAGCAAGCCCAATATCGTGTTGAGTAGCGCAGCCGTACTAAGGTACGGCGAGCAACGCCGACGCGAGAGTGGGCTGCGCAGTAGGTTTATCGCGTCGCCATCAGCAAGCGGCGTGGTTCACGGTGATAACGTGGACTGCCAGTCCCCCCAGCGACGTTTCCTTGTACTTGTCCTGCATGTCCGCGCCCGTCTGGCGCATGGTTTCGATCACTTCATCGAGGCTGACAAAGTGCGTGCCGTCGCCGTTCAGCGCCAGCGAGGCGGCGGTGATGGCTTTGACGGCGCCCATGCCGTTGCGCTCGATGCAGGGAATTTGCACCAGGCCGCCGATCGGGTCGCAGGTCATGCCCAGGTGGTGTTCGATGCCGATTTCGGCGGCGTTTTCAATTTGCTCATTCGTGCCGCCCAGGGCGGCCACCAGACCGGCAGCGGCCATGGCGCAGGCCACGCCCACTTCGCCCTGGCAGCCCACTTCGGCGCCCGAGATCGAAGCATTGCGCTTGCACAGCATGCCGATGGCGGCGGCCGTCAGCATGAAGCGGCGCACGCCGCCAACCGGATCGCTGGGGCGGCAATCCTGCGCGTAGTAGCGCAGCACGGCCGGGATGATGCCGGCAGCGCCATTGGTGGGCGCCGTCACCACGCGGCCACCGGCTGCGTTTTCTTCATTGACGGCCATCGCATACAGGCTGACCAGGTGCACGGCATCGTGTGGCAAGTCGTTGGCGCGGTTGTCCGACGCTTTCGCGTCCTGCGCCTGGCGCCACAGCTTGGCGGCGCGGCGCTTGACGTTCAAGCCGCCCGGCAGGTTGCCGGTCGTTTCCAGGCCATGCGCGATACAGTCGCGCATCACATGCCAGATACGGTCCAGGCCTTCATCGAGTTCGACGTCGCTGCGCTTGACGCGTTCATTTGCGCGCAGCATGTCAGGAATCGACAAGCCGCTCGCACGGCCGTGTTCCAGCAGCTGCTCCATCGTGTCAAACGGGAACACCACGCGCGCGCTGGCCGCCGATTCCACGGCAGCTTCGGCTTGCGCCTCGCCCGCTTCGCGGATAAAACCGCCGCCGATCGAGTAGTAAACTTTATCAATACGGCTGCCATCGCGCAGCTTCAGGGTAAAGCGCATGCCGTTCGGATGCTCGGGCAGCGATTCGCTCTTGAACCATACCAGGCCGGTGGCGGCCGTGAATGGCACGGCGTGCACGCCCAGCAGCGCGATTGAGCCTGCCGCCTCGATGGCGGCCAGCTTGCTGTCGACTTCATCGGGCGGCACGCCTTGCGGCGTTTCGCCCATCAAGCCCAGGATCACGGCCTTGTCGGTCGCGTGGCCCACGCCGGTCAGCGCCAGCGAGCCATACAGCGCCGCTTCCACGCCTACCACCTCATCCAATGGACCATATTCAACCAGAAAACGCCGCGCCGCCACCATCGGCCCCACCGTGTGGGAACTCGACGGCCCGATGCCGATTTTAAACAGGTCAAATACGCTCATGTCCATTGGTATGTCTCTTTATATTGATATATTTTTATGAATGCTTGTAGCTATTTCAGGCAGCTTGCACCGACTGGCCCGCGTCCACATTGGCCAGCATGTCGGTCACCATCTGCTCGACGCCGATCTGCGCCTTCCAGCCCCAGTCTGCGTGGGCACGGCTGTCGTCCAGGCTTTGCGGCCAGCTGTTGGCGATGGCCTGGCGGCTGTCCGGCTTGTAGCTGATCTTGAAGTCAGGGACCATGTGCACGATGGCCTTGGCCAGCTGCTCCGGGTTGAACGAGACACCGGCCACGTTGTAGGACGAGCGGATCTTGATCTGCGAGGCAGGAGCGTCCATCAATTCGATGGTGGCGCGGATCGCGTCTGGCATGTAGATCATCGGCAGGGTGGTGGTCGCGTCCAGGAAGCAGTCATAGCGTTCGCCGCGCAGGGCTGCGTGGAAGATCGCGATCGCGTAGTCGGTGGTGCCGCCGCCAGGAGGCGATTTGTAGCTGATGATGCCAGGGTAGCGGATGCTGCGCACGTCCACGCCATACTTGTTGAAGTAGTATTCGCACAGGCGCTCGCCGGCCAGCTTGCTGATGCCGTACATCGAGGTCGGGTCCATCACCGTCATTTGCGGCGTGTTTTCCTGTGGCGTGTTCGGGCCGAAGGCAGCGATCGACGATGGCCAGAAGATGCGCAGCGGCTTGCCGGCCACACCGCGCTCGCGCGCCAGTTCCAGGATATTGAGCAAGCCATCCATGTTCAGGCTCCAGGCCTTCAAAGGCGCCGCTTCACCGGTGGCCGACAGCATCGCCGCCAGCTGGTAGACCTGGGTGATGTTTTCATCGGCGACGATCTTCGCCAGGCCGTCCTTGTCCAGCACGTTCAACTGCGCGTAGCGCTTGGCCTGGTACAGATTGTTCGTGCCGATATCGCTGGCGATGACATTGTCCGCGCCATGCTGCAGCGCCAGCGCGCCGACCAATTCACTACCGATTTGGCCGTTCGCGCCTATCACTAAAATACGTTCCATGTTCTTCTCGTCCTGATTACTGTTTGGTTCAATATCAATTGGTGGTGGTTTCAGTCTTCAGCAGGCCCAGTTCCTTGCCAGCCTGTTCAAACGCAGCCAGCACCGTAACCAGCTGTTCGTGGGTATGGGCAGCCGACAGCTGCACGCGCACCCTGGCCTGGCCCATCGGCACGACCGGGTAGAAGAAGCCCGTCACCAGCACGCCCAGTTCATACAGGCGGGCGGCGAACTTCTGCGCCACCGGTGCATCAAACAGCATCACCGGCACCACCGGGTGGGTACCCGGCTTGATGGTGAAGCCGATGCGTTCGATTTCGCTGCGGAAGAAGGCCGTGTTTTCATGCAGGCGGTCACGCAGTTCCGTCGACTTGGCCAGGCGTTCCAGCACCGACAGCGAAGCGCCGGCGATCGATGGCGCCAGGGTGTTCGAGAACAGATAAGGACGCGATTTCTGGCGCAGGGTGTCGATGACTTCCTTGCGGGCCGAGGTAAAGCCACCCATGGCGCCGCCCAGGGCCTTGCCCAGGGTGCCCGTGATGATGTCGATGCGGCCCATCACATTGTGGTGTTCGTGCGTGCCGCGGCCGGTTGCGCCCATGAAGCCGGAAGCGTGGCATTCGTCGATCATCACCAGCGCGCCGTATTGGTCGGCCAGGTCGCAGATCTTGTCGAGTTGGGCGATGGTGCCGTCCATCGAGAACACGCCGTCGGTGACGATGACTTTATGGCGCTTGCCGGCAGCAATCGCTGCTTGCAGCTGCACTTCCAGGTCGGCCATGTCATTGTGCGCATAGCGGTAGCGGCCAGCCTTGCACAGGCGGATGCCGTCGATGATCGATGCGTGGTTCAGCGCGTCGGAAATGATGGCGTCGTTTTCATCAAACAGCGGTTCAAACACGCCGCCGTTGGCGTCAAAGGCCGCTGCGTACAGAATCGTGTCTTCGGTACCCAGGAAGCTGGAGATGGCTTGTTCCAGTTCCTTGTGCACGGTTTGCGTGCCGCAGATGAAGCGCACGGACGACAGGCCATAACCGTATTTTTCGGTAGCGGCGATGGACGCCTGCTGCGTTTGCAGGTCGCCGGACAGGCCCAGGTAATTGTTCGCACACATATTGATCAAGGTGCGGCCATCGTCGCACACCACTTCAGCGCCCTGGCGCGAGGCGATCACGCGCTCAGGCTTGTACAAGCCTTGCTGGCGCAGTTGATCGAGGTTCTGTTGCAGACCGCTGAAAAAGGTGTTCTTCGCTTGCTCGCTCATGTTGATCCTTTGATCTCTTTGATTTCAATATGCCGCTGTCGGCACGGTTGTATGCTGATATGGATTTAATTAAATTAATAATAGACAAAATGCAAAGGCCGGCGCTTGACCGGCCCTCGCTGTATGCTGTACCGTGAAGCGCTGTTCGAAGTCTACACGTTTCCGTGATTTTCTTCTGAATCCACTATTTCGAACTAAAATTCAATATAGTGGATATTACCCAAGCCTATTGAACTTTGCAAGCCAACTACCGATGAAAAACAGTGTTTCGACCAATTCTCCGCCCGAAGTAGGCGCCACCCTGCAAAGACTGCGCCTTGCGCGCGGCCTGACACTGGAGGATTTGTCGCGCATCGCCGGCGTATCAAAGTCCATGCTGTCGCAGATCGAGCGCGAAAAAGCCAATCCCACCATCGCCATCACCTGGCGTTTGGCCAACGCGCTGGGCGTGCAGATCGGCGAATTGCTGTCGAGCGCAGAAAAAGCCGTGGAAACCATCCGCGTCACGGACGCCCACGAAACCCCCACCCTGCCCGGCGACCACGCCGGCTACGTGCTGCGCATCCTGGGCCCGATGGAACTGGCCGGCAAATATGAATGGTATGAAGTGACCCTCGCGCCCGGCGGCGAACTGGCCTCCCAGCCCCACGACCCGGGCACCACCGAACACTTGACGGTGATTCACGGCAACCTGGAGCTGGAAGTGGGCGCGGCGAAGAAAAAGGTCAAGAATGGCGGCACGGCGCGCTATCCGGCCGATTTGCCGCATACGATACGTAATCTCGGGAAAACCGAGGGAAAAGCTTTACTGGTCGTCATACATAGATAGCAAACCCAGCAGCAAGGACAGGGGGCGGCCCCTGAAGGTCCGACCCAGGCACTTGAGTGGGTTAATAATCGCCACCAAAGTAGCTCATTCAGCAGTGCGCAATAAGCCTTTGCCCTCGTGCTAAGACTCCGGTCTGCAGCAAACGCCAGCCGGCATCGAAGCCTCGCCTGAAACCATCACGGCAGACAGCCTGCTCGCTTCCATCGATAGCGCGCTGGCTTTCAAGCCTGAAGAAATCTATCTGTATCCGCTGTATGTGCGCGAACAAACGGGCCTGGGCAAGGTGGCGCGCCGCCAGGGCGCCGCCACCCTCAACCCCATCATGCTTGCCCGCGATGGCGACAGCCGATTGGCCCTGTATGCGGCGGCGCGCGACCATTTGCGCGCCCGTGGCTATGAACAAGTCTCGATGCGCATGTTCCGCGCACCGCATGCGCCCGAACAGAACGGTCCATCCTACTGCTGCCAGAACGATGGCAGGATAGCAGCACGGCGCTGGCCCGCCCTGCGCGCCGCCCTGCCGGCACACATTTATCTGTGGCTGAATGCCTATGACCGGCGCGGCCCCGGCTATTACAGTGCAGAAGACCTGGCCTGGCTCGACGCCATCGATCCGTGGTTTGCCCTGAACCGCCGCCCCGTGCCTTCGCGCGGCAAGGCGTGCCTGGCCGGTGAATTATCGCTATCGGTCGATGGCGATGGCGAACTGGCGCGCTGCCATTTTATCCCCGAGCGCCTGGGCAATCTGTACACGGACGACCTGGCCGATATGCTGCAGGAACGCAGCTGCCCCCGCTTCAAGTGCGACTGCTATATCGGCTACGCACAGCGCAAGGACTTGCCCTTCCAGCGCGTGTTTGGCACGGGTGTACTGGCGCGCATCGCGCCAGAGCAATAAAAAAGCGCGGGCCAGTTGCGCCCGCGCTTTTCACCATTCACCTGCTATCGGATTACTGACCTGCCACCTTGGCCGGCTCCGTCATGTGCAGCGAGCGGCTGAGGAAGCCCCAGCGGTCGGCCACTTCTTCGATCTGCTTGGTGGTCGGCTTGCCGGCGCCATGGCCTGCCTTGCTGTCGATGCGGATCAGCACCGGCGCAGGGCCGCCTTGTGCCGCTTGCAGGGCGGCAGCGAACTTGAAGCTGTGGGCAGGCACGACGCGGTCGTCATGGTCGGCCGTGGTGATCATGGTCGCTGGATAGCAGCCGCCCGCCTTCAGATTGTGCAGCGGCGAGTATTTCACCAGCGCCTTGAATTGCTCGGCGTCGTCCGACGAACCATAGTCAGGCACCCAGCCCCAGCCCACGGTGAACTTGTGGAAGCGCAGCATGTCGAGCACGCCCACTTGCGGGATGGCTGCAGCAAACAGCTCAGGGCGCTGGGCCAGCACGGCGCCCACCAGCAGGCCGCCATTGCTGCCGCCGCCAATCGCCAGTTTCGACGGCGACGTCACCTTGTTCGCTTCCAGCCACTCGGCCGCGCCGATGAAATCGTCAAACACGTTTTGCTTGTTCAGCTTGGTGCCAGCCTGGTGCCAGGCTTCGCCGTATTCACCGCCGCCGCGCAAGTTGGCCATCACGTAGACGCCGCCCATTTCCACCCAGGCCAGGTTGGCCACGGAGAAAGTTGGCGTCAGCGAAATGTTAAAGCCGCCGTAACCGTAGAGATAGGTCGGGTTGTTGCCATCGAGCTTCATGCCTTTTTTCGAGACGATGAACATCGGCACCTTGGTGCCGTCGCGGCTGGTGAAAAATTGCTGGCGTACATCAAACGCGGCTGGATCGAAATCGACCTTGGGCTGGCGGTAGATGGTGCTCTTGCCGGTTTTCATGTCGTAGCGGTAAATCGTTGCCGGGGTGGTGAAGCTGGTAAACGAGTAGAACGTTTCCGTGTCGCCCCGTTTGCCCGCAAAGCCGCCTGCCGAACCGATGCCTGGCAAGGCCACTTCACGCACCAGCTTGCCGTTCAGGTCGGTGATCTTGACTTGCGTCTGCGCATCTTTAAGGTAATCGAGCACCAGTTGGTTGTTCAGGATATTGGCTGACACCAGGGTTTCCTCGCTTTGCGGCACGACTTCTTTCCAGTCCGCCGGGGCAGGTTTGCGCGTATCGATGGCGATCACGCGCGATTTCGGCGCCTTGTTGTCGGTAGCGAAATAGAATACGGGGCCGATATTGTCGATGAAGGAGTACGATGCATCGAACTCTTCCAGCAAGCCGACAACCTTGGCATTCTTCTGGCGCAAGTCCTTGTAGAAGATGCGGTTCTTGCGTTCCGTGCCTTGCGTGGCCGTGATGATCAGGTAATTGCCGTCATCGCTGACCTTGCTGCCGCCAAACGCCCATTCTTTCTGGTCAGGACGGTCGAACACCAAGACGTCATCGCTTTGCGGCGTACCAATCTTGTGGAAGTAGAGTTTCTGGAAGTAATTGATATCGGCCAGCTTGGTCGCTTCTTTCGGCGCGTCGTAGCGGCTGTAGAAGAAACCGCTATTGTCCTTGGTCCACGAAGCGCCCGAGAACTTGGCCCACTGGATGTGGTCCGTCAAGTCCTTGCCCGATTCGATGTCACGCACCTTCCATTCATTCCAGTCGGAACCGGAAGCGGCCGTGGCGTAGGCCAGGTACTTGCCGTTCGGGCTGATCGAGGTGCCGGCCAGCGCGACCGTGCCATCGGCCGACAGGGTATTCGGGTCCAGCAGCAAACGCGGTTCGTCCGTCAGCTTTTTCAGCGTGTACAGCACGGCCTGGTTTTGCAGGCCGTCGTTGCGGCTGTAGAAATAACGGCCGCCCTGTTTCGTTGGCGTAGTGAAACGCTCATAATTCCACAGCTTGGTCAGGCGCTGCTTGATCGCTTCGCGTTCTGGGATCGTACCCAGATAAGCTTGCGTCACCTTGTTTTGCGCCACGACCCAGTCGTGCGTTTCGGCACTATTGGCATCTTCCAGCCAGCGATACGGGTCCGCAATGGTGGTGCCGAAATAGCTGTCTTGCTGATCGACTTTTTTGCTGACTGGATACGTCACGGCAGCGCCGTCGCCGGCTGGGCAGGTTTGTGCCATGGCATTGCCACCGAAAGCGGCCAGCAAGCTCAATATGAGGGTTGCACTACGTAATTGCATGGGTTGTTCGTCTCATTGTTGGATATCGAAGAAAGCAGGCCGCGCGTTGACTGTTTCAACGACGCTGCGGCGGCTGCCCATGATGACTTTCGCCAAGATAAATCATAGCGTGTATCACAACTTTTAAAGCACAGTTATCACCTGAAATTACCATCTTTTATTTTGCAGAATTACAGGAATCACCATAGCAAAAACGGTTTTTCGTGAAAAATGGAAAACCGGCCCTGGCTGCAAGCCTTATCAAAATTGACTGTATTTCATCAAGCTGTCATAAAAGATCTTTATCATGGGCAACATGATCATGGCCCGGATGGCGGCCGTGCCGATAGCCGCGCGTCCAGACTTGCCCTTATGCACACTCTCCCCTTTTCCGCCACCTTGCCTGCGCAAGATGCGCCGCCATCGAATGTGGCTTACCTGAAGCCAGCCATCGTGGCGGCCGGGCCGGAAGGGGCAGCGGAAGAGTTGCATGACATCATTCACGGCCGCAAGCTGAGCGCCCTGTTCCAGCCCATCATCCATATGCATAGTGGCGACATCATCGGCTATGAAGGCTTGATACGGGGGCCATCCGACAGCCCATTGCATGCACCGATGAATCTGTTCAAGGTGGCGCGCGCCAGCGGCCTGACCCTGGAGGTGGAACACCTGTGCCGGCAAGTGGTGCTGGAATGTTTCGCCGAGCTGGGGCTGCCGGGCAAATTGTTTCTCAATGTCAGCCCGGAATGCCTGCTGCTGCGCAACGCGCGCCATGGCGAAACGCTGGAATACATCGAGCAGATCGGCATCAATCCGGACCGCGTGATCATCGAACTGACGGAAAACCAGCCCACCTACGATTACGAGCTGATGCGCGAAGCAGTGCTGCACTACCGCAATATGGGTTTCCAGATCGCCATCGATGACCTGGGCGAAGGATTTTCCAGCCTGCGGCTGTGGTCGGAATTGCGTCCCGAATACGTGAAGATCGACATGCATTTCATCCAGGGTATCAACAATGACCCGGTGAAACTGCAATTCGTGCGCTCGATCCAGGAAATCGCGGAAAAATCAGGTACGCTGGTGATCGCCGAAGGCATCGAAACGCAGATGGAATTGCTGGTGCTGCGCGACCTGGGCGTGGCTTTTGGTCAGGGTTATCATCTGGGCAGGCCAAATATGGTGCCGGCGCGCGCCCTGCCGGCCGAAGTGGTGCAGGCGCTGGGGCGCAATGGCGTGGCCGTGTATCCCCAGCGCAGCAGCCTGGAAAAGAATGGCGCCAGCATCCGCAAGCTGCTGCACCGGGTGGCCGCCGTGTCGCCAGAGAAAAACAATAACGAGGTCTACGACATCTTCCTGAAGGAACCCAAGCTGATGATCATTCCCGTGGTCGACCAGGGTCTGCCATTGGGACTGATCAGCCGCTTCGAGATGATCGACCATTTTGCCCGCCCCTATCAGCGCGAACTGTACGGTAAGAAGTCCTGCAGCCTGTTCATGGACGCCAAGCCCTTGATCGCCGACCATGAAACCAGCTTGCAGGAACTGAGCTACACCATGGTGCAGTCGGACGCCCACCATTTGTTCAACGGCTTCATCATTACCGAAAACGGCAAATACCTGGGCATGGGCACGGGCCACGATTTGATGCGCGAAATCACGCAAATGCAGATCAATGCGGCGCGCTACGCCAATCCGCTCACGCAATTGCCGGGCAATGTACCGATCAATGAACATATCGACCGATTGCTGCACAGCGGTAGCCGCTTCTGGGTCTGCTATTGCGACCTCGACCACTTCAAGCCGTTTAATGATGTGTACGGCTACCGCAAGGGCGACGACGTGATACAGCTGACGGGGGAAATTCTCAGCAGCCATTGCGACCCGAACCGCGATTTCATCGGCCATATCGGCGGCGACGATTTCATGATCCTGTTCCAGAGCGAAGACTGGGAAAGCCGCTGCCTGGCCATGCTGGAGCGTTTTTCCAGCGCCATCCTCGATTTCTACAGCAGCAGCGATTGCGAACGCGGCGGTTATATCAGCGAAGACCGGCAAGGGAAAAAAGTGTTTTATTCGCTGATCAGCCTATCGCTGGGCGTGATCAAGGTCGAGGCGCATCAGTACTACACGCATCACCAGATCGCCACCCAGGCGGCCGAAGCGAAAAAGCAGGCCAAGAAAATCCACGGCAACAGCCTCTTCCTGGACCGCCGGCAAGGCGCGCCAGCTGGGCGCACAGAAGCACCTTAAACGTTGTTGCCGGTGCTTAAGCACGCGGGAGCAGCGGCGGCGGACGCGCCTGCCGCCATTGCCGCGTCAAGGCCTGCGCCTCGCGCAGGTCGGATGAGGATAGCTCGCCTGCCAGCCCGGCGATCGCCGAACTGGCCGTGGCGTCGCCGCTCTGCGCAGCCAGCGCCGTCCACATATACGAGCGCACCGAACTTTTCTGCACGCCACGTCCGCTGTTGTACATATAGCCCAGGTTGTACTGGGCCAGCGCATGGCCTTGCTCTGCCGCCTGTTCATACCAGTGCACGGCCAGGCCATCGTCCTGCGGCACACCGTGGCCATTGGCATACATCACGCCCAGATTGTTTTGCGCACTGGCGTCCCCCTGTTCGGCGGCCGTGCGGTACCAGCGCACGGCGCAGACGGGGTCGCGCGGCACGCCATGGCCGTTGGCATACATCACGCCCAGGTTGAACTGCGCGTTGGACGCGCCCTGGGCCGCCGCCCTGGCATACCATTCCAGTGCCTGGCGCTGATCGCGTTCGATGCCACGCCCGCCCGCATACATGCCGCCCATATTGTATTGGGCCAGACAATGGCCTTGCAGGGCGGCACGGCGATACCAGCCGACGGCGCGCGCCTCATCCTGCTCCACGCCCTGCCCGCGCGCCAGCATCACGCCCAGGTTGTACTGCGCGTCGGCATCATCCTGCTCGGCGGCCCGCAACAGCCAGGCATAGGCGCGCAGCTGGTCAGGCGGCACGCCCAGGCCTTCCGCGTAGGCCACGCCCAATTGCCGCTGCGCCACCGCCAAGCCTTGCGCTGCCGCCTGGCGGAACCAGGCCACGGCCTGCACATCGCTTTGCGCCACGCCCTGGCCGCGTTTGTAGACCAGGCCCAGGTTCAGCTGGGCCTGCATATCGCCCTGCAAGGCGGCCTTGCGGAACCAGGCCAGGGCCAGCGCATCATTTTTCTTTGCCCCCAGGCCTTGCGCATAAGCTTCGCCCAGCAAGGATTGGGCGCTGGCCACGCCTTGCTCCGAGGCGCGGTAAAACCAGGCCAGTGCCAGTTCGTCGCTCTGCAACACGCCGCGCCCCTTGCGGTACATCTGGCCCAGGTTTTGCTGCGCCGAGGCATCGCCCTGCGCCGCCGCGCGGCGGAACCACAGCACGGCATCGTCATCGCTCTGGTCCACGCCGCGTCCGTGGTAATACAGGGCGCCTAAATGATTCTGTGCGAAAGCCAGGCCCTGGATCGCCGCCAGGCGCAGCCAGACAAAGGCGCGCGCGTCATCATGCGCGATGCCTTCGCCTTTTTTGTACATCAGCCCCAGATTGAACTGGGCGTAGGGATTGCCTTGCTCGGCAGCTGTGCGAAACCAGATATAGGCCTGATGGCTATCCCTGGCGGTCTGGTGCTTGTCCATATGCGCCCCTGTCCACATGACACATTGCGCTGGCCGGCAGCACGCACCCGGCGACGGCCTGTGGCGGCGGCATTGTGTGTTGCTTGAATTGTAAATTCGATGCGGGAGAGAGGGTTGAGCGAACTCAATGGAGATAATAAAATATTATCGTTTTGATGAGTCCGCCTGTAGCGTGGATCAGCTCGATATCCTGCGCTTTTGCAGATACTGGGGCACCTTGGCGGCCGCCAGTTTATTCAGCGAAACGAGCAGGTCGGCATCGACATCGGCCAGGCCATAATTGCTGCGCAAATGACGGCCGATATGTATCAGCACTTGCGCCGCCACTTCGGCATCGGACTCGGCCCTGTGGGCGGCGCTTTTGAAGGCGATGCCCAGCTGGCTGGACAGCAGGCCCAGCTTGTAGCTGGACAGGCCGGGAAACACGCGGCGCGACAGTTTCAGCGAACACACCAGCGACTGGTGTGCGGGCGCCAGTTGCAGGCGGGCGCTTTCGGCCACCAGGAATTTCTCATCGAAGCTGGCGTTATGCGCCGACAAGGCGTCGCTGCCGATAAAATCGAGCAACTGCGGCACCACTTCGTCCACCGGTGGCGCATGGTCCACCATGGCTTGCGTGATGCCCGTCAAGCCGGTGATGAACGACGGTATGCGGGCCTTGCAATTGACCAGGGTGACATAGCGGTCGGTGATGCGGCCGCCCTCGATACGCAGCGCCGCCACTTCCGTGATGCGGTCGCCCATGTCGGGCGACAGGCCGGTCGTTTCAAAGTCGAGCATGACGATCGGTTTTTCAAACACATTCATGGAGCACTCTTTCTCGGGCACAGCGAAGGATTTGATTATCAACCAAACTTGCGTACGGCGTCCAGCGCCAGGCCGGCGCCGATGCTGCCAAACAGGTCGCCTTCCACCTTGCGCGCGGCCGGCACCAGGGCGGCGATCTTTTCACGCAGCAGGCGCACGCCGCTGGAACCACCGGTGAAGAACACGGTATCGACCGCATCCGGCGTCACGCCCGCGTCGCGCAGCAAACGCAGCACGGTGTCTTCCACCGAGGTGCACAGATGACCGATGGCGTCGTCGAACTGGCTGCGTTTCAATAGCAGGCTTTGCGCCGGCGACAAGCGGTCCAGCTCCAGCTGCACTTCGGCCGCATCGGACAGGGCGATCTTGCCCTCTTCCACTTTCATGGCCAGCCAGTGGCCGGCGCGCTCATCGATCAGCTTTTGCAAGCGTCCCATCTTGTCTTGCTCGCGTGCATCACGGCAGACATCGGCCAGCTGCACCCAGATTTTCTTGGTGTAGGCCAGGTTGATGGTGTGCCAGGTGGCCAGGTTGAAATAATAGCTGGACGGCACTTCGCTATTATTGTGCAAACGGCTGCCGTAACCGAGCAAGGGCATGACGGACGACAGGCTCAGGTATTTATCGAAGTCCGTGCCACCGATGTGCACGCCACCGGTGGCCAGGATATCGTCGCGGCGCTCGGCCTTCTTGGCCCGCTCGGGCGACAGGCGCACCAGAGAAAAGTCCGAAGTACCGCCGCCGATGTCGGCGATCAGCACCAGCTCTTCGCGCTCGATCTGCGATTCATAATCGAAAGCGGCGGCGATAGGCTCGAACTGGAAGGCGATGTCCTTGAAACCGACGGAACGGGCCACCTCGGCCAGCGTGTCTTGCGCCAGCTGGTCGGCCTGGGCGTTGTCGTCGATAAAGAAGACGGGACGGCCAAACACGGCCGAAGTGAATTCGCGGCCAGCCGACTGCTCGGCGCGGCGCTTGACTTCACCGATGAATTGCGACATCAGCAAGCGGAATGGCAAGGCGCGCCCGCCCACTTCCGTCTGGCCATCGATCAGGCTGGTGCCCAGCAAGCTTTTCAGCGAGCGCATCAAGCGGCCTTCGTAGCCGGCCAGGTAACCGGCCAGCGCGGCGCGGCCGTAGCTGACTTCTTCGTCTTCCGCATTGAAGAAAACGACCGATGGCAGGGTCGTCTTGCCGTCTTCCAGACTGAGCATGGTGCTCCGTCCTGAACCTGCCCAGCCTACCGTGGAGTTTGATGTGCCGAAATCGACGCCGCAAGCATTGGCCATGTCGACCCTTCCGTGAATTAAAGGGGCGTCATGCTACCAGAACATACCTCTTTGCACCAGCAAAACCGCTGCTGGCCCCACGCACGCATAGTTTGCTCTGCATCAATCAGCCGCTCTGGGCAAAAGCTACTCTTAAGAAATTGACGCCCAGCAATTTCGCCGCCCTCCGGAGACTCCCTGTGAAATATCGCTACTCCCCCGCTCGCCTGCCGCTGCTAGCCCTTGTTGTCACCCTGTCTGGCGCAGGCCTGGCCGGCTGTGGCGGCGGTGCGGCCGATACCCAGCCGGCCGTCGGCTGCTCGCTGCAAGGCACGGCAGGCTGCGGCGGCACCCTGCCCGATCCCATCAAACCGACCACTCCGCCGACCACGCCGACCACGCCACCCGTCACGCCACCCGTGACGCCGCCCGACCCGGCCAGCCTGGCGGGCGCCGTGCAACTGGTCTTTTCCGGCACGGAACTGCCATCGGCAGGCTTGCCTGGCAGCGAAGTGGCCGTGACGGCGCTGGTCAAGGATGGCGCCAACCTGGCCTTGCCCGGCGCGAAGATCGCCTTCAGCGCCGATTCCGGCATCCTCAGCGGTGTCGAAGCCGTCACCGACAAGAATGGCATGGCGCGCGCCCTGCTGGGCACCGGTGGCGTCAACAGCAATCGCAGCATCAAGGTTACGGCCACGGCAGGTGCACAAAGCGGTAGCGGCACGGTGGCCGTGACCGGCAGCAGCCTCGACATCACAGGCCCGTCTACCTTGCTGCTGGGCCAGAACGCCGACCTGATACTGTCGCTACGCGATTCAGCGCGCAAACCCGTGGCCGGCGCGGCCATCAGCTACAGCACGGGCAGCGGCAACAGCGTGCGCGTGAGGGACGGCGGCGCCGCCGTCAGCAATGCCCAGGGCCAGCTGGTGCTGCGCCTGACGGCTGGCGCGCTCGGCAGGGACGCCGTGTCAGCCAGCGCGCTCGGCGCCAGCATCTCGCAAGCCTATGCCGTGGCCGGCAGCGATTTGCAGCTCACGCCGGCCGTGGGCCAGGATGCCAGCGGCGCGGACGTCTTGCAGGAAGTGCCGACCCTGGCCTGCCAGGCCATCGATGTGCGCTATGCGCGGGCGGACACGGGCGTGCCGCAGTCCGGCAGCGCCAGCCTGTACACCTCGCGCGGCGTCCTGTTTGGCGACAGCGCCTGCACGGCGGCCGTCGCGTCCAGCCTGGTGTTTAGCAATGGCAATCTGCCACGCAGCTATCTGCAGTCGGCCAACGCGGGCCTGGCCACCATCACGGCGGCAGTGGCAGGCGGGCCCACGGCACAGACGCGACTGGAATTTGTAGCCCTGCCTGGTCCGGCCAGCAAGCTCGGCGTTCAAGCCGAGCCTGCCGTGCTGGGCTCGAACAATGGCGCCGACACCGCGCAGGCGAGCACCATCAGCGCCGTGGTGCGCGATGGCCCGGCGAATAACCTGGTCAAGCATGCGCCCGTGGTGTTCAGCATCTTGAGCGACCCCAGCGGCGGCTACCTGCGCCAGACGGGGCGTGTGCTGACGGGTTCGGACGGCATGGCGCAGGCCGTCTATGTGGCGGGCCCGGCCGATAGCGGCCGCGACGGCGTGCTGATACAGGCGCGCATCGAAGGCGCCACGCAGGCGGCCGCCAGCGCGCAAGTGCGCCTGACGGTGGCCCGCAAGGCCCTGTCGATCAAGGTCGGCACCGGTAATGGCGTGCGGGAATACTCGACCAGCCTGCTGCAAAAGGAATTCGCCGTGCTCGTTTCCGACAGCGCCGGCAACGCGGTGCCCGGCGTGACCATCACGGCCGCCGCCTGGCCCGTCCGCTATGGCAAGGGTTATTACGTCTGGGAAGCAGACAAGGCGGACTTCCCAGACACGGGCGTGTGGCGGCTGACCCTGCCACGCTACAGTTGCGCCAATGAAGACGTGTTGCGTAACGGCATATATGATGCCGCTTATGACCTCAACGGCAACGGCGTGCTCGACCCCGGCATTCCAGTGGCCGTCACTGCCGGCGGCGTCAGCGATGCGCTGGGCCTGTCCAGCATCACCGTCAGCTATCCGCGCAACTACGGCTCCTGGGTGCAGCTGGCCCTGACCGTGCGCGGCACGGTGGCTGGCACGGAGTCCAGCACCACCATGGAATTGCCGCTCCCGACCCTGGCGAAGGATTTCAGCGAGCGCCGCACGCCGCCGCCGGGCCAGACCAGTCCCTATGGCACGGGGCCCTGCAACACGCCAAATTAAGCCATACAGGGATAGTCGCAGCAACAATGGTATGGCACGACCCGGTCCGCTGCCATGCCAATACGTCATAGCATTTGCAACATGGGCAATGAAATAAAAACAAGGAATCAGTCTTGCCATCAGGCAATCTTTTGCGCTATGCTCATTCTGCCCGCCCGGCAAGACACAGTTTTTATCCGTCCTCCGGGCCTGCAGGAATACCTAGAGACAGGTGGCTAGCCCGACCAATATGCGAAAAAAGACTACTGTAGCCCGTATTTCCAGCACAACAACACAAGGTCCATCCGGCGCCGGGCGCCGCGTCACCTCCTACGACGTGGCCCTGCTGGCCGGCGTGTCGCAATCGGCCGTCTCGCGCTGCTTCAAGCCTGGCGCCAGCGTGTCGCCCGCCACCCACGCCAAGGTCATGCAGGCGGCCATCGCCCTCGATTACATACCGAACGCGGCCGCGCGCAGCCTGATCACGCGCCGCTCCAACCTGGTGGCCGTGATCATTTCCAATCTGGCCAATCTGTACTACCCGCAAATCTTGTCCGAGCTGAGCCAGCAGATCGCGCGCCAGGGCAAGCGCCTGCTGCTATTCACCCTGGAACGGGAAGCCGAGATCGGCAAGGCGCTGTGCGATGTGTGGCAATACCAGGTCGATGGCGCCATCGTGGCCGCCTGGCTGTCCGACGAACAGATGGCCGAGTTTGCGCGGCGCGACGTGCCGCTGGTCTTGTTCAACCGCAACCCACGCGACAATGCCGTGCCCGCCGTGCTGTGCGACCAGGCCGAAGCGGCGCGGCTGCTGGTGTCGCGCCTGGCAGAAGCCGGCCACCGCCAGTTCGCCATCATCGACGGCCCCGGCGATTCGGCGGTGGCGCAGGAACGCAAGTCGGGCGTGCTGGACCGCTTGCTGGAATTGGGCTTGCCGGCGCCCATCGTGGTCAGCGGCAACTACAATTACGCCAGCGGCGGCCATGGCTTGCGCAAGGTGATCGACCGCCTGGGCCGGGTGCCGGACGCCGTGATCTGCGGCAACGACATCATGGCCATCGGCTGCCTGGACACGGCGCGCCACGAACTGGGCATCCAGGTGCCCCTGCAAATGTCGGTGGCGGGCTTCGACGCGCTGGAAGCATCAGGCTGGCTCAGCTACGACATCACCACCTTGCGCCAGCCCGTGCAGAAAATGGCGGCCGAAGCGGTCGCCATGCTCGGCGAACGCATCGAGCGCCGCGGTGGCTCAGCCGAACGGCGCCGCTATTGCTCGTATCTGGTGGAAGGCAGCACGGCGCGGCTGACCACCGAACCAGTTTATATCGCCCAACGCTTCGGCATGATGGCTGCGGCTTGAAAAAGCGCCTGTGGCGTTGTTGCTTGGCCTTGCCGCACTACAGTGCTGTCTGCGGCGTCGCGCCTGGCCACAGTCGCTTTTTCTGCGCCGCAGGTTTTCTACCTTCCATAAAAAAACCTTGCATCGCTGCAAGGTTTTTTAGCTTCAAGCCGACGATATCAGCCGAAAAACTTGCCCTTCAGCGCATTCAAGCCCTGGCTCAGCAAGTCGCCGCCTTCGGGCACCTGGCCATTTGGGGTCAGCTTGTCGATCAGTTGCGGCAACAGGGCCGCCAGGCCGCCTGAGGCCGCATCCGGCGTCACGCCGGCTTTTTCGGCGATCTGCGTGACAGTATCGCTGCCCAGCGCATCCTTGATTTGCTGGCCGGATACGGGGGCATTTTCACCGTGGCCTATCCAGCTGGCCACCTGGTCGCCGAGTCCGCTCTCCTGGAACTTTTGCAGCAAGCCTTGCACTCCGCCATGCTGGTTGATCAGTTCCGTCACGCTGGCCAGCAAGCCCGACTGGCCTTCCACGCCGCCAGCGGCATCCGTGCCCTTGTTGCCCAAGGCACCCAGTGCCTGCCCTGCAAGTTGATCTAGCAAACCCATACTCGCCTCCTGAACACGGTCAAATAAATGCCGGCGATTGCACGGCATGGCATGCGGCCAGGAAAAGTCCCGCCGCCCGGCCATCGTACTACGAATGCGGAAATGGCTGAGTCACGATTTGCGCATAAGTTTATGCGATGGACTTTGATACGTCCCCAAGCGTAAATGGAGAAAAATCAAAAACATGTAAGATTAAATCTCTTATTTATTGACTACTTATTGACTACTTATTGACTACTTACTAAGGAGTGTCAGGATATGAATATCAACAAAGCGGTAGACAAGGCCTACGAAAAAAAGACGTTCAAGGAAATCGCCGACGCCCCCGTCGATGCGCTGCAGGGCGTCAGCGCCAAGGATGCGGAGCTGCTCAAGCAGGCCTTCAATGTGAAAACCGTGCGCGACCTGGCTAACCTCAAGTATTCAAAATGGGCGCGCGCCATCGTCACCCTGGCCGATACCGAAGAGTAACCCTCGCCTTGCCAGGACCGGCCGCTGGACGGCTGGTCCTGGCTCTGGCTCTCTATCGATCAGCACATCGTGAACTCAGCTTTGACCCTGCCCGGCATGTGCTGGCCCCTGCACGCCACCGTGGGCAACATTGCCGTGACGACCTCGACGATGAGCGGCCACTTCCGCGCCGGTGCGGGATGTGATGGCCTGGTGCTGTGCGACCTATTGCCTGCAGGAAAGTTTCGCAATGGCGCAGTTCGCCACTGGTGCCGCACGCATCAATGTTACTGGGGCACCAAGGCTGACCTGGCAGACTTTGCCGCCTCACAACAAATGCGCTGCAAGCAACACGCCAGCCCCATGGGCTATATGCTGTATCCGGACGTGTTAGACGTCAGCGACTATCACGCCATCACGCTCGATTATCTGGACGATGGCACGCTGCGCTTGCAGGCAAAAGCCAACAATGGCGGCACCCTGCTGGTCCGCGACGTGAGCGCGCTGGCCATCGATAGCCGCAGCCTGCCCGGCCTGTTTCACCCATCCATCGTGCAAATCAATATCACGCCGCCAGCCGCGCTGGCCTATGTTGCGGCGCTACGCAGCGGTGTGGCACTGGGCTGCATCGATTGCCCACGCTGCGCCCATCCGCACCTGGATCTGGGCGACTTTGCGCTGAGCCCACACCGGCGGCATCTGTGCGGCCATTGCGGCTACGATGCCGTACATGGCGTTGCTGCCTGCGTCTCGACGCCCTTGCAGCGCCTGCGCGACCATGCCTTGCGCAAGCCGGGCCATATCAAGCACTGGTTTTAAAGCAGGAGCCATCATGCCGCACGACGATCAGCAAGCGACACCCGAAGCAGAGCATGGCGACCTGTCCGACCTGCTCAGCGAGCTGCGCATCTTGCTGCCCGGTGCGCAGATGCTGACGGCGTTTTTGATTATCCTGCCCTTCAATGGCGGTTTTGCCAAAATCGACCAGGCCGAGAAAATCGTCTTCCTGGCCACCTTCATCTTTTCCATGAGCAGCCTGGTGCTGCTCAGCGCGCCGGCCATCGGCCACCGCATCATGCGCCCCTTGACGAACCGCGAACGCTTCAAGCGGGTGGCCGACCGCCTCATGATGGCCGGCGCCCTGTGCCTGGCGCTGGCGTTTATCCTGGGCACCAACCTGGTCATGTCGGAAGTCTTCGGCCACCTGGCCGGCCTGATCGCCTGCGCGCTGATGACCGCACTGATTGCTGGCGTATGGTGGGCGCTGCCCTGCTATCTAAGCCGCGTTCGGAAACTCTGATACCTGCGCTTGGGCCAGCAAGGTTGCGCGGAAGATGCCCACCAGCGGGCGCAGATTCACCTTGTGCCAGGCGAGCCACAGCGGCGTGCGGTAACTGAACCACGCCAGTTCACGCACCACCACGCCGGCCGGCACGTGCTGGCGCAAGCTGCGCTGTATCATCACCATGCCCAGCCCGGCCGCTACCAATCCCAGCGCCGTCAACGGCTCTGTTGCTTCCAGGCGAATATCGGGCGTAAAGCCGGCGCGAACGCAGGCAGCGACAAAATTGTCGTGTTTCAAGGCGCTGTCCTTGTTCAGCACGGCGACCTTATGCAGCACGGCGATCCATTCCTGGTCGGCCAGGTCGGCTGGTGTCAGCTCGGCCTTGGCCGCCAGCGGGTGCGCCTCAGGCAGCGCCAGCAGCATGGGATCGCTGAGGATTTGCAGGCTATCGAGGTCGGGATCATCCGGCAGCGGTGGCACGCACAGCAGTGCGATATCGAGGCTGCGCTGGCGCAAGCCTTCCACCTGTTCCGCGGAATGCAGGTTGTACAGGGCAATATGCACCTGCGGCCGGCCCACCCGCAAGGCCCGCAAGCCATCGGGCAATACCCCCGTATGCATGGCATTATCGATATAGCCTATGCACAGGCCGCCTTCGTCGCCACGGCCCAGGCGCTTGGCCAGGGCTTCCAGCCGGTTGCCATGCGTCAAAAAGGCCCGCGTTTCGGCCAGGAAGGTATGGCCGTCGCGCGTCAAGCGTATGCGCTGGGCATTGCGCTCAAACAAGATCAAACCCAGCTTGTCTTCCAGCTGCGCGATCTGCCGGCTCAGCGGCGATTGTGAAATATGCAGGCGCTCGGCAGCACGGCCCACGTGTTCTTCCTCGGCGACGGCGACGAAGTATTGCAGTTGTCGGATATCCAGCATGGCTTTGATTAGACCTTTTATGACTCAAGTTAAGCAAATTATGTCTTGGACAGGCTTAACTTGTCCAGCTATTCTGTCTTCACTCACTCACAGCTACAAGGAAAAACACCATGAGCATCAAACACTTACTGACCGGCAAACTGGGTTTCGGCACTGCGCCACTGGGCAATATGTTCCGCAACATTCCTGAAGACGAAGCGCTGGCTACCGTCGACGCGGCCTGGGACAGCGGCATCCGCTATTTCGACACGGCCCCGTTCTACGGCGCCGGCCTGGCCGAGATCCGCCTCGGCGCTGCGCTCAAGAAACACCGCCGCGACGACTACATCCTCAGCACCAAGGTCGGCCGCATCCTGCTGGACGAACTGGAAGACCCGGCCACGCGTGAACTGGGCGAAAAAGGCGGCCTGTTCGAATTTGGCCGCAAGAACAAGATCGTCGACGACTATACGGCCGACGCCACCTTGCGCTCGATCGAAGATAGCCTGAAACGCCTGGACACGGACCGTCTCGACATCGTCTGGGTACACGATATTGCCCAGGACTTCCATGGCGACAACTGGCTGGCGCAATTTGAAATTGCCCGCACCGGCGCCTTCCGCGTACTGACCCGTTTAAAAGAAGAAGGCGTGATCAAGGCCTGGGGCATCGGCGTCAATAAAGTCGAACCGCTGGAACTGACCCTGGACCTGGCCGAAGCGCAGCCGGACGGCTTCTTGCTGGCCGGCCGCTACACCCTGCTCGACCATGAGCGCGCCCTGCAGCGCCTGATGCCTGAAGCGGCCCGTCAACACGTCGATATCGTCGTCGGCGGCCCTTACAGTTCGGGCATCCTGGCTGGCGGCGCCCACTTTGAATACCAGAAAGCCTCGCCCGAGATCATCGCCAAGGTCGAGCGCATCAAGGCGATTGCCGCCCGCCATGGCGTGAGCGTCAAGGCGGCCGCCCTGCAATTCTCGCTGGCCAACCCGGCCGTGGCGGCCGTGATCCCTGGCGCCAGCCGTCCGGAACGCCTGGCCGAAGACCTGGCTGCACTCAATAGCGTCATCCCTGCCGCCTTCTGGCAAGAGATGCGGACCGAAAACCTGGTCAGCCGCGCCGCACCGCTGCCTGGCGACACCATTTAACAAGGAGCCACCATGGCCAGCACTACAACATCTATCGATATCGCCGCCACGCCAGAGCAGGTATGGCAATTGATCGGCGGCTTCAATTCCCTGCCCGACTGGCTGCCCTACATTCCCAGCAGCACCCTGAGCGAAGGCGGCCAGGTCCGCCACCTGGCCAATCCTGCCGGCGAAGCCATCATCGAACGCCTGGAAGCATATGACAATGCGGCGCGCAGCTACAGCTATTCGATTCTGCAGGCGCCGTTTCCCGCCAGCAATTACCGCTCGACCCTGCAAGTCGATGCGATCGCCGGCAGCGAACATGCGCGCGTCACCTGGTCCGGCCAATTCACGCCCGCCGGCGTGACCGAGGAAGAAGTCACCGCCCTGTTCCACGGCATTTACGTGGCTGGCTTGGAAGCGCTGCAACAGTCCTTGCGTAAATAATAGTCTTGCACAAATAAGACAGTGACAAACCCGGTTCCGCGCTTATCTGCAGATAGGCAGCGGAACTGCGATACATCTGTGTTATCGTTAACAACAAGAGCAATCCTTGTTGTGTGCGGCGCAGCAAATTTGACCGCTCCCCGGCAGAGATTGCCTGAATCTTTTACAATATTGCCTGTAGGCAGCTCTCCCTGCCTTCTTCACCAGCGCACTTTTCACCCTGTCATCCTTACTCAGTTAACAACATGCATGCATCTGTAGATCCATTGATTCCGCGCGTCACTGCGCCTTTTGGCGCTGGCTATGCCGACCTGGCCCTGGCCATTGGCGGCCTGGCCATCGGTACGGGCGAATTCGCCTCCATGAGCATCCTGCCCGTGGTGGCCGACGACCTCAATACCAGCTTGCCGCAAATGAGTCATATGATCAGCGCCTATGCGCTGGGCGTGGTGGTCGGTGCGCCGCTGATCACGATTTTCCTGGCGCGCATGCCGCGCCGCTTGATGCTGATCTGTCTGATGCTGATGTTCGCTGGCGGCAATTTGCTGAGCGCCATCGCGCCCAACTACGGCTTGCTGGTGGTAGCCCGCTTCGTGGCCGGCATCCCGCACGGCGCTTATTTCGGCGTGGCCGCATTGGTAGCGGCCGCCCTGGCCGACCCCGACCGGCGCGGCCAGGCCGTGGCGCGCGTGCTGATGGGCCTGACGGTGGCCAATATCTTTGGCGTGCCGCTGGCGACCTATATCGGCCAGACTTTGGGCTGGCGCTCGGCCTTTTTGCTGGTCGCCGCGCTGGGTTTGCTGACCATGCTGATGGTGCGCATCTTCGTGCCCATGGTCGCTGCCGGCGATTCCAGCCCCAGCCGCGAACTGGGCGTGTTCCGCCGCCTGCAAGTGTGGCTGACCTTGCTGATGGTGGCGATCGGTTTCGGCGGCATGTTTGCCGTCTACACCTTTATTACGCCTACCTTGCTGGAAATTACCAAAGTATCGCCGCTGGTCATTTCCATCTTGCTGGCCATTATCGGTGTCGGCATGACGGTGGGTAACCTGATCGGCGGCTGGCTGGCCGACCGCTCGCGTCTGTGGACCATCTTTGGCGTGCTGCTGTGGAACGTCGCCGCCCTGGCCGCGTTCACCTACACCAGCAGCAATGTGTGGCTGACGGCCATCAACCTGTTCGCCATCGGCGCCGGCATCGCCGTCGCGCCTGCCGTGCAAACGCGCTTGATGGACGTGGCCGGCGACGCGCAAACCGTGGCCGCCGCCCTCAACCATTCGGCCTTCAACATCGCCAACGCCCTGGGCGCCTGGGCCGGCGGCATCGCGATTGCCATGGGCATGGGCTTGCGTTCGACCGGCTGGGTCGGCGCCATGCTGGCCTGCGGCGGCATCGTCGTGCTCGGCATTTCCGTGCTGGTGGAAAACCGCAGCCGCAACCTGGATGGCGTGCAGCCGGCTTGATAGCATATTGATCACCTATGCGCATCGCTGATACGGCGATGCGCCTTAGCTTTATCGATGCCGCCGCAACCACTCGTCGGCAACATCACCCATCGTCCGCGCCACACCACTACGTATCCAGGCCATGAAATCACGGTCGAACTTGAAGGCCGGCCCACACTGGGCCAGTAAAAAGCGCCGCACGTTCTGCGTGTTGCGGTAGCCGGCATCGATCAGAGTGCCGCGCCCGATTTGTCCGCCGTGCCAGTCGAAATGCATGTCAGCTCTGCCCTTCGTTATTGCCATAAGAATAATAAACGGCGGAGGCGTCATCGCTCTTTTTAAGCGATTGCATGCCAGAGACTGCATGACCGAATTCAAATTTCCGCAATTCATCCAGCAAGGTCTGCAAATCTGTCTCGGCGCAGCGACGCATCAATCCCTCTGCAGAATACAGGCCATAGGTATCGACCAGACGATAAAAGCCATCTGTCATCGCCAGCAACTGCGACTGCCGGCCCAGCTCAAACACGGCTACCCGCGCCTTGAATTGCCCCTGCGGCTGCAAACACAGTATCGCCGGTTCCGCATGCCGGTTCTGGTAGGCGCGCCTTTCCCTCAGCATCGGCAGCAAGGTGGCAAATACCGCCGCCTTGTCCTCGACCCCTTGTGCCTTCAACTGCGCAATGGCTGCTTTCAGCACATCTTCCTGGGGATTTTCATAGGGATCCATGTCCAGCACCTGGCCAGCCTGGTTCCGCAACAACAGCTTGCAATCACCGAGCGCATACAGGTAGACCAGCGGACGCGACCCACCCTCGACGATGCGCAACCACGTCATGGCGGCAATCGGCCAGGCATACGGCGGAATCGCGTCCAGCTCCACGTGGGCAGGCAGGCGGCACTGAAGTCCGGCCAGAGCCAGCATGATGCTGTCGCGCTGGCTCAAGTCCGGCGCCACGACATCCCGTAGCAGCGAGGCAAAGGCCGATACGAACCAGGCAGCATCGCCCGAGACCGTATCAAAATAGTTTTTCTCGGAGACCGAGGTGGCGCCGTCAAAGATCACAATATCGACGATGCCGGGATGGTGCAGATACGTGGCGACCAGGTCTTCATTGCTTTTGACGCCAGCAGCGTCGGATACTTGGCTAATGTTCATCAGGGTTGTTTACGTTTTTATCCAGGCAAGACAGTGGGCATGTTCACACCGCCTTCAACATCTTCTGCAGCACCGTATCGAGCTCATAAAAATCCACCGGCTTGGTCAGGTGCAAGTCAAAACCGGCGTCGGAGGCCATCTTGCGGTCCTTGTCCTGGCCCCAGCCGGTCACCGCCACCAGGATCACGTTGCGGCCGTAGGGCTGGCTGCGCAAATGACGGGCCACTTCGTAGCCGTTCATGCGCGGCAGGCCGATGTCGAGCAGGATCACTTGCGGCTGGAAGCTTTCTGCCAGCGCGATGCCGGCCGCGCCATCGTAGGCGGTGCGCATGTCGTAGCCGAGGATATCGAGCGCCAGGGCCAGGCTTTCGGCGGCGTCGGCGCTGTCGTCGATCACCAGTACCTTGCCGTCGCGCGAACCGGCCTGCAGCTGGCGGCTCGTAGCGGCTGGCGCGGGGGCCGGCAGCGGCGTAGCTGGCAAGGGCAGGCGCAAGGTAAACGTGCTGCCCTGCCCCACGCCGTCGCTGTGCGCGCTGACGCTGCCGCCGTGCAATTCGGCCAGACCGCGCACCAGCGACAAGCCGATGCCCAGGCCGCCCTGGGAGCGCGACAGGGCTGGCTCCAGCTGCGAAAACATGTCGAATACGCGGGCCAGGTGTTCGGGCGCGATGCCGATGCCCGAGTCGCGCACGGTAATGAGCACATCGTTGCCGGAGCGGCCCACTGTCAACCAGATGGCGCCCTGGGACGGCGTGTATTTGGCGGCGTTGGTCAGCAGGTTGGCGATCATCTGGCCCAGGCGCGTGGCGTCGGCGTCTAGCCAGATGGCGCTCGGCCATTGTTCCACATGCAGGCGGTGGCCCGATTCGGCCACCAGGGTGGCCACGCTATGCAGCGCCGCTTCGACCACGGGCGCCAGTTCCACGCTGTGGCGGCGCAATTCCAGCCGTCCCCGCGTGATGCGCGACACTTCCATCAAGTCATCGACCAGATGCGTCATATGGCATAGCTGGCGCCCCAGCACGTCGCGCGCCCAGCTCAGCTTCGGGTCTTCCAGCTGCGCCAGTTTCAGCACTTCCAGCACGTTGCGCATGGGCGCCAAAGGATTGCGCAGCTCGTGCGCCAGGGTGGCCAGAAATTCATCCTTGCGCCGGTCCGCCACCGCCAGTTCTTCATTGAGCGCATGGGCCTTGCTGCGCGCCAGCTGCAACTGCTGCTCATATTTGCGCCGGTCGGTGGCGACAAACACGGCAATCTCGTCGTAGAACACGCCACCGTGCTCACGCCGCACGGCATTGAACAGCATAGGCACCGATTGCCCCTGGCGCTGCCGCATATCGAGCAAGACTTCCGAAGCCATGCCCTGCACCTGCATCAGCGGCGTCCAGTGGGTCTGGTGGAAGATGCGCCCGCCGATGGTCAGCAATTCCTGCAACTTCTTTTTACCCAGCAAGTCGATGGCGGTGTAGCCCAGCCAGCCGCAAAACGTGGCGTTGACCTTCAGGATGGTGCCATCCGTGGCGCACAGCAGCAAGCCGCACGCAGCGTGCTGGAACAGGCTGTCAGCATTGGGCAAGGATGGCATGGCGTCACGCATCATAGGCCCAGGCCGTCCAGGAAGGTGCGGATGGCACGGTAGCTGGTCTCGGGTGCGCTCATGTGCGGGCAATGCCCGGCATTCTCGATCACTTGCAAATGGCTGTGCGGCAACATCTCGCGCAGATAGCTGCCCACGGTCAGCGGCGCGATAAAGTCGTCATCGCATTGCACGATCAGCGCCGGCGTGACGTTGTGTGGCAAGTCAGCGCGGTGGTCGGCCAAAAAGGTGGTTTGCGCGAAATGGCGCGCGATATCGGGATCGGTGCGGCAAAAGCTGTTCGCCAGGTCTTGCCCCAGCCCGGGCCGCTCGGCCACGCCCATGATGGCCGGCCCCATGGTGGCTGCCCAGCCCAGGTAATTGCTGTCCATGGTGTTGAGCAAGTCATCGATGTCTTCGCGGCTGAAACCGCCCTTGTAGCCGGTGGAAGGGTCGTCGATATAGCAGGGCGACGGCGCCAGCATGACTTGCGCGCTGAACAGTTTCGGCTCGGCCAGGGTTGCCAGCAAGGTGCTCATGGCGCTGACGGAATGGCTGACGCAAATCACTGGGCCGTCGGCCACGGCTTTGACGATCTGGCGCAGGTCGCGCGCATACGCGTCGAGGCTGGCGTAGCTATCGAAGTCATAGGCACTGAGGTCCGATGCCCCGCTGCCGACCAGGTCAAACAGCACCGTGCGGTAGCGCACACGGAACAAAGGCTCCAGATAAGACCACATGGTCTGGTCGCAGCCGAAGCCATGCACAAATACGATCGTGGCTACAGCGCCCTGCTGCTGCGGGGTGGCGGGTGGCGCGGCCACCCGGACGTTGTTGCGGTCTTCAATACGCATGCTTGTTCCGCCTTGATTGTTTCCATGTGGAATCTACATTGGCATCTTAACATGCGCTATTTGCACTATGCCAGCCTCATCGCAATGTGGGATAAGCGACTGCCTGCGCCTCGCATTCCAGTTCCAGGATGCGGCAGTAATCCAGGTGCGGCCGGTGCTCGAAAGCACGAATGTGCAAGGCGCGCATCAGCTGGGCCAGGACCAGGTCCGGCTGCAGCAAAATCGTCCGCAATTGCGCCAGCAGTTCCGCCGGAACCTGCTGGCCGGCGATCATCGGCAAACCCGGCGACGACGCCGAATACTGCAAAACGGACAACCCTTCCAGCCAGGCCGGGTTTTCTTGCTGCAAGTAGGCGAAGGTGACGCAATCGACGGCGGCGATATCGGCCGCGCCCTCGCGCACCAGGCCCAGGCTGGCATAGTGGCTGCCTGACCAGATCACCTCGTCAAAGTAGCGCCCATCGACGGCCAGCGGGGCGACGGCGTGGCGCAAGACATTCATGCCGCTGTTGGAATGGCGGTCGTTGGCGGCGGCGGTCAAGCCGCGTGCGTCCTCCAGGCCGCGGATGGCCCCATTGCTGCGCACCACGATGGCGCTCGAGTAATCGCTGCCGTGGCAGCCAGGCATGGCGTAGCTGGGTGTGGCGATCAATTGCACCTGGCCTTGCAACTGCGTCATATACGGATAGCCGCACGTCTGGCCGAACAGCAGATCAGGCTGCTTCCAAAGATCAGGCAAGGCAGGATCACGCACCAGCTCGACCTGCCCACGCCAGCCGCCGCTGCGCAACGCATCGATCACGGCGTCGAGCAAGGCTTCATACGCCTCCCGCACAGACGGCGAGACGTTATACATGGGCAAGGCTACTTTCCAGTTCATCAGGCTACTCCGGCTCAGGCATATGCGGGTGGACAGGCGCGTCGATGGGGCTAAAGCCAAAACGGCGCATCAGCTCGCCATAACCGTTCACATGAAAACCGCCGCTGCGTGCAATATAGGCCGCGCGCCGGGCCTGATACACGCGTGGAATCAGATACCAGGGCAGCGAGGGGAAATCATGGTGCACCAGGTGCAGATTATTATTCAAAAACAGCAAGCGGAACACGGGCCCCGCTTCATTGATGACGATGCGCTGCTTGTGCTCTTCAGCCGGCCGGTGTTCATAATACGAGCGTATCTTGGCGATCGACTGGGCCGGATAGGAAATGGCCAGCAGATAATACAGTGGCGATACGCCAAAATAGCTGTCGATAGCCCACAGCATGGCGGCCAGCATGGCAAAGTGGATCAGCCACATCGGCACATAATGCCAGTTGCCCTTCAAGGGTTGGCGCACGACCTGGCTCCAGGCGCCGCTGATCGACAGCAACGGCCCGACCAGCATGCGGCCCCAGAAAGTCTTGTTGAGCCAGTGCAGCTTTTGCATGGGTTTACTCATGCCTGCCCACACGGCGGGCGACACATAATAGCTTTCCGTGTCCAGCGCCGGCATGGTCAGATGAAAATCCACGTGATGGCGCAAATGGCTGTCGCGGTACAGCTTGTACGGATACCAGACGGCCAGCGGCGCATAAGCGAACAGGCGGTTGAACCAGGGCCAGGGCGTGGGATGGCCGTGGATCAGCTCATGCTGCAGCGACATATACCAGGCGCACCACCAGATCATCAGCAAGGTGGCCGGCAGCGTGCCGAGCTGGCGCCAGAAAAACAGCGTGCCCAGCCAGCCCGCATGGATGGTCACAATCAATAGCCAGGTCGGCCATTCGGCCAGCCACAACCGGCGGCCCCGTTCGCTGGAAATATGCAGATGCTGCTCTTCGTCTATATATTCAGAGCCGGCCGCGTGTTGATAGGTTTGCAATGCCATGGTTTTTCCCGTGATGCCTTACAGCCTGATATCGAGTAGCGCTTCGATGCGGTGGATGCCGTCGTCGCCCTGTATGAGTTTGGTCGCCGCCTCGATATCGGGCGCCAGCATGCGGTCTTGCGTATAGGGAGCGACGTGTTCGCGCAGCAAGGCCAGCGCAGCCCGCGTGCCCGGCGCCAGGGATGCCAAGGGATAAAACTGCAAGGCTTGTCCAGCCGCCAGCAATTCCAGCGCCAGCACCCGTTCCACATTCGCGATCACCTGCAAGGTTTTCAGCGCCGATGGGGTGGCCAGACTCAGATGGTCTTCCTGCAAGGCCGAAGTCACATAGTTGTCCACCACCATGGGCTGCGACAGCACCTTGTTTTCGGCCACCAGCGAAGCGGCCACGTATTGCACGATCATCAGGCCGGAATTGACGCCGCTGTTTTCCACCAGGAATGCCGGCAAGCCGCTGACCAGGGGATTGACCAGGCGGTCGATGCGGCGTTCGGCCACGCCGCCCAGTTCGGCCAAGGCGATCCGCAATAAATCGGCGGCAAACGCCATCGACTGGCCATGCGGATGGGCTTGCGACACGACCCGGTAATCATCGGGCGTGCCCAGCACCAGTGGATTGTCGGTGGTCGAGGCCAGTTCGATATTAACCTGGCTAGAGACATGTTCGACCTGGTCGCGCGTGGCGCCATGGATGTGCGGCACGGCGCGCAAGCTGAGCGCATCCTGCGTGCGCACTCCTTGTGCTTTAGCCAGCACTTCGCTGCCGGCCAGCAAGGCACGCAGGTTGCGGCCCACGCGCTGCGACCCCGGATGCGGCTTTAACGCCAGCACTTCTGCATCAAACGCGGCCATCTGGCCGCGCAGCGCTTCAAAACTCATGGCGGCGACAATATCGGCCCACTTCTGCAGGCGCTCGGCATGAAACAAGGCCATGCTCAGCAAGCCCGTCACGCACGGCGTGCCATTGACCAGGCTCAAGCCATCCTTGGCTCCCGGCGTCAAAACTTGCAAGCCAGCGTCAGCCAGCGCCTGTTTCGCATCGACCACCTTGCCAGCCACGCGCACTTGCGACAAGCCCGCCAGCGGCAAGCCGATATGCGCCATATGCGTCAGGTAGCCGACAGAACCGCGCGCCGGCACCAGCGGCGTCAAGTGCAAATTGAGCAAGGCCAGCAAGCCATCGACCAGTTCCGGGCTGATGCCGGACTTGCCATGGCTGTAGTTGCTGATCTGGGCGCACATGATGGCGCGCACCAGCTCGTCCGGCATGGGTTCGCCCACGCCGCAGGCATGGCTTTTCAGGGTATTCAAGGATAAAGTCGCCAGCGAGGCCGGTTCCAGCACCTGTTCGCACAAGGCGCCCAGGCCCGTATTGATGCCGTAGGCGCGCACGCCATCGGCCACGATGCGCTCGACGATGCGCCGCGCATTATGCAAACGCTCATGCACCACCGGGCTCAAGGCCAGCGGCGCGCCGAGCGCCACACGCGCCACGGCGCGCCAGTCCAGCGCGGTTTCGTCCAACAAGACCATCGGGTTTTCCATTTTCATTGTGTTGATCCTTGACGCCAGGGCGTCAGACAGCGTTCCAGCACGCGCATCGAGTAATCGCAGGCGATCGCCAGCAAGGCCACGGCCAGCGCGCCTTCCATCACTTGCGTGGCATTGTTGACGGCCAGGCCAGAGACAATCGGCGTGCCCAGGCTGACGCCGCCCGCCATCGGCGCCAGCGACGCGGTGGCCACCGACAACACCAGGCTGGTGCGCACACCGGCCAGTATCGCCGGCAAGGCCAGCGGCAATTCCACGGTCCACAGCTGGCGCCAGGCGCCCATGCCTATGCCTTGCGCTGCTCGCTTGATATCGCCATCGACTTGCTGCAAGCCCGTCAGGGCGCCCTGCACCGTCGGCATCAAGCCATAGGCAAACAGGGCAAACATGATGGCTTGCGGGCCGAAGCCGAAGATGGGCGTAGCCAGGAACAGCACGGCCACGGGCGGCAAGGTCTGGCCGATGGTGGCGCCATTGGCGATGAGCGGAAGGAAAGTCTTGCCGGCGCTGCGCGTGGCCCAGATCGCCAGCGGCAAACCCAGCAGCAGCACGCCGGCCATGGCGACCGCCACGATCAGCACATGGCTTTGCGCCGCTTCCAGCAAGCTGATGCGTTCATACAGCACCGGCTGGCCAGGCTCGCCCAAAGGCGCCAGCAAAGCCTGCCACCAGCTTTCATGGCTGTACACCAGCCACAGCAAAGGCCAGCACAGCAAACCCAGTGCTTGACGGTTGAAGAAAGATTGACTCATGCCAGCGCCGCAAAGTCAGATAAGGACACATGGCCGACCGCCGCGCCGCTGGCGTCGACCACCACCAGCGCCGCCTGGCCGCCCAGCAACTTGCTGAGCGCACTGCGGGCGCTGCTCGCCTGCCCTACCCGCTCGGCGCCAGCCAGGCTGTGCTCTGGCGTGCCTGGGCGCATGAAGTCGCCCACGCTGTGGCGGCCCAGCCGTTTCAGTTCAGCTTCCTGGCCGATGAATTGCGCTGTGAAGGCGTCGGCCGGATGGCGCAGCATGGTGTCGGGATCGGCGTATTGCACTACCGCTCCATCGCGCATCAGACAAATCTTGTCGCCCAGGCGTATCGCTTCATCGATATCGTGCGTGACAAACACGATGGTCTTGCGCACGTCGCGCTGGATGCGCAGCAACTCTTCCTGCAATTGCTCGCGGGTGATCGGATCGACCGCACTGAACGGTTCATCCATCAGCAATACTGCCGGGTCGGCCGCCAGGGCGCGGGCGATGCCCACCCTTTGCTGCTGGCCGCCCGACAATTCTTTCGGGTAGCGCTTGCCGAATTTATGCGGATCGAGTTGCACCAGCGCCAGCATCTCGTCGGCGCGGCGCAAGCGCTTGGCCTTATCCCAACCGAGCAGATGGGGCACGACGGCCACGTTTTCACGTATCGTCAGGTGCGGGAACAGGCCCGCGCTCTGGATCACATAACCGATAGAGCGGCGCAGCAGCACGGGATCGATGTCCAGCGCGTCCTTGCCATCGATCAAGATCTGGCCGCCGCTCGGTTCTATCATGCGGTTGACCACGCGCAACAAGGTCGACTTGCCGCAACCTGACGGGCCGATCAGCACCACCAGCTTGCCGTGTTCGATTTCCAGGTTGACGCGGTTGAGCGCCACCACCTGCTCGTAATGTTTGTCGATCTGATTCAAACGTATCATGCTCGCCCTCCCCGTGGCGTCAAGGCCCAGGCCAGCGAGCGTGTGATGGCGTCGGCGGCAAACGCCAGCGTGACGACGGGCAAGGAACCCAGCAAGACCAGATCGGACACCGATTGTTCCGTGCCACGCAACAGGAAAAAGCCCAGGCCGCCCGCATTGACCAGCACCGCGACGGTAGAGAGGCCAATCAGCATCAGCAAGGCGCCGCGCAGCCCCTGCACCAGGAACGGTGCGGCAAGCGGCAATTCCACCCGCCAGAAAATTTGCCGCGCACTCATGCCCATGCCGCGCGCCGCTTCCAGGATGGCGGCCGGCACGCTGGTCAAACCCGTATGCGTTTGAATCACGATGGGCCAGATGCCGTACAGCACCAGCGCCACGATGGCAGGCGCCGCACCCAGGCCACGCAAACCCAGGTCAGCCAGAGTGGCCGACAAGTGCAGGCTGGCAATGAATTCGCCGCCATTGGCCAGCAGTTGATACACGGAGATGGCGAATACGGGCAACAGGATGAGCAGGCCCAGCGCAATGGTGAGACCATAGACCGTCAGCAATAAGGGATGATTCCAGCGTTTCAGCAGCAGCCAGCCCGCGCCCGCAAATACCAGCAACGCCAGGGCAAACAACAGCGCGCCGGCCAGCGTCACATGCCGTCCATAGGCAGACAGCAAGGGCAGCATCAAGCCGAACAAGGCAATCGAGGGCACGGTTTGCAAGAAACTCGTAACACTCAGCAACACGCCTTCCGCCGCCGGCTTGCGCACGGCCAGCAAGCCTATCGCTGCGCCCGCCAAAATGGCCAGCGGCAAGGTCGCGGCCACCAGCAACAGATGGCGTATGAATTCTTGCTGAAACACATCGGACACGGCCTGGTATTCCAGCACAATGCCCAGGTGCTGATAAGGCGCGGTGACTGCCAGCGCAGCCAGCACCAGCAAGGGCGCAGCCAGCCACCAGGGTGATTCTGACTGCAGCGCAAACAGGGCGATATAGATCGCGGCCAGGCTGCTCCAGGCGCCAGCAGCGATGCTGACGCGGGCAAATTCATTGTCCAAAGTTAAGTGTTGTGCGCCCCAGGTCAGGGCGGCAAGGCTGGCGCCGGCTGCCAGGCTCAGGCTGAAAGCCAGCGCCGCCTTGCGCAGCTTGCCCGGGACCAGCAAGGCGCTGAGCGCAAACAGCAGCCAGCCCCCTGCCACCACCCCACCCAAGGTTGCGTTGAGCGCCAGCAAGGAATAATCATCGCCCAGCGGCATTACGCGGTTCTGGCGCAGCACCACGAATGACCATTGCAGGGACAACAAGCCCAGCAGCGCTGCCAGCAAGGCAATGCTGCTGGGCCGCTTCGACAAGCCCGGCCAGCTGAGGCCGGACTTGCCAATCAAAGGCAAGCGAGGCAAGCGGATGGCCGTCGTCATTTCAGGAAACCCTTCTGCTTCAGATACTGTTCCGCCACCTTGGCGCCGGACTGGCCGCCGACCACGATCTTCGCGTTCAGGCGCGACAAGGTTGCTACGTCGAGCGTGGCAAAGATGGGATCGATGATGGCGGGGATGCGCGGATATTTCTTCAGGGCCGCACTGCGTATCGTCAACAAGGGTTGCGACACATCGACGGCGCCCGCGTTATCGGCCAGTGCCACCAATCCCAGCGCGGGCAACTGCCCATCGGTGGTGTAAGCCATGGCCGCATTGGCGCCGCTGGTGCCTTGCGCCGCCGCCGTTTCCGTCTGGGCCGTATTGCCGCCCGGCAGGATGATCAATTGCGCCGGCTTCAATTTGAAGCCATAGACTTTTTCAAACGCCTTCAAGCCATCGTCGCGGTCGACGAATTCCTGGCTGACCACCACCTTGAAAATCTTGCCGGCATTGATGTAGCGCGCCAGGTCAGCCAGGGTGGCCAGGTTTTCCGCCTTGGCCAGCTTTTGCGGGATGGCCAGGCCATAGCTGACGCTGGCTGGCGCCGGTTTCAGCCAGACGATCTGGTTTTGTTCCAGGTCCGCCTTGGCGCCAGCCGCGTAACCCCTGGCGCCATCCTTGAAAATGCCTGGCTCAAACTTGACGTTCTTGATCAGGTACGGCGCATTGCCGCTGTATTCGGGATAGACATCGATCTCCCCTTCCAGCAAGGCCTTGCGCACCACTTGCGTGGCGCCCGTGCCGCACTTTTCCTTCACCTTGATGCCGTTCGCCTCCAGCGCCAGCCTGACCATCGGGCATAACAGGGAAGCTTCGGTATCGATCTTGGAACCGATGGTGATGCCGGCATCCGCAGGAACGGCCAGGGCCGTTGCGCATGACAGGGCCATGGTGATCAACGCCAGCATCGGCTTGGCCCTACTTGCAATACTTGCCATATCAGTCTCCAAAAAAGTGCGGTACGCCTGGTCAATTAAAAACGCGCTTTCACGCGCAGGCCCACGGTGCGTGGTTGCGCCAGGAACAAGGTGTTGCCCGGCTGGATGGCGATCACATTGCTGGTCACGTCATTGATCTTGGTGCCGTTCGTCAAGTTGCTGCCAAACAGGCCAAACTCGTAGGCGCCCGTCTTGTAGGTCAGGGTGGCGTTGACCATGTTCGACGACGGGATCTCTTCGTAGCTGCCTTGCGCCTTGGCAAAGTTGGTGTAGGCATTGCCACGGTAGGCGTAGCTGGCCGAGACACCGACCTCATCCTTGCCATTCACGGGAATGCTGTAGCTGAGGGTGGCGTTGGCGGCAAAGCGCGGCGCATACGGCGTGCGGCTGCCGGCCGGGATGTTTTGCGCGGCGATACCGGTCACCACGGTTTCCTTGGCGTAAGCATCGTTATACGAAGCGCTCAGGCCAAACGTGGCGTGACGGCTCAGTTTGAAGGCCGTTTCCACTTCCACGCCCTGACTGCGGATCTTGCCTGCGTTCAAGGTGTAATAATAGGTGCACGGCAACTTGTTAAACACTTGCACATCGCTCCAGTCGATGCGGTAGACGCTGACATTGAAGGTCATGCGGCGATCCAGCAAAGTGTTTTTCGAGCCGAGCTCATAGTTCCACAGGCTGTCCGGTGCAAACGTGGACGGTGCGTGGACGCCGCAAAAATTGAAGGGCACGGGCTGGTTATTGCCGCCGTAGCGGAAACCCTTGCCGGCGCTGGCATACACCATATGGTCGGGGTCGACACGGTAGGCGGCGGCAAAGCGCGGGTTGGCGCCTTGCGACGTGGCGCTACTGGCGCTGGTTTCAGGGATGCCCACCGTGGTAGGCGTGGCGCCGACCAGGTTGCCGAACAGGCCAGAGAAACGCAGGTCGAAATCCTGGGTGCCGCGGAACAGACGCAAGCCAGCCGTCAGGTCCAGCTTGTCCCACACGGTGTACGTGCCTTCGGCAAACAGGGCCACCTGACGCGACTTGGTGTTTTGCAAGCCGGAGAAGAAATTGTCCGGGGTCAAGGCCAGTTCATTGGTTTGCGAGTTATAGCCAGGGAAATTGCGCGTGGCCGCAAAACGCGCATCGAAGCCGATGGTCGGTTCGTTTTGCACCACATTGCGCTTGCCGCTTTCCAAAAAGGCGCCCGCCGTCCATTTGAAGGGACCGGCATCTTTCGAGTTGAAACGGAATTCCTGCGCAAAATCAGTGACCTTGTTACCAATTTGATAGGCTGCCGCCATCAGCGGCAGCTGGCCGCCAAAAACAAAGGCGGTGGCCGGATACTGGGCCGACTGCTGATAGAAGGTATCGCGGTGTAAATATGACGTCGATGACACCAGTTGCACACGGCCGAAGTCATAATTCACGGCCAGGTTGTACAGTTGCAGATTGTCATTGCTGCTTTGCGGCAGCAAGGCGATGGTGGTAAATGGGGCCAGATCGGCATAGGCATCGTTCAAGCCTGCCTTCACGTTCGAGGCCGTGATGCTGGCGTCCACCGTCAAATCGCGCGAGGCTTTCAGGCGCAAGGCGGCGCGGCCCTGGTTGGTGGAAACCGCGTTGGTGGTGCTACCCGTCAAGGCATTCTTGATATAACCGGAATCGTTGCCCGTGTAGCCGGTCAGGCGCAAGCCCAGCACATCATCCTTCAAGGGGATGTTCACCATGCCGCGCAGATTGTGATTGTTGCCGCCGAATCCAGAGGTGCGCGAGCCCACCGCTTCGATCGACCCGAACAGGTCGTTGGTGTCGGGCTTTTGCGTAATCTGGCGCACCGCACCAGCCATCGCACCGGCGCCAAACAAAGTGCCTTGCGGGCCTTGCAGCACTTCGATGCGTTCCAGGTCCAGTACTTTCAAGTCAGGGTTGCCCGATTTCAAGGTCACCGGCATATCATCGACATACACGGCCACCAGCGACGCATCCTGGATTTCCGACGGCACGATGCCGCGCACCACCAGGCCACGCATGGTGATGTTGTTGACGCCAGGGCCTTGCGATTGCACGCTCATGGCCGGCACGGCGCTGGCGATATCGACCAAGTTGCCCAGGCCAAACTTGGCCAGGCTTTCCGGCTGCAAGACCGTAATGGCGGCCGGCACTTTCTGCACATCGACGGCGCCCGCCGAGCGCGTGGCCGTGACGTTGACTTGTTCTATGGTGTCGGACCCCGTATCGGGCGTGCTTTGCTGCTGAGCCTGCGCAGAGGCAATCACGCCAGCCGACAACACGGCCAGCGTGCCGTATCCAATCAAATGCTTACCCATCAGTACCCCTTGTTTGGTTTTTACTATTATTTTTAAGATGTTCTTACTTGCTATTTGTGCATGCGCCAGCGTTGTGTACTGCAATCAGATCGGGTGCCAGCATAAGAAGATGACGCGCCGCCAGCGGCGCCATTGAAGCCGGGCATCCAGGGCGAGATCATCGCCAGCACCTGACATGTGGGGAACTGCACTTCGGTAAAGGACAACACCACGGGGAAAAGTATATACAAGTTGAAAATGCCTGAATACGAAGAAAAATAAGCTTGTTTATATGAAATTTGTGAATTTAAAAGCATGTTGAAGTACCTTGAAAATCCAAGCCGCTTGCCAAAAAGACTGTTGGGGCGGAAAATGCGAACGATTCCCATTACTCCAAGCTAAGGCAGCGGCAACAAGCTGTTTTTGATAAAGGTTTGTACCGCATGCGCGCTTTCTGGACTGTCATCCACCGCTGGGCCGGCTTGACCGTCGCCCTCTTCCTGATCGTGGCCGGCCTGACGGGCGCCGTCACGTCCTGGGACCATGAACTCGATGAATGGCTGAACGCCGACATCATGGACACGCCGGGCCGCGGGCCGCTGCTGTCGCCCTTCGTGCTGGCAAAAAAAGCGCAAGCGGCCGACCCGAGGGTGGAAGTCAATTACATGACTTTGGGCCTGGAACCAGGCCATGCGGCGCAATTTCTGGTGCGCCCATTGACGGATGCGGCCACCGGCAAGCCCTATCTGCTCGACTACAACACGGTGTATGTGGACCCCGTCACGGGCCAGATCACGGGCACGCGCGACTCGACCGCGATTTCCTTGTCGCGCCGCAGCCTGATGCCCTTCTTGCGCCATTTGCATTACAGCCTGCACGTACCCGCTTTCTGGGGCACCGACCGCTGGGGTTACTGGCTGATGGGCACGGTCGCCCTGGTCTGGCTGCTTGACAGCCTGGTGGCGTTTTACCTGACCACCCCGCGCCGCCTGCGCGAACGGCCAGACGCACCGCGCCACCGCGACGCCGCCAACTGGTGGCAACGCTGGAAACCGTCATGGGTAGTGCGCTGGGCGGCAGGCGGCTACAAACTCAATTTCGACCTGCACCGTGCCGGCGGCCTGTGGGTGTGGGCCATCATCATCGTGGTGGCCTTCACCTCGTTTTCACTTAACCTCTACCGCGAAGTGTTTTACCCCGTCATGTCGCTGGTCTCGACAACCACGCCAGGCCCGTATGAAACGCAAAAACCTGCTCCGTATGGCACGTATATCAAGCCCGTCATCGGCTTTGAACAGGCGGCCAATATCGCCAGGCGTGAAGCCATGCAGCGCGGCATCACCTCGCCCCTGGGCGGCATCTATTACGGCGGCAACTACTCGTTTTACAATGTCTCGTTTTTTGATCCCGCCGACGAGTTTGGTTCGGCCGGCATGGGGCTATCCAACTTGTATATTGATGGCATGGATGGCAAGATCATCGGCCAGCATAAGCCCTGGGAAGGTACGGCGGCCGATGTTTTTGTGCAGCTACAGTTTCCCCTTCACTCGGGCCGCATACTGGGGTTGCCGGGGAGGATAATGATGTCCTTCATGGGACTGATGGTGGCGATGCTGTCAATAACCGGTATCGTAATCTGGGAGAGGAAAAGGCGGTCGCGCAGGTTGCAGGCGCATAAACTCAAATCTTTATAAAAAGTGCGGGCCTTAGTCGCGGGCCTGAGAAAACGGCCAGGGCTGCGTTGCTTGGGCTCGCCGTACATGCGTACTGTCTTCGCCCTGCGCGCCTTGCCCTGACCATTTTTCAGGCTCGCTGGGCCCGGGCAGCCTTTGCTGGGGTCTTGGACTTACTCAAACTTTATTTGGTAGCCTGCCTAGGAAGGGCAACTCTATTGGTACCACAAATATCCGAAGTCAATTTTCAGCGTAAACTAACCCCATATTTGGCACTTCTTCAATTGCTGATGCTAAGCAAGTCGAGAGAAATGCAGGCATACCCAAAATGGCAGATGTCACACACGCAGAGCTGGATGCAAAATTAGCGACCTCGTCTGCACGAGTGGAGCGCAGGTTCGAACTTATTGAAACGAGCGTGGATATGCGAGTAGAAGCCATCGATACGAAGTTGACGGCAGGGCTAAGCTCCATGGAGTTGCTACTCGCCCGTAAATTTGCCGAGTTCGACGCGACACTGCAAAAATCAACAGCCGATACCGTCAAGTGGGTGGCTGGTATTGTCATGGGGCTAGGCGTGATTGGAATTTCATTGATGACATTCCTCCTCAACAATGTTCCCCCTAAAACCCCTCCTCCCCCGCCAGCTCCCGTAGTTATCTACGCCCAGCCGGCTCAGGCGCCTGCGCCTCCTGTCACCCAGCCCTGATCAAAGCCCGCCGCGCGGGCTTTGCTACATCCATCTGCAGGCTTAGAAACTGAAAAATGCAGGCCTTTAATCGCGGGCCTGAGTGGTGAGCAAAAGAATCGGCCAGGGCTGCGTTGCTTGGGCTCGCCGTGGTGCGTACTGTCTTCGCCCGGCGCGCCTGGGTTTGACAACTCGCTGACCAATTTTCAGGCTCGCGGCCCGGGGAGCCTTTGCTGAAGGTTTGGGCCTAGTCGGATTTTACCTGGCAGCTTGCATCGGAAGAGCAACTTAGATTCTGCTAGTTGTCGAGTTCGTGTCTGAAATTTGCAGAACTGCCCCTACCATCCTACCTCCCTATGGTGATCATTACAGATTCGCAATAATGACAAAGTGTGAATATTCGTCCTACAATATTAATTATATTAGCAATGTTGACTATAGTAGTTAACTTTTTATTCTAATTTTTTTGAGCATTAATGCTAAGTATGAAATTTTTTGTAAGCCGCTTTGCATTACACTTGTTTGCGGCCAAGCTTTTGGAGAGTCACCACTGGGTAACGCTGCGAAACCGATCATGGTCGGACCTAAACTTAGCGGCCAAAAAGTGAATGCCTGCATAACTGCGAATGGCCCGTCGCCTGACGTCTGTGCGACACTCGCATTGCCAGTTCAATTCGGTAAAATTTCAGCAATATTTAAAACTACCGACGTAAAGAATTCAAACGTGTCCTGGATTGCTATTGCAGAAAAAGATTTACTATTTTGCGGCTTAAATTTCGCCAATAATAATCTTTGGTGTTCAGCAATAGTTGGTCTACGCAAGGCAGCTATAGACGCCCCGACTGCGCGTAACCAACGCATTGTCCAGGTGTTGGAGGATGCAAAGCCTGCATTGGCTAGTGCTGCACGACATGTTTCACGTCAGCTTGGCATTGGACTCGCTAAATCTCAGATGAAGACTATGTCTTTCGGCAACGGCTCTGGTGACGAAGACGAGGACCAAGGCCCAGGTGAGGCCAGCGGTAGTGGTGGATGCGATGAAGGGTGTGACGATATCCCATCCGTTGAAGTTTCCGGGAATATGGAAGGCGATATCGGCCCCGAAACACCGGCAGGCCCGGGTCCAACGGTTTCACCACCTGGCGCCGGTCCAAGCGAGAGTAAGGCTCGCGCCGCCTGTACATCCTCTGCTTATGTAGCTTGGTGGCTCGAAGACGCCGTTTGCAAAAGCATCAAAAATCCAGTCACACGTTCGCAGTGCAACGACTACAATATGCGCGAATACACTATTTCGCTGGATCTTTGCAGAGAGATCCCATAGTTTAAGCAAACCCTGCCTCATTTTTTCGGCAGGGTTTCTTATTTTTAAATTTAAAGGTGGTTTCATGTTCACAATTAAAGCAATTATAAAAGATGATGTAAATGTTCAGATAGATGGAAAAAATTTCACCAATCGCCACGAGATAGTAAATAAATTAAGTAATTTACTCAACACTTATCCTGGCGCAGCTCTGCATATTGAAGCAGATAGCAATACATACTTCAGGGCAATAGGCAATATAATTTATGCCTCGCAACAAGTTGGAGTTCCGAAAGAAAATATATCGATTACTACGCCAGAAGGCAATATTTTTAAATAATTACAGCACAAATAAAGGTCCAGGCAAAGTTCTGCCATTCCAACACAAGCTCATCCATCAAAAGTCCAAGCAGAGCAAAAGCGCGCCCCAGCCCAAGCCCCCAGCAAAGGCTGCCCGGGCCCGCGACTCAGGCCCGCATTTCAATTAAAAACACGCTCCAATCTTCATTATCCGTTTAGTAACGTACCTTACTCCCCCGCCCTCTCCCCGTAAAATAGCCAGTTAAGCATCACCCACCGACATCCATCCCACCATTAAGAAGGAGTTTTCGCCTATGGATCTCACTACCTTTCACTCACTGATGGGCGGCCCGCTGCGCTCTGCGCTGACCGTGCTGGTTTCCGCCTTATTAGTCACTGTGGTCGCCATCGGCGTGCACCGGGTCGGCCTCAGTTTGCTGACAAGACTGGCCAATGGCCGCCCATTCACTACCACTGTCACGCGCGTGGCGTTTCGTTCCAGCCAGCTGTGCGTGATCATTTTCGGTCTGCGCATGGTGTTGGCCGGCGCGCCGGACGATACGCCAGGCCTGGTTGCCATGTCGCACCTGGCCAATGTGGCGCTGATCGTCGGCCTGACCTGGCTGGCCATGCAGTGCATACAGTCACTGAGCATCACCATTTCTGAAATCAATCCGGTCGACGCGGTCGATAATATCCGGGCGCGCCGGCTGATCACGCAGGCCCGCGTGCTCACGCGCAGCGCGCATGCCGTGGTGGTCATGCTGGGGATTTCCTTTGTGCTGCTGACTTTGCCCGGTGCGCGCCAGATCGGCGCCAGCCTGCTGGCTTCGGCCGGTGTGGCGGGCCTGGTGGCCGGTATTGCGGCGCGTCCGGTGCTGGGCAACTTCATTGCCGGACTGCAAATTGCGTTTTCTCAACCGATCCGGATCGATGACGTGCTGATCGTCAATGGCGAGTGGGGCAAGGTCGAGGAAATCAAGGGCACTTATGTGGTGGTGCGCGTGTGGGACGAGCGCCGCCTGATCGTGCCGCTGCAATGGTTTATAGAAAATCCGTTCGAGAACTGGACCCACAGTTCCTCGATGCTGCACGGCACCGTGTTTCTGTGGCTGGACTTCAGCATCCCGCTCGAGCCGCTGCGCGCCGAACTCAAGCGCATCTGCGAAGCGGCGCCCCAGTGGGATGGGCGCGCCTGCACGGTGGTCGCGTTCGACGCTAATGAACGGGCGATGCGCGTGCGCTTCCTGGTCAGCGCAGAGAATTCGGACGAGGTGTTTGCCCTGCGCTACCTGGTGCGCGAACAGATGCTGGCGTTTATTACGGCCAATTATCCGCACGGCTTGCCGCGCGTGCGCGCCACGCATGATCCGATCAGCGTACAAGCTATGCAGGCAGAGAACGATAGCGCGCCGTCCATGCTGCACAAGGCTTGAAAACCTGTGGCGCGCTGCCGATCGCGGCGCACCGCTAGAATGAACCGCCTGTACTTCCCCGAGAAAGGCCGGCGTCCATGAGCATCACTGCCTGGTTCATCCTGATCGGCTGCCTGATGCTGGCGCGTGGCCTGGCCGCCACCAGCATTGCCCGCCTGCCATTTACTTCGGCGATGGCCTATCTGTGCGTGGGCCTGCTGCTGGGGCCCATGTTCCTGGGCCTGTTTTCCATCGATCTGATCCAACAGGCGCCGCTGCTGGAAACCTTGACGGAAGTGGCCGTCCTCATTTCCCTGTTCTCGGCCGGCGTGAAAATGCCGGTGCCGTTCAGCCTGGCACGCTGGCTGCCTTCGCTGCGCCTGGCCTGGCTGTCGATGGCCCTGTCCGTGGCGCTGGTAGCGGCTTTTTGCACCTTGGTACTGGGCATGCCGCTGGGCGCGGGCGTGCTGCTGGGGGCGATTCTGGCGCCTACCGACCCGGTGCTGGCCACCGATGTGCAGGTGCGGCGCGCCGGCGACAGCGACCATCTGCGCTTTACCCTCACCTGCGAAGCGGGCATGAACGATGGCACGGGTTTTCCTTTCGTGATGCTGGGACTGGGCCTGCTGGGCTTGCACGACCTGGGGAACAATGGCATCCGCTGGGTCTGGCACGACTTGCTGTGGGCCAGCGCGGCCGCCATCGGCCTGGGCATTGCCGGCGGCGCGCTGCTGGCCTGGCTGGGCTGGCAATTGCGCGGCAAGGACCCAAAACATGAGGTGCTGGACGACTTGGCGGGCCTGGGCCTGATCGCGCTGGTATATGGCCTGGCGGACTGGATGCAGGCCTGGGGCTTTCTGGCGGTGTTCTTTGCCGGCGTGGCCTTGCGCCAGACGGAACTGGTACTGGCCGGTGCCCCCAAGGACCGGCAAGGCTTGCTGCAGGCAGAGGAAGTGCATGCCAGTTCCGCCACCAAGCCCGCAGAGCCGGAAGCGCCTTTGACGGTCAGCGGCGAAGCGCTGGTCTTCAAGGAACATCTTGAGCGGCTGTCCGAACTGACCCTGGTGCTGCTGCTGGGCGGCGCCATCAGCGCGGCCGCCTGGAACTGGCGTTCCTGGGCCACGGGCTTGTTCCTGCTGCTGGTGGCGCGCCCCTGCAGCGTCATGCTCGGTTTGCTGGCGTCCGGCACCAGCCTGCGCCTGCGCGGCCTGGCCGCCTGGTTCGGCGTGCGCGGCATCGGCTCCGTGTACTACCTGTGCTACGCCATCCACCATGGCCTGCCGCCCGCGCTGGCGGGTGAACTGAGCAACATCACCATCGTCGTGGTGATGCTGTCGATCATCATGCATGGACTCAGCGTCAAGCCACTGCTGGACCGCTACTGGAGCAAGTAAATACGGCCTGACATTACGCATCTGCAACGTTCGCTCAAATTCGCGCCGTACTTGGGTAAAATGTTGCTAATATAGTCAATTATCGCCCTCGTGCAGGGCGGCTAACGCTATCCGGGAAAACAGGAAGTATATGAAACGTAGAAGCGTGCTGGGACTGGGCGTCTCGCTGGCCCTGCTGCAGGCCGGCTGCGCCAGCAATATCCAAAGCAGCGCCAATCTCGCTTGGGAAAAAGAATTCGACGCCTTCATGCTTGACGGCCTGGCGAAGACGGAAACGCCGGGCATGAGCGTGGCCGTGGTGCGCGGCGACAAGACCGTCTTTGCGCGCGGTTATGGCTGGGCCGATGTACAGGCGGACAAGAAGGTCGATGCGGACACGGTCTTTCATATCGCGTCGGCCAGCAAGCTCGTCACTGCCACGGCCATCATGATGCTGCTGGAACAAGGCGGATTCCAGCTCGACGACAAGGTCGCGGCCTATCTGGATTTTCCCCTGATGCATCCGAAGTTTCCTGACATACCGATTACCTTCCGCCATCTGCTGACGCATACTTCGGGCATTTCCGATACCGTGTATGAAAAAACCGGGGCGTTTGCCGTGCACGGCGATCCCCGCCTGCCGCTGCGCGACTTCCTGACCGGCTATCTGTCGCGCGGCGGCGCCTGGTATGACGCAGAGCTGTCGTTCGCCGCCCGGCCCGGCACGCAGTGGCGCTACAGCAATGTCGGCATCGCCTTGCTCGGTTATCTGGTGGGCCGTATCAAGCCCGATGGCCTGGACGCTTATACCCACTCCAAACTGTTCGAACCGCTGGAGATGGACAATACGGCCTGGAACCTGGCCAGCCTGCCGCGCAGCGCCACGCTTGCTCAGCCTTATGCCGACAAGGACCCGGGCCTGCAATTGCTGCAGCCCGTCGGTTATCCGGACTGGCCCGCCGGGCTGTTGCGCACCTCGGCGCATGACTTTGCGCGCTTCCTGACCATTTTCAGCAATGGCGGCAAGGTCGATGGCGAGCGCTATCTGCAGGAAAGCACCGTGCACACCTTTTTGGCGCCACAAGCGATGCCCATGTCCGCCGCCATGCTGGCCACCGACCCATCGCTGCGCCAGGCGCTGGTGTGGCAGTTGCGCGACCTTGATGGCACGGCCCTGGCTAGCTACAGCGGCAACGCCCCTGGCGCCGCCTCTATCGTTTGCCTCGACCAGGCCAGCAAGACTGCCGTACTGGCCTTCGCCAACATCAGCGCTGACCGCGAGTTTCGCAGCTACCAGAAAGAGGTGGTGAAACGGCTACTGACTTACGGAAACATTCCAGCCAGGACGTGAACCGGACTGGCCGCTATCTGGATCAGCATGCAACAGGGAGACAGTGATGGTAGTAGCAAATGCGCCTGCAAGAGCGCCAAAGGAAGCACCAGCATCACCAGCATCACCAACTTCAGCATCGCCCTCGGCGCCGGCCAGCGCCCGCAGCGCCGGCTTGCGCTATGTGGACGACCATCAGCCCGGCATCCAGCGCAAGGGTACGCCGGGCAAGTTTCATTATCTCGGCACCGATGGCGAGCGCGTGCGCGATGACAATATGCTGGCGCGCGTCGAGTCACTGGCGATACCGCCGGCCTGGACCGATGTATGGATATGCGCGCGCGCCAACGGGCATTTGCAGGCGACCGGCCACGATGCGCGGGGACGCAAGCAATACCTGTATCACACGCGCTGGCGCAAGCTGCGCGATGCCGCAAAGTATGAACATATGCTCAGCTTTGGCCATGCCCTGCCCGCCATCCGCCGCGCCGTCGATGCCGGCATGAAATTGCCGGGCCTGCCCCGCGAAAAACTGCTGGCCACCATCGTGCACTTGCTGGAATTGACGATGATGCGCATCGGTAATGAAGAATATGCGCGCAGCAACAAGTCCTTTGGCCTGACCACCTTGCGCACGCGCCACGTCAAGGTGGAAGGCAATACTGTGCAATTTCACTTTCGCGGCAAGAGCGGCGTGCATCACGATATCGAACTGAGCGACCGGCGCGTGGCGCGCATCATCGCCCGCAGCAACGAACTGCCGGGACAGGAACTGTTCCAGTATCTTGATGAAGACGGCCAGCGCCACGCCATCGATTCAGGCGACGTCAACGACTATCTGCGTGACATCACGGGCGAAGACTACACGGCCAAGGACTTCCGTACCTGGTCGGGCACCGTGCTGGCCGCGCTGGCCCTTGATGAATTCGAGAAAGTCGATTCCGAAGCGCAAGCCAAGAAAAACATCGTGCAAGCGATCGTATCGGTGGCCAAGAAACTGGGCAATACGCCCTCGATCTGCCGCAAATGCTATGTGCACCCGGCCGTGCTGGACGCTTATCTCGACGGTACCTTGCTGAAAGGCTTGCGCGCGCGGGCGAAACAGCAGCTGGAAGAAGACTTGCATGCGCTGTCGCCGGAAGAAGCGGCCGTGCTGGCCTTATTGCAACGGCGGCTACAAAACACTGGCTAATGGCTGTGCTCGGCAGCATCCGGGTCTTTCACCTGCAGCACACCTTCCACGCCCTCCAGTCGTTTCTGCAAGGCCAGCAATTGCACCGGCGTCACCCGCGAAAAGGTGATCACGATATCGTCGAGCTGCGGGGCGCTGTCTTTTTGACGGATCACGAATTGCTGCACCCGCGTGGTGCCGGCGCCCAGCGCTTCATGCAGCTTATCGAGTGACAGCGCGTCGCGCTCGGCGGTGATCAGCAGGTCGCGCTTTTGCCGGCTGCCCATGAAATGCTGCTCCAGTGGCTTGATGCCCGCCAAAATGATCAGGATGATGATGGTGGCCGCCACCGCCGGCGTGTACAGGCCACCGCCCACGGCCAGGCCGATGCCGGCCACCGACCAGACGCTGGCGGCCGTCGTCAGGCCGCGCACGATCTCGCCGCGCGCCAGGATCGCCCCGGCGCCCAGAAAACCAATGCCCGACACCACCTGCGCCGCCATCCGCGACGGGTCCAGCGTCACGCCATTACCCAGCACGCCGCTGAAACCATAGGCTGAAACGATCATGATCAGGGTCGATCCCACGCACACCAGCATATGCGTGCGCAGGCCCGCCACCCAGGCCAGCCGTTCGCGCTCATAGCCGATCACGCTGCCCAGCAAGGCGGAAAACACCAGCCGTCCTACCAATTCCCATTCTGTTGCCATTGTTGCTCCCTGATCTATGCCCACAAGCAAGCGGGCCACGATGGAATTTACCACGCCTGCCACTCGCTTTCCGTACCCAGCACTTGTTTGCGCTGGCTCAATCGTGCGCCCGCAGCGCGCTCCTATGCTGGTTGGTTCAAAAAAGAGGAATGGCCGGCGCCGCGCGGTAGCCGGCCTGATGCATGTATCCCGTCATATGCACCGCTATGCACCATGAGTGTCACGCCCAGCCGCGCTTGCATCTTGTTTTCAACTTTACTGTCACCTTCACCAAGGAGTCTGCAATGAACCAACAATCGCATCAAAACAACAGTCAACGCATCGTCTTTCACGATAGCATCCTCCCGCTCCCCGAACTGCCGGGACTGGCGCCCAACGGCTTGAAACTCAACCACGCAGGCCCAGGCAAGGATGACGCCCCCATGCTGCTCAGCTTTTCGTTTGCCTTGTCGGACGACAAACAGGCGGCGCTGGTCAAGGCTGTGGCCGAAGGACAGCGTATCCCGTATGCCGACCAGCTGAAGGATTTTGCCACCGACCGCGCCCAATGCCAGAAACTGACGCAATGGCTGGAGCAGCAAGGCTATACCATCGATCACGTGGCCAGCGACAACAGCACCGTGTTTGCCAAGGCCAGCGCGTCCGTGATCGAGCAAAGCCTGGGCGTCACCATGGTGCATGTCACCAAGAACGGCGTGACTTATCTTGCCGCACGCAATGCCCCCAGCCTGCCTGCGGATATCGGTGGACAGGTACAGGCGATCGGCGGCTTGCAGCCCTTTCGTCATGCCCGCAAGCACTCCCGGCGCATGCCCGCCATGAACCGCACCGATGCAGGCTACAAGGTCAATGTCAATGGCGTGCCTGCGCAGACCAGCAATATCGACTTCGCGCCGCCCTACCTGCCACATGAAATCCGGCAAGCCTACAACGCAGACGATGCTGCACTGACGGGCAAGGGACAGACCATCGCCATCCTGATCGATGCCGAACCGGATGACGCCGACCTGAACGCCTTCTGGCAGCGCAACAACATCACCGCGCCCAGCTCGCGGGTGTCCATCATCAACGTCAACAATACCGATCTGCCGCCGCCCGAAGGCGAGGAAACCCTGGATGTGGAATGGGCTGGCGGTATCGCCCAGGAAGCGGCGATCCGCGTCTATGCCACCGGTTCGCTGCAATTCACGGCGCTGGACCGGGGCCTGGACCGCATCCTGAACGACCTGGCCGACCAACCGGGCCTGCGCCAGTTGTCGATCAGCCTGGGGCTGGGCGAAAGCTATATGCAGCCAGCCGAATTGCGCACGCAAAACCTGAAATACCTGCGCCTGGCCGCCGCCGGCGTCAACGTTTTTGTCTCCAGCGGCGATGCAGGATCGAATCCGGACAATACAGGCCACGCCTCGAACGGCCCGCTGCAATCCGAATATCCCGCTTCCGACACCTATGTCATCGGCGTGGGCGGCACCACGCTCAAGCTGGCCGACAGCGGCACGGTCAACGATGAAACGGGCTGGCCCGACAGTGGTGGCGGCAAGAGCGCGTATTTCGGCGCGCCCTCGTGGCAAAGCGACCTGGGCGGCAAAGCCCGGCATCACCGCCTGGTGCCTGACGTGGCTCTGGCGGCCGACCCGAATACGGGCGCGCTGGTGATCCTGGGGGGGCGCGACATGCAATTTGGCGGTACCAGCTGGAGCGCCCCCGTCTGGGCGGCCTTCTGCGCCGGCATCAATGGCGCCCGGCTGGCGGCTGGCAAACAGGCGCTGACCTTCTTGCCGCCTTTGATGTACCCACTGCAAAAAACAGCATGCTTCCGCGATATCACGATCGGCAATAACGGCGCCTTCGACGCCGTCAAGGGCTACGATATGGTGACGGGTCTGGGCGTGCCCGACGTGAGCGAGCTGCTTCGCACACTGTCTCCGTAAGACGCTATCTGCTGTATTTTCAGCCTGCTTCTTAGCATACTATGTTTCATTGAAATCCTTACTTCTTGTAACAAACGGGACATACGGCAATTAAAAAAACTGTTCACACTAGTATTGCGCTGCGTAAATAATGCGTATGCTGATGGCTATCTGATGAGCTTGTACAGCGCTCCCGGTCCAACCATGGCCGGGAGCAATAGTCATGTCCGTGCTACCGACTATAAACAAGGCAGATTCTTCCCTATACCCAGAAAAAAGCGAGACAAGGACATATGCATAGCCAGGACAAAGCAACAGGCTTCCCTAAAACGGCCACGCCGGCCACCACCACCGCGCGGCCACTCACGCGCCAGGACTACAAGACACTGTCGCTGGCCGCCTTGGGCGGCGCACTGGAATTTTACGATTTCATCATCTTTGTCTTCTTTACCAACGTCATCGGCCAGCTCTTCTTTCCGCCCTCCACGCCGGACTGGCTGCGCCTGCTGCAAACCTTCGGCATTTTTGCCGCCGGCTACATCGTGCGTCCGCTGGGCGGCATCGTCATGGCCCACTTTGGCGACTTGCTGGGCCGCAAGCGCATGTTCACCATTTCCATCCTGCTGATGGCGGTACCCACTTTGCTGATGGGCATGCTGCCGACCTACGCCACCATCGGCATCGCCGCGCCCATCCTGCTGCTGTTGCTGCGCGTGCTGCAAGGCGCGGCGGTGGGCGGCGAAGTACCGGGCGCCTGGGTGTTTGTTGCCGAGCACGTGCCGGCACGGCGCATTGGTTACGCCTGCGGCACCCTGACGGCGGGCTTGACGGTAGGCATCATGCTCGGTTCGCTGGTCGCCACCGGCATCAACACGGCCTACACCCCAACCGAGGTGGCCGACTGGGCCTGGCGCTTGCCTTTCCTGCTGGGCGGCATCTTTGGCCTGGGCGCCATGTATCTGCGCCGCTGGCTGCATGAAACACCGATCTTTGTCGAACTGCAGCAACGCAAGGCCCTGGCCGCTGAAATGCCGCTCAAGACCGTGCTGCGTGAACATAAACACGCCGTCATCGTTTCCATACTGCTGACCTGGCTGCTGTCGGCCGCCATCGTGGTGGTGATCCTGATGACGCCGGCGCTGCTGCAAAAACTCTATCATTTCGATGCGCGCACGGCGCTGGAAGCCAACGTGGCAGCCACCATCGCGCTGGCCTTGGGTTGCATTGTGGCCGGCACCCTGGCTGACCGTTATGGCACGCGGCGTTTGATGTTCATCGGCAGTTTGCTGCTGGCCATCTGCACCTATTTCTTTTACACCACGCTGTCCACGCGTCCTGACTTGCTGCTGCCCCTGTATGCGCTGATGGGCCTGGCCGTGGGCGTGGTGGGCGCCGTGCCCTGTGCACTGGTGCAAGCCTTCCCCGCGCAAGTACGCTTTTCCGGCCTGTCGTTTTCCTACAATCTGTCGTATGCCGTGTTCGGCGGCCTGACGCCACTCACCGTCACCTTGCTGCTCAAGCAAAGTCCGCTGGCGCCCGCCTGGTATGTGATCGCCATCGCCGTGCTGGGCATGCTCACTGCCTTGTTTATCAAGAAAAGTCCGCAATAATCTGACTGGCGGGGTGGGGTTCGCGCCCCGCCCTGCGTCTCCATGGGAGTGTGTTCTATTCACTCTTTTGGAGATTCCCGCATGTCCCTCGTTTCAAGCGCCCGTCTTTCCTCTTCCCCCTCACCGACACCGCACGGAGCGTGCGCGTGAAGGACAGTTTCCGTAAAAGCATGTCCTGGCTACACACCTGGTGCGGCCTGTTCTGCGGCTGGGTGCTGTGCGCCATCTTCCTGACCGGCACGCTCAGCGTCTTCCGTGAACCGGTCACGCGCTGGATGCAGGCCAAACCGCTGTTGCCTGTGGTTGTGAACAGCAATGCCATGGAACAAGCCAGCGCCTACCTGGCCACAACAGCGCCGCATGCCTCATCCTGGCAAGTTGACTTGCCAGGCCGCCCAGGTGATGCGATGCAGCTGGCCTGGAAGGCAGACGATGGCTCCAGGCACAATGTGATCATGGATCCCGGCACCGGTAACGTGCTGGACCAGCCCTGGGGACGAGCAACCCAGGGCGGCCGGCATTTCATGGCTTTTCACTACATGCTGCATGGCGGCTTGCCCGGCTATTGGCTGGTCGGGTTCTTGTCCATGGGCATGCTGGTGGCGCTGGTCTCGGGCGTGGTGGTGCATAAACGCATCTTCAAGGACTTTTTCACCTTCCGCCCCGGCAAGGGCCAGCGCTCCTGGCTCGATGCGCACAACGCCACCGCCGTGCTGTCGCTGCCGTTTTTGTTCATGATCGTCTACACGGGTTTGTCGGTGTTCTATGTCAGCTACATGCCCTGGCCGATGGAAGCAACCTATGGCGGCAAGGATGCCTACGAACAATATCAAACGGAACTGGCGCTGAGACCGCCGCCGCTGGCGCCAGCACTTCCCAGCGGACTAGCGGCCGCCCTGCCCGACCTGGCCGCCCTGCAGGTGCGCGCCACCAGCCTGATGGAGCGCCCGGCGCAAAGCATGACTTTGGACTTGCCCGGCGATGCGCACCAGCGCGTGCGCTTCGACGCGCGCAGCACGCAGGGCGATGCATCAAGCGACTTGCTGAACCATCCGCGCAAGGTGGTTTTCGATGGCGCCACCGGCGCGGTGCTGCAGCTGGAGGGCACGCAGCATGATGCAGCTTACGCCGGCAAGTTCAGCCACGAAGCAATGGAGCAGTTGCACTTGGCCCATTTCGGCGGCTGGGCAGTGAAATGGCTGTACTTCGTGGGTGGCTTGATGGGTACCGCCATGATGGCCACGGGCACTATCTTGTTTTGCGTCAAGCGCCGCAAGAAAAGCGAGATGGAATTCGGCGCCGCCACGGCCAACGTCTACCGCGTGGTCGAAGCGTGCAACGTGGCCGCCCTGGCCGGCACGGCACTGGCTTGCATCGTGTATTTCTACGCCAACCGATTATTGCCCGAAGCGTGGGATGGACGCGCACTGTGGGAAGTGCGCGCCTTTTTGCTGACCTGGCTGGCCAGCCTGCTGCATGCCGTGATCCGCACCTTCACGAACAGTCCGCGACTGGCCTGGCTCGATCAATTATGGACTACCGCCCTGCTCTGCCTGGCCTTGCCGCTGCTGAACTGGGCCACCACCGGCCAGCATCTGGGCCGGTACCTGGTCAACGGCGATGGCCAGAGCGCTGCCGTGGAATTAACCGCGATGGCGTTTAGTCTCGCCTTTGCCTGCATGGCCAGGCAGGTAGCCAACACCGTGCAAGCCGTGCCCGTCAGGAAGGCAAGTCGCCCAGTTCCAGCTCGCTGAACCCCGCCCTGCGCCGCGCCTCCAGGTTGAACGGGCCGCGCAGGGTAGGCGCTTCATAGCGGACCGCCAGCTCCGCATAGGTGGCGCGCAACTCCAGGCCACGCTGCTCGCACAGATAACCATACCAGCGGTTGCCGATTTCCACATGGCCCACTTCATCGCGCAGGATGATGTCGAGGATGGCAGCGGCCGCCATGTCGCCCGCCTGCGCCAGCTTGGCGCGCAGCGGCGGAATCGCATCCAGCCCCCGCGCTTCCAGGGTGCGCGGCACCAGCGCCATGCGCGCCAGCACATCGCCGCGCGTCTTGTCGACCATTTCCCACAGGCTGTCATGCGCCGGATAATCGCCATAGCCATGGCCCAGCACCTGCAAGTGGGCCACCAGCATCGCAAAATGCGTCGCCTCTTCCTTCGCCACCCGCAGCCAGTCCGTATAGTACTCAGCCGGCAAACCGGGAAACCGCCACAGCGCATCGAGCGCCAGGTTCATGGCATTGAACTCGATATGCGCCAGCGCATGCACCAGCATCGCCCGCCCCTCCTGCGTCACCATGGACCGCCGCCCCACCAGCCGTGGCGGCACCAGCTCCGGCCGCTCAGGACGGCCAGGCACCGGTCCTTGCGGCGCTAGCGGCGCCGTTGGATCAAGGCTAAGTTTGGCCTGCGCCATCGCCGACACCATCGCTATCTTGGTCGCCGGATCCGCCTCCACCAGACAAGCCAGCGCATAGGCGCGCAATTCCTGCGGGGTGACAGAGGTCGATAGGGATGGCGGGTGGTGCATGGGAGTCCTTGGGGCGCGATTTTTAGTGAGGGGCGCAGTGTAGCAAATTCGGGGCCACATCAGTCAGCAGGATACACATTCTCAAACTCTTTTAAGCGCCTCCCAAACAATCCCCTCTTCATATCCGCTTTTAAAGACAATCAGCATTATCTATCTGAGTAATTTAGCACAGACTGGCAGTATTTTCCCTTGCTATTAACAATAACGCAACAAGCAGAATACTCAACAGCATTCGTCTTATTTTTCACTATTCTTTAATTTCTTAAAAAATACTATCCATTGAAAATTTCACACAGAAAATGCCCTTGACTCATTACAAATTTATGCGTTACCCTTCAAAAAACTACTTCAGAAAAAACAATGTTAAAAAGCAATCTTTTACAAAACACACTTTTAGAATTGGAAGAAAAAGAAGAGTTTATCTGTGGCGAATGTATAGCCGAGCCATTTTTGAATGCAAATAAAATAGAATCATTATATTCCTCTCGCTTGTGTATTGGATGTAAAAAAAGTGTGGATCAAGCATTTTCCACCTCTAATATTGCGAAGTATTGCAGAGCAAATCTCGAAAAGTATTTCGAGATCGATGTAGGAATTTATCAAGGATACGAACTTACTTTGAAAGACGTCTTATACAAGGCTCTCTTTTGTAAAAATCATACTGCCTTAACATCGATTATTAAATTGTTAGAAATCACATCTGACAATGAGGATCAGGAAGATCAAAATCACTTTTACTCCATTGGCCAGGAATATCAACGAAAAAGTTCTCTTTTTGAAGATGAAGAACACGAGCAATGCTATGTTTTGAGAGAGTGGAATAATGTCGCTAATCAGCTTAACCATGACCGTAGATTCTTCAATAAAAAAGCTTTCAATCTTTTTGATAATATTATCTACGAAGCTCTAGCGGCTGAAGATTTAGATGTCCCGAAACTGCGACCTGTGATAAAAACGGTGCCATCTGGTTTCGATTTTTTCCGTTCACGAATCGCAAAAAACTATAAAGAGCGAATGTCATTTTGTGAAAATCAAGAGAGTAATTTGGGTGCACCACCTAGAGAGATTGCTGCCAACAATAGAATGAGCGCAGCCGGAATACCACACTTATATCTTTCAGCCGACGCTAAAACATGCATTGCTGAGGTTCGGCCCTCAATTGGTGATGAAGTCGTGATTGGAAAATTTAGGTCTACGAAGGAATTAAAAATATTTGACCTAACTGCTCTTTCCGGAAGATTAAAGCACAGTCCATTAAGTTTTTTCGATTCATCATACGAAAAACGTTATATTCTACGTCTATTATTATCGCATTTACATATTGAAATAGGTCGACCAGCAAAATTACACGACACTGACTATTTGATGACGCAAGCCCTTGCGGAATATATACGTTTTGACTGCAATGAGAAGTTTGACGGTATCGCTTTTAAATCAGTACAAAATTCAGACGGAGTAAACTACATGTTATTTGACTGCAGCACTCAAGAAGAGAGAAATCACATTGACTGGAAGGCAAAATTTGATGTTGAAATAGTAAAATCCGATGTGGGAATTATCAGCATTAATACAATATCATACGGATATTAAATAAACCAATCCCAACTTAAGAGAAACAATCTCAACGAAATTCAATTAAGCTAGTTTACCCGAAAAAATAGTTTTAATTATCTTCTCTTTATTTTCAAAATTCATACTTTTCGGCGTGTCAAAAAACAATTTCACATATATGGAAATTTAAAAATCCATGACTGAAAGTGAATTGTAGTCGAGAAGTAGAGCTATATAAATGTACAGTGAGCATCGCGGGCCGAAAATCACGACACGCAGTAAGTTTTGATAGACGTTCTAAAGCGGATAAAGAGAAAACAGGGTCAGCTCTGCAATTCAAAAATAAACTATTTCTTAGCGTACACCTACAGTAGCTCGACCTCCAGTATATGCCGCAACCTGTTCCTAACTACACGCCGATAACCCATGCTATGATGAGCCGTTTTGGATACCTTTCTCGGGTGTTTATAGCGCTGGTGAGTACCAGCAGAAAAAAATGCCACCGCACCAGTCGCCGCCGGGAAAATATCTATAGCGCTTGCCTGATCTCCGTGATGGGGTACCACGACAGCCTTGTACGCTCCTGAATGCAAGGTGTTGATCGCCAAATTCAGATCGTTATTCATACGCGAATACTTCCCTCACTGCACAAGTAGCGGCATCGCGGGCGATATAATGACGCGACACCTATCCCTCAATATAAAAGCAGGATGTTCTTGAACTCCCTCCACCCCGAACGCAAATCCACCCTGATCGGCATGACCGCCATCCTGATGTGGAGCGCTTCCCTCGGTCTGTTTCGCAGCATTTCTGAAATCTTTGGCCCGGTGGGCGGTGCGGCCTTGATTTTTAGCGCGAGCGGACTGATAGCGTCGGCGGTGCTGGGCTTGCCGAATGTGCGCAGGATGCGGCCCATGTATCTGCTAGGTTGCGGCGCGCTGTTTGTTGCTTACGAGATTGCGCTGGCCTTGTCGGTGGGCCTGGCCCATGACCGCCATCAGGCGCTGGAACTGGGCATGATCAATTATCTGTGGCCCAGCCTGACGGTTTTGCTGGCCATCTTGACGCGCAGCCAGCGCGGGTCATGGCTGCTGCTGCCCGCCATCGCCCTGTGTTTTAGCGGCATCGTCTGGGTGATGAAGGGGGATGGCGTGTTGTCGGCCCCGCTTATGTGGAGCAATGTGCTCGGCAACCCGGTCGCTTATGGCCTGGCCTTCGGCGCGGCGTTTCTCTGGGCTAGCTATTCGGTGATGACGCGCCGTTACGGCCAGGGCGCAAATGGCGTGCCGCTTTTCCTGCTGGCGACTGCCGTGGTGTTGTGGATCAAATATGCTGTCAGCGATGCACCGGCCCTGCACATGAGCTATGCCGGGCTGGCGCAGGTGCTGCTGCTGGGCGCGCTGACGGCAACCGCGTATTCATGCTGGAATTTCGGCATCCAGCACGGCAGCCTGACGGTGCTGGCTACCACGTCCTATTTCACGCCGGTGCTGTCGGCCACGCTGACCAGTTTATGGCTGGGCATTACACCGGGGCGCTCCCTGCTGTATGGGGTCGCCATGGTGACGGCGGGTTCCTTGCTGTGTCTGTGGGCGACACGCCAGAAGAGCTAGCTTTCCTGCGTTTGCCCCATCAACCATTTCACCAGCGCCTGCACCCGCGCCGGCAAGGGAGTCCTCGCCGCATGCACCAGGTAATACGCTTGCGAACTGGCCAAACTGAAACCGCCGAAGGGCAGCACCAGTTGCCCACTGTCCAGCCACGGCTGCACCAGCTGGCGGCGGCCCATGGCGATGCCCGCGTGGTGGATAGCCGCTAACGCGCACAGGTCGGCGCGGTCGAAGCGCAGGCTGCGGGTGGGTAATGTTACTGCCGGGCTTAGCGCGGCTGCCCATGATTGCCATTCAGCATCCGGCGCGCAGGCGGGCCAAGCGAGGGTGTCGTGCAGTATGGTCGCGTTTTTCAGGTTTGCCGGCGTGCCCTGCAAGCCATGCTCGCGCGCATAGGCTGGACTACAGACGGGCGCGAGCCATTCATCCATCAGGTGCTGTGCGGCAAGTCCAGGAAAGGTTCCGTCGCCATAATGGATCGCCAGGTCGACCTGGCCAGCGCGGAAATCGACTTGTTCATTGCCCACCCTCAGGTCGAGGCTGATGTCCGGGTACAGGGCGGTAAAGCTGGCCAGGCGCGGCACCAGCCAGCACTGCGCAATCGAGGGGCGCGCATGAATGGTGATATTGCCGGCCAGAGCATCGCCACCGTGGATCGCCGCATGCAGGCTGTCCCAGCCTTGTTGAAGGGCGGCGTAGATGCGCTGACCATCGGCGGTCAGCCTGACCTGGCGCGTCAGGCGCTCGAAGAGTAGCAAACCCAGGCTGTCTTCCAGGCGGGCGATGCGGTGGCTGACGGCGCTGGGCGTCAGGGACAATTCCTGCGCAGCCAGGGCGAAGCTGGCGTGGCGCGCCGCAACCAAAAAGGTATGCAGGTTGGCGAACTGGCTGGCCGTCAGCGGGGCGCCGGCGACCATCAGCCCTGCTCCAGCAGCGCCTTGCCACGCGCTACATAAGCATCCATCTCGGCGGCGGGCACCATGCTGCCGCCCGTGCCCCAGACCAGGTGCGTGGCTTGCTGCAAACGCTGCGGCGTCAAACCGACGCGCTGCTGATAATCGTGCGCCTCCAGCACGTGAGCAATGCCTGCAAAACCGGCCACGGCGGATGGTTCCAGACGCCAGCCTTCGGTTTGTTCCAGCATAGCCAGCAAGCGGTACAGTGTTTCATCGCTGACCGTGACATAGCCATCGATCAAACGCTGCATGGCGCGGCCCACGAAACCGGAAGGCCGGCCCACGGCCAGGCCATCGGCGGCCGTTACATTGTCGATGCCGATATCCTGCACGCTGATGCCTTCATGCAAGCCAGTATGTACGCCCAGCAACATGCAGGGCGAGTGGGTCGGTTCGACAAATACGCAGTGCACGGCATCGCCAAAGGCCAGCTTCAAGCCGAAGGCTACGCCGCCAGGGCCGCCGCCCACGCCGCAGGGCAGGTAGACGAATAGTGGATGATCGGCGTCGACGATCACGCCGGCTGCGTCGAACTGGCGTTTCAAACGCTCGCCCGCCACCGCGTAACCGAGGAACAGATCGTGCGAGTTTTCATCATCGACAAAGTGGCAGCTGGGGTCGCCCTGCGCCTGCTTGCGCCCTGCTTCCACCGCCACGCTATAGTCCAGCGCGTATTCCACCACCGTCACGCCATGGGCGCGCAACTTGTCTTTCTTCCACTGCCGCGCATCGGACGACATATGCACGCTGGCCCGAAAACCCAGTTGGGCGCTCATGATGCCAATAGACAAGCCCAGGTTGCCGGTCGAGCCCACGGCGATGGCATGCTGGCCAAAGAAAGCCTTCAAGGCATCGCTGGCCAGCAGGCTGTAGTCATCGCCTTTTTTAAGCAAGCCCGCATCCAAAGCCAAGGTTTCCGCATGCTTCAGCACTTCATAGATGCCGCCACGCGCCTTGATCGAGCCGGAAATCGGCAGATGGCTATCCTGCTTGAGCCAGATTTTGCCAGACGCCACTTTCAGCGCTGCCTGCATGGCGGGCAGCGGCACGATGGGCGACTCGATGATGCCAGCGCTGGCCTGTGTTTCAGGAAACACTTTGGCCAGATAAGGCGCAAAGCGGGCCAGGCGGGCGCTGGCGTCGTCCACGTCATCCTGCGTCAATCCCACATCGCCTAGCGCTTCGGCAGACGGTGCGATGGCGGGATTGAACCAGCCCAAGGGCTGCAAGGCTGTCAAGGCGTTGATCAGGGGGAAGTCGGCGCGCAAGACGCTTATAAAGTGGGGGGATAGCATGGATACCTCGTTATCTCGTCAAAAGCAGCCATGATTAGACAACATCAGGCGCCGCCTGGCAAAGGATGCTTGCTCAGGCGACAGATGAAGAGGGTTCAACTACCCGCTAAAACTTCAGTTGCAAGCCCACTTCAATCGAGCGCCCCTCGGCCGGCAAGGCTTGCAGCGCACCGCCATTGGCTTGCAGGCCAGACAGGTAAACGCCGCCCAGCGGATCGGCATAAGCGCGGTTGAACAGGTTGCTGACGCCAAAGTTCAGGCTCGCCATCTTGTTGACGGCCACGCTGCTGCGCAGGTTGACCAGTGCGTAGCCGCCCGTGAGAGGTTCCAGCCGGCGCGCATCGACGTCATCCTTGCGGCTCACCACCTTGGCTACGATGCGGTTGCGCCAGGCGCCTACCGCTTGCTCGACGGCAAACAAGGCGTTGAGCGGCATCATGCGGTACAGATCGCCGCCCTCGCTGCGCTTGCCGCGCGTGTAGGCGGCGTTGCCGGTAGCCGTGAAGCGGCCCCAGCGCGTGCTGTTGGCCAGGGGCAATTGCCAGGACAGGTTGGCGCCGTAAAGATGGGCGTCATGATTGGCGAACTGCAAGAGATTGCCTTTGGCGCCCATTTGCATATACGGATTAAAACTCCCCAGCACATCGACATCGATGTAATTGTTGACCTTGCTGTAATACGGGTTGACCCGCACAAACCACCCAGCGTCACCGCCGCCATGCCAGTCGGCCGTGAAAGCCGCCGTGTACGCCGTTTCCGGCTTCAAGCCCAGATTACCCACATAGCCATTGCCATCGCCAAACCAGTTGGTCATGGTCATCGCCATCGTGCCCCGGCCCCAGGAGTAGCGTTCGTACAAATTCGGCGAGCGCGTCTTGCGGGCCAGCGCGAATTCATAGCTGCTGTTCGCGTCCGCCTCGAAGCGCGCCTGCGCCGTGGCGTCGATATTCGTGTCGCGGCGATTGTGGTCGCGCGCATTGAAGGCCTTGGCCGCTGCCGTGTCCGCCATATTCATCATATTGTCGCCATACGATTGCACCTGGCCGGTATCCATGCGCACGGATTCGCCGCGCAAGCCGACGATGCTGGTCCAGCGCGCATCGTGGCGCGTTTCCAGTTCGCCGAACAGCACGGTGCGGTCGCGCTTGCCGTTGTTGATATTGATGTAGGTCTGCGGCCCCATCATCATCGAGCCGGGCACGGCCGGCCAATAGTCGTCGAGGCGAAAACCGTGGTATTCCTGGCCCAGGCGCAATTCGCCCGTGCTGGTGGGAAAACTGGCTTGCAGCGCATAGCCGGTATTGCGGCCATGCGTGAGCATCGGCATGGTGCCGGGCCGCTCGCTGCTGAAAAAGCCCATTTCATGGTCGGTCTGCTGCCAGTAGGCGCGCGCGTCAAGCACACCCCAGCCAAACTGCCCCTTGTAAGCGAGGTTGGCGAACTGGCCGTGGTTATCCGTCATGTCCATATATTGATTCGGAAAACCCTGGTAAGGAATATGCTGCACGCCAGCGCGCAAGGTCACTTGCTGCCCTTCCCCACGGGCCGCCAGCACGATGGCCTGGTTGATGCTTTCGACCATGCTGCCCAGCACCTTGTTGCCATGGCCATCGTCGTAACTCTGGCCGCGCGTGTAGGCGCCGCTGTAGCCTATGCTGAACTTGTCGGTGGCGGCCGATGCGGTAGCGCTGGTCGATACGCTGTTGTTGACGCTGCGGCCAGCCACGGCAAGGCTGCCTTCGGTGCGCAATGGCCCGCCTGCTTGCGCAAACACGGGCGCGGCGGACTGTACTTCGATGGTGCCGCCGATATTGTCGCCGCCGGCGCTGACGGGCGTCACGCCGGCGAGCAGGCTGATGCGCTGCACCTGCTGCGGGTCGATATAAGACAAGGGCGCATTCATATGGTTGGCGCAAGCCGAGGTGATTTCCATGCCGTCGATGCGTATTTTGAGGCGGTCATCGGCAAAGCCATTGACCATCGGCAAGCCGGACACGCCGCCACCGGCCGCCACGCTGTAGCCCGGCGTGCGCGACAACATCTGCGCCGTATCGGCGGCGGGACGGTAGCTGTCGCTAATCGCCGTGACGATGACCTTCATCTCGGGCGGGACAGAGAAAGCGTTGGTATTCGTTTGCGCCACGGCGGGCATGGCGATGGCGCATGCCATCAAAATGGGGAGAGATTTCATATTGCTGCTTTCAGATTCGTATAGGCGAGACGAACGGCTACCAGCGCACAAGGCGTGCGCAGGGCAGCAGTTCAAGCGAAGGGAATTCAGAAAGCGGCAGGCGGGCCGCGCGGCTGGACCGGCGTCCAGGCAAACAGCGGTGTAATCGATTGGTAAAACAGCACGGGCAGCAAGCCCGTGATCAGCTCGCCCGAGGCCAGCACCAGGGTGGTCGGCGTGATGGCCAGAGTGGCGACATGCATGCTGCAGCATGGGCAGTCGCCCATGCTCATCGGCGACTTTTGCGGCCCATCAGGCGCTTGCGCACTGAACTTCAGCGGCACCATCGTCAAGCCGCCGGCCACCGAGCAAATCTCCATGCTGGGCACGGCATCGCCACGGGCCACCGTCAGCGCACGCGAGATGGTTGGCGCGAGCGCCGCCATCAGGATAGCGAGACAGGCGATCCACAAGACGATGACGGCTTTGCTTTTACGGACGAACATGGCGGCATTATAACGTTGCCAAGCCAAATACATAAGCCGGGGTCAGACCCCGCGCGCCTAGTGTCCGACTTATCGGGCTGCGTCTATCGCGGGGTCTGACTCCAGTTATTGAATTACAAGCCATTCAGCTTTTGCTGCTCAAGCTGCAAATCATGCTCGCTAAGCGGCAGATACCCTTCTTCGCTATCCTGCTGCGCATTGATGATGGCCTGGCCTTGCGGCGACAGGGCCAGTTGCAGATAGGCTTTGACCAAAGGGTCGAGCGGCTTGCCTGGCGCGCGGTTGACGTAGAACTGCACCGGCATCGACAGCGGATACAGTCCGGCGCGCACATAGGCCTTGTCGGGGCCATAGTATGGCGCACCGGCCTTGGCCGCCAGCGGCAGCACGCGCACCTGCTCGGACGTCGCGCTGGCGTTCACCCAGCCCAGCACGGCGATGCCGTAGCGGTCGGCCGCCACTGCCTGGATCACGGCTTCGCGCGTGGCCAGCGCTTCATAGCTGGCCGCAAACGGGCGCTTCTTGAAACGCGCCTGGCGCAGGCCGGTGGCGAAACCGCCATCGTCGCGCAAGCCATACACGTGGATGCGGCGCGCTCCCCAGCCATCCTTCAAGCCCAGTTGCGACCATAGCTGAATGTCGCCGGCAGCGGCGCCGGAAGTCAACACCTGGCCCACCTGCGCCATCGTCAAGCCGGCCAGCGGATTATCGCGGTGCACATACACGGCCGGCGGCGTTTTCGCCGGAGGACGCGGGCCGTGGCCGTTGTAGCCGATACGGATCGGCGTGGCGTCGTAGCCATACACCTGGCGGAAGGCCGCCTGGTCGCCGGGCCACATATCGCGCGTGAGCGGCGCAAACGCGGTGGCGCCAGCGGTCAGCGCAGGCATGCCGGCCGACGAGCCTTCCATGCGCAAGCTGAAACGCACGGCGGGATACTGGCGCGTAAACAAGGCGTTCAATTGCCGTATCACTTCTTCCAGTCCATCATTGCCGACGATGGCCACCGTGCCGTCGCGGTTCACATACGGTTGCGCGGGGTCGGCCTGCAAGGGTGCGGCGGAGGTGCTGGCGGCAATCATCAGCCCCGCCAGGAGAGTACTCAAGCGTATCAGCGTCATTTCAACTTCTCCATCTCAGCCTGCGCCTGCGCAGCCGTCAGCGGCAGATAGCCATTCGGCTGCGCGGCGATAATCGCCTGCCCTTCGCGCGACAGCACCAGGCGCAGGTATTCCTTGGCCAGCGGGTCGAGCGGCTGGCCAGGCACGCGGCGCACATATAAATACACATAGCGGCCAAAGGGATAACGGCCGGACACCACTTCTTCATCGGCGCCCGTGGTCACCGATCCATCCTTGCTCACGATGGCCAGCTGGCGCAATTGCGGATTGCGCACGCCCAGCGCAGCCACGCCAACGCCGGCCGGGTCTTGCGCGATGCGGCCCGTGATGGCTTCCGTATTGCCCAATTCTTCATGATTGACGGCCAGGGCGCGGCCCTGGAACAGCTCGCGCTGCAGATAATCGCCAAAACCCGTGTAGGCGGCCGTGCCGTAAGGGTGGATCACGCGGTCGCGCCACTCCTCTTTCAAGCCCAGCTGCCCCCAGCGCTTGAAATCGCCACCGGCGTTACCGGTCGAGAGTATCTGCGACACTTGCGCCGCCGTCAGCTGCGTCAATGGGTTGGCCACATTGACATACACGGCCAGCGAAGTGGCCAGGTGCTGCTCGGGCGTGGCTGCCGTGTGCGCAATGCGGATGGCCAGCGCATCGCCGCCGACAATTTTACGGTAAGGCACGCTCTCGATGGGATTGATGGCGCGGCCCATGGCGCCAAACAGTATCTTGTCATACATCAGCAAAGGCACGGCGCTGCTGGTGCCCTTGCCATCAAAACCCAGTTTCACACCCGGATGCGTGGCCATGAACAGCGCATTGAAGCGGCTGACGATGAACGCCACGTGTTCGGCGCCGCCCAGCATGGCCACGCCCGTCTTGCGATCGACATAGCCCGCCGTGGCCGGCGCCGTCACCGGCTGCGGCACGTAGGCGGGCAAGGCTGCATCGAGCGCCGGCGCGGCCATCGCCATGTCAGCCAGCATCAGCGGGGACGCAACGACAACGGTCAGCAGCGCGCGCATTACAGATCAACCTTCACGCTGAGCTTGATGGAACGCGGCGCGCCCGACGCCAGACGGGTGCCGGCGCCAGCCCAGTAAAACTTGTCGGCCAGATTTTCCACGTTCAGCTGCCAGGTCACGTCTTTATTGGCCAGGCGGCTGGCGTAGCGCGCACCGGCGCTGAACAGGGTCACGCCGCCCAAAAAGGCCTGGTTCAAATCGTTGACGGGACGGGCGCTGTAATAATAGGCGCCGCCATTGACCGACAAGCCGGGCACGGCGTCGAAGGCGTAGGACAAAAAGGCGCTGCCCGTGCGTTTCGAGGCGTTTTCCGGCGCCTTGCCGTTGTACAGGGCGTTGATATGTTCAAAGCTCGGGTCCAGGAACTGGGCCGAAGTCTGCCACGACAGCTGGCGCGTCAGCTTGCCCTGGGTCGACAATTCCAGGCCACGGTAATGCTGCTCGCCGTCCGAGGTGTAGATATTGCTGGTGTTGGTGTAGTAACCGGGGCGGCTGATATCGAACAAGGCAGCCGACACCAGGGTGCCGGTCGGCGCCATCCAGCGCGCACCCAGTTCTTTTTGCTTGCTGACGCCCGGCGCCAGCTTGACGTTCTGGTTGGCGGTGCCGGTCGGCGCCGTTGAGCCCTCTTCCAGGCCGCGCGACGTCGATGCGTAGAAGGACATGGCCGGCGTCAGCTTGTAGACCAGCGAGACCATGGGCGTGGTCTTGCTGACGTCATAATGATTCGTGCCCTGGTCGCTCTGGTAGCTGGAATGGCGCACACCGATCACGCTTTCCCATTGTGGCGACAATACCAGGCGGTCGAGCGCATACAGGCCCGTGTCGCGCGTGTCCAGCGCGGCCGTGGTCGGGTTGGCCGGCACGGCGCCGAATACCACCTTGGTGATCGGTGCCGGGTTGTACAGGTTTTGCGAGGCGATCGTATAGTTTTGCTGGTAGATCGGGGTTTGCGATTTATCCGTGCGCGAAGCGCCCAGGGTCAGTTCATGGCGAATGAAACCCGTGCTGAAATTGCCGGCCAGTTCGGCGCGCAGCAAATCGGACGCCATCACGGCATTCTGGATATTGCCCGTGATGCTGCCGGCGCCCGTGTTCACGGCGGCGGGATTGGTCAGCCGGAAAATCGACAGGCGGCGGTCGCGCGCCGTTTCCGAATGGCCGCCTTCGACCGTCAAGGCCCAGTTGTCGCTCAGGGCGTAATCGGCGCGCAGCTGCGCATTCTTGGTTTGCGCTTCAAAGTTGGACCAGTCCGGGCCGATCAAACGGCTGGGGTCAACCGCATGCGGCAAGGTGATCACGCCATTGACGGCGGTCGGCAAGTTGATGCCAGCCTGCTCGGTCACCTTGCGGCGGTCGTATTCCAGGTCGGCCTTCAACAGCAGGCGGTTGGTCACGCGCCAGTCCAGCGCGGCCGACAAAAAGCTGCGGTTGCCATTGCCCACATTATCCATATACGAGCCCAGGGTGCCGCCCGCCGCATTGATGCGCACGCCGAATTGCTGCTCTTGACCAAAACGGCGGCCCACGTCGATATTGGCCACTACGCTGCCACGGTCGCCCACCGTCAGGCCCACGCTGGTGACAGGTTTGCTGCCGGCGCGCTTGGTCACAAAATTGACCACGCCCGCCGGCGAGCTGAAGCCGTAATACAGGGCCGAGGCGCCTTTCAGCACTTCCACGCGCTCCTTGTCTTCCATGGGTACTTGCGAGAAGTTCATGATGGGCAGGGAACCGTTCAAACGATAGTTCGTGCGGTTTTCCACGGCGATGCCGCGTATCACCAGCTGATCCCAGGTTTCGCCGCCGTTCTGCTGGCGCGTGACGCCGGCCGTATTGCGCACCGCATCGTACAAGCCGCTCACGCCCTGCAGTTCCAGCAGTTCGCGCGTGATCACGTTGACAGTCGATGGCACGTCCATGATGCTGGAGCCACGGAAGCTGCCCGCCTCGGTGGTGGTCGGCACCAGGCCTTGCGCGCGGGCGCCCGTCACCTGCACCGCCTGCATGACTTTTTCATCGCCGGCCGTCAGGTCGTCCTGGCCATTCCCGCTATCGGCGGCAAAGGCAGAGGTGGAGGCAAAGGCCAGCGACAAGGCGGCGACGAGGGGAAGCAACTGGATGGCGGGGGAAACGGCACGCATGGAGGCAAGACTTTCTACAAAAAGAATAGCAGCGAGGCTGAAGATAGCCCGCATCATATCCGTAACGAGAATCATTCGCAAGAAAAAGTGAATTTTGGTGAGTTTTGAATCAGGAAAATTCACGCTTCCACCATGTTTTTTCAGCATGGACCTTGGCACGGGAGCACGCTTCAATTTTGCAGGCTCAGCGACAAAAAGGCATACTGCCAGTTAAGACGCGTACGACGTCTATTACTGAATGCTGGATACTGAAGGTTGATCGTGAAAAAAACAGAAAACAAAAGCGTGCAGCCGACAAAGTTTCGCTGGAAACGCTGGCAACGCTGGAGCGTGGGCACTGCCTGCGTGCTGGGCGCCTATAGCGCGGCAGGCTTCTGGCTGGTGCCGCATCTTATCAAGAGCCAATACCCCAAATTTGCAGCGCAAACACTGGCCCGCCAGGCCAGCATAGGCGAGGTGCGCTTCAATCCCTTTACCTTGCGCCTGGAAGCGCATGACATCGCCTTGAAGGAAGCAGCCGGCGCCCAGGGCGCGCCGCTGCTCGACATCCAGGCGCTGATCGTGCAGCTGGAATGGAAATCCATCGTGCGCCGCGCCTGGAGCCTGGCGGAAATCCGCATCACGGCGCCGCAAGCGCATTTCACCATCACGCCGGACGGCAAGTTCAACCTGGCCGAATTGCTCGACACCTGGAACCGCCGCCCGCATGAACCGTCGGACGGCAGCATGCCGCGCCTGGTCATCGCCCATTTCGCGCTGGAACAGGGCAAGGTCGCCTGGCAAGACCAGAAGGCCGGTTATGCCGACAACTTCACGCCGATCAACTTCGCGCTGGACAATATCTCCACCCTGCCCGACGCCAACGGCAGCTACACCTTCAGCGCCGATGCGGCGCGCGGCGGCAAGCTGCACTGGCGCGGCACGGCGTCCGTGACGCCGATCCGTGGCGAAGGCGAACTGGTCCTGACGGACGCTTCGCTGCCCGGCCTGGCCGCCTACCTGAAAGCCTACACGCGCGCCGAGGTCACAAGCGGCACCCTGTCGGCCCGCTTGCCCTACGCCTTTTCCTACGCGGACGGCAAGCTGGAAGCGGGCATCAAGGGCGCCGGACTGGCCTTGCGCGACCTGGCCCTGGTGCGCGACGGCAAGGGCGAGCCATTTACCACCTTGCAAACCCTGGCCGTTACCGGTGTCAACGCCGACCTGGCGCGCCAGAGCGTGAGCGTGGACAAGATCGGCTTCGACGGTGGCAAGGTGGCCATACACCGCGACGCCAAAGGCGAGATCGACCTGGCGAATCTGATGGTGGCAGGCACTGCCAAGCCGGTTGCCGAGACCACAAAACCCGCCCAACCCAGTTCCGGCAGGTGGAAAGTCGATCTGAAACAGCTGGCGCTGAGCAATGTGGACGTCAATGCCATCGACGACACCGTCAAGCCGGCATTGGCCTTGAGCGCCAAACAGCTGCAATTGCAGCTGCAACTGCAACTACAGCAAGCGCCGGCAGGCACGCAGATCGTGATCGACGGCGCCCGCTTCGGCCTGGCCGACCTGGCCATGCAGCGCGGAACGCAAACGCCATTCAAGCTGGCCCAGCTGGGCTTTGAAGATGGCAAGATCGACCTGGCCGCGCACACCGTGCACCTGGGTTCTGTGACGGCTAGCGGCGCGCAAATCGACCTGACGCGCAACCACAAGGGGCAGTTTGCCATCGCGCAAAACCTGCCCGTGTTTGCGTCAAGCAAGACTGCAGCGGCGGAAGCTACACCATCGGCCGCTTGGGCCACCACGGTCGGCAAGATAGAGCTGAGCAAGTTCGGCGCCCTGTACAACGATCCCGGCACCGGCCTCAAGGGGCAATTGCAAGATGCGCACCTGAGCCTGACGGACGCCAGCAACGACTTGAAACAAGCCCTGCCCTTTGAACTGGGGGTGGGCTTGCGCGAAGGCGGTTTATTGACGGCGCACGGCAAGTTCGTGCCCGGCACGGCCGCGCTCGATGCGCAGCTGAACCTGAAACAGCTGACGCTGCGGCCCGTGCAACCCTTGCTGGCCCAATATCTGAAACTGAAGCTGGCTGGCGGCACCCTATCGGGCAGCGGCCGGCTGACGACCGGTGGCGGCGCAAAGAAGGCGCCCACCGTGCGTTATGTCGGTGGCGTGGATATCGCCGGCCTGGTCTTGAATGAAGTCGATGGCAAGCGTTTCGCTTCCTGGAAAAGCGTGCGGACCGACAAGCTGACGGCCAGCGTGGGCCCCAATTTCCTCGATATCCCGGAATTGCGCATCGTCGAACCGAACGCCCAGCTGATCATTGAAAACGACCGCAGCCTGAACGCCCAGCGCCTGCTGGTCAAGCAGCCCGAGCCTGCACCGTCAGCCGCAGCCGCGCCAACGGCAGCCACGCCAACGGCAGACGCCAGCTTCCCCGTGCGCGTGCGCCGGGTGCGCCTGCAAAACGCCAAGCTGGACTTTGCCGACCTGAGCTTGCGTCCCCAGTTCGGCGCCAAGATTTATGAGCTCAACGGCATCGTCACGGGCTTGTCGACCAAGCGCGATGCGCGCAGCCAGATCGAACTCGACGGCCGCATCGATGAATTCGGCCTGGCCCGGGTGCGCGGCCAGCTCAACCCGTTTGCGCCCACCGACAACACGGACTTGAGCGTCATCTTCAAGAACGTGGACATGGTCTCGGCCTCGCCCTACACCATGAAGTTTGCCGGCTACAAGGTGGCCGAAGGCAAGATGTCGCTGGACTTGCAATACAAGGTGCGCAACCGCCAGCTCGACGGCACCAACCAGATCGTGCTCGACAAGCTGACCCTGGGCGAACGCATCGACAGCCCCGACGCGCTGAAGCTGCCACTGACATTGGCGCTGGCCATCCTGAAAGATTCGGACGGCCGCATCGACCTGGGCTTGCCGGTGTCGGGCGACATGAGCGACCCGCAATTCAGCTACGGCGCGCTGATCTGGAAAGCCATCGGCAATGTGCTGACGAAAATCGTCACGGCGCCCTTCCGCGCACTGGGCAGCTTGCTCGGGATCAATAGCGACAAGCTTGAAGCCGTGGACTTCGACGCGGGCAGCGCCGTGCTGCTGCCGCCCGAGCGCGAAAAACTCAAGCAGGTGGCGCAAATCCTGGCCAAACGCGAACAGCTGAAACTGGCCGTGCCGGCCCAGTACAGCGACAGCGATGCGGCCGCCCTGCGCGAACAAGCCGTACGCCTGGCCGTGACGAACAAGGCTGGCATCAAGCTCGAAGCGGGCGAAGCGCCGGGTCCGCTGAACCTGGGCGAACGCAAGATACGGGGCGCCCTGCGCGATCTATATGCAGAACGCTTCGGCAAGGCGGAACTGGACAAGCAGAAAAAAGCAGCCGAGGTGGCAATACCGACGGCGGCGCCAGCAGCAGCCAGCGCATCTGCTTCAGCTTCAGCTTCGGCAGCAGCGGAAAAAATCCCCGTCTGGCAACGCCTGGGCAAACTGATCGAAGGCGAACCGCAAGTGGCCGACACGGGTGCCTTCTACCATGGCTTGCGCGCGCAGCTGGAGCAAAAGCAGGCATTGCCCGCCGACGCGCTGACCAAGCTGGGCAACGCGCGCAGCGCCGCCATCCTCGCCGCCCTGCAGCAAGATGGCACGCCAGCGGCCAGGGTCAGCGCCGGTGCGCCGGAAAAAACCGACGCCACGCCAGGCAAACCGGTAGGCTTGAAACTGGGGCTGGCGGCGCAGTAATCAGCGTGGAATCAATCAGGCGGGCGGCCTTGCAATGGGGCGGCCCGCCATCATGAGCGCCAAATAAACTTGCCAGAAAGAGTTGCCAAGATTTATAGTCGCACGGGCCTGACGCGCTGCCATGTGGCCGCCTGCGGGAATCTGGAGAAATGATTTATGCGACTTGCCGGCACCCTTGCACTACTGCTCTGCCTGACCTCAACTTCCTACGCCGCAGACACGCCAGCGACCCCAAAGCCGCTGGCAGAACCATCCATATGCAAAGCTGTCTGCGTTTCGGCCCGCAAGGATTGCCGCTCTGAAGCGCAGAGCGACACTGAAAACGATAGCAGCCCCTTGCTATCAATGAAGCAAGACCGCAATCCCTACGCAAAAACAGCACAGGATATGAATCCGCCGGCGCAACAACAGCGCCTCAGCGAAGCCGAAGCCTTCCGCGCCCGCCGCGCCGAACGCCTGCAAGCGTGCGAAACGCCGTATCGCAGTTGCACAAGGGCTTGTGGTTGATTGTCAAAAAAAATCAAAAAAGTGCCATGATAGATATCAAAACAGGAACAGTGAGTTTCAACAATTTGAAACTTCACTCATTCACATCAATCTTGTCATTAGCGTCTACGATAAAAATAAAACCCCATGATTTTGGCTTAAGTAATACAACTGTTTCTTTGGGAATACATTTTTCTGGCAAGCAGGCCTGGGGAGTTGGCGTAGTATTTTCTGGTGTTAAGTTATTGCAAATATGGCTACAATTTCTTGACGAAAAAGATGCATCTGAAAATATCTGGACTATGGGAAATGAGCGGGAGCGAAAGAACTTTCACGATGCTTATTTAAAAGAAATGGTCATGGGACGATATAAGAAACGTTCAAATGCAGATTTATATAGTGAATTCTCTTGGGGAAATATTTCTTCAATATTAGATGTTCGCGGAGTTCAGGCACTTATTTTGATTGAATATATCTGATTTTTCAGATTAATTTTGAGAATACTCCCACACCTCGACACTTCGAATCATTTAAATTCGATATCTAGTCTGTAAAATACTGCTGATACGATGACTATCACCATCTAAGCAAAAGCAAGTAGCGTTAAATTCATCTCGAATACCAGCCTCAACTATTTTTTGGCTGGTATTTTTCACCATCAAATCCGCTCACATCAAACTCAAACACGGGGGCGCCCTGATGGTAAATGTCGATGGATATACGCACCCTTTTCGCCTTTTTCAGTTTCGCTACAAACTTATCGTAATTGCGCAAGAAGATGGTTTCCGAGCTATTATCGGCAGCTCCGACTGCAGGATAATTGACAGCCTTTTCATCATCAAATCTCACCAATACCGTGCAATCCTGATAAGAATGACAGAGTATTTGCCCTTTTCGTATCGAAAACATCACATCTCTCCCTTGCCGCTTTCCTGAGCGCAGCGTCAAGGTGGCATTCTGCTCGCCGCTATACGGAAAGGAAAAATTAACCGAGTTCGTACTGTAGACATGGGCGTAATAAGTGGTGGCGCCATCCATCTTGTCTTCGCTGGCATCGTAATGCCATTGCTTACCTGTCGGCGCTGCCTCGGCAACGGCCGTACTACTTGCCACGGCGGCAGAGGACGCAGAGGCAGTTACGGATGAAGATGGATTTTTCGCCTTTTCAAGCGCCAGTTCAGCTTCTAGCGATGCAATTTTCTTTTTCGCCTCATCCAATTCCGCATTGGAAGCAGAGGGAGAGCAAGCACTCAGGGAAAGTAAAACGGCAGCGATTGCCGAGCTAGTTATCATCTTCATTGTCGTCAGCCAAGTAATTGTCAAGTATGAAATTTTCGGCTGAAGTCTAACAAATGTCATTCTCACAAGCAATGTAAACTGATGTCCTGACTCACTCAAAAGCTATCGCGATAGTGATACGGAATCGCACTAAAAACTTGCAAACGTGCGAAGTGCCGTATCGTAATTGGACCAGAGCTTGTGCTGTGGCTCACCAATCTCTATTTCGTTGCTCAGCGCTGCAACGGCGCCAGATAAATCCCCGGCTGGTCCGACAGGCCCCGCTTGACCTTCCGGGTGATGTCGTCTGCCAGCACTTCCTTGGCGCCAGCTTGCACGCCGTCCAGAATTTGCCCAGCGACATCGCCGGCGCTGACCTTGACAACGTCAAATCCTTTGGTCAGGTCGGTATCCATAAAGCCCACGTGTACGCCGACCAACTGTGTGCCTTGCGGAATCAAATCGTTGCGCAGGCCGTTGGTCAGGCTCCAGGCTGCAGCCTTCGACATCGCATACGGGCCCATCTGGCCGGAGTTGGTCCAGCTGGCAATCGATAATATGTTGACAATCGCGCCGCCACCATTCTTGCCCAGCGCCGGTGCGAAGGCTTTGGCTGCACGCAGCGGGCCATAGACGTTCGCTTCGAATATTTCACGTGTCACTTCGATGCTGTCCTCATCGAGAAAGCCGACCAGCTTGGCGATGCCGGCGTTGTTGATCAGCAATGTCGTATCAGCGCACTGGGCGGCAGCAGCCGTGATGTCGCCCGGCTTGGTGACGTCGAACTGGACTGGAATGACGCCGGGCAGATTGAGGCTATTCACATCGCGCACGCCGGCGTAGATCTTGGCTGCGCCGCGCGCCTGCAATTGCTTGACCAGTTCCAGGCCCAGGCCGCGATTGGCGCCGCTGACGAAGGCGACCGAATTCTTGATATCCATGCTGAGTCCTCTGAATGTGTGGAAAGTAAAAATAGAATGCAAAAAAAACAACAGCTGGCCGCTGCCCCATAGCTGTTTTCACGATGAAATCCACTTTAATCCTATTACTTTCAGTTTGCAAGTAACTTTTTAGTCCGTCACAATCAGCGAGTCATTGAACATGGACGCTGGAAAACTATTTCCTTTCAGGGTGCAGTCATCAGCGCTGCTGCAGCCGTTCAGCCGCTGAAAAGCCCTCCTCCATCAGCGCAAGGAAGGCTGCGCTCGCTTTGTTTGCCGAGTCCTTGCGCTTGACCAGCCGTATCGCTTCTTCACGTGCGAGGCGTACGGTCAGCACGATCATGCCGGCCATCAAGCGCGTGGATGCGTCAGGATTTGCGCCGCCCAGCTCGATGGCGAGTTCCTCGGCCGCCTCGTCCGCGAGTTCGCGCAGTCGGGCTTTGAGAGCCGGGCTGGCCTCGACAAGCACCCACCAGTCGACCGCCTGGCTGCTGACGTGGCACATGGCATGCTTCTGCTGATGCATTTCCTGCACCAGCGCACGCAGCGCGGCCAGCGGCGCTTGTCCGGCTGGCCTGCTGCGTAAAGCCCGCCGAAACGGTAGCAACTTGAGGTCGTCCTCGCGGTCAAGTATCAGTTCTTCCTTGCGCGCGAAGTAATTGAAGATCGTCATCTTCGATACCTGCGCGGCGACGGCGATCTCGTCGACTGTCACGGCATCGTATCCCCGTTCAAAGAAAAGCGCGGTCGCCACATCGGAGATCCGCTGCCGGGTTTCCTTCTTTTTGTTCTCTCTCAGTTGTGCCATGGCTACTTTTTCCTGGTGTGATTGCAACAAACATCATGTCATAAAATTATACCGGGTATAAAATTTCTTGCATTATTTTTATATCGAGTACAAAATTCTAGGCATGCGCTACACCACGGGCGCCGACAATCAAAGGAGTAGCGCATGGGCACTTTCAATGGCAAAAAAGTCCTGATCTCGGGCGCCAGCTTCGCCGGACTCTCGTGCGCGTACTGGATGCGCCAGCTTGGCTACGAGGTCACCATTGTGGAGACCGCACCCAGGCTGCGCACCGGTGGCACGGCGGTCAATATCGGCGGGAACACGATAGAGATCGTCAGGCGCATGGGCATCTTCGAGCAGATACGGGCAAATCGCCTGCAGTTGCGCCAGTTCGATTTCAAGAACGCGGATGACCAGACCGAACGCAGCATGGTGCTGCGGGTAGACGGAGAGCCGGCGCCGGAAGATGACTACGAGATCGAACGCGATGTGCTGATGCACATTTTGCTCGACGCAGTGCGCGATGATTGCGAGATCCTGTTCGACGACAGGATTGTGGCGCTGCACGAGTCGGAGCTGGTCGATGTCAGCTTCAAACAGGGACGCCGGGCGGCATACGACCTGGTGCTCGGCTGCGATGGCATGCATTCGCGCGTACGCAAGCTCTGCTTTGGTGCAGAGGCCCAGCACATGCAGTTCCTTCAGCAATATTTTTCGATATCCATCGTGGACAAGCTGCTCATCGAGCGTGACACGGCGCAAATGTTTAACCTGCCAGGCAAGATGGTGATGCTCAATGCCTACAAGAACAAAACCGACATCATCTTCGGCTTCGTGTCCGACCATGAGATTGCCTACGATTACCGCGATGAAGCGCAGCAGCGCGGCATTATTGCCGGCGAGTTCGAAGGCGCCGGCTGGAGAACGGCAGAAATGCTGCGTGAAATGGATGGCGCGAGCAACTTTTACTTCGACAAGCTGTGCCAGATCCGCATGCCGTCATGGTCCAGCGGCCGGGTGGTGCTGGTGGGCGACGCGGCCTATTGCGCCTCGCCCGCTTCCGGCAAAGGAGGCTCGCTTGCCATCGATGGCGCCGCCGCCCTGGCGGACGCCATGCGTTCTGCGGCAGGCGATTACGCACTCGCCTTCCACCGGTATGAGGAAAATTTCCGCCCCTACATCGACGAAGTGCAGACCGATGCCGTGCGTGTGGGACTGGAGATGCTGATTCCCCGCACCGAAGAGGCGATCCGCGTACGCAACGCAAAGACGGACGCCGGGTTTTAGAGTTCAGAAGGCTTAGATTCCGGCATCACACTCACCCTGAAACTATCGCGATACTGATACGGCGTCACGCCAAATCGTTGGGAAAACACCAGGCGCATGCGGGCGGCGCTGCCGAAACCGCAGCGGTAGGCGATGGTTTTCAGCGGCAACTCGCTGCCTTCGAGCAAGTTGCGCGCGGCGTCGATGCGGGCGCGCAGCACGAATTCGGCTGGCGTGAGCTGCATGTCCTTGACGAACACGCGGGCGAAATTGCGGGCGCTCATGCCGGCGATATCGGCCAGACGCTCGACCGACAACGGCTCGGCCAGATGCGCCATCACATGGCGCTGGATCACGGTGGCCAGCGCATCGGGTTGCGCCTGGGCATCAAGATAGGGACTGAATTGCGATTGCCCGCCCTGCCGCTGGACCACCACCAGCAAACGCTTGGCCACCGACAGGGCAACCGATGAACCATGGTCTTCCGCCACCAGCGCCAGCGCCAGGTCGATGCCGGCCGTCACGCCCGCCGAGGTCAGCAATCCCCCATCGCGCACATGGATGCGGTCGTGTTCGACCTGCGCCAGCGGAAATTGTTCACTCAGCCGTGCCGCATCGCTCCAGTGCGTGGTGGCGCGCTTGCCGTCGAGCAACCCGGCCCGGCCCAGCAAAAAAGCGCCGGTGCAGATGGAGCCGTAACGGGGCACGCTGCTCGCCACTTGCCGCAGCCAGGCGGACAGGGCCGGGTTTTCCTGTTCCTGCACCAGTTGCGGGCCGCCCGCCACCAGCACGATATCGTAATCACTACCCGCCTGGTCCAGGCTGAAGTCAAAACCCAGCTGCTGGCCATTCGAGGCGCGGACCGGCGATGGCTGTGTGCCGACCGTGAACAGGCGATAGCCCTCGCCCTCGCCCACGTAATCATTGGCTTCGGCAAACACATCCATCGGCCCCGATACATCGAGCGACTGTACGCCGGGAAAGATGAGCAGCGCGACGGTTTTCATGCGGGAGCTGGCACTGGCGCCAGCGGAAAGTATGCGCCCCTGGCCAGCAAGCGTATCGAGCCAAGCGCAACATATAGCACCAGCAGCAAGGTAGCGACAAAGACGATGGCAGCCACGGCTTCCAGCAGGCCATTCGGATGGCGTTTCACCATCAGCATCAAGCCCTGGCCCAGGGTCGCGAGGCCGAACGTGTAGGCCCAGTAGCCGGGCGCAAAGTCTTGCCGGGCCAGCCAGCGCGAGGCGAACAGCAGACCGGCGAAGATGAACAAGGCGTAGCCAGCCAGTGCATAGGTGATCGCAGGGTTGGCTTCGCTACCGGCCAGTACCTGGTACGCCACCAGCGCGACCACCGGTGGCGCGCTGTAGATGCCCATGAAGTTGCGCGTTTTTTCTGCCAGGCCACCCGTCATCAACTGGTGCGTGATGCTTGAATCCATGATGAGCCAGGAAATCGCACCCACGCCAAACAACATCCAGCCGTAATCCGTGTAGCCAAACACGCCAGCCGCCAGCGCATTGACCAGCACGCTGGCCGTGTACGGCAGAAACAAAGGCGGGACGATCTGCGCGGCATCGCGCTGGCCGCTCCAGTGCGCGGCCAGCCGCCAGGCGCCGTACAGCAGATTGGCGGCGGAGCCAAGCCAGAAGCATAGTTTCGCGGCGGCCGGCGCGTACGGCAGCAGCGCCAGCGCGATCAGGATGATGGATTCAGGGATCAGGGCCAAAAAGGCCGACTGTACCGGGTCGCGCACTTCAGCCACTGCCGCTGCCCGCTGCACCAGCCATTTGCGTGCATACATGACGATAAAAAGAAGGAATGAAGCGATGGCCAGCAGCTCGAACAGCTCGCCCATCAACGGCGGCAGGGACCAGAGTTCGCGGGCAAAGCGCCAGGCATTGCCCGTTTCGGCCAGGCCCAGGGTGAGTGCAAAGAAAGATACGGGTAATATTTTCAGTGAGAGTTGCGGTAAGCGCTTCATGTTGGGGATTCAATGTGAGAACAATGTATCCAGTGTAGTCGTTTCACTGTCTGGCTTGAAGCGCACAAATGGATCGAATCCTGCCAAATTGGCGCTGAATCCGGCAAAACGCCAGCCCGCAATCAGCCGGGCCGGCGTGCTAGCCAATTAGAGGCAGCAGTCCAGACTAGCCTTGAAATAAGAGAAGCTGGTCAGGATGCTGTTGCGCACGCCCTCGATCTCCTCCTTGCTGGGCTCGTGCCCCAGCAAAGTGGCGACGATGTCCAGCGCTTCCCAGGGATGGGCATCGTCGTAATGGGCGTGCAGTTGCAGCCAGCGCATGGCTTTCTTCCGTGATCCTTCAGGAAAGCTTTGCTCGTAGTCCGGCTTGCTGCACACCAGGGTCGCCCAGTCGCCCGTCACGCCTTCGATGGCGTAATTGGTGGCGGCCATGGCGGACGCCAGCGCGTGGGAACTGCTGCTGCTCCAGCACCAGTGGCTCAGTGCAAAAGCGGCAGGCGGGCCTTCGGCGCGCAGCAACTTGCTTTTCGAGACATCGTGCATGCCGGCCCAGTCGACCCAGTAATCGGCATGATTCTGCTCGACACGGATATTGCGCGTCAGATAGCGGCGCGCCATATCTTCCCCTTCCGAACGGCCAAAACGTGCCTTGAGCAAATTCATCGCCATATACTGCGGGAATTGCTCGACCACTGGCCAGCCGTTGACAAAGAATGCCGCGAACTCGCGCGCGCCCAGTTTGGCGTCGCGCATGCCGGTAAAGACTTGATGTCCAGCCACCAGCGCCCGTGCAGACGCTGTCTCGGTCAATACCTGCTGCAACCAGACTGGATAGCTTTCGGCTTCCTTCAAGGCACCACGCCTCTTGAATTCACTGCTCATTCTCAGCTCCTCTCGTTCATAACAAGCCTGTCCCTCCAGGATTGCCCGGTTAAAACATGCCGCTACACGATACTCATGGGAGCGCAACGCATGCCTGCATCATCAAAAAGCAGCGAGCGCCATGGCAAGAATTGACGGGCAAAGACGCCCCTGCCGGCAGAACGCCGAGGTTCCACAACAAATAAAACAAGCGGACTCGGCAGGTAAAAATACTAGCAGCGCCCAAGGGGCCACACACTATCGAAAAGTCACGACAGGGAAATTAAAGGAGGATAAGAGAGGATGTGTGATGATTGAAGAAGGATGAAAGAGGAAAGAACAAATAAGCCATCTCCCCCCTACCGATTGCAATCAAGCAAGGTCCATCGTGGCGGCTACCTGATAGACTGATCGTCCATCGCCGGCCAGAGAACGGCTTGAGCCACGATCACGCTTTCCCCGTTAAACGTCGCCGAGGGCGAGCCGTAAAGCACATAGCCTAGCGCAAGCGCTTCGCTGACGCGGCGGCAAAATTTTGCATCGTCAGGTCCAGTGAGTAATCGGTAGACCGGCAAATCGTCTGGTGGTGTTTTCATGGTTTTCTTTCGCTTGTTGAAACGGCTGTTTCTGGCCGAATACGCTACCGCCTTCATCTGCGCTGCGCAAGCGCATGGCTAGACGGTCTCGCCATCATAAGGCATAGCCGCGCCTATCGGGACAGTCTGTTAAACATGCAAGATTCTGTAACGCACTGCAAGCTATCCGGATCGCCGTGCTAACTTGTAAGCACTGTCAATTACCTCGATGTGATGGAGTGCGAAAATGGCTAACAATAAAAAAACGACATCAGTGTTACTCGGCGCTTCCGTTTGCGTCGCACTGTTGTCACTGACCGCTTGCGACAAAAAACCCGATGCCGCCGCACCTGCTGCGCCGTCGCAAGCGGCTCCTGCCTATGTTCCGCCCACCGCCGACCAGCTTTACCAGCTGGTCGGGCCGATTGCCCTGTTCCCGGACAAGCTGGTGGCGCAAGTGCTGGCAGCGTCAAGCTATCCCGACCAGGTCACCGCCGCCGACAACTGGCTGGCACAAAACAAGAACTTGAAAGGCAAGCCGCTGCAGGACGCCGCCAATCAGCAGCCCTGGGATGTCAGCGTCAAGGGCTTGACCCAGTTCCCTGGCGTGCTGGACCAGATGGCGCACAATATCCCCTGGACGTCGGCGCTGGGCGACGCCTATGTCAACGATCCAACCGATGTCATGAATGCGATCCAGGTGATGCGCCAGCGGGCAGCCGCCAGCGGCAACCTGAAGAGCAACAAGCAGCAGCGCATCGCCACGGCGCCACGCGTGCAGGCAGCGCCGCCGGCCGGCTATGCGCCACCGCCAAACGAGCCGGCCTACTACACTGGCCCTGAAATGGTGCCGCCACCGCCAGAAACGATCGTGATCGAGCCGGCCGATTCGGCTGTGGTCTACGTGCCGGCCTATAATCCGGCCGTCGTCTACGGCCAGCCGATGCCGGTCTATCCAGGCTATTCCTACGCACCGCCACCGGCCTACTATCCGCCAGGTGACGTCGTCACCGCAGGCGTGCTGACCTTCGGCCTGGGGATCGCCGTCGGCGCCTTGATCGAAACGCACCACTGGGGCTGGAATTCCTGGGGCATGCACTGGGGTGGCGGTGGTGGTGGCGGCAACTGGAATGGCGGCGGTCCGAACGGCTGGCATCGGCCGGCGGTGGTGTACAACAACAATACCTATGTGTCGCGTTCCACCACGATCGTCAATCGCGTCACCAACAATTACAACAACACTGTCATCAACAACAATACGCGTAATCATTTCGCTGCCCCTAACCCTGCCCAGCCGGGCGCAGGTCCCGCCAATTTCAACGCGGCCCGTCCGAATTTTGCCGCGCCAGCCAATCCGCAGCCATTGCATCCGGGTCCGAATGGCGGATCGTTTGCAACCATGCCCAGAGGCAATCACGGACCGGCAGACTTCAGCAACATGACACGGCCGAATTTTGCTGCGCCAGGCAGCCAGCAACAAGGGCATCCGGGTCCGAATGCGTTTGCCGCAAACCCAGGGGGCAATCACGGACCAGCGGACTTGAACAACATGGCAAGGCCGAATTTCGGCAGGAATTTTGCTGCCGGCGGCCCGCCGACGGCAGCCAGCAGCAATCAGCTGCTGCGGCCAGGATCACAACATGCCATGCAGAATCAGGCCCGGCCTGAAGCCGCAGCGCAACGCCCCGGTGGCGGCGAGCCTGTCCAGCATGGCCGGCCGATGGCTCAGCTGGAGCAGAATGCCTTGAACCATGGGCCGGCAGCGCAGCACAATCCTGAGGTTGCACGTCCGCCGGCAAACCCGAACCAGCATGCCTTCGGCGGCAATCAGCAAACGGCAAGGCAGCAGCAGCCTCAGCCATCGCCTGCGCCGCAACATGTGCAGAACCAGCCGCATCAGCAATTCGACAGGCCTAACGGCGGCCAGCAGTTCCATCAGGAAATGAACCGGCCCGCTCCGGAAATGCGCCGGGAGCAAGCGCCAGCGCGGGCGGAACCGCGGCCAGAACCGCGGCCACAAGCACAGCACCAGCCGCAAGCTCACCCGCAAAACCAGCACCATGAAGCTGATCATCATCCCAAAGAGCGGGAAGAAAAGCGCAACTAAGCGCACTGTTGCGGCTTGAAAGCACTGCGGCACGGCCAGACTGGCCGTGCCGCAGATTGACTTGCGCCATCTTGCATAGGGCCTTACTTGCCTTTCACCGCCTCATCAGGCAAGGCAAACGCGACCAGACTATCGCCCATCTTGGTGCCCAGCGAACCGTGGCCACCGGCCATGACGACCACGTACTGGCGGCCGGTCTTGTCGGAGATATAGCTCATCGGCGTAGCTTGTCCGCCAGCCGGCAAGCGGGCTTTCCAGACTACTTTGCCGTTGCGCACATCGTAGCCACGGATGTAATAGTCGAGCGTGCTGCTGAGGAATGCCACGCCGCCGCCGGTGGTGCTCATGCCACCCAGGCTGGGCACGCCCAGCGGCAGCGGAATCGGCACGGGGGCGCTATCCATGGTGGTGCCGTTCTTGTGCATCCAGATTTTTTTCATGGTGCGCAAGTCGACGGCGGCCACATAACCCCATGGCGGCGCCTGGCAAGGGAAACCCAGCGGCGACAGGAAAGGCTTGATTTCCACGGCAAATGGCGTGCCTGTCTGCGGCTGCAAGCCCATTTCCGTGCCCGAACCGCCCTTCACGTCCGCCTGATCGCGCGGCACCAGCCGTTCCAGGAAACCCATGTAGTCCGGGTTCACGATCAGCAACTGGCGCACCGGATCGACGGTCGCCCCGCCCCACTCGAAGATGCCCAGCGGACCAGGCGAAATGATGGCGCCCTTGATCTTGCCACTGGCCGCCGTCTGCGGCGTGAACGGACCTTCATAGCGATGCGAGCGGAACGTGATGCGGCAGGCCAGCTGATCGAATGGCGTGGTGCCCCACATATCCGTCTCGCTGATATGTTTTTCAGGCAAGAAGGTCAGCTCGGAAAATGGCTGGGTGGGCGACAGCCGGTCGCCGGCGGATGGATTGGTATTGGGCACGGGTTTTTCGGGCGCAGGCACCACCAGGCTGCCGTCGCGGCGGTCGATCACGTAAATATCACCGCGCTTGGTGGTCGCCACCACGGAGGGCACGCGGCCTTTGGGCGTATCGATATCGACCAGGGTCGGCTGGCCGCCGATGTCCATGTCCCAGATATCGTGGTGCACGGTCTGGTAGACCCAGCGCACCTTGCCGGTGGCCAGGTCCAGCGCAACGATGGCACTATTGTATTTCTCACCGTGCGGATTGCGGTTGCCGCCCCAGGTATCGGGCGTTTCATTGCCCATCGGAACATACACCATGCCCAGCTTTTCATCGATGCTGGACACGCCCCAGGAATTGGGTGAATTATTCGTGTAGGTCTTGCCGTCGGCAATCGGCTCCGTGTCGTCGGGATTGGACGCATCCCAGTTCCACACCAGCTTGCCGGTGACGGGATCGTAGCCACGGATCACGCCCGATGGCTCGTCGGTAGAATCGTTGTCCGTCACGCTGGCGGCCATCACCACGATCTTTTGCGACACGGCCGGCGGCGAGGTCGGCATCAAGAAGCCCCGCTTTTTCATGCCCATGCCGTGGTACAGGCCGATCACGCCATTTTCGCCAAAGCTTTTGCACGATTCGCCCGTGTCGGCATTGACGGCGATCAGGGTGGCATCCATGGTGGGCGCCAGGATGCGGCGCGGGCATTCCATGGTTGCCGCTTCGGGCGCCGGATCATTCTTGGCGCGGCCCGCGTTGACGTCCCAATAGGCCACGCCACGGCAGATCATGTGCTGGTAAGTTTTGGCATCGCGGTTGATCTTGGGATCGTGGCGCCACACTTCCTTGCCCGAGTCCGGGTCCAGCGCAATCACGATATTGTGCGGAGTGCACAGGTAGAGCAAGCCGTTGACCTTCAGCGGCGTGACTTCATTGGCGATTTCACCCGGGTCGTTCGGCCCCTTGAAGTCGCCCGTGTGATACACCCAGGCCTGTTTCAGCTGCGATGCATTGGCCGGTGTGATCTGGTTCGCTGGCGAATAGCGGTCGCCATAACCGGAGCGGCCATACGCGGACCAGTCGTTATGCGCCACGCCAGGCGCGAAATCGCCTTGCGGCGCGGCGGCCATGTTTTCATCCGGCACCTCACCATGCAAGGTGGTGTAATCCTGGAACAGGGCAAACACGCCCACGGCCAGGGTGGCGCCGACGGCGACCAGCAGGGCTGTCTTGCCTGCTTCGCGCTTTTTCGTATAACTGGGGTCAGGCGTGCCCAGGCGCCGGTCGACAAACGGCAGCAGCAGCCAGACAGCGGCGACAAACCAGATATCGAGGCGCGGCAGCAATTGCCACCAGTCGAACTTGACTTCGACCACGGACCACACCAGCGTGACAAGTAGCAAGAAAGCCAGGAAAGCCTGCACGCTGCGCCTGCCCTTGAGCACCAGCGCGCCCGCGATCAGCAAGCCTATGCCGGCCAGCACGTAATACCAGGAACCGCCGAGATAAACGAGCCAGGCCCCGCCGCCGGCTAGCGCCAGTCCCAACAGGATAAAAACAACGCCGGTAATGAGCAACAACGGTCCCGGCCGGGAGTGAGTAGTCATGATGCTCCTTTGCGATGAAAATTCGGCGGCGCGCGTGGCGCCGGACTGGCGAGAACTGCTGCCAACTAGTCAATTGCATTTTTTCACCAATTTACGAATCGCGGCACACGGCAGGATGCTTGTTTTTACAGCATCGTTTTCAACCCCACACCACTACCACTGCTGGACTCGCGCTCCCGGCATCTGTGCTGCCAAGCCGGATAAAAGAACAGACTTCCAGTCTGCTGTTTGCCATCCCGCCAGCGTGGCGATACGGCCACAAGCTTCACGACAGCCTTGCCATGCAGGCAAGCGATTCATTATAATTGAGAATAATTCTCATTTATATACTCCTGATCCATGTCCGCTGCAGCGCCCTCGCCCCAGTCCATCGCCACCCTGTATAACGACCATCACGGTTGGCTGCAGGGCTGGCTGCGCCGCAAGCTCGGCGATGCCAGCCAGGCTGCGGACCTGGCGCACGACACCTATGTGCGCTTGCTGCAGTCACGGCGCAGCGCAGCGATCGGCGAGCAGCCGCGCGCCTTTCTGACGCATATCGCCAAGGGCTTGCTGGTCGACCACTGGCGTCGGCAAGAGGTGGAACGGGCCTACCTCGACACCATAGCCCTTCTGCCCGAGCCGCTGGCGCCCTCGCCGGAAACGCGGCTGATGGTGCTGGAAACACTGCTCCGCATCGACGCCATGCTGCGCTCCTTGCCGGAGCAGACGCGTGAAATTTTCCTGATGGCGCAGCTCGACGAACTGACTTACCAGCAGATCGCCGAACGCCAGCAACTGTCGCTGGCCACCATCAAGCGCCATATGCGCAAGGGTTTTCTGGCCTGTCTGGCGGCGGCATGAACACAGCGCCGTCGATGGCGGTGCTGGCCGAAGCGGCCGACTGGCTGGTGTGCTTGCAGTCCGGAGAGGCAAGCGCGCAAGCGCGGGCCGACTTCGAGCGCTGGCGCACTGCCAGTCCCCAGCACGCAGCCGCCTGGCAGCGCGCCGAAGCCGTGCTGGGCGACTTTGCCAGCCTGCCTGCCGAGACCACGCGCCGCACCCTGTCGCGCCTGGACGCTCCACGGCGCCGCCAGGCGCTGCGGGTACTGGGGCTGATGCTGGCCGCCGCGCCAGCCGGCTGGCTGGCCTGGCGCCAGGCGCCGCTATGGACGGCTGATTTGCGCACCGCGACGGGTGAACGGAGCACGCTGGACCTGGCGGACGGCACGCGGCTGGTGCTCGATACCGCCAGCGCCGTCAAGCTGCGTCTTGCCGGGGCGACGCGCCAGGTACACCTGCTGGCAGGGTCCATCCTGGTCAGCACCGGCCGTCAATCACTGGACGTCACCACGCAGCACGGCGCCATGCGCGCCATCGATTCGCGTTTTGCCGTGCGCCTGCTGGACGCCGCTTCCAGGCTCAGCGTATTCAATGGCGCAGTAGCCATCACGCCAGCCCACGCCGGTGGCACGTACACAGCACAGGCGGGCGAGGAAGTGGAATTTACACAGCACGATATCGCCCCGCCGCGGCCGCTGGGCGCCAGCCTGGCCCTGTGGGACAAGGGCATGCTGGTGGCAAAAGACATGCGCCTCGATACCTTGCTGGCCGAACTGGGGCGCTACCGGCACGGCATCGTGCGCTGCGATCCTGCCGTCGCCAGCCTGCGCGTTTCAGGCGCCTTTCCCGTACACGATTTCGCGCGCAGCCTGGTCCTGCTGCGCCAGACCCTGCCCGTGCAAATGAGCAGCGTAGGACCGTACTGGATCACCATCGAGCGCGCCCTTTAAAAATAATCGCCGCCGCAGTGACACTTTTCCCATGCTCGTCCGGTGTACAGGATGACAGCGCACAGGCAGCACGCGCTGTCATCCCCTATACCGTAAAGGAAATCCATGTCATCGCACCAACAAGTCCGCACCATGCCGTTGGCCATTGCCAGCATGCTGGCCATGCTGGCCAGCGCTCCCGTCCACGCCGCCCCGCCAGCCGCCGCCCCTGCCTCGGCGCAAAGCTATGCCATCGCCGCAGGAAAACTGGGCGACGCCCTGGCCGACTATGCAGCCAGCGCCGGCGTGCCCCTGTCGTTTGATCCTGCCCAGCTGGCAGGTTTGCGCAGCGCGGGCCTGCGCGGCAGCTACACGCTACAGGCAGGCTTTGCGCAACTGCTGGCCGGTAGCGGCTATGCCGCCGTCGAATCGGGCAACGGCGCGTATGCGCTGCGCAAGATCAGCGCGGCCGCCCTGCCCGATGGCACGCAAACCCTGCCTGGCATCGCTGTCACGGCCAGTGCCGACAATGGCACGGTCACCGAAGGCAGCGGCTCCTACACCACGCGCAGCATGAGCACGGCCAGCAAGTTCGTGCTGTCCGCGCGCGAGACGCCGCAATCGGTCAGCGTGGTGACGCGCCAGCAAATCGACGACCGCGGCTTCCAGTCGCTCGACGACGTGGCGCTGGACGCGACGGGCATGAGCACGCGCCAGATCGGCGGCGGCGAACGCACGCAATTTTTCGCGCGCGGCTTTGAAGTCAACAACTTCATGGCCGATGGCGTGCCCATCGCCTTCGACCAGGACACCATGGGCCTGGCCAGCATGGCCATGTACGACCGGGTGGAAATCCTGCGCGGCGCTTCCGGCATCATGACGGGTACCGGCAACCCTTCGGGCACCATCAACCTGGTGCGCAAGCACCCCACCACGCAGCCGCAAGTGCTGATGAACGTCAGCGCGGGCAGCTGGAATAACTACCGGGGCGAACTCGATGCCGGTGGCGCCCTGAATGCCTCGGGCAGCGTGCGCGGGCGCACCGTGCTGGCCGTGCAGGATGCCGGCACCTTCAAGAAAGCCTATCGCCACGAGCGCAAGCTCGCTTACGGCACGCTCGATATCGACCTGGCGCCGGGCACCTTGTTCAGCGTGGGCGGCTATGGCAGCCGCGAAGACAATCCCGGCGCAGACTGGAACGGCTTACCGACGCGGCGCGACGGCAGCTTTTATCCGTTTGCGCGCTCGGCACGCATGACGCCTGACTGGGCCTATTGGAACAAACAGAACAGCAGCGTGTTTGCGGAACTGGAGCACCAGCTGGGCGGCGGCTGGAGCACGCGGCTGACAGCGCGCGCACTGCAAACCAAGATGGACATGCTGGGTACCTATCTGTATCCGCTGGAAGACTCTGCACTTTTCGGCCAGGGCGCAGGCGCCTACGCCTACAAGAAAACGCAAGTGAGTCTGGACGCCTACGCCAGCGGCCCTTTCCAGCTACTCGGGCGCACGCATGAACTGGTGGCAGGCGCCAGCTACCGCCGTAACCGCGACAACGATGGCCCCGGCGGCTGGCCCGGCGATTACAACGTCGTCGTCGATCCCTTGAGCTGGAATTCGTCGACCGTGCCAAAACCGGCCATGGACTATGTCTGGTCGCGCAAGGGGGCGCAAAAGCAGAGCAGCGCCTACGCGACGGCCCGCTTCAGCGTCAGCGATCCTTTAACGGCGATGCTGGGCGCGCGCGTCGACAGCTACGACTACAGCATGCACCTGACGGCCGGTGAATGGCATGACGACAGCGCCTATGAAGTCAGGCGCAAGGTAACGCCGTACGCGGGCCTGGTGTACGCCATCGATGGCGCCCACTCCGTCTACGCCAGCTGGTCGGGCGTGTTCCAGCCGCAAAATTACCAGGATGCGGGCGGCGCCCTGCTCGATCCGCTGACAGGCACGAATGCAGAAGCCGGCGTCAAGGGCGACTACTTTGGCGGCGCCCTGACAGCCAGCGCGGCGCTGTTCCAGATCAATCAGAAAAACCTGCCATTGCAACTGCCGCAGTCGCAATGCCGACCAGAGGTCGCTGCCTGCTATCTGCAAACGGGCGAAGTGCGCAGCCGGGGCGCGGAATTCGAACTGGCTGGCGCGCTGGCGCCAGACTGGCAAGTGATGGCCGGCTATACCTACAACACGGCCATCTATCTGCACGATTCGGACGCCGGCAAGGCTGGCACGCGCTACGACACGCTCACGCCGCGCCACCTGCTGAAACTGTCGACCAGCTACCGTCTGCCGGGCGCCTTCCAGCAGTGGAAGCTGGGCGGCTCGCTGCGCACGCGCAGCGATATGCGCTATCCCGTGGGCGACGTCACGGTGCGCCAGGGCGGCTACACGGTGCTCGACCTGATGGCGTCGTACCAGGCCAGTCCCCGCCTGTCGTTCCAGCTCAATGTCTACAATGTGTTCGACAAATACTACTACCAGGCCATCGGCAGCACGCAGGACAACAACCACTTCGGCGCACCCGTCAACGCACTGCTGTCGGCGAAAATGGCGTTCTAGACAGCTGGCCTCAGCCTGGCGCGACCAGCTCGGCCAGCCCGACACTGCGCGAGATGACGGGCCGGTAACCCAGTTCCATGCGCGCCTTGCTGATGTTTAGCGTGACTTCGACCGACATGGTGGCCAGCTGCTGGCGCGTCACGGGTGGCGTAAAACGTCCGCCGCTGACAGTGGCCAGCAGGTCGCCCACGCTGGCAATCGCGCGCACCAGCCAGCGCGGCACGCTTTTATCGGGCGCCACGATGCCCTGCGTGGCCAGCAAATCGGTAATGAAGCGGCGGAACTCTTGCGGTTCGCCATCGCTCAAAAAATACGCTTCGCCGCTACGGCCACGTTCCAGGGCCAGCGCCACGCCGGCGCAGGCGTTGGCGATATGCGTGGTCGAAGTCAGATAGCGCCCGCCATCGAGCCAGGCCATCTTGCCGGCCGCCGCAGCCGCCGTCAGTTGCGGCAGCGCCGTGGTGTCGTCGCGGCCCCACAAAAAGCGGGGGCGTGCGGCGATGACGGCAAAGCCAGGCCCGGCCAGCGCCAGCGCGATGCGTTCGGCCTCGCCCTTGGTGCGTGTATACGCACCGGCAGGATGGTCGGGAAACGGCATGTCTTCGCGTGCATCGACCAGCGGACTACCATCGAGCAGCACCGATTCACTGCTGATATAGACCGCCCTGGCGATACCGGCCGCGCGCGCCGAGGCAAACACATGGCGCGTGCCATCGAGATTGATGCGGCGCTGGGCCGCCGTGGCGTAACCGTGGCTGGTGTCGGCAGCGGCGTGGATCAACGCCTGGCAGCCTGCCATGCCCTCTGCCAAAGGGTCAAGCAGATCGCCCGCAAACGGCACGGCGCCCAGGGCCCTGACCACGGCGGCGGCGCGCTCGCTGCGCACCAGCGCCACCACGGTCGCGCCCTGCGCCACGAAATGGCGTATCAGGTTGCGGCCCAGGTAACCGCTGCCACCCGTCAAAAACAGGCGCAGCGCTTCCCCGTTGACATCAGCGTGTGTCATGTCGGCTCCACGTCGACCAGCCAGCCGATCTCGCGCAGGATGCGGCTGCGCTCTTGCTGCGGCCAGCTGTGGTAATCGAGCGCTTCGAGCAGCTTCAGGCCTTCGAGCGCCAGATAGGCCAGCAAGGCGCCGCGCGGCTGGGCCGAACTGGCCAGTATCTGCGTAATCACCGCCTGCTGGTTCGCTTGCAAGGTGGCGCGCAGCTGCGCATCCTGGGCCATGGCCGCGCACAGATTCATGGCGACCTGCTTGAATTGCTCGGGTATCGGCAAGGCCGCCGCCGCGATGCGCCCGCGGATGACTGCGCTATCCACCGCGCCCAGGCTGATCGTGGTCTCCTGGTTAAAGGCGTTGTCGCGGGCCACGGCCCGGTCGACGACGGCGGCGATCAGCGCCTGTTTCGACTTGTAGTCATACAGCACGCTGGCCTTGCTGATGCCAGCCTGCACCGCCACCGCGTCCAGGGTCAGCCGCGCCGCCCCATCGCGCGCCACCACCACTTCGGCGGCATCGAGTATATGTTCCTGATCAATCACGCGCTTGCGTCCCATCCTTGCTCCAATTTATTTCCGACCGGACGGATATTAATTGTTGCGAAGGATGGCGTCAAGCAAATGCAAGAACGGGAGACAGACCAGGTTCAGAACTTGTGGCGGATGCCGGCGCCCACGCTGGTGCCGCCGTCCTGGTCGCTGATCTTGTCGCGCATGACGACGCTGTACACGTCGGTGCGCTTCGACAGCAGGTAGTCGTAGCCCAGCGAGACGGTATTGCGCCGCACGCTGCTGCGCCAGCCCGGGCCGCCGAAGTCGCCACCGGCGCGGATCGCCGTGCGGCCCCAGGACAGCATGGCCACGCCACTGCCCAAAGGTGCGCTGGCGCCCAGCTGCGCCGTATCGGACTTCAGGCTGTGCTTGTCCCGGTCGGCGCCATCAGGCAGGCTGTTGTCCGCCGTTTGCCAGGTGCCGAACAGCTTGAGCAGCTTGAAGTCGTAGGCGCCGCCCATGAACCAGGTGGTCTGGCGCCTGGCCGCCGCCAGCTTGTAGACGGCGCCCGTATCGATGTTATACGGCGTAAAACTGAACACTTTTGAATCGCCCGTCACGGTATCGAGCGGGTTGTTGACGGCGATGCGCTGCACGTAGGCGCCCAGGGTCAGGGGGCCATTGCCGTACATGGCGTTGGCGCCCACATTATTCTTGCCGGTGTTGCCGGCCTGTTCGCCGAACTGGTAGAACAGGCTGGCCGTCAAGCCGTTCAGCTTGGGCGTGACATACATGACCTCATTGCTCCAGCCCGTGTCGCCAGCCGTGGTGGGCGCCCATTTCTGGCCAGGATACGCGCCTGCCGACGCTTGCGTGTGCACCAGCAGCGGGGCGAAGGCGAACGAGCCGCCGAAGGGATTGAGGGTAATCGAGGGCACGAAGTTGGGCGCCAGGTCGCGGCCGATGGAAATGCGCCCGAAGCTGCCGGACAGGCCCACGTTGGCGTCGCGGGCAAACAGGGTGTCGCTGTCGTAGCGGCCTGCGCCGCCGTTATCGGGGCGGAAAAATCCGGTCAGATTGAACTGCGCCTGCAAGCCGCCGCCCAGGTCTTCCACGCCCTTGAAGCCCCACCATGAGGTGGTCATGCCGCTGCTGTTGACGACGTTGGCGCGGGCGGCCTCGCCGCTGCGCTGCAGGGAACCGGCATAGGTATCGATGACGCCGGTGAAGCTGATGGCCGACTGCGCGCAGGCTGGCTGGCCAAACGCCAGGCAAGCGAGTGCCGTCGCGGCGCGCATGGCGCTGCGTTGTGTGATGTGCATGGTGATCTTTCGGTGAGTGTCTGTCGTGGGCGTATCAGGTCTTGCTGGCGTCGGGCAAGGTGGAAATGGCGACCAGCGCGATGGCGGCGGCGCCCATCACATACAGGGCCGGCGCAAACGCCACGCCCGTCGTGTAGGTGATCCAGGTCAGGATGGCGGGGGCGAAACCGCCCAGCAGGGTCACGGCCGTGTTATACGACAGCGACATGCCCGAGGAACGCACGGACGTGGGGAAGATTTCCGACAGCGCCGCCGGCGCCACGCCGACGAACATGGCGATCATGGCGCAAAACAGCGATTGCACGATCACCAGCGTGGCCGTGGTGTGCGAAGCCTGCAGCCACATCATCAGCGGATACACGCCCACCAGCAGCAGGACCGCGCCAAAGCGCAGCATGGTGCGCCGTCCCAGCCTGTCCGACAGGGTGCCGGCCAGCACGCAGCAGACGATCATGAACAGATTGCCGATCAGGGAAGCGGTGAAGGCCTGCGAAGCGGTGAACCCCATGGTCTTTTGCGCATAGATAGGCATGAAGATGATCAGCGAATACGGCGCCGCCGCCCATAGCACCGACAAGCCAAAGCCGGCCGCCAGCTGTTTCGGGCATTCGCGGATGACTTGCAGCAGCGGCGTCTTTTTCACGATGCCGGCTGCCTTCATACGCTGTTCTTCCAGCTTGAAGTGCGGCGTTTCATCGAGCGCCTTGCGCATCCACAGGCCGACCGGGGCGATTGCCAGGCCGATGATGAAGGGTATGCGCCAGGCCCACTCGCTGATTTCATCGACGGTGAACACGGCAGTGACGACAGTGGCGACCAGCGCGCCGGCCACATTGCTGATGCCCATGCTCGCTTGCAGCCACGAGGCATACTGGCCCTTCTTTTCAGGCGGTGCATGCTCGACCAGGAAGGCCGTGGCGCCACCGATCTCGCCGCCGGCCGAGAAGCCTTGCAGCACGCGGCCGCAAACGATCAGCAGCGGCGCGCCCACGCCGATGGCGGCATAGGGCGGCGCAATCGCGATCAGCAAGGTGCCCAGCGCCATCAGCATGATGGTCAGTGTCAGTGCGGCCTTGCGCCCGGCGCGGTCGCCGTAGGAACCGAGCAGCAGAGCGCCCAGCGGCCGCGCCACGTAGCCGAGGCCGAAGGCCATGAAAGAGGCCATCAGTTGTACCGTGGGATTCTCGTTCTGGAAAAAATTCTGTCCGATATACATGGCGAACAAGGCGTACACCGTGAAGTCATACCATTCCAGCGCATTGCCGGTCGAGGCGGCGATAACGGCGCGGCGGCTCGCCTTCGCATCGTGCTTGATCGTGTCGTGCCGGACCTCTTCATGCTTGATACTCGCGTGCGCAGCGCCCTCCCCTGTGTCGACTCCTGCGGCGGACGCGCCGTCCCCGCCCGCATTGATAGCCAGCTCTTTCATTTTCCATCTCCCTGTAGACCACATTGCCGTTACTCTTATGTGCCGCCGGGGTGTTCCCCGGCTGGCCTTTTTGATTTTTTATGGTGTCTGACTATGCCCTATTGCTGGAATCTGGCCTCCTGTGTATCGATGCGGGCGATGCCCTTGAGAGCCACTTCGTCGAGCGCCTCGTCGTAGCCGGCGTCGGCGTAGCGCAGCACGCCGCTGCTGGTGTCATTTGTCAGCGACAAGCGCAGGCGCTGGTCCGCTGCCGCGCTGCCGTCGGCCACCACGGTGACGCCGGCGCTGGTCATGTAGCCGCTGTAGCCGCCGCCGCCCGAATGGATGGCCACCAGGTCGGCGCTGGACGAACAATTGATCATGGCGTTCAGCAGCGGCCAGTCGGCCACCGCGTCGGAACCGTCGCGCATGTTTTCCGTCATGATGTTCGGGTGCGCCATGGCGCCCGCATCGAGATGGTCGCGCGTGAAGGCCACCGGCGCGCTCAATTCGCCGTCGCGCACCATGCGGTTCACTTCCAGCGCCAGTTCCGTGCGTTCGCCGTGGCCCAGCCAGGCGATACGGGCCGGCAAACCTTCGAAGGGCACGTTTTCACGCGCCAGGCGCACCCAGTTCGAGACGATCCAGTTATCGGCAAAGCGCTGCAGCAGGAAATCGTCGATCTTGCGGATATCCTCGGCGTCGTTCGACAGCGCTATCCAGCGGAACGGACCGATGGCGCGCGCAAACAAAGGCCGCAGGAACGCTTCCGTAAAGACGGGAATCTCGAAGGCCCGCTCCACGCCGCCCTGTTTCGCATGCGTGCGTATCAGGTTGCCGTTGTCGAAGACAATCGCGCCTTGATCCTGAAAGCCCAGCATGGCCTGCACATGGCGCACGATGGACGCGCGGCTGTCGCGCATCAAGCCCTCGATATCGCTTTCGCGGCGGGCAATCGCCTGCTGCGGCGTGTGGCCCGACGGCACATAGCCATACACCAGGTCGTGCGCCGAGGTCTGGTCGGTGACGATGTCGGGCACGATGCCGCGCGCCAGAATGGCCGGATAGATATCGGCCGCATTGCCCAGCAAACCCACCGACAATGGCGCCTTGCGCGCCACCGCATCGGCGATCAGGGCCAGCGCATGGTCGAGCGAGTCGGCGCGCACTTCCAGGAAACCGTTCTTCAGGCGCTTCTGTATGCTTTCTTCGTTCACTTCCACCGTCAGGATGGCGGCGTTGGCCATGCGGCCGGCCAGTGGCTGCGCGCCGCCCATGCCGCCCAGGCCCGCCGTCAAAATGAAACGGCCGCGCAAGTCGTTATTGAAATGGCGCTCGGCGATGCGGCAGAAAATCTCGTACGTGCCCTGGATCACGCCTTGCGAACCGATGTACTGCCAGTCGCCGGCCGTCAGCCCGCCCCAGCAAATCAGGCCCTGCTTTTCCAGCGCATAGAAATTTTCCGCCTTGGCCCACTGCCCCACCAGGTTACAGTTGGCCATGATGACGATGGGCGCCTGGCTGTGCGTGCGCAAGACGCCTATCGGCTTGCCCGACTGGATGATCAGGGTCTGCTCTTCTTCCAGCAGCAGCAAGGCGTCGACGATGGCGCGGTAGGCGGGCCAGTCGCGCGCCGCCTTGCCCAGGGCCGCGTAGACCACCAGGTTTTGCGGCGCTTCGCCGACCGCCAGCACGTTTTCCAGCAGGCGCAGCAGCGCTTCCTGGCGCCAGCCCTTGCAGCGCAAGGTGGCGCCCGATTGCACGGTGAAGGTCGTCTGGCGCATTATTTGCCCTCCAGCGCATAGTTGGCGAGATTGATGCCCAGCGCCTTTTCCACCGGCGGGTAGACAGCCGGGTCGCTGACGCTAGACGACAGCGGAAGCGCGCTTTTATGGATGTGAAAGACCAGCACTTCCATGCCTTCCCTGACTTGCCCTGCGCTGAGCGGATTGCCCTGCATGTCCAGGGTGGTGATCACGTCCGGATAGCTGGCGATGCGCGCGCCATGCGCGTCGTCCACCGCCATATGCTCGTTCATCACGTGGATCAGCCGCTTGTGCGCACCTTCTCCCACTTCGATCACGCCGATGTCGAATGCTTCATCCGTGTAGCGCAAGGTATTGCGGGCCACCTTGCCGCTGCCGATGATGCTGCCGCCCGTCTGCTTGCAGATGGCGTCGACGACGGCTGCCCCGCCCCGGCCTTCGGCGGCGATGATGGTTTCACCGAGGGCCAGCGCCATGCTGATGCCGCCCAGCGCCGCATGCTGGCGCACATAGGCGGCGCGGATCGGGTTGCGGCAGCTGGCGATGAAGCCGCCCGACATGTCCGAGGCCTTGCGCAGGATGGGCGAGACCTTGGCCGTGGCGCCGCGCACCACCAGCTCGATGTACGCATTGCTGGCGCGCTTGCCGCCGACGGCGCTCTGTATCATTTGCTGTGGGCTGTTGGCCAGGCCCAGCGAGCCCATGTCGCCGGTCGGATGGGCGCGCACATCGCCCACCGCATCGATCACCTTGGTGCCCAGCACGGCCGATGGCAGCCAGGCGTTCAGGGTGCTCGACATGCCGTTCTGGCCGATGATCAGGCCGTAAATCGGTGCGCCCAGCGCTTCCTGCGTCAGTTGCACGGCCTTGACGTAATCCATGCCCTGCATTTCCCAGTCCGTCAGACCGCCCGGCGCGCCGATGGCCGCCGCCGTGGCGATCCACGCGTCATCCGGCACGTCATCCATGCCGACCAGTTCCGGCCGGCCGATGGTCACGGCCAGCGTGCCCAGCTCGCGGCCATGGCCGGCCCAGCCGCCACCGCCGCAGGCAAACACGGAACCGCCTTTGACGGCCGCTTCCACATCCTTCAGTGTCAAGATACGTCCCACTATTTTTCTCCTCCATGATTGATCTGCATCTGCGCAGGTTTTGCCTGTCGCGATGGATCAAATATTAGGTAGGATTATTAATAATGTCGCGTTACATTTTGTGATGAGCATATAACATCGTGTTAATGCCATCTGCTGGTGCACGCCGCCCCGCTCTGGCGTGGCACATGACGGTGCAGGCCAGAACCAAAACCGTGCACTGTATTAGCACAATGATCTGCGCGGCTATTTGCGCAAGGACTCCAGGATGGCGATGAATTCCTGCGCCAGCCGCGACAGCGGTTCCAGTTCGATGTGGTACACATTCACGGGCGCGCTGGCAATCGGCACCACGGGAATGGCCACCACCTTCGACCAGATCGGGCCGCTGATGGTGATTTCATCGACCAGCGCCACGCCCACGCCCGCCTGCACCATGGCGCAAGCCACGTGCGCCTGCTGCACCTCGATGCGCGGCTGCGGGCGCTGCTCCTCGTTGCCGAACATTTGCTGCACCAGCTGGCCGAATGGAATGTCGCTGCTGTAGCCGACAAAACGGTCGCCAGCCAGGTCGTCCGTGGTGATGCTGCTGCGCCCCGCCAGGCGATGGTCTTGCGGCACCACCGCCATGATGCGGTTCTTGTACAGGGGCCGCACGGCCAGGCTGGGATGCGTGACGGGCATATAGGTCACGCCCAGTTCCACCTCGTGCGTCAGCAGGCTTTGCAGCATCACGCTGGGAATCAAGGTGTGCAGCACGATGCGCACCTCGGGATAACGCTCGCAAAAGATGGCCACGGCGCGCGGCATCAGCGACTGGCCCAGGTTCGGGCTGCTGGCGATGCGCAGCTGGCCGATGCGGTTTTCCGCCAGGTTTTCGGCCACCTCGTTGACCCGCTGCACGCTCTGGTAGACGGCGCCCACTTCTTCAAACAGGCGGCGCGCTTCCGGGGTCGGGTACAGCCGTCCCTTGATACGCTGGAATAACAGCAGGCCCAGGCGCTGCTCGGTATAGGAAATCAAGCGGCTGACGGCCGGCTGCGACACGTACAGCAACTTGGAGGCGCCGCTGATGGAACCGCTCAGCATGATGGCGCGGAAGACTTCGATTTGACGCAAATTGAGTTTCACGGGAAGCGCACCTATAACATCGTGTTAATTGGATCGTATATTTAAGCATAAGGCATTTTGGCTTGAGCGTCCTACACTTTCATCCATCGTCAATAATGGAGAGCGGTGCAACGATGAGCGAATTCGATCTGGTGGTGTCCGGCAATATCGTCGACGCCGACAAGGTGGTGAAAAACGGCTGGCTGGGCGTACGCAATGGCAAGGTGGCCGCACGCGGCACGGGGCGTGCACCGCAAGGCAGGCAGATGCACGACGCGGGCGGGTCCTGGATCTTGCCCGGCGCCGTCGATGGCCAGGTGCACGCGGGCAGCCAGGCCGGCCAGGAAGGATTGGGCCACGCCTCGCGCGCGGCGGCCGCTGGCGGCATCACGGTGATGGTCGACATGCCCTACGATGACCCGGAACCGGTGGCTTCACGCGCCCAGCTTGACGCGAAGATCGCCGAGGTGGAGCGCGACTGCCACGTGGACGTGGGCCTGTTCGGCACCCTGAACGACAAGCACGGCCTGCAGGCGGCGGCCGGCCTGATCGAGGGCGGCGTGTGCGCCTTCAAGTTTTCCACCTTCGAAGCGACGCCGGGGCGCTTTCCCCGCGTCGAGGAAGATCAGTTGTATGAAGCGTTCCGCCTGATCGCGCCGTCCGGCCTGGTCTGCGGCGTGCACAATCAGATGCAGGAGCTGACGCGCAAGAACATCGCCCGCATGCTGGAACAGGGCGACACGGGCTGGGACGCCTTCATGCGCGCCCACACGCCGTTGATCGAGAACCTGGCGACGGCCATGATCTATGAAATCGGCGCCGAGACGGGCGCGCGCGCCCATGCCGTGCATGTATCGACCTCGCGCGGCTTTGAACTGTGCGATATGTACCGCAGGGCCGGCCACCAGGCCAGCATCGAAACCTGCATCCAGTACCTGATGCTGAACCACGAAGAACATAGCCGGCGTTTTGGCGCGAAGACCAAGCACTACCCGCCCATACGCCCGCAAGCCGAGGTGGACCTGCTGTGGACCCATATCGCGCGCGACGCCTGCACCTTTGTTTCATCGGACCATGTCAGCTGGGGCCTGGAGCGCAAGGACAATCCGAACATCTTCAAGAACGCCTCGGGCGGCCCCGGCCTGGAAACCCTGCTGCCCGCTTTCTGGACCGGTTGCGAAGAACATGGCATTGGCCCGTCGATGGTGGTGCGCCAGCTGTGCCGCAATCCGGCCCGCCATTTCCTGCTGGACGACCGCAAGGGCGCGCTGGATGTGGGCATGGATGCCGACATCGTCATCGTCGCCCCCGAGCACTACCGCTACGACCCCGCGCACAGCCTGTCGGCGGTGCAGTGGAGCAGTTTCGAAGGCCGCGAATTTACTGCCCGCGTGGCCGCAACCTACTGCCGTGGCCAGCTGGTGTTTGACGGCGCCGGCATCGTCAACCAGGCCGGCGACGGTACGTTTTTACGTCCACACTCCTTGCGTCCACGCGCCGCCTGAACATCCTAATATCAAGAGCCCATATGAATAGCATCCCCTTCCCGCCCCTGAACGCCGAGCGCCTGTGGGCCCGCGTGGAAACCCTGTCGCGCATGACCTTGCCCGGCGTGCCATGGACGCGGCGCGCCTTTTCTCCCTTGTTCCTCGAAGCGCGCGCCTGGCTGCGCGAAGAATTCCTCGCCGCCGGCATGCAGGTGCATCAGGACGATGGCGGCAACCTGGTGGGCCGCCTGCCTGCGCGTGCTGGCGCCACGCCGCGCCCACCGCTGGTGACGGGTTCGCACTGCGACACGGTGATGATGGGCGGGCGCTTCGACGGCATCATCGGCGTGCTGGCCGGCATCGAGGTGGCGCGCACCCTGCATGAACAGGGCGTCGCCTTGGAACATCCGTTCGAAGTGATCGATTTCCTGTCCGAGGAACCCAGCGATTACGGCATTTCCTGCATCGGCAGCCGCGCTTTTTCCGGCGCGCTGCCGCCCGACATGCTGGCCGCGCGCAATCCCGAAGGCGAAAGCCTGGCCGAAGGCATGCGCAAGATAGGCTGCAACCCGGAGCGATTGGATGCGCCGCTGCGCGCGGCGGGCAGTACGGCGGCCTTTGTCGAACTGCATATCGAGCAAGGCCCGGTGCTGGAAACGCGTGGCCTGCCAATTGGCACGGTCACCAATATCGTCGGCATCCGCCGCGTATCGCTCGTCGTGCGGGGCCAGCCCGACCACGCGGGCACGACGCCGATGGATATCCGCAAGGATGCGCTGGTGGGCGCGGCGCGCATCATCGATGCGGCCAACCGCCGCGCCGCCGCGCTGTCGGGCAAACCGCATTATGTGGTGGCGACCATCGGCCGCCTGTCGCTCACGCCCAACGCCTCGAACGCCGTGCCGGGCATGGTGGAAATGATGATGGAAGTGCGCAGCGAGAACGCTGGCGTGCTCGACACCTTCCCCGAAGCGCTGATGGCGGAAGTGGCCGCTGGCTTGCTGCAACTGCGCCTGACGGTGGACATGTCGACCGTCAGCCGCTCGAAACCCACCGATTGTGCGCCGCTGGTGATGGACGCCATCGATGGCGCGGCGGCCCGACTGGGCTACGCCAGCATGCGCATGCCCAGCGGCGCCGGCCACGACGCCGTGTATGTGGCGCCCACCGGCCCCGTCGGCATGATCTTCATTCCCTGCCTGGGCGGGCGCAGCCACTGCCCCGAAGAATGGATAGAACCGGCCCAGTTGCTGGACGGCGCCCGCGTGCTGTACCAGAGCATCGTCGAGCTGGACCGGCGCCTTAGCGCGCCTTGCGGAACGTCAGATTAATGCGTTGCGCCCCCAGCAGCGCATGCTGACCGTCCTTCAAGGGCGCCACGCCGTGGTAGCGCAAGCGGTCGGCGCCGCCCCACACCACCACGTCGCCATGGAATAACGGTATGCGGGCCGCCTTGTCGGCACGGGCCGCGCCACCGAACAAAAAGGTGGCCGGCAAACCCAGCGAGACGGAAACGATGGGGGCGTCGAAATCGCTTTCATCCTTGTCCTGGTGCAGCGCCATGCGTGCGCCGGCTTCATAGCGGTTGATCAGGCAGGCGTCGGGCACGAAGCCGGGGAAACCGGCCGCCTGCGCCGCCTCGCAGGCCAGCGCCTGGAAAACAGCGGGCATGGCCGGCCAGGGCAAGCCGCTGGCCGGGTCTTGCCGCGCATAGCGGTAACCACGGCCATCCGTGACCCAGCCCAAGGGCCCGCAATTCGTCATGGCGACCGACATGCGCAAGCCGCCGGGCGTGGCCATATGGCGCAGCGGCGCCGCTGCTGTTACCTCATTGATCGCCGCCAGGAGGCTGGCCACCTGCGGCAGCGCAAAGCCGCGCAGCAAGGTCGCGCCCATGGTATCGGGCGCCAAAGGCTGCGGCCCGCTGGGCGGCAGATCGTCATCGTCGAACAGGGAGAAATTCATGAGCGCCATTGTAGCGTGGGCAGCGCCGCTGCTTTAAGCTACAGTAACGCTATCACCCACTTTAACGATACGGCAATGGACAACTACGCGGAATTACTCAACACCCTGGCGCAGCAGGAGGAAACCCTGCAATTTAGCCACTTCGACAACGACACGGCGCTGGCCGTGGGCTTGTGGATCGTCGAGGAAGTGCGACGGCGCGGCAAGGCGGTCGTCGTCAATATCACGAGGAATAGCCAGGTGCTGTTCCACTACGCCATGCCGGGCACCACGCCAGACCAGGCCGACTGGATACGCCGCAAGAACAATACCGTCAACCGCTACTGCCGCAGCTCCTATTACATGGGCATTTATTATAAAAACCGGGGCGCCGCGTTTGAAGACGTGAAATACCTGGACGACGTGGAGTTTGCAGGCCACGGCGGCGCCTTCCCCCTGCTAATACGCGGCGTGGGCCTGGTGGGTACGGTCAGCGTGTCGGGCCTGGCGCAGGCGGACGACCATGCGCTGATCGTCGCCGCACTGCAGGCGCAGCTGGCGGCGCAGGAATCATCTTGAACTGGGATTATCCGCACCCGCACACCCTGGACGTGACGCCGCAGCCGGACGATATCGACGGCTTGCAGCATACGAATAACGCCGTCTATATGCGCTGGTGCGAGCATATCGGTTGGCACCATTCGGCGGCGCTGGGGCTGGACCTCGACGATTACCGCCGCCTGGACCGCGCCATGGCCATCCGCCGTGGCGAATACGATTATCTGCTACCCACGCGTGCTGGTGAACCCCTGACGCTGGCCACCTGGCTGTGCGCCAGCGATGGCAAGCTGAGCATGGAGCGGCGCTTCCAGCTGATACGCAACAGCGACGGCGCCACGGTAGTGCGCGGGCGCTGGGAACTGGTGTGCATCGAATTGAGCAGCGGCCGCGCACGCCGCATGCCGGCTGAGTTCCTGGCCGTGTACGAGCCGGCCACCGTCACAAACCAGCTCAAGGCGCCAGCAGCGCCATGACAAAATCGAGGAAGGCGCGCGTCTTGGCCGGTGGATGGTGGCGTGACGGATGCAGCGCATACAGCGGGAAATGCTCGTCGGGCCAGTCGGAAAACAGCTCGACCAGCTTGCCCTCTTCCAGCAGCGCTTCGCTGCCCAGCAGCATGATCTGCGCCACGCCATAACCGGCCAGGCAGGCGCTGAGCAAGGTGCCTGCATCGTTCAGCAGCAAGCGGCCCGGCGTATCGATGGTGATGCGCTTGCGCTTGCGGTGAAATTCCCAGGGAAATGGCCGGCCCGTTTGTGGATCGCGAAAATCGATCAGCTCATGGCCGCCACTGGCCAGTTCCTCGGGCGAGAACGGCCGGCCTTTGCGCTGCAGATAAGCCGGTGAAGCCACCGTCAGCACCCGCGTTTCGAGCAGCTTGCGGGCCACCAGGCTCGATTCCCTGGGCGAGCCAAAGCGCAGGGCCAGGTCGATGCCATCGCCCACCATGTCGCCCAACTGGTCGCGCGTGATCAGTTCCAGCTGCAATTGCGGGTGGGCCACCATGAACGCTTCCAGCTGCGGCCCCAGCACCAGGCGCGAAAAAAACGGGTCCACATTCACGCGCAGCCGCCCGCGCACGGCCGTGGCGCTGCTTGACGCCGTAGCTGCCGCCTCTTCCAGCCCCGCGATCAGCGGTGTCACCTGGGCGTGAAAGCGCCGGCCTTCATCGGTCAGCGATATCTTGCGCGTGGTGCGGTCGAACAGCCGTATGCCCAGCTTGCCCTCGAGCCGGGCCAGCGCGCGGCTCACGCCGGGCGGCGACATGCCCAGCTGATCGCCGGCGGCCGCCAGGCTGCCTGCATCGACGATCGCCACAAACACGCCCATGCCATTTAACAATCGTTCGTCAAAGCCCCGCATTTCCATCCTCCATTAGTGCGCAATCAGCATGAATCTAATGCCATCCATGTTATCGAAAAAAGAAACAGCCTGCCGCACAATGGCTACACGCTGCTTCACTTATTAATGAACACACAAAGGAAAACCATCATGTACGCCATCACAGGAATCACTGGAAAAGTCGGCGGCGCCGTCGCCCGCAGCTTGCTGGCCGCCGGCTTGCCCGTACGCGCCGTGCTGCGCGACGCGGCCAAAGCCGCACCATGGAAGGCGGCGGGCTGCGAGATCGCCATCGCCGACATGGACGACGCGCAGGCCTTGACGCAGGCATTCGCAGGCACGCAAGCCGTGTTCGTGCTGCTGCCGCCCACCTTCGATCCTTCACCCGACTTTGCCGAATCGCGCGCCGTCATCACCGCGCTCGACACTGCCCTGCGCGTGGCCCAGCCGCAGCGGGTGGTCTGCCTGTCTACCGTCGGCGCACAAGCCACCGAACGCAACCTGCTGACGCAATTGAGCAATATGGAACGCACATTGGGCGAGCTGCCCATGCCCATCACCTTTTTGCGCGCCGCCTGGTTCATGGAAAACAGCGTCTGGGATATTCCCGGCGCGCGCAGCGATGGCCGCATCGACAGCATGCTGCAGCCAACCTCGCGCCGCATTCCCATGGTCGCCACCCGTGACGTGGGTACTACGGCGGCGCAACTGCTGCAGCAGACATGGCAAGGCAAGCGCGTGGTGGAACTGGAAGGCCCGCAGACCGTGTCGCCGGACGATATCGCCGCCACCCTGGGCCGATTGATAGGCCGCGAGGTGACTGCGCGGGCGGTGCCGCGCGACAGCTGGGAAGCACGCCTGCACGCCCAGAGCATGCTCAATCCCACGCCGCGCATGCGCATGGTCGACGGCTTCAACGAAGGCTGGATCAGCTTTGAGCACAGCACCGTCAAGGGCCGGATCGGGCTGGAAACGGTGCTGCAGGAACTGCTGCAACAGCAAGTCTAAACCGCTGTAGCTTTGCTGCGCGCAGGCTCCATCGCAATCAGCAGGGCCAGTATGACCAGCGGCACGGCCAGCGCGGCAAAGCCCAGCGCCAGGTAGGCGAAGGCCGCAATGCCGGCGCCTGCCGCAAAACCCAGCAGGGGCCATAAACACTTGACGCAACGCGCGCGCGTGGTGGCATCGCCCGCGCCGCGCAGCACGTCGACCGTGTCGATCACCAGTTGCGTCACATTCCCCGTCATCATGGAAGTCGGCGCCAGATGGGAAAGCTGCAAGCGGCTGATCGCGCTGTGCGAGCCCATGGCAGTTGCAGCCAACAAGCCGGCCGCCATCGCCAGCGCATCGGCCTGCGTCATTGCCGTCAAGGGCCCGGCCAGCATGCCGCAGACCATGCAACCGGCCAGCAGCACCCATTCCATCAGCAGCGCCAGGCGCAAGACCCCGCCACCGCGCCGTTCCGCCGCCACCGTCAGCAGCCGCGCCGCCGCCACGCCGAGTATAAAAGCGGGAAAAGCCAGCAGCTTCAAGGCGATCGAACCATGGGCATCCTTGGCCAGGATGGCGCCTATCAGCACGAAGTTACCCGTCACATGGGCCGTGAACAGGCCGAACAGGGCTACGAAACCCAGGGTATCGACATAACCGGCCAAAAAGCCCAGGCCTATGCCTTGCATATGGCTGCGCTGCGCTGCATTCATCCAACTCTCCCTGGTCCAAGACGTGAGCGCCAAAGCGCGCCCTGCAGGCAAATCATACAGGGAGTAGGAATGGATACAACACACCGCAGTGCAACATGCATTTCCCTGCTGCTTTCCACGCTCTTGCATTAGAATCACTGGCCTTACCACCGCGAATCAGGACAAAACTATATGACGGCAGCCGGGATTACTGAACACAATGAGCTCAAGCGGGGACTGAAAAGCCGCCATATCCAGCTCATCGCGCTGGGCGGCGCCATCGGCACCGGCCTCTTTCTCGGCATCGCGCAAACCATCAAGATGGCCGGCCCTTCGGTGCTGCTCGGTTATGGCATCGCCGGGGTGATCGCCTTTCTGATCATGCGCCAGCTGGGCGAGATGGTGGTCGATGAACCGGTGGCCGGTTCCTTCAGCTACTTTGCCGACAAATACTGCGGCCACTTGCCGGGATTTCTCTCTGGCTGGAATTACTGGGTGCTGTATGTGCTGGTCAGCATGGCCGAACTGACGGCCGTCGGCATCTATGTGCAGTACTGGTGGCCGGACGTGCCGACCTGGGTCTCGGCGCTGGTCTTCTTTGGCTTCATCAACGCCATCAGCCTGTTGAACGTGAAGGCGTTTGGCGAGATGGAATTCTGGTTCGCCATCATCAAGGTGGTCGCCATCATCGGCATGATCATCTTTGGCGCCTGGCTGCTGGCCTCGGGCGACGCCGGCCCGCAAGCCAGCGTGGCCAATCTGTGGCAGCACGGCGGCTTTTTTCCGAATGGCTGGCAAGGCCTGGTGATGGCCATGGCCGTGATCATGTTTTCGTTTGGCGGCCTGGAACTGGTGGGCATCACGGCCGCTGAAGCCGATGACCCGGGCACCTCGATTCCGCGCGCCACCAACCAGGCCATCTACCGCATCCTGATTTTTTACATCGGCGCGCTGGGCATTTTGCTGTCGCTGTATCCATGGCAAAACGTGGTCACGGGCGGCAGTCCCTTTGTGCTGATCTTCCATGCACTCGACAGCAACCTGGTGGCCACCGCCCTGAACGTGGTGGTGCTGACCGCTGCCCTGTCCGTGTACAACAGCGGCGTGTACTGCAACACGCGCATGCTGTTTGGCCTCGCCAAGCAAGGCAACGCGCCGCGCGCGCTGCTGCAGGTGAACCGCCGCGGCGTGCCGCTGGTGGCGCTGGGCGTGTCGGCGCTGGCGACGGGCGCCTGCGTGGTGGTCAATTATTTCATGCCGGGCGAAGCGTTTGAAGTGCTGATGGGACTGGTGGTGTCGGCCCTGATCATCAACTGGGCCATGATCAGCTGGATCCATCTGCGCTTCCGCGCGCAGAAAAAACGCGAAGGCAAGAGCACCGCCTTCCAGAGCCTGGGCTACCCTTTCACCAACTACCTGTGCCTGGCCTTTTTGGCAGGCATCCTGGTGATCATGTATCTGACACCTGGCCTGCGTATTTCCGTGTATCTGATTCCCGTGTGGCTGGCTGCGCTGGGCCTCGGTTACTGGATCAAGCAGAGCAAGCGTTTGAACTGATACCAAGCTGACGCACATAAAAAACGGCCCGTCTTCACCAGAAGCCGGGCCGTTTTTTACATGGTGATCACTTGCCCGGGATAAGACTGCAAGAGCACATCGTCACCCAGGTTCAGTAATGCCTGCTGGCGCCGCTGGTCTTTCTGCTCGTCGTTCAAGCCCACCTCGCCCGTCCTGTATGGTCCCAGTATCGGCATCAGGTCGCGCTGGACAGAACCGCCGCCTGGCGTGGTCTTGTCCGACTCCAGCTTGCCCAGGAAGTATTTCAAGACCTGGGCCGACTGGTTCGACGATTGCTGCAGGCTGGCGCGCACCAGTTTGCCATCCTTGTAGCCCACTTGCGCCACGCTGCTGGCCGTATCCTCGATCTGGTGGAAGGTGTAGTTCTGCGATGCCGAATCGGTGGTCAGCTTGAGTGGCACATTCGGCACCAGCGATTCGTGGTAGCTGGCGCTCAGCTTCGAGGTCTGCTCCTGGCGGATCGAACGGTTGTCCTGGTTACCGGACAAGCTGGTGTTTTGTGCCACCTCATAATTAAAGGTGTCTTTTTCCGAGGAGCGCATGGGATTGCTGTATGCCACCGTTTGCGATACCGAGGCGCTGAAGTCCGCCAGCCCCGTCAGGATGGACTTGTCGCCTGGCGACAGCCGCCATTTGCTATCCGATGTAGCGGAGGCGGAATCCGGTTTTGGCGCGCTGGTATTGCTGTGCAATGCAGTGAACGCATCCTTGAACATGCCCATCAGATTGGCGTCGCCATGGCCGCGCGTGGCCGCCTGGTCAAACTGCTTCATGTAGCTGGCCATGGCCTTGGTCTGCTGGTCCTTGCCGCCCAGCGCGACTGCCTTGCCGGGGTCGACCTTCACGTCCACATTACCGGCCGCGCCGCTGAAGCTGATCTTTCTTTGCGTGCCATCGGCCTGAAAATCGAGCGTCTGCACGCCTTCCTGGCCGCCCCGCAGCTTGACCTGGGCGTGCAGGTTCACGGACGACAGCACATTCTGGTCGTACTGCATCAAGCCGCCCAGATTGAGCTTGGGCGTGCTCTGTGTCATGCCATCGATGGCTTTCTGGAAGGCATCCGACAAGCCGGCCAGCGCCTTCGACTCTTCATCGCTGAGCTCACCGCTGCTCGTCATCTGCACCGCCAGGCCATCGCCCTGGCTATCGAGCGACAGCTTGACTTCCACGCCGCTCTTGGTGGTGATGCTGAGCGTCATCTGGTCTTCGCCGTTGCCATGCAAGCCGCCGGGCGGAATCGCCGTGATCCCTGCATAGGTGGCGCCCTGCACGCGCGGCGCCGATTGCTGCGCCGATTGCGAATAATTGCTCACGCCCGCCTGGAATTGACTCATCAGCGCAGCGCCCAGGCCGCTGAAGCGCCCCGCGCTGCCATACGCGCTCATGTTTTTCGACAGGACACGGCTGACAGCGTCGCTCGGTGCGCGCTCCCACGCCGGTGGCGACGGCACCATCACGGGGCCATCGGCATCCTTGCTCAGTGCAACGATGGTCGATGGCGAACCCGCCAAAGAGGAAGAAGACGTGAAGGCATCCGTCCGGTTGGCGCTGGAAGCCAGTCCGGACGACGGCGCGGACGTGGTATTCCAGCTGGAGAGTGCGGAGATAGCAGTCATCGCCCTGCCTTTCCAATAAGGTATGTTTTCATGAATAATATTTGCATCACATTAATTTATTTGCAATAACATGGCGACAAATAGCCATGCCACTGCCTACCCTGCTATTACGGCAAGGAATCCAAAAGCATGAGCTCGCCAAGCGGAAATCGTGGTGATTCATGACACTTTTCATGTTTGACACCACGCTACGTGACATACCGTATCGCGCCAGCCACAGATTTACTTCTAGAATGATGGCGCGCTGGGCTAGAATCAGGCAGCGCCGCGCAGCCCACAAGGCAGGAACGACGACGCATAAAACTACAACAGCAGGAATCAGGAGAGACAGTGAGCTTATTTAGAACCAAGAATTTGGATGACATGATTGCCCACAGCAAGAAACCGGGTGGGCTGGCAAAAGTACTGGGGCCGTTCGACCTGGTACTGATGGGCATAGGCGCAATCGTTGGCACCGGTATTTTCGTGCTGACCGGTACTGGCGCACTGACGGCCGGCCCCGCGCTGTCGCTGTCGTTTGTGGTCGCCGCCGTGGCCTGCTGCTTTGCGGCCCTGTGCTACGCAGAATTCGCTTCCACCGTGCCGGTGGCCGGCTCCATCTATACCTACACCTACGCCACCATGGGCGAACTGGCCGCCTGGATGATAGGCTGGGACTTGCTGCTCGAATACGGCCTGGCGGCAGCCGCCGTCTGCGTGGGCTGGTCCGGCTACTTCCAGTCCTTGTTATCGGGCATCGGCATCATCCTGCCTGTCGAACTGACAGCCGCGCCCGGCGCGCTGCCTGGCGTAACGACCTGGATCAACCTGCCGGCGCTGTGCATCATGCTGGCCCTGACGGCCATGCTGGGCTGGGGCGTGCGCGAATCGGCCCGCCTGAACAACGTCATGGTGGCCATCAAGATCGGCGTGGTGCTGCTGTTCATCATCTTCGGCGCGCGCCATGTGCAGCCCGCCAACTGGCAGCCTTACATGCCGTTCGGCTACCACGGCATGCTGAGCGCTGCGGCGCTGGTGTTCTTTGCCTTCATCGGTTTCGACGCCGTGACCTCGGCCGCCGAAGAAGTCAAGAAACCGTCGCGCGACCTGCCGATCGGCATCATCGGCTCGCTGGCCGTGTGCGCCATCCTGTATGTCGTCGTCTCGGCCATCATGACGGGCATCGTGCCCTACCAAAAATTCCTCGGCGTTGACCACCCGGTGTCGCTGGCCTTGCAATACGCCGGTGAAAACTGGATCGCCCTCTTCGTCGACCTGGGCGCCATCCTGGGCATGACCACCGTGATCCTGGTGATGGCTTTCGGCCAGACTCGCATCATTTTCGCCATGTCGCGCGATGGCTTGCTGCCCAAGCGCCTGTCGACCGTGCACCCGCGCTTCCGCACGCCGTTCTTCGCTACCTGGATGGTGGGCATCGTGTTTGGCCTGATCGCCGCCGTGATCCCGCTCAACATCCTTGCCGAGCTGATCAACATCGGCACCCTGGCCGCCTTCACCCTGGTCGCCATCGCCGTACTGGTGCTGCGCAAGACCCGCCCCGACCTGCCGCGCGCCTTCCGCTGCCCAGGCGTGCCGGTAGTGCCCGCCCTGGCCGTGATCTTCTGCGTCATGCTGATGAGCTACCTGAGCCTGGTCACCTGGATCGCCTTTGGCGTCTGGCTGCTGATCGGCCTGGTGATTTACTTCGGCTACGCGCGCAAGCGTTCGCTGCTGCATAAGTAGATCGATAAGTGAGTAGCAAGCCTGGCGATCATCTGGTCGCCAGGTTCTCCATCCCCTTCAGACTCAGGCAGCGCTGAGCAGCTCGCAAAAACGCTGCATGTCCACATTCCCGCCGCTGATGATGATGCCCACGCGCTTGCCGCGCAGTTCTTCCTTCATTTGCAGCGCGGCCGCAAAACCCAGGCAGCCAGTCGGCTCGATCACCAGCTTCATGCGCGAGGCGGCAAAGCCCATGCGCTCGACCAGCTGCGCGTCGCTGACCGTCAGCACATCGTCCACATCGCGCTGGATGATGGGGAAGGTGTAATTGCCCAGGTGCTGGGTCTGCGCGCCATCGGCGATGGTTTTCGGCGTATCGATGTGCACGATCTGGCCCGAGCGGAACGATTGCTGGCCGTCGTTGCCCGCTTCCGGCTCCACGCCATACAGCTTGCAGTCAGGCGCAAGCGCGCGCGTGGCCAGAGCAGAGCCAGCCAACAGGCCGCCGCCGCCCAGGCAGACGAACAGCACGTCCAGCGGCCCGACTTCTTCAAACAGTTCCTTGGCCGCCGTGCCCTGGCCGGCGATCACGTCCGGGTGGTCGTACGGTGGAATCAGGGTCATGCCCTGTTTTTCCGCCAGCTCGCGGCCTATCTGTTCGCGGTCTTGCGTGTAGCGGTCATACAGCACCACGTTGCCGCCGTAGCCGCGCGTGGCGGCGATTTTCGCAGCCGGTGCATCTTCCGGCATGATGATGGTGGCCGGGATGCCCAGCAATTGCGCTGACAGCGCAATCGCCTGCGCATGGTTGCCCGACGAAAAAGCCACCACGCCGGCGCGGCGCTGCTGTTCGTCGAACTGCGACAAGGCGTTATAGGCACCACGGAATTTAAAGGCGCCCATGCGCTGCAGGTTTTCACATTTGAAAAACACTTCGGCGCCGAATTCTTCGTTCACGGTACGCGAAGTGATGACGGGTGTCTTGTGGGCATGGCCGGCGATGCGTTCGGCGGCGGCCGCGACATCGGCATAAGTAGGGAGAGTCAGGGTCTGCATGGGGTCTCGCTTTTCAATAAAAACAATCGGAAGCTGGCCTTACCAGGGCCAGGAAATATCGATGCCGCTGCCAGTTCCACCATCGGCCGCCAGCGCCTGCTGGTGTATCAAACGGGCGACCGTCAAGTCTTGCAGGGCCAGGCCAGTCAAGTCCAGCACCGTGATGTCGTGCGCTGCGCGCTGCCATGGCTGCTTGCCATCGAGTACGTCGCCAAGCGTCATGCACGGCAGCCCGGGCGCCCATTGCAGCTCACCGATCTGGCGCGCCTGCGTCGTGTCGTCAACCACCAGGCGAGCGCGTTCCAGCAAGCCGGCCGGCAGTTCGCGCTTGCCGCGCGTATCGGCGCCCACGCAATTGATATGGGTGCCAGGCTGCACGGCGCTGGCTGAAAACAGCGGCGCGCGCGCCGGCGTGGCCGTGATCACCACGTTGCTGTGCGCCACGGCATCATCCGCATCCACAGAATATTCAATGGCGATACGGCCGGCAAAAAACGCCTCGAACGCCGGATTGGGCTGGCGCGAAGAACTGACATAGCGTATTTGCCGCAGCTGCGGCAGCACGCGCAGCGCATAGTCCACCTGCACCCGCGCCTGCACGCCGGTGCCGAATACGCACACCGTTTCGCTGTCGGGACGCGCCAGCAGCTGCAAGCCCAGCGCGCCGGCCGCACCGGTGCGGGCGGTGGTGATCGCATTGCCGTCGATGATGCAGACAGGCCGCCCGGTGGCGGGATCGAGCAGCATGATGGTGGCCTGGTGCGGTTCGGCGCCCAGCGCGCGGTTGCCGGGCCAGAAGCCGGCCGCCTTGAAACCCAGCACATTCTCGGCCGGCACATCGCCCGCCTTGATGCCGAAGGTGCCACCCGTGGCCAGCGCCTCGCGGATCACGGGAAAGATGCGGCCCTGTTCGCGGCTATGCAGCACGAAAGCCTCGCGCACGGCAGCCAGCACGGCATCCGGCTGCAAATGGGTGGCGACGGCGGCGGCGTTCAGCAGCAGCAAACGTGCAGCGTGGGTATCGGTGTGGGGTGTATTTGTCATGATTTGGCGTAGGTATAGACAGCGGCGCGTGACACGCCCAGGTGTTCGGCGATGATTTCCATGGCACGGCGCACATCGAGCAAGCCTGCTACACGCAATTCCACCAGCAGCGCTTTGCGGGCTGGCGTTTTCAGGGTGCGCGGCGTGGCGGCCAGGCGTGCCGCAAACTGGTCGATCCGCGCGCGCAGCGCGTCGGCGCCTGCCGGGTCCAGGGTTTCCTTCGGCGCGTTGTCGCTATCGATGGCGACGAACTGGCCGATGGCGCTTTGAAAACCCTGGAACAGGGTCAGGTCCAGATTCATGCACAGCGCGGCGATGTAGTTACCGTCACCATCCTTGATGCCAATCGAGGTGCTCTTGGCTTGCCGGCCGTCGGCAAATTTATTGGGATAGTTGGCCACCACCTGCGGAAAAGCCGGGTCGAGTATGCGCGCCAGCCCCAGTTCCGTGGTCGGCTGCCCTACTTCGCGGCCCGACAGATTGTTATGGATGGCCAGCACCGAATGCTGGGGTTCGAGCAAATCATGCACGACCACTTCGCAAAATGGCGCAAAGGTCTTCGCCAGGCCCTCGGCCACCTGCTTGATTTGCTCGAGCAGCAGCGCCTGTTCTGCGCTGCGTACCGGACCGGTATCGACTTTTGATTTTTTCATTAAGATATTTTATCCAAATATGGAATAAGTGTCAAAGTCTTTGTTTTACCTTCAGGCGGCCTTCATTTACACCTCATGCCACCTTCATGTGCGCTGCCGATACTGGACTCACACCCTATTCTGGAGGACTCCTGGATGAACAAGCATGGCCATATCCGCAGGCGTTTGATATTGAGCATGGGCGCGCTGGCAGCGCTGACGGCCTGTGGCGGCAGGCTACGCAACACCGTTGTTATCGACCGCCAGATTGCCGTGGGCGCCGGCGTTAGCCTGCACGTGCGCGACTGGGCTTCTGGCGAAGGCGACGATAAAGATGTCATCGTGCTGCTGGCCGGCCTGGGCGGCAATGCGCACGCCTTCGACAGCCTGGCGCCCGCGCTGACCAAAAACCACAGGGTGCTGGCCATCACGCGGCGCGGCTACGGGCAGTCCGGCAAGCCCGCCCCCACCAGCGATGCCACCTACGCGCCCGCCACCCTGGTAGCTGATTTGCTGGCCGTGCTCGATGCCTTGAAAGTTGATCGCATCATCCTGGCCGGCCATTCCATCGCCGGCAACGAAGTCACCCTGTTCGCGGGCAGCCACCCGCAGCGCGTGCGCGGCATCGTGTATCTCGACACCACCTACGATTATTCGCACGATATCGTCTGGACGGGGGAGAAAATACCAGACAATCCCATCATGGATACGCCTGAACCGCAAGCGGCGGACCTGGCGTCGATGAGCGCTGCTATCGCCTACGCCAAACGCATCCACAAGCACTGGTGGCCAGCGATGGAAGCGTACTGGCGCGATACGCTCGATGTACTGCCCGACGGCAGCGTGCGGCCCAATACGCCGCCGGCTATCGAGGCGGCCATGGCCACCGGCGCCAAAACACTTTCGCCCGACTACCGCGCCGTGCGCGCGCCGGCGCTGGTGATCGTGGCGCAACCGTCCACCCTGCCCGACATGATGCCCTGGATTACAGCGCAAACGACCCCGCGCGACCTTGCCGATGCGCGCGCCTGGCTGAGGATCTATCCGCAAATGCATGGCCCGGACTGCCAGCGCATCGCCGCCGCCCTGTCCGGCAGCAAGCTGTTGACCATCAATAACGCGTCGCACAGCGATTTCTTTATCGAATACGAGACGGTCATCGTGAACGCCATCGAGGCCATGCGTTGGGAAAAGTAGACGCTTTGCAGGTGCCGCGATGACAGATCGCCATTGCCGATTGCATAAATAATAGTCGCTCATTAGAATTGATAATGATTTCTATTCTCAATTAAAAACTACTATCACATGCGCACCCCTTCCATTTCATTTCCTTTTCCTCCCTGCCGCAGCGCCATGGCCATCCACCTGGCGCTGGCCGGCCTGTTTGCTGCTGGCGGCGCCCGGGCACAGAGCAGCACAACAGACCCGCAAACCATGGCCCCCATCGTCGTCACGGCTGGCGCGCAAAACAGCACCGAGGGCAGCAGCTCCTACACCAGCAGCGCCAGCACGGCCGCCACCGGCTTGAATCTGTCGCTGCGCGACACGCCACAATCGGTGTCGCTGATCACGCGCGAACGCCTGGACGACCAGGCACTGCGCTCGGTGTTCGACGTGGCAAATAATGCACCGGGTGTGTCGGCCAAGGAAATCGATAGCGTGCGCGGCTACTTTTCGGCGCGCGGCTTCAAGATCGACAAGCTGCAGATCGACGGCGTGCCCATGCCCGGCAACGATGCGGGCGAAGCCAAGGCCGATACGGCCATCTATGACAGGGTTGAAATCGTGCGCGGCGCCACCGGCCTGATGAACGGCACGGGCAGCCCCTCGGCCTCGATCAACCTGATACGCAAGCATGCGGACAGCAAGACTTTCACCGGTTCGGCCAGCCTGGGGCTGGGTTCCTGGGGACGCCACGACGGCGTGGTCGATCTCAGTTCACCGCTGAACCACGATGGCTCCGTGCGCGGCCGCGTGGTGGTCAGTGCGGAAGAACACGATAGCTTCATCCGCCTGGAACGGGGCAACTCGGCGCTGTTCTACGCCGTGGTCGATGCAGACCTCGATGCAGCCACGCGCCTGAGCGTGGGCGCCAGCGAGCAGCGCGACCGCCATCGCGGCAACCAATGGTCCGGCCTGCCCATCTTTTACACGGATGGCGGCCTGACCCACTGGGACCGCTCGGCCACCACGGCCGCCAGCTGGAACCGCTGGGACACGCAGCAGCGCAGCATCTTCGCCACCCTGGAACACCGGCTGGCGAATGGCTGGAAATGGCAGGCGACGGCCACGCGGCGCAGCAATACAGGCGACCAGTACCTGAACTGGATCAGCGGCAGCCTGGACCGGAACACGGGCCAGGGCCTGGACGCCTTCTTGATCGGCTATGGCGCCGACCAGCACCAGACCGACCTCAACCTGACCGCTGCGGGGCCATTCACCCTGTTCGGACGCCGGCACGAACTGGCCATGGGCCTGCTGCATGGCGAATACACCATGCGCTGGCTGTCGAGCGACGCCAGTTTTACGCCGCCCATCGGCGACTTCCGCGCCTGGACCGGCGCGTATCCCGAACCTGCCTGGGGCCCGCAGCAGGTTGGCAGCAGCACCCACACCAAACAGACCAGCGCCTATGGCGTGACCCGGCTGCAGCTGACAGACCTGCTGAAACTGATCGCCGGCGCCCGCATCACGAACTGGCGCCGCGACGGCGACCAGTCCCTGTGGACCGACGTCGCCTATTCCCAGCGCCACCAGGGCGTCGTCACGCCGTATGCGGGCCTGGTGTGGGATTGGGGACCGCAAACCTCGCTGTACGCCAGTTATACAGACACCTTTGATCCGCAGGATTACCGCGACCGTCGCGGCGTGTATGTGGCGCCATTGAAGGGCAAGAGTGCGGAAGCCGGCGTCAAGGGCGAACTGCTCGATGGCAAAGCCAATGCCTCCTTCGCCGTATTCCATATCAAACAGGATAACTTCGCCATCGCCGACGGCACCACCTTCGTGCCCAACACGCGCGAGCAGGCCTACATCACGATAGCCGGCGCGACCACCAAAGGCTATGAAATGGAAGTGAGCGGCGACCTGGCGCCAGGTTGGAACGCCAGCATCAGCTGGACGCAATTTACCACCAGGGACGCCAGCGGCCAGGACATCAACACCATGTATCCGCACAAGCTGTTCAAGCTGTACACCAAATACCGCCTGTCCGGCGCCTGGCAAAAACTGTCCCTCGGCGGCGGCGTGAACTGGGAAGGCCGCAGCTACACCAGCGTCACCAACCCCGGCACCGGCAAGCCGGTCGACGCAGGCCAGAATGCCTACGCGGTGGCCAGCCTGATGGCCCGCTACGACATCAGCCGCCAGTTGTCGCTGCAAGTGAACGTGAATAACCTGTTCGACAAGCGTTATTACGCCAACCAGCTTGATGTGTTCAACAACATCACGTTTGGGGCGCCAAGGAATCTGCTGGGGACGGTGAGGTATGTGTTCTAACGGCCAGCAATGAAGTGTGACGGGGACAGGCAGCGAGGGGTTGTAGCCACCCATCCCGATGTGACTTTTGGCTCAAGCAGTGGAAAACATGGTGAGCTCAAGCGGCAATCTGCTCACTGCGCCAACAACTCTGCTGCCGCTGCAATGGCTTTTTCTTGAATTTCATTCCCTAAAGCAGACTCGTCAACCCAAACGGGATGGCGGTCCACTATCTTCTTGGCTTCGCCCATGGACATGCCATAAACGGCACGCGTCACCCTGATGGCCATCACGATGGAAGCATGCATGTGCTTCAGATGACGCTGTGCCTCGTCTGGCGTACAGTCCAGACTTTTCAGCTTGCTCAATAGTTGTTCATAGGAAAACGTAACCATAGCGACCTCCCACACGTTCACAAACGAATATCGACATCATGTCCGGGACGTGCAGATGAACTATGCTCAACACGCTGACCGGTAATATTGACGATGAAATATCCTTGCCCCTGCACCACGCTCTTCAAATCGTTCATCGCCTCCCGCAGCGCACTTCCTGCCGAGCCGATGCGAAAATTCTTTTCATCTTGTGCATAGATAGCGATGTCAAACAAAGCCAGGGTACCAGAGCCCGGATCAAGCACCACCTCCGCTGCAATTTGGACGATTCCTTGAGGGAAGGTCAGCTCGACATCAAACCAGTTGTCGCCCCCTTGCTGCCAGCGCACGGAAGTCGCTTGGAATGCCTTCATGATAGCACTTATGTATTTTGGCATACGCGCCCCTCTTCGCTGGCCCGGAGCACTCGTCTCCGCTCACAGCCACAGCTATATCACCGGTAGCGCCAGCAGGCATTGATATTTCAGGTGTAGCAAGGCATTCTTGTATGCCGCGCAGAACTGCCCAGTCCAGCTATCTGGCATGCGTATTTCCCGACTGAAAAGCTGCGATAATCATTGAGACGAACAGTCCACCTTCACAGGAGCATCTGCATGGATATAGAAACAGTAGCGGCCTACGACCAGCAAGCGGCCTCGTATGCCCGCGACTGGCTAGAACAGGATGCGCCCAGCGACATGTACGCGTTATTGAAGCAATACTTCACGCCAGGACTCACGGCAGACATCGGCTGCGGCGCCGGCCGTGATACCGCCTGGCTGGTCGCCAATGGCTTCCAGGCTATCGGCGTCGATGTTTCGCAGGGACTGCTCGATGAAGCGCGGGCGGCATATCCCGGCATCACGTTCCGGCAAGGCAGCCTGCCAGCACTCGACGGCCTGCAGCGCGGCAGCTACCAGAACGTGCTGTGCGAAACCGTGATCATGCATCTTGAACCGGCCAGTATCAGCGAGGCCATCAGCTCCCTGATCGCCTTGCTGCGCCCAGGCGGCACGCTCTACCTCAGCTGGCGCGTCACGGAACAGGCGTCGCTACGCGACAAGTCTGGCCGGCTCTATTCCTCGTTTGAGCGGGAACTGGTGACCCTGCCGGCGGGCGGCCTATGTGATGTGATATTCGAGGAAGACGTGATCAGCGCATCGTCGGGGAAAAGGACGCAGCGGTTGATTGTTCGGAAAAAGACGACATAGAGCGTAATTCGAGCCAGCCAACTGCTGCCTTGGAATGCATGTTGGCCGGACCATACCCACCCCTACAACCACCCATCCCGCTTCAACCTGCGGTGCAAGAAATAACATCCCGCAATAATCCCCACGATGACCGCCGGATAACTGCCCCGCCACTTCAGTTCCGGCATGAATTCAAAGTTCATACCGTACAGGCTGAAGACCATGGTGGGCACGGCCAGGATGGCGCCCCAGCCGGCCAGGCGTTTCACCACTTCGTTCTGGCGGATCGAGATTTGGCCTAGCGCTACCTGCATGGCGGAGTTGACCATTTCGCGCATCTGGCTCGCTGTGTGGGTGACGCGTTTGACGTGGTCGAGGATGTCGCGGTAGTAGAGGCGGTTTTCCTTGGGGACGATGTCGCCGTGGAAGCGGATCAGCTGGGTGCAGATTTCATGCAGGGGGTTGACGGCGGCGTCCAGTTTGAGCAACTCCGTTTTCAGCTGGTAGAAGTCTTGCAGCTTGTCTTCGGACAGGCTGGGCTGGAATAGCTGCTGTTCGTATTGCTGGAATTTGGTTTGCAGATGGTCGATGCAGGGCTGGTACTGGTCGACGATGAAGTCGATGATGGAATACAGCACGTAGCCGGGGCCGCTGGCCAGTTTGTCCGGTACGCTTTCCTTGCGCTCGCGCAGTTTCGCGTAACCGGCCGAGGGGCCGTGGCGCACGGTGATGATGAAGCGGCAGCCGAGGAAGACGTGCGTTTCGCCGTAGACGATGGCGCCGTTTTCCAGGCTGGCCGTGTGCAGCACCATGAACAGGGTGTCGCCGTACTCTTCCAGCTTGGGCCGCTCGTGCGCGCCTTCTGCATCTTCCACGGCAAGTTCGTGCAAGCCAAACGCCGCTTGCAAGGCTTGCATGGCGGCCCCGTCCGGTGCGGCCAGGCCGATCCAGACGAAGCAGGCGCTGTCGTCCAGGAAATCAGCCACCTTGTCGATGTCGAAATGCTCGATCTTCTTGCCGTCGCGATAGGCTTCGCAATTGACGACGGCGGCGTGCTGGCTCAGGTCCATGTTTGATGTCCAAATTAAGAAGTAAATGTAGCTTGGCACGGATAGGCTTGTCGCACTGTTAAGTGTTTCACGACAGAATCATGCGAAGAAGCATAGTATGGGGCAAGCTCATCAGAAAGGACCGCACCTTGGCCACACTCCCGACACCGAAACAGCGCCGACAGTTGCTGCTGGACCGGCGCGAAGCAAAAATGGCGCGTTCGCCGCACGCTTATGTGCGCGGCAATACCGCCCAGTACTATGAATGGCTGCAAGCCCAGCCCGGCCACAGCTTGCCGGAAGGCCCGCCGATCTGGATTTGCGGCGACTGTCACCTGGGCAACCTGGGACCGCTGGCCGGCCTGGATGGCAGCCTGGAAATGCAGATCCGCGACTTCGATCAGAGTGTGATCGGCAATCCTGCCCACGACCTGGTGCGCCTGGCGCTGTCGCTGGCGACGGCCGCGCGCGGTTCGTCCCTGCCCGGCGTGGTGACGGCGCGCATGCTGCAACATATGCTGGACGGCTACGCCTTCGCGTTTTTACCCGGCGAATTGCAGCTGGCCCTGCCCCGCCCTGCCGTCGTCAAGTCGGCCATGCGTGGTGCGGAGCAACGCTCGTGGAAGGAACTGGCGGCGGAACGTTTCCTGGAAACCCGCCCCATCATTCCCATGGGACGCAATTTCTGGCCGATTTCCAAGGAAGAAAAGAAAGCCATCGCCGAGCTGTGCGACACGTCCGACATGCGCTCGCTGGTGACGCGTTTGAAATCGCGCAGCAAGAAGGCCAAGCTGGAAGTGATCGACGCCGCCTACTGGGTGAAAGGCTGCAGTTCGCTGGGCTTGCTGCGTTATGCGGTGCTGCTGGGCCTGGGCGATGGCGAATACTGTTTGATCGATATCAAGGAAGCCGTGCAGGCGACGTCCGTACATTACCCCGACGCCAGCATGCCGCGCGACAACGCCAAGCGCGTAGTGGCCGGTGCGCGGCACTTGTCGCCGGCGCTAGGCGAACGCACGCTGTCGCAGCGCTTCCTGGGCAAGGGTATCTTCGTGCGCGAATTGCTGCCGCAAGATTTGAAACTGGAAATCGACGAGCTGAGCGTGGAAGACGCAGCCAGCACGGCCAGCTACCTGGCCTATGTGGTCGGTTGCGCGCATGCGCGGCAAATGGATTGGGGCACCGGCATGCAGTGGATCAAGCAATTGCAGATGGACCGCAACGCCGACAATCCCATTCCCGGCTGGCTGTGGAACAGCGTGCTGCAATTGATCGCCAGCCACGAATCGAGTTATCTCGAACATTGTCGCCAGTATGCGCTGCGGCTGGCCAGGACTGAACGGAGCTAACTTGATGCAACATGGTAGCAGCATGACATCATGCTGCTCTACCGTTATTCCAGCTTGAACAAGACGTTCAAGCTCTTTTGCAAGGTGATGTTCGCTGGTGCCCGTATCGCCGACGAGATCCCGGTTGGCGGAATGAAAGGAGGTGGAGAAAATTCTCCATCCCTGGAAGTCATCAGCGCACGGTCAAGTGCATTGAATGGCGCTTCCGAGATGGCCATGACGGAAGCGATCTTCCTGCCAAATGATTTGGCGATACGCGATGCCTTGGCTGCTGCATCATCGGCCGCTTTCAATTCCAGTTCGGCTTCCAGCGTGTTGCGGGCGCTACTATGAAACGACGTTTCCAGCTCGGTGATATTTTTCATACCTGCCAGGTCCGACATCAATGGCGCCCATGCAGCCAACTCCCTGACCCACACGCTCACATTACGGCTCACGATATACAAAGGGACTGTATCGCGCTTTTCCCTGCCTGCATACTCCAGCGTGCGGCTAATCTGGGATGAGGTGATATCCGATTGCCGTAGTTTGGCCTTGTCAAATAACTGGAATATCCCGGCGACGCTGGCATTGACCACCGCCAGCGCCTTTGCCGCGTCGCTAGCGCGGCTGGAAACGGTTATCTCAATCAAGGCCAGATCAGGCGCCACTTCCATTTTCGCCGTGCCCGATTGGAAAATAAACGGGTAATCAGGCAATGGCGAGGCTTGCGCCATATTCACCGCAAAGTACGCCAACACCAGCAACAGCTTGCGCCTCATGCAATTCCCCCACATCGTTAAAATAAAGTCTGAACAATATAGCAGTTCGTGCAAGAAAAACATATGCCCTGGCATGTACCCGGTTTCGCGGCACCATAAAAGGCTGCGAGGTTCGCGCTTAAAGAATGCATGATCTGGATTAATATTCGGCTACACTAGCTTTCCTCTCCTTTTCCGACCTTCCATGATCGAAAAGAATCTGCCCGAACTGGTCATGCTGAAACGCCTCATCGATGAGGGCGGCAAACACCTGGAAGTGGCCACGCCCTGCACTATCGCCATCGATGGGCGCCAATTTCCCGTGCACACGATTGCGCTGGGCAATCCCAGCCCCGACGTGCCTGCGCTGGGCTTTTTTGGCGGCATCCACGGCCTGGAACGGATCGGCACGCAAGTGATCCTGGCCTTCCTTGAAAGCATACTGGCGCGCTTGCGCTGGGATAGCACCCTGCACCAGCAACTGGAATCGATGCGCCTGGTCTTCATGCCGCTGGTGAATCCGGGCGGCATGTGGCAAGCCACGCGCAGCAATCCGCAAGGGGTGGACCTGATGCGCAATGCGCCCTTGAGCGCACTTGAAAAAGTCCCCTTCATGCTGGGCGGCCAGCGCTACAGCCGGCGCCTGCCCTGGTACCGGGGTAATCCCGTGATGGAACAGGAAAGCGCCGCCGTATGCGAACTGGTCGAGCGCGAATTGCTGTCGCGCCAGTTCAGCATCGCCCTCGATTGCCATTCGGGCTTCGGCTTGCGCGACCGTATCTGGTTTCCACATGCCCATACCAAGACGCCGATACCCCACCTGGCCGATATTGGCGCGCTGGAAGAGCTGTTCAGTGAAAGCTACCCCAACCATAACTATGTGTTCGAGCCGCAAAGCCGGCAATACCGCACGCATGGCGACCTGTGGGATTATCTCTACCTGAACGGCACCAGCCACAGCGAGCGCGTGTTCCTGCCGCTGACCCTGGAAATGGGTTCCTGGCTGTGGGTCAAGAAAAACCCGCGCCAGCTATTTAACCGCGTGGCCATCTTCAACCCCACCGCCACCCACCGCTTGCAGCGCGTGCTGCGGCGCCACCTGGTCTGGTTCGATTTCCTGATGCGTGCCGCCAACAGCCATGGCCGCTGGATGCCGGAAGGCCTGGCCCGCAAAGCCCAGCGCCGGCGCGCTCTGGCCCAGTGGTACGAGTGATGGCGAGCTGGATCTTGCTGCGCGGCCTGATGCGCGAACGGCGCCACTGGGGCAACTTTCCGACGCAACTGGCGCACGCCTTGCCCGATGCGGCCATCATCACGCCCGACCTGCCCGGTAACGGCCAGCGGCATGCCATGGACAGCGCCACCCGCGTGTGGGAAATGGTCGAATTCCTGCGGCAAGATCTGCAAGCGCAGGAACTCAAGCCGCCCTACCATATGCTGGCATTGTCGCTGGGTGGCATGGTGGCCGTCGAGTGGGCCAGCCGCTACCCACAGGAAATCGTCCGCTGCGTGCTGATCAACACCAGCATGCGCCCCTACAACCCGTTTTACCAAAGGTTGCGCTGGCAAAACTATCCGGCGCTGCTAGGTCAATTGCTGTTCGGCAGCAAACGCAGCCAGGAGGCGCTGATACTGCGCCTGACCAGCGCCCGCCACGCCAGCGGCAACGCGCCCCTGCTGGCCGACTGGCTCAGTTTTCAGCAGCAATACCCGGTCAGCCAGAAGAATGCCTTGCGCCAACTGCTATCGGCCGCCCGCTACCGCGCTCCGGCCAGCCGTCCGGCCATGCCGGTGCTGATCATGACCGGCGCGCAAGACCAACTGGTCGACCACCGCTGCTCGCAGCAACTGGCGCGGGCCTGGCAAGCCGATTGCCTGATCCACCGCGAGGCGGGCCACGACTTGCCGCTGGACCAAGGGGAATGGGTGGCGCAGTCGGTGGCGCGCTGGGTGGCGTAGCTCTATCTCAGCTTTGCTTGGGCGAGATCACCAGCGACGGCTCAGGACGTGGAGCACTCGCGGACAAATTGACGCCATAGAGATGCGGCCCCATTGCTATTATCTGTTCCCACAGCAAACGTCCCTGCTCCCGCTCGCTCTTGTCCAGCACGTATGCGGCTTGCGCTGCCTTGCCTTCGGCTAACCACAAGGCCTGATAAGACGGTGACAATGCTGGCTGTGTCATTGCGCCATGCACTGGCTTGAATGCTTGCTGCAGGACCCCGGCCGCGCTGCGCATACGAACCCAGCGATGGTTCAACCAGCCATTTTTCTGGGGGTCTTCACATAAAAACCGCGCAATAATGCGCTCGGCAGCCATGGCGCCGCTTTCACTCATCAAGGCTATCGATTCCCCGGGCATATCCAGATTCAAGCCACCTTCTTTTTTTGTATGGTGAATCTGGACCACGCGATCACGGTAGCCAGGCGTGCGCTTCAATGCTTGATCGCGCCAGGTGCGTATAGTCAGGAAGATTGCCTGGGCCAGCCGCAGCGGCGATGGCCAGCCTTGCTGGTCTTCAACTTCCAGATAAGCAGGCGCAACACCCTGGTTATTGGCCACGGGCAATACAACTCTCTCCTCTATTTTTCCGGCGGGGTCAAAGTCATCGCTCAGTGTCACCCCGAAGGTTGGCCTGGTCGGTAGCAAGGTATCGAAAAAATGGATAGGGAAATTGCTGGTCAAGCCGCCGTCTGCAAACCAGACGCGCCGCAGCGCGCTCTCATTTGATCCCATGCCTGCCTCGCGGATGCGTAACAACGGTACCGCCTGCAATAGCACGGGGAAACTTAAACTCATGCGTGCAGCGACCAGTACAGGCAGATTCTGGGCGGATGGCAAGAAATAATGATCGCGATCGCCGCCCGTATCCGCGGCAGTAAGCAATCTCCTGGTTCGATCGCTATAAGAAGTGTCTTCCGAGTGTTTGATCATCCAGTCGACGACAAGTTCAGGGAAAAGCTGGCGGAATTCAGAGGCCCGAAATACCAGGTCACGGCTGGTGTGCGGTAGCCGGTGAGCACGTAACTCGGACAATCCAGTTGTCATTAAAGCCAGCTCTATCGGTGGCTCGGACGCGTTCAGCAAGCCGAACGTCAGCGGTGCATCCAGCGGCAAACCAGCAATGTTTTGCACCAGTTCATGCAGCCACTCTGTCAATCCAGGCGGACTGATGCTGGTTTGACGCATGCCCGAACAAATACCACAGCGGTTCTTGCGCAAGCCCGTCCATGCAGTCAGTACCATCTGGGCCAGGGCGCCACTCCAAATACAGCCAAGCACACTGAGGCCGAACCAGAGTAAGGCAAGCAGGGAAGGCGGTATCAGCCCGCTGCCGTTGATGAGTGCATGGCTCGTGTAAAAGCACAGACCCCATACCAGGGCGCCCAATACGGCACCAAGCGGAAAGCGCGTGATCAATGTCGCCGATGCGCACACAAAAGCGTTGAACTTATTGGCGCGATTGAGCGAGGCGCTCATGACGCTAAAGTGGCGCTGTAAATCAGGACACGGTTGAAACAGCGAGAAAAGGCGGCTCTTGCCTGCCACCGCTTCCTGCAACTGGCCTGGAATCTGCTCCATCCGGTCGAATCCATCGGTCGATGCCGTCCCGTTGCGCCTGAACTGCGCCGCTGCCGCCGCAATCGCGGCCACCGCGCCGACACTGGTGCCGCCGATGGAACGCAGCCTGAAGCGGCGCGACAAGCGTGCGACAAAGGTGGGATAGACCACACCGGAAGTGACTCCCCCTTCCATCACAATATCGCACTCGTTTGGCAGGAAGTCGGTCATGGCAGTCTCTCTCAAAGGGAGCGACATTATGAAAGCAAACATGCGTCTGGAAGTTCACACAATGTCACTCATCCTGCAATTGGCCACGACGCGGACTATCTTTAAAATATATGCCGTATCCCCAGATTGAGTGCACGGTTGCCGGTGCCGCCTTCGATGGAGCTGCCGACCGTGTAGCCGGCGCCGTTCTGGTTGCGGATGTAGGCATACACTCCATACAGATCGGTGCGTTTGGACAGGTAGTAGCGGTAGCCGGCCGCGAACTGCTGGGCGTCCTGGTTAAAGCTGGTCTTGTCGTTCTTGCGGATATAAGAAGCCAGCCAGACGCCGGGGCCCTGCGGCACCGTCAGGCCCAGCAGCACCACATTGCTGTCGGTCGATGGCGTGGGCGCCACCGCGTAGCCAAACGGATTGGCCAGGTTGCGCGGCAAGGCGCTGTTGACGCCCTTGTCGACGCCATACGCGAAATGCGCCTTGAACGTACCGAAATCATAGAGCGCCGTCAGCACCGAATTGCGCGCGCTGCTGGTCTTCACGGTGGCGGTGTCGTTGTTGCGATAATGGCTGGCCAGCCGCACCGTCAGCTTGCCTACCGCATAGCTCAGCATGCCGCCCAGCTGGCGGCCGGCGCTGTTGTCGCCCGCCACTTCACCGGCGCCGTAGACGACTTCTCCGCTGAAACCATTGACTACCGGCGAGATATACTTGACCGTATTGTCCATGCGGCTGGCGCTGTTGCCCGTGGTCGCCATCAGATTCTTGCTATCACCTGCCGTGCCGGAACCGAAAGGGTCGATTGCCGCCACCGCCAGATATTGCGGCGTGTACTGGCGTCCCAGCAGCACGCTGCCGCTATCGCTTTGCAAGCCCACATAAGCCTGGCGGCCGAACAGCAGGCCGCCCTGCCCGGTCGTGCCAGTGTCGCCCTGGAAGCCGTTTTCCAGCAGGAAGATGGCTGACGTGCCGCCGCCCAGGTCTTCGCTGCCCTTGAAACCCAGGCGCGAACCGGATTCCACGCCGCTGGTCAGCTTGTTGGTGGTGGCAAGGCCACCGCTCTCGCGCACCAGCGCCATATCGAAGATGCCGTACAGCGTGACGTTCGATTGTGCAGCAGCCGTCCCTGCCAAAGCGCTCAAAGCGAGCGCCAGCATTGTTTTTTTCATTATGTTATCCCCAGTTGAACAGGCTCGAAATGAGGGATGCGACAGGAGCCCTGCCATCGCACCCTTGCTACATCGGGTGCATCAGGCGCCGAAACCTCCACCTCCCGGCGTTTCAATCGCAAACACGTCGCCGGCCTGCATGTCGGCCGTGTGGGTGGCGCCAAAGGTCTCCAGCGTGCCGTCGCTGCGCTCGACCCAGTTGCGGCCCAGCGCACCCGGCTGCGCACCTTGCAAGCCAAACGGCGCGATGCGGCGGTGGCCGGCCAGGATGTTGGCCGTCATCGCTTTGAGGAAGCGGATGCGGCGCAGCGCCCCGTCGCCGCCGCTGTGCGCGCCACTGCCACCGCTGCCGCGACGAATCGCATGCGTTTCCACCAGTACCGGAAAGCGCCATTCCAGCACTTCCGGGTCGGTCATGCGCGAGTTGGTCATATGCGTCTGCACGGCCGCCGTACCGTCAAAGCCGGGGCCGGCCCCCGAACCGCCGGCGATGGTTTCGTAGTACTGGTGTTCATCGTTCCCAAACGTGAAGTTGTTCATGGTGCCCTGCGAGGCGGCCATCACGCCCAGCGCACCATACAGCGCATCGGTGACGTACTGCGACACTTCGACGTTACCGGCCACCACCGCCGCCGGATAGCGGGGATTGAGCATCGAGCCTTCGGGCACGATCAGGGTGAGCGGCTTGAGCACACCCTCGTTCATGGGAATGTCGCTGTCGATCAGGGTGCGGAACACATACAGCACCGCCGCCTTGCAGACCGACAGCGGCGCATTGAAGTTGGTCGGCCGCTGCTCGCTGGTGCCGCTGAAGTCCACCACCGCGCCACCGTTTTCGCGGTCGATGGTCAGTTGCACCCGCAGCATGGCGCCATCGTCCATTTCGTAGGCGAAGCTGGCGTCTTGCAGCTTGCGGATCGCCTTGCGCACCGCCTGTTCGGCGTTGTCCTGCACGTGCTGCATATAGGCCAGCACCACCTGTTCGCCGTAAGTGGCGGCCGCTTTCAGCAATTCGTTGGCGCCCGTCTCGCAAGCGCCCAGCTGGGCGATCAGGTCGGCGATGTTCTGGTCGATATTGCGGCTGGGCCAGGGGCCGGCGGCAAACAGGGTGCGCATCTGCGCTTCCAGGAACACACCACGGTCGACCAGCTTGACGTTATCGAGCAAGACGCCCTCTTCCAGGATGCTGGTGCTGTTCGGCGGCATGGAGCCTGGCGTGATGCCGCCCACGTCGCCATGGTGGCCGCGCGCCGCCACGTAGAACAAAGGCCGGTCCGCACTGCCATACACGGGGCACACCACGGTAATGTCGGGCAAATGGGTGCCGCCGTTGTAGGGCACGTTCAACACATAGGCGTCGCCGCGCGCCATGGTCGCTGCGTGCTGGCGTATCACGCACTGCACGCTGTCGCTCATCGAGCCCAGATGCACGGGGATATGCGGCGCGTTGGCAATCAGGTTGCCTTCGCGGTCGAACACCGCGCAGGAAAAATCCAGCCGCTCTTTCATATTCACCGAATAAGCGGTGTTTTCCAGGGTGGTGCCCATCTGCCGCGCAATCGCCATGAACAGATTGTTAAAAATTTCCAGGTGTATCGGATGCACTTCGGTCGTCGTCTTGTGCACGCTGCCGGCCGCCACCACGCGCTCGAGCAGCAAGGTATGGTCCGGCAGCACGGACGCGCTCCAGCCGGCATCGACCACGGTGGTGGCTATCGCCTCGCGTATCAACGCCGGACCGGGCACGCAGGCGCCCACCGGCAATTCAGAGCGCACGTGCAGCGCAATCGGCACGGTCTGGCCATCGACATAGCTGTCGACGCGGGCATTGACCACCTGCGCGCCGCCATCCGGCACGGAGATCTCGAAATCGGCGCCGTCGCCAGCGCCTATGGCTTCCGCCGATATCGATTCAATCACCAGCGGCTGGCCTTCCATCACGAAGCCGAAGCGGCTGCGGTAAAGCAAAGCAAAAGCGTCAGCCATGGCCGCTTCGCCATCCAGCGCCACCACGAAGGCGGAATCGCTGTCCTGGTATTTCAGGCGCGCACACAGTTCGACGCGGATATCATCACGGACCACCTGCTGGACCAGCAATTCGGCTACCGCCTGCTGTTCCAGCGCCGCCAGTTGCGGCTGCAGCGCATCCAGCGCGGCGGCGTTCAGCAGCTGTTCCACCGCGCCTTCGCGCATGGCGCGAATGTCCGCCAGACCCATGCCGAAGGCGGACAGCACGCCGGCGTAAGGGTGGATGGCGATCTTGCTCATGCCCAGCACATCGGCCACGCGGCAGGCATGCTGGCCGCCAGCGCCGCCAAAGCAGCACATGGCATAGCGGCTGACGTCATAACCGCGCTCCACCGAGATCGACTTGATGGCCTGCGCCATATTGTCCACTGCGACAGCGAGGAAACCATCGGCCACCGCCGACGGCGACAGACGCGTGCCGGTTTCAGCCTCGATCTTCTGTGCCAGTTGGGTGAACTGCTGCACCACTACTTCGCGGTCCAGCGGCTGGTCGCCGTTCGGGCCGAAGACATGCGGGAAGTGTTCGGGCTGGATACGGCCCAGCATCACGTTGCAGTCGGTGACGGTCAGCGGGCCGCCCTTGCGATAGCTGGCAGGGCCAGGATTGGCGCCCGCCGATTCGGGGCCGACCTTGAAGCGCCCATATTCAAAACTGCAGATCGAGCCGCCGCCCGCCGCCACCGTATGGATATGCATCATGGGCGCGCGCACCCGCACGCCGGCCACCACGGTTTCAAATACGCGTTCATAGGCGCCGTCGTAGTGGGCGACATCGGTCGAGGTGCCGCCCATGTCGAAGCCGATCACCTGCTGCAAGCCTATCGCCTCGCAGCTCTTGACGGCGCCGACGATGCCGCCGGCCGGGCCGGACAGGATCGCATCCTTGCCCTGGAAGCGGCCGGCGTCCGTCAAGCCGCCATTCGATTGCATGAACATCAGGCGCACGTCGCCCGTATCGACCGACACGCGGGACACATAATCGCGCAGCACCGGCGACAAGTAAGCATCGACCACCGTGGTGTCGCCACGGCCGACGATCTTCATCAGCGGGCTGACCTGGTGGCTCACTGAAATCTGCGTGAAACCGGCGGCCAGCGCCAGCGCCTGCACGCGCTGTTCGTGCAGCGGATAGCGGTAGGCATGCATCAGCACGATGGCAATCGCGTCAAAACCCTTCTGCCGCAAGGACTCGAACTGGCGGCGCAGCAGCGCTTCGTCCAGCGCCTGCAGCACTTGACCATGCGCGCCCATGCGTTCATCGACTTCGATCACTTCTTCGTAGATCAAGTCGGGCAAAACGATCTGCATGGCGAAGATGTCGGGCCGGTCCTGGTAGCCTATGCGCAGCTGGTCGGCAAAACCGCGCGTGATGGCCAGCGCGGTGCGCGCGCCCTTGCGCTCCAGCAGCGCGTTGGTGGCCACCGTGGTGCCCATCTTGATCACTTCGATCTGATCAAACGGCAGCGCTTCGCCGGCTTTCAGCCCCAGCATCTCGCGCATGCCCTGGGTGACGGCGTCGTCATAGCGCTCGGGGCATTCGGACAACAGCTTGTGCGTCACCAGCTTGCCATCGGGGCGGCGCGCCACGATGTCGGTAAAGGTGCCGCCACGGTCGACCCAGAATTGCCAGCGCAGTTGTTGAACGGGAATGTCGTTTTTCATGATAATGCTTTCAATGACAGGATCAGGATTCAAGTTGTTTGCCGGCCGTTTCCGGCAAGGTCAGTGCGGCCAGTATCATCACGCCGTAGGCAACGCCGGCGAACACGCCTATCGATGCGCCCAGCGCCATGGTCTGGCTGCTCATGCCGATCAGCAGCGGAAATAGTGCGCCGACGGCGCGGCCCATGTTGTAGCTGAAGCCCTGGCCAGAGCCACGGATCGCGGTCGGAAACAGCTCGGTCAAGAAGGCGCCCATGCCGCTGAAGACACCGGAGACGAAGAAGCCGAGCGGAAAGCCGAGGAACAGCATCACGCCGTCGGTCACTGGCACGCGGGTATAGATCAGCGCCACGCACATGGAGCCAAAGCCAAACAGGATGAAGTTCTTCTTGCGGCCCAGGTAGTCGGTCAAAAAGGCGCTGATGATGTAGCCCACATAGGAGCCTGCGATCACCATCGCCAGGTAGCCGCCGGTGCCCAGCACCGTCAAATGGCGTTCGGTTTTCAGATAGGTCGGCAGCCAGGTGGTAATCGCGTAGTAGCCGCCCTGGGCGCCAGTGGTCAGCAGCACGGCGCGCAGGGTCACGCTGATCATTTTGGGCGAGAATATCTGCCAGAATGAAGCCTGGTCTTTATTCGGCACTGCTTGCTGGGCCAGGAACACTTCCGGTTCGTCGACAAAGCGGCGGATGAAGATCACGAACAGCGCCGGCAACACCCCCAGCAAAAACAGCGCGCGCCACGCCCATTCAGGCGGCAGCAGGGAAAACATCAGCGCATACAGCATTGCCGACACGCCCCAGCCCAGCGCCCACCCGGACTGCACCATGCCGACCGCCTTGCCACGGTCTTTGGCGCGTATCACTTCGCCCATCAAAATCGCGCCGGCAGTCCACTCGCCGCCCATGCCAAAACCCATCAGGCCGCGCGCCCACAGCAGCTGCGTGTAGTTTTGCGCCAGGCCGCACAGCACCGTAAAAAAAGCAAACCAGAGTATGGTGATCTGCAGTGCCTTGACCCTGCCGATGCGGTCCGACAGGATGCCGGCCAGCCAGCCGCCGATTGCGGACGTGAGCAAGGTGACGGTGCCAATCAGGCCCGCGTCGCTTTTCGACAGTCCCCAGGTGGCGATCAGGGTCGGGATGACAAAGCTGAGAAATTGCGTGTCCATCGCGTCGAGCCCATAACCGGCCTTGCAGCTCCAGAAGGTGCGGCGCTCCTTGCCGGTCAGCGCGTGATACCAGGAAAAGTGACCGTCGCCGTCTTTCTTGCTGAGTACTTGCGTGTTCATCGTGCTCTCCGTTTTTTTGCAGGCGTAGCCGCCGTGTTGTTGTGTATTCAGCGTTGCGCTTTTTTTGAAATTAAAAAGCTGCCAGGGATGAGTTGAGTATGTCGGTGACCAGCATGTAGCCCGGCTGGTGGGTGATCACCAAAGGCAAACGGGCATGGCGTATGGCTTCCTGCGGTGTCACGCCGCAAGCCCAGAACACGGGAATTTCATCGGCCATGATCTCGACGGCGTCGCCATAATCGGGCTGCAAAATATTGTCGATGCCGATCAGGCGCGGATCGCCCAGATGCACGGGCGCGCCATGGATGGCCGGGTAGCGGCTGGTGATCTGCACGGCGCGGATGGCGTCGGCCGCCGTCATGGGGCGCATCGACACCACCATTTCACCGCCAAACGGGCCGGCCCTGTGGTTGCTGATATTGCTGCGGTACATGGCCACGTTGCGCTGCTGCTCGACGTGACGCAAGCGGATGCCGGCATCCATCAGCATCTGTTCGAACGAGAAGGAACAGCCGATTGCGAATACGACAAAATCGTCGCGCCACAGCGCATGCAGCGCATGGCTTTGCTCCGCCAGTTCACCATGACGATAAATGTTGTAGCCAGGCACGTCACTGCGGATATCGAGGCCGTCGCCCAGGCTGTCGAGCTGCCATTGCCCCGGCTGACCCACCGCCAGCAGCGGGCAGGCGCGCTGGTTACGCTGGCAAAACAGCAAAAAATCATGGGCGTTTGCCTGGGGCAGTATCACCAGGTTGGCCTGGGCATACGGGCCGCAGTAACCGGCGGTCGGTAGCCGAAAAGCGCCAGTGCGTACTTGTTGCCGAAGTTCACTTGGTGTCATGGCTGTCTCATTCGCTGTGGAATTCATCATGAAAAAAATGTATGAGTTAAGAATAAACTTGAATAACCCTAGCGACTATCTAGTTATTTTTGTCGTTGCCGTTTAGTTTTTCTTATCGGTCTGCGCTATCCTGGTGCGAAGGGTTAAGGTATTCTTGTTGCATGAATACCCGATTCCTTGAAACCTTTGTCGTCCTCGCCCAGCTACGCAGCTTTCGTGCCACCGCCCGCGCGCTGCACGCCACGCCAGCCGCAATTTCCTTGCGTATCAAGACCTTGGAAGAGGAATTGCAGACGGAATTGATCGACCGGCAAAGCAAGGAATTCCGCCTGACGGCCAACGCCGAGTACCTGCTGGGCCATGCGAAAGCCGTGGTCGACGCCACGCGCCGGCTGCAGGCGGCGGCGCACAAAGATAGTGCGGTGCGTGGCCGCCTGCGGCTGGGCGTGATCGAATCGGTGGTGCACAGCTGGCTGGCGCAGTACATCCGCGAATTGAATGTGTTGTATCCGGAGATGGAAGTCGATCTCACGGTGGACATGAGCAATCTGCTGGAGCGCCGCTTGCGGGCGAGCGAACTGGACCTGGTGATACAGGTCGAGGGCGTGGAAAGCAAGGAAATCGTGTCGCAGGCGCTGGCCGCCTACCCGCTGCACTGGATCGCGCGCAACGGCCTGGTCGATCCGCGCAAGGAAGGCTTGCATCAGCGCCTGCTGCAGCTGCCCATCCTGACCTTCGGGCGCGGCACGGCGCCGCAGCGCGCGGTGGAAGAAATTCTCGGCAAGATGGCCAATCTGGCCATGGTGCCGCTGGAACAGACGCGCATCACCTGCTCGCCTTCGGTGGCGGCGATCGTGCAGCTGGTCAAAGATGGTTATGGCGTGGCGGCGATACCCAGCCTGTTCGTGGCCAGCCAGCTCGATAGCGGCGAGTTCGTCAAGCTGCCGGTGCAGCCCGAACCGCCATCGATCATCGTCTCGATGTGCTGGCACTCGAATGCCGAAATGCTGGTGCACGCGGCGGCGAACGCGGCCCGCCAGGCCTGCGCCCGCTATTGCGCGCAGGTTGACCCGCGCTATATCAAGTCCTTGGGGTGAGGGCAGCCGCCTGGAAAAGCAGCATGCGACCTTTGCAATCCTGTATCAAAGACGCAGGCTGATCACCATCGCCAGCAATAACGCGCCAGCGGCCGCCAACAAAGAACTACTGAAATTGTGATGCTGCGCGTACAGCGTTTCGGCCAGCACGGGACCGCTGACCTGGCCGACGCCATACACCAGGGTCATGATGGCCACCAGTTTGCCGCCCACCTTGCTTGCAGCAGCGCGTGCAAGCCGCTGTGCGGCGGGCATGGCGATGGTCGCCGTGCCCATAAAAGTGCCGCCAACCAATAAGGCGCTGAGGATATAACTAGTGGCGGACGGGGCCAGCGCCGGTAGCGCCACGCCGATGGCTTGCAATAAGAGGTTGAGCCGCAGCACCTTGCGCGTGCCGTAGCGCTCATGGGCGCGGTACCAGAGGAAACAGGATGGGGCAGCGCTCAGGCCAAACACGGCCCACACGTGGGCGGAGTTCAGATCGGGCAAGGCCAGCTTGACCAGCACCGGCAAATACGTCGCGGTGACGATGTAGCCGAGACCGGCCAAGCCATAGATCAAGACCAGCGGCCACGCGGCTACCGGTGCCTGGCTGATGGACACGGGCTTGAGCAGCGCATCGAGCGTGCCCTCGCCGCTGGCCACGATGCCGGGTGCAGCCAGCAAACCCAGCACCAAGGTGACGGCGCACAGCATCAGCCACATGCCGGCGCTATGCAGACCCAGGTGGGTGGCCAGCACCAGCAATTCGGCCGACAGGGCGATGCCGATGCCCACGCCCGCAAACAGCAGCGGCGCGCCGCTGCCATGCTTGCGGTGTTCCAGCAGCCACAAGGAGGCGGACACCATGGACAAGGCGCTGAAGAGACCCGCCAGGCCACGCACCGTCACGATGGCCCAGACCGGCATCGGCAAGGCCAGCAAACCCAGGCAGGCGACCGTCCCGACGACCGACCAGACACATAGCTTGTGCGCGCTGCGGGCATGCGCACGCATGGACAAGATGGCGCCCAGCAAATAACCGGCATAGTTGGCCGAGGCGGCCAGGCTGCCGTCATGCAGGCTCAGCAGACCTTCATCGACCATATGCGGATAGATCGCCGTGTAGGCGAAGCGGCCAAAGCCCATGCCGATCGCCAATATCATGGCCGCTTCGATGGCTGAACGCAAGCTGGCCCAGCGTGCCGGCCTGTGCCCGGCCAGCGCGCTCACAGCGCCACCTGATTGATTTCCTGCAGCAAGTGCTGAAAAGCGGGAATAGCGAATCCGGTCCGCCAGACCAGCAAGGTATCGGCCTGCCCTGCCGGCAAGCTCTTCAGCGATGCCGGCGCGCTGGACAGCTTGAGCACGCTCTCTGGCAGCACCGTGACGCAAGCGCCAGCGGCCACGCAGGCGATCATGATGTGATACGAGCTCATCTCATGCACTTGCCAATCGGTAGTGCCGGCAATGCCCAGTTGGGTTTCCGCGATGCTGCGATACGTACAACCTTGCGGAAAGGCAGCCAGCGAGCGCGTGCGCACCTGCGCGGCGCTGCTGGCATCGGCTTCGCTGGCGGGCAGCAGCAAGCGTAGCTCTTCGTGCCACACAGTCTTGCTGGTCAAACCCAGCTCTTCCAAGGCGGCGGCGCTGTCTAACGATGGCGGCAACGCTAAAAAAGCGCAATCGAGCAGGCCCGTGCGCACTTGTTCCAACAAGGGACGCGAGGGCGCCGTGCTCAATTCCAGCCGCGTGGCCGGATGGCGGGCGTGGAAAGCCGCCAGCAAGGCTGGCAAGCGGCTGGCGGCCGTGCTTTCCATGCTGCCGACGCGCAAGGTTCCACCCTCGCGCCCGCCCGTGACCACATGCCGCGCCTCTTCTTCCAGCGCCAGCAGCCGCTTGGCATAATCGAGAAAGCGCTCGCCGGCCGCCGACAGGGCCATGCGCTTGTTGGTCCTGACGAAGAGCTCGGCGCCGATATCGGCTTCCAGTTGCTGGATGCGCGTGGTCACGCTGGACGCCGCGCGGCCCAGCCTGGTGGCCGCCTGGGTGATGCTGAGCTCACTGGCGACCGAGCAAAATATCTTCAAGGATTCCAGGTCCATGCAATTCTCCATTTGAAAACGATTATGCTATTATATTCGCATATTGCGAATAATTTCCAGCCATCATTCTCAACAAGGAAATATCATGAACACCTCTCAGCACTTTCTTGACCGGCTCGCCATCCAGTTGCCGATTATCCAGGCTCCGATGGCTGGCATTTCCACGCCGCAGCTGGCCGCCGCCGTGTCAAACGCGGGCGGCCTGGGTTCCCTGGGCATAGGCGCCAGCACCGTAGCGCAGGCACACCAGATGGTGGAAGAGACGCGCGCGCTGACGAATAAACCTTTCAACGTGAATGTGTTTTGCCATGCGCCGGCGCAACGCGATACCCAGCGCGAAGCGGCCTGGCTGGCCCATCTGGCGCCCTTGTTTGCCGAGGTGAACTCAGCCCTGCCCTCTACCCTCAATGAAATCTATCCAACCTTCCTCGGCGATGAAGAAATGTTGGCGCTGCTGCTGGAACAGCGCCCCGCCGTCGTCAGCTTCCATTTCGGCTTGCCACCAAACGAACACATCGCCGCCCTGCGCCAGGCCGGCATCTACACCATGGCGACGGCCACCAATCTGCAGGAAGCGGCGCTGATCGAACAAGCCGGGGTCGACGCCATCGTGGCGCAAGGGGTTGAAGCAGGCGGCCATCGCGGCTGTTTCGATCCAGAGGCGACCGATGAGCGGCACAGCACCCTGGTACTGCTGCGGCTACTTAGCAGCCGCAGCAAATTGCCCATCATCGCCGCCGGCGGCATCATGGATGGGCAGGCTATCCGCGCCGCGCTGGATGCGGGCGCCGTGGCTGCCCAGCTGGGTACGGCGTTCATCCTGTGCCCCGAATCGGCGGCCAATGCCAGCTACCGCAGCAATCTGCAAAGCGCACGGGCGGCGGCGACGCGCCTGACCAGCACTTTCTCGGGCCGGCTGGCGCGCGGCATGGTGAATCGGTTTATTGCATATGGCGAAGCAGCGGGCAGCCCGCCGCCAGCCGCCTATCCGGTCGCCTACGATGCGGCCAAGCAATTGAACGCGGCAGCGACCAAACTGGGCAACAGCGAATTTGCCGCACAATGGGCGGGCCAGGGCGCGCCGCTGGCGCGGGAAATGCCGGCGCAGCAGCTGATAGAGACCCTGGTCAAAGAAATAGTTGCCTGATATGCATGCCAGCCTGGCTTTCATCCGATGGCCAGGCAAGCCGGAAAAACTGACGACAGTAGCCAAATTCGTGCATATCTGGCAGCAGGATGGCCAGCAATGGCGCGTGTCACGCATCATTAGTTATGCGCATTCGGTGCCAAACTAAAGTACCAGGAGCATATTCTCGCATGACGACACTGATCATCGTGCGGTGCACATGCCAATAGTGGCTGCAGAACCATTATCGTCAGGGGTGCGTTCAGATATGCACGGATAAAGGCTCATAGACTCAATTCCTCTTGCATTTCAGCAATCAGCATTAAGATGGTATTTTTACATCTTCTTAAAGGTTACCCATGCGTTTCATGACTTCGGCGTTTCTCGCCACATCGCTATTACTGTGCAACGTTACCGCAGGCGCAGCCGATAGCATCCCGGCCTATATCGGCAAGCATGTCTCGACGCCGCAGGATACGCGGGCGATCAACAAGGTGATTGAAGACTTCCAGACCGCGATCAAGACCAAGGACCGCAAGCTGCTATCGACACTGGTACTCAATTCGAACATCCTGTTCGATTCCCCCATGAGCCCCGACGATATTGCCTACGTGCGCGACAAGCATGACGTCACGTTCGACGGCCTGCGCGCGGGTGGATACGGCGATTTCGCGCGCGTGATCGGCACGTCCAAGGTAGCGACCGAGGAAAAATTCTACAACGTGAAGATCACCCAGGACGGCAACGTGGCATGGGTGATGTTCGACTATGAATTCGTCCGGGAAGGAAAAACGGAGAACTACGGGATTGAAACCTGGCAAATGATGAAGGTCGGCGATGAACAATGGAAAATCGCCAGCGTGATGTGGACCATGAACCGGCTCTAGTACAGCGCCGGCACATGTGCACGCAAGCGCCACGGTGCCTGGCTAAGGCAGCCTGTGCCGGAAAGTCGGTTCAATATTGCGCGCATGCAGCCAGCGCACGATATCTTCCAGGGTGGCGTCCTGCAGCAGCAAGCCTGGCGCGGAGGCGGGACCGGTGGATGCGGGAGCGGGAGCAATGGCGGCGGCCACGGGTTCGGCCGCCAGTCCCGCATGCTGCTGCAATTTGGCCAGCGCCTGGGCAAACTGCGCCGGTGCAATGCTGCGTACGCCGTCCAGGAAACCCAGTTGCGCGGCGGGCGTGGGCGGCATGTCCAGACCCGGTTCGTCGGCAAACGCGGCGCCCATGCCGGGGTGGATAAAGGCGGCCCATTTGCCCGAGGGCTGCAGGCACGGCGGCAGCTGCGCCTGTTCCAGATAGGCAGATGGCGGCACGGCGAGAATATCGGTCGAGACCGGCAAAAAAGTCGAACGCAGCAACTGCACGAATTGCTGCGCCTGGGCCAACGGCACGGGCGTGGCCAGCGACAGCCATAATTGAAACGCCGTGCCCGAGATGCTGACGGCCGGCGCCGGCAAGTCCAGCTCATGCTGCAGCGCATTGGCGATCGTGCACAGCGCAGCCCAATGTGCTTCGCCGCCGCCCTTGCCGCCGAACTCCATCACCAGCGCGCGCGCCAGGCCGCTGTCGCTGACCAGCTTGACAGCCACCGTGTGTTCGCCCGACAGATGGCGCGCCAGCACGGCCGGAATCAAAGCATGTTCGCTGCCATCGGCTTCCAGATAGCGCTGTTCATCGAACAGATACAAACGGTGTAATTCAGAAATCAGTTTATGCATGGTCGGTCCCGTGACGCCGTTGGCAAGCTTGCCAGGGTGCCGCGATTATAGCCGAGGGCCAGCTCAGCCCGGCGGCACCACCCCGGTCCAGCCGGGCAGATAGCGCGCCTGCTGGCTGCTTGCCAGTTTCATCGCCTGCGCTAGCGCCTTGCTGAAATTTTTCTGCAGGCTGGCCGGCGCGATGCGGCTGCGGAAGAAATCGGCCCACAGGAATTCGCTGAATGGCGTCACGTCCTTGGCATAACCGCCGGCGCTGCGCAATTCGCCGGCCAGGCTGCGGTAGGGGTCGTCCTGCAAGCCGGTCAAATGCTTGGGCAGCGCTGAAAAATCGCGGCGCAAGCCTTCTCCGTCATAGGGGTGCACCCACTGGTGGTGGTCCATCACATGCCAGAAATGCAGCGGTTCCAGCCAGGACAGGTCTTTCAAGATCATCAGGCTGACCGTTTTCACGCCTTCCTGGTGCAGCGCCAGGCCGAAATGGTGGTGGTCGACGATGTAATGCTGGCCTTCCGGGCCGATAATGCTGGGAAACCAGTGATCGGACAGCGCCGTCGCGCGCGCCTTCTTGCCCAGGCTGGCCCAGCGCTCACGCTTGAGCGCGACTTCGGCCATGCCGACGGTAATCTGGGTCGGCAGCAGCTTGTTCAGCCTTGCCTTCACCAACTGGGGTTTTGCGCGTGTCATGCCAGCTCCTTATCCGCTTCAAGTGGCTGCCAGCGTAGCACAAGCCTGCTCAAGTTTCATGCAGTGTGGAATCAAAGGAATCAAGCAGGCGCACCGCTTCGGCCACGCTCAGTTCGCTCAAGACCAGCGCCTGGGGATTCTCGGCCAGCAGATCCTGCATGGCGCCCTGCAGCAGCTCGAACACGGGTTCCTTCAGCCGCGCCAGCGCCAGCCGCAAGCCCCGTTGATGGACAAACAGGGCAAAGTCGCGCAACGCTTCGACGCTGCTGCCATCGAGGTCGGGCGACTCTTCCAGGCTCAGGATGACCTTGCCGGCATGGCTATCGTCGAGCATGCCACGCGCCAGGTGCAGGCTGCGCTCGGCATTGACAAAGAATAGCGGCTCATCGACCCGCAAGATCAGCATGCCAGGCTGGGCCCTGGCCGCCGGGTGCTGCGCCAGCTTCACGTAATCGTGGCTGTCGCCCAGCCGGCCCAGCACCGACAAGCCCGGTTGCGACAGCCGGCGCAGCATCAGCGCCAGGCTGATGGCAATCGCCACCAGCAAGCCATCGAGCACGCCAAACAGCAGCACGCCGGCAATCGCCACCAGCACCAGCAGCCGGTCGCGGCGCCAGCTGAAATACGGCTTCAACGCCGCGGGATTCAAGGTATGGCTGACGGCGTGGATCACCACGGCAGCCAATACCGGCACCGGCACCAGCGCCACCAAAGGCAGCATGGTCAGCACGATCAGGCCGACCACGACCGCCGCCACCAGCCCGGCCAGGCGCGACGTGGCGCCAGCGGCGTCGTTGGCCGAAGTGGCGGAATAACCGGCGCCCACCGGCATGGCTTGCAGCAAGCCGGCCAGCACATTGGCCAGCCCCAGCGCCAGCAAGTCGCGCTCGGCGGCCACCGTATCGCCATGTTTCAGGGCGAAATTGCGGATGGAGCCATACGATTCCGCATACAAAATCAGCGCCAGCGCAAAGGCCAGCTCGGCCAGCCGCGTCCATTCGGCCTGCGTCAGTTGCGGAAACACCGGCATGGCCAGCGTCAAATCGATGCTCCCCACCAGGGCCACGCCGTGGCTGGGCAAGTCCAGCCAGCGCCCGGCCGCGATGCCCAGCGCGATGACAATCAGGCCGGCGGGCCAGCGCTGCCAGCGCCTGAGCACGAACAGCAACAGCAGCGCCAGCGCACAGGTGGCCGCACCACTCCAGTTCCATTGCCCTGCACTGCCCAGCAAATCGGGCAGCAGATGCAGCAGGTCGCTATGGCCCGGCTGCACGCCCAGCACGCTGGGCAATTGCTTGACGATGATGACGATGGCCAAGCCAAAGGAAAAGCCGCGCAGCACAGGCTTGGCGATGAATTCCGTGATGCTGCCCAGCCTGGCCAGCCACGCCAGCAGAAAAAAAGCGCCTGTCAGCATCACCAGCCCCGCCATCAGCATCAGCTTGTGGCCCGCCGTGCCACCCGATAAGGAAGCCATGGCGGCGGCCAGCACGGCGGCCGAAGACGAGGTGGCCGAGACGATGGCAAAGCGGCTGGTGCCCAGCAAGCCATAACATAGCAGGCCGACGAACAGCGCCAGGATGCCCGCTTGCGGCGACAGATTGGCGATGCTGGCATAGGCCACCGCTTCGGGCAGCAGCAAGCCGGCAATCGACAGGCCGGCGCTGGCGTCTTGCCAGCGATTGGTGGACATACTGGCCATGGCGTTCATCGTGACTGTCCTTGTCAGGTTTGTTTGTCTTCCATAATGGCGCAAAGTGCGGCCGGATGCAGCAAGAATCGCCACATCACGTCCTAATGAACCGGGTCCCGCAGGAGAAATGATGAATAATGCCTTGGTTGATAACTTATTGATGACTTCGCCAACCACCCATGCATGTCGACACCCTCAATAGCCTGTCCCTGCTGCTGTCCCGCGCCCGGGACGACGAACTGACCTTCCCCACCAGCGTGAATGCCGCGCTGCGCCTGCAACAGGCGCTGGGCGATGCCGATTTTCACGTCGCCGACATCCACCGCCTGCTGCTATCCGAACCGGCCCTGTCGGCGCGCGCCGTGGCCCTGGCCAATTCGGTGATCTTTACGCATGGCCGCATACAGCCCGTGAGCAGCGTGCGCGCCGCCATCGAGCGCCTGGGACAGCGCAACCTGCAATCGCTGGCGACGGCGGCCGTCATCCGGCAAATCCATACCGGCATCGCCGACGACCATCTGCGCACCATGGCCGCCCAGTTATGGACGCACACCGTGCATGTGACGGCCATGTCGCACGACATCGCCCGCGCCATCACGAAGACCGATGCCGATACCGCCATGTTTGCGGCCATCGTGCATGAAGTGGGCGGCTTGTACCTGCTGGCCGAAGCCGACAGGATGCCGGGCTTGTACCAGCAGCTCGATGGCCACATGGCGGCAGCGCTGGAAGTGATCACGCGCGCGCTGATGCGGCAACTGGGCGTGCCGCCAAGACTGGCCGACGCCATCGTGACCCTGCCCGGCACCACCATCATGCTGCCGCCAGCAGGCTTGCGCGATACGCTGCTGCTGGCCAAGCTGGTGGTGGGCGCGGCCTCGCCATTGCCGCAGGCGCCGCGCACCGTCAGCGCAGAGCTGCAAACCTATCTGGACACCGACCCCGTGCTGCAAGCGCTGCGCAGCACGCCGTCCGCCGAGGCGCAGGCGCTGATCACAGTATTACTTGGATGATCTGCCGGGGTGATCTGCTATGATCCTGACGCCGGCATGCAGCACTGCATCCGGCCTTTCGTCTATAGGGACACACTGGAATAGAGTAAGGACACCGCCTTGAAGACTACTTTACGCGTGCTCGGCCTGGCCGCAGCGCTGACCATGACTCATCTCGCGCACGCCGACAGCATCGTTTCATCGGCTTCCAGCGCAGGCTCCGCCTCGAGCGGCAGCATCTCCGATTCACTGAACGGTTCGAGCAACAGCTCGCGCCATGACCGGCGCGTGGCCAATGGCCCCTACCGCATCATCGATATCGCCGCCGTGCCTGGCCGCGAGGGCATGACCCGTTTGACCCTGCAAGCCGAAACGGAAGCAACACCGCTCACGCTGGACCTGCCCAAAACCACCTTCGACAAGCAGCAACTGGCGCAAGGCGACGCCGTGCATGCGCAAAACCGCGACTACGGCATCGAATTTGCCCGCAACGATAACCGCGTGGCCTTCTTCCTGGTGCTGGCCGACGACTGGTACGGCGAACTGGCAGCGCGTCCGGTCAGCATGTGAAGCTGCGTCACCTGCTAGGACTGCTACTGGCCGTTTGCGCCGGCAGCGCATCGGCATCATCGCGTTTCTGCGACCGCTCGCAGGAGCTCAGCGCCACCGAACAAGACCTTTTATTGCGTTTTGCCGCCGTGGTGCGCCAGGAACTGGCGGCCACCGAAGGCAGCGTGGCCCTGGTCAGCCGCTCCGGCCTGGACCTGTCGCGCTTCGGCATCCGCTATTCGCACGCAGCCCTGGCCTGGCGCCATGACGACGGCGCCTGGTCTGCGCGCCAGCTCTATTACGCCTGCGACGAAGGCCGGCCGCGCATCTTCGACCAGGGCACGGCCGGTTTTGCCATGGGCACGGACAATCCATCGCTCGCTTATGTCTCGCTGGTGCGCCTGCCGGCCGACACCCTGGCGCCGCTGCGCCAGGCGCTGCTGGACCCGGCCCGCGTGCAGCATTTGCTGGCGGGCCGCTACAGCGCCAACGCCTATCCTTTCAGCCTGGAATACCAGAACTGCAACCAGTGGGTGGCCGAATTGCTGGCCGCCGCCTGGGGCGAGCTGACCGATGGCGACGATTTGCGCGCGCGGGCGCAGGACTGGCTGCGCACGGCGGCGTATGCGCCCGAGCCGGTGCCGATCAGTTCACGCTGGCTGATGTTCGGCGCCCTGTTCGTGCCGCTGATACATTTGGACGACCATCCGAAAGTCGACGTAGCTACCCTGCGCATGCAAGTGAGCTTGCCTGCCAGCCTGGAAAGCTTGGTCCACGCACGCCTGCCAGCCAGCGAACGCGTGGAAATCTGCCACGATGGCAAGCAGGTGGTGGTACACAAGGGCTGGTCGCCGGTCGCCGATGGCTGCGTGCCCGGTCCCGGCGACCGCGTGATTCCCTTCGATTAAACCGTCAAGGACTCGCCGATCGCGTAAAACTGGCCGCCAGCGATGTAATGCAGGCTGCGCAGCGAGGGATCGGCGTTTTCAAAATGCCAGTGGCCATCGCTGAACACGCGCGTGTCGGCCCAGGCGGCCACGACTTCGCCGATGAATAAATCATAGGTATTTTGATTGTGCGGTTCGGGGATCAGCCGGCAAGCCAGCCACGCGGAGCAGCCGGCCACGAAGGGCAGATCGTGGCCTTCGCGGGCGAACAACTCCACGCCGGCGCGGGCCAGCTTGTCCGGCTCATCGGCCAGGCTGCGTGTGCCCACGGCGTGCGTCAGGTGCAGCTGCGCCGCCGTCGGCACTTGAATCACAAAAGTCCCGCTGCCTTCGACCAGCGCGCGCGTGCTGGTCGCCTTGTCCAGTACCACCGTCAGCTTGGGAGGCACAAAATCGAGGTTGATTAGCGCTGATCTTCATCTTTGCCGAACCGTCCTGCCTGCCAATGGTCCAACCTAGTGCAGCATAACGCTGCCGATACCAACGGGGGCGG
>NZ_JACHCI010000014.1 GCF_014200675.1 Janthinobacterium saanense | reverse complement strand
TTGCACGCTCCAGTTTGTGGCGGTGCAATCATCATAAAAGGTGTTACCCATGTCTCCCGACAAGTGTTACCTATGTGTCCCGGCCATACACCCTCAGGGTCCGACCCCGGTCCCTGGTTTGGGGTTGGATGTTACGCTTTTCTGAAAACAAACCATGCCTCCCTTTAATCTGTTCCAGCGCCTGTCCCAGGCCCCCACCAAACCCAAGGCCGCGCCCCTTGCGCGGCAGTTCGACGTGGCGGACCTGTACCAGGGACCGGTGGCCCTGAGCGGGGACGGCGAGAGTACGGCACGGCCTTTCGATGAAAAGCTGCGCCAGGCCTATTTCTGGATCGTCAACCACGCCATCATCAGTCCCCATTACGACATCGAGTACAACGATGGGCCATCGCAAACCTATTCGGTGGGCGACAGCCGGCGCACCCTGAATTTACCATCGGCGCAAAGCTATTCCAGTTTTATCCTGCTGCCCTTGCTGACGTTTGCCACCCGCCGCAAATGCCTGTTTGTCGGCGGGCCGGGACGTGGCAAGACGGCCAGCGCCCTCTTGATGGGCGTGCTGGCCGGGTCCAGCGTGAAAGAAGTGAAACGCGCCATGCAGCATGGCCATCCGCAAATGACGGTGGCCGATTTGCTGGGCAATCCGCTGCCGGCGGACCTGGTCAACGCGCAAAGCATGGACGATATCCGCATCGCCTGGCGTGCGTGGCTGGGCATGCGCGTCAAGATCGTCGATGAATACAACCGCATCCCTACGCGCACGCAAAGCGCGCTGCTCACCGTGATGGGCGACAATTATGCGGAAGTGCTCAATCACATATACGAATGCCCGGAAGCGGCCTGGTATCTGACGGCCAATGACGACCAGGGCGGCGGCACCTATCAAGTGATCGAAGCGCTGCGCGACCGGGTTGACGTCACGGTGCAAGCGCTGGCCTTCAATCCGCGCTTCCTGAACGAGCTGCTGCTGAGGGTGGAAGAAAACCTGCGCCCCGAAGAACTGGTGCCGCCCGAGATCATCTTCACGGAAACCGAGGTGGATCAGATAGGCGAGGCGATCCGCCAGGTAGCCGTGCCCGACGCCGTGCGCCGCCGGCTGGAGTTTTTCGCCAGCCAGTTCGAACTGTTCGAGACGGCGGGCGGCCAGTTTGAATACATGACCAAGGATACGGCCCGTTTGTCTGGCGCCGACCGTAGCGCCGCGCAGGCGGCCGACAATGGGCGCGACCGCCTGAAGGACCTGGGCTGCCAGACCCTCAACGGCATTTCTGTGCGTACCCTGATGGCGCTCTTGATCTACGCCAAGGCCATGGCTTATTTCCGGGGCAATGGCGAGGTGGAACTGGAAGACTTGCGCCAGGTGCTGCCTTTTGTGTTGCACAACAAGCTGCAGCCAGACCCGGACGCGCCATTTTTTGCGCTGCCTGAAAATGCCGCCTACCGCAGCGACAGGCTGGGCTGGCTGCGCCGCTTGTTCGACCTGTCGAACGATGAATTCAACCGCCTGGACCTGGACCGCGACGATCCGGTTGGCGCCTTGTCGGCCGAATTCGAACTGGGCCTCGATGGGCTCGGCGAGCGCGAAACCCTGGCCCGCTTGAACCGCATCGAAAAGCTGATCGGCGAGCGCACCAGGGGCCGCAAGCTGTACGGCCCCCTGTACGACGACCTGTTGAAACTGAAGTATCTGCACCAGCGCTATACCAATTACCGCAGCTGGCTGCGCTCTCAGTAAGCACGATGAAACAAGCCCGATGATATCGTCCGTCTTCGCCTCCATCCTGGCCAGTGGCCGCGCGCAGTTCAACCTGCGTGCGCTGGACGCGCGCCGGCGTTTTCCTGCGCTCGACATGCAGCAGTTCAGCGCCTTTCTGCACGATGGCCTCGACCCATTAGTCGTGGCCGTGGCAGCGGCGGCGCCCGAGCGGACCGGCGGTTTTACCCTGGCCGCCTACGACATGGCCTTGGAACTGGTGGCGCATGGCCTGGCCGGCCCGGCGGCAAAAAATCCTTTCCTGAATACCGTCTGGCGTGAGCTGGCACCCTTGTTTGCGCCGCTGCTGGCAAGCGCACCGGTGCCCGTGCTGGGCATGCTCAGTAACGCCGCCATCCACCTCGGCGGCGTGGCCGGAGCCAGGCCCGCCCAGTGGCGCCGGGAGATGGCTGCCATCGCGCCGCAGATTAGCAACGTGGCCGAGCTGCGCGCCGTAGGCCAGGTCCTGGCGTGGCGCGCCGGTATCGCGCATTTTCGCCTGGGCGCCATCACGGCAGCCGATAGCTTGCCGCCGCATCTGGCGCTGGCCGCCTTAGGTGAACCATGCGCGCACTGGCCGCAGCTGCGGACGCAGTTGCTGGAAAATCCATGGCGCGGCAACGCGCAGGGCAGGGAGTTCGGTGCCTTTACGGGCCTGGGCGGCGACTTTGCCACGCCGCCGCAGGTGCGGGGCGCGCACGATGGCTTTATCGTGTTGAGCGGCGAGCGTCATTATCTGCTGGTGGCCGACGCCTGCGGCGCCGTGCTGCATGGCGCCACCGCAGAGGAATATGCGCAGGCATCGACGCAGCTGCCAGCGCCGGTGCGCCTCGATGGCGCGACCTTGCATATCGGTGCGCGCAGCATGGAGCTCGACTTGCCAGCCGCTGACATCGCGCTGGCCGCCAATGAACATACCGTGGCCATCACATCACCGTACACGCATGCAATCCGTTTGCTGCCGCTGGCATGAAGACGCTGGCCGACACCGTCTTGATCGATAACTGGCGCGCCGCCTGGCCGCAAGCGCTGGCCGTGTGGAGCAAGTTTACGCGCTTGCGCGATCCCAGCCTGTGCGCCAGCCATGTCGAGGCGAGCAAGCAGGGCTTGTCCGGCAGCCTTGCCATGATACGTTTGCTGGACCAGAGCGTGGTGGTGGACTTGCCGCTGGTGAGCAAGCTGGGGTTGGACGCCTATGCCGTGGAAATTCTCGCTCATGAAATCGGCCACCATATCCTGGCGCCGGGCAGTGCCAGCGACCAGTTCCGCCTGCTGGCCCGCATGCGCCGCGCCTTGCCGACCCTGGAGCACCATGCGCCCATGGTGGCCAATCTGTACACGGATTTGTTTATCAATGACAGGCTGCAGCGCCAGGCGAAATTGCGCATGGCCGATATTTACCGCAAGCTGGCGCAAAACAAGGACGAGGCCGAGAAGACCCGCGGCGTATGGACCCTCTACATGCGCATCTATGAACAGCTGTGGCAGCTGGAAAAGGGCGAGCTGGGTGGCGCCAGCATGGACGAGCGCCTGGAAACCGACGCCTGGCTGGGCGCGCGCCTGATACGCGTGTACGCGAATGACTGGATGCTGGCGGCGGGCCGCTTCGCCACCCTGCTGCTGCCGTATCTGGTGGACGATGGGATTGATAATGCGGATGCCTTGCACCCTGGCCGCTACCTGCATGACACGCGCGACGCGGCCCGCGGCTGCCAGACCTATGGCGCGCAGCAGATCGAAGACGATGAAGAGAACGGCGCCATCCATCCCGTGCACGACCGGCGCATTTCAGGCCTCGATGGTCAAGAGCCTGCCCTTGACGCACCGGCCAGGACAGGCGGTGGCCAGCTGCGCGAACCGTTCGAGCTGGGCGAGATCCTGAAGGCTTCGGGCGTGCATCTGAGCGACCATGAAATCGCCATCCGCTACTACCGCGAGCGGGCCTTGCCGCATCTGGTAGCCTTTCCCACGCGCCCCGCGCCCGAATCGCCGGAGCCGCAGATGGAAGGGCTGGAAGCGTGGGAGGTCGGCGACCCTCTCGAGGAAATCGACTGGCTGCAATCGCTGATGCTGTCGCCGCGCCCCGTACCTGGCGTGACGACCGTGCGCCGCGTCTACGGGCGCGAAGCGGCGCGCGCCATCGACAGGGTGCCCATCGACCTGGATATGTACGTGGACAGTTCCGGCTCCATGCCCAACCCGCAGCAGCACACCTCGTTTTTGACCCTGGCTGGCGCCGTGATTGCCTTGTCTGCGCTGCGCGCTGGCGCCAGCGTGCAAGTGACTTTGTGGAGCGGCAAGCGCGAAGTGATCCAGACGCCGGGTTTCGTGCGCGATGAAGATGCGATACTGGGCGTGCTGACGGGCTTTTTCGGTGGTGCCACCTGTTTCCCCATCCACTGCCTGCGCCAGACCTATGCAGCCCGCCGCGAGCGGCCAGCCCACATTTTGATGATTTCCGACGACGGCATCACCACCATGTTCGACCACGATGAACTGGGCAACAGCGGCTGGGACATCGCGGCGAAGGCCCTGGAAAAGGGCGGGGCGGGCGGCACCATGGCCCTGAACCTGGCACGTGACTGGGACGGTGGCAGCACGAATAAATGGATGCAGAAAATCTACGACGACTTGCAACGCGCGCGCCGCGAACAGGGCTGGGACATCCACGCCGTCGAGCGCTTTGAAGATTTGCTGGAATTTGCGCGGGTGTTTAGCCGGCGGCACTATGTGTAGCAACCCAAGGGCAGAATCTGGGGTCGGACCCTTAGGGTCCGACCCCAGCATGTGCACTTGGGCTTGAATTGAAAAAAACAATGCAAAATCCTGGCCCATTACTTGAAATACTCACCCACCGCCTGGCCGACACCCCCGTCGAATTCCTGGCCGAACCGCGCATCGCCGGCGTGGTCAACGCGCAGGCGGTGTCCGTGGCGGCGCTGGTCAACGACATTCTGCTATTGCATGGCGCCCGTGCGCCTGCCGCTTCCTTGCAGGGCTTCGTGGGTGCGCAAGTGAAGGCGGACCGCAACCGGCTGGCGCTGGCCATGATCGTGTGCTGGCTGCTGGCCGACGACTGGTTTGTCACGCAGCAGTTGGAGCAGCCTGCCTTGCTGCAGGTGCTGGGCGAGGCGGTGCGCGAGCTGGCGGCGGCCACGCCGGCCCACCAGTACACGCAAGACCCGGAGCGGCGCGAAGAATTGGCCCGCATCGTGCTGGCGCGCCTGGGTTTTCGGCCGCGCGATGAAAGCCTGGCCCAGGCGACGGACAGATTGTCCGCCATCAGCGGCAGCGAGCGGCGCCGCCTGCTCGAAGCGAGCCGGCTGGCCGAGCAGCGCGCACGCGAGATACGCGAAGCGTTGGCGAAGAAGGCGGCCGAGGAATCGGCCGACAAATGGTCGCGCGAATGAGCCTGGACTGGAATTTGCCGGGCGGGGCATGGGAATTTGACCGCGATTATTGCCCGACCCTGACGCAGGCGGGTGTGCAGATGCTGGCGCGGCTGCGCGGCCATCCATCGGCGCCCGTGTACCGCAACCGCAGCGGCAACAAGCTGCTGGCCGAGGAAGTGGCGGCGCTGCGCGAGTACGAGCGCGAAGTGATGGAGGCGTCGATAGGCTGGAGCAGCGATGCGCCGCCAGCGTGGCTGCCGGCTTTTATCGCCCATACCTATGCCACGGTGCCGCACTACCAGGCTTGCGGCTCGCCACCCGGGCGCCTGGCCGATGTGGCGCCGATCAGCCGCGCCGAGCTGGCGCACGATATCGCCGCCTTCGTGCCGGACAATGTGGACCTGGCGCGCATGATCAATTTCCAGACCACCGGCACCACCGGCCATCCGCTGCTGATCGCCTCGCACCCGCTGGTGGCGGGGCGCTACCTGGCTTACCACAAGCGGGCATTGCAGCGCTTCGGCGTGACCCTGCGCCATGGCGCGGGGCAGGTGGGCGTGATGCTGCTGGGCCATCAGCGCCGCTGTTTTACCTATGTCTCCGTCACGCCCACCATGAATGAATCGGGCCTGGCGAAGATCAATCTGCACGTGGACGATTGGCGCCACCCCGACGACCGTGCGCGCTATCTGGACGCGATGGCGCCGGAGCTGCTCGCCGGCGACCCGATTTCGTTTGCCGAGCTGTTGACCCTGCCGATGGCGCACAAGCCGGCCGCGCTGCTGTCCGTGTCGATGATGCTCTTGCCCGGCATGCGCACGCGCCTGGAAGAACGGTTTGGCTGCCCCGTGCTCGATATTTACTCGCTCAATGAAGTGGGGCCGGTGGCTGTCTACGATGAACAGGCGGGCGGCTATGTGCTGCTGCAGCACCGGCTGTACGTGGAAATCCTCGATGCCGATGGCCGCTCCGTGCCCGATGGGGAGCGTGGTGAAATCACGGTCACGGGTGGCTTCAATTTTTGCCTGCCGCTGCTACGCTACCGCACCGGCGATTACGCCTCGCTGGTCCATGGTCCGCATGGCCCCGTGCTGGTAGGCCTGGCCGGGCGCAGCCCGCTGCGCTACCGGACCAGTACCGGCGAGTGGATCAATAACATCGATATCACACACGCCTTGAAACCGCTGGCCATCGCCCTGTTTGGAGTACATCAATATGCCGATGGCGCCGTCGAGCTGCGGCTGTCGCCGGGCGCCATGCCGCAGTCCGATCAGGCGCGTGGTTTGCTCGCGCCTTTTTTCGGTCCCATCACCGTTGAAGCTTTGCTGGCGGAAGACAAGATCATTCAATACAGCTCGGATTTGCAGGACGCTTACGCATGAGCAGGGCAGGACCAACTCAATATAAACGCGGCCTGGTCGTCGGCAAATTCTGCCCGCTGCACAGGGGGCACGAACTGTTGATAGAACGCGCGCAAGCAGCGTGTGCATCGCTGCTGGTGGTCAGTTACACCAAGCCGGAATTCCCCGGTTATGAACCGGCGCGCAGGAACGGCTGGCTGCAAGCGCAATTCCCGCAAGCGACGATACTCGTGCTCGATGACGCGCGGCTGGCCCGGCTGTGCGCCGCGCGCGGTGTGGCGCCTCGCCGGCTGCCCCACAACGATGAAGACGGCGATGTGCACCGTCACTTCATGGGCTGGCTATGCTGGACGGTGCTGGGCACGCCGGTCGATGCGGTCTTCACCAGCGAAGAGTACGGCCCCGGTTTTGCCCGCGTGCTGGGCGAGCATTATGCGCATGGCGAAGTGGCCCATGTGAGCGTGGACCAGGCAAGAAAGCTGGTGCCCGTGTCGGGCACGCAGGTGCGGCAAGACCCGTATGCCCACAGCGCTTTCCTGGCGCCGAACGTGTACGCCAGTTTCGTGCAGAGGGTATGTGTGCTGGGTGGCGAATCGAGCGGCAAGACCACCCTGGCTGCGGCATTGGCCCAATATTTCGACACCCGCTGGGTGGCCGAATATGGCCGCGAACTGTGGGAAAGCCAGGATGGGGAATTGAGTTACGACGACTTGCTGAAGATAGGCCGGGAACAGCTGCGGCGCGAAGCGGTGGCGGCCCGCGAGGCGCGGCGCTGGCTGTTTTGCGACACCTCGCCGCTGACCACGTATTTTTATTGCATCGAGATGTTTGGCAAGGCGGAGGCCGAACTGGCCGGCCTGGCTGACGCGGCCAGCCATGCTTACGATCTGGTGCTGCTGTGCGCCCCCGATTTTCCCTTCATCCAGGATGGCACGCGCCGCGACGACGGCTTCCGCCTGCGCCAGCATGGCTGGTATCAGGCCGAGCTGGAACGGCGCGGCATCGCTTATGTTGAAGTCAAAGGCACGGTAGAGGACAGGGTAGGGCGGGTGGCGCAATTGCTCATGACGGTTCGTCGGTAAACGCGCTTCTGACGGCCGCCAGTATCTCTTCCGAAAACGCCGCGTCATCCACCGCGCGCGCCAGTGCCACGGCGCCCACCATGGCCGACATCATGACGATGGCGTCTTGCCGGGGATGGCTTTTTTTCTTCCACGGGAAATGTGCCGTGAACTTGCCGATCACGTTTTTCAGGTGGAAGGTGAAGGCGGGGCGCACGGTGGGCTGCTTGCGCGCTTCGCCAGCCAGCGCGGCCAGTACGCAGCCCTCGCCAGGGCCATCGCGGTGCTCGATGCTGACGTAATCGCGCACATAGTCGCGCATCGCTTCCGGGCTGGCCGTGGCGGCAGCGAGACCCTCGCGCGAATGGGCCGAGCCGTGCAGGGTGCTTTCCGCCATCAGCGCTTCTTTCGAGGCGAAGTGGTTGTAGAAGGGGCCGTGCGTCAAGCCCGTCGCCTTCATGATTTCGCCGACGGTAACGCCGTCAAAGCCTTTTTCGCGGAACAGCCGCGCCGCCTGTGTCAGGATGCGCTGGTGTTTTTCTGCCGTCTCGGCTGCTGGATATCGCATATCGTCCTCCCGGTAATGACGTGATTTTTGTTGACATCATACATTATGTGCGTCATGCTTGCGACATTAAGCATGATGACTGTCATGTTTATCGCATTAAAGCATGATGTTCATCATGCTTAACTTTATCGACATTTTTAAAGGAATTATCATGAGTTCAGTCAATACACTGGGTACCGCTGTCGTCACGGGCGCTTCGTCGGGCCTGGGCGCCGTCTATGCAGACCGCCTGGCCAGCCGTGGCCATGACTTGATCCTGGTGGCGCGCCGCGTCGAGCGCCTGGGCGTGCTGGCCAAGTCGCTGGCAGAAAAATACGGCGTGGCCGTGCGCGCGATTGCCGCCGACCTGTCCGTGCCTGAAGATGTGTCGCGCGTGGCCACCGAGCTGGAAACCAATCCTTCGATCACCATGCTGGTCAATAACGCGGGCGTCTCGACCCTGGCGCCCGTGCTGGACACGACCAAGGACAAGGTCGACGCCATGGACAAGGTGAATGTCACCGCGCTGACGGAACTGACGTACGCCGTGCTGCCGCAATTCAAGCAGCGTAACCATGGCGCCATCATCAATATCGCTTCCGTGCTGTCCTTGCACATCTTGCCGATCAGTACGGTCTACAGCGCCACCAAGGGCTATGTGATGAATTTCACGCGCGGCCTGCAGCAGGAATTGGCGGACACGGGCATCACCGTGCAACTGGTGCTGCCCGCTTCGACGGCGACGGAATTGTGGGACTTGAGTGGCGTGCCGCTGGCGCAGCTGGACCAGGCTACCGTGATGAGCGCGCAAGACTGCGTCGATGCGGCTTTGGCGGGCCTGGACCAGGGCGAACTGGTGACCTTGCCTTCGGTGGAAGACAAGACCCTGTGGGAACAGTTTGATACCGCCCGCCTGGCCTTGTTTGCCGGCGGACGTAGCGGCAAGCCAGCATCGCGCTACGGCCTTAAGAACACCTGACCAAACCTACTGCGCGTCGGTATAGGCGGCCTGCGATGCTCACCGTACCTGCGTACGGTTGCGCTTCTTAGCCACCTCTTCCTTCCGCTCGCTACGGTTTTGTCAGGTGTTGCAACGCTAAAAATTAAGCAGCGTTGAGCGCCTGCTCCAGATCCTCGCGCAAATCATCGATATGCTCGATGCCGACGGACAGGCGCAGCATGTCTTCGGAGACGCCGGCCTTGGCCAGTTCTTCGGCATTCAACTGGCGGTGCGTGGTGGACGCCGGGTGGGTGGCCAGCGATTTGGCGTCGCCGATATTGACCAGGCGCGTGAACAGTTGCAGGGCGTCGAGCACGCGGGCGCCTGCGGCGCGCGGGTCTTCATCACTTTGCAGCTTCAGGCCGAACGAGAGGATGCCCGAAGCGCGCCCGTTCAGGTATTTTTTCACCAGCGCGTGGTCCGGGTGGTCTTCCAGGCCCGCGTAGTTGACCCAGGCGACTTTCGGATGGTTTTTCAGGTGTTTGGCCAGGGCCAGGGTGTTGTCGCAGATGCGGTCCATGCGCAGCGCCAGGGTTTCTATCCCTTGCAGCAGCTGGAAGGCGGACAGCGGCGAAATAGCCGCACCCATATTGCGCAGCGGAACCACACGCGCGCGGCCGATGAAGGCGGCCGGGCCAAACGCTTCCGTGTAGACCACGCCGTGATATGACACATCCGGCTCGTTCAAGCGCTTGAAGCGCTCCTTGTGCTCGGCCCACGGAAATTTGCCGCTGTCGACGATGGCGCCGCCCACGGTCGTGCCATGGCCGCCCAGGTATTTGGTCAGCGAGTGCACCACGATGTCGGCGCCGTGTTCGATCGGGCGCAGCAGATAGGGGCTGGGCACGGTGTTATCGACGATCAGCGGGATGCCGTGCGCGTGCGCGATCTCGGCCAGCTTGGCCACGTCCGTCACATTGCCCAGCGGGTTGCCGATTGATTCGCAAAAGATGGCCTTGGTGCGTGCATCGATCAGGGCGGCGAAGGTCTCGGGCTGGCGCGCATCGGCGAAGCGCACCTCGATGCCGATCTGTGGAAAGGTGTGGGCAAACAGATTGTAGGTGCCGCCATACAGCTGGCTGGCGGAGATGAAATTGTCGCCCGCTTCGGCGATGGTCTGGATCGCGTAGGTGATCGCCGCCATGCCCGAGGCGACGGCCAGCGCGGCCACGCCGCCTTCGAGCGCCGCCACGCGCTTTTCCAGCACATCCTGGGTGGGGTTCATGATGCGCGTGTAGATATTGCCAGCCACTTTCAGGTCGAACAGGTCGGCGCCATGCTGGGCATTGTCGAAGGCGTAGGCCACCGTCTGGTAGATGGGGACGGCGGCCGCCTTGGTGGTCGGATCAGGGCTGTAGCCGGCATGCACGGCCAGGGTTTCAATTCTCATGGTGTCTCCGTTTTCTATGGTCTGCGTTGCTGTTCCGGGTGAAGTGCGCAGCCATTGTGCCATGAGGTTATTACCAAGTTGTTATGCTTAATAGAATTTTAAGTAATAAGCTTGTGCATGCCTGGTATATGCCTGCTTATCCCTTTACCCCGCCGGCCGTCAAGCCCGAGATCATCCATTTTTGCGCCAGCAGGAATACCGCCGTGATCGGCAAACCAGACAGGATGGCCGCTGCCGCAAAGTCGCCCCACAGGTATTTTTGCTCGTACAGGAACAGCTTGGATCCGACGGCCAGGGTCAGCTGCTTCTGTTCATGCAGCAGCACGGAAGCGATAGGGTATTCGATGATGGCGCCGATAAAGGACAGCAAAAACACCACCATCAAGATCGGCACCGTCATCGGCAGCAGCACGTAGACAAACGCTTGCCACTGGGTGGCGCCGTCGACCTTGGCTGCTTCCTCGATCTCGATGGGGATGGTTTGATAATAGCCCTTGATGGTCCAGATATGCAGGGCGATGCCGCCCGTGTAAGCAAGCACCAGGCTGCCGTGGTGATCGATCCCCAGCCATGGCACATAGCTGCCCAGCACATCGAAGATGGCGTAGATGGCGACCAGCGCCAGCACGGCAGGGAACATCTGCAGCAGCATCAGCGCGCCCAGGGTTTGCGACTTGAAGCGGAACTGCATGCGGGCAAACGCATAAGCGCAGGTGGTCGACAGCAGCACGGTGATGGAGGCGCTCATGGTCGCCACCTTGATCGAATTCCACAGCCACAGCAGCACCGGGAAATCCGGTTCGACCAGGCTGCCGTTGGGCGCCTGGTAAGACATGCCCAGCGCCAGACGCCAGTGCTCGAAACTGATTTCCGGCGGTATCAGGCTGCCGGTGGCGAAATTGCCGGGGCGCAGAGAGATCGACAAGATCATCAGGAAGGGAAACATCACCAGCGCGATCAGCGCGATCACGCAAACATGGGCCGCCAGGATGCGCCAGCGGTTGGAACGGTCAACAACGATAGCCATGGCCAGTCCTTTATGCTTTGTTCATGCGCGTCAGGCGCATATTGACCAGCGAAATCGCGGCCACGAGGAAGAAGATCAGGGTCGAGATGGCGGCAGCCAGGCCAAAGTTCTGGCCGGAATCCTCGAACGCGATGCGGTAGGTGTAGGACACCAGCAAGTCGGTGGTGCCGGCCGGCAGGGTGGTGTCGAGGAAGTCGGGCCGCCCGCCGGTCAGCAAGCTGATCAGCACGAAGTTGTTGAAATTAAAGCCCAGGCTGGCCACCATCAAGGGCGTCAGCGGCTTGATGATCAGGGGCAGGGTGATCTTGAAGAAATTCGTCAGCGGTCCGGCGCCGGCCAGGGCCGAAGCTTCGTACAAGTCGGACGGAATCGCCTTGATCAGGCCCATGCAGACCACCATCATGTAGGGGTAGCCGAGCCAGGTATTGACGATCAAAATCATGGCCTTGGCCAGGGTGGTGTCGGAAAACCAGGCAGGCTTGATGCCGAACAAGGCGTTCAGCACCAGGTTGATTTCGCCAAAGTTATTGTTGAACAAGCCCTTGAAGACCAGGATGGAAATAAAGCCGGGCACGGCATACGGCAGGAATAGCAGGGTGCGGTAAAAGCCGCGGAAGCGCAGCGCATCCCAGTTCAGCAGCACGGCCAGCGCCATGCCCAGGCCGGTGGTGGTGATCACGCTGATCACGGCAAAAACGATGGTCCACACGAAAATGCGCAGGAAAGGGCCGCGGAACGCTTCATCGGAGAAAATCTTGGCGAAGTTGGCGAAGCCCACATTGACCTTGAAGCCCGGTTCCAGCTTGCTGCCGTCCGGCATTTCATAAAAGCCCGTCTTGAGGTTGGGCCGGATGATTTCGCCGGTGGCGATCTTTTTCAAGGTGTTGTCGGGCAATTGCTTGTAGACGTGGGCCACGGGGCCGAATTCGCGCAAACCCACCATGCGCAGCTCGATGCGGTTGGGCATAAGCAGGGTCAGCAGCTTCAAGTCTTTTTGCAGGGCGATGATGTCCTTGATGGGCAGGGCCGGGGCCAGTACGGGCGTTTGCACGGGGTCGGCCGGCGCCACGTCCACCGTCAGCGGCACGGCGCGTTTCAGAGCCAGCGGCTCGCTCAGCAGCACTTCGCCCGTGTCCGGGCTTTCCAGGCGCAGCCGGTATTCATTCTTGTCGGCATGCACGGTGAGCGCGTAGCCGCTGCTTTCCACGCGCTGCGTCTCGTCGAGCAGGTATTGCGTGGCGCGCTCGTAGGTGAGCAGGTTGCGCGAACTGAAATTGGTAAAGCCGATCGACACCGTATAGACAATCGGCAAGAGCACGAAGACGATGACCGCCGTGATGCCGGGAAACAGATAGCGGTAGGCGTAGGCGCGCGGCGAGGTGAAGACAAAGGTCGTCAGGGTCAGCAAGCCGAGGAAGACGGCGGCCAGCATGGTCTGGCCGGAAATGTACAACATGAAAAGCAGATACAGACCCAGCGCCATGCTGATGGTCAATATGGTAGGGCCGATAAACTTGCGCACGATGGGATACCTGTGAAGATGGTGAAAGAGCCGGAGGCACGCGCGTCATGGACGCGCATGCCGTTCCCGCAGGGCTTGGCCCTTGTTGGTGCTTAATTCGCCGTGGTAATCCGCTTGGCTGCGGCATCCAGGCCGACCTTGGTCGCCTGGCGGCCTTGCGTGATGTTTTCCAGCGCCGACTGCATGGACGACCAGAAGCGGCCCATTTCCGGGTTGTTCGGCATCGGGCGGCCCGCTTGCGCGCTTTCCATGGTGGCCTGGATGTTCGGATTGGTCTTCAATTCCGCGAACAGCTGCTTGTTGGCCGGCGTGCCCAGCGGAACATCGGCGTTGATGGTTTTTAAGCCATTGACTTGCAGCATCTGGTTTTCCAGGAATTCCGTCGCCAGGTCCTTGTTCGGGCTGGCTTTCGAGATCATCGCGCCCAGCACGCCGACGAAGGGCGTGGCCGCCTTGCCGGCAACGGTAGGAATGGTCGCCACGCCGAAATTGATTTTCGACTTGCGCGCGTTGTCCCACGACCATGGACCATTGATCATCATGGCGATCTTGCCCTGGTTAAAGCCGGCTTCCATTTCAGCGTAGCCTGCGCCCTTGGGCATGGCGCCGCTGTTGATCAGGTTCATGAGGACGTTCACGCCGGCAACAGCGCCTGCATTGTTGACGCCGGTTTTCGTGCCATCGTAGCGGCCGTCGCCCTTGACTTCAAACGGGAAACCGCCGCCGGCGCCCAGCAGTGGCCAGGTGAAATAGGTGTTGGTGTAGTCCCACAATATGGCTTTCTTGCCCTGGGCTGTGAGTTTCTTGTCGAGCGCGGCGATTTCTTCAAAGGTTTTTGGCGGCACCGGCACCAGGTCCTTGTTGTAGACCAGGGCCACGGCTTCGATGGAGATCGGGTAGCCCCAGGTCTTGCCGCTCACAGTAAAGGCGTTCCAGGCCAGCGGCACGATGGCGTTGCGCGCTTCCTTGCTCGGTGTAATCGGTTGCAGCAAGCCGGCATCGATCCAGGCGCCGATACGGTCGTGCGGCCAGATCCAGATGTCCGGACCCTTGCCGGCAGCGGCTGCTTGCTGGAATTTATTTGGTGCATCTTCCGGATGTTCGACCACGACCTTGATACCGGTCTTTTTGGTAAATTCTTCGCCGACCTTGGCCAGGCCTTTATAACCCTTGTCGCCATTGATCCAAATCAGCAAGGTGCCAGGTTCGGCCGCTTGCGCCAGGCTGGCGCCAGCCAGGTTGCCGATGCCGGCCAGTGCGGCGGCGATCAGGGTGGTTTTGATGAAGCTGCGTTTCGCGTGCAGTAAGGACATGCTTATCTCCAGTTGTATTTTTATAATGGTGGGTCTGGGCTATATAGTTAAAACGAGGCCAGGCGGCGCCCGTAGCGCCTGGCCCGTAAAGATCAGGTGCAGGTCTGGCCGTGTTCGTCGAACACATGGACACGGCTGGCCGGCACTTGCAGCGCCACTTGCTGGCCGATGCGCCAGTCCGTATCGGCGTCGGCGCGCACCACCAGCGGCTCATCGCCAGCGGGCACTTGCACGTACAGATAACTGATGTCGCCCAGCTTTTCCACCGCCTGCACCGAGGCGGTGATGGTGGCACCGGCCGCAGCGTTCGTGTCTGGAACGCAGGCTTGCACGTGTTCGGGCCGCGCACCGAGGGTGACGGCCGTGCCGCTGGCCAGTGGCTGCGACAGCACCGCCTGCAGCAGACCACCTGCGGCGGTGGCAATCGTTGCCACGCCATCGGCATGGCTGTAGATTTTGCCCTTGAGGAAATTCATGCGCGGCGAGCCGAGGAAGCCGGCCACGAACAGGTTGGCGGGGTGGTGATACAGTTCCAGTGGCGCGCCCACCTGCTCGATGCGGCCCGCGTTGAGCACGACGATGCGGTCGGCCAGTGTCATCGCCTCGACCTGGTCATGCGTGACGTAAATCATGGTGGAGCGCAATTCGCGGTGCAGATTGGCCAGTTCGATGCGCATCTGCACGCGCAGGGACGCATCCAGGTTGGACAGCGGTTCATCGAACAGGAACACCTCGGGTTTGCGCACGATGGCGCGGCCGATGGCCACCCGCTGGCGCTGTCCGCCGGACAAATCCTTGGGTTTGCGTTCCAGCAAGGGTTCGATGCGCAGGATCTGGGCGGCGCGCTGTACCGCGTCAGCAATCTCTATTTTGCTCATGCCGGCCAGCTTCAGGCCGAAAGCCATGTTTTGCGCCACGCTCATGTGTGGGTACAGGGCATAGCTCTGGAACACCATGGCGATGCCGCGCTTGGCGGGCGGCACCTCGTTCATGCGCGTCTTGCCGATATACAAGTCGCCGCCGCTGATTTCTTCCAGGCCGCATATGCTGCGCAGCAAGGTCGATTTGCCGCAACCGGAGGGGCCCACGAAGACCATGAATTCGCCATCGGCGATCTCCAGGTCGATGCCGTGCAGGGTTTGCACCTCGCCGTATGCCTTCTTCAAACCAACTAATTTCAGTCCTGCCATTGTGTCCCTCGTCTTCAATCCGGCCCCGCTGAAACGCGGGGCTCATTATTGTAATTGGCGTTCTTAAGCCAGCGTGCCGAACCAGCCTCCATGGGCGGGCAGGGTGATCTGCGCGCCTTGCTTGCTGGCGGGTAAGCCGTGACCGGTCAGCTCAGCTGCCTGCGCTGCGGCGGGCCAGTCAAACGTCACCGCTTCGGTGTCCAGATTGAAGGCGGCCAGCACGGTAGGGTGGCCCGGCAAATCGCGGCGCAAGGCCAGCACTGGCTCGGGCGCATCGAAGAAGCTGATCTCGCCGCTCAGCAATTGCGGCTGGGTGCGGCGCCAGGCGAGGATGTTCTGCGCGAAACGCAGCGGCGAATCGCCATGCTGTTCTTCCACATCGACGGCGCGTTCCAGGTGTTCCGGTGGCACCGGCAGCCATGGCTGTGCGGTGCTGAAACCGCCGTGCGCTGCGCCAGCCACCCAGGGCATCGGCGTGCGGCAGCCGTCGCGGCCCTTGAATTGCGGCCAGAACGGAATGCCGTACGGGTCTTGCAGCGCTTCGAACGGCAGGTCCGCTTCCGTCAGGGCCAGTTCATCGCCCTGGTACAGGCAAGGCGTGCCTTTCAGTGCGACCTGCACCGCCAGCACTACCTTGGCCAGCGAGGGCGCGGCTTGTTGGCCGCCCCAGCGCGTCATCACGCGCACGCTGTCATGGTTGCCGACCGACCAGGAGGCCCAGCCGCCAGCCACTTTGGCTTCGAACTGCTCGACTTGGGTGCGGATATGGGTGGCCGAGAATTCTTCCGTCAGCAGGTTGAAGCTGTAGGCCATGTGCAGCTTGTCGCCGCCCGAGGTGTAGTCGGCCATGGCGGCCAGCGCGTCATCGGCGCCGATTTCACCGATGGAAATGGCCTGGTATTCATCGAGCACGGCGCGCACGCGCTGCAGGTAGGCGATGTTTTCCGGCTGGGTCTTGTCGTACACGTGGGCTTGCATGCCGTAGGGATTGACGGCCGACACCGAGCGCGCGTCGCGCAGCGGGGCTGGCGGATTGTCGCGCAGCTGGGCGTCGTGAAAAGGGAAATTGCAGGAGTCGAAGCGGAAGCCATCGACGCCGCGTTCCAGCCAGAAACGCAGATTGTCCAGTTGCGCCTGCTGCACGGCCGGGTTGTGGAAGTTCAGGTCGGGCTGGCTGGCGAGGAAGTCATGCAGATAATACTGGCCGCGGCGCGGTTCCCATTGCCAGGCCGAACCGCCAAACACCGACAACCAGTTGTTCGGCGCCGTACCGTCGGGCTTCTGGTCGGCCCAGACATACCAGTCGGCTTTCGGATTGTCGCGGCTGGTCCGGCTTTCCACAAACCAGGGATGGTTGTCCGCCGAGTGCGACAGCACCTGGTCGATCATCACTTTCAGGCCCAGTGCGTGGGCACGGGCCACCAGGCGGTCGAAGTCGGCCAGGGTGCCGAACAGCGGATCGACGTCGCAATAATCGGCCACGTCATAACCGAAGTCCTTCATCGGCGAAGTGAAGAACGGCGAAATCCAGACGATGTCGGCGCCCAGGGCGGCGATGTAATCGAGCTTGGACGTAATGCCGGGCAGGTCGCCCACGCCATCGCCATTGCTGTCGAGGAAGCTGCGTGGATACACCTGGTAGATGACGGCGCTGCGCCACCAGTCGGTGGGCAAATGGGCGGTATTGTTTGGGATGGTTGGCATGGGTGATTTCTAAAAGTGCCTGTAGCATCGGCTATCAGGGCGAGCGCTGCTGGTTGGTCGGCTGGCGTCTTATTTTGAATTCAAAGCGCTTTGGGTTTGAAATGAGTATAGTTCAAAGCGCTTTGAAAAGTAAAGCGATATACAAATCGAAGTCGAGAATTTGTATTGGAGGAATGGGTGACAAAGGCTGGGGTCAGCCCCCCAGATTTCTGCTACCAGGCCAGTGCAGAATTTAGCTACTGGCTACACGCCCCGCCGACTCGCCAGGCAGCAGCTCGCAGGGCCACAATTCCTGCAGCTCGGTGGCGGGCGTGCCGTCCATCAGGGCCAGCAGCATCTGTATCATTTTTGCGCCGGCGCCGCGCGGGTCGGGTTGCACCACGGTGGTGACGTTGTGGCCAGCCAGTGAATCTTCCATCACGCCCCAGACGATCAGCGACATCTCGCTGCCGATGGCGATGCCGGCGTCGAGCAGCGCGCGCACGGCGCCCACGCCCGACATATGATTGTCGACGATGACGGCGGTGGGGCGGGGCGAGCGGGCCAGCAGGCGCTGCATGGCCTGGTAGCCGGCACGTCGGTCGTGGGCATTGTCGACCAGGTTGTCGGGATCGATGGCCAGGCCGCCGGCCTGCATGGCGCTGCGAAAACTGTCCACGCGCTGGCGCACGAAGTTCAGGTCCGGCGTGGCGCTGATCAGGCCGATGCGCTGGTGGCCCAGCGACAGCAGGCGCTCGACGGCCAGGCGCATGCCAGCCTCGTTGTCATAGTCGAACCAGGCGTGCGGCTGGTTCAGCTGGGTGCGGCCATGGGCAACAAACGGCAGGCCCTGCTGCGCCAGGTAGGCGATGCGCTCGTCGTAGGGCTTGGTGCGCCCGACCACCAGCGCGTCGATGCGGCGCCCCTTGACCATCCGTTCATAGGTGTGGAATTCCTTGCTGGCCGAGGCGGGCGCGATGATCATGTCCATCTGCTGCGCTTCCAGCGCTTCCGACATGCCGCCCACGATCTCGATGAACATGGGGTCGGCCAGGTCGTTCGGCATCAGCGGATAAATGATGCCGACGATATTCGTGCGTCCCACGGCCAGGCTGCGCGCCATGGGATTGGGGCGGTAGCCGGCTGCCTGCGCGGCCGCCATTACCCGTTCGCGCGTGCGTTCGCTCACTTCCGGATAGCCATTCAAGGCGCGGCTGACAGTGGTTTCGGAAATTCCTAGCGTTTTGGCGAGATTTTTGAGGTTCATGGATGCTGCGTCTGGGGTGAGTCTTGCCGCTGCCGGCGCCCAGCGATAGGCAGGCGCGGCGCGGAGCGATGTTGGCTAGTTTATCTGATAATCGTGCCTGGCCGTAGTGCGCAAGCGAGCGACTTGCGGCCGCGCCAAAAAAATACGCGGGCTCACCCGAAGGCGCCCGCGTTAAAAGAGGATTGCTGTGCACTACGTTGTAACTGCCGGCCATCGCGTGCAGCGGCGCGATGGTGAGTCCGGTGACTATTTGCCCCTAAATGTGGCGGTGCGACTGCCATCGGTCAGCGTCCGAAGGGCGCCGGCCATTGTTTGAATTTTCAACAAAGAGCGTCTGATAAAACGTTCAGGGCCAGGCGCAAGGGCGCAGGCAGTACGCTAGTACGGCAAGCTCTTGCAACGCCGCCATGGGCGTTTTTCAGATGCTCTTACCACCAGGATTCGACTTGGAAACCCATGGAACTACCATTGGTCTTGCCGCCAAACACGCCCGTCGATGACAGCGCCGTGTCTGCAACGGCCGCCGCCTGGGCTGCCTTGTTCCATTTGGCATAGGTGTAGAAGGCGCGCAGCACGGGGCGCGACCAGAAGCTGGGGCCGGCCGCCAGTTGCGGGGCGATCGTCAGCTTGGTCAGCTGGCGGGTTTCGCCGTCTTCCGGCTTGACTCTGTCGTGGCCCAGTTCCACCGCCAGGCTGTAGTTGTCGGTGAAGTTGTAAACGGGGCGCGCGCCGAGCGAGGTCCATTTGCTGCTGATACCCGCCGTTTGCTTGTCTTCATAAACCAAGGTCGCCATGCCCGACCAGGCGCCTTTCGGCTGCATCATCAGTTGTTCCGTCAGGCGCGTGAGCTTGTCGTTGCTGGTCGCGCCCAGGGTGGCGCCGCCCGTGTTGGCGGCGCTGCCCTTGCCGAACTGCAGCGCGACCTTGTTATAGCCGCCCAGCAAATTGCCCTGTGTATGCATGAAGGTCAGCAAATGGCCGCTGGCGATGGGTTCGGCCCCTGCGGCGTTGCGTTTCTGGTTGTACTGCAGACCCACGGTCAGTTCGCCATCCGGGTTGACCTTGATGCCGGAAAAGCGGAAGTCATGCGACAGCGCCATGCGCTTGCTGTCTTTCTCGTCGGCCGTGCGGATGATGGCGTACGCCAGTTTGGCGGGGCCGAGGTCGATGTTTTCCAGGCCGGCGCCCGGGCCGCTATTGTTCCAGAAATAGTAATCGGTGATGTGCACGTCCTGGCGGTCGTAATAGCGTTTGCCCACCCAGGCGCGCGCATCGGCCAGGATGCCCGTGCCGATCTTGTCGGCCACCACATTGATTTCGCGCCAGGACGGGTCCGATTGTTCCCAGTCCTGGTTCTGGTTGACGGCGAAGGCCACCAGGGTGTTGATGCGGAAGGTCGTGCCATTGGCCGCCTTGAATGCTTCGCCGCCAAATTTCAGCTCGCCATAGGTTTCGCACTCATTACCCAGACGATATTTGGACGAGGCGCCAGCCAGGCCGAAACAGGATTCCTTGCCGCCTTCGCCGCTGGTGCCGAAACCCGAGCGCAGGTAGCCGCCGAAGTCGATCGGCAGTGCGGCCTGAGCGGCCGTAGCGCTCAAGGCCATCACCAGTGCGGCAGGCAAGGCTTTCAATAAGTGTCGTTTCATCGTATCTCCAGTATTTTTATAGGTGTGTCATCGGTGCGGACGTAATTGCACAGCCACGCAAATCCAATGCGCTTTGGGTATTGTTCAAAGCGCTTTGATTGTAGTTCAAAGCGCTTTGATACGTAAACTGTTTTAATTATGGAAAGATGATGCGTGTTGCTGGAAAGCGTCGCAGGCGGGAATGCGGGGCAGCGGCGCCGGAGCGCCGCCGTGTCGGCAGGGGTCAGGAGGGTATCAAGAAACGGTGTCGCAAACAGGCAGTGATGAGGCAGTGCCGTGGGCGCTGGCTGGATGGCGCAGGAAAGCCAGCAGCAGCAGGCTCGAGGCGACGGTAATCGCCGCCAGCACATATAACAAGTGGCGGAACGCCGTGCCATAGGCTTGCGCCAGTGCCGTCATATCCAGTTGCGGCAGCAGTTCGCCGGCGTGCTGCAGTTCGCCAATCGCCAGGAAAGGGGCGGCCAGCGCTACTTGCTGGGCATCGATGCCGGGCACAGCGCGCAACGCAGTGAAGGTCAGCGCCGCCAGCAGGGCGCTGACGATGGCCAGCGCGATGCCTTCGCCCGCCACGCGGGTGGTGTTGAAGATGCCGGCCGCCATGCCTGCGCGCTCGGTCGGCACCACGCTGACGGCCAGGCCATCCATCAAGCCCCAGGGCAGGCTGATGCCGCAGCCGATCAGCAGCAATGGCAGTAGCAGGGTGGCCGCCGGCATGCCAGGCGCACATTGCGACAGCCACAGCAGGCCGGCGGCCGTCAGCAGCAAGCCGCCGCAGCAGATGTGCGCGGCGCCGATGCGCTGGGCGGCCAGGCTGGCCAGCATCGGCAGCACCAGCATGGGCGCAGACAGGGCGACCATCATGCCGCCTGCTTCGAACGAGGTGTAGCCCTCGATGCCGATCAGGCGCGCCGGCAGCAGCACCAGCAGCACCACGAAGGAAAACGCCGGAGCAGCCGCCAGCAGCTGCACGCCGGCGAAGGCGGGCAGGCGAAATAGCGACAGGTCCAGCATGGGCCGCGCGCTGCGGCGTTCGATGGCGACAAAGGTCATCAACAACAGGGCGGCGCCACCGAGCAGGCCCAGGCTGGCGGGGCTGCTCCAGCCGCTGTGCGGCGCTTGCAGCAGGGCATAGGTAAATAGCGACAAGGCGCTGGTGAAGCTCAGGGCGCCTGGCCAGTCCACCTTGCCCGCTTGCGGGTCGCGCGATTCGTGCATGGTGCGGGCGGCGATCAGCAGGGCGATCAAGCCGGCGGCGGCCGTGATGATAAACAGGCTGCGCCAGCCGCCATGGTCGATCACGCTGCCGGCCAGGAAGGGGCCGAAGGCCAGGCCGGCGCCAAACGCCGTGCCGATCAGGCTGAAGGCCCGCGCGCGGCTGGCGCCGTCAAATTCCTGCGCCAGCGCGGCCAGGCCGCTGGACAAGGCCATGGCGCAAGCCAGGCCCTGCACGGCGCGCAGCGCGTCGAGCAGCGCGATGCTGGGCGCGGCCGCCAGTGCCAGCGAGGCCGCGCCAAACAAACTCATGCCCATTATAAATACGCGTTTGCGGCCATAGCGGTCGGCCAGGGTGCCGGCCACCATCAGGCAGCCGCCAAAGCTGAGCATGAAGGCATTCGAGATCCAGGCCAGCGCCAAAGGGCTGCCATGCAGTTCGGCGGCGATGGCAGAAATGGCGATGGCCGGTCCGGTAAAGCTGAGCGGCATGCACAGCGCCGCCAGGCAGACGGCCGCCAATACCAGGGCGCGCCGTGCAGCGGGGTTTTCGCTTCGTTTCGTGTTCATGGGAGTGATTCCAGTGCTAGGGAATCTCATGATAATATGGCTCGAATCAGAGAAAAAGAGGCTGAAAATCCAGTCATAGCGGACAAATAATCTTGAATGGTGGTCGATGGATAATCTGAATGGCATTAGCGCCTTCGTGCGGGCGGCGGAAACGTCCAGCTTCGTGGCCGCTGGCCGGCTGCTCGGTGTGTCGGCCTCGGCGGTGGGCAAAAGCGTGGCGCGGCTGGAAGAAAAGCTGGGCGTGCGCCTGCTTAACCGCAGCACGCGGCGCATCAGCCTCAGTAATGAGGGCGCGCTGTTTTACGAGCGCTGCCAGCGCATCCTGGCCGACCTGGGTGATGCCGAGGCAGAACTGTCGCACCTGGCCGAGGCGCCGCGCGGCAAGCTGCGGGTCAGCCTGCCCGTGATCGGCTACCGCTTCATCCTGCCGCTGCTGGCCGAGTTTACGCAGCGCTATCCGGAGATCGAGCTGGACCTGGACTTTAATGACCGTTTGATCGACGTGGTGGCCGAAGGCATTGATGTGGCCGTGCGCAGCGGCGTGCTCAGCGATTCACGGCTGATGGCGCGCGAACTGGGGCCGTTCGCCTTTTCTATCGTCAGCGCGCCGGCGTATTTTGCACGCCATGGCGTGCCGGCCGTGCCGCATGATCTGGCGCAGCATGGCTGCGTGCGCTATAAATTCCCCAGCACGGGCAAATTGCAGGAATGGGAGCTGTTCCGCACGCCGGGGCAGGAGGGAGAGTTGCGTTTACGTACTGTACTTACCTGCAATAACATCGAAGCTCTGATCGGCGCCGCCACGCAGGGTGTGGGCCTGGCGTATTTGCCTGATTTTCTGGTGAAAGAGGCAATCGCGCGCGGCGAGTTGCAAGCCGTGTTGAAAGAGTATCTGCGGCACGCCAGCAAGTTCTGGATACTGTGGCCTTCGAGCCGCCATCTCTCGCCCAAGTTACGCGTGTTTGTTGACTTCCTGTCGCTGCATTTGCACTTTTCCGGCCCGCCGCGCAGCCTGGCGAAATCCAGTTTTCCCTCGGATGCTGCCTCCGGCTAGTCATTGCATTGGGGAAATTTCCTACATGATGAGGAATTTTCCTACTCCCAGTCGATTTAGTTTTGCTGCGTCGCACCACGCCATGCCGCGTGGCCTCGACTTATGGCTTTTCTGAATATCACTTATACATTAATTAAATTGCCATATGGAATTTATTTATGTTAATTTCATATCTGTTTAAGCAACATTATTCTTGTGGGAATAGCGGCGCGCGTCGCCACCGCAAGGCCGTATAAAAGTGGAAATACAGCAGTAGTAACCGTCATGGTAACCGTCAATCACGGGTGTTGGCCGGCTTACACTACTCAGGGAGAATGCATGAAAACAGTAACGATGAAGCCATCCAAGGCAACACGCCAAGGAGCGGCACGCAAGACAGGTTTGCTGTTAGGTGGCGGTGCACCAAATTCGACCTTGATCGCTGGCGCCTTGGCCGCTTTTGTGGATGAGGGCATCAATTTTGACGTCATTTCGGCGTCCGGCGCCGGTGTTTTGATGGGTTTGCTTTACACCACGCCGCATGACGCCACGCCACGCCAGGCCCTGCAAAGCTGGGCCGATACGGGGGTGGCTGACAGCATCTACAAGATGATCCCCATCAATTACAAGATTTTCCAGAAGCCGGGCATGCAGGCGAGCACCTTCCGCGACGCTTTCCAGCCACCGGCCAACAATCCTTTTTTTCAGGCGATACAGCAAACGTTTGCGAGCGCGCCTGGCGCGTGGTCGGACTGGGGCAAGTTGATGATGTCCTCGCTGTCGCCGTCGGACCTGTCGATGAAAAGCCTGGGCTTGTGCGCGCATTTGCCCTTCCTGGAAAAAGCCGTGGATTTTTCCGGCGTGGCGCGCATGCGGCCCCAGTTCTACATCAATGCCTATAACCTCAGCGAGCATCGCATGCAAAACTGGGGCAAGCATGAAATCGGCCCCGAGCACGTGCGCGCGGCCCTGTCGTTCCCCTTCCTGTACGCGCCGACCACCATCGATGGCAGTGATTACATCGAAGGTGCCGCGCTCGATACGCTCAATTTCGATCCTTTCATCGAAGGCAAGGGCGAGCATCACGACGCCGATACCCTGGTCATCCTCGACATCCTGGGCGATGAGCGCCTGCTGCGCAAGCCGCGCAACCTGTATGACGCCTGGGTGCGCTCCATCATCACGCCGCTGGTCAAAATTTCCAAGAGCGAGATGCGCTTGTTCGAGCTGGAGCACAACACCGATGCCCGCACGGGCCAGCCCAAGCGCCGTTTGCTGAAGCTGGACTTGATGGGTGGCATCCCGGAAGAGCATTGGCCCGACACCCTCGACTGGTCCAGTTCGAACATGCAACTGTTGTTCGACGTGGGCTACAAGGCAGGTCTCGCCTTTGCCCGCGAACACGGCGACTTGCTGCGCCGCCCCGATGCCGAGGACGCCGCCGCTCCTTTGGCTGCCTGATCGCGCACAGCGATCGTATGTAGTACCTGGCCTTGCCAGGCCCTGCAGCCCGGCATGACGCTGCGGGCTGCTTTTTTCATTTGCTGAGTACATCATGAATATCACCAAGCAACTTATACTGACCCTGACCATCGCCTTGCTGGCCTTGCTATTGCTGGGCGCCGGCGGCGCATGGCAGTTGCAGCGTTCGCAGGAGCGCTTTGACACCGTGCAGAACCGCATCATTCCGAGTATCCAGGGCTTGCATGCCGCCAAGGCTTCGCTGGCCGATTCGCGCCTGGCCGGCTACCGTTTGTCCGTGTTTTCCAACCTGGCCGACAAGACGGCGCTCGACAAGGCCCTGGCTGCCGCCAACAAGGACTTCGACGATATCATCGCCAAGTACCGCGCCGAGCGCATCTATGACGAAACCGACCGCAAGATGCTCGACGCCGACCAGGCCGCCATGGAAGCCTACCGCCAGGCCCTGAAACCATTCTTTGCCGCCGCCTACGCGGGCGACATGGATGGCGTGCGCGCCACCTTGATGGCCGGCACGCCGCTGGCCATCACGGCCGCCGCCGCCAAGAAAAGCATGGACGACCACCTGGCGTATAACAACAAGCTGGTCGATGATGTGAAGGCGGAAAGCCTGGATGCTTACGATACGGCCTTCAACACCATGCTGGCCGTGCTGGGCGTGGCGGTGCTGCTGACCGGCGCGCTGGCCCTGCATATCTACCGCACCATCAGCGGCGGCCTGGGCAATATCCAGCATACGCTGGAAAAAGTCAGCGTCTCGCTGGACCTGTCGGCTTCCATGCCGGTGGCCAATATGGATGAAGTGGGCCGCACGGCGACCGCCTTCAATAAATTCCTCGACCGCATCGTGGAAGTGATCGCCACCGTGCGCGCTTCGGCCGATACGGTCAGCGTGGCTGCCGCGCAGATTTCGGCCGGCAATGCGGACTTGTCCGTGCGTACCGAGCAGCAGGCCTCGTCGCTGGAAGAAACCGCATCCAGCCTGGAAGAGCTGACTTCGGCCGTGCGCCAGAATACGGACAATGCACGCCAGGCCAATACCCTGGCCGTGTCTGCCTCGGACGTGGCCCGCAAGGGTGGCGCGGTGGTGGCGCAAGTGGTGGGCACCATGGGGTCGATCAACGAGTCGGCCAAGAAGATTGCCGACATTATCGGCGTGATCGACGGCATCGCCTTCCAGACCAATATCCTGGCGCTGAACGCGGCCGTGGAAGCGGCCCGTGCAGGCGAGCAGGGCCGTGGTTTTGCGGTGGTGGCAACGGAAGTACGTAACCTGGCGCAACGTTCGGCCGCCGCCGCCAAGGAAATCAAGGACTTGATCGGCGATTCGGTCGACAAGGTCAACGCCGGTACGGTGCTGGTCGATGAAGCGGGTGCAACGATGGAAGAAATCGTCGCCAGCATCAAGCGCGTGACCGACATCATGGGCGATATCGCCAACGCCAGCCACGAACAAAGCGCCGGCATCGAACAAGTCAACCAGGCGATTTCGCAGATGGACCAGGTCACCCAGCAAAACGCGGCCCTGGTGGAAGAAGCGGCGGCCGCTGCTGCCTCGCTGCAAGACCGCGCGGTGGAGCTGGTCGACGTGGTGTCCGTGTTCCGCCTGCGTGGCGAAGCGCAGCAGTCCGGCTTGAGGGCTGCCGGTGGCTTGCCTGTCGCCAGCTCACGCCGCTTGCCAGCACCGACCCGCCGCATGCTGGGTTGAACTTGCTTGGTGCACACTGTGCACCGAACGTGGCTACAAGGAAGCGGGCCATGCCTTCATGGGTATGGCCCCAGTGTTCCTCCTGATGCGTACAATTGGGTATGTCACCGCTAGATGTAGGAGCAGTTTCTAGCTCCCCAGTTCTGTTTGACCATAAACCCGTTTGAAAAATAGATCCGGCTGCTCCTGTTGCCATTTCTTCAGGGCCTGGATTGGTACTTCCTCATCAATCACTCGTTGCGGAGTATGTTGGTTGTACAATCTCACGAAGCTCTTCAACAGTTCTTCCTCCACTTCTGTGTAGCATTCTATGGCAGTTTGAACATACCATAGCAAGGTCATCAATTTTAGTACGGCCTATGCCGTCGAGTTGTGCCACTGGAACCTTATGGTGTGCTTCGATAAAGCCATAGCCTAGTGCACCATAGACTAAATGGAAATCTGTTAGGCAAACTTCACATTCCAGTTTATTTGACTCTCTGAAGCGTTTTGCTTTCGCTTGCAAAACAATATTTGGGTCACGTTCACGCTTCTTATGGAGCTGGTAGCTTTCCGCCCCTTCTGGAAATGCTGATTCGTCATCCTCGTTTATCACTAGGTCGGCAAATGGATCTCTACTTCCATCGGTTAGTTCTTGAATAGGATACGGGTGCGGAAAGCTTACACCTTTATAATAATGCCCTAAAGAACAACCCTCGTGCCCGGGGCGATGTTCAGCGTGAGCTCTTGGAATACCTCCAGGTCCTGCCTTCATTAGTACCACAGCTCCGTGACACTCAATGCACCTTACTAGTGGTTTATAGTGCATGCGTGCCTCAGATACTAATATCTGTTGCCATTGATCCCCTAGCCACGCTTCGCAGTAGCTGTTTGAGTGCGTATTTTCCGCATTTTTGCGTGGGGCGTTAACCCATACAGTGGTTGGTGATGAACTCATGGTCACACCGTCAAAGAATCGTGAGAACGATACGTCAGACATGCCAAAGTTTTGCCATGGTGCTTGTACCTCCAGTTCGTAGCGATCGCGTGGAGGTGTATGGTCAGTCTCACCAGTAATGTCTGTAGCTTTGATTTTTCCAAAATATAGTGTTGAAGCGTTGCCTGGATTCGAGTAGAACAGGACCACAAACTTGTTCAATAATCCTGCACGGAGGATTTCACGTTTGATGTCCCACTGTCCCGTCTTTTGTTGAGCGAAAAGCGTCGCATTAATCTGACGTGTATTTTCATTATGGTTGCTAATGTTGATGGCAAGGAAGCTCATCCCTTTAAGCCGCGGGTGTTCTGACCAGTGGTTGAAATTCATTCTTTTATTATCTATCAAGAAAAGTGACTTTGGTTTTGTCAGGATTAAATCGGAGTATTTCTATTTTTGGAATTGGTTGGCAGTATCGATTTCGCTTTTTCCCCATGTACCTGTTGGCTTCCTATTATGTTTTTTAGTCTTCTTGCTGCAGGACATCATTGCAAATACGTGAGCTCCAAGATGTTGGTATGGCAGAGGTCGGCTTCCGATTTCCAATGGCTCCAGAGCATAACGAATTGTCAAGCGGAAAAAATCACACATTATCACTTCATGGTGAATGGTTGTTGTTGTTGTTGGTAAATGGTATTTATTTGCCGAAATCTGGTTCGATATTAAGGGCTGCGATAAGGTATTGCTGCGCGAATGGCCATATGGCAATGATGCTGCTAGCGCAACAATCATCGATGGGATACAAGTGAATTTCTTTACTGCAGCAACTCACGTCGGCTTTCACATGTCCTTAGAGTTCATGGTGTGAAATGCAAATGGCTGCTATTGTTTTAGGCAGCGTTTTGTAGATAGTTTCCCCTAGTCAAGCCCTTGCTAAACGTCGCGACAAATTAACGTGCCGATCCTGCCTCGATGGAATACAATTCCCGCGTGGCAGCCAGCTTGCCTGCTTAGTCCAGGCATGGCGTCACCCTTGATGATCACGGAAAGATGTTTGCCTATGACACTGCAGTTGCCCCTGCGCATCGCGCACCCCGCTACCCTTGCGCCATCCGCGCCCCTTATCCCGTTCAAAGCTGTGGGCGCCATGCTGGCTTTGAGTTTGTCTTGCCTGATCGGCAGCGCCCCCGTCATGGCGGCCTCTGCCAGCAATAGCGTGATGCTGGAAGACTTGACCAGTACCGAATTGCGCTCCCGCATCGATCACGGCGCCACCACGGTGATCGTGCCCATCGGCGGCGTGGAGCAAAGCGGCCCGTATATTGCCTTGGGCAAGCACAATGTGCGTGCCGGCATGCTGGCGCGCCAGATCGCGCAAAAGCTGGGCAATACCATTGTCGCGCCCGTTGTTTCCTATGTGCCGGAAGGCACGATCAATCCGCCGGCCGGCCATATGCGCCACGCGGGCACGATTTCGATACCGCCCGCCGCCTTCGAAGCGCTACTGGAAGGTACGGCGGCCAGCTTGCGCCAGCATGGTTTTCGCGACATCGTGTTCGTGGGCGACCATGGCGGTTATCAAAAGAATGAGCAAAACGTGGCCAACAAGCTCAATCACGCCTGGAGCAAATCGACCGTGACGAAGCCAGCCGCGCTTGACGCGCGTGCGCACGCCTTGCTCGATTACTATGACATCACGCAAACGGCGTATATTGCGCAATTGCAGAAGCGCGGCTATAGCAATGCCGAGATCGGCTTGCACGCGGGCCTGGCAGACGCGGCGCTGATGCTGGCGACCGATCCCTCGCTGGTGCGCAGCGATGCCATGGCCCACGGACCCAAGCCTGGCGTGGCTGACGGCGTGCGCGGCGACGCGACGCGCGCGACAGCCGAGCTGGGCGAGATCGGCGTCAGGCTGCAGGTCGACACTTCGGTAGCGGCCATCAAGAAATTGATACAACGTTAATAAAGCCCCAACACTGATACCACGCCGGCCGTTTGACTACGTGCCGGTATTTGCAACGAAAACATGCGAAAATCCATGAAAAAACCTCAACGACGCACCATCGTCACCTTATCCGCCATTGCCGCGGCCGCTCTCGGCCTCGGCGTTGCCAGCCAGGTCATCGGCGCCAGCGCACCGGCCCCGGCCGCACCAGCTGCAGCAGCGTATTCGCCACTGCCAGGCATGCCGCCGCTGGTCGACCCTAAAAACGTTTACGGCAGCATAGGCAGCAGCAATATGAGCCCGGTGGTCAAAGACCATCTGCGCCGCGTGTATGTGCCCAATCTGCGTTCGAACGATGTGTATGTGATCGACCAGGAAAGCCTGAAAGTGGTCGACAAGTTCAAGGTCGGCAGCGGCCCGCAGCACGTCGTGCCATCGTGGGATTTGTCTACCCTGTGGGTGGCGAACAATGCCGAGCGCACCAACAAGGGTAGTTTGACGCCGATCAATCCCTTGACGGGCAAGCCGGGCAAGGAAGTGCCGGTCGACGATCCTTATAATATGTATTACACGCCGGACGGCAAGTCGGCCATCGTGGTGGCCGAAGCGCGCCACCGCCTGGACTTCAGGGATCCGAAGACCATGGCCGTGCAATATTCGATCGATACGCCGCAGTGCGGCGGCATCAACCATGCCGATTTCTCGAACGATGGCCGCTACGCCATCTTCACTTGCGAATTCGACGGCACCATCGCCAAGATCGACATGGTGGGCCGCAAGGTCGATGGCTATCTGAAACTGCAGATGCCAAGCAAGCGTTTCGCCGAGTCCGGTCCCGTAGGCGGCCCTGCCGATGAAATCTGCAGCGTCAAGAAGGGCATGCCGCAAGACATACGCATCTCGCCGGACGGCAAGAAATTCTTTATCGCCGACATGGACGCCGATGGCGTGCACGTGGTCGATGGCGCCACCCTCAAGGAAATCGGCTTCATCCAGACGGGCGTGGGCACGCATGGCCTGTACCCTAGCCGCGATGGCAAGAAACTGTACGTGGCCAACCGTGGCACGCACCGCATCCACGGCAAGCGCAAGGGCAAGGGCAGCGTCAGTGTGATCGATTTCGCCACCGAAAAAGTGGTCGCGCAATGGCCAATCCCTGGCGGCGGCAGCCCCGACATGGGCAACGTCAGCGCCGACGGCAAGTATCTGTGGCTGTCGGGCCGTTTCGACGATGTGGTTTACCGCATCGACACGAACAACGGTTCCGTGTCGCAAGTCAAAGTAGGGCAGGAGCCGCACGGCCTGACCGTCTGGCCGCAACCGGGCCGTTATTCTTTGGGCCACACCGGCAACTTGCGTTAATTTGAGCGCATGGCAGGCCCGGCTTCAAGCCGGGCCTGCTACATTTGCTTGTCTCTTCTATAAGCTTGCGGCATACTGCAGTTCTTCCATGGCCAGCAGAAATTCATCATGATTTTCGATCATCCATGCCCCCGAAGCCTGAAACCACTGATCTGATGACACGCAATACCTCATTGCTGATGGATGCTGCCGGTCATTATGCGTATGTGCATGATGGCTTTTCCTGGCCCGCCTTCTTTCTTGGCCCGCTGTGGGCCGTCGCCAAGCGCCGCTGGTGGTTTTTGCTGCCCATGCTGGGGGTGGAAGCCTGCCTGTGGTTTGGTAGCCAGCTGGCCGTCAACCTGCGCATCCTCCCCTTGATGCTGCTGGTGCTGCTTGCCGAACTGGCTTATTTCCTGCTGCGCGGCTGGTATGGCAACCGCTGGCTGGCGGCGTCGCTGCAGCGCAATGGTTACGCACGCGTTGATTGATACGCCTGTTTAAGTGCCTCGACTTTGCTGATGGCGCCAGGCGGCAGCAAGTCGCTTAACGGCAGGGCGGACCTCTTATTTTGCCCGCCACCTGTCACACCTTTGATCCATATCATCCCTCCTGACCGGTGCTCACGTAGCCTTGAAATTCGCGTTGCAAAGCATCTCTCCACCAAAACGGATATGTTCTTCGCGTAGCGCGGCCGAGCCTGTTTGATGGATATCTGCTGGATATCTGCTTACACATCGCTGCAGTGCCTGGCCGCACAGGTCTTTCATTCCACCGCACTTTCATGAGGAAATTCTATGTATCCATATTCACGTAGTGTCAGCCCTGCTGCCAAAAGCCATCTGGAAGCGCAACTGTCGTTTTTTAACGGTATCTCGAAATCGCTGTTCCGTTCGGTACAGCAATTTAGCGACTTGAATCTGCAATTTGCGCAAGGCTTGCTGGAAGAGTCCACGATTGCCGGCCAGCATCTGATTACGGTCGACCGCGCGGAAGATCTGTTCCAGGCGGCCGCCGCTTCCGGCCAGCCGGTGGCCGAACAATTGCGTATTTATCAGCAGCAGGCATCGCGCCTGGCGGCCGATGCGCAAGTCGACCTGGCCAGCGTAGCAGAGAAGCATGTGGCTGAAACGAGCCGCACGGCCAAAGTACTGGCCGAAGAAGTGGCGCGCACGGCTTCCGAAGAAACGGAAAAAAATGTGCGCAAACAGCAAGACGCGATTCAGCGTATCTCTGAACCGTTCCAGGCCTTCCATAACGGCAGCAGCCGTGACCAGCGCGGTGCGCAGGGCCAGGGGCAAAGCCGCGCTGGCGAAAGCCTGCAAAGCGCCACCCACCAGGGTAGCCAGCAGTCCGGCAGCGCTGACGCTGGCGCCGCACATACCGCTGGCAGTGCAGCACAAGCCAAACCCAGCGGCAGCACCGGCCGCAAGGAGTAATCCTCAAGCAGCAAGACCCTTGCTGCCCGGCTTGCGTAGCCTCCCGGGGACCGAGACCCGGATGGGCTAGTCACACTGGAGTCGTAACGGTTGTGTAGCCTGCAATACGACGCCCATCCCTTAGCGGATGGGCGTTTTTAGTTACAAGGCTGTGTTTGTCGCAGCTTGTGCGGGACTTTGCGTTTGCTGTTGTAGCGCCTGTGTATCGTGCGATTCTTTTGCAGCGGGCAGGCGGCTGAGCTGATCGATGAAGGCGCTGACGCGGTCCAGTGTAGGCGCCAGCATGCGCAGGGGACTGGCCAGCGAGGCGACCAAGGTCGTATGGCTGACGCCGTCCAGATATTCTTCCGTCACGGGGCGCTGCTGCGCGCGCAGGGCGGCGGCCAGGCCGCCAGTATTGCGCTGCGGATCGACCAGCTTGTCATTGCCGGGCAGGGGCGCGATCAGCAGGGCGGGCGGCGCATTGGCAGTCACGTGGTTGACCGGTTGCGAGGAGGCGGGCGTATCGGGGAAAAAGAACACCGGGCGGGTAGTGGGGTTTTCGATCGGCAAGAAATCGTAAGGGCCAGCCAGGCCTATCCAGCCGCGCAAGTCTTGCGGGTGCATGCCGTGGCGAGCCAGCAGGCTGGGGTCGAGCGCCACCATGGCGGCGTTGTAGGCGCCCGCGCTATGGCCCATTACAAATAGCCGTGTCGTGTCGCCACCGTAGCGGCCGGCTTCCATGGCAGCCCAGGCCACGGCGCGGGCCGCATCCTGCAGGATTTCCTGGTAGTGCACCTCGGGATACAAGCGATAGTCGGCAATGATGGCAAGATAGCCGCGCGATGCCAGCGCATGGCCGACGAAGGCGTAATCCTTGCGCTCGCCCGAAACCCAGTTGCCGCCATAGAAAAATACCACCACCGGTACCGGCCCGCTATGGACTTTCGGCGCATAGACATCGAGTTTTTGCCGTGGCAGCGGTCCGTACGCCAGGTCCGGCGTGACGCGCGAGGTGCTGCTTGACGAGAGGGCATTAATTGCCGTCAGCGGCGAACAGGCGATCAGGCCGCCCGCCAGGGGAATCATGGCCAGCAGGGAGAACAGGGCGGTGCGCGCGATCGTCATGGTGTTCTCTGGCGTGGGATGGTTGCACTAGTGTAAGACAATTGGCGTATGTTGCGCGCGCGCTATCGGCGCACAGTCACTTGTTTCAGGCTTGCCCCGCATCCGTCTCCGTCACACCCGCCAGACCCGTCAGGGTCGAGCCATTTTGCAGCAGCCATTTGCGCGCCGTGGCGATGACGGCGTCCGACAAGGTGCGCGTGAGCGGCGTCTGGATATCCCAGGCATGCCAGGTCAGGGGCACGTCCAGCGCCTGGCCCGCCGCCACGTCCATCAAGCGTCCGCTGGCCAGCGCGTTTTCGGCCTGCAGCAGTGGCACCATGCCATAGGCGTAACCGGCTTCGATGAAGCGCACGAAGTCGCGCGCCGAACCGAGCACATGGTGGGGATAGCGGCCCGTGTAGCCCAGCCGGTGTTCCAGGTAGCGTTCGTGCAGCGCATCCTTGCTGCCGAAGGTGATGGCTGGCGCCTGACTGACGGCTTCGACCGTAAAACCATCGGGAAACCATTGCGCGGCAAATGCAGGCGAAGCCACGCAGAGATAGCGCATGGCGCCCAGCGGTGTTGCTGTCGTGCCCGCCACCAGGTCGGAGGCGCTGGTGACGCAGGCAAACACGCGCCCTTCGCGCAGCTGGCTCAAGGTATGGTCCTGGTCGTCGAGGCGGATGTCGAGCAGGCAGGACGGCGGCGTCAGCAGCGGCCCCAGCGCTTCCGGTATCCAGGTGGCGGCGCTGTCGGCGTTGACGGCGATGGCCAGTTCCGGCAGTTGCGTGGTGGGACCGGGCTGGGCGTCGAGCGCCGCCTCGAGCAGCTTGACTTGCCGGTAATGGGCGATCAGGCGCTGGCCGGCCTCGGTCGGGGTGGGTGGCTGGCTACGGATGATCAGCAAGGTGCCTTCCAGGTTTTCCAGGGTACGGATGCGCTGCGACACGGCCGGCTGGCTAATCGTCAACGCCTGTGCCGCCTTTTCAAAGCTGCCCAGGCCGATCACGGCATCGAGTGCAGCCAGGCCTCGATAGTCAACGACGCGCATAAGTTTCTCTTATGTATGGTTAGAATCATTCATTATACTTATATTTACATTTTCTTTACACTAGCGTCATAGGATAAACATTCCACATTGCCGCGCAGCCGAGCTCAGCCTAGTCTAGCCAGGCTCCGCCGCACCGTCCACACACCATTCTTATTGCTCTGCCGGGCTCTTGCCGGCCGGGAGCGGGCGGCCGTGCGCAATCTGGACAGCACTCAAAAGGAATCGATATGGACAGCACAATCTTCTTGAAAGGCATGGGTTTGGGCGCGAGCTTGATCGTTGCCATCGGCACACAAAACGCCTTCTTGCTGAAACAGGGCTTGAAGCGTCATTACGTGCTCACTTGCATTCTGGTATGCCTGCTGTGCGACGCCATGCTGATTACCGCTGGCGTGGCCGGCATGGGTAGCGTGATTGCCGATAACCCCAACTTCTTGCTGTGGGCCAAGGCTGGCGGCGCCACCTTTTTGATCGCCTACGGCTTGCGCGCCGCCAAATCGGCCTGGCGTCCATCGGTTTTGACGGCCTCGGCCGCCAAGGCGCCTGAAGGTTACTGGGCCGTGATCGGCGCGGCGCTGGCGTTCAGCCTGCTGAACCCGCACGCTTTTCTGGACACGGTGATCTTGCTGGGCTCCATCGGTGGCCAGCATGAAGGCAATGGCCGCTTCTACTTTGCCGGCGGCGCCATCATGGCGTCGGCCCTGTGGTTCTTTTTGCTGGGTTTTGGCGCCCGCTACCTGGCGCCCGTGTTCGCCAAGCCCATGGCCTGGCGCGTGCTCGACGGCATCATTGCACTCGTGATGTGGGCTATTGCCGCCTCGCTGTTTTTCTAAATCAGCGGGTCAGAAAGGCCAGGATGCGGCTGGCCAGTTTGCCGTACGGCGGCCACAGGAATTTCAGCGAGCTGTAGCGTGCCTGGTAAAACACGGGCCGCAGCTTGGAAAATGTGAGAAACCCTTCGTGGCCGTGGTAATGGCCCATGCCGGAATCGCCCACGCCGCCGAAGGGCAGATCGTGCTGGCCGACATGGAACAGCGCGTCGTTGACGGACACGCCGCCCGACATCACGCGGGTGATCAGCGTCTGTATGGTCTCCTGGCGATGGCTGAATGGATAGATGGCCAGCGGACGCGGCCCCGCGTTGATGCTGTCTATTACTGTTTCCAGATTCGCATAGCTGCGCAGCGGCAAGATGGGCCCAAAGATTTCACGTCTCAGCAACACGCAGTCTTCCGGCGCATCGATCACGATATGCGGTGCGATCTTGCGGCTGGCCCGGTCAAAGGCCGGCCCCGGCAGCAATGAAATGACGTGTGCCCCGCGTTCGCGCGCATCGTCGAGCGCCTGCAACAGGCGTTCAAACGAAGGCTGGTCGATGATGGAGGTGTAGTCAGGCGTGTCCAATTGCGGATAGCGCGCCGGCACGATCTCGCGTGCATGCTGCACAAATTCCGCCACGCTCGCTTCCGGCAGCCAGGCGTGATCGACGGTGGTGCAGATCTGCCCGGCATTCAAATACTTCACGAACAGGATGCGCTCGGCTGCCGTGCGCAGCGGAAAATCGTCGCAAACGATGGCTGGCGCCTTGCCGCCCAGTTCCAGGGTGACGGGGCACAGATTGCGCGCCGCCGCCGCCATCACGGCACGGCCCGTCTGGCCCGATCCCGTAAACAGCAGGTGATCGAACGGTAGTTGCGAAAAGGCAATGCCCACGCCGCCCGTCTCATCGAAAAACTGTAATTTGTCCGGCGGAAAATAAGCGGGCATTTTGTCTATCAGCAGCCTGGCCAGGTGGCGTGAATTCTCGCTCATCTTGACCATGGCGCGGTTGCCAGCGGCAAAGATGTAGGTCAGCGGTATCAAACTCAGGTTCAGCGGAAAATTCCACGGCACGATCACGCCCACCACGCCCAGCGCCTGCGGGATCACGCGGTTGCGCGCGCCAAAAAAGTTGCGCCAGTCCACGGCCCGCCGCTGCGGTTTCATCCAGGAACGCAAGTGTTTCAAGACATGGTCTATGCCATCGATGGCAGGAAAAATTTCCGTCAGCAAGGTTTCGTGGGCTGAACGGTTGCCATAATCGGCGCTGATCGCCTCGCACAGGGCCACCTTGTTATCGCGGATAAAGCGTTGCAGGGACAGCAGGTCGCGCCGGCGCTCAGCCAGGGTGGGGGCGGGCTGGGCCAGATAGGCGGCCTTTTGCAGCGACAGTGTGTGGGACAGGTCCATGGTCTTCTCCGTGGTACAACTATTTTTATCCATCAGAGGTTACAGCAAACCCGGCGCTAGCGGTGAGCTCAGGAATCGGCAATCCATCTTAAAATACCGTCTACTGTCTGTATAAAGGATCGCCATGACCGCTGCCACGCCCGACGCCCTGCACATCGTTTGCCCCCATTGCGACGCCGTCAACCGCTTGCCGCCAGCGCGTTTGCGCGAGCAGCCCACGTGCGGCAAGTGCCAGAAAGCCTTGTTTACGGGCCAGCCGGTAGACCTGGCCAGCGCCCGTTTCCTCAAGCATATCGAGCGCACGGACATTCCCGTGCTGGTCGATTTCTGGGCGCCGTGGTGTGGTCCTTGCCGCACGATGGCGCCGTGGTATGCGCAGGCCGCCAAGGCGCTGGAGCCAGACTTTCGTGTGGTGAAAGTCGATACGGAAGCCTCGCAAGACCTGGGCGCCCGTTTCAATATCCGCAGCATTCCCACCCTGGCCCTGTTTCGTGGCGGCCGGGAAGTGGCGCGCCAGCCGGGTGCCATCGACGCCAATGGCATCATCGCCTGGGCAAAAGGGTCAGCGTAGCGGCGCCATCTCCTGCAAGATAGTGTGGACGATGGCCAGCGCCGTGTCGATGTCGAGCTTGTCGATGGCGCCATAACCGAGGAACAGGCCTTCGTGGCGGGCCGGGCCGTGATAAAAGCCGGATAGCGCATACAGGCTGATGTCGGCCAGCCGTGCCCGGCGCAGCAGTTCGGCAATATCGAGCGGCGCCTGGGCCAGGGCGGCCACGTGGAAACCGGCGCTGGCTGGCACCAGGCGGAACCATGGTGACAAGGCGCCGTCAAACCAGTGCTGCAGCCGTTCGCGGCGCCCGGCATAAATATCGTGGCAGCGGCGTATATGGCGCAGCAAATGACCATCCTGGATGAATTTGGCCAGCGCATGCTGTCCCAGGCTGGCCGTGTGGCTATCGTTCAGGTATTTTGCCGTCTGCACGGCTTGCACGATGGCCAGCGGCAGCACCACATAACCCAGACGCAATTCCGGCAGCATGATCTTGGAAAAGCTGCCCACGTGCGCCACCAGCCCATAGCGGTCCATGCTCTGCAGCGAATCCGTGGGCCGGCCTTCATAGCGGAAGGCGCTGTCGTAATCGTCTTCGATAATGATGGCGCCCAGATAACGCGCGCGTTCCAGCAGGGCATGCCGGCGCGCCATGCTCATCGGCATGCCGAGTGGGAACTGATGCGCTGGCGTCACATAAATCAGCCGCGTGCCGTCGGGTATCTGTTCGACGATGATGCCATCCTCATCCACTGCCACGCCCACCACGCGCGCGCCCTGGGCGGCGAACACCTGGCGCGCCACCGGGTAGCCAGGCTCTTCCACCACGACCGTATCGCCCGCCTCGAGCAGGGTTTGCGCCAGCAGGCTCAGCGCTTGTTGCGCGCCGCTACACACCAGGATTTGTTCAGGCGTGCAATGGATGCCCCGGCTGAAAGCGGCATGGCCGGCAATGGCCGTGCGCAAGGCGGGCAAGCCTTCCACGGGACCATAGCGGCCGCGCGCCTGCACATCCTGGCGCACGGCGTGCTGCACGCAGGCGCGCCACTCATCCTGTGGAAAGTGCGATGGCGTGGTCCGCCCGCCGATGAAAGCGTAGCGGGCTGGCGCTTCCTGCGCCGAGTGGCGCAGCGGTACGGGTGTGGCTTCCCAGCGTGCAATCCGCCCGGCGCTGGCCAGTTGCGTGCTGGCATGGCGGCGCTGCGGTCTGGCGTGCGGCGTTTGCACGAAGCTGCCCACGCCCACTTTCCCGACCAGCAATTGTTCGTAGCCCAGCTTGTCATACACGTCAGACACCGTCTTGCGCGACAGCCCCAGCTGGCTGGCCAGCAGGCGCGTGGGCGGCAATTGCTGGCCATCGGCCAGGCGTCCGCTGCGGATCGCTTCGCTGAGCTGTCGGTAGAGCTGGCCGCCCAGGTCGCGCGTGCCGTCGATAATGATATGTAATTCCATGAATGGCCTGCTGTTGGTCTGCTTTTTTTCGGCCGGATTGGCCTGCCGTGCAACGCTGCTGCACTCCTACAATAAGGCATCTTTACTTTTATCAAGGAATGCATCATGACACAGCAACGACTCGACTTCACCTCCGCCTCGCCTGACGCCGTCAAGGCCATGTACGCGCTGGAAGCGGCGATTGCCAAACTGGGCCTGGAGCACTCGCTGCTCGAACTGATACGCTTGCGCGCTTCGCAAATCAATGGCTGCGCCTATTGCGTGGACATGCATACCAGCGATGCGCGCAAGGCGGGCGAAACGGAGCGCCGCCTGTACGCCGTCTCCGTCTGGCGCGAAACGCCATTTTTTACCCCGCGTGAACGCGCCGTGCTGGCCTGGACGGAAGCGTTGACCCTGCTATCGGAAAACCATGCCGCCGACGAAGACTACGCGGCGCTGGAGGCTGAATTGTCGCCGGCGGAAATGGTCAACGTGACCTTGGTCATCGGCAGCATCAATACCTGGAACCGCCTCGCCGTAGGTTTCCGCAAGATGCCCGAATAAGCTGGACGTTCGCTCCCGTACGGAAGGTTTTTCGTTTCTGGCTTACCATGGCGTACACACCATCAGCCAGGAGCGGCCATGCCAGCGAATGTGAATGAATCTGTGAGTGAGTCTTTGAATGACTCTGTGGGCGACGGCGTGTCGAAGACACCGGCGCAACTGGAAGAAGTCCGGGAAGAAGCGCGCCGGGCCTTTGTCGCGGAACTGTGGCGGCGTTTCGAGGGCTTGCAGGAATGGGCCGTCAGCCATTGGCCCGACCAGAAGAATCCCCTGAGTTCAGCCGATTTTGTCGAAGCGCGCAAGGAAATTCTCAGTTTGCGCTCGCCGGCAGGTTCCTTGAACCAGCCTGAAAAACAGGATGCAGCCGAACCGCAGCCGGAAGAGGGCGGGGCGCAGTATCTGGATGTGACGCCTGCGCCCTGGCCCTGATATTTTTCAGGCGCTCTTTTTTCAGGCGTTCTTGGTCGATGTTGTGCCGGTTTGCGCCAGCACCCAGCACAGCAGGCTCACCACCAGCCCACCCATCACGCCATACGCCAGGTTCAGGGCGCTGTCGAACAGCAGCGGCGCCACCAGTCCTGAAACGAGGGCAAACAGCAGCATCTGTATGAACGATTGCATCGATGACGCCAGGCCGCTGTTGTTGGGGAAGTGGTTCAGGGCCATCAAGGTCATTGGCGGCATGGCGATCGACAGCGCGAACGAATAGAAGAACAGCGGCAGCACGGCCCATGGCACTTCGGCGGCAAAGAAATAGTTGTAGCCGATATTGGCCAGAGCGGCCACCAGCATCAGCACGAAGCCGGCCCAGATCAGCTGGCGCTGGCTGTACTGTTGCGCGATGCGGGCCGACAGGGCCGAGCCGAACACCATGCCGCTAATTAATGGAATGAACAGCCAGGCAAACGCCGTTTCCGGCAAGTGCAGGATATCGATGATGAAGTAGGCGGCCGAACCGATGTATAGCGCGAAGCCGCCAAAGGCTGCGCCTATGGCTGTCGAGAGCAGCAAAAACTGGCGGTGGCACAGCACTTTCCAGTAATTGACGGCGATGCTGCCCGCGTGGAAGGCGTGGCGCTGCTCTTTCGGCAGGCTTTCCGGCAGGGCGCGGTACACGACGACAAACATCAGCGCGCCGAAAGCGGTCAGGAACCAGAAGATCCAGCGCCAGCCCAGCGACACCTGCAGCCAGCCACCCAGCACCGGGGCAATGGCCGGCGCCAGCGCGAATACCATCATGATATGCGAGAGGATTTTTTGCGCTTCGGCGCCCGAATAGCGGTCTTGTACGATGGCGCGCCCGATCACCGAGCCGGCGCCGGCCGACAGGCCCTGCAGCACGCGCCAGGCCAGCAGCCAGCCCAGCGATGGTGATAGTGCGGCGCCCACGGAGGCGATCACATACAGCACCAGCGACACGAGAATGACGGGACGGCGGCCGAAGGAGTCGGAAACGGTGCCATAAAACAGCATCATGAAGGCAAACGTGAACAGGAAAAAGCTCAGGGTTTGCTGCACCAGCAGGGGGCTGGCATTGAAATCGTGCACGATGGCGGGGAAAGACGGCAGATAGGTATCAATTGCAAGCGGTCCGACCATCGCCAGGCCCGCCAAAATCCATGTTAATAATTTAGTCATGTTGAAATATGTTTTCGTTAGGCCATCATTTTACGCGAGTCCCCATAACTCGGTGAGGCGTCGCGAAACTTGATGGCAAGGTGGCAAGGCTGCATATGCATTTTTCGCATATGCAGGAGTAGAAATCTTCCTTAGATTTTTGCTGGTTGGCGGCTAAGCTGGGGCGACCCGGCGTGCGCGCCGTTTTTCTGGATAGACAAAGCATGACTAGCAGCTACCCCTTGGCGCCCGCCGACGAATCGGCACAATGGAATCTGGAGCCCGTGATACAGGCGCTGCGCGTTTCGCGCGAAGAAAAGCACAAGATCCGCCACAATGGACGGGTGCGCGAGCTGCCGTCTCGCGAGGCCTTGACGACCATCGTCAACGGCCTGTCGGCGGCGCTGTTTCCCACGCATTACGGGCGGCCCAACCTGACCGATGAAAGCATCGATTATTTTGTCGGCGATACCCTCAACACCACCCTGAACCGCTTGAGCGAGCAAGTGCGGCGCGGGCTGCTGTTTTCCGTGCGGGTCGATGATGAAGCCGATGCGAAAAATGAAGATGCGGTCCTGGCGCAGCAGGCGCGCGACATTACGCGGGCATTTGCCGCCAGCCTGCCCGCGATACGCGCGCTGCTGGTGTCCGACGTGCAGGCTGCCTATGCGGGCGACCCGGCGGCCACCTCGGTGGCTGAAATCATGCTGTGCTATCCGGGCACCATCGCCATTTTGTACCACCGCCTGGCGCACCAGCTCCATGTGCTGGGTTCACCATTTCTGGCGCGCCTGATCGCCGATATCGCACATACCCTGACGGGCATCGATATCCACCCCGGCGCACAGATAGGCGCCAGTTTCTTTATCGACCATGGAACCGGGGTGGTGATCGGCGAGACAGCCATCATCGGCCAGCGCGTGCGCCTGTACCAGGCCGTGACCCTGGGCGCCAAGCGTTTTCCGGCCGACGATACGGGCGCCCTGATCAAGGGCACGCCGCGCCACCCGATCGTTGAAGACGACGTGGTGATCTACGCGGGTGCGACCGTGCTGGGGCGCATCATCATCGGCGCAGGATCGACAGTCGGGGGGAATGTGTGGCTGACACACAGCGTGCCAGCCGGCAGCAACGTATCGCAGGCGCAGACACGCAGTGATTAGCAGGGGGGAGGAGGCTTATTTGTCCGCTGCTTGATAGCGGGCGATAGCCACGCCGTCACTGGTCAGCAGCAAGTCCTGGCCGTCGTAGCGGTAGCCGTTGACGGTGGACAATCGCTTGAGCACCTGCTGTTCCAGTTCCATGTCGGCCGGCTGGCAAGCCATCATGGTGCCGGCTAATTGCGAGAACGTCAGCGTACTGCTGCCATTCGTGCCGTAAGCGCCCATCATCCGGTTGCAGCCGCTATTGCCGCTGACACGGCCGTTGTCCAGCAGCAGGGTGATGTCGTGCTGCTGTGGCGGCGTGCGCGTGATGGTCTGGCCAGCCAGTTCCTTCAGTTTCCATTGGGTGCCCACCAGAGGCAGCGGTGGCTGGGCCGGCGCGGTTGCCGCAATCGGGCTGCTGCCTGTGGTGCTGGTGGCCGGTGCGGTTTGCGCGCAGCCGGCGATCAATACTACAAAGCCGAGTGGTATCAGGCGGGAGAAGGTCAACATGCGAAAACTCCTGAGGATGGCAAAGTGGTCACACCGCAGACTAGCAGACCGGCGCCTTGCAGGCGCGCACGGTTGACGCTTTATTCCTTTTCGCTGTGCAAACGCGTCTCCAGCGCGCTGCGCGCCTCGGCCACATAAGCGTGGCAGGCTTGCGGGTCGATGAAGGCCGCGCTGCCTTTTGTTACGCTCTGCTCCAGCCTTTGCCACAGTTTCGACGCTTCCGGACGGGCGGAAATGAGCACGTCGCAGGGCAGGTGTTCCAGCGTGTCAAAGCTGTGCTGGAAATCGTCGAGCGCATTCGGATATTCGCTGCTGGCGCTGAACTTGAAGCCGGGCCGCGACACCGGATCGAGGTCGTCGGCATACACCATGTTCAGGCAGCGCTTGCCCTCGCACGATTGCCAGGTCCAGCTCAAGCCGCCGGGCGTGTGGCCGGGCGTGGTGTGGGCCGTCAGTTTGATCGGGCCAACATAAAAATGGTTGCCGTCGCGCGCCAGTCGCATGTCGGTCACGGCTGGATAGTTGGGCTGCGCCTTGTATTGCGGATCATCCGGTCCCACTTCGCCTGCCGCCAGGTCCAGTGCGGAAGACGGACTGGCCACGACCAGCGCATCGCTGCGCTGCTGCAGTTCGGCCAGGCCGCCCGCCTGATCGTAGTGGCCGTGCGAGTTGAGTATCATCTTGACGTCTTCGATACGGAATCCCAGGGTGGCGATATTGGCGATGATCTTGGCCGCCGACTCGGGCAAGCCACCGTCGATCAGCACATGGCCTTCCGGCGACGTGACCAGCACTGAACTGACACCCTTGACGCCCACATAATAGGTATTGGCATAGATGCGAAACGGCGCCTGGTCCGCATTCAGGGTCGCTGCATCGGGCGTTTGGGCAAATGCCGCAGAGCTGGCCAACAGTGTGGGCAGCAGGGCAGCCAGAGTCAGGGCGCGTGTCAGTGTGAAGGGCATTGCTATCCTTATCAGGTGTGCCGGGGTGGCGTATGCTGACATGGATCGCGCGCGTATGCAAACACCCCTGCAAACACGGATGCAGTCCGATGAAGGTTAAATCGCGTGCGCTGCGTGCAGTTCGGCGAGGATGGTCTCTTTCAATGCGGCCTGCGCCGCCGGTGCCCGTGTGCGTGGCCGGGCTTGCTTCACGTCGTAATGGCCGCGCGGCGGGCCGGCACGCGTGTCGAGCATGACGATGCGGTCACTCAGGTACAGGGCTTCATCGATATCGTGCGTTACCAGCAGCACCGTCAAGCCGTGCCTGGCCGCGATGGCCGCCAGCAGGTCTTGCAGCTTCATGCGGGTAAACGCGTCGACGGCGGAAAACGGTTCATCGAGCAGCAAAATGCGGGGCTGGCCAAACAGGCCACGGGCAATCGCCGCCCGCTGCGCCTGGCCACCCGACAGCTGCTTGGGCAGGCTGGCGGCGTGGCCCTGCAAGCCCACTTCTTCCAGCAGCGCGGCCACGCGCGGATCGTGCTCGCCACCCGCACCCAGGCCAAAAGCGATATTTTGCGCCACTGTCAGCCAGGGGAACAAGCGCGGTTCCTGGAAGATCAAGCCGATATCGGCATGCACGCCGTCCAGCGGCAAGCCATCGAGCTGCACCTTGCCGCGAAAGTCGGCGTCCAGTCCCGCCACGATGGATAGCAGGCTGCTCTTGCCGCAACCGCTGGCGCCGATCAGGCTGACGATCTCGCCCTGGCGCAGTTGCAGCTGCAGATTGTGCAGCACGCGGCGTGTGCCGTAGCTTTTTTCGTGGACGCTGATGTCTAATAGTGTCGTCATATTTTTTCAGACTGGCGCATAGCTGTCGCGCCATGCCAGCAAACGGTTTTCCAGGCGGCGCATCAGGCTGTCGCTGGCCTTGCCCAGGATTGCCAGCAGCACGATGGCGGCCAGCACGATATCGGCGCGGCTGGTTTCGCGGCCGTCACTGAGCAAGTAGCCCAGGCCCTGGCTGGCGGCGATCAGTTCGGCCGCCACCATGAACATCCAGGCCAGGCTCAAGCCATTGCGCAAGCCTGTAAAAATCGCCGGCAAGGCAGCGGGCAGCAGCACGCGGCGCGCCAGCGCAAAGCGGCTCAAACGGTACAGCCGGGCCGCATCGATCAGCTTGCGGTCCACGTCGCGGATGCCCGAGGCCACGCCCATATAGACGGGGAAAAAGGCGCCGATGCCGATCAAGACCAGTTTGGGCGCTTCATCGATGCCTAGCCACAGCAGCAGCAAGGGCACCCAGGCCAGCGACGGTATGGCGCGCAGCGCCTGGAAGCTCGGGTCCAGCAAGGCTTCCGCCGTGCGGTTCAAGCCGACGGCCGCGCCGAGCACGATGGCCAGCAGGGCGCCGCCCGCAAAGCCGATGGCCACGCGCACGGTGCTGGCCAGCACATGGCCGGCCAGGCCGTGGCGCGCCAGCTCGGCGATGGTGGCAGCGATCTCGCTGGGGGCGGGCAGCAGGTTGTCGGGGATGGCGCCGCTGCGCACACCCGCTTCGGCGGCCAGCAGGGCAAGCAGGGGTAAAAGCAAACCCCAGGCGGCGCGCGGCAGGCGCAGCCTGTTTGACGGGGAAGGGGAAGCCTTGTCAAAGGCCAGCGTCTGCTTGTTCATGGCGCAGCCTATGCCTTGATATAGGGCCGGGCGAAGCGCGTATCGACCAGTTCCGTAATGGCGCGGTTCACGTCCGTGCCCGGTTTGACCAGTGCTTCTTCGACCAGGATGGGCGCGGCCAGCTGCAGCGCCTTCACGTGTTCGCTGGACGGCTGCGGATTGCTGAAATCACTGCGCAGCTTGACTTGCAGCAGCGCCACCGGCAGGCTGACCTTGGCTTCTTCGGCGAGGATTTTCGATGCCTCGGCCGGGTTGGCAATCACCCAGGCGCGCGCCCGTTCGTAAGCCTGGATTACCTTGGCCGTTTCGGCGGGGCGGCTGGCCAGGAAGTCTTCACGCACATTTAAAAAGCCATAGGTATTGAAGGCCACGTTGCGGTAAAACAGGCGCGAACCCGCTTCCAGTTCGCTGGCCGCCATATGCGGGTCGAGGCCGGCCCAGGCATCGACTTTGCCCTGTTCCAGCGCGGCGCGGCCATCGGCATGCTGCAAGCTCACGTGTTCGATATCGCTGCGTTTCAGGCCCGCCGTTTTCAATGCGCGCAGCAGGAAGAGATACGGATCGGTGCCCTTGGTGGCGGCCACCTTCTTGCCTTTCAAGTCGGCGATGCTGCGTATCGGGCTATCCTTGCGCACCACCAGCGCCGTCCACTCGGGACGCGAAAAAATGTAGGGCGCGCGGATAGGATTGCCGTTGGCGCGCGCCAGCAGGGCGGCCAGGCCGGCGCTCGAACCGATGTCGATGCTGTTGGCGTTCAGGTATTCCAGCGCACGGTTGCTGCCTGCGCTGAAGACCCACTTGATGCTGGTGCCTTCAGGCTTGAAGGCTTCTTCCAGCCAGCCGAAACGGCGCAAGACCAGGCTGACAGGCGAATAATAGGCATAGTCCAGGCGCAGTTCTTTTAAGGGCGCGGTGGCTGGTGCTGCGGCGCGAGCAAGTGAGGGCAGGGCGGCGATGGCCGCGCCGCTGGCGGCCAGCTGTAACAGGGTTCTGCGTTTCATGGTTTCCTTGATGTTGCTGTTTGCAAGTTCATGCTGCTGCGAGAGTGGTGGATGGCGCGATATCGATACTGACCTGGCGCCCTGCATGGCTGGCCGGCAGGCGCGGACCCTGGCCGAATACTTTATGGCGCAAGCTGCCGTCTTCGTAGTTGTGGCGGTAGCGGCCGCGCCGCTGCAGTTCCGGCACGATATGGCTCACCACATCGGCCATGCTGTCGTGGGCCACGGCGAAGGCCAGGTTAAAACCATCGATGCCGGTGTCGTCTATCCAGCTTTCCAGCTGGTCGGCCACCTGGCTGGCATCACCGACGATCACGGGGCCGCGTCCACCCAGGCCGATGTATTCGGCGGCTTCGCGCACCGTCCATTTGCGGCTGGGGTCGGCCTGGCTGAAGGACGCCAGCGCCGAGCGGCCTGCGTCCAGGTCGATATAATCGATGGTGGCGTCCAGCGGGTAGCGGCTGAAGTCCACCCCGGTCCAGCCAGACAGCAGCGCCAGCGCCGCCTCGATATCGATATGGCTGCGGTAATCTGCATATTTGGCGCGCGCCTGCGCTTCCGTTTCGCCCGTGATGATCAGCGCCTGCGCATAGATGATCAAGGCATCGCCATCGCGGCCCGCCTGGGCTACGGCCGCGCGCAAGTCGTCGGCATAACGCTTCACCACCGTCTTGCTGGGGCCACTGACAAAGGTGGCTTCCGCATGGCGCGCCGCAAAGCGCGTGCCGCGTGGCGAGGTGCCCGCCTGGTACAGCAGCGGCGTGCGCTGCGGCGATGGTTCGCACAGATGGATGCCGGGCACCTGGTAATGGCGCCCGTGATGGTTGATGGGGTGGACCTTGGCCGGATCGGTGTAGATGCCGCGTGCCTTGTCCTTGACCACAGCGTCGTCGTCCCAGCTTTTTTCCCACAGCTTGTAGACCACGTCCAGGTATTCATCGGCCAGGTCGTAGCGCTCATCGTGGCCCAGTTGCTGGTTCAGGCCCAGGTTGCGCGCCGCGCTATCGAGATAGCCCGTGACGATATTCCAGCCTATGCGTCCTTTCGACAAATGATCAAGCGTGGAAATGCGCCGCGCAAAGGTGTACGGGTGTTCATAGGTGAGCGCGCAGGTGACGCCGAAACCCAGGTGTGTCGTCGCCTGCGCCATGATAGGCACCAGCGCCAGCGGATCGTTCAGCGGCACTTGCACGCCATGCTTCAATGCCGCTGCTACGCCGCCCTGGTACACGTCATACACGCCCAGTACATCGGCCAGGAAGATGGCGTCGAACAGGCCTGCTTCCAGCAGCCGCGCCAGTTCGGTCCAGTGTGCAGGATCGGTGTAGCGGTGGCTCTGGTCGCGCGGGTGGGTCCACAGTCCCGGCGACTGGTGGCCCACGGTATTCATCTGGAAAGCGTTGAAGCGTATCGTTTTGCTCATGGATTTATTTGGCTGCTGTCTGCAAGGCTTGCTGGTACTCGGTCTTCGAATAGCCGGCAAAGTATTTATTGGTCACGTCGAGGAATTCGCGCGAGTGGTAGGCCGCCGCGAGGTCTTTTGCGAACTGCTTGTCCTTGTCGGCCGTACGCACCGCCACCAGGTTGATGTAGTTGGGCGAGATTTTCTCGGCGATCAAGGCATCCGTCAGCTTCAGGCCCGAGGCCAGGGCATAGTTCCCGTTGATGAAGGAGTAGTCGGTGTCGCCCAGCGAGCGTGGCAGCTGCGCCGCTTCCAGCGGCAGCAGCTTGATTTTCTTGAGGTTGACGGAGATATCCTTTTCCGACGCGCGCACGGCGTCAAAACCTGCGCGCAGCTTGATCCAGCCCAACTGGTCGAGCAGCACCAGTGCGCGCGCCTGGTTGGTCGGGTCGTTCGGCAAGCCCACCGTCGTGCCTTCCTTCACATCGTTCAGCGTGGTGTGCTTCTTGCTGTAGATGGCGATTGGCGCCGTCGGCACCGTCACCAGCTCGGTCAGCGCCAGCTTGTGTTCGGCGGCGAATTTTTTCAGGTAGACGATGTGCTGAAAGACGTTGGCGTCCAGCGAACCCTCGGCCAGCGCAAAGTTCGGCTGTATATAGTCATTGAACTCGATCAGCTTGACCTTGTAACCCTGTTTTTCCAGGATGGGCTTGATGCCCAGCTTGATCTGGTCCGCATACGGCCCCGCACTGGTGCCGATCACGATCTCTTTCGGATCCCTGGCGTGGGCGAAGCCGGTGGCGAGTGCCAGGGACAAGGTGCTAAGAATCAGAGTGCGGCGGGCGATAGTCATGGCGGCTCCTGGTTGAGTAAAAGAGGATTACGAATACGCGGTCGGCTCCGGTAGCGTGCCACTCAGGGCGTAGCGCCCCAGGTCGCGCAGCTTGTAGTCGATGGGGTCGTGCAGGGTATGGACGCGCACATTGCGCCAGTAGCGGTCAAAACCATAGTGGGCCGAGGTGGAGCGCGCGCCCGTCAGCTCGAACATCTGGCTGCTGATTTCCAGGCCTGCCTTGTGTGCCAGGGCTTTCGCTTCGGCCACGGCGACGGCCAGCTGGCCGCGGTCTTGCGCGGTGATCAGCGCACCTTTGCGGTAGACGGTATCGAGTTCCTGCGCCGCCACGCCGGCCAGTACTTGCGCGGGCCGCAGCAGCAGCCATAGCTGGCCGTAGCGGTGCTGCACCAGCGGATCGTCGCTGGCCTTGTCCACGCCGGAGGCAAACCAGGCTTTCGCCTGTTCCTCCGTATAGCGGCGGGCCGCTTCGAAAGCGCCTTCGGCGATGCCCAGGTAGAGGTTCGTCATGATCAGCTGCGCAATCTGCGAACGCACGGTCGCTTGCGGCGTGGCGGCTTGCGCGGGCGCTTGCAGCACCAGTTCGGACGGCAGGAACACCTGTTCGAAATGCACATTGCCGCTGTCTGTCTGGCGCTGGCCAAAGGCGTCCCAATCGGGATTGACCTGTACACCAGCCTGGCGCGTGGGCAGGGCGGCGATCAGCGCCGTCTGCGTGGGCGCGTGCCAGGCCGAGACGGTCAGCCAGTCCGAACCCACGGAGCCGGAAGAAAAACTCTTGATGCCATCGAGGAGATAACCATCGCCACTATCTTGCGCCGTGACGCGCCGGTCGAGTGGATTGAGGGCATTGCCCCAGAACAGGCGCTCGTCCACGGTCAAGGTCAGCAAGCGGCGCTGCTGCTGCGCATTGCCATACAGTTGCAAGCCGGCCAGCTGCAAATGGTGAAAGCCAAATACGTGGGCCAGCGCGCTATCGGCGCGCGCCAGGATGCGTATCACCTGGCAGACCAGCGTCCACGGTGCGCCCTGGCCGCCAAATTGCACTGGAACCGACAAGGTTAGCAGGCCTGACTCGCGCAGCCATTCCCGCTCTTGCGCCGCATGGCCGCCAGCCTGATCGCGGGCGTTGGCCGTTTCAGCCAGGCGTGCCGCCAGCGCCGTGGCGATGCTGATGGCGTCTGGCGCTGCTGGTCCGGTGTGGTGGGAGGGTAAGGGAAGAACAGATGACATGACGGCGATTCCATTGAGACGATGCGGCCAGTATTGCACCGGCTATCAAAGCTCGTACACGAAGAAAAGCGCACATGCATATGCAGAAAGCGCGATTGCGCCGGCGGGTGCCAAAGCTGCGGGGCGTCGCTCGCTCATATCTGGAAAATACATATCGAAGCGCGAAAGCATTCGTTTTGCCGCAGCCCTGATGGCGATAGGCTGCACTGGGCTACATCATCTTCCCTCGACATTGCAATGGGCATCACATGAGCATACTTTTATTGGGCGGCAGCCCCCAGCTGCCATCGAGTTCCAGCCGTTTGCTGGCGTTTATCGGCGAGCGCCTGGCGCTGCAAGGCTATGGCACCCGCAAGCTCGATGTGCGCGACTTGCCTGCGCAGGCGCTGCTGCTGGCCGATTACACCGATCCGGCCATCGCCGAGGCGGTGCAGGCAGTGGCTGACGCTGACGCCATCGTGATCGCCACACCGATATACAAGGCCGCTTATACCGGGCTGCTGAAAGCCTTCCTCGACTTGCTGGCGCAAGACGGCCTGGCCGGCAAGCTGGTGCTGCCGCTGGCCACGGGCGGTGGCCATGCGCACACGCTGGCGCTGGACTACGCCTTGCGTCCCGTGCTGCAGGCGTTGGGCGCCAAGCAGGTTTACACCAGCATCTACGCGAACGCGCAGCAACTGGGCTGGCATGAAGAACGTGGCTTGAACCTCGATGAGCCGATAGCCGGGCGCGTGCAGGCCGGCATCGATGAACTGTCAGCCGGGCTGTACGTGCTGGCGGGGGCTCGCCAGGCCGCTGCCGTATTGCCGCCTGTGCGCACGCCACAGACCCAGCTTCAACCCGCCTGAGTTTGCACTGATCCATCCACCACAAGGAACCGCCATGAGCAACCGCCATGAAAACCGTCTCTCCCGCCGTACCACCGTGGGCCTGCTGTTTGCCGCCGTTGCGGGTGTGCTGGCGTCAAGCATGCCGATGGCGGTCCAGGCGCAAGCGCAGCCTGAAGTACGCATCGGCTACCAGAAGTACGGCACGCTGACCTTGCTCAAGGGCCGCGGCACCCTGGAGAAACGCTTGTCGGAACAGGGCGTGACGGTGAAGTGGACGGAGTTTCCGGCCGGTCCGGTACTGCTCGAAGGCCTGAATGTGGGCAGCATCGATTTTGGCACCGTGGGCGAAGCGCCCCCCATCTTTGCCCAGGCGGCCGGCGCCAACCTGGTCTACGTGGGCAATGAGCCAGCCTCGCCGGGCAGCGAAGCCATCGTCGTGCCCAAGGGTTCCGGCTTGCGCACCTTGTCCGATTTGAAGGGCAAGAAGATCGCCCTGAACAAGGGCTCGAACGTGCATTATCTGCTCTTGAAGGCACTGGAAAAAGCCGGTATCGCCTACAGCGACATCCAGCCCGTGTATCTGCCGCCGGCCGATGCGCGCGCCGCTTTCGAACGGGGCAGCGTGGATGCCTGGGCCATCTGGGACCCTTTCCTGGCCGCCGCCGAAAAACAGCTGGGTGCGCGCGTGCTGGCCGATGGCAAGGGCCTGGTGGCGAACTACCAGTTCTACCTCGCTTCGCGCCAGTATGCAGAAAAAAATCCCGAGATCCTGCGCATCGTGCTCGATGAAATTGCCAAGGTCGATGACTGGGGCCGCAACAACCCCGATGAAGTGGCGACCGTGCTGTCGGCGCAAACGGGCTTGAGCCGCGACGTGGTGGCGCTGGCGGCGTCGCGTTATGCCTATGGCGTCAAACCTGTGTCGGTCGACGTGATCGCCTCGCAGCAAAAGGTGGCCGACGCCTTTTCCAGCCTGAAGCTGATCCCGAAACCCATCGTTGTCAAGGATGCGCTGCTGCCAGTCAAGCAACTGGCCACCAGCGGCAAGTAATCATCGAACACTCTAAGAGATCCTTATGCCATTGAATATATTCTGGTTTATTCCTACCCATGGCGACAGCCGCTACCTGGGCACCTCGCAGGGCGCGCGCCCGGTCGATGCCGATTATTTGCGCCAGGTAGCGGTGGCCGCCGACACCCTGGGCTACGATGGCGTGCTGCTGCCCACCGGCCGCTCGTGTGAAGACGCCTGGGTGGTGGCGTCGTCACTGATCAGCGTGACGCAAAAACTCAAGTTCCTGGTCGCCGTGCGGCCTGGCCTGTCGACCCCGGGCCTGGCCGTGCGCATGGCCTCCACCTTTGACCGCTTGTCGAATGGCCGGCTGTTGATCAATGTCGTCACGGGTGGCGACCAGGGCGAGCTGGAAGCCGATGGCCTGTTTGCCGACCATGCCAAGCGCTATGAGATTTCCGATGAATTCATTCGCGTCTGGCGCGCTACCCTGGCAGGCGAGGGCGGTGCGGCAGGCTATGATTTCGAGGGCAAGCATATCCAGGTGAAGGGTTCCAAGACCCTGTATCCACCGGTGCAAAAACCGTATCCGCCGCTGTATTTTGGCGGCTCGTCCGAGCCTGCCCACGAACTGGCGGCCGAACAGATGGACGTCTACCTGACCTGGGGCGAGCCGCCAGCCGCCGTGGCCGAAAAGATCGCCGATATCCGCGCGCGCGCCGCCAAGCGGGGGCGCACAGTCCGGTTTGGCATCCGTTTGCACGTGATCGTGCGCGAAACGAATGAAGCGGCCTGGCGCGCGGCCGATGAATTGATCAGCCACCTGGACGACGACATCATCGCCAAGGCGCAGGCCGCGTTTGGCAAGATGGATTCGGTCGGCCAGCAGCGCATGGCGGCCCTGCATGGCGGCAAGCGCGACAAGCTTGAAGTGTCGCCCAATCTGTGGGCGGGCGTCGGTCTGGTGCGCGGTGGCGCGGGCACGGCCCTGGTTGGCGACGCCCCCACGGTGGTGGCGCGCATCCAGGAATACGCCGACCTGGGCATCGATACCTTTATCTTCTCCGGTTATCCGCACCTGGAAGAATCCTACCGCTTCGCCGAGCTGGTATTTCCGCTGCTGGGCAAGGGCAAGGCGGTGGGTGAGCAATCGCTGACAGGGCCTTTTGGCGAAGTCATGGCCAGCAATATCGTGCCGGCGGCCTCACAGAAGAAAGCGGCCTGAGATGGCGGCTAGTGTCGTCAAGCGCAGTCGAATATGGGGAGCAGCAGCGCCATGGGCCTTGCCGTTTGCCTTGCTGCTGGCCTGGCAACTGGCGTCGCAATGGGGCTGGCTGTCGAGCCGTATCTTGCCTGAACCGTGGGCCGTGGCGAAAGCCTTCTGGAGCCTGACGGTATCGGGTGAGTTGTGGCTGCACCTGAAAACGAGCTTGTGGAGGGCCACCCTGGGCTTTGCCATTGGCGGTGGACTGGGCTTGCTGCTCGGCCTGTTGACGGGCAGCTTCCGCCATGCGGAAACCCTGCTCGACACGACCTTGCAAATGGTGCGCAACATCCCTGCGCTAGCGCTGATCCCGCTGGTGATCCTGTGGTTCGGCATCGACGAGACGGCCAAGCTGTTTTTGCTGGCGGTCGGGGTCTTTTTCCCCGTCTACCTGAATACCTTCCACGGCATCCGCTCGGCCGACCAGGGCTTGATTGAAATGGCAAAGAGTTATGGCTTGTCTGGCTGGCCCTTGTACCGCGACGTGATACTGCCCGCCGCCATGCCGTCAATATTGGTCGGCGTGCGTTTTTCGCTGGGCCTGGTGTGGGTGCTGCTGATCGTCGCTGAAACCATTTCTGCGCAGGCCGGCATCGGCTATATGACCATGAATGCGCGCGAATTTTTGCAAACGGACGTGGTGTTGGTGGGTATTTTGCTATACGCCTTGCTGGGCAAGCTGGCCGACCTGTTCTCGCGCCGGCTGGAACGCCATTGCCTGCGCTGGAACCCCGCTTACCGTTAATCACGAAAGAACACACCATGCTGCTCGCGCCCATACAGATAGAATCGGACTTTTTGTCGCACTTCGTGCAGTACGATCCCGTTGCCGAACAGCCCAGGGCCAAGGCTGGGCCACGCGACAGGTTTGAACGGCGCGGCGTGCCGCTGGCATTGACCAACTTGAGCAAGGCTTACGCCGAGCGCCAAGTACTCAACAATATCGATCTGGCATTGCGTGCCGGTGAATTCGTCGCCATCGTGGGGCGCAGCGGCTGCGGCAAGAGTACTTTGCTGCGTTCCATCGCCGGCCTGGAAAGCGTCGACGAAGGCCAGGTCACGGTAGGCTCAGGCAAGGAATTCGGGTCCCCCGATATCCGCATCATGTTCCAGGAAGCGCGGCTGCTGCCCTGGAAAACCGTGCTGGAAAACGTCGCCCTGGGTTTGCCCCGTTCGGTGGGGGCGGCCGCCGCTTCCCTGTGGACGGTGGGCCTGGCCGACCGCGCCGACGAATGGCCTGCTGCCTTGTCGGGCGGGCAGAAGCAGCGGGTGGCGCTGGCGCGGGCGCTGGTGCATGAACCGCAATTGCTGCTGCTCGATGAACCCCTGGGTGCGCTGGACGCCTTGACCCGCATCGAAATGCAGCAGCTGATCGAGTCGCTCTGGCTGGCGCGCGGTTTCACGGCCGTGCTGGTGACGCATGATGTGGCCGAAGCGGTAGCGCTGGCCGACCGCGTGCTGCTGATCGAAGATGGGCAGATCACACTGGACCAGGAGATTGATTTGCCGCGCCCCCGTCAACGGGGCAGCGCGGCTTTCGCGGCGCTGGAACAGACTATTCTTGCGCGCGTGCTGCAGCCTCGCTCAAGCTGATAAAGCCATCACCGTCCGGCGTGGCCGTCATCGCTACATAGTTGGCGATGCTGGCGTGGCGCGTGGCCATGGCGTGGTGATGCGTGGCCGTGATCACCATCACCTCGGCGCCCGCCGCTTCTCCCGCCTCGATACCCACCGCCGCATCTTCAAATACCAGGCAGTCACTGGCAGGCACGCCCAGCTTTTGCGCCGCCAGCAGATAGCATTCAGGCCGTGGTTTGCCTGCCTTCACATCTTCCGCCGTCACCATCACCTCTGGCAGCGGCATGCCCGCCGCCTTCAGGCGCGCTATCGCCAGCGCGCGCGGCGCCGACGTCACGATGGCCCATTGCGCCGCTGGCAGCGTTTGCAAAAAGTGCCGCGCGCCGGCGATTTCGACGATGCCATCGACGTCGATGATTTCCGCCGCCGTGATGCCGCGCGACTCATGGTGCGGGTCTACGCCGGGCAAGTCCAGCCTGGCGATGGTGTCGAGTGCGCGCGCGCCGTGGATGGTAGGTAAAAAGGCCGCCACATCGAGGCCCTGGCGCTTGGCCCAAGAGCCCCAGATACGCTCGGCGGCGGCGATGGAATTGATGATGGTGCCATCCATGTCGAACAGGAAAGCGCGGTAGCGGCCATGCTGCTTCGTGACGGAAACGATGCTGGAGGAAGGCGGGGACGAGGGCAGGGCGGACATGGCTTCCTTGCAAAAGATGGGCTGGAAGCCATTGTAACGGCAGAGTGGATTTATTTCAGGCTAGCTTATTTCTTGTCAGCCTTTTCCATCGCCAGCTGGTAATCGGTTTTTTCGTAGCCGGCGAAGTATTTATTGGTGATGTCGAGGAAGGCGCGCGAACGGTAGGCCGCTTCGATGTCTTTCACCCATGGCTTGCCCTTGTCGGCCGTGCGGATGGCCACCAGGTTGACATAGCTGTCCGAAATTTTTTCGGCGACCAGGGCGCTGGTCAGTTTGATGCCGGCCGCTTGTGCGTAGTTGCCGTTGATGAAGGAGTAATCGGTGTCGGCCAGCGAACGTGGCAGTTGCGCCGCTTCCAGTGGCACCAGTTTCAGCTTCTTCGGATTGTCGGCCACATCGCGCTCGGAAGCGCGCAGCGGGTCGACATGCGGTTTCAGCTTGATCCAGCCCATTTTGTCGAGCACCACCAGCGCGCGCGCCTGGTTGGTCGGGTCGTTCGGCATGGCGATGGTGGCGCCCGGCTTGATTTCAGCGAGTGACTTGTGCTTGGTGCTGTACAGGGCGATCGGCGTGGTCGGCACCGTGATCAAGGGGCTCAGGGCCAGCTTGTTATCGGTGGCGAATTTGTTCAGGTAGACGATGTGCTGGAACACGTTGGCGTCCAGCGAGCCTTCGGCCAGCGCGTAGTTCGGCTGCACGTAGTCGTTGAATTCGACGATCTTGACCTTGTAGCCCTGCTTTTCCAGGATAGGCTTGATGCCCAGTTTCAGCTGGTCGGCGTAAGGGCCGGCGCTGGTGCCGATCACCAGTTCTTTCGGGTCCTTGGCGTGGGCAGCGACGGACAAAGTCAGGCTGACGGCGGCCAGCAGCAGATTGCGGCGGAATGTATTCATGATGTTTTCCTTGATTCGAAGATTAACGTTTGTCGAGACGCTTGGCGATGCGCGTGCCTGCGAACTGGATGATTTGCACCAGCACGATCAGGATGGCGACGGTGACGACCATGATGTCCGTCTCGAAGCGGTAGTAGCCGTAGCGGATGGCCAGGTCGCCGATGCCGCCGCCCCCCACCACGCCGGCCACGGCCGAATAGGACAGGAAGCTGATCGACAGCACGGTCAGTGCCAGCACCAGGCCGGAGCGCGCTTCGACCAGCAGCACGCGGAAAATGATCTGCATTTCCGAGGCGCCCATGGCATGCGCCGCCTCGATCACGCCGCGCGGCACTTCGCGCAGGTTTTGCTCCACCAGGCGCGCCAGGTAGGGGATCGCTGCAAACGACAGTGGCACGGCAGCGGCCAGCGGGCCGATCGAGGTGCCGGCGATGATGCGGGTAAATGGCGTCAGCGCGACCAGCAAGATGATGAAGGGGAAGCTGCGCACAGTATTGACCAGCCAGCCCAATATCATCGACAGCGGACGGTTTTGCAGCGACTGGCCTTCCGAGACCAGGAACAGCAAGATGCCCATCGGGCCGCCGATCAAAATGGCGGCCGTCAGGCCGATGCCCAGCATGGTCATGGTCTGGCCTAGCGCCACCCAGATTTCCGGCAGCAGGGCGACGACGTTATTGAATGATTCTTCAAACATGTTTGGCATCCTTCCATGCGGTGGCTTCGAACGCTTCGGTGCCGTAATAAGCCAGTTCGCGTCCCAGCGCGGTCTTGCGCGGGGTGGTGGTGTCGCTCAGGTCGAATTGTTCGGCGATGGCGCCGTTTTCCACCACGGCCACGCGGTTGCAAATGGCGCCCAGCACCGACAGCTCATGGCTGACGATGACGATGGTCACGCCAAGGCGCGCATTGATGTCGCGCAGGGTGTCGAGCAGGGCGCGCGTGGTTTCCGCATCCAGCGCGGAAGTCGGTTCGTCGCACAGCAGCACGTCGGGATGGCTGGCCAGTGCGCGGGCAATCGCCACGCGCTGTTTCTGGCCGCCCGACAGCTGCGCCGGATAGCTGTGCAGCTTGTCCGACAGGCCCACCAGCGCCAGGCATTCCTCGACGCGGGCAGTGATCTGCTCGCCCTTGGTGGTGCCATGGATTTTCAGGGGGAAGGCCACGTTGTCGTAGACGCTGGCGTTTTGCAGCAGGTTGAACTGCTGGAAAATCATGCCGATATTCTGGCGCGCATCGCGCAACTCGCTCTTGCCCAGGCTGGTCAATTCGCGGCCGGCGACGGTGATGCTGCCGCTATCGGGGCGTTCGAGCAGGTTAATCAGGCGCAGCAGGGTCGATTTGCCGGCGCCGCTCTTGCCGATCAGGCCGAAAATATCGCCGGGATAAACGTCCAGCGAGACCGATTTGACCGCGTGAAATTGTTCGCCCTTGGGCAGCGCGAAGGTCTTGTTCGCGCCAGCTATGCGTATCACCGGTGTACGGTTTATGGTCATGCATTATTCCTTTTATTATTCGCGTCCCTTGCTGTCATGTTGACAATTATCGTCAACATGAAGAACTTTCAGCGGCGGCCGGACGGGCCGGCCTGGGACATCGGCTGCGTAGTATACCTCCGAACGCCATATACTCCCTACGATAGAATCTTGCTTTGAATATGCGAATAATGTCTATGCAGCTGTTTTCAAGTGAAAAAAACTGAAAACATGCGGTAAGGCCGAATTAAATCGTGCGGGATGAAGCTGGGGAGCGGTGGGGCGGTGGAAAATTCGACAAGCACGGCATCCACGCAAGACGGTTTTTTGCGGGATGCACGTGTCGGGAGGTTTTTCAGTAAAAGAACAAGGAGATTATTTCTCGTTATTTCCGCGATCCTGAGAGGATTCTGCCTTAATGCTGCCTGTGTGGGATGGCGGCGGGCCGTTTGGGCGGCGCAGCAAATAAATGATGACGGCGATTTCCATCACGCCCACCAGAATGATCACCCACGCTGGCGGATGGCCGAGGCACATGGCGACGAAGCCGATGGCCATGCCCAGGCAGGCCATGGCCTTGCCGCGCCGCGACACAGCGCGGTGTTCGCGCCACTGCCGCAGCGATGGCCCGAAACGCGGGTGGTGCAGCAGCCAGTGTTCCAGGCGCGGCGAAGCGCGGCTGAAGCAGGCCAGCGCCATGATCAGGAAAATCGTGGTTGGCATCACGGGCAGCATGGCGCCGATGATGCCCAGTAAAACCATCAGCGCGCCAGCGGCCGTCCAGGCCCAACGGCGCAAGCGTGCACCGTGGGTCTCCGGCAGTGGTGCGCTGGCGTGCTCTTCCTTCATTCAACGTAAGCCTCGACGTGGCCGTGCATGCGCATGAAGGCGGCGCGTGCGCCTTCGATCACGCGCGCTTCGCCGTCAAGGTCCAGCGGCGCCGTATCGAGTACGGCCGTGAAATCGCGCCAGTGGCGTGCGCGGCCATCGGGGTGGCCAGCCAGGTGGCGCGCGCCATGGTGTTCGTCGAGGCCGATCTTGCCCGCCAGTTTGTAGAGGATGGCGGCGCCCAGCTTCGAGCCTTCGCTGACATACAGCCAGCCCAGCGCGGTGGCCAGGTCCAGCTGTGGGCCGAATGGCGCTACGGCGGCATCGGCCGGCACCGGTGCGCCCAGGTCGCGCAGGTCGGCGGCGATGCTGTCGTAGCGGCGGCGCTGTTCCAGGTCGGGCAACAGGGCGGCCAGGCCCGCATGCTCATACAGTGCATCGACGTCGCGCAAAAAGGCGTATTGCGCTTGCAGGAAGCGCGTGTAGTTTTGCGTGGTCTCGAAGGGCTTGCTGGCCATGATGCGCTTGTCGAGCACGTCGTGCGTTTCCATGGTGTCGGCTTTCAGGCGCTGGCTGCGTGGCAGGCGAGTGTCTGTGCTGGTGTTCAAGGTGTTTGCATTCATGTGTTTTCCTACTCTATCAAGGATGATCAAGTCGCACCTGCGGGCCTGGTGTGGAGAGCAGGGCGCGCAGTGATGGCTGGGCTGGATCGGCGTGGCGATATGGCTTGATGGCTGGCGTAGGCGCGATGGCCGGCGGGCTGGCGTATGGTTGGCTAGGCCGGTCTTGGAACACGTTCTTGATGACGGCCATGCGAAAGGCAGGCATGATAACAATCCATGAGATGAATAACAAGAATCATTCTCATTTAAATTGCTGGATATTTTCAATCGTGTGCTGAATAATCGGCAACAGGAGGCGTTGTAGTGGAGAGTGATGCGTTTATTATCGATTTTTTCGATGCTAACTAGGTATATTTTCCATTTTACATCGATCTTCATGCCATGCATAATCGTTGCAACCGAACCATTGTCATCCGCCCAAGGGCGTGCTGGCCGCGGTTTTTAAACCTTCACATTTGAATCAGGGAATCTACAATGAAAAAACTGCTCGCCTTTATCGCCGCCGCTGGTCTCTCGCTGTCCGCCGTTGCCGCTCCTGAAGTCTATGTCATCGATGGTAGCCACACCTTCCCGCGTTTCGAATACACCCACATGGGTTTCTCGACGCAGCAAAGCCGTTTCAATAACACCACCGGTAAAATCACCCTGGACCGCGCTGCCAAGACCGGCTCCGTTGAAGTGCTGATCGACACCAAATCGGTAGACACCGGTTCGACCGTGTTCAACACCCACATCCAGGGCGAAGACTTCCTGGACACCGCCAAATTCCCTGTCGCGACCTACAAGTCGACCAAGTTCAACTTTGACGGCGACAAGCTGGCCAGCGTCGATGGCACGCTGACCCTGAAGGGCGTGACCAAGCCAGTAACCCTGACCGTCACCTCGTTCACCTGCGCGCCACACCCTATGCTGAAAAAAGACGCTTGCGGCGCCAACGCCACGGCCCACATCAAGCGTTCGGAATTCAACGCCGGTAAATATGCGCCTGCCGTCAGCGATGACGTGACTTTGACGTTCGCTATCGAAGCCATCAAACAGTAATATTGTTTGGTGCAGGATGAAAAAACGGCAGACTTTGGTCTGCCGTTTTTTTATCTGCCTACCCCCGAAGTTCACGACAAATGATGCACCTCCTGCTGTCCATACACGGGCGTGGCGATGCCTTCCATGCGCGCTTTCAGCTGCAGCGACAGGTATTGCGAGTAATGGCGCGACTGGTGCAGATTACCTCCGTGTAGCCACAGCGCTTGCTGCTGCGTGGGTTTCCACATATTGCGCTGCTCGCCTTCCCATGGTCCCGGATCCTTGGTGGTGGCTGATCCGAGTCCCCAGACCTTGCCCACCTTGTTCGCTACTTCCTGCGAGATCAGGTCGGCGGCCCAGCCATTCATGGAGCCGTAGCCGGTGGCGTACACCACCAGGTCGGCCGGCAGTTCCGTGCCGTCCGAGAGCACGATGGAATGGGCTTTCAGCTCCTGCACGCCGACCCCGCTTTTCAGCTTGATCTTGCCCTCGGCGACCAGTTCGGAAGCGCCCACGTCGATGTAATAGCCGGAGCCGCGCCGTAGATATTTCATGAACAGGCCAGAGTCGTCATCGCCAAAGTCCAGCATGAAACCGCGTTCTTCCAGGCGTGCATAAAAGTCGGCGTCGCGCTCGCGTATCGCCTTGAAGATGGGTTTCTGGAAGTCCGGCAGTATCTTGTACGGGATCGATGCGAAGGTCAGATCAGCCTTGGTCGTCGTCATGCCGGCCGCCAGTGCGCGTTCCGAATACAGCTCGCCCAGCGCCAGGTCCATCAGCGAATCGGACTTGACGATATGCGTCGACGAGCGCTGCACCATGGTCACGTCCACGCCTGCCTCCCACAGCGCGGCGCAGATATCGTGCGCCGAGTTGTTCGCGCCAACCACCACCACCTTCTTGCCCACGTAAGCGTCCGGCCCCGGATGCTGGGACGAGTGCTGCTGCTCGCCCTGGAACACGTCCATGCCCTTGAACTTCGGCCAATTGGGCTTGCCCGACATGCCGGTGGCCAGCACCAGCTGTTTCGGCTTCAGGGTCACGGGCTGGCCGTCACGCAGCACCTTGACCGTCCATTCGCCGGACGCTTCGTCAAAGCTGGCCGACTCGCAGCTGGTCGAGCCCCAGTAATTCAGTTCCATCACCTTGGTGTACATTTCCAGCCAGTCGCCCACCTTGTCCTTGGGCGTGAAGACGGGCCAGTTGTCGGGAAATGGGATATACGGCATGTGGTCGTACCAGACCGGGTCGTGCAGGCACAGCGATTTATAGCGCTTGCGCCAGCTGTCGCCGGGGCGGGCGTTTTTCTCAATGATGATGGTGGGGACGTTCAGCTGGCGCAGGCGCGCACCGAGCGCGATGCCGCCCTGGCCGCCGCCGATGATGACGCAATAGGGCTGGCGCGCATAACCGAGTTCGCGCGCTTCCTGCTCGCGGTGTTCCAGCCAGCTGCTGCGATTGGTGCGCGCCCCGTGTTCGGCGCCCATGGGCCGCCGTCCGCCCCTGGGTTCTTCGTGGCCCTTCAATTCGCCCATGGTGGTGAGCAGGGTCCAGATCTTGCCATCGCGGATACGGATAAAACCGGTGCCGCGCCCGACCCTGGTTTCTACCGTGATCCAGCATTGCGTGACGCCGCCGGCCTCGCTGGCCTGTTCGCCATCGGCGATGCGCAGGCTGACCGGCTGCACGGCGCCCAGCTGCGCGCTCAGCATGTCGGCGATCTGTGCGCGGCCTTCCAGGGTTTTCAGGTTCCAGGTAAATAGCACCAGGTCGCGCCAGAAGCCGTTTTCTTCGAATAGTTGCGCGGCGCCCGTGCTGTCGCTGGCGCGCAATGCACCCTCGAGCTGTTCCAGTACGCCGGCCACTGTGTGTTGATACTTGCTCATCGTGTCTCCTCCAAGTATGTCTGTCGGGATGCGGTTTTGTCACCGCTGACGATGTTGTATCACCGCTGTTCTGGCGCCGCATCCTGCGTTGCAGCATGGCTGGCGATGAGACGGAAGTCTCAGCCCGTGTCGGCTGCCTACAGCCTGTGCGGCGGCACGATGCGCAGCTGTTTCATGCGGCGGTACAAGGTCGCGCGCGAAATGCCCAGCATGGCGGCTGCCTGCAAAGGGCGCCACTTGGCGGCAGTCATGGCGTTGACGATGCGCGTGCGTTCGGCCAGCTCCTGTTCACTGTAGTTTTCGGCCACAGCGGCTGCGCTCACCGGCCGCGCACTGCTTCTGTCTTGTGTGTGGCGGATCGGCGCGCGCACGCGCGCATGCAGCCAGGCGCCGCTGGCGACGAGGCGCAAGGACAGCAGATGGTGGCTGGCACGCGCATCGAACAGGCGTTCTGCGCGCACGTCGAACACTTCGGCGACCGGGCGGGGCAGGGTCGCCAGGCCTTCGATGGCCAGACGCGCGCAGCGGTTGGCCGCCACGATGCTGCCATGTTCATCGACGGCGACCAGCATTTCAGGCTGCACTTCGACGAAGTGGCGGTTGCGGTGCGCCAGCAGGATGCTGCAATGGCTGTAGGACTGGAGAAAATAACCGTCTTCGATCAAGGTGGCGCTTTGGCGCACCAGCTGCTTCACCAGGCGCTGGCTGTCGCGCGCGTCGGGCGAGGCCAGCGCCGAGGCGTCGAGCACGCCGATCAAGTCGCCATGCGGTGAAAAGATGGGGGCGGCGCTGCAGGTCAGGCCCGTGAACGCGGCCCGGAAATGGTCGGTCTTGTGCACGGTGATCGCTACCTGGTCCAGCAGCACGGACGCGACGCCGCACGTACCTTCCTCGTCTTCGGACCAGCAGGAACCCAGGTACAGGCCGGCCTTCCTGAACTGCTTGCGCTGGTCCTGGTCGACCGCGTAATCGATGGTCACGCCATGCGCATTGGCCAGGATGACGCAATAACCCGCCTCGCGCACCATGGCGTGCAGGCGCGGCAGACAGTCCCCCGTCGAACGTAAAAAGACTTCTTCCGCTTGCTGGATGGCCCGCAGTTCGGCGCCGCTGAGGATGCGCGGCCCGGTGGTGCAGGCGGGATCGAGCCGGTAGTCGTTCAGCGAACGGCGGTAGGACGAGGCCAGCCTGGACGCATCGGCGCCGGGGTTGACGACGCGGCCGGCGATCAGGTCGCGCACCCGGTCGATATGGCTGGTCTGGCGGACGTAGGGCATGCTCCTCTCCTTGGTCTCATATCTCTTTTATCGTCCCGTGTTTGTAGCACGAAGGGCCGGATGGCGCATTCTGCGTTGCAGCATAAGTCGGCGATGAGACGATCGTCTCAGGCTGGTCTGCGTCTAGCGTGCCCGGCCCTGCCTGGTTTCTCTGATAACATCGGCCAGACCAAGGCGAGAAGGCAGGGGAATGCAGAGTGAGTCCAGACTATCCTGATCAGCGAGATCCTGCGCAGCCTACATTGGCACGGCGTTTGCTATGGCCTGTTACCCAGCTAGGGGCGGCATTCAAGCTGACCGGCACGCACTTGCTGCACCATGTGATCGGTGCGAGCCTGATCGCCGCGCTGATGCTGGCGCTGGAAGGCTTTCATGTCCTTGAATGGCTGGACGCCGCCATGCTGCGTGCCAGTGCCGAACAGGGAATGCTGCGCAAGGGCGTCGATCCGGGGCGCGCTTACCGGCCCGGCATCATCGAAATCGACCAGCCTGCGTTTGAACAGGTGTTCGAGGAGCGCGAACCGCTGGAACGCACGCGTCTCGAACAATTACTGGCCAGCGTGGCGCAGCGCGGCAGCAAGGTGCTGGCCATCGACCTGGACCTGGCGCCAGCAGTCTATGAACAGCGCTTGTCAGGCGGGCGACCGCTGGACCGCGTGCTCGATTCCCTGGCCAGCAGCGGACAGAAACTGGTGTTGGTCTTGCCAGAGCAGTCAGACCAGAATACGAATTTACGCTGGATACGCGCGCGCTGCGCGGCCGGCCTGCACTTTGCCAGCCCGCAGATCCGCGAACGCATGGGCGCCGTCACGCGCATTGAAGTAAAAAGCCCGGTGCTGGCGGCCGTGGCGTTTGAACTGGCGCACGGTCAGCAAGGGCAGGAGCAGAAGCAGCCGATGCCGGCCGCGCTGTCCGAGCAAAAGGAAGTGGCTGGCCTCGCCAATCGCGTCTGCCAGCTGGCTGGCCGTACGGGCAGCGAAAAAGAATTGGCGCGCTGGGCTTTCGAGCCCGTGATCCATGGCGACGCCAGGGATGCGGCCGAACAGAATGCCGTCACGGCGCCATTTCATCCAGCGGCCATGGCGATCGCCTTCCTGGACCCCACGCGGGCCAGGGTGCACTTGATGGATGGCCGTGCCAGCGTGGCGGCAGATGCGCCGCGCAAGCAGGTGGTTTTCATCGGTGCCACCCATGACGTGCGCGACCGCTACACGACTGCCGAGGGTGAACAGGCGGGCTTGCACCTGCACGCCGCCGCCTACACTTCACTGGGCATCGGCACGGCCGACCTGAATAAATACCTGGTGTTCGTGGCCGATATCGTCATCGGCGTGCTGCTAGGCTGCCTGTTCGGCGGCTTGTGGACCTTGTATGGCAGGGCAGAACTGGCCATCGATAAACGCATGGCGGAACACGATGCGAGCCGTTCGCAGCGCATGGCGACCCTGGCTGAATTTTATGGTATCCGCGTGATGCTGGTGATCGTCTGGGCTTCGCCTTTCCTCATCGCCGCGCTGGCGATGTACGCTTCGCGCGGTTTGCTGGAACAGGGCTGGTGGGTCAATCCCGGCCCCCTGATCGCGGGCATGTTCCTGCACGCGATGTCGCTGCGCGACGAAGCCCACCACCCGCACGAGCAAGCGCCTGGCCTGAATGTGTGGCAGCAGCTGCGCCGCACGCATCCCGGCATCGTGCTGGTGCAGGCGCCGCTGGCGTTGGTCCTGTTGATCGTGGCGCTGGTGTAGCACGGCGATGGCTCGGTTACATCGATGTATAACCAAGGAGGGCATGGCATGACGCATTTTCCTGGCCTGCAAGGCTTTGCAGCCGGTTTGCTGCTATTTTCGGTCTGTAGTGTGCAGGCGGTTGAAACCCCGCCAGCGCCGTTGTCGGCCGCCGCCAGCGATCCTGCCAGTTTGCGCTGGATGGTGGGTGCACCGCCGCCAGCCGATAAAATCATCCGCTTCGACGATGGCAGTTATTTTCATTTCCCGCAGCTGCGCTGGAGCGTGTCGCACTTTCGCCAACTGATGCCGACGGTGAATGTGTCGCGCGGCCTGGGCGCGCCGGTGTCCCTGCCGCGCGCGCTGCGCAGCGATATCGACAGCCTGCGCTTTACGCCGCTGGGCGCGAAAGACGCGATGACCTGGGAGCAGTCGCTGGCCGCCAGTTACACGGATGGCATCCTGGTGCTGCACCGTGGCCGTATCGTCTACGAGCGCTATTTCGGCGTCTTGAACGAGAGTGGACAGCATGGCGCCATGTCGGTGACGAAATCCGTGATCGGGGTCTTGGGGGCGACCCTGGTGGCTGAAGGCAAGCTCGATGCGAACCGCAAGGTGGCCGAGTATGTGCCTGAACTGGCGCAGTCGGCCTTCGGCGACGCCACCGTGCGCCAGGTGCTGGACATGACCACCGGTCTGAAATTCAGCGAAGACTATGCCGACCCGCAGGCCGAGGTGTGGCAGCATGCGGCGGCTGGCAGTGCGCTGCCAAAACCTGCGGATTACACGGGCCCGCGCAGTTATTTTGAGTATTTGCAAACGGTGGCCCACCAGGGCCGGCATGGCGAGGCCTTCGGCTATAAAACCGTCAATTCCGATGTGCTGGGCTGGATCATCGCCCGGGTGACGGGCAAGAGCGTCAATGATTACCTCTCCGAGCGTATCTGGAGCCGCCTGGGCGCCGAGCAGGATGCTTATATGACCGTCGATTCGACCGGCACGCCATTTTCCGGCGGCGGCTTGAACACGGGCTTGCGCGACCTGGCGCGCTTGGGCGAGATGCTGCGCAACGATGGCCGCTACCAGGGCCGGCAGATCGTGCCGAAAGCGGCCGTCGACGATATCCGCCGTGGTGGCGACAAGCAGTTATTCGCCAAGGGAGGCTACGATTTGCTGCAGGGATGGAGCTACCGCGACATGTGGTGGGTCACGCATAACGACCACGGCGCCTATATGGCGCGTGGCGTGTATGGCCAGCGTATCTACATCGATCCGACAGCGGAAATGGTCATCGTGCGCTACGCTTCCACGCCGGCGGCAGCCAATGCGGCCAACGATCCGGTCACCATCCCCGCGTTCGAGGCGCTGGGCCGCTTGCTGCTGGCCCAGCCGAAGTAAAGTCAGAGCCAGCTTGCCTGGTAAGCGTCCAGTGGCGATGGCGGCAGGGCAAAGTAGGGCGGTGTGTCGGTCATTTCCTCTGCCGGGCTGATCGCGTTGATGCGGCCGAATGGCGAGTCCGTCTCGCTTCTCCACGCGGCGACTTCCTCCGCGCCGAGTTCGGGCTGCGCCAGGCCGCCATCCACCGTGCCCATCGCTTGCAGCCAGGCGCCCGTCTGTGCCAGCGACAGCCTGACCCGCCAGCCGCCGCCTGCCACAGCGCGCCGTTTCAAGGCGGCCATCGCGCCTAGCGCGGCGATATAGCCGCTGGCGTGATCGAGCGCCTGGCATGGCAGTTTGCCCGGCTGCGCCAGATTTTGGGCCTGGCCTTCGGCCCAGGCGATGCCGCTGGCCGATTGCACCAGGCTGTCAAAACCGCGCCGCTGCGCCCATGGTCCGGCATGGCTGTAGGCGGACAGGCAGACTTCTATCAAGCCCGGTTTTAATGCCTGCAATTCGGCAGTCGAAAAGCCGCGCGCTTCCAGTGAGCCTGGCCGGTAGGCGTGGATGAAGATATCGGCGCCACGTATCAGTGCACGCAGGCGCTCGCGTTCCGATTCCTGGCGCAGGTCCAGCTGGGCCGGGCGCTTGCCGCGTCCCGTATCGATCACCAGCGCGGGAATATTCGGCAAATGGGCGGCGCTGATCGCCAGCACATCGGCGCCGTGCTGCGCCAGGGTGCGTGCGCCAACGGGGGCAGCGATCACGCGTGACAGATCGAGTACACGCAAGCCCCCCAGAGGCCGGCCCTGGTGATCGGCAGGCAAGGGCAGCGGCGCCGTGTCGCTGACGCGTTCAATGTCAAACAGGGGCAAGCTGGCGATGGCTGCTGCCTGCGGGTGGGCTTGCCATTCCTGCGGGCTGCGTATCATCGCCGCGCACAAGCCTTCCTGTGCCAGGCGTGCATCGAGTTCTTCCGCCTTCCAGTCCTTGATGGCCGCTGCCACGGCTACGCGGCTGTCGGCGCACTGCAAGACCTTCAGCACGCCATTGTGGTGATGGGCGAAATTGGTGTGCAACTGTATCCAGCGGCCATCGCCAGCCTGGTAGTAGCCGGCGATCGGGCTCCACGGATCAGGCGCCGGCTTGCCATCGACCAGCAGGTAACGCTCGCTACGGAACTGGGCCAGTGCGTGGCGCTGGTCGACCCGCACATCCTGCTCGCGGCCGGTGCGCAAACGCCAGATTTCAGCCGCCATCAGCGCCTGTGCGCCTATGGTGGCGCAGGCGATCGGGCCGACATGGAAGATGGATGGCAGGGACAGACCCGTGTTGGAAAAGCGCAGGCGGCGCAATGGCGTTGTGTCGTTCTCGGCCAGTGTCCACAGCGTGTGCAGCATGGTGTTCAATGTCATGATGGGCTCCTTAAGTGATGATTCAGTCTAAAATTGCGCAAGCGGGGCGTCAATCTTGATTGCCGCAATCGATATAAAGAAAAATCCATGAGCGATTTGAGTGAGCAGACACTGAACGCGAGCGAGGCTTGCCAGTTGCTGGGCGTGACCCCGGCCACCCTGTACTCCTATGTCAGCCGGGGCTTGCTGATGTCGCACGCCAGGGACGGCGAGCGCAGCAAGCATTATGCACGCGATGAAGTCTTGCGCCTGGCCGCAAGGCGCAAGGATGGCCGCCGGGCCGGCCATGTGGCGCAGCAGGCGATAGACTGGGGCACGCCGGTGCTTGAGTCGCGCATCACCCAAATCGAAGACGGCGTGATGCGTTACCGGGGACGCGACGCGATGGCGCTGGCGCGCTACGCCACGCTGGAAGAAACGGCTTGCGTACTGTGGGAAACCGCAGATGCTGATCCCTTTGCCCACGCTGCCGATATCGCCGCACCAGCGCACTGGCCCGTCTTGCGGGAAGCCTTGCGGGATCGCTTGCCGCTGGAGCGGGCGATGGCGCTGCTGGCCGCCTGGCCGCCAATGCGCGACCTGGCGGGAGCGCAGTGGATGCGCATCCTGGCCGCCGCGCTGCTCGATACGGAGATCAACAAGGCACCGTTGCACGTGCAATGCCGCACGGCCTGGGGAGTGGCGGCCAGCTTTGACACTGTGCTGCGCGCCGCGCTGGTTGCCTGCGCCGACCATGAATTGAATGTATCGGCCTTTACGGTACGCTGCGTCACTTCGGCGGGCGTGGGCTTGTCCGGCGCCCTGACCGCAGGGCTGGCGGCCGTCAGCGGCCCGCGCCACAGCGGCGACACCTTGCGCGTGCGCGAGCTGATCGATGCCGCCATGGCCAGCGGCGATATCGCCAGCGGCTTGAGTGTACGTATCGCGCAAGCCGACCACCTGGGCTTTGCCGATATCCTGCCCGGCTTTGGCCATCCTTTGTACCCGGAGCCGGCCGGCGATCCACGGGGGCGGCTGATGCTCGATCTGCTGCAGCAGCATGCGCCAGAGCTCGAAAAACTGGAAGCATTGCTATCGATAGCCGCTACGGGCAGGGTTTTGACAGGCCAGTCTGCGAATGTGGACTTTGGCCTGGCGGCCATCGAGTATGCGTTTGATTTACCGCGCGGCGCGGCGCAGACGCTCTTCGTGCTGGGCCGCAGCGCCGGCTGGATCGCGCACGCGATGGAGCAGGCGGCATCGGGCAGTTTGATACGGCCGCGTGCGCGCTATGTGGGATCTTTTACAGCGCCCATTTAAAACTTGTGATCTGCGTAGTCACAAGTTTTATGAGATTGCAAAATCGTAATATTTTAAATTTATCTAAACCTGTATGCTGGACAGACTGACGCTATCTGGGTTCATTCAACAGTGCCCGGATACCGTATTTGACCCTGTCCGAGGTAATCATGAGTGTGCTGAGCCGGCTTCAGGCCATTGTTTTAAGGACCGCTGCTTTGGGTGTTATCTGCACTGGCGTGGATTGGTTTTTCTTTAGTGGTGCTGCGGATACGGTGAGTATCGTGAGGCGGCTGGCATTTCTTGTGACGTTTAATATCGTCTATGAGCTGTGTGCCGCATATCGCCGCCCCAGCGATCAATAGTAATCGAAGCGGGCTTTGGGAGCTGTGTCATTCAAGCTCCCAATGTCAGCTAATCAGCTTCAACCCCGGCGGCAGCGCTTCGCCCAGCATGCGTTTTGTGTTGGCTTCGTCCAGTTGCGCTACTTCCTGCACCATGGTGACCCAGGCGGCTGGCGCGCCCACGGCTGTCAAGCGGGTGATGACGGTGGCGCGCAGTGCGTCGCCGATATCGCGCGAGCGGTCGCCGGTCATGCGGGCCAGGTGGGCGGCGGCGAAGGCGGCCGGTTCGACCTTTTTCCAGTCCAGCGCCAGCAGCACGTCCAGCCACTCGGCCACGGTCTCGGCGTCTACCACTTCGTGCGCGCTGCCGTGGAAGGGCTGGCGCGTGCCGACCCTGGCCAGTGCCCACAGGGTGTGCGCATCGGCTGCTTCCGTCTTGCTGGCGGATTTCTCCAGCCGCTGCAATAACCAGGCGCCCACTTCAGCCTTGTAAGCGCCGGGGATGCGTTCGAGCGAGGCGCCCAGGCGCAGCATGTCGTCGTCGCTGCCGTTGACCAGCGTGACGGGGCGGCTGTTGCGCTGCGCCGCATCGGCTTGCAGGTTAAAGGCGAAATCGTCCAGCAGGCGCAGTTGCTGTTCCGTGGCGAGGCCACCGGCCACGCGGCGCCACAGGGTCCACCATTCGCTGCAGACCTGGTGATCCTGGTGCTGCTGCACTCCCGTCTCGAACAGCGCCCACAATTGTTCCATGCGCCAGTCGTCTAGCGGCTCGCCATAACCGGGGCGCAGGCAGTAGCCGGCCAGGTTCAGCCAGACTTTTTCATGGTCCACCGAACGGCGCCGGCCCTTGGCCCGTGACATCAAGGCGTCGAACAGCTGGCGCAGCAGCGGGGCTGGCCATTGTTCGCGTGCGCCCAGTCCCTGTTCCAGGTGCTGGCGCAGCTGGCGCACTTCCTTGGCTTCGACTTTTTGCGCCTTGCCGCCAAAGATGCGGTCTATCTTTTCCAGCGCCTGCGCCAGACGGGGAGGTGGTGCTTCCGTCTCACCGTCAGCATCGTCCTGCTCTGCGCGTAGCTGAAACTCCAGCAGCCAGCGCTGCTTGCTATTGTCCTGCGCCACGCAATGCACTTCCAGGGTGCCTACCTCCGTCATCACGGTAGCCAGTTGCACGGCGATTTCGCGCTGTTTGTCTTTGTCTCCACTTTGGCCATGCAGCACGCTGGCCATCGGTGGCAGGCGCACATAGTCGCCGGCGCTCAGGTCGACGATGTCGCCCAGTTTATGTGCTGCGGAGTTTGAGGACGCCAGGTGGAAGCGCACGGGCCGGCCCAGGCGCAGTGCAAAGACACGTTCAATCAAACGGAGCTCTTCGCCGCTGGCGCTGCCGCGCGGCAGGATGCAGACGGCGCGATGATCTTTGCCTGCCTCGCCCAGCACCAGAAAGTAGCTGCGCGCCGAGCCGCCGGCGATGCGCGGCGCCTGGCCACGGCGGGCCAGCGCATAGGCGACGGCCCCACGCGCCACGGCCACGTCGGGATTGTCATTGTGCAGTATGGTCAGTGGTGCACCGCGCCAGCGCGCCAGGGTATCGGCCAGGCGGCGGGCCAGCGCATCGGCGCGGAACACGCCGCCATTGAGCAGCACAGTGTCCGGCAGTTCGCCTTGATGCTGTTGTAAGAAGCTGGCCAGGTGGCGCGTGATGGCGGCATCCTGTGCGTAGGGCAGGCCGAATTCGACGATGCCGACGCGCCCCTTCTTTGCCGTGTCGCCAGCGTCCACCAGCGGGAAAAAGCCATCGACCACCATCGCCGCCACTTCGTCGCGTGTAAGGTCGACGGAGCGGCTGCCGCCTATCAGGCGCGAGCCGGCGCCCAGCAGGGTGACGGTGGTTTTTTCGGGCGCGTCCTGGGACAGCAGCAACTCCTTGGCGGCGCGGCAGCGTTCCATCAGCTGCGACAGACGCGCGGCCGACAAACGCATGCCGCCTTCCTGGCCTGCCGCCATGCGTGTTTCGACCAGGTGGGCCAGCGCCAGGTCCATATTGTCGCCACCGAGTATCAAATGGTTGCCCACGCCGGTGCGGGCCAGCTGTGGTTCGCCATCCTCGAAGTTGACGTCGATCAGGCTGAAATCGGTAGTGCCGCCGCCCACGTCGCAGACCAGAATGCGGCGCGTGTGTTCCAGGTCTGCGCGCAGGGTAGCGCGCTGGCGGTGCAGGAAATCATAAAACGCAGCCTGCGGTTCTTCCACCAGCCGCAGGGTGGGCAGGCCGGCCATGCGCGCCGCGACCAGGGTCAGCGCGCGGGCGCCTTCATCGAACGATGCGGGGATGGTCAGCACCAGTTCCTGGGCTTCCAGCGGCGCGGCGGGGTGGCGGTGATTCCATGCAGCGCGCACATGGGCCAGATAACTGGCGCTGGCCGCCACGGGCGACACTTTTTGCACATCGGTTTCGGCGCCCCAGGGCAAAATAGGCGCCTGGCGGTCTACATTCGCATGCGACAGCCAGCTCTTGGCGCTGGCTACCAGGCGGCCGGGCACTTGCGCGCCCAGCTGCCTGGCCAGGGTGCCCAGCACCGCTTGTTCGACACCCGTCAAATCTTGCTGCGGCCATGGCAAGGGTACGTCGCCCGCCGCCAGTTCGCCGGCGGCAGGGTGAAAACGCAAGGAGGGCAGCAGGGCGCGTGGCGCCACTTCGCCGGGCGCCACCAGCTGTTCGATCTCGAACAGGCGGATGCCTGCAGCGGCATCGTTGACATCGGCATAGGCCACCACCGTATTGGTGGTGCCCAGGTCGATGCCGACCAGATAGTCCGGCTGCCCCTTTGCGCTAGCCATGCTTATTGCTGCGGCGTGCCGCGCACGTCGAATTCCACTTTCCAGCGCTCGGCGCCATCGATGGATACGGCCAGCAGTTCCAGGGTGCCCGCTTCGGTGACGCGGGCGTGCAGCCTGACTTGCACCACGTCGCCGGCCTGGCGGCCTTCGGCAGACAAGGTCGCCTGGATTTCGTTCAATTCCTGCAGCTCGTCTGGTCCCCAGAAGTCCAGCAGGTCGCCGATCTGGTCGTTGCGGCGCGTGGACGAGGCGAAGAAGCGGAAGTGCACTGGTTCGCCGACCACCAGGCCGAATTGCTGGCCCGGCAGTTCCAGTTCGCTGCCTTCTTCCATGCCGAACGGCGCCACGCACAGGGCCTGGATCGGTGGTTCCATGCCGGGTATGGCGGGCATGGCCGATTCGATGGCGACGTAGAACGCGCTGGCCGTGCCGCCGCGGATGCGCACGCCATGGCCGCGCCGTACATAACTGTAGTAGGCAGCGCCGCGCGCCACCGCCAGGTCCAGGTCGGCGCCGGCCAGCATGCGCGCCGGTTCCGCGCCTTCCAGGTATAGCCAGTCATTGACGGTGGCCATGATGCGCTGGGCCAGCAGCTCGGACTTGAAGACGCCGCCGTTGAACAGTACGGCCGTCGGATGCAAGAAGGTGGCGTCTTGCGCCTGGCGTCCCGCAAAGCCTTGCAGCTCACTGGTCGCCGCCACTTGCCGGCCCAGGAATGCGGCCAGGTGGCGCGTGATGGCGGCGTCTTGCGCATATGGCAAGCCCAGTTGCGTCAGGCCGGCGCGGGTGCGCACGGCAGGGCGGCTGGCCGCCTCCACCTGCGGGAAGAAGCCTTCGAGGATAAAGGTCGATACTTCGGCGCGCGTCAGCTCGGTGCGGATCGAGCCGCCTATCAGTTTGGAGCCACGGCTAGGCACGACGATGGGCGCCGTATCGAGGCCGCTGTCGGCCAGCAGGCTTTCCTTGGCGCTGCGGCAGCCATAGGTGAGCGCGCGCATTTGCCAGGCGTCGAGCTGGGTGCCGTTGGCCGCCAGTTTGCGCGCCACCAGATGGGCCAGCGCCAGGTCCATATTGTCGCCGCCCAGCAGGATATGTTCGCCCACGGCCACGCGGTGCGGCTCCAGCACGCCGTCGCGTTCGAGTACGGCGATCAGCGAAAAGTCGCTGGTGCCGCCGCCCACGTCGACCACTAAAATGATGTCGCCCGGCTTGACGTCCTTGCGCCAGCGCCCTTCGCTGGTCTGTATCCAGCTGTACAAGGCCGCTTGCGGCTCTTCCAGCAAAGTCAATGCAGTGTAGCCGGCCGCTTGCGCCGCTTCCATGGTCAGCTCGCGCGCAGCCGGGTCGAACGAGGCGGGTATCGTGACGGTGATTTCCTGCTCCGCAAACGGTGCGGTCGGATGGGCGTTATCCCAGGCCTGGCGCAAATGCGTCAGGTAGCGCGTGGCGGCCGTGATCGGCGAAATGCGGGCCACTTCAGCCGGCGCATCGCTGGGCAAAATGGCGGCGCGGCGGTCCACGCCAGGGTGGCACAGCCAGCTCTTGGCGCTCGATACCAGGCGGATAGGCGTGGTGGCGCCGCGGCTGCGGGCCATTTCGCCGACCACGAATGGCGCGTCGGCTTCTTGCACGGCCCGGGGCCAGGGCAGGGCCAGGTCGCCGGCCGCCACTTCATCGGCGTGCGGCAGGTAGACAAACGATGGCAAGAGCGGTAAATCTTCCACCATGCCGGGGGCCGACAATTGCGGCACTTTCAGCACGCCATGGCTGGACTTTTCGCCATCGCTCTCGCTCAGGTTGACATACGACAGGGCGCTGTGGGTGGTGCCCAGGTCGATGCCGATGGCATAACGGGCGTTGCTGGTGTTTACGGACTCGCTCACAGTTCCACCTCGGCTGGCGCCAGAATGGCTGCGTCGTGCTGTTCGCTCAGCTTGGGCAGGCGCACGCTGGACGCGCGCCAGCCGCGATGGCTCAAGGTGCCCTTGAAGGGGGCCGAACCGACCACGTTGCCTGTCAGGCGCACCTGGGCGCTGTCAAAACCTTCGTTCAGGACGATGCGGCTGCCCTCGGCTTCCTGGCGCACGGCTTCGATGGTGAAGTATTCGCGCATGACCTTGGCGCAGCCTTCGTGCACCACGCGGGCCGCCGCGCCGATGTCGGCGTCGGCATGGCTGGCCAGGTTTTCCTGCGTAAAGTCGATCAGACGTGCTTCGCGTTGCAGCAGTGCCAGCAATTGCAGGGCGGCGTCTGGCGTGGCTTCTTTTAATATGATGGGAGCCGGTGCCGGAACGTGCACGGGCGCTGGCGCCGGAGCGGGTGCTACTGGCGCCACTGGTGCAACTTCAGGCAGCGACAGTTTTTCCACGCGGGCTGCATAGGCGGCGTCGGACAGGGTGCTGAAGAAGGCGCCGAAAGCCAGCGGGACTCTGCGCCAGAATGACGGATGGGACGATGATGCGTTCATGGGATACTCGTTTCTCTGATCTGTAGGGAGGCGTCGGCGGCGGGCCAGGGGCGGGGCCGCTTCGCAAGGTCTTGCATGGGCCGGACCACAATGGCCGGCTGGCGTTGCCCGCATGATACCAGCTACCGCGCCGTCGCCAAAGCCGCCGGCCCCCGCAGCCAGCGCGCAAGACGCGCATTCTTTTTGTTTTTTCGCAAGGAAACGGCGGATTTCCAGGAGTTTCGACTAGAATCGCGGCTAGTCTTTTTTACATGCTTGCGATACACGAGTTGCCTTTATAGAAATCAAAGAGAGTGGAAATGCGGAAAATTGTTTTGGCTGTTGCCGTCACCTTGTTATTGGCTGCCTGCGGCAAGTCTGGCCCGTATCAAGCCGTGGAAACACGCGTGATCGATGAGCGCAAGGGCAATGAATTGCTTGCTTATGAGCACAGCATCGACGTGGCAACAAGCGAGGCGCAGATGCAGCCCCTGTATGAAAAAGTCATCGCTGCCTGCAAGGCCGATACGGAAAACAGCTGTCTGCTGCTCGATTCGAGTATCGCCAGCGGGCGCTATATGCAGGCGCGCATCAGCATGCGGAGCAAGCCGGCCGGCATCAAAAAGATGATGGCGCTGGTCGGCAAGGAAGGTCAAGTGACCAGCCAGGGCACCAAGGTGGAAGACCTGGGCCGCCCCGTGCTCGACAGCCGCAAGCGCCTGGAGATGCTGCGCCAGTACCAGGCACAGCTGCAGGAACTGGAAAAGCGCTCGGGCAAGGATGTGGACGCCCTGATCAAGGTGACGAAAGAACTGGCCACGGTGCAGGCGGAACTGGAACAGGCGACGGCGGCCGAGGCCTTGCTGATGCAGCGCATCAATACGGATTTGCTGAACGTGGCCATCAGCGCGGAAGGCAAGCAATCGTTCTGGACACCGGTCAAGCGCTCGCTGGGCAATTTCACGGACAACTTGTCGGAAGGCATGGCCAGCGCCATCACGGCGCTGGCGTATATGCTGCCGTGGCTGCTGGCCTTTGTGCTGCTGTTTCCGCTGGGACGCAAGGGCTGGCGCCGTTTGCGGGGGCCGCGCAAACCATAAAGCCCGTTCTTTATAGAAAATCAACCCGGCTGCACAGTCCTTGTGCAGCCGGGTTTTTTTTCGTGCGGGCTACTGCTTGCCGCACCAAACAGTGGCGTTGCTGAGCTTGCCCTATAGCCAAAGGGCTGGCATGCATTCTGCTTTAGCAACCGTGTATGCCTTCATCGACACTCGCGGTTCCAATAAAAAGGGGTTCATATGTCACGACGCATCATCTTGAAAGCGGCAGCAGCAGGCGCATTGGCACTGACCGCGTCCTTATTGACGCAACCGGCCTGGGCTGCCGATACGATCAAGGTGGGCATCTTGCACTCCTTGTCGGGCACCATGGCGATTTCCGAAACCTCGCTGAAAGACGTGGCCTTGATGACGATTGCGGAGATCAATGCCAAGGGTGGCGTGCTGGGCAGGAAGCTGGAGCCGGTGGTGGTCGATCCTGCGTCCAACTGGCCGCTGTTTGCGGAAAAGGCGCGCCAGCTGGTGGCGCAAGACAAGGTGGCCGTGGTGTTTGGCTGCTGGACTTCGGTGTCGCGCAAATCCGTCTTGCCTGTGTTCAAGGAACTCAATAGCCTGCTGTTTTACCCGGTGCAATATGAGGGCGAAGAGCTGGAAAAGAATGTGTTTTATACGGGCGCCGCACCGAATCAGCAGGCGATCCCGGCGGTGGAATACCTGATGAGCAAGGATGGCGGCGGCGCCAAGCGCTTTGTGCTGCTGGGAACGGATTATGTGTACCCGCGCACCACCAACAAGATTTTGCGCGCCTATTTGAAAAGCAAGGGAGTCAAGGATAGCGATATCAGCGAGGTCTACACGCCATTCGGCCATGCTGACTATCAAACCATCGTCGCCAATATCAAGAAGTTTGCCGCCGGCGGCAAGACGGCCGTCATTTCCACCATCAATGGCGATTCGAATGTGCCGTTCTACAAGGAACTGGGCAATGCAGGCTTGAAGGCCACCGATGTGCCGGTGGTGGCGTTTTCGGTGGGCGAGGAAGAGCTGCGCGGCATCGATACCAAGCCTTTATTGGGCCACCTGGCGGCCTGGAATTATTTCGAGTCGCTCAAGAATCCCGTGAATGCGGCCTTCATCAAGCAGTGGAAGGCGTATGCGGTGGCGCAAAAGCTGCCCAATGCAGGCTCGGTCGTCACCAACGACCCGATGGAAGCGACCTATGTCGGCATCCACATGTGGGCGCAGGCCGTCGAGAAAGCCAAGTCGACCGATACCGACAAGGTGATTGCGGCCATGGCTGGCCAGAGCTTCAAGGCGCCGTCCGGCTTTACCTTGAGCATGGACGCCACCAACCACCATCTGCACAAGCCCGTGATGATAGGCGAGATCAAGGCCGATGGGCAGTTCAATGTCGTGTGGAAAACCAAGGAGACTATACGCGCCCAGCCCTGGAGTCCGTATATCAAGGGCAACGAGGGCAAGCAGGGTTTGTAAGATTTTTTAGTCTTGCCAAGCGTCGCCGTGCGCCATCTTTCTTGGGAATTTACATGCGGCTCTTTTCACCATTGCTGGCGCTCGCCTGCCTGTGCCTGTCGTCGCTGGCCCAGGCGGCCATCGATCCCGGCTTGCTCAAACCTTTGACCGGCGACGATCCCGACGCACGGATCGCCGCCGTGTCCGGTATCGCGGCCCTGGCCACACCGGAAGCCATGCGTCTGCTGCAGGCCTTGCAGGCGGAGACCTTGTATGCCACGCCCGATGGCAAGCTGTTTATCGTTGACGGCGAGCAAGCCGAAGATGCTGCCACGGGGCAAAAGGTGGCCATACCCGATGGCATCGATGGTCTGATGGTCAACAACCGTTTGCGGGCGGCAGTGGAGGGCGCCTTGTCGGGCCTGAAGCTGCTGGCGCCAGACCGTGCCCAGCGCCTGGCTGCGGCGCAAGAGTTGCAACAAGCTGTCGACCCCGCGCAAATTCCCTTGATACGCAAGGCGCTGGTGCAGGAGAGCGATGCCGAAATCCGGCAGATATTGCAAGTGCTGATCGCCAGCGCCAATCTGCACGCGCCCGATGCGGCCACGCGCAAATTAGCCGTGCAGGCGCTAGCCGGCAGCAGCGACGCGCGTTTGCTGACTACCTTGCAAGCCATGCTGGACAAGGGCGCCGATGGCAAGCCCGGCGAACCCGATCAAGGCGTGCAACTGGCCGCGATTGAAACCATGCACCAGATCAAGGGGCGCGTGTGGCGCATGGAAGTGGCAGGCAATGTGTTCTACGGCATCTCGCTGGGCAGCGTGCTGCTGCTGGCGGCGCTGGGCCTGGCCATCACCTTTGGCTTGATGGGCATCATCAATATGGCGCATGGCGAGCTGCTGATGATAGGCGCTTACACCACCTATCTGTGCCAGCTGTTTTTTCGCAAGTTCTTGCCCGGCATGCAGGATGCTTATCTGTTTGCCGCCCTGCCTGCCGCCTTCCTGGTGGCGGGCCTGGTCGGCATCGTGCTTGAACGCACTGTCATCCGCTGGCTGTATGGACGGCCGCTAGAAACCTTGCTGGCCACCTGGGGCATCAGCCTGATCTTGATGCAGGCAGTGCGCACGATTTTCGGCGCGCAAAACGTGGAAGTGGCCAACCCGGCTTGGATGTCGGGTGGTGTGACGGTACTGGGCGGCCTGGTGCTGCCGTACAACCGCCTGGCCATCATCGTGTTCGCGGCCTTGGTGGTGATCGCGGTGTGGCTGATTCTCAATAAAACGCGGCTGGGCCTGTTCTTGCGGGCCGTCACGCAAAACCGCCGCATGGCCGATTGCGTGGGCGTGGCCACCGGCAAGATCGACATGCTGACCTTCGGCCTCGGTTCCGGCATTGCCGGCCTGGGCGGCGTGGCCTTGTCGCAGCTGGGCAATGTGGGGCCGGACCTGGGGCAAAGCTATATCGTCGACTCTTTCATGGTGGTGGTGCTGGGCGGCGTGGGGCAATTGGCAGGCACGGTGATCGCCGCACTGGGCCTGGGCGAAGTCAATAAATTCCTGGAGCCGGTGGCGGGCGCCGTGCTGGCCAAGATCGCCATCCTGGTGTTCATCATTATTTTCATCCAGCGCCGCCCGCAAGGCCTGTTTGCCATGAAAGGACGCAGCGTCGAATGATGAACTCACTCAGGGGCTATCAGGGCCTGTTTTCGCGGCTCATGTGGGCGGTCATTGCCGCCTTCAGCGTGCTGGCGGCCTTGCTGCCAGTCTGTAATCTGATGTTTCCTGACGGGCATATGCTGCATGTGTCCGCTTATACGGTGGCGCTGGTGGGCAAGTTCATGTGCTATGCGCTGGCCGCGCTGGCGCTGGACCTGGTCTGGGGCTATACGGGCATCTTGTCGCTGGGCCATGGCGTATTTTTTGCGCTGGGCGCCTATGCGCACGGCATGTATCTGATGCGCGCCATCGGTGCGCAAGGCCAGTATCACAGCAGCTTGCCCGATTTCATGGTGTTCCTGGACTGGAAAACCTATCCCTGGTACTGGGCTTTCACGGAACATTTCTGGTATTGCATGGCGCTGGTGCTGCTGGTGCCCGGTGTGCTGGCCTTTGTGTTCGGCTATTTTGCCTTCCGATCGCGTATCAAGGGCGTGTATTTTTCCATCATCACGCAGGCCATGACGTATGCCTTCATGCTTTTGTTCTTCCGCAATGACACCGGCTTTGGCGGCAATAACGGTTTTACGGACTTCAAGACCATCCTCGGCTACAGCGTGACGGCGCCCGCCACCAAGGCCGTGCTGTTCCTGCTGACCCTGGCCTTCTTGCTGGCCGCACTGGTGGGTGCGCGCGCCATCGTGCGCTCCAAGCTGGGCCGCGTCCTGCAGGGCGTGCGCGACAGCGAGGCAAGGCTGATGTTTCTCGGCTACAACCCGCTGTGGTTCAAGCTGTTCGTGTGGACCTTGTCGGCCGTGCTGTGCGGCATAGCCGGCGCCCTGTACGTGCCGCAGGTGGGCATCATCAACCCGTCGGAAATGTCGCCGGCCAACTCGATCGAGATGGTGGTCTGGGTGGCAGTCGGCGGGCGCGGCACCCTGATCGGCCCCATCCTGGGCGCTTTCACCGTGAATGGCCTGAAGAGCTGGTTTACGGCGGCCTTGCCTGAATTGTGGCTGTTTGCGCTGGGATTGTTATTCATCGTGGTTACGCTATTCATGCAGCAAGGCATGCTGGGCGTGTTGAAACAATGGCGGCGTGGCAAGGCCGCCGGCGTGGACAAGGAGGCCGCATGAGTATCCGCATGCTAGCCGGCATGGCCAGTGCCGAGGCAGGTCCATCGTATGCACGGGTCAAGGGCGAGGGGCTTGACACCACGCATGGCGCGATTCTTTACCTGGAAGATATTACCGTCTCGTTTGACGGTTTCAGGGCGCTCAACAAGCTGAGCCTGGATATTTCGGTCGGTGAGCTGCGCTGCATCATCGGGCCGAATGGCGCAGGCAAGACCACCATGATGGACGTGATCACCGGCAAGACCCGTCCCAGTTCCGGTACGGCCTGGTTCGGGCAAACCATGAACCTGGCCAGCATGACGGAAGCCGAGATTGCCCACGCCGGCATAGGCCGCAAGTTCCAGCGTCCCACCGTGTTCGAACAGCATACGGTGTTCGACAACCTGGAGCTGGCGATGAAGATGGACAAGCGCGTGGCGGCCACCCTGTTTGCCCGCCTGAGTTCCGAGCAGGAAGGCAAGATCGAGGCCATCTTGCAGCTGATACGCCTGCATGGCCAGCAGGGGCGCCTGGCTGGCTTGTTGTCGCATGGACAAAAGCAATGGCTGGAAATCGGCATGCTCTTGATGCAGGAGCCGCAACTGATCCTGCTCGACGAACCCGTGGCTGGCATGTCGGACGCGGAAACGGCGCGTACGGCCGAATTGCTGGGCGAGTTGCGCGGCAAGCATTCCATCATGGTAGTCGAGCACGACATGGGTTTTGTCACGGAGATTGCCGGGCAGGGCATCGTGACCGTGCTGCACGAGGGCGCCGTGCTGGCCCAGGGCCGCATGAGCGAGGTGCAGGCCGACGAACGCGTGATCGAAGTTTATTTAGGAAGGTAAAGGAAGCTGCGATGCTGGAAGTCGAACAGTTGCATCAATACTATGGTTCCTCGCATACCTTGCGCGGTATTTCGCTGGCGGCCAGGAAAGGTGAATGCCTGGCCTTGCTGGGACGCAATGGTGTCGGCAAGACGACCTTGCTCAAATGCCTGATGGGCGTGCTGCCGGTAGCGACCGGTTCGGTGGTGCTAAACGGGCGCGACATCACGAAACTGTCGCCGCACGCGCGCGCCAGGCTGGGCATTGCCTATGTGCCGCAGGGGCGAGACATCTTTGCCCGCCTGACGGTCGAGGAAAACCTCTTGATGGGCATGGCCGTCAAGAGCGGACGGCAGGCGTCGCGCATCGATGGCCAGGTGTACGAGCTGTTTCCGGTGCTCAAGGAAATGCTGCGGCGGCGTGGCGGCGACCTGTCGGGCGGCCAGCAGCAGCAACTGGCGATTGCCCGCGCCTTGCTGGCTGAACCGCAACTGATCATTTTCGATGAGCCGACAGAAGGCATACAGCCGTCCGTGATCAAGGATATCGGCAGGGTCATTTCCTTGCTGAAACAGCGCGGCGACATGGCCATCGTGCTGTGCGAACAGTATTTCGATTTCGCCCGCGAACTGGCCGACGACTTTATCGTGCTCTCGCGCGGCAATGTGGTGGCCAGTGGAAATGCCGTGCAGATGGATGGAGAAGACGTCAAGCGCCATCTGGCGGTGTAGGATTACACCAGCTGGTACCAGCCCAGCACGGCGCCTGCTGCCAGCAGCCACAGCAGGTGGATTTTCGTGCGCCAGATGATCAGGCCAGCCACGATGGACAGCGTCCACAGCGGCCAGTCGGTGCTGAGATTGTGGTTGGCGCCGCCTAAAATCATGCCGGTGGAAATCAAGAGGGCGATGACGATGGGCACCATGCCTTGCTTGAAAGCACGCACGGCGCGCAGGTCGCGGTTGCGGTAGCCCCACTGGGCTGCGACATAGGTCAGGGTGGTGCTGGGCAGCATGATGCCGACCATAGTGACGAAGACGCCCAGGTAGGCCGCCGTGTAGCTGCCCGCATTCAAACCCACGTTCCAGCCCATCAGGGCGACAAACAGCACGTTGGGGCCGGGTGCCGCCTGGGCAATGGCGACGGACTCGTTGAACTGGGCTTGCGTCAGCCAGCCTTGCTGTTCCACCAGGAAACGGTGCATTTCGGAGGTGGTGGAGATGGCGCCGCCGATCGACATCAGGGACAGCAGCAGATAGTGGCCGAACAGGTTCAGCCAGTCTGCCGCGCTCAGTACCAAATGAATGGGCGGGTTCATGGCGCCAGCTTCCGGTAGGTCAGCACGCAGCCGATGCCGCCCAGGCCCAGCAGGATGTAGAACAAAGGCCAGTGCAGGATGGCCACCATCAGCACGCCCAGCGCGGCGAAGGGCAGGGTCAGCCACAGCGGCAGCGGATGCTTGTTCAGTGCGGCGGCCAGCTTCAAGCCGGTGGCCCCTATCATGCCGGCCGAGACGGCGGCCATGCCGCGCAGCGCGCCGATGACTTGCGGATGGGCGCCGAAGCGCGTGTACAGCACGCCCAGTATCAGCACGACGACGAGCGGCGCGGCCAGCATGCCGGCCAGCGCCGTCAGTGCGCCTTTCAGTCCGAAATAACGGCCACCGACCATCAGTGACAGATTGGCAACGTTGGGTCCGGGCATGATTTGCGCCACGGCCCAGTCTTCCAGGAATTCCTCCTGGGTCAGCCAGCGCTTGCGCTCGACCAGTTCGCGCTGGACTACTGCCAGCACGCCGCCAAAGCCTTGCAGGGCCAGCCAGGTAAAAGAGAAAAACAGGTCGGCAAGCGAGGCGGGCCGGGGACGTGGAGCAGGCACAGCGTCGCTGGCGGCCGCGCTGGGTGGGGGCGATGGCAGGGGAGGGGGCATGCCCGATTATCGCTGCGCCAGCGCTTGCTTGTCCACGATTTTTCCAGCGCGGGGCGACTTGACAAGTCCGGGTGGAAAAAGTCTGGCTTCATGTTTGCCTGTCATTGACATCGAGAATTTATCGGCAATACTTTCGCTGTCTTCCCACGCGCTGGTCCCTTCATGCGCACTCCTTCCGCCTTTCCCTTCTGCAGGAGCAAGCCCATCATGCCTAGTTCTTCTCAAACATTGCATATGCCGGTCAGCAAGTTGATACCGCATGCGCGCACCGATCAAACGATGTGCGACATCGTCAATATGGGCATTGCCGTGCAGGCGGCGTTCAGCACCTTGTGCGCCTTGGAATACCTGAAGTCATACAATATCGACCCTGACTTGATCGAACGGGTGCTGTTGCAGCCGGAGCGCCGGCGCCCCTCGCTGCACTGACAACAGATGTTGCTGTAGAGCATAATCTGGCGTTGTCGAATTGTTCATGGTGGCTCAGTTATGCACAAATGATGGGTTAGCGAAATTCGTGAAATAATTTTCCTGTGATTATGTGTGATTTTGTAAGTGTTTGATTTTTAATGGATTTATTTTTGCTGTTTGATTGAGCAGTTTATTGAAACCCGCACTGGCTGTGGCTTTGAGGGCTGTCAATAGGTCCTTATCCACAAAGATATCCACAGTCCGTGTGGATATCTGAAAAATGGCTTAACAATCCGCTACTTAGATGATTTTGATCAAAACGGCGCGCTCTGCCGCTTATGCGCCACGCGCAGATGGCCTGCGCAGCAGGACTGTATGCCCATCCAGTGTGCATGTTTTTAACCAGAAGTCGTTCTGTTGCGCTCAGTGCCTGCTGCACTGATGTTCCAGTGCTGCCGTCAGATCAGCCACTTGCTGCTGTGCTTCACACAGGCTGGCATAAGTGCGCAGCGACGAGATGACGGTCGTAAATAGTTTGCGCGTGGTCAAGTCTGTCTTGCACCAGAAATCGTTGATGTCGTAGTCGACGATGATGCGGTGTTCCAGCGCTTGCCCCGGCTGGCCGGTACGCAGGATGATGCGCACGGCGCGGTTGTGCAAGTCTTCACGGATCTGGCGCGCCACTTGCAGGCCTGCATCCTGGCTTTCCATGATCACATCGAGCAACACAACGGCGACGTCGGGTGTGTTGCGCAGCACGGCAAGCGCCTCGGCGCCTGAATAGGCGTGCAGAAAGCTCAGGCGCCGGCCCTGGAAACTGGCCTGGCTGAGAGCGAACTTGGTGACTACGTGCACGTCGACATCGTCGTCGACGATCAAGACGCGCCATGGCGCCGCTGCCTGTGCGGCGTCGGATGCTGCCTGGCCGTCAGCTTGCGGGTCGTCCACCAGCCAGTCGGGATCGTCAGCCGCCGTGGCGGCGCTGTCGCTTGCTGTATTGGAGTTCATGCTTTCCCCTGCGGTGATCGTGCGGCGCGAGAGCCACACCATACTAGTGTGCACGCTTTGTCAAAAGGCTGCATTCAAGCGTACGGGCACGCCGGATGAACGTCTGCAGATCGATTGCTTATGCACAGCAAAATATATTTTTCATGAGCCCAGGCAACTTTGTTGTTGGGCAATATCCACCTTGCAAGTCATTGATTTTATTCAGTAAAAATATTGCCTGTGAAAACGGCAAATTGTTGAAGCCCGCATCAGTGCTGGCTTTGCGGCTTGTCAAGAGGGGCTTATCAACAACTTTATCCACAGTTGCTGTGGATATCTGAAAAAGTCCTGTAAAAACGTGGACTTAGCTTTGGAGGCTGATGAGTGGGACGTGGCGCCATGGGGCTTACACTAGCCCACTATCGATGCGATGAGCCTGCAATTGCGCAAAGCATTGCAAAAAACGTTGCTTTGCGACACTGGGATCCATGGCCACAATTATAGCGGGCAAGGGGGCGATGCCGTCAAGGTAAGCCCAGCGCTCGACGGAATGCGGCATCAGGTCGCGTTTTTCTGTCGCCAGCGCAATCAGGTCGGCGCGCTTGATGGGGGCGTAATCGGAAAAGTCGAGGCCATAGGTGGCGGCGATGATGGCGCTGACCTTGTCTTCCAGTACGGAAAATTGTGGCAACAGTACTTTCAACGGTTTCACCATGTCGCCCAGATAGGCTTCGGCCGCATCGTGCAGCAAGGCGGCCAGCTTGAGCCGTGGCGGCACCAGTTCGGCCACGATCAGGCTGTGCTGGGCGACGGAATAAAACACTTGCGTCTGGCCATTGAAGCGGCACTGATAAGCGAGCCCGTGCGCGATATCTTCGATGGCTACCTTGTCGATATGGGGCCGCAGCGGATAAAAACGGTTGCCCGAATACGTGGATACATAGTCGGTCGTGATCATCTCCATCGTCATCTTCATTCCACAGTGAAAGTAGTCAGGTCTTCATGCTACACCGGACGCGCTCAAGCTGCTGTCTCCCTCCTACCGCTGAGCCTATGCATATTGGCAAATTGTTTAATTTATTTCATATCATTAATCTTTCATTCTCTGGCACACTAAGAGAATATTGTTTGATTGAAATCAAATCCAGGGTGCAACGATGACGGCAAGACCTTCTTATATTTACCAGGGCGGTTCGGTGATGATGCACTCGCCGCTGCAATTGAAACAGTCTGAAATGTTTGGCTATTTCGTCAAGGGCGAGCTGGCGAAGCTGCAAGCGACGGTCAACACGACCTTGAACCAGGTGGCAGGCAAGCGCATGCGCCTGAAGGCCTTGTCGCCGTATGTGATGCTGACCTTTACGCGCGTCAATCACGCCGATTCCGCCAACCCGGTCGACCAGGCCAAGGGCTGGATCACGGAAGTCGATATCGTGACCTGGATCATGGTGGGCCAGATGGACGCCAAGGACAAGCTGGCGCATATTTATTGGTATCCCTGCCATATTTTTGTCGACGATGCGATGGCCCTGATCAATGGGCGCGAGCTGTTCGGTTACCCGAAATACCTGTGCGAGTACGAGATTCCCGCTGCCGGCAGCGAGCCGCTGCGCTGTTCCGTGGCGGCCAAGGGTTTCCAGCATTTTTCGCCGGAAACAAAGCTGGCGCTGCACCCGCTGCTGGAAGTCAACGCCACCGTGCGGAAGGGGCCGCACAAGCCCGTCAACAGTTTCCTGGAATTGATCGAGCAGGCGTTCAAGATCTTCCTGTCGATTCCCGACTTTTTCGATCTCGATGCGGCAGGCTGGCAAGATATCCTGTCGCTGCTGCGCAATCCCCGCATCGACCAGATCTTCCTCAAGCAGTTTCCCGACAGCGCAGGCGTGAAAGCCGTGTATCAGGCGCTGGTGGCGGCGCCGGCCACCATCAACCGCCTGCACAGCGCCCGCCTGCTGGGGTTTGAGTACGAATGTACCTTGCATGCCTTCGACAGTTTTCCGCTTAATGAGACCCTGGGCCTGAAGCTGGGACCGCAGCAGGCTATCTTGCCCTTCAATGTGAATTTTGACTTTACAGCCATGCCGGGCGAAGAGCTGGTCGACAATTCCCGCATTGCACCGGAAAAAATCGCCATCCTGGGCGGTGGCGTGGCATCGATGACGGCGGCGTATTATTTGACCAATCAGCCGGGCTGGCAAAACGAGCGCGAGATCACGCTGTACCAGCTGGGCTGGCGTTTGGGAGGCAAGGGCGCCAGCGGGCGCAATGCCGCCATCGGCCAGCGCATCGAGGAACACGGCCTGCATATCTGGTTCGGTTTCTACGCGAATGCCTTCAGGATGATCAAGGAAGCCTACGCCAGCCTGGAGCGGCCGGCCGGCTCGCCCCTGGCCACCTGGCGCGACGCCTTCAAGCAGCACGATTACGTGGCCTTGTCCGAAGACGTCAAGGGCGGCTGGCGCAACTGGTCCATCGTATTCCCCACCTTGCCGGGCGAGCCGGGTGTCGGCGGCGAAGACATCACCCTGTGGCAGATGGCGGTGGCGATGGTGGGCTGGATCGAACAGTGGATAGGCGATATCCGCAAGGTGGCGGCGGCCGATGCGCGCATCGCCACGGCAGCCGCCAGTGGCGCGGGTAGTGGTGATCCTTGGCCCGGCTGGCTGCGGCGCCTGGCCGACGAGGCAGTGGGCAAGGTCGATGAACTGGGGCTGGACGTGGGCCTGTCGGTGGGCGCGCTGGTGGCGCTGGTGGCCGACCTGGCGCCCGACTCGCGCAAGCACGACGCGGCGCGCCACCAGCTGCTGGCCAGTAGCTTGAGCGGCATCCGTGCCTGGCTGCGTTTGCGCTACCGCAGCAAAATCGATGGCGACGATCGCTTGCGCCGGCTGTTTACCTGCCTGGACCTGGGCATCACGGTCATGAAGGGCATGTTTGAAGACGGCGTGTTCAAGCACGGTTTCGATGTCATCAACGATATCGATTTCCGTGCCTGGCTGCGCAAGCATGGCGGCGACGAGCAGTTCAGCGTCAATTCGGCGCCCGTGCGCGGCTTTTACGACCTGGTGTTTGCCTACGAGGGCGGCGACTTTGGCAAGCCCAATATCGAGGCTGGCACGCTATTGCGGTCGATGGCGCGCATCGGCCTGGCCTACAAGGGCGGCATCATGTTCAAGATGCAGGCCGGCATGGGCGACACCATTTTCACGCCGCTGTACGAGGTGCTGCAAAAACGCGGCGTCAAGTTCAAGTTCTTCCAGCGCGTGGAAGAACTGGTGCCGCTGCATGGTGAGATCGACAGCATCCGCATCACCGAACAGGTACAGTTGAAGGATACGGCTGCCGGCTATGCGCCGCTGGTCGATGTGAAAGGCCTGGCCTGCTGGCCCAGCGCACCCGATTACGCACAGATCGACCCGGCGCAGGCGGCTCTGCTGCAAGCACAAGACATCAACCTGGAATCGTACTGGAGCGACTGGCCGCAGCAATACCAGCAGGCGTTCGGCCAGCCGCTGCCCGTCACGGTCTTGCAGAAGGGCGTCGATTTCGACAAGGTGGTGTTCGGTATTTCGATCGGCTCGCTGCCGGCCCTGTGCCCGCAATTGCTGGCGCAAAGCCCGGCCCTGCAACTGGCGGCCGACAAGGTAAAAACGGTGGCCACGCAGGCTTACCAGGTCTGGCTGAACAAGGATTTAAGGCAGATGGGCTGGACCTATCAGCCCAAGGGGCAACAACCAGTACTGTCGGCCTTCACGGAGCCGTATGATACGTGGGCGCCGATGGACCAGTTGCTGGTGCACGAAGACTGGCCGGCCGGCCTGGAACCGAAGAACGTGTCTTATTTTTGCAGCGCCTTCCCGGTCGACAGTTACCCGCCCGTGACGGACACGGGTTTTCCGGCCCGCTGCGCGGAACGCGCGAAGCAGGGCGCCGTGCACCAGTTAAGTACGCAGATCGGCGCCCTGTGGCCGGAAGCGGGGGCGGGCGCTGCCTTCCCTTGGCAATGGCTGATCGACGCCAAAGAGGGCAGCGGCCCGGCGCGTTTCGACAGCCAGTACTGGCGCGCCAACGTCGATCCCTCCGAGCGCTACGTGATGTCGGTGGTGGGCAGCACGCAATACCGGCTGACGACGGAGCAGTCAGGCTTTGCCAACCTGTTCCTGACGGGCGACTGGATCAGGACGGGCTTGAATGCGGGCTGCGTGGAAGCGGCCGTGATGGCGGGCATGCAAACTTCGCGCGCCATGACGGGGTATCCAGCGGTGATCCAGGGCGAGAAGGATTTTTAAACCCAACTGGAAAAGACGGATGCCGTGACAGTGTGCCGGCGCCCGCCCGGGCGCCAGCTTGCTATGATGGCGTTTCCCTGTCCCTGCCTTGTTGGAGCACGCATGAAAAGTCTGTCCCTGTTTGTTCTATTTGCCACCGCTCTCGGTAGCGCCGCCGCGCAGCAAACGGCCACCATTCCCCTGTGGCCAGGCTCGCCTCCGGGCGGCGCGGCGCCGGGGCCGCAGCGTGAAACCGGCAAAGGTTCGATCACCCAGGTGGCGCAGCCTTATCTGATCGTGCACCGCCCCGCGCAACCGAATGGCACGGCCGTGCTGCTGATCAGCGGCGGCGGTTATGCGCATATCGAAGCGGGCAAGGAAAGTGGGCCGACGGCGGCCTGGCTGCAGTCGCAGGGCATCAGCGCCTTTGAGCTGGTGTACCGCTTGCCGCAAGAAGGCGGCGGCGTGGCGGCGCCGTTCCAGGATGGCCAGCGCGCTATGCGGCTGATCCGCGCGCACGCCGGCGAGTGGCATATCGACCCTGCGCGCATCGGCATACTGGGCTTTTCCGCTGGCGGCCATCTGGCGGGCATGACGGCGGCCCGGCCGGCGGCGCCCTTGTATGCGCCGGTCGATGCTGTCGACACGCTCTCGGCGCGGCCCGATTTCGCCGTGCTGCTGTACCCCGTGCTGACCATGCAAAAGCCGTACGACACCACGCATGCCAAGAAAGAGCTGCTGGGCGCCCACCCTACGCGGACCGAGCGCGACGCCATGTCGGTGGAGCTGCAAGTGGCGGCGCAGATGCCGCCGGTGTTTTTGGCGCAAGCCGAGGATGATCCGATTTCGCCGCCTGAAAATAGCCGGCTGATGCACGAAGCCTTGCGCAAGGCAGGCGTGCCCGTCAAGCTGCAGATGTTCCAGCAGGGCGGCCATGGCTGGGGCCTGGGCAAGCCAGGCAGCGAGCCGGCCGTCTGGCCGCAACTGTTCCTGGAATGGGTGCGCGGTGTAGGATTTTTGCGTTAATTGAAGTTCGAGGGGTCTGGCTGGCTCAAATCGCGGCGCGCCGCGGCCAGCGCCGCCTGTACTTGCGGCAGGCGCTCTTCCACCTCATCGAGCTGTCCATCCGCAGCCAGGGTTTCCATCTGGTGGCACAGGCTGTGCAGGGTAGGGTGGCTCAGATAACCGGCGCTGCCTTTCAGCGCGTGAAAGGCGGCCGCTGCCGCGCTGGCGTTGCCATCATGGACCGCATGGCGCGCCAGGTCGAAGCGGCGCGGGGCTTCATCTAGGAACGCTTGCGCGATGCGCTGCAAATGCTGCGGCGACAGGCCGGCCAGCGGCAGGATGTGCACCGGCTGCGTCAGCAGGTCTAGCGGCAACCCGTCGTCGTCGGCAGCGCCGTCTTCTGTCTCGGCTAAGCCAAACTGGCGCGCCAGCGCATCGTCTTCCAGCGCCGGCTCGGATGCTGGCGCTGGGGTGGCTGGCGGCAGCGCATGGCCGCGCGCCAGCAGCAGGTCGATCACCGCGTCGATTTTCTGGAACAGCAGCGCTTCGTCGACCGGTTTGCTGAGGAAGTCGTCCATGCCCGCATCGAGGTAGCGCTGGCGGTCATGTTCGCTGGCGTTGGCCGTCAGTGCAATGATGGGGATGCGCGCATCAGGGATGGGGTAGCTGGCGTTGCCGCCTGCGCGTATCAGGCGCGCGGCCTGTTCGCCATCCATCAGTGGCATGCGGCCATCCATCAGCACGCAATCGTAGCTGCCGCTGGCCAGTGCGCGCAGCGCTTCGTCGCCATTTTCCACGATGGTGACGTCGTGGCCCATGCTTTCCAGCAGCGTGCCGATGATGATCTGGTTGGTGCGTACGTCTTCCGCGCACAGGATGTGCAAACGGCAGGCATGGTGCGCCTGGCGCGGCGCCTGGCGGGCGTCCGGCGGCGGCGCACTGCCTTCGGCCAGCGGCAGGCTGAAATGGAAGCGCGAACCAATGCCGACCCGGCTTTCCACGCCTATCGTGCCCTGCATCAGTTCGACCAGTTCCTTGCAGATGGCCAGGCCCAGCCCCGTGCCGCCATAGCGGCGCGTGGTGGAATGGTCGGCCTGCTCGAATTTCTGGAACAAGCGGGGCAGGGTGTCGGCGTCGATGCCGGCGCCCGTGTCGCTGATGACGAATTCGATATGGTGTACATCTGCTTGCTGGCTGTCGCGGCTGCGCCGTACTTCCAGCAGCACTTCGCCATTGGCCGTGAATTTGATCGCGTTGCCCAGCAGGTTGATCAGGATCTGGCGCAAGCGCGTGGGGTCGGCGCGCACATAGCGGGGCAGGTCCAGCGCCAGTTCGCGGCGCAGCAGCAGGCTCTTGGCGTCGGCCTGGCCCTGCACGATGCCGGCCGCGTCGCCTATCAGCGCCAGCAAGTCGAAGTCCACCGTTTCCAGGGTCAGCTTGCCCGCGTCGATCTTGGAAAAGTCGAGGATGTCGTTGAGGATGGTCAGCAGCGATACGCCGTTATGCAAGCCGATGCGCAGGTATTCCTGCGTGCGGCCGCGTACCGACTGGTCGCGCAGGGCGAACTTGAGCATGCCGATCACGCCAGCGAGCGGCGTGCGGATATCGTGGCTCATGGCCGACAGAAAATCGATGCGGTGGCGGCTGACCACTTCCGCGTGTTCCTTGGCGACCAGCAGCGCTTCATTGCTGAGGGTGAGGGCCAGCGTACGCTCCTGCACCCGCTGTTCCAGGTTGTTGCGCAGCACGCGGATCTGGTCGGCCAGCGCAAAGGCCAGCAGCAGGCCGTCGAGGGTGCCGCCCAGCAGTGTCCACAGCTGGGCATTGCCGACCACGGCGGGGATCAGGCCCAGGTTGGCCGGCAGGATGATGAAGCCGGGCAATATCAGCGCGATGAAGGCCAGCACGAAGAAGCGCGCCGGCTGGTAACCGCGCCGCCAGACGACGATGCCGCAGGTCAGCGCCAGCACCATCCAGATGGTAATGGCGATGGTGGCCAGCGCGTGTGCGTATTGCAGCGCGAAAAAGCAGCTGGGCAAGAGCAGCAGCGGCAGTATCAGATTGATTTTGCTGATGCGGGCCAGGCGCGGCGAATAGTCGCGCAGGCGCAGGAAGTGCGTATAGAACAGAGTGCTCAAGACCGGCAGCAGGAAGAAGGGCACATAGTGCAGTGACAGCATGTGCCAGTCGAACAGGTCGGCGAAGACGTGGAAGGTCATGGCCCAGGCCAGGCCATAGGTCAGCACGTAGAGCGCGTAATAGAAAGAGGCTTTTTCCAGGGTGATGGAAAAGATGAAGAAGTTGAACAGTCCCAGCGCCAGCAGGGCGCCGATCGAGGCCACCATCAGAAAGTTTTCGCGGCCGACCAGCTTGCGGTAAGTCTGTTGCGGCGTCACGGCGAACAGCGGCGCCCGCGCATAATAGGGACTGGAAAAACGGATCAGCACGCGGTAGGTCACGCCCGGTTCCAGCAGCACGTTCTTGCCGTAATGCAGCAGATAATCGTGCTGCTGCTGGTAGCCCGACAGCAGGGTCAGCGGGGCGCCGGGTTCGTCGGGTTCATACACGTGTATCGCCACCTGGTCGATCAGGGTGTCGTTAGGATCGATGACCCAGTGCTGTTCGCCGCTGTCGTTGCGCACTTGCGCATACAGCCAGTAAGCGCCGCCGAACAGATTGACTTCCCTGGCCGGGCGCAAGCTGGCCAGCCAGGCCGGCAAGGCGGCCGTCGTAGGCGGCGTGCCGGTTTCGCCTGCCGGGGGCACATCGTCGGCATAATTGTCGGCATAAAACAGCTGGCCGCTATCGCCCAGATTGTGGATGCCTTGTACTGTCAGTGGAAGTGGCTGCGGTAGCGCTTGCGCGCGGGCGGCGCCTGCCAGGCATGGCAATACCAGCGAGCACAATACCATCGCCAGCCATATCGTTAACCACCTCGCCTGCCGGAGCGGGGCAGGTCTGTCATGCTGGCGTGGGGATGGTTGGACTGGCATCGGTCAGGTCGGTAGTGGCGCTCGGAATGCAAGCGGCAAGCCCTGTGCATGAGATACGCCATTTTAATCGACAAGTGCCTGCTGCGCGCAAGTCGATATCATAAACACATCTATTCTCTATCGGCCTCGCGCCGTGCGCAGCGCATCCAGTATCATGGCGCTTTTTATTTGCGAGCGCGCACCATGCTGAGTCCCGAACAATTACTAGCTTTCCTGGGCGTGGCCCTGATGATTACCGCCAGTCCCGGCCCTGATAACCTGATGGTGCTGGGCGTGGGCATGTCGCGCGGCCGGCGCCAGGGCATGGCGTTCGGCCTGGGCTGCGCCCTCGGTTGCCTCACGCACACCCTGCTGGCGACCATCGGCGTGTCGGCCCTGCTGGCCGCCTCGCCGATCGCCTTTACTGCCTTGAAAGTGGCGGGCGGGCTGTATCTGGTGTGGCTGGGTATAGGCGCTATACGCAGCCGTGGCGGCGCGCGCGTCGATGGCAGCAAAGCCTTGCCCGATGAATCGCTGCGGCGTTTGTTTGCCAAGGGATTGTTCGCCAACAGTATCAATCCGAAAGTCGTGCTGTTTTTCCTGTCCTTTCTGCCGCAGTTCGTGATTGCCGGCCACGGCAGCGTGGCCTGGCAGACGGCGCAGCTGGGCCTGGTGTTTACCGCCCAGGCTTGCCTGTTGTTCGGCTTGCTGGGCTATTTTTCCGGCGCCATCGGTCTGTGGGTCAACCGCCATCCTGGCGTGGGCCTGTGGCTGGACCGCGTGGCTGGCACCATCTTCATCGGCCTGGGCTTGCGCCTGATCCTGGCGCGCTAAGCTGCTGCTTGCCATCGGCGATGGCCGTGATGCGGAAGGCCAGTTCCATCTGGTCTTGCACGGCCATCGCGCCGCCCAGGATGGCGAACGGCGTAATGCCGAAATCGCTTTGTTTCAACAGCAGCTTGCCGCTGGCCTGCAGCCTGCTGCCATCGGCCGATTCGACCATTTCGGCAGACACCGGCACCGTGCGCGTCACGCCATGCAGGGTGATGTCTGCTTCCAGCACCTTGCTATCGCCCGTGCGGCGCGCCGCGATGTGCACCCACGGATAGCGCTCGGCATCGAGCACGCGCACCAGCATATTGTGGCGCGTGCCGGCAATCGCGTCGGCGGACGGCGTCGTCGTCAACCCGGCCTTTTGCCGCAGCCCTTCTTCATCCACGCTTAATTCATCGAGACGGAACTGGAACTCGGTCCGTCCCAGGGCGGGCGCCACCGTGCCTTGCAGGGTGTGGCTGGCGATCACGTGGTCATGGCCCAGGCGCGCCAGCGGCCCGCTGCGGCGCACGGTAATGGTCAGCAGAGATTCCTGTGGGGCGATCTGCAGCACGCGTGCGTCTTGCGGCAGCGCTGGCTGCGCCGGGACCGGGACCGGGGCCGGGACCGGCGTGCTCAATGCGGGCGGCGGCGTGAGCGGGGTGCAGGCGGCAAGCAGGGCGCAGGCGCAGGCGAGCAGCGCGTGGCGGCGGATAGTGGACATCGATGACAACTCCTGGCGTGGCGTGTAGCAAAGGGTGAGGGCGCGGTGCGCAATGGCCCGATAGTAAACGATACGGCGCCGTTTCAGCCAGCTCTGCTGTGCCGCCGCGCGTCTGAATCTGGCGGCGGCCTTATGCCAGGACAAGCGGCCGATAAAGCAGGGAGAGGATGGAATTAAGAATAGTTTCCGGCGGGGAGAAACAAAGGACTTATATTGTTTTTATTTGTGTTAATTGGTGATAATTCATGTTTTATTTTGTTTTGGAGATGAAAAGCTATTCATTCGATAGTTCCTGATGATTATTAAAATAATATCTTTTTGATTTTGCGGATCGGCCAGTATATCCAAAAAATAAAATAACTTATTTGTTCTGCTAGTAATGCATGAAATTTGTTGTGGAATGTCAACGAATCATGAAAGTTGTGTTGCACGAAAGAAACCGGACTCAACTGTCGTACGCTTGAACTGTTAAGTGTTCATATCGCCATGTCACAAGATGACAGGTTGATATGCATATCTGTTCACCACAGTGCAGCATTTCATAGCGGAAAATATGACAACATTCTTCCACGGAGCGGTTGATCTTCGCAGCCGCCAGCGCCTCACTTCAGTTGCCTCTTGCTTTGGCACTGCCATTGCCGCCTTGTCCGACCGCCGCCGCCGTGTGCCTGTGCTGGTGCTGGCCGGCTTGCTGCTGGGCGCCGCTGCACCAGCCGGCGCGCAAGTGCTGTGGTCCGATTACCGGGGCACCTCGCGCGTGCCAGCCAATCCGGCTACGCCGAATTACGACAACAGTTTTAACGCGGGCACTGGCGCACGGGTGGCCAGTTTGCTGGCGCTCGACGCAAACCCTGGCCTGAACGCCGCGCGCACGGGCAGTTCGCCCCAGATGGACTGGAGCAATGCGGGAACCGGCGACGGCGCACAGTTATGCAATACGGATTCCCAGAGCACCCTCACGGCTTGTCGCAACTGGATACAGGGCCGCGTGATGTACACCCTGGTGGTATTTCCGCAGGCCGGTAATTACCAGTTTAGCGTGGCGCACGACGATGACGTGAAAGTGGATTTCTCTACGCAATATTCCACCAATTACCGCAGCGCCGTGTATAACGTGCCGGTGGGGAGTGTTTCCGATTATTCCGCGAATGAAACGGATTTCCAGAATCTGCCCGGCAATTTCAATAGCGCCACGCCGGGCGGCTGTTATCTGGCCCGCGTGCTGTGGAATAACGTGGGCGGCATTAATTACATGCATATGCGCTGGAAGCGCCCTGACGGTGTCACGGAAATCATTCCCGCTGCCCAGCTGCGCGATCCTGGCCTGGCCAGTTCGTATGCCAGTTGCACCAATAGCCGGACCGACCTGGCCGTCAACAAGGTGGGACCGGCCCAATTTTCGGTCGGCACGCCGCTGAGCTATACCGTCAAGGTGTGGAACCGGGGACCGGCCAGCAGCAACGGCGCCACCTTTTCCGATGTGCTGCCTGCCAGCTTGAGCAGTGTCAGCTGGACTTGCGTGGCCAGCGGCGGTGCTTCCTGCGGCACCACCAGCTCGGGTTCGGGCAGCAATAACGTCAACCTTACCATGGGCGCCTTGCCCGTCAATACGGCCACGGCCACTCCCGCCAGCGGCGCTTACCTGACCATCAGCATTACGGCCACGCCCGGCAATGTCGCCAGCATCGCCAACACGGCCAGCGTGACCGTCTCGCCCAACGAGACCGACCCTGACCTGAGCAACAACAACAGCACCACTACCGCCACGGCGAAGACCAATCTTTTGACAGTGATCAAGGCGCTCACGCCGGCGGCCGACCCCGGCCTGTTCATCATGAACGCGAATGGCACGCTGGGCACGGCGGCCGGCAATGGCGCGACGGCGAATGCCAGCGTGCGGGTGGGGGCGTCCGTGAGCCTGGCCGAAACGGCGGGCGCGGCGACCAATTTGCTGCAATACCAGAGCAGCTATAGTTGCGCGCGCACCGATACGGCCGCCATTGTCGCCACCGGCGCAACGGCATCGGGTAGCTTGATCATGCCCGATGCGCCCGTCACCTGCACCATCAGCAACCGCCGCCTGCAGGCAGACATGCAAGCCGTCACCACGATACCAAGCGGGCCCTACAATGCGGGTCAGAGCATCACCGTGACGGGTGTCTGCACCAATAACGGTCCCGATCCCGCCGTCACGCCGACCTGCGTGATGAGCGGCTTGCCGGTGGGCGCGACGGCAACCTGCAGCGCGCCTGGCGTGCCGTTTGGCGTCAATTCACGTATCAATTGCAGTGCCACCTTTAATTTGCCTGCCAGCGGCAACCTGGCGATCACCACCACGGCCGCCTCGGCCACGCTGGACCCGACCCCCGCCAATAATGTCGACACCAAATCGCTGGGTGTCGTCGCTGCCCTCGTGAGCGTGAAGAAAACCGTCGACAAGACCACGGCCTACGTGGGTGACACCCTGACATGGACCTTGGCCGCCAGCAATGGCGGTACGGGCACGACCACGGCGCCATTGATATTGAGCGACAGCTTGCCCGGCAACTTGAGCAATATCGTCGTCACGCCCACGGCGCCGACCACCTGCGCCGCGCCGGTGGGCAATACCCTCACGTGTAGCGTGCCGGCCGGCCTGGCGCCGGGCGCGGCCGCCCAGGTGAAAGTGTCGGCCGTGGCCACGCTCAATGGCAGTTTTATCAATAGCGTGTTGCCATCAGGCGGCAATGGCGCGGTCTGCCTGTTGCCGGCCGATTGCCAGACCAGCACCACCGTGCAAAAGCCGCTGGTCGACGTGACCACCACACTTAACGGCTTTCCCAGCGTAACGAATGCCGGCGACACCATCGGCGGCACCGTCACGTATACCAATCTGGGACCGGGCACGGCCGAAGGCGTCAGCTACACGCTGAAGTTGCCGCTCGGTGTGGCCAATGTCAGCGTGAATGGCGTGAGCGGGAGCTATAACCCGGTCACGGGTGTCATCGCGCTATCCGGCTTGCCGGTGACCCTGGCGGCGGGACAAAGCCTCAGCTTTACATTGAGCTACACGCAGCCAGTGACGAACGTTTCCACGGTGAACAGCATCATCGCCACCACGTCGGTGGAGGTGGTGAATGACTTGCCGAACACGGCCATGGTGACGGTGCCGGGTCCGAATATCCGCGTCAGCAAGAGCGCCGACAAGGCCACGGCCAACGTGGGCGATCTGATCACCTGGACCATCACGGCCCGCAACACGGGCAGCGTTGCCAACCAGGGCGTGGTGACCCTGGCCGATATCCTGCCGGCCAATCTGGTCGTGACGTCGGTCACCGCACCCGGCATGACCTGCCCGCCGCTGGCCAGTTGGCAGGCATCGAGCACGCAGAGCTGTACCATCGCTGCCGGGCAGTTGGCGGCGACCACGGGCCTGCGCACGGTGACCATTACAGCGTATGCCACGCAGGGCGGCAACCTGGCCAACCGCGTGCTGCCATCCGGCACGGACAATCCAGCCTGCAACGTGGCTGCCGATTGCCAGACGGCGACGACCGTCACCAGCCCGAAAGTGGCAGTGAGCAAGACGGTCGACAAGAACAGCGTGAATCTGGGCGGCACCCTGAACTGGATCCTGACGGCCAGCAATTCCGGCAATGGCGCCACCAAGGCGCCCATGGTCCTGAGCGATACCTTGCCAGCCGGCCTGGCCGATTTGCTGGTGGCGCCGGTGGCGCCCACCATCTGTGCGCTACCTGTGGGCAACGTGGTGACCTGCACGGTGCCGGCCGGCCTGGCGGCCGGGGCGAGTGCCAGCGTCAGCGTGACGGCGCGGCCGACCATCGCCGGCAGCCTCACCAACAATCTGCTGCCATCCGGTCCTGACAATCCAGTCTGTCTGCAGGCCAGCGATTGCCAGACGACCTCGCTCGTCACCAGCCCGAAAGTGGTGGTGAACAAAATGGTCGACAAGAGCAGCGTGAATCTCGGGGGAAGCCTGGACTGGACCTTGACGGTGAGTAATACCGGCAATGGTCCCACCACCGCGCCGGTGGTGCTGGTCGATACCTTGCCGGCCAATTTGACGGGCCTGGTGGTAACGCCGGTGGCGCCCGCCACTTGCACGCCAGTCGTGGGCAATATCCTGACGTGTACGGTGCCGGCCGGCCTGGCTGGCGGCGGCGCTTCGGCCAGCATCAATGTGACGGCGCAAGCGGCCATCGCGGGCACGTTTGTCAATAGCGTGCTGCCATCCGGCCCCGATAATCCGCTGTGCCTGCAAGCGAGCGATTGCCACACCAGCTCTACTGTCACCAGTCCGAGGGTGGCGGTGACTAAAACGGTCGACAAGAATACGGTGAATCTCGGCGCCAGCCTGAGCTGGACCTTGACGGTGAACAATAGCGGCAGCGGCGCGACCACGGCGCCGGTGCTGCTGGTCGATACCTTGCCGGCCAATTTGACGGGCCTGGTGGTAACACCTGCTGCACCCACCACCTGCGCGGCGCCGGTCGGCAATGTGCTCACTTGCACGGTGCCAGCCGGCCTGGCTGCGAATGCCATGGCCAGCGTGACCGTGACGGCGCAGCCAGCCATCGCCGGTACGTTTGCCAATAGCGTGCTGCCGTCCGGCCCCGACAATCCTGTCTGTAGCCAGGCCAGCGATTGCCAGACGACGTCGACTGTCACCAGCCCGAAAGTGGCAGTGACTAAAACCGTCGATAAAAATAGCGTGAATCTTGGCGGCACCCTGAGCTGGACCTTGAACGTCAGCAATAGCGGCAGTGGCGCGACCACCGCGCCGGTGCTGCTGGTCGATACCTTGCCGGCCAATTTGACGGGCCTGGTGGTAACACCTGCTGCGCCCGCCACCTGCGCTGCGCCGGTCGGCAATATCCTTACTTGCACGGTGCCGGCCGGCCTGGCCGGTGGCGCGGCGGCCAGCGTCAACGTGACGGCGCAGCCGACTATCGGCGGCACGTTTGCCAATAGCGTCGTGCCATCCGGTCCCGACAGCCCGCTTTGCCTGACGCCAGCCAACTGCAGCACCAGCAGCACAGTGACCAGTCCCAAGGTGGCAGTGACGAAAACGGCCGACAAGGCCACGGTCAATGTGGGCGATGCGATTACCTGGACTGTGACAGCCAGCAATAGCGGCACGGGCCCGACCACGGCGGTGATCAACCTGGTCGATACCTTGCCTGCCGGCCTGACGAATATCCAGGTCACGCCGCAAGCGCCCACCACCTGCGCCGTGCTGGCCGGGACTACCCTCACTTGCAGCGTGCCGGCAGGGCTGGGCGCTGGCGCATCGGCCAAGGTGGTGGTGAAAGCCACGGTCACCCTGGCCGGATCTGCCGTCAATAGCGTGCTGCCATCCGGTCCCGACAACCCCGTCTGCGTGCAGGCTGGCGATTGCGGCACCAGCACCAATGTGGTCAGGCTGCTGGTGGACGTGACCACCACCCTGAACAATTTCCCGCCCAATACCCAGCCCGGCGACTTGATTAGCGGCATCGTCACCTACGCCAACGTGGGCCCCGGCCCGGCCGACGGCGTGACCTACAGCCTGAAACTGACGGCCGGCTTGTCCGGCGTGACGGTGACGGGCGCAAGCGGAACGTACAACAGCGCCACCGGCGTGCTGACTTTGACGGGCTTGCCAACTGGCCTGGCCAGCGGCCAGAGCACCAGCTTCAATATCAGCTATACGCAGCCGGCCAACAATCTGTCGCTGGTGACGTCAAGCATCGCCACCACCACGCAGGAAGTGGCGAATGACTTGCCGAACACGGCCAGTGTGTCGGTGCCCGGTCCCATCATCCGCGTTAGCAAACTGGCCGACAAGCAGGTGGCCAACGTGGGCGATACGGTGACGTGGACCATCACGGCCATCAATACGGGCAGCCTGGCCAACCTGGGCGTGGTGACCCTGACTGATATCTTGCCAGCGAACGTGGCGGTCACCGCCGTGACGCCGGGCGCCGGCGTCAGCTGTCCGCCACTGGCCAGCTGGCAAGCCAACAGCGCGCAAGCGTGTACCATCGCCCCCGGCCAATTGGCGGCAGGCAATGGCAGCCGCAGCATCACGATCGCCGCGCGCGGCACTGTGGCCGGCAACCTGGGCAACAAGGTATTGCCGAGCGGCCCGGATAACCCCGCTTGCGCGCAAGCATCTTCCTGCCAGAGCACCACGACTATATTGAGTCCGCAAGTGACGGTGCGCAAGAGCGTCGACAAGAGCAATCTCAATGTCGGCGATGCGCTGACCTGGACCATCGCGGTGGCCAACAACGGCACCGGCGCCACCACCGGCGCGATCACCTTGAGCGATACCTTGCCGGCCAACCTGACCGTGGGCCAGGTGCTGCCCGCATCGCCAGCCACCTGCGGCGCCGTCAACGGTAACCAGCTGGTGTGCACGATACCGGCCGGTTTCGTGGCAGGCGCCTCGCTCAATATCGTCGTCAAGGGCGTGGCCACGGCCGCCGGTGCCTACGTCAACACGGTGCTGCCGAGCGGCCCCGACAATCCAGTGTGCACCCAGGCCGCCGATTGCACGACCAGCAGCACGGCCGTGAAATTGCTGGTGGACGTGACCACCACGCTCAATGGTTTCCCCGGCAGCAGCAACGCGGGCGATACCATCACGGGCACTGTGAGCTACAGCAATATTGGCCCTGGCGCTGCCGAAGGCGTGACGTACAGTTTGCAACTGGCCACGGGCCTGGCCGGTGTCAGCGTCACCGGCGTGTCCGGTAGTTACGATGCCGCTACCGGCCTGCTGACCTTGAGCGGCTTGCCCACCACCTTGACGGCGGGGCAGGGGCTCAGCTTCCAGCTGCGCTATACCCAGCCGGCCAGCAATCTGTCGACCGTGGTCAGCCGTATCGCCACCAGTTCGACCGAAGTGCCGAACGACCAGCCGAACGTGGCGACGGCCACCACGCCAGGTTCCATCGTGCGTGTTAGCAAGACGGCCAACAAGAGCGTGGCCAATCTGGGGGTAGACATCAGCTGGACGATTACCGCCAGCAATTCGGGCAGCCTGGCCAACCAGGGCGTCGTGACCCTGACGGATATCTTGCCACCGAATATCATCGTCACCAGCGTCACGCCCGACAGCGGCGTGACGTGTCCGCCGCTGGCCAGCTGGCTGGCCAATAGCAGCCAGAGCTGCAGCGTTGCCGCTGGCCAACTGGCGCCCAACAATGGCTTGCGCAAGATCGTGCTGACCGGCCATGCCAGTGCCGGCGGCAGCATGGCCAATCAGGTCGTGCCCAGCGGTCCCGATAACCCAGCCTGTAGCCAGGCCAGCGCCTGCCTCAGCACGGTCAACGTCACCAGCCCGGTGCTGGCTTTGAGAAAAACCGTCGACAAGGCGGCGCTCAATCTCGGCGACACTCTCACCTGGACGATTACGCTGGCCAATAGCGGCACCGGCGCCAGCACGGCCGTTGCCACCGTGACCGACACCTTGCCCGCTGGCCTGGCCAATATGGTCGTCACGCCTGTGGCGCCCACCACGTGCGCGCCAGTCGCCGGCAATGTGCTCACTTGCAGCGTACCGGCTGGTTTGAGTGCGGGCGCCACTGCCAGCGTGCAGATCAGTGCCCGCGCCACCGTGGCCGGGGCGCTCGGCAATAGCGTCACGGCTAACGGTCCAGACAATCCCGTTTGCCTGCAGGCGAGCGATTGTACGACCAGCAGTGTGGTCAATAGTCCGAACCTGAACGTGATCAAAAGCGTGGACAAGCAAGCCGCCACCGTCGGCGACACCCTGACCTGGACTTTGAGTGTGCGCAATAGCGGCACGGGCGCCAGCACCGGCATAGTCACCTTGACCGATACCTTGCCAGCTGGCTTGAGCAATATCATGCTGGCGCCGACCGCGCCGGCCACTTGCGCCGCGCCGGTGGGCAATGTCGTCACCTGCAGCGTGCCGGCCGGCCTGGCTGCGGGCGCCAGCGCCAGTGTCAGGCTGAGCGCCACGGCTACCCTGGCCGGTAGTCTGAACAATACCGTGCTGCCTGGCGGCCCGGACAATCCTGTCTGCCTGCAGGCCAGCGATTGCAGCACCAGCACGGTGGTGTCGGCCTTGCTGGTGGACGTGACCACTACCTTGAACGGTTTCCCGCCCAGCAGCAATGCGGGTGACGCCATCAACGGCGTGGTGACCTTCAGCAACGAAGGCGCTGGCGTGGCCGAGAATGTCATGTACAGTTTGCAACTGGAAAAAGGCCTGACCGGCGTATCCCTGAGTGCGGTCAACGGTGCGCCTGGCGTGAGCGGCGTGTATAACAGCAGCACCGGCTTGTATGTGCTGAGCGGCTTGCCGGCGACCCTGGTCAGCGGCCAGAGCGTCAGCTTCCGCCTGTTCTATGTGCAGCCTGGCACGAACAGTTCGCGCATTACCAGCGTGATTTCCACCACCTCGCCGGCTGTGCCGGTCGGCTTGCCGAAGACGGCCACCACCAGCTTGCCCGGTCCTCTGGTGCGCGTCAGCAAGACGGTTGACAAGGCCACGGCCGCCGTGGGCGATACCTTAACTTGGACGATTACCGCCAGCAACACCGGCAACCTGGCCAACCAGGGTGTGGTGACCCTGGGCGATGTGTTGCCAGCCAATATCGTCGTGCTCAGTGTGACGGCCGATGCGGGCGTGAGCTGCCCCGCGCTGGCCAGCTGGACGGCCGGCAGCGTGCAAAGCTGCAGCGTGGCCGTCGGCCAGCTGGCGGCATTGAATGGCAGCCGCAGCGTGCGCATCACGGGCCGTGGCAGCGCGGCAGGTCCGCTGTCGAACCGGGTCATGCCGGGCGGCACGGATAATCCGGCCTGCGAACAGGCCAGCGCCTGCCAGGCGACGACGACGTTGGCCGCGCCGAATGTGGCTGTGCGCAAGAGCGTCGATAAAACCAGCCTGAACGTGGGCGATACTGTGACCTGGACGATTACGGCCAGCAACAACGGCACGGGTCCCACCCGCGCAGCCATCCTCCTGACGGACAAGCTGCCGGCCGGCGTGAGCAATGTGCAAGTATTGTCCACGCAACTGGCCACTTGTTTGCCGGCAGCGGGCGCCATCCTCAGTTGCAACGTGACGGCCGGCCTGGCGCCGGGCGCGGTGGCGCAAGTGGTCGTCAGCGCGACGGCGACGGCGGCGGGCGCCTTGCAAAATAGTGTCTTGCCGAGCGGCACCGACAACGCCGTTTGCGTGCAGGCCAGCGATTGCCAGACCAGCAGCACGGTCGCCAGGCTGCTGGTCGATGTGACCACCAGCCTGAACGGCTTCCCCGGCAGCACCAGTGCGGGCGACCAGATTTCGGGCACGGTAAGTTTCAGCAACGTGGGTCCGGGCACGGCCGACAATGTTAGCTACAGCCTGAAACTGGCGCAGGGCCTGGTGGGCGTGAACCTGATCGGCGCGGCCGGCAGCTACGATGCGGCCAGCGGCATCCTCACCGTGACGGGCTTGCCAGCCAGCCTGGCGGCCAACGAGACGCACAGTTTTACCCTGGCGTATATCCAGCCGGCCAGCAATGTCTCGACCATCGTCAGCACCATCGCCACCAGTTCCACCGAAGTGCAGAATGACTTGCCCAACACGGCTGTCGTCACCATGCCGGGCGCGGTGATCCGCGTGAGCAAGACGGCCAGCGTGGCGACGGGCAAGCTGGGCGACAGCATTGTGTGGACCATCACGGCCATCAACAGCGGTGGCGCGGCCAACCTGGGTGTGGTGAGCCTGGCTGACATCTTGCCGGCCAATCTGACGGTCTCGAATGTGGCGGCCGATGCGGGCGTGACTTGTCCGCCATTGGCCAGCTGGCTGGCCAGCAGCGTACAGACTTGCAGCATCGCCGCCGGTCAATTGGCGGCCGTGAATGGCACGCGCAGCATCCGCATCACGGCCAGCGGCAGCGCGGAAGGTACCTTGTCCAACCGCGTGGTGCCTGGCGGTCCCGACCATGCAGCATGCGCACAGGCGGGCGATTGCCAGTCCAGCGTGGTGCTGACAGGGCCGAAAGTGGCCATCAAAAAGGTCGCCAGCCACACTACGGCCAATGTGGGCGATACCGTGAGCTGGACCATCACGGCCACCAATACGGGCGGCGGCGTCACCCGCGCGGCGATTGCGCTGGCCGACACCTTGCCGGCCAGCCTGGCCAGCGTGGTGGTCAATGCGACGGGCGCCAGCTGCAGTCCGGTGGCTGGCAATGTGCTCAATTGCAGCGTTGCGGCTGGTTTGAATGGCAATGGCGGCGTGGCCAGCATCGTGGTCACGGCCAAGGTGACGCAGGCTGGCGTGGTGGTCAACACGGTAGTGCCGTCCGGTCCCGACGGGCCGCAGTGCTTGCAGCCTGCCGATTGCCAGACCAGCACCACGGTCAGCAGCTCCAGCGTGCTGGTGAAAAAGGTGGCTGACAAAGCCACGGCGACGGTGGGCGACACGGTCAGCTGGACGATGACTGCCGCCAATAACGGCAGTGGCGCGACGACATCCGCCGTGACCCTGAGCGATGATTTGCCGGCTAACCTCGCCAATATCACGGTCACGCCGGTAGCGCCGGCCACCTGCGCTGCGCTGGTGGGCAACAAGCTGGTCTGCACGGTGCCGGCCGGCTTGGCGCCAAACGCGGTCGCGGCAGTGACTGTCAGCGCGCAGCTCAGCAGTGGTGGTGCGCTGAACAACACGGTGGTGCCGTCCGGCCCTGATGGACCGCGCTGCGCCCAGGCCAGCGATTGCACGGCTGTCACCGACGTGGCGCAGCCCGCCATCGGCGCTTCGCTGGCCGTGGGCAAGGTGACGCAGCTGTCGGCACAGGTTTATAACGTGCCTTATACAGTGGTGGTCAAGAACGTAGGCAAGGGGGCGACGGGCAATGTTCAGGCATTGGACAGCCTGGCCGCCACCTTCCCTGCACCGGCCACCTGCAGCATCGTGACGCCGCCATCGGCGCCAGCGATTGCCGGCAGCAAGCAGTTGCCGGTCAACCCGGCTTTCAATGGCGGCTGCAGCGGCAGCGACCTGCGTCTGCTGACCGGCGATGCGGCGCTGGCGGAAGGCGAGCTGACCGTGGTGACCTTCACGGTGCAAGTGACCGTGCAGGGCACGCCATTGCCGCAATACAACAACAGCGTGTTTGCCAGCTCCGTCAGCGGTGCGAGCGCCAATGCCGGTGGTGCCATCAGCCTGGCACGGGCGTTTGCGGCGCGCGCTGTGGCGGCCAATGCGCCCAATCCCGTCTACACACCGCCAGTGGGCAACGCCGTGGTCGATGCGTCGAACAATGCCGGTGCTTACGCGGGCACGGTGGCGACGGCGGCCGAGGTGGCGGCGATGATAGACAAGGTGGACCCCAACCGTAACGGCAATGCATCGGAAACCGTGGATGGCGTGCCGTTCACGGGCGAAGATACGCCGACCCCGGTGATCCTGCAGGCGCAGGTGGTGGACGTGATCAAGTCTGTTTCGTCGCAACAGCAGCTTGATGCCAGCAAGTTCGAGATCGGCTACCTGGTGCAGGCGGCCAACCGCTATCCGGCCGGCTCGCCTGCCTCGACCATGGTGCAGGTGACGGAAAACCTGAGGGCGGTCTTCCCGACGGCCACCAGCGTGCTTCTCAAGCCGGGCAGCCTGCTGGTGACGGCGCAGCCTGCCGGCGCCAGCGCCTGTAGCGCCAATCCCGATTTTAATGGCGTGACGGTGTTTGGCTTGCTGACTGGCAAGGGTGACTTGTTGCCGCAGGAAAGTTGCAGCATCGCCTTTACGGTGGTGGTGGACTTCGGCAGCGTGGCGGCGATCCCGACCGTGCCGCAACTGAACCAGGTGTATGCGAGTACCTCGCAAGGTACGGGCACGGGCGGCTTCAATATCGGCCACAGCTATATTGCGGTGAGCGGTGGTGTCGCGACGCCGGTGGCGCCTGCCGGTGCGCTGGCGCAGTCGAGCTCGGCCCATACTGCCGTCTTGCCGGCCACGCCAGGCGCCACGCCGCCCAGCTTTACACCGGTGGTGTTCAACACTCAGGACAAGCCGATGCTGTTGGTCAGCAAGATCGCCAACAAGACCACGGCCGAGCTCGGTGACAGCTTGCAGTACACCATCGAGGTGAAAAACACGGGCGTGGTGACGGCGTTTGGCGTCAGCGTGCTCGACAAGCTGCCGGCCGGCTTCCGCTACATCGACGGCACCACCACGCGCAACAATGTGGTGCAGGCCGATCCGGGCGGCAAGCCTGGTCCGCAACTGTCGTTCAAGCTCGAATCTCTGGAGCCGAACGCCAGCATCATCTTCCGCTACCGTCTGCGGGTGGGTGTCGGTGCGCTGCAGGGTGACGGCATCAACCGGGCCCAGGCGACGACCACCAACGGTCCGGCGTCGAACGAGGCGCGGGCCAGGGTGAAAGTGACGGGTGGGGTATTTACCACCGATGCCTGTATCGCCGGCAAGGTGTTTGTCGATTGCAATCACAACCACGTGCAGGATGACGAGGAACTGGGCATACCGGGCGTGCGCCTGTACATGGAAGATGGCACCAACTTCACCACCGACGTGGAAGGCAAGTACAGCTATTGCGGCATCACGCCGAACAGCCATGTGATCAAGGTCGATGGCGCTACCTTGCCGCGCGGCAGCCGCATGATGGAAGCGTCGAACCGCAACCTGGGCGATGCGCACAGCCTGTTCCTCGATACCAAGAACGGCGAGCTGATGCGTGCCGACTTCATCGAAGGTTCCTGCTCGGCCCCGGTGCTGGAGCAAGTCAAGGCACGCCGGGCCCAGGGTGAGACGCGCGGCGCGGAAACGCTGAAAAGGGGAGGGCCGGGACAGAGTTTTAGCAGCCAGCCTTTGCCTGCCGCCGTGCCATCTACCACGCCGGCAGCGGGAGGCAATCATGCGCAATAAGCCATCCCCCGTCAAGTTCGATGCCCAATTTCATGAAAAGTCGCCTATGAAGAACGATCTTCCTGCACGCAAGCGGCTGGCCATGGTGCTGGCGCTGCTGATGCTGCCGGCTGTCAGCCAGGCCCAAATGCCCTTGCCGGACAGTGTGGCCGGCCCCAGCCTTGCCCCGCCAACCTTGTTTAACGACCGCATCGGCGCGGTGGACTACAGCATCAACCGGGGCATCGCGCGCATCGTCGTCGATACGGATCAAAGCGATGTGCCGGCCGATGGCCAGAGCGCCGTCACGGTGCGGGTCACCCTGTTCGATGAGCAGGGCCAGCCGGTGAAGGGGCCAGCCCTGCTGACGCTGGAGGCGAGCGGCGGGCGCATCTTGCTGCCCGGCGCCCGGACTGACGAGCTGGGCCCGGAAGCACGCGATGCCGACAAGGTCACGCCAGGCACGCAGTTGAAGGTGGAGAATAGCGTAGCCAGTTTCAGCCTGATTGCGCCTGGCACGCCGCAAGACGTGCTGCTGCGCGTGTCGGCTGGCTCTGCAGCGGCCCAGGGCGTGATCAGTTTCTTGCCCGAATTGCGCGATATGCTGGCCGTGGGCTTGATCGACGGCATTATCAGCAAGCGCAGCCTGTCGAGCAGTTCGATTTCACCGTCGCGTTTCAATGACGGCTTTGAACGCGATATTGACCGCTGGAGCCGCAGTTTTAATAATGGCAAGGCCAACGTGGCGGGGCGCGCCGCCATGTTCTTGAAAGGCACGATACGTGGCGACGCCTTGCTGACGGCCGCCTACGACTCGGACAAGGATACGCGCTCGCGCCTTTTGCGCGACGTCAATCCCGAAGAGTTTTATCCCGTGTATGGCGACAGTTCCATCCGCAATTTCGACGCCCGTTCCAGCGACCGCCTGTATGTGCGTATCGACAAGGAAAAAAGCTATGTGCTGTATGGCGACTTTGCCACCGGCGAAGGTTTTAGCCAGATGACGGGTGGCGGCAATGTGGCGACCTTGCAGCAGCGCAAGCTGGGCCAGTACAACCGCACGGCCACGGGCGGACGCGGCCATTATGAAAAAGAGGGCATCGTCGCCAACGTGTTTGCCATCAACGACAGCCTGAAACAGGTAATCGAGGAATACCAGGCCAACGGTACTTCGGGGCCATTCGCGGTGCGCAATAACAATGGCATCGAGAACTCTGAAAAGATCGAGATCGTGGTGCGCGACAAGAATCAGAACGGCAATATCTTGCAAGTAACGCAGTTGCAGCGCTTCGAGGATTACAGCTTCGAGCCCTTCAGCGGGCGCATCCTGTTCAAGCAGGCGATTCCCGCGCTGACGGCGGCGGGCAATCCGCAATCGATACGCATCAGCTACGAGGTGGACCAGGGCGGCGAGAAATTCTGGACCGTGGGCGCCGATGGCCAGCTGCAGCTGAACAAGATGGTCTCCCTGGGCGGCGCCATCGTGGAAGACAAGAATCCGCTGTCGCCGTATAAATTGCATAGCGTCAATGCTGGCCTGCGCCTGGGCGACAACACCTTGCTGGTGGTCGAAGCGGCGCGCACCACCTCGACCAGCTACAGCGCGGGCGGCGGCATCTACACCACGCCATCGGGCCAGGCAGGAGAAATGCGCGATGACGTCAGCGGCAATGCGGCCAGGGTCGAGTTGCAGCACAAGGATGACAAGCTGGAGGCGCGTGCATACTGGAGCCGCTCGGACACGGATTTCAACAACACGGCGGCTGGCATCACGGGCGGGCGCGGCGAGACGGGCTTGAAGGCCGGCTATAAAATCAATCCGGCCGTCACCGTGTATGGCGAAGCGATCCGCAGCGATGAGCGCAGCACCGAGGCCCACCGCGATGCAGCCCGGCTGGGCGTGGCCTGGAACGCCAGCGAGCGCTGGCTGCTCGATGTATCCTTGCAGCACATCAAGGAAAGCGGCGGCCTGCCATCGACGGCCGGCATCGCGCCCAACACGGCGCCGCTGGGCACGGGCTTGAATCCTGTTGGCGGCTTTTATGGCAATGGCACGGCCAACACGGCCATCGACCCCGTCACCGGCAGCAGCATCACCACCTTTGCGCCGATTAATCCCGGCGTGGGCGGCGGCACCAGCGGCCCGCTGGACGCCACCACCGTGCGGCTGGGCACGCAATACAAGGCGACGGACCGCTGGACTTTGAACGGCGAAGTGGAAAAAAGCGTCTCCGACACCGACCAGCACCGCTATGCCCTGGGTGCGCAATACCAGTTGGCCGAACGCAGCCGCCTGTATGGACGCTATGAAAACCAGACTGGCCTGGCGTCTGCCTATTCGCTCAATCCGGCCGACCGCAGCACCAGCTTTATCGCCGGCGTGGATACCGGCTACATGCCGGGCGGCACCGTGTTTGGCGAGTACCGCATGCGTGACGCGCTCGATTACAGCCTCAGCAATCAGCGCGATCTGCAGCTCGCTTCCGGCTTGCGCAATACCTGGAATCTCAGCGAAGGCCTGGCGGCCAGCACGAACGTCGAATACCTGAAAGTCATCAACGGCCAGCAGCAGCAAGCGGTGGCCGTGGCGGCGGGGCTCGATTATTCGGCCAATCCGCTGTGGCGCGCTTCCGTCAAGCTGGAATACCGCCGCCTGTTCGACAGCAAGATTGCACCGGGCGACCAGAGCCAGGATCAATGGCTCAATACCATTGCCTGGGCGCGCAAGCTGAGCCGCGACTGGACTTTCCTGGCCCGCAACTATCTGCTGTACACGCGCAATAACGATGACGCCAGCGGCGCACCGATCGGCAATGTGCTGCAGGACCGGGCGCAGCTGGGTTTTGCCTGGCGCCCCGTGGATAACAACCGTTACAACGGCCTGGCCCGCTACGAGTACAAGACGGTGCGCGACAAGTCGCAGCTCGATGGCGACAATTACCGTGCGCACATCGTTTCCACTCACCTGGATTACCATCCCAGCCGTCCATGGTGGTTCACGGGCCGGGTGGCCGCCAAGCACAATAACGACAAGAACTTGCCTGCCGGCCAGGAAAAATACACGGCATGGCTGTTCTCGGGCCGCACCGTGTATGACATCAGCAAGAACTGGGACATCGGCGTGCTGACGGCCGTGATGGGCAGCCCGCAAGGGGGTTCGCGCCAATGGGCCAACGGCCTGGAAGTGGGCTACTTGCTGGCACAAAACCTGTGGCTGTCGGCGGGGCATAACTGGTCCGGTTTTACCGACCGCGACCTGACGGGCGCCGATTACACGGCACGCGGCCCCTATTTGCGCCTGCGCTTCAAATTCGATGAAAAGCTGTTCAAAGGCAAAGATCCTGTCATCAATCGTACCCTGGCCCGGCCATGAACCTCACCCTGTGGAAAGTATCGACCATGAAATTCACTCAAAAATTGACCTTAATATCGATGGCCAATCTGCTGGCCGTGGGCCTGGCCCAGGCGGCAACGCCCACGACTGCGCCAGCCGGGCCGCTGGCCTTGCCCGAGGCGCGTATTTCTGACCAGGCCGTGTCCGGCGACCAGCAAGCCTACCGGCTGCTGCAGGAGCGCATCAAAAAACTCAACGATGGCGGCGTGCGGGTAGGGGACTATTATCTGTCCAAGGCGCAATGCTGGCTGGACGTGTCCTACCATGAATACACGCGCAATGACCGCTCGGATTTTCCCCTGTTAGCCTTGCAGGAATCGGCAAAAATTGTTGCCGCGCTGGAAAGCGGCAGCGGTCCCAATCCCGGCGACGAGACGCCGCTGGTGAATGGCGCCACGCGCTTGCGTGAGGATTTGTGGCGTAACTTTGCCCAGTTGCACCAGTCGCCCGGCTTTGCCTGCGCGGCGCAAAAAGTGGCTTGCGGGGAAGTGGAGTTGGTGCATGCCGGCAATGAATACAAGCAACAAGGCTGGCGCCATGCCAATCCCTATGTGCAACTGGCCGAAGATGCGCAAGCGTCGGCCCAGTCCGCTGCCGCGGCTTGCCCAGTGGACCAGCCCAAGCCACCGCCAGAACCGGCACCGCCACCGCCACGCATGGAGCATGAGCGCATTACGCTGGACATGGACGCCTTGTTCCCCTTCGACAAAGCGGGGGCTCACGATTTGCTGCCGCAGGGCGCGGCAAAGATACGTGAGCTGGCGGCCCGCCTGAAGCAGGGTTATGTGCAGATCGATACCTTGTCCGTCACCGGCCATACGGACCGGCTGGGATCGGATGCCTACAACCAGGCCCTGTCTGAAAAGCGCGCACTGGCGGTGAAACAATTTCTGCGCGAACAGGGCATCGCCAACGTCATCAGCGCCTACGGCAAAGGTAAATCCGCACCGCTGGCCGCCTGCGACAAAGTGGCGCCACGCACCGCCCTGATCGCCTGCTTGCAGCCGAACCGCCGGGTAGAGATTGAATTGACGGGCATTAAGCGTGTTCCCCTGGCCGGCGACAAACCTTAAGCCAGGTCATAAGGCCGTCATATGAGGCTGTTATGATGCTTTTGTTGGCACACAGCATGCCCTGCGCAGATCACTACGTTCCGGGAGCGCTAGGATGCAGGGCATGACTCAACAGCTTAGCCGGTGAGCTCAACCATCGGCACCAGACATGCGAAGAGGGAAAAAGCAGGCGGCTTTAATGAAGTCCTAAGCCTTTAAGAAGCTCGGACTGGCATAGTACACACATGGAAGACGGAATACCCGTTCCCAAGGTTGCCGGACACCTTCACTGACCGGCACGAATTGTGTTGTTGTTGACCACCCTGTTTATCCCTGCGCTCTGATACAGCGTTTCAACCGGCTGCCGCACTGGCGAAGCCGGTTTTTTTTTGTGCTGGCATTATCGCGGTGGTAGTTCGAGGCAGGGGAGGGCTTTATGCCGGCTCCCCGGTTTTGACGGTGGCTGCCGGCGTTTTTCTTGGGCGGCCACCTGACTTGCCATTCTCCTGGGCCGCCTTGCGCTTTTCCGGCGTCGAAGCGGCGCCGCCGGCTTTGCCATTTTGCGCTGCAAGCCAGCGCCTGGAACCTAAAAAACCGTCGATCAAGGCCGGGATATACAGATCCGCATCGATCTTTGGAAAGTGTATCCCCAAGCCAGATGGACTGATTTCAATGACATCCAGATCAGCGGGGCGCGCATGTTCAAGCCCCTGCGCATTGTGCGGTGAAAATGACAGATCCAGGCCGGTATCGAAAGAAAGCACGATACGGGAAATGCCGCGATCATAGCGCGCAGCCGTCACGCCAGCATGCGCCGCTTTCTTTGCCTCCCCGTGACGATTCGCCTCAATGATTTCAGTATGAGTGATGTCCATGAATTTCTTTCCATTTAATACAAAGATGCATCATATTGACAGCCAGGGCCGCTGCAATTTTCTTCAGTACGCTTTCTGGAAACCCGTAATTCTCCCTGAGTTCCGGCGGACCTTGCTGGCAATGCAAGTTAAAAACCGCTTCACCACCGTTGCCCATGACATGCACGTGCGCAGGGCGATGATCATTGGTGTAAATGACAACGCGCAGTCCAAAAATATGCAGCACTGTTGGCATTATAGTCTAAACCCAAGCTGATTGGGTTTTTTTGGGGTTTGTGAGTTTTTAGTGTAAGGGTATTTTTTGAGGGGGTATTTGACGGGCGTCTGGTTGACGCCACGCTGAGGAGGGGTTCGGGATATACTGCCCAGGCATCAGGCAGCATATCCCTGCAAACTACTTTAAAACACTATCCAGCCTGCTTGGCCAGCCACGCATCGATTGCCGGCAAGCGCTGTTCGCGCACCGAGATGCGGTAGCGGATGCCGGCCACCGAGGTGTCGGCATCGCCGCGTGCGGTCGGCGCCAGATGGGTCTGGGCGTAGGTCTCGAGCTTGCCTATCATCGCTGCCTGGGCCGAACCGGCTGCCAGGCGCGGGAAGTAGCGGCTGCGCGAGCTGGCGTCGATGCGGGCGTTGACTTGCTCCAGATGGGCCAGCGCAAAATCGAAGGCCAGTTCCGGATGGGCGCGCGACACGCGGCTGATCATGGCCGGGCTGTTGGTGACGCCCGGTTCATCGGTCAGCGCCAGGTCCAGTGCACGGCTGGCCAGGGCCTGGTCTTTCGGCGAGGCCAGCAAGTCATACAGCTGGCTGCGGATCAGCGGCGTTTTCTCGGCCTGGGCGTCAGCGTGCAGCTGATCCCAGGTGGCGGCATCCGCATGCTGGGCGACCACGGCCAGGATGGTGCGGCGCAGCGGGGCCGGCAGCGCACTCGGGTCTTGCGTGCGTGCGGCATAACGGCGCTGCGCTTCGGCGATGACGCTACTGTCGCCCAGATCGCTCAGGGTGGAAATCAGCTGGCTGCGCAAGGTGGCGACCGTGGCCGCTTCGCCAGCGCGCGCCTGCCAACCCGTCTGGGCCAGTACCGGCGCCAGGCGGGCAATTGCCCAGGCGTCGAAACGCTGCTGGCCGCTGCTGCCGGCATATTGCTCATGCAGGTTTGCCAGCGATCCGGCGACCTTGCCCCACACTTGCGGATCGGCGCTCAAAGGCGTGGCCTTGACCAGGTCGAGGAACTGGGCGGGATCCTGGCGGCCGGCCAGGCCCAGCGACAGGCTGTCCGACAGCAGGCCCAGCTGGTCGATGGAAGCCAGGCCCGTAAAGCTGGCGGCCAGGGCCGCCGCGTTTTGCGGCGTGTAGACGGTGCGGTAGTAGCCGGTCTGGCCGGCATTGACCAGCAGCGGGCCGCAGCCTGGTACGGTCAAGGTGGCCTTGCCGTTTTCCACCAGCGCGCGCGTCTGCTGCGCGTTGCCAACGATTTGCGCGATGACGGGCACGCGCCACGACAGGGCTTTTTTGTTGTCGCGGTCCTTGGTAAATTCATCCTGGCGCAGGGTGACGGTGGTGTTGCCGGCAGAACAGGTAGCTTCGCTCACGCTGATCAGGGGCACGCCCGGCTGCAAGGTGAAGTCATGTGCGATGGCGCTGACCGGCTTGCCGGCGGCGGCATCGACTTCGCGCCACAGGTCGTCGGAGACCGTGTTGCTGTAAGCGTGCTTGCGCATATAGCTGCGCACGGCCGCGCGCCAGGTGTCGGGGCCCACATACGCTTCCAGCATGCGGATCACCGATTCGCCTTTTTGATAGGTGATGGTGTCGAAAGCCTGGCTGGCCTGTTCCACGGTGGCGATACGCTGCACCACCGGGTGCGTGGTGGCCAGTGCATCGAGGCCCATGGCCGCTTCGCGCACGCCCACGGCCGACAGCGCCGTATTCCATTCCGGGTGCAGTTTCGCGGTGGTGCGGCTTTCCATCCACGAGGCAAAACCTTCGTTCAGCCACAGGTCGTCCCACCAGCGCATGGTCACCAGGTCGCCAAACCACTGGTGCGCCATTTCATGGGCCAGGGTGGAATAGATATTTTCCTTGTCGGCCTGGGTCGAGATGGCCGGATTGAACAGCAGGCTGTTTTCAAAGGTGAATACGGCGCCCCAGTTTTCCATCGCCGCAAAGAACTGGCTGCGGCCCGGCGCGGCGATATTGTCCAGCTTGGGCAGCGGATAGCGTACGCCAAAGTAATCATTGTATTCGCGCAAGGTCCTGGCCGATTCATCGAGCGCAAAGTTGCCTTGCGCCAGCGAACCTTTTTGCGTAATCACGCCTATTTCCGTGCCATCGGCCATCGTTGTCGAGCGTTCAAAGTCGCCCAGGCCGAAGAACAGCAGATAGGTCGACATGCGCGGCGTGACGGCGAAGCTCACGCGCTTGCTGCCATTGCCCAGGTCTTCGCTAGCGGCCACGGGCATGTTGCCGACTGCCATCTGATTGCTCGGCACCGTCACGTCGAGCGCGAACGTGGCTTTGTAGTTCGGTTCATCCCATGACGGGATCACGCTGCGCGCATCCGAGTTCTCGAACTGCGTGTACAGTGCGCGCTGGTGGCCGACCGGTGTATCGTAGTCGAGCGAGAACAGGCCGGTGGCCTGGGTGCCGATCTTGCCGCTGTAGTCCAGCGCCAGCTTGTATTGCCCCTTGGCCAGCGGACGGGCGAAATGGAAGGTAGCCGTCTGCGTGGCTGCATCGATATCGATCTTGCTGGCCGTTTGTTTTTTGCCGCCAGCACCCGCGATGTCCGCATGCTGGAACGCCAGTTCCAGCGCGTTGAGCGTGATCGAGCTGGTAGGCGCGGCCAGGTCGATGGTGATCACGGCGCGCGCGGCGAAAGTGGCCGCCTGCGCGTTGGGTGTCAGCGACAGCGCATAGTGCTGTGGCGTGACGCCGCGCGGCAATTGCGTGGTGGTGGCATTGGTGGCGTCTGCCTGTTTGGCAGGGACGTTGTTGGCGGCGTAGCTATTGGCTGTTAGCGCCGTCAGCGCCAGGACGGCTGCGGCGATGCGGCTGCGGGAAAGATTGCGATACATGGAATGCCTGTTGGTCATGGGGTAAAACGCATAATGGTTTCGTGGACCGCCTGCGTCGATTATTGTGGATTATTGTGAGGAGGCGCTGGCACACGATGTCAGCGCTTCCGCCAAGCAATCTAAGCTGTAAACGGGGCAAAGTCAACGCGCCTTGGCCGTCTTGTCAGGCTGCTATGATGGTAGGTAAATAACAAATTTTATTATTGATAACGAGACAAAACCATGAAACTGTACACCAGCCCCCGCACGCCGAATCCTCGCCGCGTGACCATGTTCATCGCTGAAAAAGGCATCACCGGCATCGAAGACGTGCCGCTGGACCTGATGGCGGGCCAGCACCGCGAAACCGCCTTTCTGGCGAAAAATCCCATGGCCCGGGTGCCGGCGCTGGAATTGCCGGACGGCCGCGTGCTGGCCGAGACGCGCGCCATCTGCACCTATCTGGAAGGCGTGCAGCCAGAACCGAATTTGATGGGCGAGGGCTTTGACGAGCGCGCCTTCATTGAAATGGCCGACCGCCGGGTGGAATTGCACCTGTTCATGGGCATCGCCAACTGTGTGCGCCACAGCCATCCTGCCCTGGTGGCGCTGGAAAATCCGCAGTTTCCCGATTTCGGCGCGGCCCAGGGGGCGAAGATGCGCGAGACGGCCTTATGGCTGGACCAGTTGCTGGCGCGCCAGCCGTATATTGCCGGCGAGCGTTTCACCATCGCCGACATCACGGCGTTTTGTGCGCTGGAGTTTGCGCGGGGATTGATGAAATACCGGCCAGGAGCGGAAGGCTTGCAGCATTTGCAAGCCTTCCGTGACCGGATAGCAGAGCGCCCCAGCGCTCACATCAAATAAGCGGTTTTTCGGGGCGTTCAGGCTCAGGCGGAGAGTCTTACTTCGCCGCTGGCTCTTGCGGGAAGCTTTGCGTCACATTGCCCTGGTCATCGAGGAAGTTCAGGGCAGGCTTGCCGTCGGGCGATACCAGCATCATGATTTTCGGACGTCCCTGCGCATCGGCCAGGATCACGGCCGACGATTTACCGCGTGTGCGGCCGACGAAGACGCGGCTGGTCTGGGCGCCGCCCGCTTCTTTCCATTTTTGGCGCAGTGCATCTTTTTCCGGGCCAGGCGGCGCCTTGTCCATGGCTTCCTGCAGCGGTGCATAGTCGCTGAGCAGGCCACGGTCATACACTTTCAGGCCCGTTTCCATGCTGCCATTGTTTTCGATATGGCTGAGCGACACTTGCTGGTCGCCGCCAAAGCGGTCCATGGAGAAATGCATGCCGGAGGCTGGCTTGCCCTTGTCATCGAGCTTGCCATCGAAAATCAGGCCGCCCACTTCGTCGCCCCTGCCATTGTAGAAAATCATGCCTGGCTTCTCGCCACGATTGCTGCTCATGGTCTTGCCGTCGACCTTGAATTCCTGCGGCAAGCGTTCGCGGTTGGCGATCACGATGGCCTGGCCGCCATCGGCGTTGAGCACGTTGATGCGTTCGACATTGATTTCGGAAAAGCTGGCGCGGTCATCTTTCTTGGCAGCCATGGTGAGCAAGGCCACCAGGCCGATGCCGGCCACGCCCAGCATGCCTTTTAATAAACGATTTTGACGTTGTACTTCCTGCAGCAATGGATGGTTCATGCATATTCCCGGTTATTTGTTATTTAAATATAAATATTTTACATACGGCAAACCAGGCGCAGCTTTTCGTGCGGCGCCTGGTTTGCCCTGCCCGGCGTCAGCGCGCCGGGCAGGGGAGGACAGAAAGAGTCAGTCTTGCAGTGGGGCGGGGATCAGCGCAGCTGTTCCAGCAGGAAGGTGTAGGTCAGCGCCCACATCAGTGCTTGCTGGTCATTATTGGCGGCGCCGGCATGGCCGCCTTCCGTGTTTTCCCAGTACAGCACGTCGTGGCCTTGGGCTTCCATTTTTGCCACCATCTTGCGCGCATGGCCAGGGTGGACCCGGTCGTCGCGTGTAGAAGTGGTAAACAGGGTGCGTGGATATTTTTTATCCTTCGACACATTCTGGTACGGCGAGTACTTGCTGATGTATGCCCATTGTTCCGGCACGTCCGGGTTGCCATACTCGCCCATCCACGATGCGCCTGCCAGCAGCTTGTTGTAGCGGCGCATGTCGAGCAGCGGTACCTGGCTGACGACGGCGTTGAACAAGTCAGGACGCTGCACCAGCACGGCGCCCGTCAGCAGGCCGCCATTGCTGCCGCCCATGATGCCCAGGTGGCGCGGGCTCGATACTTTGCGCGTAATCAAATCTTGCGCCACCGAGATGAAATCGTCATAGGCGTGCTGGCGGTTTTCCTTCAGCGCCGCCTGGTGCCAGCGCGGGCCGAATTCGCCGCCGCCACGGATATTGGCCAGCGCGTACACGCCGCCCTTGTTCAGCCAGGCTTCGCCGATGATGCCGCTGTAATTCGGCTTCAGTGATACTTCAAAGCCGCCATAGCCATACAGCACGGTCGGATTGCTGCCATCAAACTTCGTCTGCTTGTTCATGATGAGGAAGTAGGGCACTTTGGTGCCGTCTTTCGAAGTCGCTTCGAATTGCTCGACCTTGTAGGGGCTGGCGTCGAAGTAGGCCGGCAGCGACTTGATTTTCGTGCGCTTGTCGTTTTGCGCCGTGCCCAGGTAGAGCGTGGTCGGGTTGAGGAAGTCGGTAACGGTCAGGAAATACTGGTCTGAATCGACGTGGTCGAGCGCGCTGACGGCCAGGGTGCCCAGCTTCGGCGCATCGACGGCGCGGCGCTGCCACTTGCCATTCACGTGGCGCAGTTCCGTGATGCGGTTCTTGACCTTGTCCAGCTCGGTGATCAGGATGGCCGATTTGGTGGCCGCGACATTGTCCAGCGACGAGGTGGCCGTCGGTGCGTACAGCACTTCCAAGTCTTGCTTGCCTTGCATGAAGGCATTGAAATCGGTGGCCAGCAAAGCGCCTTGCGGATAGGTCTTGCCATTGACGGTCCAGGCCGAGCGCAAGGTGATCAGCAACTGGTCGCGCACGGTGAAGGCGGTGGCGTCGTCCGGTTTCGGGACTTTTTTCAGGCTCGCGCCATCGCGCAGGAACATTTCGCCGCTATAGAAATCGATTTGGCGTTCGATGAACTGGTGCTCATGGCCGGGCGTGAAATCCTTGTAGGCGCCTGCGCTCAAGTCTTCGGGCTTGGCTTCGTACAAGGTTTGCGCCTGCGCCAATGGCGTGCCGCGCTGCCATTGCTTGATGATGCGCGGGTAGCCCGAGCTGGTCATCGAGCCGGGGCCGAAATCGGTAGAAACGAACAGGGTATCCTGGTCTATCCAGCTGGCGCTGCCCTTGGCTTCAGGCAAGCTGAAGCCGCCCTCGACAAAAGCGCGCTTGGCCACGTCGTATTCGCGCACGACATTGGCGTCACCGCCGCCGCGCGACAGCGAGATCAAACAGCGTTCGCCTTTTGGATACAGGCAAGATGCGCCGGCCCAGACCCAGTTTTCATGCTCGCTGGCCGCCAGTTGGTCGAGGTCGATCACGGTTTCCCAGGCAGGCTCTGGCGTCTGGAATTGCGCCAGGGTGGTGCGGCGCCAGATGCCGCGCACGTGCTGGGCGTCGCGCCAGAAATTGTAGTAATACTCGCCGTTCTTGCTGACGTAAGGAATGCGCTCCTTGGAATTGAGGATGGTTTTCAGGCGCGCCTGCAAGGCAGGGAAGCCGGGCTGGCCTTCCAGCTCCTTGACGCTGACAGCATTGTGCTGCTTGACCCAGGCCAAAGACTTTTCACCGAGTACGTCTTCCAGCCACAGATACGGATCCGTGCCGGCCGGGTCACTGACGGCAGGATCGCTGGCGGGCGCGGCGGCCGGGGTAGGGGATTGTGCGTGGGCGATGCCCGCTGTAGCCAGGCCCAGCAGCATGCTGCCGGCCAGTTTGCGATATAAAGACATTGCGTTTTTTCCTCGAGGGTTCTGGTCTATGGCGTTTTGCAAGCAAAACGGCGCAGCCATGTTGCCATGAATTGCCTCGAGGAACCAGTGTCGTGTAGTTGTAGTGAGGAAAAGACATGCTTTTCCAATATTATTTGCTTGTGTGTCCGTTGACCGTAGAATCTGCGGCCACTTTTTCAGGCGAGGCAGGCATGGCTTGCCCCTGCATCACCCAATATGATCTGGCGCAAACAGGTGTTCAGATTGGCGGCGAAGATAGGTTTTTTTGCAGTGCTTTGCTATATTGCAAGCTACACATTAAACAGGGACAGACGATGCCACAGCCGACATACGCCATCACCGCGCCGCCCACGCTCTGGCTGACAGGCTTGAGCGGCGCGGGCAAGACCAGCATTGCGCAGGCGCTGGAACAGCAGTTGCGCGCCGAAGGGGTAGCGGTCTTTGTGCTCGATGGCGATGTGTTGCGGCAAGGCTTGAACCGCGACCTGGGCTTTGCGCCCGGCGACCGGCGTGAAAATATCCGCCGTACGGCCGAAGTGGCGCGCCTGATGAACCAGGCGGGGGTGCTGGTGATCGCGGCGCTGATTTCACCGTACCGCGACGACCGCAGCATGGCTGGCGAAATTATCGGCGCGGCGCAGTTCATCGAAATCCATATCAGCACGCCGGTGGCAGTGTGCGAGGCGCGCGATCCCAAGGGGCTGTATGCGCGTGCACGCGCCGGTGAACTGCCTCAGTTTACGGGCGTTTCCGCGCCCTATGAAGCGCCGCTGGCCCCCGCCTTGTCGCTTGACACGGCTCTGCTATCGCTAGCCGAGGCCGTTGCCTTGCTGCGGCGCCAGCTGGCGTGATGCTTAACGTATCTCTACCTGGTAGCGGAAACCATCGGCCGGCCCCCGCGAGCGGCGCCATTCCAGCGGCTGGCGGTCGTAGCCCAGCGCCAGGCGCTCGATGATCACCACCGGCTGGCCCGCCTGGATTGCAAGTAAGCGGGCCTCGTCCTCATCGGCGGAAGCGACCGTCAGCGTTTCCTGCGCCGAAGCGATCACCTTGCCGCAGCGCGCTTCATAAAACGGATACAGCAAATCGGGGAAGTCTTCCACCTCGACCTTCAGCAGCGCGGCAAACGGGGTGTGCGGCAGCCAGATTTCTTCCAGCAGCACGGGTTTGCCATCGACCAGGCGCAAGCGCTCCAGGCGCAAGGCTTGCGCTTTTTTTGCCAGTCCCAGCGCGCTCACGACAAACGCCGGCGGCGTGGTCAGGCTGCGTTCCAGGATGCGGCTTTGCGGCACGACCGGCTGGCCTTGCCTGACTTGATGACGGAAAAAGCGGAACAAGGAACTGTCAAAACTGGGCCGGCGGATGAACGTGCCGCGTCCCTGGTTGCGTTCCAGCATGCCATCGGCCACCAGCGTTTCCACCGCCTTGCGCACCGTACCTATCGCCACCCCATACAGCCTGGTCAATTCAATTTCAGTGGGTATCGCCACGCCCGTTTGCCATTCGCCGCCAGCAATCCTGGCCAGCATGTCATCGCGCAGACGCTGGTACAGGGGCAAACGGTCATCGTGGGCGGGAATGGTGTGTTTCATCATGGGCTGGACGTGAATAAGGGGTGAATGCTCAGCACTGTATCTGGATATGGGCTGCCAGTCCATCCTGCGGCGGCCGCTGAAGTTGATTGACAAAGCCAATTTCCCGGCCTAAGATTCGTTCAAACATCTATATGTTTATATGATTTAATAAAAACAGACAGGCCATCTTGTCGTATGAAATTGAGGAGACACAATGTTTAACTGGTATCGGCAGGTATCCGCGCTGGAACGCAAGACGTTCTGGGCCTGCTTCAGCGGCTGGGCGCTCGATGCGCTCGATGTACAGATTTTTACCCTCGCCATTCCCGCGCTGATCGCCGCCTTTGGCCTGGATAAAGGGCAGGCCGGCATGATCAGCGCCGCGACCTTGGTCTCGTCGGCGCTGGGCGGCTGGGTGATCGGCGCTGTCTCGGACCGCCTTGGCCGCGTGCGCACCTTGCAACTGACCATCGTCTGGTTTTCCCTGTTCACGTTTTTATGCTCGTTTGCGCAAACCTTCCCGCAATTGATCGTGCTGAAAGCCTTGCAAGGCTTTGGTTTCGGCGGCGAGTGGGCCGCTGGCGCCGTGCTGATGGCTGAATCGGTGCGCAGCGAGCATCGCGGCAAGGCCATGGGCACCGTGCAAAGCGCGTGGGCGGTAGGCTGGGCCGCTGCCGTGATCCTCTACACGATACTGTTTTCCTGGTTGTCGCCGGACCTGGCCTGGCGCGCCATGTTCATGCTGGGCCTGCTGCCCGCCTTGCTGGTGGTGTATGTGCGCCGTTCGATACCCGAGCCGGCCAAGATTGTCCTTCCTCCATCCAAAGACAAGGTGGCGCTGGTCGGCATCTTTTCTCCGGCGCTGCTGAAAACCACCGTGATCGGCAGCCTGCTGGGCATGGGCGCCCACGGCGGCTATTACGCGCTGATGACCTGGCTGCCGACTTACCTGGGCACGGAACGCCATCTGTCGGTGCTGGGCACCGGCGGCTACCTGGCGGTAATCATCGCCGCCTTCTGGCTCGGTTGCATTGCCAGTGCGCAATTGCTCGACCGCATAGGCCGGCGCCGCAACGTGGCCCTGTTCGCCGTCTGCTCGACGATTACCGTGCTGGTGTATCTGCTGATCCCGATGGGCAATACGGCCATGTTATTTCTCGGCTTTCCGCTGGGCTTCTTTGCCGCCGGCATACCGGCCAGCCTGGGCGCGCTGTTCAATGAACTGTATCCCGCCGCGATACGGGGCGCCGGCGTGGGCTTTTGCTACAACTTTGGCCGCATCGCCTCGGCCGGTTTCCCGCTGCTGGTCGGCTATATGAGCCGCTCCATGCCGCTGGGCGAGGCGATCGGCATCGACGCCGCCATCGCCTACGGCCTGGTGGTGATCACCGTCTTGCTGCTGCCTGAAACCATGGGCAAGAAGCTCGATGGCACGCTTGACGCGGTGGCTTCCCATTAAAACCTCAATCGAGTGATCACGATGACGACGCGACGCGATTTTACTTTTACCCTGATGTGTTCGGCTGCAGGGATGGCGCTTGCGCCCCTGGCCGGATGCGCGACCACGCAAAGAATGACTTCCATGACCGCTATCGATTGCCATGCCCATGTATTCCTGCACAGCCTGCCGATGCCGGACCCGCGCCGCGCACCAGCCGGCTACGATGCGACGCCGGCCGCTTATCTGGGTTTGCTGGATGCCCACGGCATGTCGCACGGAGTGCTGGTGCAACCCAGTTTTCTCGGTCTCGACAATAGCTATCTGGTCAGCGTATTGCGCGCCCATCCCCGGCGCTTGCGCGGCATCGCCGTGGTGGCGCCCGGCGTATCGGTGCAAGAACTCGACGCCTTGCAGGGTGCTGGCGTGGTCGGCATCCGCCTGAACCTGGTCGGCTTGCCGGCGCCCGACTTTGCCAGCCCTGGCTGGCCGGAATTGCTGGAACAGGTGAGGTTGCGCGATTGGCAAGTCGAGGTGCACCAGATAGCGCAGGAACTAAAACCGGTGCTGGCGCCCTTGCTGGCCGCTGGTGTAAAAGTGGTGGTCGACCATTTTGGCCGCCCCAGCGCCATGCTGGGCGTCAATGATCCCGGCTTTCGCTATCTGCTGTCGCTGGGGCAGACGCGGCGCGTCTGGGTCAAGCTGTCTGGCGCCTACCGCAACGGCCCTGGTGGCCGCGGCGAAGAAACGGCGCTGGCCGCGATGCCCTTGCTATTGCGTGAATTTGGTGCGGAGCGGTTGATATGGGGCAGCGACTGGCCGCATACGCTGTTCGAGAAAACCGCGCATTACGATACCGAGTTCAGGCTGATGGAAAGCTGGCTGCCGGATCTGGCGCAGCGCCAGGTGGTGCTGCACGATACGCCGGCACGGCTGTTCCGCTTTTAATTGAGCGGGACGCTCTTCAATTGGTGCGTGCGCGCCACTTCCTTCAGCGCTTCGAGCAAGTCCTCACGCAATTGCTGGGGCAGCTTGCCAAAGAATTCCTCGTCGTTCTGGTCGGCGATGCCGGCCAGCACCGGCACCAGCGCCTCGCCTTCGCTGGTCAGCTCGATCGAGTGCTGGCGGCGGTCGGCCAGCAAGATCGATTTGCTGACCATGCCCTTGCTTTCCAGGCGATCGATCAGTTTTGACACGGCGCCCTTGCTCATGCCGGCCACTTGCGCCAGCACAGTGGGCGAGGTGCAGCCCAGGCGGAACATTTCCCGCAAAACCACCCATTCGGAAACGGTAACGCCATTGGCTTCGGCTTTTTTCTGGAAGCTGTGCGAAACGTGATTGGAAACAAAGCGCAGCCAGTATCCCAGGTGTGCTTCCAGTTCGCTGACAGAGGCCGTATTCGGGCGGGAGGCAGGCGGCATGACGGCCGCTTCAAAATTATGGCTCATTTTATTTCCTTCACTTCGCGGCGCAACCGGCGGGGTTGGGGCCTTCGCGCTTTTGCTGTCGAGTGGTTTGTTGGGGAACAGTCATATTGCGAGTTATTTCTCACTGATTTGACAAGAATTACAACGTTTCATGCGGATCTTTATTTTCTTTACTTAAGATGCACTTAAGACAAATATCATTTATATAACTGTATTGCCAGATAGCAAGATTAAAAAAATAATGCATGTTGTATCTATTGTAACATCATCTTGGGCTATCCATCAAGCTTTCATGGCGCTTTCTGATCACGGCGGCGGGTGGCGATGCGGGCAACGCGTATGGAGAATGTGTTGCTGAGTATTCGTGTTCTGGCGTAACCTCCTTCTTTCTGCCTGCCACAGGCAATCATGGAGTCCAGATGGCCGCAACACCGTACGATGAAGCAGTTCCCCTGGAAAGTGACTGCGAGCTGCTGGTGGTGGGCGGCGGCATCAATGGCGCCGGCATTGCGCGCGATGCGGCCGGGCGTGGCCTGTCAGTGCTGCTGTGCGAACAGCATGACCTGGCGGCGCATACCTCGTCCGCTTCCACCAAGCTGATACATGGCGGCTTGCGCTACCTGGAATATTATGAATTTCGCCTGGTGCGCAAGGCGCTGGCCGAGCGCGAAGTGCTGCTGCGCTCGGCGCCCCACATCATCTGGCCCTTGTCTTTTGTGATGCCGCACGCCCGTGGGCAGCGCCCGGCCTGGCTGATACGGGCTGGCCTGTTTCTATATGATCATCTGGCGCGGCGCGAATTGCTGCCCGCTTCGCATGGCATCGACTTGCGCAAGCATGTGGCGGGCCAGCCCTTGAAACCCGAGTTCAGGCGCGGTTTCGTGTATGCCGACGGCTGGGTCGACGATGCGCGCCTGGTGGTACTCAACGCCATCGACGCCAAAGAGCATGGGGCGCGCATCCATACGCGCACGCGCTGCACGGCCTTGCTGCGTGACGGGCAATACTGGCGGGCGACCTTGCAGCACGGTGACGGCAGGCAGTCCACCGTGCGGGCGCGCGCCGTGGTCAACGCGGCCGGCCCCTGGACTTCGGATTTTTTACAGCAGGCCGCGCCCGGCAACCACCGCCAGCATGTGCGTTTGATCAAGGGCAGCCATATTGTCGTCAAGCGCCTGTTTGCGCATGATCATGCCTACATCTTCCAGCACCATGACGGCCGCATCGTGTTTGCGATTCCGTATGAACACGACTTTACCCTGATCGGCACCACCGATCTCGATTACCACGGCGACAGCGCCAGGGTGGAAATCGATGCAGCGGAAATTGCCTATCTATGTGCACTGTCGAGCGAGTATTTCAGCCAGCCGATTGTGCCCGCTGACGTGGTCTGGACCTATGCGGGCCTGCGTCCGCTGGTGGAAGAGGCGGCAGCTAGCCAGGAAGATGCGAAAGCCGTCACGCGCGATTACCGTTTCGAGCTGGACCAGGAGGGGCATGGCCCGCCGCTGCTGAGCATATTTGGCGGCAAGATCACCACCTTCCGCAAGCTGGCCGAAGAAGCGCTGGACTTGCTGGCGCCGCTGCTGGGCAATAAGCATGGCGCCTGGACGGAAAACGCCTGCCTGCCCGGTGGCGACCTGTTTGGCAGCGAGCCCAGCAACCGTTCCGTGCGCGAATTCGGTCAGTTCGTGTTGGCGCTGCAGCGGCAATATGGCTGGCTGCCGGCTGCGCTGGTGGCCCGTTACGCGCGCGCTTATGGCAGCCGCACCCATGTGCTGCTGGCCGGCCGCAGCAGTGTGCCCGAGATGGGCGAGGAAATTGCCGCCAGCCTGTATGCGGCTGAAGTGGACTATCTGCAGCGCCACGAATGGGCCGTGAGCGCCGACGATATACTGTGGCGGCGCTCCAAGCTGGGCCTGCATCTGCCGCCCGAGACGGCTGCCAGACTGGAAAGCTGGCTACAAGATCATCCATACAAGAACACATAATACCCATGACTCAATACATACTTGCCCTGGACCAGGGAACCACCAGTTCGCGCGCCATCCTGTTCGACCATGCAGGCCGGCCGCACGCCAGCGCGCAGCAGGAATTTCGCCAACTATTCCCGCAGCCGGGCTGGGTAGAGCACGACTCCAATGAAATCTGGAGCTCGCAACTGGCGGTGCTGCAACAGCTGATGCGCGACAGCGGCGTGGCGGCCAGCGATATCGCCGCCATCGGCGTGGCCAACCAGCGCGAAACTACCGTGTTGTGGGACCGGGCCACGGGCGAGCCCGTCGCCAATGCGATCGTCTGGCAAGACCGGCGCAATGCCGCGTTCTGCGAGCAACTGCTGGCGCAGGGCAAGGCGCAGTCGATACAGCAAAAGACGGGGCTGGTGCTGGATGCGTATTTTTCCGCCACCAAGCTGAAATGGCTGCTCGATCACGTGCCGGGCGCCCGCGCGCGCGCCGAACGCGGCGAACTGGCGTTCGGCACCATCGATACCTGGCTGATCTACAAGCTGAGCGGCGCGCACATCACCGACACCAGCAATGCCTCGCGCACCATGCTGTTCAATATTCACACCCTGCAATGGGATGCGGATTTGCTGGCGCTGCTGGAGATTCCCGCCTCGCTATTGCCCGATGTGCTGCCGTCGAGCGGCGTGGCCGCGCACACGCATGCGGCGCTCTTGGGTGTACCCGTGCCGATTGCCGGCATCGCCGGCGACCAGCAGGCGGCCACCTTTGGCCAGGCTTGCTTGCAGCCCGGCATGGCGAAAAATACCTATGGCACGGGCTGTTTCATGCTGATGAATGTGGGCAAGCAGCCGCTGCCATCGAAAAACCGGCTCTTGACGACCGTGGGCTGGAGCTTGAGCGAAGCCAGGGGCAGCACAGATTATCTGCTGGAAGGCAGCGCCTTTATCGCCGGCGCAGCCGTGCAATGGATGCGCGACGGCCTGGGCATCATCCGCGACTCGTCCGAAGTGGAAGCGCTGGCCACCAGCGTGCCCGATACCGGCGGCCTGGTGTTCGTGCCTGCATTTGCCGGCCTGGGCGCGCCGTACTGGGACCCGTATGCGCGCGGCACCTTGATCGGCATCACGCGCGGCACGGGGAAAGCCCACATCGCGCGCGCCGCGCTGGAAGGCGTGGCCTATCAAAACGTGGACGTATTGTCCGCCATGCAGGATGACGCCGGCATTGCGCTGAGCGAATTGCGCGTCGATGGCGGCGCGGCCCGCAACGATATGCTGATGCAATTCCAGGCCGACATATTAAATGTGCCCGTGGTGCGCCCCGTGGTGACGGAAACCACCGCCCTGGGCGCGGCCTACCTGGCGGGTCTGGCCGTGGGTTTCTGGGATTCCGAAGAAGAAATCGCGTCCCAATGGCAGGTGGCGCGGCGTTTCGAGCCAGCCATGGGAGCCGATGAACGCCTGGCGCGCCTGCATAAGTGGCAGCGCGCCGTGGATCGTTCGCGCGACTGGAGCGCAGGAAGTTAAGGCTTCGTGTAATACACGGCGTACGCCACCGTTTCGCGCGGAACCGAATACAGGTCGCGCAGCTCGAAGTAGGGCGCATGCACATTGCCGCTGACGGCGATGCCGGCCCGTTCCAGCGCCAGCCTGAAGCGTGGCACATGGAAATACTGGGTCGCCACCATGGCCGTCTGCAAGCCATGGCTGCGCAAGTACGTTGCCGCGTTGCGGGCAGTCGCCTCCGTGGTCCAGCCTTGATTATCCTCGATGATGGCGCTATCCGGCACGCCCTGCTTGCGCAGGTAACTGGCCATCGAGGCTGCCTCGTCAAAACCTTCCTTGCCGGTGCCGCCGCTGACAAACAGGCGCGGCGAGCGCCGTTCCCGGAATTGCTTCAAGGCCACATCGAGCCGCGCCTGCAGGCGAGGGCTGGGCCGGCCATCGGGCGCGATGGTGTTGCCGGGCACGACGATCATGTCGGCTTGCGCCAGCTGGTCGTGCAGGCCCGTGGCAACGAGGGCGCCGGTGGCCAGCAGAAAGGTGCCGGCAGCGGCCAAGGTCAGCAGTATGAGTTTGTGCATCTTTGATCGGGTACAGGGAATGGCAACATCATACCTGTGCTTTTCTGTATGAACTAGCTGACCGGAACAATCCTGGCATGCACATCAGCGTGCTCTCGCAGCAGGTATAGTAAAGCTGAGCCGTCTATCAGTTCGATCGGCTTATCGGCCGAGAAAGTATAGGCGTCGGGGCCATATTTGCTGGTTGTGACCAGGATGCCCTTGTTTGCTCCTTCATTTAACATGGTCCCGTATAGATCTCGCACTGCACTCACACCTACGGTATCTTTATATCGTTTGGCCTGAATAACAACTTTTCCACCGAGGACAGGCCGGATATCAAATGCCACGGCGTCCACCCCACCGTCCCGTGAGCTGCAAGTGAGCTTGGTCTCCAGTCCCATTTTCCCAAATAAATTTGCAACCAGAACCTCAAACTGTGTTGGAGTGAGTTCAAGTAAATTTGCCCGGTTTTCCAACTCATTCAATGCATCGCCCTGCAAAACAAATCGCTTATCGACCATATTAAATTCGATGACCGGTTTGACTGCGAGCAGTTCAGCGGGACGGGCAGAAATATGTGCACCCAGGGTACGCAAGCATGCGACAGGATCGGCGCGGTGCAAATTAATCATTATAAAAGTATCGCGTGCTGCACGCACCGAAATGACAGGCACGCGGGTATCGTGGCCTGTCGCCGGATCATGCGTATCAATGATGCCGGTAAATGAGAGCACCTGGATCGCCAATGCCTGATCGGCTTCGAAGAGCTCGTGCATGGTGCGCAAGGCAATTTCCGCGATCAGTTGCCGGTAAATGCCCTGGATATCTGCGGGCTTACGCACTTTGGGTTCGATACTGTCTTTGCTTTTTATGTGGCGAAATTCGATGGTGGCAGGGACTATCGAAATCAATGGCAAGTCGTACTCAACAGCCAATGTACCGTTTTGCGGGTCGAAGGCCAGACGAAATTGTTGAGGGAAATCGTTGACGGGATACTCTGACCTGGATAGCACCATTTCACAGTAAGTGACCAGGGCATCGCGGTCGTGTGAGAAATAATCCGCCTTGAATTGATCGATCTCGCTATTCCGCTCTGATTGGGCCGCATAAAAAGCTGCTTTTCGCGCGTCATATTCATGGCGCTCCTGCTCCCTGAAGAAATTCTTTGCGATCTCCTGTATGTTGAATGCTAACAACTGCTTGTTATAATTTTCTGTTGCGGTTTTTTCCTGCAATTCATGACGCCTGGCTACATGAGGTATGAATGTTGACCACGCGGGAGGAGGTTGGTGCAGAACCCGCTCTGGACTTGAGCTACTGCGCAAGCGGGGCGATATTTCAAAAGGGGCGAATTTTTCCGTTGGCCGAAGACGATCAAAATTAATCGTATCATCAACAGCAAGAGTGTGAGCCAGCACGCCACGCAAACTAGCCAGGCAATCCTCAATTTCATCGTTCAGGTCTGCGACCTCTTGCTGCCTTAATTCCAGATAGTCGATCTTTGCCTGTTTTTCTGAAGCCTTTATATCACGCAGGGATTGCGCAGCGGCCATCCGCTGCTTGCGCTCATAAACGCGCTGCATCGTTGCGGCGCCTCGCTCTTGTCGCTTCCTTTCCCTCTCCGCAGCTGCGATGGCTCTGCCTGTAGCGCGGATGAATCCTTCAAATCCTGAGCGGCGCCCCATGTCGTGTCCCTGGTTCATTGTGGAATTAATATGATACCGCAATCATTTTTTTATCCAGATAACACACTGTGACACCAATACCGCTCAATAAAGGTGCTTCTGGACAGAAGCTTCGGGCCTTGCATCATGTTGTGTAGCCCTGAATGACGATGGCGCGCGATACCAGGGAACCATTCAGAATGGCCCTGTCCGCAATAAATGGGGAATCTTCCTGCAAGGCTGAGGTCTGACTGATCAGACCGGTCGAACAGTATTGAAGGCAACGCCGGGAGAGTTCCACACTTGACAGTGCCATGGCTTTTTCTATGTTAGGATTAATTATCTGATAATTTGTCGTGACAGACTCACCAGGAGGCTCCCGATGACAGCCGTTTCCACTCTTTTGATCGCCATGGCCCTGGCCGCGCAAGCGGATGGACAATATGAGCGCGCCGAGCGCGGCGATGATATCCAGCTGGTGTGTTACGGCGAAGCGGAAAAAACCATCGTGCAGAACCGTTCCGGCATGGAATGGGACAATGACAAGCACCAATACGTGCAGAAATCGGCGATTGAAACGGGCAAGAGCAATTTCGATACGGCCGTCAATGTCTCGGTGCACGGTAGTGCCGCCCAGATCCACTTGCCGAAGCAACTGGTGCCGCCGATCCACTCGGACAGCAATAATGGCTGGTGGGATGTGATGGATCTGATTGTCGGCCACGATGAAATACGCGGCCGCTTCCAGCTCAATAGCCTGAACCGGCCCACCCTCGTGATCAACCGCCGCAGCGGCGTGATCACGGTCGACGGCATGATCAAGTTCAGCGGCCGCTGCGAGCCCGATGACGGGCACCGGCGCTTTTAAAACTCAAGCTGCGGTCCGGGCGCGCTGGTTCGACAGGTAAATATTGTCCCTCTCCAAAGGATTGCCTTGCTGCACGGCCGCGATCCATTCTTGCGTGCTGACCACGGGCGCGAAGTTGGAATGGAAGACCGTGCTGAAGACGCGGTGGATTTCTTCGGCGCTGGCCTGGCCGGCCGCATTGGCGTAGGGCAGCGAGCCGGTCGCGTCGCTGAGTGTTTCCACGTGCAAACCGTTGTGGACCGCGTGAAAGATGGCGGCTGCGTTGCAGTTATGCGTCATGTAGCCGACGATGCTCAAGGTGTCGATATTGTGCTGGGCCAGCCAGGCCGCCAGGTCGGTGCCGGCAAAGGCGCTGCTCATGCTTTTGTTGATGTGGTGGTCGGCGGCAAAGCTGGCCACGGCCGGGTGCAACTGCCAGTTGTCGCTGCCCTTGGCAAACACCGGCGAGTCGGATGGCGCGTCGTGCTGGACCACGATCACGGGCACGCCGGCGGCGCGCGCTGCGTTCATGGCCTTGCTGATATTTGGCAGGGAAATATCCACGGACGGGTATTCGATGGGCATATTGCCCGTAAAGTATTCATTTTGCACATCGATGACGAGCAGGGCGCGGCGTGGAGCTGGGGCTGGGGACATGGGAGTTCTCCTTGAAAAGTCCGGTTTAAAAGTTGATAGCCACATTGTGGGACGGCGCGCTGTCGCCGGCGAGTGGCCTGAAGGCCATTATGAGATAGAATCGGGCCATGCTGAATATACACACTCCCCTGACCGTGGCCGTGATCGCCTTTGATGGCATGACGCCGTTTCACCTGTCCGTGCCTTGCCTGGTGTTTGGCGCCCAGTTGAACGAACCTGATCTGCCCCGCTTTCAGGTGCGCGTCTGCGCTGCCGATCCTGTGCCCTTGGGCACGGCAGCCGGCTTTGCCATCACGCCCGAGTTCGGCCTTGAGGGGCTGGACGGCGCCGATATCATCATCATGCCGGCCTGGCACGACGATTGCCGCGATGCATCACCGTCCTTGCTCGACGCCTTGCGTGCTGCCAGTGTGCGCGGCGCGCGCATGGTGGGCCTGTGCCTGGGGGCATTTCCACTCGCGCAGGCGGGGCTGCTGGATGGCAAGATCGCCGCCACGCACTGGAATATGGCAGACGCGCTGGCGGTGCGCTATCCCAAAGTCAAAGTGGACCGCGAAGTGCTGTATGTCGACGATGGCGGCGTGCTGACCTCGGCTGGCGTGGCGGCGGGCCTCGATTGCTGCTTGTTTCTGCTGCGCCAGCTGGCCGGCGCCGAGGTGGCCAACCGGGTGGCGCGGCGCTTGCTGGTGGCGCCCCATCGCCAGGGTGGGCAGGCGCAATTCATCGAGTGGCCGCTGCCCGTGTCCGGCAGTGACGGCCGGTTTGCCGACGTGCTGGCCTGCGTCACGGCCAACCTGGGGATGGACCACAACATCGATGCGCTGGCCGAGCGGGCCGCCATGAGCCGCCGCAACTTCACCCGGCATTTCCGCCAAGCCACGGGTACATCATTTAAACAATGGCTGCTGAACCAGCGCCTGACCCATGCGCAAGGCATGCTGGAAAAAAGCGAGGCATCGATCGATGTCGTGGCGCAAGAAGCCGGTTTCGGCACGGCATTATCGCTGCGCCAGCATTTTCGGGCCAGCCTGCAGACTTCACCGTCGGCCTACCGCAAGTTGTTCCGGCAGCAGGCTGAACTGCTAGAATAAACCCTTCCCCGCGCCACACGGCCACGCCATGTCCAGCACCTCGTCCACTCTCATCGATCTCAGCCTGCGCAGTTATGCGGAGTTGCGCGCGCCGAACCGGCATGATTATGTGCAGCTGGTGTTGCCCATGCATGGGCAGTTGCTGCTGGAGATAGAGGGCAGGACAGGGCGGGTCGATACGCAGCAGGGTGTGGTGATACCGTCCGGCGCCTGGCATGCCCAGCATAGCCAGGTGGCCAATAGTTCCATCATCCTTGACGTGGATGAGGCGAGCGTGACATCTGGCAATTGGCAGCGTCTGCTGGATAAACCGTATATGGCGCTTGGCCAGGGGGCGCGAAAATTGATTGAATACATGGGCTTGATGGCGCAGCAGCAGATGCTGACGCCAGCCCTGGCCCAGGGCTGGACGCCGTTGCTGCTCGATACGCTGCTGCTCGATGCGCCGCAAGCCACCTCGCGCCTGAGCGCGCTGCTGGTGCGCGTGCAAAGCGATCCGGGCCAGCCGTGGTCGACGGACACCATGGCGCGCTGCGCCTGTTTGAGCGTGAGCCGCCTGCACGCCTTGTTCCGCTCGGAATTGCAGACCACGCCGCATGCCTGGCTGTTGCAGCAGCGCCTGAGCCGCGCCTGCGAACTATTGACGACCAGCAAGGCCACGATTGCCCAGATCGCCTTGCTTGCCGGTTTTTCAGAGCAGAGCGCATTGACGCGCGCCATGCGCGACAGCATTGATGTGACGCCGTCTGCCTACCGCCGTCTACGTCGCGAGGCCAGGTCAAAAGTGCAGTAGAGCGTGTCAAGAATTGCCCGGCTATTCCTTCCACACTGTCTTCTTTTCAGGAGATTGTGTATGGAAGTAAACAAGACCCGCTCGGGGATGGCCGCCGGCATCGTTGCCGGTGCGCTGTGGGGGCTGGTATTCCTGGCCCCGGCCTTGATCCCCGCGTTTCACCCTTTGGAACTGGCGGCCGGGCGTTACCTGGCCTATGGCCTGATTGCCGCCATCCTGATCGCGCCTGCCTGGATGCGCTTGCTGCGTACCCTGACGTGGCAGGATTGGCGCGCCCTGGTCTGGCTCAGCCTGACAGGCAATATCGTGTATTACATCTTGCTGGCCAGCGCCGTGCAAACGGGCGGCGTGGCGCTGACGTCGATGGTGATCGGCTTGCTGCCGGTGGTGGTCACCCTGGTCGGCAGCCGCGACCAGCACGCCGTGCCACTGCGGCGCTTGCTTCCTTCGCTGCTGCTGAGCGCTGGCGGCTTGCTGTGCATCAGCTGGCAGCCGCTCTCGCATCCGGGCCATGGCTCGGTGATCGGCTTGCTGTGTGCAATCGCGGCGCTGCTGTCGTGGACTGTGTATGCCGTCAGCAATAGCCGATGGCTGGGCCAGTTGCGCGGTGTGTCGGCGCAGGAATGGAATTTGCTGACGGGGCTGGTCACGGGCGCTGGCGCGCTATTGCTGCTGATACCGGCGCTGGGCGTGGCGACTTCCGGGCGCAGTAGCTCGGCATGGCTGGTGTTTGCCGGCGTGGTCAGTGGCGTGGCTATCTTGTGCTCGGTAGTCGGCAATGGCTTGTGGAATTATGCCAGCCGCGTCTTGCCGCTGGCCATGATGGGGCAAATGATCGTGTTTGAATTCCTGTTTGCCCTGTTATATGGCTATATTTGGGAGCAGCGCTGGCCGACGGTTGCCGAGTGCGCCGCGATGAGCTTGCTGGTGGCGGGCGTGGTGTCTTGCGCCCTGGCCCACCGGCCATCGCAAAAGACGGCGCTGAAAAGGACTCAGCCCGATGGCATGCCATCAGGCTGAGCGGGGTGACTGTGTGTTGTGTAAAGCGCTATCGGCGTGGCTCGTGTATCCGGTATTTCCGAACTACCCCGGCCTGGTCGAACATGACGGCCACTTCGCGCGTGCCTTTCGGTTCCAGCAGAGGGAGGTAGCGGCTGACGGACGGCGATTGCAACTGGTTTTTATAAACCCAGACTTCATAGCCGGGGTCGAAGCTGACGACGGTGGCGTTGCCCAGGGCGGCGTCGAGGTCGACGCGGGTGGTTTTGCCGACGGTAATGTTTTGATAAATGGCGCCATTGGCCGGGGCGCGGTTGACCTTGTATTCGCTGGCAGTGCACATGGCGACGGCCAGGCCCGCGAGGCAGCAAAACGCCAGTTTCATGATTGTATTCATAACATGCTCCCTGTGTGCATCACGGCTTCCAATCTCGGGGAGGTGCGCGATGTCAGGACTGCAGTGTGCTGGCGTTTCGTCAAACAGGCTACATGATTATACAAAGGTGCAAATAGCAATGCCACTGGTACTGCATTCCGGTACTTTTACCGGTTTTGCAGTACCTCGGTAGACAGCGCCAGGGTTTCCTTGATCTCTTCCATCACCACATAGCTTTTCGATTGCGCGGCGCCGGGCAGTTGCAGCAGCATGTCGCCCAGCAATTTGCGGTACTCGGCCATTTCGTGGATGCGCGCCTTGATCAGGTAATCGAAGTCGCCCGAGACCAGATGGCATTCCTGCACTTCGGGGATCTGCAGCACTTCGCGGCGGAATTGCTCGAAGGCCAGCGCCGATTTTTGATTGAGGGTAATTTCGACAAACACCAGCAGTTTGGCGCCCAGCGCAGCCGGGTTGACCTTGGCGTGATAGCCGGTGATGACGCCGTCGCGCTCCATGCGCTTGACCCTTTCGATGCAGGGCGTGATCGACAATCCCACCTGTTCACCGAGCTCTTTCATGGACACGCGGCCATCCTGTTGCAGGATGCGCAGGATGTGGCGATCCAGCTTATCGAGTCCCCGCGCCGATTCTTTAAGAATTCTCATGATTTATTGCTGAATTTCTCGATTTATACGTGAACAAATACTGGGTCATTCCCAATATGATAGCGGTAAATTTGGCAATGTGCCCTAAATTTAATTGAGGAAATTATGCGTATCGTGATTCTGGGTAGCGGCGTCATCGGCGTCACCAGTGCCTACTATCTGGCCAAGGCGGGACATGAAGTGACCGTCATCGACCGCCAGCCCGGTCCGGCGCTGGAAACCAGCTTCGCCAATGCGGGTCAGATTTCTCCCGGCTACGCCTCGCCGTGGGCTGCGCCCGGCATTCCCCTGAAGGCCGTGAAATGGATGATGCAGCGCCACGCGCCGTTGTCGATCTCGCTCGATGGCAGCATGGCGCAGCTGAAATGGATGTGGCAAATGCTGCAGAACTGCACGCCGGAAGCGTATGCCGTCAACAAGGAACGCATGGTGCGCCTGGCCGAGTACAGCCGCGACTGCTTTAAAGTCTTGCGCGCCGAAGCGGGCATTACTTATGAAGGCCGCCAGCAAGGCACCATGCAATTGTTCCGTACTGAAAAACAGTACAACGAGGCCGCCAAGGATATCGAAGTACTGAAAGACGCGGGCGTGCCGTTTGAAGTGCTGCAGCGCGATGAATTGTCGCGCGCCGAGCCGGCGCTGGAAGCGGTCAAGGATAAATTGTTTGGCGGCCTGCGTTTGCCCAACGATGAAACCGGCGACTGCCAGTTGTTTACCACCCGATTGGCTGAAATGGCCGTGGCACTGGGCGTGACATTCCGCTACGGCGTGGCGATCGACGCCTTGCTGACGGAAAACGATACCATTGCCGGCGTGCAGTGCGGCGCGGAAGTGCTCAAGGCCGATTCCTATGTGGTGGCCCTGGGTTCCTATTCGACCGGCTTCATGCAGCCGCTGCTGGAAATTCCCGTGTATCCGCTGAAAGGTTATTCGATCACCGTGCCCATCGTCGACGGCAGCAAGGCGCCCACCTCGACCATCCTCGACGAAACCTACAAGATCGCCGTCACCCGTTTCGATGACCGCATCCGTGCGGGCGGCATGGCCGAGATCGCGGGCTACAATCTGCGTTTGAACCCGCGCCGCCGCGAAACCCTGGAAATGGTCGTCAACGACCTGTTCCCTGGCGGCGGCAACACGGCCGAAGCCACCTTCTGGACCGGCTTGCGCCCGATGACGCCGGACGGCACGCCTATCGTCGGCCGCACGCCGCTGCGCAATCTGTTCCTGAACACGGGTCACGGCACTCTGGGCTGGACCATGTCCTGCGGTTCGGCGCAATTGCTGTCCGACCTGATCTCGTCGAAAAAGCCAGCCATCCTGGCCGACGATTTGTCCGTCAGCCGCTATGCGGGCCTGCAGCGCGGCGGCAAGCTGCAATACGCGGGTGCCTGAGATGGTCATGCCTCCGAAAGAGCGTAGCGGCGCCATCCTGACGGTGGACCTGGGCGCCGTGCGCGCCAACTACCGCTTGCTGCGCAGCACCGCCCATCCGGCAGTCTGCTCGGCGGTGGTGAAGTCCGACGCCTATGGCCTGGGCGCCGCGCAAGTCGGTGCGGCCCTGTATGAAGAGGGTTGCCGCCACTTTTTCGTGGCCCACCTGGAAGAGGGCATCAGCCTGCGCCCGCACGTGGCGACCGATGCCGATATCTTCGTGCTGCACGGCCCGCCGGTCGGCACGGAAGGCGAATTCACCGCCCATGGCTTGATTCCCGTGCTCAACAGCACGCAGCAGGTAGCCGGCTGGCGCGCCCATGCCAAGCTGCTCGGCAAGACCTTGGACGCCATCGTGCAAGTCGACAGTGGCATGTCGCGCATGGGCTTGTCGCCGCAGGAAGTCGATGCCTGGCTGGCCGACGCGAACTTTCTCGATGGCATCAATGTGCGCTACATAATGAGCCACCTGGCCTGCGCCGATGAACGCAGCCACCCCATGAATGCCGAGCAGCTGGCTTGCTTCACCGCCATCCGCGCGCGCTTGCCGCAATACCGCGCCAGCCTGGCCAATTCCTCGGGTGTATTCTTGTCGCCCGACTATCACTTCGACCTGGTGCGCCCCGGCGCGGCCCTGTACGGCATTGCGCCGCACGCCGATGCACCGAATCCCTTGCGTCCGGTAGTGCGGCTGCAAGGCAAGGTATTGCAGACGCGCACGATTGCCGCCGGTGACCATGTGGGTTACAGCCGCCGCTACACGGCCAGCGAGCCGCGCCAGGTGGCCACGGTGTCCGTCGGTTACGCCGATGGCTGGCTGCGCAGCATGAGCAACCAGGGCCTGGCCATCGTCGATGGCGTCAAAGTGCCGCAAATCGGCAATATCTCGATGGATTCGATCACCCTCGACGTCAGCGCGATTGCGCCGGAACGCCTGTCGCCCGGCAGCCTGGTGGACCTGATCTGCGCCGAACATACGGTCGATGCGGTGGCCGCCATGGCCAATACCATCGGCTACGAGGTGCTGACCAATCTCGGTGGACGTTATTACCGCGAGTATCAAGGATTGGCGCAAGGCCTGGCAGGGGCGGCACACTAGCGTGAGAAATTCCTGAATTTTGTGGCAAGATGGCCCTGGCGTGACGTTCTGCTCCAGGGCTTTTTTTCAACCATATCAGGAGTTCCCATGAGTCAATACCAAGTGGCAATCATTGTTGGCAGCCTGCGCAAGGATTCCTTCAACCGCAAACTGGCCGAGGCCATCATCAAGCTGGCGCCGCCTGAATTTTCGTTCAAGCATATTGAAATCGGCGACCTGCCTTTGTATAACCAGGATGACGACGGCGCCCAGGCCGAACAGGTGCGGCGCTTGAAGACCGATATTGCCGATTCGCAAGCTGTACTCTTCCTTACCCCCGAATACAACCGTTCGATACCCGGCGTGCTGAAAAACGCCATCGATCACGCCTCGCGTCCGTATGGCCAAAGCGTGTGGGCCGGCAAGCCGGGCGCCGTGCTGGGCGTGTCTGTGGGCGCCGTCGGCACGGCCCTGGCGCAGCAGCATTTGCGCAATGTGCTGGCCTACCTCGACGTGCCGCTGCTGGCCCAGCCGGAAATGTTTATCCAGGCCAAAGAGGGCTTGTTCGACGAGCATGGCGCCATCGGCGCGGCCAGCCTGGGTTTCTTCCAGGGCTGGATGCAGCGCTATGTGGACTGGGTAAAAAAGCACGCGATTCACGCCTGAGCAGGGCATTAACTGACTTGGGCGGCAAAGTTATCATTGCCGCCTGAAAATAGTCTTTTGTGGCGTGTATTTGTTTTTTTACAGCTTAGGCCTACTTTTCTGCTCGTATAATGTGCACTTTTGCTACGCGCAATCGTGCGCATTGTTGCCGACTCCATGTGGACTAAACCTGTTCTGCGCATGAACTTGCGCCGTTTGATCGTGCTGGTCGCTTTTGCCAGCGCCTTGATTTCCCTGGTCAATACTTTCTATGCCAGCTACAAGGTCCAGCGCCAGTTGCTGATCAACACCACACTGGAAGCCAATCACGCCTATGCAAGCAAGCTGGCCAGCACGGCCGAGGATTTCCTGCAGTCGGCCCGCCAGCAACTGGCCTATAGCGCCGCGCGCTTGCCGCTGCACATGGCCAATGGCGATATGCTGGCCGATGAGGCGCAACGTTTGCGCCTGCAAACCAACAGCTTTAATTCCGTACTGATCGTCAACGCCCAGGGCAAGGTGCTGGGCGTGTCGCCGGAAACCCTGGGCTTGAAAAACCGCCAACTCGATTCGCCGGGCGCCAGACATGCGCTGCAAGAGCGCCGCCCCGTGATCAGCGAACCCTATGTCTCGACGGCAGGTAATCTGGTGGTGTTTATTTCCCACCCCATCGTCGACAAGGATGGCCGCTATCTTGGTTATGTGGGCGGCAGTATTTATCTGAAGCAAAAGAGCATCCTGTTCAGCATGCTCGGCCATCACTACTACCGCGATGGCTCTTATTTATATGTGGTCGACCAGAACCGGCGTCTGCTGTACCACCCGGACCCTGAACGGCTGGGCGAGCAGGTCGGCGCCAACAGCATGATCGACACCATCATCGCGCGGCGTGAGGCGGGCAGCACCCGCATGGTCAACAGTGTTGGTGTCGACATGCTGGCTGGCTACGCCGTGATGCCGTCGACGGGCTGGGGCATCGTGGCCCAGCGGCCCACGGCGATGACCCTGGCGCCCTTGAACCAGCTGATGCTCGATACCGTCTGGCATTCCTTGCCGATCGCCTTGCTGAGCCTGCCATTCATCTGGTGGCTGGCCAGGCTGATTTCGCGGCCCCTGGGTCAATTGGCGGAAAGCGCCAGCCGCATGGACCGGCATGGCACGGCCGAGCATATCGGCACCATCCGCGCCTGGTATCTGGAAGCGTCGCAAATTAAAAAGGCCTTGCTGCTGGGCTTGTCGCTATTGCAGCACAAGATAGGCAAGCTGAAGTTCGACGTGCAGACCGACCCGCTGACGGGACTGTCCAACCGGCGCGGCATGGCGGCGGCGCTGGAAGCGTGGCAGGCGCAGGCGCGGCCATTCGCGGTGGTGGCCATCGATATCGACCATTTCAAGCAAGTCAACGACCAGCGCGGCCATGCCGTCGGCGATGCAGTCATTCTGCACCTGGCCCAGCTGATGCGCTCTTGTTCGCGCGATGCCGACGTGCTGTGCCGCAATGGCGGCGATGAATTCCTGATGCTCTTGCCTGACGCCGGCCTGAATGCGGCGGTGCGCGTGGCCGAGCGCCTGCGCGCGCGCGTGGCCGACGCCGATATTCCAGGCGCCGGCGCCGTCACTGTGTCGCTGGGCGTGGTGGCCTCGGTGCAAGAGGCCGTGGATGCCGCCGCCATCCTGCACGCCGCCGATGCAGCGCTGTATGAAGCCAAGAAAAAGGGCCGCAACTGCGTGGGCGTGGCCAGTGCGCAAGAGCATTTACTGATCGATAATGCTTGACCTTCCTTACATGGGAAGGTTTATAGTGAGGTCGTTAATCAAGGTTTTTTAGAGAATACCTGACTCCATGCACCGCGTTTTTTTCCGTTTCCTGCTCTGGCTGCTGATCGCCGCGCTCCCCCTGCAAGGGTACGCGTCGTCCATGCGCGCCTGTTGCGTGGAGGAAGCGGTGGTGGCCACTGTCGTCACGGCGCAGGTTTCCCATTGCCACGACATGGCCGAACCGGCTGCTGCCAAAGCGGACATGGGCATGCACCATGGCCACGATTGCAGCAACCACGGCGCTTGCACTGCAGGCGCCACGGCGCCGCCCGCCATGCTGGCGCTGCAGCCTTTGAGCCTGTGCGGCGCTCCCGTGCCGCTGGCTGGCAGCCTGCTGTTCAGCGGGCATATCCCTGCCGGCCTGGAACGTCCGCCGAGACTGGTCCGCTCCGCCTGACCGCCCGTGAACCTGGCGGCGCTGCCTGGCTGCGCCTTCAGCTTCGCTATCGCTAGCGTTATCCATATCTTGCGCCGTGCCCCGTGCGCGACTTTTTACCATCAGGAAATAACATGAAGCAATTACTCTGCCTGGCGTTCGCCTGGCCGCTGCTGGCTGCTGCCGCACCTTCCAGCACGCCACAACCGCAGGATGGGCAAGCGCCTGTTCCCGCCACCAAATTCCACTCCGCCCTGGACGGTTACCAGGCGTTTGACGAAGCCGACAAGACGCCCGATGCAGTGTGGGTGGCGGCCAACAAGACGGTCGGCGATGCCGGTGGCCATATGGGGAATATGAAGATGGACAAGATGGAGCATATGAAGATGGACAAGATGGAACCCATGAAGATGCCTGCCAAGCAAGATGCACATCAGCATGAGGGGCATTGACATGGCTTATCCCAAAATGAGCGCGCTGGCGCTGGCTTTGCTGTTGAGCGGATGCGCCAGTTTCAGCCAGGATGGCGGCTTGCAGGAGGTGTCGGCATTGACCTCGGCACGCGTGGGCCAGAGCGCCACGCTCGCCAGGCAGGCTGACGATGCGCAATTGACACAGTTATTGTCGCAGCCCCTGAGCGCAGACAGCGCCGTGCAGATTGCCTTGCTGAACAATCGCAGCTTGAAAATCGCCCTGGCCGAACTGGGCGCGTCCGAGGCGGACCTGGTGCAAGCGGGCCGCTTGCGTAATCCCGGCCTGTCGTTTGGCCGCGTCCATGGTGGCGATGGCAATGAAATCGACCGCAGCGTCAGCTTTGACCTGGCCGGTTTGCTGACCATGCCCATGCGCGTGAAAATAGAAAAAGGCCGCTTTGAGCAAGCCAAGCTGCAGGCGGCCAGCAGCGCCGTGCAACTGGCGGCCGATACGCGGCGTGCCTATTTCAACGCGGTGGCCAGTGTGCAGACGGAAAAATTCATGCAGCAGGCGCGCGTGTCCGCCGAAGCGGGCGCCGAACTGGCGGGCCGCATGCAGCAGGTAGGCAACTGGAGCCGGCTCGACCAGGCGCGCCAGCAAGTGTTTTATGCAGACGCCGTCAGCGAACTGGCGCGCGCCCGGCATCAGGCGACGGCAGCGCGCGAGCGCTTGACGCGCTTGCTGGGCTTGTGGGGCGCGCAGACGAACTTCAGCCTGCCGGACCGCTTGCCCGACTTGCCAGCCAAGCTGCCGGAAGCGGGCAATATCGAGGCGCAGGCGATGGAGCAGCGCCTCGACGTGCAAAGCGCGAAGATGGACGCCCATGCCACAGCCGATGCGCTGGGCTTGTCGAAAGTCACCAGCCTGGTCAATGTACTCGACGCCGGTTACACCAACAAGAGCGTCAATGGCGCGCCACGCGAAAACGGTTACGAAGTTGCGCTGGAGCTGCCCTTGTTCGACTGGGGCACGGCCCGCAACGCCAAGGCGCAAGCGCTGTACGAGCAATCCTTGCAGCGCACGGCCGACACCGCCATCCGCGCCCGCTCCGAAGTGCGCGTATCGTATTCCGGCTACCGCACGGCCTACGACCTGGCGCGCCATTACCGCGATGAAGTCGTGCCTTTGCGCAAGACGATTTCGCATGAAGTGCTGCTGCGCTACAACGGCATGCTGGCCAGCGTGTTCGAGCTCTTGGCCGATGCGCGCGAACAGGTGATGAGCGTGAATGGCGCCATCGAAGCCCAGCGCGACTTCTGGATCGCCCAAACCGAACTGCAGGCCGCCATCAATGGCGCAGGTAACAGCGGCAACCCCAACAAGGAATAATGATGATTACACGTAGAAACTTCTTCATGAACGCGGGCGCCGTCGCCTTGAGCGCCGCCGCCGTCAGCCGTGTGGGCGCCGCTTCCCTGCCGGAAGCCGTCAGCATGAGCACGGCCGACACCAGGACCCCGCCGCCGCCGCCGAATGGCCGGCCGTACTATCCCGTGGTGACCCTGAATGGCTGGTCCTTGCCATGGCGCATGAATAACAACGTCAAGGAATTCCACCTGGTGGCCGAGCCTGTCGTGCGCGAACTGGCGCCCGGCATGGTGGCCAATCTGTGGGGCTACAACGGCCAGTCGCCGGGGCCCACGATTGAAGTGGTGGAGGGCGACCGCGTGCGCATCTTTGTCACCAACAAATTGCCGGAACACACGAGTGTGCATTGGCATGGGCAGCGCTTGCCCAATGGCATGGATGGCGTCACGGGCGTGACCCAGCCCGGCATTGCACCCGGCAAGACCTTTGTGTATGAATTCATCGCCAAACGGCCCGGTACTTTCATGTACCACCCGCATGCGGACGAAATGACGCAGATGGCGATGGGCATGATGGGTTTCTGGGTCACGCATCCGAAAGACCCGAATTTCATGAAGGTGGACCGCGATTTCGTCTTCCTGCTCAGCAATTACGACATCGATCCGGGCAGCTACACGCCCAAGATCATGACCATGAACGACTTTAATCTATACACCTTCAACAGCCGCGTTTTCCCCGGCATCGACCCGATGGTGGTGCGCCAGGGCGACAAGGTGAGGGTGCGCGTGGGCAATCTGACCATGACCAACCACCCTATCCACATGCATGGCCATGAATTCGAGGTGACGGGCACGGATGGCGGCTGGACGCGCCCGGAATCGCGCTGGCCCGAAGTGACGGTGGACGTGGCCGTGGGCCAGATGCGCGCCATGGAATTCACGGCCACCGAACTGGGCGACTGGGCTTTCCATTGCCACAAGTCGCACCACACCATGAATGCCATGGGCCATGATGTGCCCACCATGATAGGCGTCGATCACAAGGGCATAGCCGCCAAGATCAACCAACTGGTGCCCGGTTATATGGTGATGGGCGAGCGGGGCATGGCCGACATGGGCGAAATGCAGATGCCTGTGCCCGACAATACCTTGCCGATGATGGCCGGCGACGGCCCATTTGGCGCCATCGGCATGGGCGGCATGTTTACCACGGTCAAGGTGCGCAAGGACCAGAAGCCGGGCGATTACCGCGATCCGGGCTGGTACCAGCACCCGGCCGGCACGCTGGCCTATGAATGGACGGGCGCCTTGCCCGAGACGGTACGCGGCCAGGGAGTCGGTAAACACCTGGCGCCTGGCCAACATGGCGTCGAGATGACGGTGCGCAAACCCTCAGGACAGATGGACCATTAAGATAGCGGAACATTCCGCAGTGCAACATACGGCTTGCTATCACGGCAAGCCGTTTTAGTTGTTGTGCTAAATCAAGCAATTGTTGCTTAGTGACAATCCGAGCATTTGTCCTTTCTTTTCTTCTTTATAATCAATAGATTAGCTATATGGCCAGTGTGTCGAACGACTAGAAAAGGAGGAATCATGTTGAATCGGATGAAGGTGGGGACGCGTTTGATCGCTGCATTCTTTGGTGTCGCGCTGCTGGGCGCCATCGTGGCGGGCATTGGTATCTTCAATATGGGCAAGATCGATACCATGGCTGGCGAGATGTACCACAATGAGTTGCTGGGGCTGTCGTATATCAAGGAAGCCAATATCGCGCTGACCAAGGTAGGCCGGGCGCGCAGCAATTTCTTGCTGGCCACGACCCCCGAAGAACGCAGTACGCGCCAGGCCGATATCGCCAAATACCTGGACATCAACAAGACCAATCTGGCCAAGGCGCAACCGCTGTTCGTCACGCCGGCGGCCAAGGAATTGTTTGCCCGTTTTGCTACCGTCGACGCCGAATACCGCAGCACCATGCAAGAAGCGTTGGCGCTGGCAACTTCCGAGCCCCTGTCGCAGCACAGCGCCGAGCTCGATGCCTTGTTGAACAAGACGCGTGCGCATGCCGATGAGCTCGATACCGTGCTCGATACCTTGTCGCAGCAAAAGGAAGAGCGGGCCAAAGTTGCCGCCGATCAAGCTAACAGTGTCTATGAGGGCAGCCGCAGCTTCATGATCGCGCTGGTGCTGGGCAGCCTGGCAGCTGGCCTGGCGCTGGGCGCGCTGATCACGCGCAGCCTGACGCGCCAGCTCGGTGGTGAACCGGACTATGCCGTCAAAATTGCAGGCGCGATTGCCGAGGGCGACCTGACGGTCGAGATTCGCACCGGTCGCCATGACAATAGCAGCTTGCTGTATGCCATGAAAGGCATGCGCGACAAGCTGGTCGGCATCGTCAGCCAGGTGCGTGCGGGCACGGAAACCATCAATACGGCCTCGGGCGAAATCGCCCAGGGCAATCTGGACCTGTCGTCCCGCACGGAAGAGCAGGCCAGTTCGCTGGAAGAGACCGCCTCGTCGATGGAAGAGCTCACTTCCACCGTGCGCCAGAATGCAGACAATGCGCGCCAGGCCAATGTGCTGGCCGGCGCCGCCTCCGAAGTGGCCGGCAAGGGTGGCGCGGTGGTGGGGCAAGTGGTGCAAACCATGGAATCGATTAATACGTCCTCGCGCAAGATCGTCGACATCATCAGCGTGATCGACGGCATCGCCTTCCAGACCAATATCCTGGCCTTGAATGCGGCCGTGGAAGCGGCGCGGGCAGGCGAGCAGGGGCGCGGCTTTGCAGTGGTGGCGACCGAGGTGCGCAACCTGGCGCACCGCAGCGCGGCGGCGGCCAAGGAAATCAAGACCCTGATCGGCGATTCGGTCGAGCAGGTGGAAATTGGCGCCAGGCTGGTGCAAGACGCGGGCTTGACGATGGATGAAGTGGTCAGCAGCGTGCGCCGGGTGGCCGATATCATGCAGGAAATTACGGCCGCCAGTACCGAGCAAAGCGCGGGCATCGAACAGGTCAACCAGGCCGTGGTGCAGATGGACCAGGTGACGCAGCAAAACGCGGCCCTGGTAGAAGAGGCTGCTGCGGCTGCCGAATCGCTGCAGGAACAAGCCCATGCCTTGAGCGATCTGGTCGGCGTATTCCGCCTGCATGCCCAGGAAAGCCCGGCCGCAGCGGCGGCCAGCAATGTCACGCCGCTGCGCCGTCCGGCGCCCGCGGCCAGGCAGACTGTGCGCAGATTAGCCTGATGTTGGCTTGAAGTGGGCAAAAGACGCAGTTGCTTGCCAGGCGCCAGGCTGTTCTTCCTGAGCATCTTTATCGCTTGGGCCGCCTTGCTTGCAGCACCCGTGCAGGCGCAGCAGGACGCCGGCGATGCCGTCCTGCCTTACCGTCCCTCCGTATCCACGCCTGCCCAGTTACCCGTGCCTGGCCAGCTTGAGTTCGAGGCGGGCGGCTTGTCCAGCAAGACGGGCGAGACGCGCCGGACCAGTCTGCCTTATACCTTCAAGCTGGCCTTCACGCCCGAATGGGGGCTCTTGCTGGAAGGCGAGGCGGCGGTGCATGCGCGCGATGCAGCGGGGGCGCCTGCCTCTGGCGTGGGCGATACCACGGTGGTGCTCAAGCGCGCTTTCCTGCTCGACAGCGCAACGGCGCTGGGCCTGGAGCTGGGCTGGAAATTTCCCACCGCGAAAGACAGCATAGGCAGCGGCAAGAGCGATCTGTCCGTGAACGGCATCGTCAGCCACGACCTCGACATTCTCCATATGGATATCAATCTGAATGCCACGCGGCTGGGCGCGCAAACGCCGCAAGCTGGCCGGGTGCAAACCGGCTGGGCGTCATCCTTTTCCCTGCCTGTCAGCACGCGCTGGGGCGCCACGGCGGAATTGTCGGGCACGCGACTGCGTGGCGCGCCGGCTACGGCCCAGCTACTGCTGGCGGCGACCTGGAATCCCACGCCGCGCCTGGCCATCGACATGGGCCTGGCGCGCGGTTTGACCCCGGCCTCGCCCAGCTGGTCGCTGTTCAGCGGCCTGGTCGTCCCGCTGGCAAAATACTGGTAATGACGGATAAAGCCGGGCGTCAGGCGCTAAGTGTTCATGCGTACCGACTTGTTTTCAAACAAGGACTACAATTGATGTACTGCCATCTACAGGAGTTCTCAATGAAAACCCTGACCCTCGCGATTGCCTTGCTGGCGATTACCGCCGGCGCCCAGGCGCAAACGGGTGTATCCATCAGTATCGGCCAGCCCGGCTTTTTCGGCCGTATCGACGTGGGCGATTATCCCGCGCCCGAACTGCTCTATCCGCAACCGATAATTGTCCAGCGTCCCAGCCACTATGCGGGCCGTCCTATCTACCTGCGCGTGCCACCGGGCTATGCGCAAAACTGGCCCCGCTACTGCCGCGTGTACAATGCCTGTAACCAAGAGGTATACTTTGTTCAGGACCGTTGGTATACCGACCAGTATATACCGCGCTATCGCCAGCAGCATCCGGACCGCTATCATGGCCGTCCGGGCTATCGTCCGCCACCACCGCCACAGGCCAGGCCCAACCGGCCCGATGACCGCCATGATAATCGCCCGGGCGACCGGCCAGGCAATCGTCCCGGCAATGACCGTGGACCGGGAGACCGTGGGCCAGGCAATGACCGGGGCGGCGACCGCGGTGGCGACCGCAGGTAAGCAGTAACAGAATTCATCATAGCAATCGTACGGAGGATCTTTGCACAGTAAAATACTCATCGTAGGCGGTGGGGCAGGCGGCCTGGAGCTGGCCTGCAAACTTAGCCGCAAACTCGGCCCCGGCCAGGTGACCCTGGTCGACAGCCGTCTTTACCATATCTGGAAACCGTCGCTGCATGAAGTGGCGGCGGGCACCCTGGACATCCACCAGGAAGGCTTGTCCTACCAGATGCTGGCCCACGATAACGGCTTTACCTATGTGTATGGCCCCTTGATGGCGCTCGATGCGGCGGCGAACCGTATCACGGTGGGCGCCATTGCCACCGACAAGGGCGAGCAGCTGCTGCCGGAACGCCAGATCGGCTACGAGCAGCTGGTGCTGGCCGTGGGCAGCACCTCGAATTATTTCGGTGTGCCTGGCGCCAAGGAAAACACGATTTCCCTCAATGCCACGGAAGACGCCGAGCGTTTCCGTCTGACCCTGCTCAAACTGCTGGCCATGGCCGAGCAGCGCCAGGGCGACCTGGGCCATCCTGGCGTCGACATCGTCATCATCGGTGGCGGCGCCACGGGGGTGGAACTGGCGGCTGAATTGCGTGAAGCGAGCGGCGTGTATGCGGCGTATGGCTTCCAGAACCTGAACGCCATCAAGGATGTGCGCATCACCCTGCTCGAAGGGGCACCGCGCATCCTGGCGCCGCTGCCCGAGCGTGTCTCGCGGGCAGCCTTGAAGCTGCTTAACCAGCATGGTATTTCGGTAGCGACCGATACGCGCGTCACTTCCATCGAAGCGGACAAGGTCACGATCGCCAGCGGCACCACCTATGCGGCCGATATCTGCGTCTGGGCGGCCGGCATCCGCGCACCCGAATTTTTGTCTACTTTAGGTTTGCCGACCAACCGCGCCGGCCAGCTGGAAGTGACGGGCATGCTCAATGTGCAGGGCCAGGCGAATATCTATGCGCTGGGCGATTGCGCGGCGTGCGCCGGCGCCGATGGCAAGCTGGTGCCGCCACGCGCCCAGGCTGCGCATCAGCAGGCCGATTATCTGCTGAAGACCTTCCTGTTGCAGGTCAAAGGCAAGCCGCCGCAAACCAAGCCGTATGAGTATCTCGATTACGGTTCGCTGGTGTCGTTCGGCCGCACCACCTCGGTGGGAACCTTGATGGGTTCGCTTAAAGGCCTGAGCTGGTTCGTCGAAGGTTTTGTTGCGCGCATGATGTATGTGAGCCTGCACCTGATGCACCACAAGGCGGTGCTGGGCAGCGTGCGCACGGGCGTGATGGCGATGGGGCGCTTTTTGATCAAGCGCAGCACGCCGCAGGTCAAGCTGCACTGACGAGTTGCCTTGACCCTTGACCCTTGGCCTTAGCGGGAGCGCTCGCTGGTGACAGCGTCGCAGCGCGCCCGCGTCATCGGGAATGCGATGGTGGTCAATTTCCCTTTCAAGCTGCCGGTGATGCTGGCATGCAAGATGCGCTGGCTATCATGGCGGTAGGTGATGCGGCTGGGGAAATCGTTGTCCAGGTTGGCGAAAATAAATTCATTCGCTTTATCCTGGCGCAGCAAGTTGAAGACCACGGGCGCCTTGCCCGATGGCTGCACGATGTAGGCCAGCTGGCCCGGATCGGTGATGCGGATCTGCACGAATTCAAACTCGGTGGTCTTGCCACCCTTGACGGTGCGGCTGGCGCCCAGCATGGTGCCGCCGGCCGCCGTGCTCCATTGTTCACCGGTGCCCGGCTCGGCGCCATCGACCAGCCAGCAGCCGCTCAGCCAGGCCAGCTTGTCCACCGTATCCGGTGGCGGCACGGTTTTTTCGGCAGCCTGCACATTTCCCACACTTATTAGCGTTCCCAGCAAAATAGCGGCGCATCGGTGCATGCTGTCCTCTTTGTCTATTCTTTCGGCAAAATGCGCGGCAAGATGGCTTGCAATATCGTGCCGCCTTGCGGATGGGCCGACAAGGCCAGGGTGCCGCCCAGGTAGTGCACGCGTTCGCGCACGGAGCGCAGGCCATGCTTGCTCATTTCAACCGGTTTGTTGGCCGGCAGGCCCACGCCGTTATCCTTGATGGTCAGCATCAGTCCCTCGTCATTGTCATCGACGATGATGTCCACTTCTGTTGCCTGCGCGTGTGCGGCGATGTTGCTCAGCGCTTCTTCCAGGGTGCGCAGCAGGGCCACGCCCACGTTGCGGGGGCACATCAATTCATCTTCAGGCAGGCTGCAGCGCACGGTGATTTTGTGCTGTTCGGCAAATTGCGCGGCCAGTTCACTGAGCGCCACATTCACGCCCAAAAATTCCAGCTTGTCGTTCCACAATTTCATCTGCATCTGGCGATTGGTTTCAATCACGTTCAGCAGCAATTGCTTCATGGTTGCCGCGCGGTCCAGCAACGGTGCTTCCTGCGGCATCTTTTGGGTCAGCAGCGACAGATGCATGGTCAGCGCCGTCAGCGACGAGCCCAGGCTGTCGTGCAACTGGCGCGACAGGGCGCGCCGTTCATTGTCCCAACTGGTATTGACATGCCCCAGCAACTCGCTGAGATCGGCGGCGCGTTCCGCATCGGCCCTGTAAGCTTCCTGGTTCGGATCTGTTTGTGCGGACATGGCGCCCCGTAAATAATAAAAAGAATACGACAGGATGGAAGGTGAGGATCATACATGAGGATTTCGCCACAAGGCGCATGTATGGAAAAAATATGTCTTTTGGGCAATTATAATGTGTTTGGACTATTTAATCCCTGTCGGACGGGTGTCGCAAGCCTCGGTTTTTACGTACGGCTGCGCACATACTCAGGCGCTCGCCGCTGCCATAGTGGGGCTGTCTTGCCGTGATGCCGATGCGCTCGCGGCCCTATCACCGCCCTGAAAGGAATTGCCATGAATATCGATACCATCGTTGACCAGGAATATGCCGACAAAAGTTTTCGCGACATCGTCAATGCGCCCATCAGCGCCCTGCGTGGCGTCAGCGCGAAAGACGCCAAGGCTTTGCAGCAGGCGTTTGGCGTGAGCACCGTGCGTGAATTGTCCAATCTGAATTTCGTCAAATGGGCCAGCGCGCTAGCCATCCTGGCGGACGAGGAGGGCATGAGCGGCGAGGAAAAAGCCAAGGATGCCTTGCTCGACGACGCCGTCGAAATGACTTTCCCCGCCAGCGATCCGATTTCCGTCGATGCAGGCATCACGCGCATCGAAGTGGCGCCAGAGAAAGTCCATGCCCATGACGATCACCAGCATGCGGGCAGGCATGAAGTGACGGCTGCCAAGAAAAGCAGTTAAGCGATGCATTTCAATCAATAAAAAAACCGGGATGCCATCGGGTGGCATCCCGGTTTTTTGTCAGGCATGCAGCTTGTTCAGAGGATGGAAGCGAGGCCGCTCTTTTGCTTGCTGGCTTGCGAGGCGACCACGTCATGGGGCGTGCAGCAATAGCGGTTCTTGCCGGCGCGCTTGGCTTCGTACAGGGCCGTGTCGGCCGAGCTGAGCAAAACTTCGACGCAAGTGGCGTCGTCGGGATAAATGCTGATGCCGATGCTGGTCGACAGGCGCAGGGTCAAGTCGTTGATGAAATACGGTTCTGAAATGACTTCGATCAGCTTGGCGGCTGGTTCGCGCGCATCGCCCTTGCCGGCCAGGTTGCCCAGCACGATGACGAACTCGTCGCCGCCGATGCGGGCCACGGTATCTTCCTTGCGCGAGGCGCCGACCAGGCGGGCGGCTACCATTTTCAGTATTTCATCGCCATAACCGTGGCCATAGCGGTCATTAATCGCCTTGAAGCCATCCAGATCCAGATACAGCACGGCGGATTTGCCCCGGTTGCGGGCCGATTGCTGCACCGTATGTTCGATGCGGTCTTCCAGCAGGCGGCGATTAGGCAGGCCCGTCAGTGGATCGTGCAAGGCCAGTTCCTGCTGCTGCTTGCTGTATTGCGCCAGTTCCTTGTACAGCAGCCGCACTTCCAGCATATTGTGTATGCGTTTATGTACTTCCATCAGGTCGAAAGGCTTGCTGATGAAATCGCGCGCGCCCGCTTCCAGCGCGGCAATCTTGAAACTCGGTTGCGCCGTCAAGGCCAGCACGGGCAGATAGCCGCCGTGTTCGATCTCTTTCAAGCCTTTCATGACTTCAAAGCCATTCAATTCGGGCATCTGCAAGTCCAGCAGTATCAAATCGTAGCAATGTTCCAGATGCAAGGGGCAGACCTGGGCCGGCCGCATGGTGGCTGTCACATTGCTATAGCCCGCATCGCGCAGGATTTCCAGCATCAGGTCGACATTGTCGGGGGAGTCGTCGACGACCAAAATTTTGGCTTTCAAAATCTCATCTTGGCTGGGCATGTGTGGTCTCAGGTCTATGCATCAAATTAGCGCTGGCGACGCAGCTTGTATTTCGGCTGGTAGCATCACGGCTGGCAACATCATCGGCTGGCAGCATATCAGAGTGATAGTATCTTTATGCAACAAGACAGGGCGCACGACAGCCGATGGGCTTGCCGCCGCCGCACCGCTGATCAGGTGCTAAGCCGTATCATTGCTGTATAGCCATAACAGTGATTTTTTTTAGTGTAGCAAACTTCGTGGAAGTTGCTTGTAGGACAGGGCCGCGTCTAAAAGTAGGAGTGGCAACCCACGATCGTGATCATTTTGACTCGCCATATTTGTTTCTTTTCATCAATTTTGATTGCCTTGCTTCACTGTTTTTGCTAGTTGGGCCACTGTCGCCAGCAAGGCCGAAGGGTCCAGCGGCTTGGAGGCATAGGCCTGGAAACTGCCTTCCAGTGCACGCTGACGGTCTTGTGGACGGGCAAAGGCCGTCAGCGCCAGCGCGGGCAGGGCGCCGCCATGGTCTGGCCCCAGTGCGCGTATCAGGGCCAGTAATTCCAGGCCGTCGATATTGGGCATGCCGATGTCGCTGACCAGCACATCGGGCCGTTCGCTGCTCATCAGCTGCAGCGCCTGCGCCGCGTTGGCCGCACTGCAGACCTCGGCATGGCTGCCGCGCAATATGCGTTCGGCCAGCTCGCGCGCATCGGCCTCATCGTCGACCAGCAGCACTTTGATGCCAGACAGGTCGCACAGGCCGGCGTCGCTGGCTACCGCCCCATCGTTTTGCGCCAGCTCGTTGCCAGCCTGGCGGCTCAATGGCAGGCGCACGGTAAAAGTGGCGCCCTGCATCTCGCCGGCGCTGCTGGCCGTGACAGCGCCGCCGTGCTGTTCGACCAAGTGCTTGACGATGGCCAGTCCCAGGCCCAGGCCGCCATGCTTGCGCGTGGTCGAGGCATCGGCCTGGCGGAAACGCTCGAACACATAGGGCAGGAAGCTGGCCTGTATGCCCATGCCGTTGTCGGCCACGGTGATGGTCAGATAGCTGCTGTCGCGCTGCACGCTGATCGTCACCTGGCCACCCTGCGGCGTGAATTTCAGCGCATTCGACAGCAGATTCCAGATCACCTGCTGCATCCGTCCAGGGTCGCCGATGATGGTGCCCGCATCGGGCGCGATGATGGTATTGAGCGCAATGTGCCTGGCGTCGGCGGCCGGGCGCAGGGTTTCGATGGCCGAGGCGATCACGCTGGCCGGCACGATGGTCTGCATGTCGAGCATGACTTTATCGGAGGTGATGCGGCTCATGTCGAGCAAGTCTTCGATCAGCTGCGCCTGCGCCCGGGCATTGCGCTCTATGCTGTGCAGGCCGCGGTGCAGGTCGGCCTGGTCGCGCGTGCCGCGCCGCAATACTTGCGCCCAGCCCAGGATGGCCGACAGCGGCGTGCGCAGTTCATGCGACAGCGTGGCCAGGAATTCGTCTTTCAACTGGTTGGTGCGTTCGGCTTCGGCGCGCGCCTCGCGCTCGCTGTCGAGCAGCACCTTGCGCTCTTCGGCCGCGCGCCGGGCGGCTGCGTACAAACGCGTGTTGTCGAGTGCGACGGCGGCCTGGGCCGCGATGGCGGCAACGATGCGTTCGCTGCGTGCGTTGAACATGCCTGCTTGTGGATGACCCAGCAGCAAGCGGCCCAGCAACTGGCCCGAGCGCGAGCGCACGGGCATGCTCAGGCAGCTGCGCAAGGCGGGTGCGCCGTCGGTGCGCTGATCGGGGGCGGCCAGCAAATCGTTGTGGCGCATGCCGGGGCCCTGGCGCAGGTCGATGTCGATGGCTTCGGCCTGGCCGGCGCTGATGCCGCTCACCGCGCGCGCCGCAGGCAGCGGCGGTTCGTGGCCGTCGCCGCTCTCGTGCAGATGGTGTTCGTCATGGTCGACGCCATAATAGAAGGCGCCAAAGCGCGCGCCGCTGATGCGGGTGGCCGCATTGACTGTTTCCTGCAGCAGGGCAGGCAAGTCCAGCGTGCGGGCCAGCGCGGCGCCCGTGTTGTTAAGCAATTCCAGTACCCGCGTTTCATCGCGCAGTGCTTCCTGGGCCCGCTTGACCTGGTCCACGTCGGTGCTGGTGCCAAACCAGCGCAGCAGTTGGCCGCCCCGGTCGCGCACGGGATTGGCGCGCGTGAGGAACCAGCGGTACTGGCCATCGCTGCCACGGATGGGGAATTCCATCTCGAAGGGCGTGCCGCTGTGCAAGGCATCCTTCCATGCCTGCAGCATGTCGGGCAGGCGCTGCGGGTCGTACGCCGTGCTCCAGCCTTCGCCGGCCATCTGTTCGGGCGTGGTGCCGGTGTAATCGTGCCAGCGCTGGTTATACCAGGCCATGGTGCCATCGAAGCTGGCGATCCAGGCCAGTTGCGGGATCGAATTGGCCAGCGCGCGCAAGTCTTCCTCGCTCTGGCGCAAGCTGTCTTCCGAGGTCTTGCGCTGGCTGATGTCCTGGATATACGTGCTCAGGCCTTCGGCCGAGGGAAACAGGCGCACTTCCAGCCAGCGCCCCAGCGGCAGATAAAACAATTCGAAGCTGCCGCTTTGCTGCTGCGCCATGGCGCGCCGGTATTGCACTTCCATTTCGGTGCCCGGCATCTCGGGGCAGGCCAGCCACAGGGACTGGCCGGCCAGCGCGCTGCCGGCAGGGCGCTGCGGCGCCAGCATGTCGGCACCGTGCGTATTGATATAACGGATGGTCCAGTCGCGGTCCAGCAGGCAAACGCCATCGGCGATGCCTTCAAGCAGATGGCCCAGGCGCTCATCCGGCAGGCTTGGTGCGGCGGCGGGCGGCAGACTTGTTTTGCGTTCACGCTTGGCCATCTGGCCTCCTGTGACCGCTGATGTCTTTGGTATGTCTGGTCATGATGGAAGTCCGCCATGTATTTGCCAGGCCAGGCCATGCCTGGCTTGGACGATGCGGTCATTGTAGCCCCAAGCGCCTGGCGGCCACCACACGCTTGCCGCCAGGTTTGTGGGGATAATTGCCGTCAGGCCGGTCAGCTGTTTTTGCGCTTGTTTTCACTCTATGAGAGATAGCACTGGACACAGTGGAAAGCAGTGCCTATAATCCCGCTTCTTTCGAGACAGCAACTACTCGATGCACTGGAAGTACTCTGCGCAAGCAGGGTGTCGTGTGCAGAATGACGTAGGCTTTTTCGTGATGAAAAGTAGCGGGATACGATAGGACGATTGTTCTGTCAAAACCAGCTAAGCGATTGAAAAATCGAACTTTTCAAAGCGAAATGAATACGTTATAATGTTTGCCTGCGCGGCTGTAGCTCAGCTGGATAGAGTACTTGGCTACGAACCAAGGGGTCGTGGGTTCAATTCCTGCCAGCCGCACCAGAATTCTAAAAATCAGATATTTTCTGGTTTTGTTGTAAAAAGTTTTAATGCGTAGTTTTAGTAATTGGCTGCGTGCAGTAAAGTGTAGCGATGTAAAAGTTTTGCGGCTGTAGCTCAGCTGGATAGAGTACTTGGCTACGAACCAAGGGGTCGTGGGTTCAATTCCTGCCAGCCGCACCAGTATCAGGTCAGCGCCGTATTAGCACGGTGTAGATATCAAGTTTCAAACTTCATGCAGTTCGGTGAAGCGATGTAGAAGTTTTGCGGCTGTAGCTCAGCTGGATAGAGTACTTGGCTACGAACCAAGGGGTCGTGGGTTCAATTCCTGCCAGCCGCACCAGTATCAGGTCCGCATCGTGAAAACGGTGCCGATTCAAGTTTCAAGCTTCATGCAGTCTGGTGAAGTGATGTAGAAGTTTTGCGGCTGTAGCTCAGCTGGATAGAGTACTTGGCTACGAACCAAGGGGTCGTGGGTTCAATTCCTGCCAGCCGCACCAGAATATTGGGGATCAGATTGAAAAATCTGGTCCCCTTTTTCGTTTTTCTGCTGGTTTTTTTAATCGTTACGATATTGCCGGCGAAATTTCCGTGGCGTCACACGCTTGGTCGCCAGAAACTGGCGGTTGAAATGCGCCAGGTTGCGGTAACCGGCTTCCTGCGCGATCACGGCGATGCTCAATTCACTCTCGATCAATTGCTGGCAGGCACGGCCGATGCGCAGCCGGGCCAGATAAGCGCCCGGCGTGCAAAACGCGTGGCGCTTGAAAAAGCGGTGAAAAGCGCCCAGCGACAGCGCTGCCTGCTGCGCCAGGGTTTCCAGCGCGATCTCGTCGCGGAAATGCGCATGCATATGGTCGAGTACTTTTTCCATGCGTTTTTGCTGGCCGTCGGCCTTGATCGGCGTTTGCGCCGTCGACGCCAGCGTCTGCGCGCGGCCATCGCCGGCCAGCATCAGCAGCACATCGAGCAGCAGCGGCAAACGCTGCGGTACCGGCAAGGCTTGCAGTTGCAACAGCCGTTCGGCGCAGCGCGCGCTGGTTTCTGGTGAAAAACACAGGGCGGGGCCGGCGCGCATGGCCAGTTGCCGCAAGCTTTGCAACTCGGGAAATACCGCCGCCAATTGCGTGATCCATTCCGGCGAAAACCACACCACCACCGCCAGCATCGGCTGCTTAGCATCGATGCGCTCATGCGCCGACCAGGTATGCGGCAAGTTCGGCCCCACCAGCACCAGGTCGCCAGGCTCGAAATCGCCGAGATGGTCGCCGATATAGCGCTGGCCGCGCGCATTGACCGTCAACGTCAGCTCGAACTGCGGGTGGTAATGCCAGATAAATGGAATCGCGTCGAGCTGGCGCCACAGCAAGCCCCAGGAGTGACCTGGCGGTATCGTGACTTGCTCGAATAGCGGTGTCATCGTGACGTTTTATAGGGATGAATAGTCAGGATCGTATCAGTATTGGCGACTTTGCGCGCATTTTGACCGGCGCCGGCATCGCACAATCTGTCTCACAACATACCCAAGGAGACAGCGATGCAAGATCAGTATAAGTATGGCGACCAGCGCCCCGGCAACCCTTCCGTGGCGTACACGGTGCAAACCCAGTTGCGCGAGCTGCAAAAGCAGTTGCCGCTGCGCGTGCTGTCCGACAGCGATTTTCTGCACTGGCAAAGCTATGGCTATGTGATCGTCAAGGATGCCGTCACGCCAGAGCAGGTGCGGCGCACCACGGATTTTCTGTGGCAATTCCAGGGCCTGGACCAGCACGACCCTGCCAGCTGGAACCGCGATCAATTGCGCGATCACGCCATGCAGGAGCTCAACGGTTCCGGCATGGTGGAGGCGTACCACAACCAGACACTCTGGGATAACCGCCAGACGGCTAGAGTCTACGATGCCTTCGTCGATATCTGGGACCGCGAAGATTTATGGGTGACGATAGATCGCGCCAATCTGAACACGCCGAATCAGGGCAAGCGCAAGTTTGGCGGTTTCATCCACTGGGATGCGGACACGACAATCGACCCGCTGCCCGTCAACGTGCAGGGCGTGCTGGCCCTGTCCGACACGACACCCGAGAGCGGCGGCTTTCAATGTTATCCGCAACTGTTTCAGCACTTTGCCGCCTGGCGCGCGCAGGCTGCCAAGGAGCGCAACCCATGGCAGCCTGATCTGGCAACGGTGCCGTATCCGATGGAATTCATTGCCATGAAAAAAGGTGAGCTATTGATCTTCAACAGCTTGCTGGCGCACGGCATCCGCCCGAATACCTCCACGGACCAGGTGCGGCTGGCGCAATATATTTCCTTTACGCCCGCCCAGCAAGAGCAGCAAAGCTTGCGCGACTGGCGTGTGCAAAGCTGGCGCGAGCGCAGCGCGCCGCAAGGGTATGCTTTTCCTGGCGACCCGCTGGAGCAGGAAAAGCGGCTGTATCCGCAGGCGCAGCTGAGCGAGCTGGGGCAGAAGATTCTCGGTCTGCGCGACTGGTAGCGTAAATAGTTTCCTCGGGTGATATCCATGACAGAAGGATTTAAGGTGACCTTTGCCCCGCTAGCCCGTTACTTTGCCACCGTTCATCGACTGGAAGTGCGGGCCTGAGTCGCGGGCCTGAGAAAATGTCCATGGCTGCGTTGCTTGGGCTTGCCGTACATGCGTACTGTCTGCGCCCGCGCGCCTTGCCCTGAACATTTTTCAGGCCCGCTGGGCCCGGTGAGCCTTGGCCGGAGGAGGGGCCGAATTGGACTTTGGCGGCGAGCCGGCTTGAACTACAACTTGAGTCCCTTTTATCGGTTCTGCATAACATCAAGCGCGGCATCCAACGCCACAATGTAAGTGTTTGTAATGCCCGTCAACGCCAGTGCCTGCCACCGCGTTTTTTGCTCTGTGACACGCAAAACACCGCGTCACAGAAGGACAGATAGACAGATAAATCAACCACTTGAACTTGAGGATTGCACCATGAAAAACGTTTTTGCCAAACTGAGCGCTACCCTGATCGCCGGTCTGTTCGCTTCCGCTGCATTCGCTCAAGCACCAGCTCCAGCCGCTACGCCAGCCGCTTCCGCACCAGTGGCGATGAAGGCCCAGGTCAAGCCAGGCAAGGAAGCTACCCCAGCCGCCAGCCCTGAAGCCAAGGTTGCCAAGAAAAAAGCGCATAAAAGCGTGAAGAAAACCGAAGCCAAGGCCGCTGACACCAAGGTCGCCAGCGCACCAGTAACGCCAGCGCCAGCAGCCAAGTAAGCGCGCGTTGTACCCACAAAAAGACAGGTTCGCCTGTCTTTTTTTATGGCCGCAGCGGTCGGTCTACAGCAAATCATGTGGCGGATAGACAATTGCCGGCAAATGCAGGATCATGCTTTGACTTGTTATCGACCGGGGAAACGCATGAGCATGGGCACGAATATCATCACCTGCATCGAAGATTTGCGTCTGCTGGCCCAAAAACGGGTGCCGCGCATGTTTTACGATTATGCCGATTCCGGTTCCTGGACGGAATCGACTTACCGCGCCAACAACAGCGATTTCGCCAAAATCAAATTTCGCCAGCGGGTGGCCGTCAACCTGGAAAACCGCAACCTGGCTACGACCATGGTGGGCCAGCAAGTGGCGATGCCGGTGGCCCTGTCGCCCACGGGTTTGACGGGCATGCAGCATGCGGATGGTGAAATCCTGGCGGCCAGGGCGGCCGAACGTTTCGGCGTGCCGTTCACCTTGTCGACCATGAGCATCTGTTCGATCGAAGACGTGGCGGCGAACACCACCAAACCGTTCTGGTTCCAGCTGTATGTGATGAAGGACCGCGAATTCATCAATCGCCTGATCGACCGCGCGAAGGCGGCAAACTGCAGCGCGCTGGTGCTGACCCTGGACTTGCAGGTGCTGGGCCAGCGCCACAAGGATATACGCAACGGCTTGTCGGCGCCGCCCAAACTGACCATCCCGAATATCCTCAATATGGCCACCAAGCCGCGCTGGGTGGCGGGTATGCTGGCGACTAAACGCCGCGGTTTCGGCAATATCGTCGGCCACGCCACTTCCGTGTCCGACATGTCTTCGCTGTCGGCCTGGACCCAGCAGCAGTTCGACTTGAGCCTGTCGTGGGCGGACGTGGAATGGATCAAGCAGCGCTGGGGCGGTAAGCTCATCATCAAGGGCATCATGGACCCGGAAGACGCGCGCCTGGCCGTGGCCAGCGGCGCCGATGCGCTGATCGTGTCCAACCATGGCGGCCGCCAGCTCGATGGCGCGCAATCATCGATCGAAGCTTTGCCCGCCATCGTCGACACCGTCGGCGCGCAGATCGAAGTACATATGGATGGCGGCATCCGCTCGGGCCAGGACGTGCTCAAGGCCGTGGCCCTGGGCGCCAAGGGGGTGTATATCGGCCGGCCTTTCCTGTATGGCCTGGGCGCGATGGGCGAGCAGGGCGTGACAAAATGCCTGGACATCATCCGCAACGAACTGGACTTGACGATGGCTTTTTGCGGCTTGCGCGACCTGCAGCAGGTGGACAAGAAAATTTTGCTGCCGGGGACGTTTTAAAAGCAGCCTTCGCAGCACCTGTTGCGGCTGAAAACAAGTTGCAACACATTAATGAGTATGTAGCTAAAACATTGTTTATTCGCATGAAATTGGGCCTGCTTCCAACGTATTGTGGTCTTGACCGTGACCGCCACCTACGTTGGAGACCGCATGAACAAGCTCTCGTTTCAGCAAAAATTATGGATACCGCTGCTGTGCAGCCTGCTGTGCATCACCGGTATTTTCGTGTACGACGCCTACGAAGTGCGCAAGATACGCATCGAAGAGCGCAGCGCCGACCTCAGTAATATCGCCGACCTGGGCTTGAGCACCATCAAGCTGTTTGGCGACCAGGCTGCGGCGGGCAAGATCAGCAAGGAAGAGGCGCAAAAGCAAGCCACCGAGATCATCAAGAACATGCGTTTCGGCAAAGATGGTTATCTGACGATTACCAACTTTGACGGTTACGCCCTGATGAATCCGTTCAAGCCTGAAAACAATGGCAAGAACATGATGAATTTCCAGGATGCCAACGGCAAGTATATGTACCACGACATCGTGGCGGCCGGCATGAGCGAGGCCGGCGCCGGTTTTGTGCGTTACGTGTGGCCACGGCCGGGGCAAAGCAGCGCCGTGCCGAAACTGAGCCGGGTGGCTGGCTACAAACCATGGCGCTGGAATGTGATGGTCGGCGTGTACATGGACGATATCGACGAAGCGTTCCAGGAAGCATTGTGGAAATCGCTGGGTTTGCTGGCCGTCTTGTGCGGGGCCTTGTCGCTCATCGTGCTGGCGATTAACCGCAACCTGCGCCATGCGCTGGGCGGCGAGCCGGCCTACGCGGCGCAGGTCGCCGAAAAAATCGCCCACAACGATTTGAGCGGCGTCGTCATCACCCATGCCGATGACAGGGGCAGCGTGCTGTTCGCCATGAAAACCATGCAAAGCAATCTGGCCAGCACCATCGCTGAAATCCGCCAGAGTGCCGACACCATCGCCACCGCCTCGCGTGAAATTGCCAGTGGCAATATGGACTTGTCGGCGCGCACTGAGATGCAAGCCAGTTCGCTGGAAGAAACCGCCGCCTCGATGGAAGAACTGACCTCGACCGTCACCAATAATGTGCAAAACGCCTTGCAGGCGAACCAGCTGGCCAAGGCTGCGTCTGAAGTGGCGCAGCAGGGCGGCGTGGTGGTGGCCAAAGTGATAGAGACCATGCAGACCATCAATCATTCGGCGACCCGCATCGTCGATATCATCAGCGTCATCGACGGCATCGCCTTCCAGACCAATATCCTGGCCTTGAACGCTGCCGTGGAAGCGGCGCGCGCCGGCGAGCAGGGACGCGGCTTTGCGGTGGTGGCGACCGAGGTGCGCAACCTGGCGCACCGCAGCGCGGCGGCGGCCAAGGAAATCAAGGTGCTGATCGGCGATTCGGTCGACAGCATCAATGCCGGCAGCACCCTGGTGGCGCAGGCCGGCACCACCATGGACCAGGTGGTGGCCAGCGTGTCGCGGGTCACCGACATCATGGCGGACATCACGGCCGCCTCGCAAGAGCAAAGCACGGGCATCAGCCACGTCAACCAGGCCATCACGGAAATGGATGGCGTTACCCAGCAAAACGCAGCGCTGGTGGAGCAGGCGGCCGCGGCGGCTGGCAGCTTGCAAGACCAGGCGGCCAACCTGGCGCAGCTGGTGTCGCGTTTCGCGCTGGAGGATGCGGCACCGGTGCGCGCCGTGGCGACGCCGCGCCGTACCCCTGTCAAGCCGGCACGCGAGCTGGTGCTGTATTAACTGTCCGCGCGGACGATCACAAATCCTTCCTCTGCGGAGGGCGGCACGAAGTGGCGCGTGATGGCGTCGAATTGTTCTTCGCTGGTCTGGAATGGATGCTTGCCATCTTCATTGCGCTTGCGCAGGCGCGCCTTGCAGACCTCATCGGGCACATCGAGAAAGTGCAGCACATGCGGCGCGCCGCTCTGCTCTGCCAGCTCGCGCATCCAGGCGCGGCTGGCGGGCGTGTTGGCCGGGAAATCGAGCACCACGGAAACGCCGGCGCGCAGCATTTGCAGGCATAGCGGCTGCATGGCCGCCCGCAGGCGCGCCGCGTGGGCCACGTAATCGGCCAGGCTGCTTATCTGGTTTGGATACAGCTGCGCCAGCAAGCTATCTTCGCTGATGCGCACCGTCTGCGGCGCCGCAGCCAGGCGGCTGGTCAAGGTGGATTTGCCCGAGGCGATCTTGCCGCATACCAGGTGCAGGGTCGGTGTGGAAAATGGCGTGTTGGAAGTGGAGTGCATGGTCGCTCGCTGGTTTCTGTTGCTGGAGATAAAACCTGCGCGACGCCTGATGCAACAAAGCCGCCCCGCAGGCGGCTTTTGCAATGTCATTCCTCTGCTAAGCCACCTTGTGCGTCATGGTGGCAATAATCGAAAGGTGGGGGAATGAGGATGGCATGGCCTCACGATGCCACGCGCATTTCTGCTTGTCAATGCTGGGCTGCTGTTTTCAGATCGATTTGTGTCCACGGCTCGCCAAATGAGGCAGCATCGAGTGGCTGGACGTGTGGGCAAACCCCGGTGCTGGCTGCTGCCTGCCCAGTTGCGTCAACGTTTGCCGCAGCGCATCAGCTAAAAACGACATGCCTCTATCCTGGAAAATGTCCTTGCTAAAAAAATTGCCACATCATTATAGTTGCATGAAATAATAAGAATCGCTGATTGGAGACAGAAAGAATTGCATGGCTTACTCGAAGACGATTACCACCACCCGCCTGATCCTGCGCAAGACGCAGCCCTCCGATGCCGCAGCCATGTTTGCCATCCACTCCGACCCTGAAGTCATGCGCTATTTCAGCGAACCGCCCTGGACGGACCGCGAACGCGCCGCTACCAAGATTGCCGAAGACGTCGCCGCGTTTGAAAAGGAAGAATTTTTTCGCTTCGCCATCGAACTGAAGGCCACCGGAGAATACCTGGGTAGTTGCAACCTGTTTGCGCTGCACAAGCAAAACCGCCGCGCCGAGCTCGGCTACGTGCTGGGACGCCAGCATTGGGGCCACGGCTATATGCAGGAGGCGCTGAACGCCTTGCTGGAATACGCTTTCATCGAACGGGACTTGAACCGCCTGGAAGCCGATATCGATCCGCTCAACAAGGGTTCGGCCAGCGCGCTGGAACGCCAGGGTTTCAAGCAGGAAGGTTTCTTGCCTGAGCGCTGGATTGTCGGCGGCCAGGTCAGCGATTCGGCCCTGTATGGCTTGCTGCGGCGCGAGTGGCAGGCGCGGCGTCTTCAGCAAGCATAAGTTTGACAACAATGCGGGCACGCTGAAGTTGCACAGCACCGTCTACGGTAATGACTTGACGGTGCGCATCGACCAGATCAGCGACATCAACGCCAGCCGCTCAGGCTCGGGCGCGCTCGGTTCTGTGCAACAGGCCGATTTGCGCCGGGTCGGCAACGATACGCAGCGCGGCAAGCAGAAACTGTAAGCGACGATCAGCCGACGAGATTCGTCGGCGCGCCCCGTTCAAACGCTTCCACATTGTCGATGAGCTGCTCGGCCAGTTTCTGCATGGCCTCGCCGCTTGCCCAGGCCGTGTGCGGCGTGAGGATAAAGTTGGGCAGGCGCAGCTTCAGCAGCACGTTGTCGGGCGGCGGCGGCTCCTGGCTAAGTACGTCGAAGCCGGCGCCGGCGATCACGCCGGTGTGCAAGGCATGGGCCAGCGCTGCTTCATCGACCAGGCCGCCGCGCGCCGTATTGATCAAGAGGGCGGTCGGCTTCATGCTGGCCAGCTCAAGCGCGCCGATGATGTTGCGCGTCTTGTCGGTCAGCGGCAAATGCAGGCTGAGGATGTCGGAGGTGGCCAGCAGTTCTTCTTTTGATACTTCCAGCACATCGGTCTCGTTGATGGGCGAGCGGTTATGCACGGCCACCTGCATGCCGAAGGCGCGCGCCAACTGGGCCACGGCCTTGCCCAGCGCGCCATAGCCCAGCAAGCCCAGGCGGCTGCCGGCCAGGTCGCGGATCGGGTGGCCGAACAGGCAGAAACGTTCGGATGCCTGCCACAGGCCCGCTTCCACGTCCGCCCGGTAGGCGATTAACTGGCGGCGCAAGGCCAGCATCAGCGCCAGCGTGTGTTCGGGCACGGTGGCGCGCGCGTAGTCGCGGATGTTGGCGACGATAATGCCGCGCTCGCGGCAGGCGGCCAGGTCGATGATGTCCGTGCCGGTGGCGGCCACGGCGATCATTTTCAGTTGCGGCAGTTGCGCCAGTTCGGCCGCGCGCAGCGGCACCTTGTTGCTGATGGCGATGCTGGCGTCTTGCAAACGTTCCACGGTTTGTGCGCTGCCCTTGGTATGCGGATATTCGGCCCATTCGTGAACAAACGCTGGTGCGCGGACGGTGGCGATCAGGCTGTCGCGGTCGAGGAAGACGATCTTGTGCGGTGTTGCGGGAACTGCGGTCATGGCTGTGTCTCCGGGAGTTCAGGCCGCGCATGCTTGTTCTTGAGCTGCGTGGCCGGGTGGGTGGAAAACATGTCGGCGACCCATTCGACGAATACGCGCACCTTGGCGGACAGGTGGCGGTTCGGCGGATAGATCACGTGGATGGGCAGCGGGTCTGAATGCCAGTCTTCCAGCAATTCGATCATCCTGCCTTGCCGCTTCAGGGGTTCGAGCATGAAGTGGGTCATCTGGATGACGCCCAGTCCCGCCAGTCCGGCCGCCGTGTAGGCGTTCGAATCGTTCAGCGCGATATGGCTGTTCATGGCGATCTGGATACGTTCGCCGTCGCGCGTAAAATCCCAGTCGAAGGTCTTGCCCGTCTTGGCCGAGAAAAAGTTGACGCCACGGTGGGCCGTCAAATCATTCGGGTGCGTGGGCGTACCATGCTGTGCCAGGTAGCCGGGCGAGGCGCAAGTCATGAAATGCAACTGGCCCACGCGCCGGGCGATCAGGTTCAAATCGCCCAGTTCGCCGCCGCGCACGGCGCAATCGACGCCTTCCTCGATCAAGTCCACGGGGCGGTCGCTGCAACCGAGTTCGAGCACGATGTCGGGATAGCGCGCAAAAAAGTCGGGCAGGGCAGGGATCAGCAATTCGCTGGCCAGGGCCGTGGGCGCATCCACGCGCAAGCGTCCGCTGGGGCTGAGCCGGGTGCGCGACAGCGATTCCTCCGCTTCGCGCACGTCCGACAGGATGCGCACGCAGCGCTCGTAATAGGCGGCGCCGTCCGAGGTGATGCTGACGTGTCGCGTGGTGCGGTTCAGCAGTTTGACGGACAAACTCGCTTCCAGCGACTGTATCAGGGTCGAGACGGTCGCCTTGGGTAACTGCATGTTTTCGGCAGCGCGCGTAAAACCGCCCGCATCGACTACCTGTATGAATACTTCCATTGCCTGCAGTTTATTCATGTTCTTCCTTATTGTTCGAGATTCTGAACAATCAATTCGTCATTGCACTCTTTATCAGATTGTAGAACAAGTCTATAGTTGTTGTACTGCAGCATAAAGAAGTGTCTGCAGACAGTCATCAGGAGAAAGATCATGGGTCATCGAAATGGAAGCTTTGCAGTGCTCGCAATATTGCTGAGTGCGCTTGCCTTGTCCGCGATGGTATATACGGACGCGTACTCGCAGGCGGCGCAATCCGAAGCCAGCGGCTATAACGCCCTGACCCATGAAGTCGGCCGCGCCGCGCTGCTGTGCCTGAATGATACTGTGGTCGATGCTGCAGTGCAGCCGGTGGTGGCGCAATGAGCCAGGTCAGTGCGCTGGTCGCCGAATTGGCGCCTGGCCAGGCGTTGAAGATACGCGATATTCAAGTGCAGGGCGCGCAAGAGCCGCTCGCTGCGCGGCTCTATACGGCCGGTGTGCCTGGCGCCAGGCAGTCCAGCCTGATCGTATTTTTCCACGGCGGCGGTTTTGTCGATGGCGACCTCGACGAATCTGACGACTTTCTGCGCTGCCTGGTGTTGAGCAACCCGGACCACGTGGTGCTGGCATCGAATTACACCCTGGCCAAGGTGCGCCCATTTCCCGCCGCCGTCGAAGACGCGCATGCGGTGCTGCTGTGGGCGAAAAAGAACAAGACCAAGCTGGGCTGGACGGGCAAGCAGATGGTGGTGTCCGGCATCGAGGCGGGCGCCAACCTGGCTGCCGTGTGCGCCATGATGTCGCGCGACCGGGGCGGCCCGCCGCTCGCTGGCCAGGTCTTGATCATGCCCATGCTGGACCCCGGCTTGTCGTCGTGCTCGATGCGCGCCTTGCCGACTTGTCCGGAACTGGTGGAAGTGGCTGATAAATGCGCCGCCGCCTACCGTGGCTATTTGCCGAACGCCGCTGACCGCGCCCATCCGTACGCGTCGCCGCTGCAGTCGAGCCGGCTGAAGAATTTGCCGCCAGCGCTCATCCTGTCCAGCGAAGATGACCCATTACGCGATGAGGCTGAACAATACGGCAGCAAGCTGATCGCTTGTGGCATCAAGACGACCGTGCGGCGCATGCCCGCCGCGCCCCTCAATGAAGCGGGCGCCCGCAATGAATGCGCGTGCAGAGTGCACGTATTGGGTGAAATTGCCAGTTTTGTGGCTGGCTTGGGACAAGAACCCGAGTCATGACGCCGATCTTCGCGGCATCACAAAAAAAATTACACTAAGCAGTTTACTTTTTGAGTTTTGGTTGTTACACTATGTAGTGTAGTTCTTGGTGTAATTCCCTTTCTGCCTGCGTTGTGCACTCGCACAGCCAGCTTTGTCGTCCCCGTCTGCTTTTAAGCCGCAGGCGGCCTGTTTACCTTTGATCGAGCGCCGTCGGGCGCCATGGCACCAACAGTACCTTTTTAGCTGGGTTGCTTCCTGCCGCCCATACCATTAGAAATTTTCATAAGACAGGGAAATAAAATGAAAAACGTTCAACAATTTTCGACGCTGCTCAAGCCCCTGGCCGCATCGCTCGCGCTGGCCGGACTGGTTGCCGTGAGCCTGGCTGGCTGCGATTCGGCGAATAGCAAGGTGCCCGACGCGCCCGCAGCCGGCGGTCCGCCGGTCTCCACCGCCGCCGTGGTGGAAAAACAGATCACGGAAACGCAGGAATTCTCGGGCCGCCTGGAAGCGATCGACCGCGTGGAAATCCGCTCGCGCGTCAACGGCTTCATCACGTCCGTGAACTTCAAGCCAGGCAGCGAAGTGAAAAAGGGCGATGTGCTGTTCGTGATCGACCCGCGCCCATACCAGGCGGAAGTGGAACGCACCGAAGGCGCTGCCGCCTCGGCCCGCGCCAAGGCTGGCCTGGCCAAGCTGGAGTTGACGCGCTCTGAAAAGCTGCTGGCTGAAAAAGCCATCGCCCAGCGCGAATACGATGAAAAAGCGGCCGATATGAAAGGGCTGGAAGCCGATGCCCGCGCGGCGCAAGCCTCGTATGACGCGGCCAAGCTGAATCTGTCCTATACCCGCGTCGAGTCGCCTATCAGCGGCCGCGTCAGCAAGGCTGAAATCACCGTCGGCAACCTGATCGATGCTACCGCCATCCTCACCTCCGTGGTGTCGACCGACCGCATCTACGCCAGCTTTGACGGCGATGAAGACACTTATCTGCGCGTCGCCGGTACGGCGCAAAAAGGCACGCCCGTCACCGTGAAAATCGGCCTGGCCAATGAAACCGGTTTCCCGCATGAAGGCAAGCTGGAATTCGTCGACAACCGGCTCGATCCGGCTACCGGCAGCGTGCGCATGCGCGCCACCTTCGCCAATACCGACCGCGAACTTGTGCCTGGCCTGTTTGCACGCGTCCAGCTCGATGGCGGCAACGGTCCGAAGGCGCAAAGCACGGCGCTGCTGATCAGCGACCGCGCCGTGGGCACCGACCAAAGCCGTAAATTCGTCTACGTGATCGGCGCCGACAACAAGGCTGAATACCGCGCCGTCAAGCTGGGTCCGAATTCGGACGGCTTGCGCGTGGTGCGCGAAGGCTTGAAAGTGGGCGAGAAGATCGTCGTGAATGGTTTGCAGCGCGTGCGCCCAGGCGCAGCGGTGACGCCACAACTGGTGGCGATGGACTTTGATCCAACCGCACCGGCTGCACCGGCGAAACCTGAAGCAAAAGACGCCAAGATTGCCGCGAAAGCAGCATCGACTACCAAGGAATAAAACATGAATTTTTCACGCTTTTTCATCGACAAGCCGATTTTTGCGGCGGTCTTGTCGATCATCATATTCGTAGCGGGGCTATTGTCGATTTTCGGCTTGCCCATCTCCGAATATCCTGACGTCGTGCCGCCATCGGTGGTGGTGCGCGCGCAGTATCCGGGTGCAAACCCGAAAGTGATCGCCGAGACGGTGGCAGCACCGCTCGAAGAGCAGATCAACGGTGTCGAGAACATGCTCTACATGTCTTCGCAAAACACCTCGGACGGCGCGATGATGCTGACCGTGACCTTCAAGATCGGCACCAACGTCGAGCAAGCTGAAACGCAGGTGCAGAACCGCGTGCAGCGCGCCTTGCCGCGCCTGCCGGAAGAAGTGCGCCAGATCGGTGTGACGACGGTCAAGTCCTCGCCCAATCTGACCATGGTGGTGCATCTGGTCTCGCCGAACAAGCGCTATGACGATATGTATCTGCGTAACTACGCCGTGCTGAACGTTAAGGACCAGCTGGCACGCTTGCCGGGCATGGGTGATATCCAGATCTTCGGCGCCGGCGATTACGCCATGCGCATCTGGCTCGATCCGCAAAAAGTCGCTGCCCGCAGCATGACGGCCAATGATGTCGTTGACGCCATCCGCGAACAGAACGTGCAGGTCGCCGCCGGTGTGATCGGCGCGTCGCCAGCGAAGAATGCGCCATTCCAGCTGACCGTCAACACCCAGGGCCGTCTGCAAACGCCAGAGCAGTTTGGCGACATCATCGTGCGTACCAATGGCGATGGCGCAGTGACGCACCTGCGCGATGTGGCGCGGGTGGAAATGGGCGCCAATAGCTACTCGCTGCGTTCGCTGCTCAATAATAATCCGGCCGTCGGCATGGGTATTTTCGAAGCACCTAACGCCAACGCGCTGCAATTGTCCAGCGATGTACGCGCCAAGATGGAAGAGCTGAAAAAAGACTTCCCGCAAGGCGTGGAATACCGCATCGAGTACGACCCGACCCAGTTCGTGCGCTCCTCGATCGAAGCCGTGATCCACACCCTGCTCGAAGCGATCGCACTGGTGGTACTGGTCGTGATCATCTTCCTGCAAACCTGGCGCGCGTCCATCATTCCACTGCTGGCCGTTCCGGTTTCCATCGTCGGCACCTTCGCCGTGATGCTGGGCTTTGGTTTCTCGATCAATACCCTGTCGCTGTTCGGCCTCGTGCTGGCCATCGGTATCGTGGTCGATGACGCCATCGTGGTGGTAGAAAACGTCGAGCGTAATATCGAAGAAGGCCTGTCGCCACGCGACGCCACCATCCAGGCCATGAAAGAGGTGAGTGGCCCGATTATCGCCATCGCCCTGGTGCTGTGCGCCGTGTTCGTGCCGATCGCCTTTGTTCCTGGCCTGTCGGGCGAGTTCTATCGCCAGTTCGCACTGACGATTGCAATTTCGACCGTAATCTCCGCTTTCAGCTCGCTGACCCTGGCGCCAGCCTTGTCGGCCGCGCTCTTGAAACCGCACGATGCACCGAAAGATGCGCTGACGCGCGTGATGGATAAAGTCTTCGGCCGCTTCTTCGCCTGGTTCAACCGTTTCTTCGGCCGTGCTTCGCACCGCTATGAAGCGGGCGTCAAAGGTGTGTTGGGCCGCAAGAGCGCGTCGCTGGGCGTGTACGTGCTGCTGGTGATTGCCGCCATCTTCACCTTCAAGGCAGTGCCGGCCGGCTTCGTGCCAGGCCAGGATAAACAGTACCTGGTCGGTTTTGCGCAATTGCCTGACGCCGCCTCGCTGGACCGCACGGAAGATGTCGTGCGCCGCATGTCCGACGTGATCAAATCGGTGCCTGGCGTTGAGTCGACGATTGCCTTCCCCGGCCTGTCGATCAACGACTTCACCAATGCACCTAACTCGGGCATCGTGTTCGCCACCTTGAAACCGTTTGACCAGCGCACCACCAAGGAATTGTCGGGCGGCGCCATCGCGGCCGAGATCAACAAGCGCCTGGGCGGTATCCAGGACGCCTTCATCATGGTCTTCCCGCCACCGCCGGTCAACGGCCTGGGTACCATCGGCGGCTTCAAGATGATGATCGAAGACCGTGGCAACCTCGGTTACGACGCGCTGTACAACGCGACGCAGGCGCTGGCCGCCAAGGCTTACCAGACGCCGCAACTGGCGGGCGTGTTCTCGGGTTACCAGATCAACGTGCCACAGCTGTTTGCCGATGTCGACCGCGTGAAAGCCAAGCAGATGGGCGTGCAGCTGCAAACGATCTACCAGACCTTGCAGATCAACCTCGGTTCGCTGTACGTGAACGACTTCAACCAGTTTGGCCGCACTTATCAGGTCCGTGTGCAAGCCGATGCAGCCTTCCGTTCGCATGCGCAAGACATCGCGCAGCTGAAAGTACGCAGCGACAAGGGCGAGATGATTCCTCTGTCGTCGCTGATGCGCGTCAAGGATACCTATGGTCCGGACCGCGTACAGCGCTACAACGCCTACGCCGCAGCCGACTTCAACGGCGGTCCTGCAGCGGGTGTATCGAGTGGCCAGGCGCAAGCCGCGCTGGAACGCATCGCCAAGGAAGTACTGCCGCAAGGGATTTCGTTTGAATGGACCGAGCTGACCTACCAGGACATCTTGTCCGGTAACACGATGATCTATGTGTTCCCGCTGTGCGTGCTGCTGGTATTCCTGGTGTTGGCTGCCCAGTACGAGAGCTGGACCCTGCCGCTGGCGGTGATTTTGATCGTGCCGATGTCGATTCTGTGCGCTTTGCTCGGCGTCAAGCTGACCGGTGGCGACAACAACGTCTTTACGCAGATCGCCCTGTTCGTGCTGGTGGGGCTGGCGTCGAAGAATGCGATTCTGATCGTGGAGTTTGCGCGTGAACTGGAAGACCATGGCCGCACCATCGTGCAAGCGGCGCTGGAAGCTTGCCGTCTGCGTCTGCGTCCTATCCTGATGACGTCGATCGCCTTCATCATGGGTGTCGTGCCCCTGGTGTTCTCGCACGGCGCCGGTTCGGAAATGCGTCATGCGATGGGTGTGGCGGTGTTTGCCGGCATGCTGGGCGTGACCTTCTTCGGCCTGTTCCTGACGCCTGTGTTCTATGTATTGCTGCGCACTCTGGCGCAGCGTTTTGAGAAAAAGCCGGCCGATGCGGTGGTCAAGCATGCTGCAGCGCCTGTGCTGGATCTGGAAGGAGATGTATCGTGAGTATCGTGAAAAAAAATGTCATGACACGCATGGCTGCACCCAGGGCTGCAACTGCCTTGCGCACGACCTTGACGGCCATGGCCGCTGCCGTGCTGCTGGCGGCCTGCGCTGCGCCTGAGTTCAAGCAGCCGCAAATAGCCACGCCCGCCGCGTTCAAGGAAGATCAAACGCTGGCGGCCGTGCAGACGGCATCCGATGGCACGCGCTGGAAGCAGGGCGTGCCGGCGGAACGCCAGGCGCGTGGCGAATGGTGGCTGGCCTTTAATGACCCGGCCTTGACCGAGCTGATAGGCGAAGCGACCAAGGCCAACGCCAACCTGGCCGTGGCCGCCGCCCGCGTCAAGCAGGCGAGGGCGATTGCCGGTATCGCCGAAGCAGACCGCATTCCGCAAGTGGGCGTGAACGTGGGTGCACAGCGCAACCGCGCTTCCGCACTGTCGCTGTCGCTGCCGGAAGGCACACCAGTCGCGCCTGGCAATGTGTACCAGGCCAACCTGACGGCCAGCTACGAAGTCGACCTGTTCGGCCGCGTATCGTCCAATGTCAGCGCTGCGCGCAACGATGCGCTGGCGGTGGAAGCGACTTACCGTTCGGTGCTGCTCTCCTTGCAAGCGGACGTGGCGCAGACTTATTTCATGCTGCGTGAAACCGATGCGGAACTGGCGACCCTGGAACAGACGGTGCGCCTGCGTGAAGAAAGCGTGCATGTGAACCAGCGCCGCTACGACCTGGGCGACATCGGCGAGTTCGATCTGGCCCGTGCCCGCACGGAGCTGTCGACGGCGCGCGCCGAAGCGATTGGCCTGCAGCGCCAGCGCACCACCAACGAGCATGCGCTGGCCGTCTTGCTGGGCAAACCGGCCGCCAGTTTCACGGCGTCGGTCAATCCGCTGCAAGACAGCGCTTTCCTGCCCGTGATACCGGCTGGCCTGCCTTCGTCCTTGCTGGAGCGCCGTCCCGACATCGCGTCGGCCCAGCGCACCATGGAAGCGTCGAATGCGCGTATCGGCGTGGCGAAATCGGCCATGTTCCCGGCCCTGACCCTGAATGCCGCTGCTGGCGGCACGGGTGACACCGTCGCGGACATCTTCAAGTGGAGCAGCCGCTCCTGGCTGCTGGGCGCCCTGATGTCGATGCCGATCATCGATGGCGGCCGCAACAAGGCAGCCGTGACGCGCAGCGAAGCGCAGCTGGAAGAATCGGTGGCGACCTATCGCCAGAGCGTGCTGGTGGCGTTCGCCGAGGTGGAAGACAACCTGGCCGGCCTGCGCATCCTGTCGGGTCAGACGCAGCAGATCGATGAAGCCGTGGTATCGGCCCGCCGTTCTGCCGACCTGGCGCAAAAACTGTACGCAGCCGGCCGTTCCAGCTACCTGGACCTGCTGGACGCACAGCGCAACCTGGCCACCATCGAGCGCAATGCCGTGCAATTGCGGGGCAACCGCGCCGTCACCACCGTGGCGCTGATCCGCGCCCTGGGCGGTGGCTGGGGCGAGCCTGAGCCGCAAGTCGCGGCCAACTGATCCCGGCAGCGCGGGCTGGCTAACCCCGGCCCGCGCCTTGGGATTTGATTGAATAGTGATTGAATAGTAACTGAGTACGGCGTATGCGCATTTTGCGCTGCGCCGTATTTTTTTGGGGGTTTGCCTTCAAGGCAGCAAAAATAACTGAATCCGATCGCTGCATGGGCGCGTAAATGACTGTGCAATCACGCACAGGCTGGTTTAGCCAGCCTTCAGACAGTCAGACACCAGGAGATCATCATGCGCACCTTCATTCCAGCAGTCTTGTTTGCCACTTCCATGCTGGCCACCGGCGCCAGCTTCGCCGCCGACATGACCACCATGGTCGGTGGCCAAAGCATGTACCCCAGCAAGGACATCGTCGACAACGCCGTCAATTCGGCCGATCACACCACCCTGGTCGCAGCCGTCAAGGCGGCAGGCCTGGTCGATACCCTGAAAGGCAAGGGCCCGTTCACGGTCTTCGCGCCCACCAATGCGGCTTTCGGCAAACTGCCAGCCGGTACCGTGGACACCCTGGTCAAGCCAGAAAACAAGGCCACCTTGACAAAAATCCTGACCTACCACGTGGTTCCCGGCAAATACGACTTCAAGGCCCTGGCCCACGAAATCAAGATGCATGACGGTAAAGCGACCCTGGCCACGGCCAGCGGCGGCAAGCTGATGTTCGCCATGAACGGCATGCACAACATCGTGGTGATGGATGAAAGCGGTAATAGCGCCAACATCAGCACCTATGATGTGTACCAGTCGAATGGCGTGATCAATGTGATCGACACGGTGCTGATGCCGAAGTAAGTACAAATAATCGGACGAAAAAAAAGACAGGGCTAGCCCTGTCTTTCTGAATACTGCAGCCCGATTATTTGGCTGGCGTTGCTGGCGTGGCCGGCGCTGCTGAAGCAGCTGCTTCGGCTGGCTTGGCTGTCTTCGCCTTGTGATGTTTGGCTTTCTTGTGCGCAACCTTGGCGGCCGGTGCTGGCGTTTCAGCTTTCGCTGCTGGCGCGGTGGCAGTGGCCGATGCCGCTGCCGGTGCGGCTGGCGTTTGTGCAAAAGCGGCGGTAGCGAACAGGGTAGCGATCAGGGTAGCTGTAACGTTGAAAATGCGTTTTTTCATGGTGCAGTCCTCAGTGGTGGTTTGTCTGGTGCTTCTGTTTGTGTCGGCATGTTTGCCGTGTCACTGAGCAGAAAACGCGCCCCGCCAGCACTGCGTTGACGGGGATTACAAACGCTTACATCTACGTGTTTTTTTCCTGGCCTAGCGGGCTTTTTCTGCCTGTAGCAAGGCCTTCAAAATCTCTTCCGAGCGGCGCTGGCCATAGCCCTTGCCATAGGCGCTCGATGCGATGCTGACTACCATGTGGCGTGCGGGAATCACATAGATCTTGTTGCCACCATTGCCAGAGGCGAAAAAGACGGGAATTTTTTCGCCGCTGATCTCCTGCGTCTTCGCATACCAGAAATAGCCATAGTGATCGGCATAGCGGTCTGCCTTGCCGGTGGCCACGCGCGGCGCCAATGCCGCCTTGATCCAGCTGGCCTCGATCACGCGACGGCCGTCAAACACACCTTCATCGAGCACCATCTGGCCTATCTTCGCCGTGTCGCGCGCGCGCAGGGACAGGTTGCCCTGGCCTTTGGGGTGGCCCGCGACATCGCGGCCCCAGCTCCAGCGCGTGATGCCCAGCGGTGCAAACAGGGTTTTGCTCGCAAAGGTTTCCAGGTCGGCGCCGCTGGCCTGTTCCACCACGCGCCCGGCGATATAGGCGGTCAGCGAGTTATAGCGGTAGACGGTGCCAGGCGTGACGTTCGATGGCACGCCGCGCACGAAATCGCTGGGATCTGGCGCCTCATCGAGCTTGTCTTCATTGCCGGGGGAGTTTTCGTCTTCGTCAAACGCGGCCAGGCCGGAACGCATGGTCAGCACGTCGTCCAGCACCACCTTGCCGGCAGGGCTGTTGGCGACTTCGGGCCAGTACTGGCCCACGGTGCCCGTCGTTTGCAGCTGGCCGCGCGCCACGGCGGCGCCCGCCAGCAGGGCGGTGATGCTTTTGCCGGCCGAGCGGATATCGTGCAGGGTGTCCGCCGTCTCGCCGTTGTAATAACGTTCGGCGACCAGGGCGCCATCGCGCAGCACGACCACGGCGCGCAAGTCGCCGTGCGGGTCGCTGTCGTAGGTTTGCAACACAGTGGAGAGGGGGGATGGGGCGTCTGCTTGCGCCAGGGCGGCGCAGGAGACGAACAGTGGTAATAAGAGCAGGGGAGAAGCAAGGCGTGGCATGGGCGGCTATCCAGCATGATAATCGGATGGAAAGTGTCGCTCAATTTCCCCGTCTTGTCTTTATATAAATTGCCGTTTGCCTGAAGTTTGCATGAAGCGCGCGCGGCGCTTGCGCACCCAGATGATCAAGCCCGTGGCGCTCAGCATCGCTACCACCAGGCCCATGGCGGAAATTAATATGCGTCCCGCCAGCCCGATGATGCGGCCAGAATGCAGCGGGAATTGCGCTTGCAGGAAGATATCGCCGGCGCTGCCCGTGCCGGGTATCACGCCACCGGCGGGGCTGCCATCGCTGCTGTCGAAATACAGCCACGCATTGCCCAGGCCACCGTCGCCATGGTCATTGTCGGCATTGAAAAAGCCCACGCCATACAAGCCGTAGGCCGATGAATAAAATACCCCGCCAGCCGGCAGCAGCCAGCCCCGTTTTGCCGCCTCCGTTTTTGCCAGCGCCACCGCCTGCTCGCGCGTGAGGCGCGGTGCGCCTTGCTGCGCGGGCGTACGCGGCGTGCGGCTGTCGAAGGCGTTCGGGCTGAGGGTGGAAAACTTCGCCACCAGGGGGCGCATCACCTGGGTTTGCAGATTCATGGACACCGATGTCAGCGCCAGTATCAGCAAGAGCAGCCAAACCCACACGCCGCCAGAACGGTGCAGGTCAAAGTTCAGCTTATGGCTGCCTTGGCGCCAGCGGAAGGCCAGCGACTTGCGCCAGCTGCGCCAGTTGGGGAACGACAGGTAGAGGGCGATAAAGCAGTCGACAAACCACACCATGCCGATGATCCCCATGAACCACAAGCCCAGCTCGATGCCCCGGCCATCGGGAATATGCATGGTGTAGTGCAGCTTGTACAGGAAGGGCAGCAGGTTTTCGCGCGTCAGCGACACGGCGCCCCACTCGCGCGTGCCCTGTACCTTGCCGCTGACGGGGTCCAGCGCTACCTGGTTGTAGCCCAGTGCATAGGGCTTGCCGGTGGCAGCATCGACCCTGCCTTCGACGGACAGTAGCGCCGTGTGCCCCGGCTCCATTGTCGTCAGCAGGTAGTTGACGCGCAGGCGCGGATTCTGCGCCTCCAGCTGCTGCGCCAGCGCCAGGCCTGATTGCGCTGATCCCGTTCGACTCTGCGCATGAAACAGCTGCGGATTGAGCCAGGCGTCGAGTTCGTGGTCCCACGAAATGACGGCGCCCGTCAAGCCGGAGATAAACAGGAATACGGCCGCCGCCAGTCCGAACCAGCGGTGCAGTACGACCAGGGCAGGGCGCAAACGCATCCGGCTTCCCTAGTACTTCCAGCTCAGGGTCACGCTGCCATTGCGGCCGGGCGCATACAGCGACTGGGTCCAGTACAGGCTGGTCAAATGCTTGTTGTCCGTCACATTGTTCAGGTTCATCGACAGGCTGACATTGCGGCTGATATCGTAGCTGGCCATCAGTCCCAGTTGTCCATACGCGCCCTGATGCAGGGTGAGGCTGTCGCTGACCTGGTTGTAGATGGCGTCTTGCCAGGTCAGGCTGGCGCCCACTTTCATTGCTGGCAAACCGGCTACGCGGTAGGTGCTGGCCAGGTGGAACTGCTTGCGCGGGATGAAGGTGCGGGCGTCCTGGCCATCGTCGCCCGTGATGTGCAATTGCGAGTAGCCGGCGTTCGCCTGCCAGCCCTTGGCCAGTTCGCCCGCCACGTCGAACTCCAGGCCTTTCGATTCCGAATTGACGCCCTTGTAGTAGGTCCTGAAGTCGGCCGTGGTGCCTGCCACTTCGGCTGCATTGTCCTGGCGCGTCTTGAACAAGGCGCCCGACAGGTTCAGTTTTCCGCCGAACCATTCGCTTTTCAGGCCCGCTTCCAGGCTCTTGCCGGTTGCCGCAGACAGCGTCTGGCCGCGGGAATCGATGCTGCTTTGCGGATTGAAGATACCCGTGTAGCTGCCGTAGGCCGACACATTGCGGTTGATGTCGTACACCAGGCCCACGTAGGGCGTGGTGTCGCTTTGCGATTTGGCCTGGCTGACGCCGTAGGCGGTGCCGGTGCTGTCAGCCTGGACGGTATTGAAGCCGGCCAGCAGCTTGGTATTGTCGGCCAGGTTGAAGCGGGCAGCGACGAAAGCGTTCTTGCGCTTGTCGGTATAGGCGCTGCCGTCGGTCGAGGCGTCGAAAACCGGCTCGGGATAGGAACCGTTGAAGGCCGTGCCATTCGGCAGCGGAGTGCCGATGCCGCGGCCATAATACGAGGTTTCGCTCAGCGTGGATTTCGACCAGCCCAGTCCCAGGGTGATGTCGTGTTTGCGCCCGCCCAGCATGAATTTGCCATTGGCTGAAATATCGACCAGCGTCTGGCCATTGTTCGAGTTATAGGCCGACGGGTAGCTGAACAAGCCGTCGCCGGTAGTGCGGTCGGGCGTGCCATACACATACAGCAGCGTCGAATCCGAGGTGGCGCGCGTGTAGCTCAGGGTCGATTTCAAACTCCAGTCGTCATTGAACTGGTGGGCCAGTTCGGCAAAGGTATTGTTGGTCTTGATATTCCAGCGCGACCAGTTGGCCGAGGTGGAAGTGGAAATCGGGTAATCGGTCGGCGTGCCATCGCTGTACGACAGGGGCAGGGCGCCCCACATGCCGCCCCGTTCCTGGTTCTTTTGATAGGTATTGCCGACGGTGAGCGTGGTGTCCGGCGTCAGCTTCGCTTCGACGATGCCGTAGACGACATCCTTTTGCGGCGAGTAGCGGTCCAGGTAGGAATTGCCTTCCTGGTGGACCACCACGAAGCGCGCCGCTACCTTGCCATCGGCGCTGAGCGGCGTCGAGACGTCGGCGTCGAAGCGGCGCGTATCCCAGGAGCCCAGCGTGAAGGCGGCCGATGCGGCCAGGCCGGCGACGGGGCGCTTGCGCACGAAGTTGATGGTGGCCGATGGATTGCCGGTCGAGGAAATCAAGCCGTTCGCGCCGCGCACCACATCGACGCGCTCAAACACTGCCGTATCGAGGTCGCCCATCACATTGCCGAAGACGAAGGGAATGCCTACGCCGTCATACTGGAAATTGGTAATGTCGTAGCCGCGCGCCGTGTAATAGCTGCGGTCCGTTTCCACCGCTTCCACCGTCACGCCCGTGGTTTGCGCCAGCACCTTGCTGGCGTTGTCGAGCTTGAAATCATCCATCTGCGCGCGCGTGACGACCGACACCGATTGCGGCGTTTCGCGCAGCGACAGATCGAGTTTGCTGGCCGAAGCGCTCTTGCGCGCCGTGTACGCTTCGTCGTCATTCTTGCCCGTGACCGTGATGGTTTGCATGACGGCGTCATCGCCATTGCCGGCCGGTGCAGCAGGTAGTGCATCGGTGGCATGGGCCAAACCCGCGCCGAGCGCCAGCGAGATGGCCAGGGCCAGTGGGCGCAGTACGGGTGTTGTCAGGGAGGCAGCGAGGGAAGGGGAGGCGAAAGGGGGACGGCCGGGCATTAAAACACTCCTGAAGGGTAAGCAAATGAAAACGTTAATGCGAATAGTTCTCAATTGTATTTGATGGTCGGGTATTCAGGCAAACATTTCTGTGACCAGGAAGCGTTATTGCCGCGATTTTTACATCGATTTACATCGAGCCTGCACCGGTGTTGCGCTGTTTTTTTGTGACTGAAAATGCAAAAAGACAGCCGAAGCTGTCTTTTAGTCTTGCTGGTATTGCTGACGTTGCAGGGGGCTTGCTTGCTGCTACTGCTTGCTGCTTACTTCGCTGCTGCTGGCGTTGCAGGGGTAGCATCGGCCGCTTTCGTTTCATCGGCTTTCAGCTTGTTGGTCTTGTGTGCCTTGTGATGCGTTTTCGATTTGACGGCTTTGGCCGGTGCCGACGCGCTAGCCGACGCTGCGGCGGGTGCTGCTGCCGGGGCAGGAGCTGCAGGCGTTTGAGCAAAAGCAGCGGTAGCGAACAGGCCGGCGATCAGGGTAGCTAATACTTTTTTCATGGTGCAGTCCTCAGTGGTGGTTTGTCTGGTATTTCAATCCGTGTCGGCATGTTTGCCGTGTCACTGAGCATAAAACGCGGCCCGTCAGCATGGCGTTGACGGCGATTACAAACGCTTACACACTGCTGTATTTTTCTCAGACACGACACGATGAACGTGGATGCGGCAAAAAACAAAAAGACAGCGCGAAGCTGTAATGCCGTTCAGTTAAGACTGAACGGCATTTTTATTTGGGTCTTGTAAACGGCAAGTTCAGCTGTTAACCTGCCGAGCATGCTCGATGACCCT
>NZ_JACHCI010000013.1 GCF_014200675.1 Janthinobacterium saanense | reverse complement strand
TGCTGATTGAGGTTGTCTGACAGTGTACGCAAAACGTATCTGGCTTTGAAGAGCGGCCAGTTACGAGAGGGTACATAATCACACGACTCTAGACATCTAAGTAATCCCCGGGAAATTATTGTGAATTCATGGCGAACAGAATTGGATGCAATGCAAGGCGCTCGTTGCGACGCAGTGCTGGCACTGCGAGATTGGACTGGCACGCATGCGATAGTGAATCGAACCGCCGCGTCTTACAAAAGTCGTTTACTGGCCCACACCCCACCCATGCGCTCGAACGCCTCCGTGCTGACCTTTTCAAAATCGCGGCTATCTTCGTTCCAGCTATAGCGCTCGACGCGGATGCAACTGGCTTCCACCCGCAGCACATTAAAGGAATTCGATTCTCCCCTGCCCCGCGTGGAGGTAGCAGTGCCGGCTTGCGCCATCAGAGCCGCGTAGCCGTCTATCTTGTAGCGCTCGGCTGTGTTGCCGGCCACGCTGGCGTGCAGATGTCCAGCGAGTAGCAGGTCTACGCCGCATGCGGCAAACATGGTGAGGGCCAGCGGCGCACGGTCGACCAGGTCCTTGGCATTGAAATTGGCGGGCAAGTCAAACGGATGGTGGGTGACGATGATGCGCGTCAAGCCCTCGGGCAATTGGCCCAGGCGCGTGCGTAGCGCATCGATTTGCTCATGGCTGATGCGGCCATCCTTGAAGGTCAGCGAACGGGCCGTATTGATGCCCAGCACGGCGATTTCATCATCCACGTATTCGGGCGACAGGTCGGCCGTCACATGCTGGCGGTATTTGCGCAGCGGCGTCAAAAAGCGGCTGAACACATTGTACAGCGGCACGTCGTGGTTGCCCGGCACGACGATCTGCGGACCAGGCAAGCTGTCGAGAAAATGCCGCGCTGCCACAAATTCAGCGCTGCGGGCCCGCTGGCTCAGGTCGCCGGAGACCACCACCACGTCAGGTTCCAGCCGTTCGACCAGCGCGCGCAGCGGCGCCAGTAAGGCCGCATCGACGCGGCCAAAATGCAGGTCGGACAAATGCACGATGGTACGCATCTCAGCCCTCCGTTTTCAAGGAAGAGACGGGCACGATCACTTGCAGCGCGGCAGGACGGATGCGATAACGCAGCGGCGTATTCATCACCGTCACTTCGCCATCGGTGGCTACGCGCAAGCGCCGGTGATGGGTGGCAATCTCCATCTCGGTAGCAGTCAGCACATCGAAATCCTTAGCTTGCGACAACTTGCCAAACAGGGCATGCAGCGCCAGCCGCACCAGTCCCAGGCGGCCGGGGCGCTGCGCCACGTACAGGCTCAGCCTGCCGCCATCGAGCCGTTCGCGTTCGCCGATGGTCAAGCCCTCCATCAAATATTCGTTATTGCCGATAAACACGAACGGCGTGCGCCGCGCATGCACTTCGCCATTCAGGGTCAGCTGCACGTTGAGGAAAGGATAGCGGCGCAGCGCGGCGACCAGAGCCCAGCTGAAGGCCAGCCACTTGCCCCGTCCCAGCCGGCGCTGCTGCTTTTCACGGTCGCGCACGATGTCGGGATACAGGCCCAGGCTGGAATTATTGAGGAAGATGCGGTCGTTGACTACACCCACATCGACGGGCACGGCCACGCCGCTGGCGACGTTGGCAATCGCCGCATCGAGATCGAGCGGGATGTTCAAGTCCTTGGCGAAATGGTTCAAGGTTCCCAGCGGCAAGACGCCAAAACGCGTGCCTTGCCCCTTGTCGACGACCACAGAGGCGACGGCATTGATGGTGCCATCGCCGCCGCCCGCCACCACGATCTCGACGCCACCGGCCAGCGCCTGTTCGGCCGTGTCCATCATTTCCACGCCGCTGGTGGCCAGGGTAATGGCCGCGTCGAGTCCCACGGCCGCAAATTGCTCTTCCAGCTGCTGGGCCCAGTCGGGCGCATAACCACAACCGGCGGCAGCGTTGATGATGACGGCGACTTTAGTCAGGATGGCTCTCCTATGTTGTTGAACGGGCAGCGCGGCGGCGGCGCAAGGTCGACACTCCGGCCATGCAGATGGCCAGCCAGGCTACACTTTCGGCCATCGCCGCCAGCACGTCGCTCAGATAATGCGCGCCCAGGTAAATGCGGCTGAAACCCACCAGCGCCGCCATCAAAAAGGCGAGCAACGCGATGGCGGTGCGCTTAGCCCAGGCGCCAGGCGCCGTGCGGCAAATCCAGTAAGCGCCCAGCACGCCATACAGCGCCGTCGAGGTGGCCGTATGGCCACTGGGAAAGCTGTAGGTATCGAGCACCGTTTGCAGCAGCGGCTGCTCAAAGCTGGGGCGCATGCGTCCGAAAACCGACTTTAACAGGACGTTGAGTATCATGACGCCCGGCACGGCAATCAACAAGGTAAACAGCCAGTAGCTGGCGCGCTGGCGATAAAAATACGCGGCCAGCAAGCTTGTCCATATCAAGGCGCCCAGCACGCCATGCAGATCGGTGTACACCAGCAGGAAAGATGTCAGCCAGGGCAGCGCATGCTGGTTGAACCAGTGCGCCACCTGCAGATCGATGACCGTGATCTGCCCGGCGCCCATCACGGCTTCGGCGATCTCGTGGAATACCACGATGGCGAGCAACATCAGGGCCAGGCCTGCCGTCAGATGCAGGCCCAGTGCGCCTTCGGGCGACAGGCGGGCGGCCAGGAAACGGCGTAGTCGGGAGGTCCAGCGCGTGCTCATGTCTGTGTCATTCCCATGTCATTGTTGTGCAGCAAACTGGTGCTTAGCTGCTGATCGAAAAACCACAGATTGAAAAAACTACTGTTTATTCATACAGTCACTGTGTTTTCATACAGTAGTTATGCTATTCTGATGACTCGTTCAACACATCTCCCTCAAAGGAATTGTCATGGCAACATTGAATAGCGGTTTTGGCCCACGTTTCGGCCTGGAATATGCCCCAAGCTCCTTCCTGGTCCGCATGGGCAAGCGCGAAATCCTCGTCTGCCGCGACTTCCGCAAGCGCTACTACACGGTCAATCCCCTGATCGAGTGTGGCACGGGCATCGAGCCGGGGTATGTTGAAGTGCTGCTGATGCGCCGCTGGCTCCTCATCCTGTCCAAGGCGCATTGAGCGGGTTTTCATCGTGAAAGCCCCACCGCCACCCGGCCGCCTTCGCCACGCGCCAGTACCGGTCAGCAGCAATAGCGCTTGACCGACCCCTCATTACTGCGTGCGTTCCGGTGCGGCCGGGCTGGCAGGTGTTTTCTGCACAGCAGCCGGTTCAAGATCAAAGACATTGGCCTCGTACCACAGGGTAACAAACAGCACCATCACGACCGGGCCGATAAACAGGCCCACCAGTCCCAGGGTTTCCACGCCACCCAGGATGCCGAACAGGACGGCCAGGAAGGGCAAGCGGGTCGCATTGCCGATCATGCCAGGGCGCACGAAATGGTCAGCCACGAACAGCACTACCGTGCCCCAGACGGCCACACCGATGGCGCCACCCACGCTGCCCTGCACCAGTAGCAAGGCGGCCGCGCACAAGTACACCAGCGGTGCACCAAACGGGATGATGGCCAGGATGCCGGTGGCAAACGCCCACAATACGGGCGATGGCAGGTCCGTGATGACGTAGGCCACGCCGATCAGCGCGCCCTCGGCCAGACCCACCAGGACCAGGCCATTGACGGTGGCGCGGATGGCGGTCGGTACTTTTTGCGCATAACGGCCCCAGCGTTCAGGGCGCAGGAAATGGCTGCCCAAGGCGGTGATCTGGCGCGTCAGCGCTTCGCCATCCTTGTAAAAGAAGAACAGGCACAAAAAAGCCAGGCCGAAGTCGACCAGACGGTGAAACACGTCGGTACCGAAGACGCGCAAGATATCGCGCGCCGAATGAAAACCGCCCACGGCGCCACCCGCCAGCAAATGGCCCAGTCCATGCGGCTGGCTCAGGGTGGCTTGCCACCAATCGCTGATGGCGCTGCCTGCCAGCGGAATGTTCGCCGTCCAGGCAGGCACGGGCAAGCCATTCATATTGGCATTGACGATAAAGTTGGCAAGCACGGGCATTTCGTGCGCCGCTTGCGCCAGGCCCAGCAGCACGGGAATGATGAAGATGCAGGCGGACGCCAAGGTCAGCAAGGCGGCAGCGACAATGGGCCGATGTCCCAGCGCAGCACGCATCCGCAAGTACAGGGGCCAGGTCGCCACGCATAAAATACCGGCCCACACCAGCGGCAGGAAAAAGCGCTGCATGACAAACGCCGTCAAGGCGATCAAGGCCAGGGAAAAGCCTGCGCTGACGATATCTCGCTGAATATCGCGCTGGGTATCGCTCATATACATCCATTCATGCCCGGCACCCAAAAGTGACCGGCTAAAGTTAAGCTATGCTACGCGACCATCGCGCAGGCGTAGCGTAACACGGGCATGATGAAAGCTACACCACGCCCAGCTCTGTTGGCCTGGCGCCCGCAAACACGTGATCGAGCTGCGCCGTGCTCAGGCTGAAGGTGCGCTGCAGCAAGCCGCCCAGCACAGAGCGATACTCATTAAGCACCGGCATGTCACGGTTCTGGAACAGATTAGGCTGGCTGATCGCTACTTGTTCGCCCGCCACCTGTTTGCCGCGTATGCCGCCGCCCAGCACCCAGAACACGCTGCCATGGCCATGGTCCGTGCCCCGGTTGCCATTTTCGCGGAAGGTGCGGCCAAATTCGCTGACCACCACCACCAGCGTATTGCGCCACTCGCTACCCATTTCCTGCGAAAACGCCGCCAAACCGCGCCCCAGTTCATCGAAGCGCCCCGCCAGATAACCGGTGCCGGCGCCCTGCCCCACGTGCGTATCCCAGCCGCCCACGTCGACAAAGCCGATGTTGTACTTGTCTTTCATGAGTTTGGCGATACGCTGCGCTTCCAGCGCAAAACCCTTGGTACTGATGGCGTTGCGGTTAGCCGCCTGCATTTCGCCGCTCAGCTCCTTCATCACATCGTCGCGCACCACAAAACCTTCACTGACAGGCTTTTGCAAAGAGGTGTTCTGGTACATCGCGGCAATAATCTTGCTTTGCCGCTCATCGATGCCCGACTTGCCCAGCGAGCGCAGCGCCATGTTCGGCACTTGCGCCCCACCCTGGAAGATCAGCGGCAACTGGTCGGTAAAGGAAATGGCACGGCTGGTCTTGTCGGCATTCAGGCTTTGCGCCAGCCGGTTCATGAAGCCCGAGCGGAAATCGCGGCGCCCATCGAGGCTTTGCCCCAGCTCTATCGTGTCTTGCGTTTCAAAATGGCTGCGCGTCAAATCGGTCGTACCCGCAAACGGCACAAAGGCTGCCTGGCCGCTATTGAACAAAGGATAGATGCTGTCGCGCAAGGCCGGATGCAGTGCCCAGTCGGCGTTCAGGGCCAGCGCGCCATTGTCTGCGCCAGGCTTGGGAATGGCGATATTGGGCCGCGCCGCATAATAAAAATCGCTGCCGATCGGCACCAGCAGGTTGTTGGCGTCATAGCCGCCCCGCAAGAAGACAAACAGCAGCTTGGCATTCGTGGCTGGCGCGGCCAGCAAGTTGCCCGCATGGCTGAACAGGGGCGCGGCGGCCAGCGCTTTTAACAGATCACGGCGTTTCATGACATTCCTTTCGATTAGCGGTGCATCATCTCTGGGGATGACAGCAAGAAAGTGTTCCACTCCTGGGGAGAGGCCGCCTGGTCCAGCGCCTGCCGCGTGGCCGGACTCAGGGTGGCTTGCAGCGACTGGAAATACAGGGCGTTCGATAATTGCGGGAAGGCCATTTTCTCTTGCGGCTGCGGGCCATCCGTCTTGAACAGGCCGGCACTGCCCGAACCGATGGTGCGGGCAATTTCAAACCGCGTATTCATTTGCCCGGGACTGGCCCAGGCGCTTTCACTCAATGGGTAACCGTCCGGCGTCTGGCGGCCATACAACGGCTCACCCATGCGCGACAGCCAGTTCAGCATCGGCCCCGCATTCAGGATGGGCTTATCGTCATAACTGAGCCGTACAGCCGACACCACATATTGCATGGGATCCTTGAACTTGTGGCCCAGCGATTGCCGGAATTCTTTACTGGAAAACATGGTTTGCAGCACGGCGGAAATCAGGCCATCCGTGCGCTGGAAGGTTTGCGCCATCTGCTCCACCAAGGTTTCGGGCGGCGTGTCGCCCACAAAATACTGGGCCAGCCTGGCGCTGATGAAATGGGCCGTCGCGGGGCTGCGGCTGAGGCGGTCCAGCGCTTCGTCCAGTTCGGCCAGGCCACGCCCTTTCACTGTTTGTCCCAGGAATTGCTTGTCACCATAGTCGTGGCGGTTTGGATTGAATTCAAACAAGCCCCGGCGCACATATTGCGATTGCAGCGCCGGCCTGACCTTGGGCGACTCCGGGCCCAGGTTGACGCCCACGCCCGTCAATATGCGCGCCAGTTCCTGCACATCCTTCTGGCTGTAGCCGCCATTCACGCCCAGCGTATGCAGCTCCATCAGCTCGCGTGCATAGTTTTCATTGATGCGGTTGGCGGCATTGGCCTCGTTGTCCAGATAGCGCAGCATGGCCGGATGGTGGACGGTGGCCGACAGCAAGTCGCGAAATTTACCCAGTGCATGCGGTGTAATGGCGTTGGCCTCGTAATCGCCGACCATGGCGCGCAGATTATGCTTGCCCTGATGCACGCTGAAATGGTTGAGCCAGAACCAGCTCATTTGCTGCTGCAACTGATTGGTTCCATACACATCGAGCAAGAGCGAGCGTGTGGCCGCTTCGCGCGCCAAACGGTTCATTTCCTGCTGATATTCCTGCTGCGCCTGCTGTTTGGCGGCATCGTCGGCCACGGCACTGGCATCCTTGCGGCGCTGCTCGACTTGCATCACCAACTGATCGAGCGGTATCTGGCTGATCGTCATGGCGGCTATCTGCGCCTGTATGCTGGGCGGCAAGACAACCTTGCCTGGATGCAATTGCTCCTGCAAGTAGCGATCCCAGCCTTCACGCTGCATCTGGCGCACGCTGCTGCTATTCACGCCCCAGCTGATACGTTCCAACATGGCAATATTATGTGCAGGATTATCTGCATGCACAGGCCCGGCTGCCGGCGGCGGCGTGGTGGCGCAGCCGGCCAGCAAGGCCGAGGAAATCAGGGTGGTGGAAAACAGGCGGCTGTTGAACATGGCGATCCTTCGAGCGGTTTCAACCACAATGCCTGAGCGTACTCCCCGGTTGACTTGCGCATGATTGCCATTTGCAACGAGATGTAATCAATAATATTCTTAAGGCAACACTACAGGCACGGCAGCACACTGCTCACGCAAAAAATCGCGCAACTGCAAGACCAGTGGCGTCACTTGCGCGCGGTGCGTGCAAACCAGGTGCAAGGGTGTCGGCTCGCCCGCCACCTCGGGCAGCAACACTTGCAAGCGGCCCGCAGCCAGGTCGGCCGACAAGTCCAGCCGCGATTTATAGGCAATACCGAGGCCGGCCACCGCCCAGCGGCGCACCAGGTCGGCATCGTCGGCGCTGCGGTTGCCACTCACTTGCACCGTCACCTGCTCGCGCTGCGGCAAGCGGTAAAACGTCCAGCGGTCATGCAAACCGTCTTCGAGTGCGAAACGCAAACAGTTGTGATGCTGCAAGTCTTCCACCGTCAGCAGCGGACCGTGTTGGTTCAGGTAAGCAGGCGACGCCACCAGCACCCGGTCATTGGCGGGGGCAATCGGCATGGCGATCATGCTCGAATCGTCTTGCTGACCATAACGCAGGGCAATATCGACTTGCTGGCGCACCATGTCGGCTACCCGGTCGCTGACGCTGAGCTGGTAGTGCAACTTGGGATGGCGCTGCTGAAACACATCGAGCCAGCCCAGCATGGTGTTGCGGCCCAGATCGGAAGGCATGGCGATTTTCAAGGTTCCGCCGAAACTGTCCTTGTCTGCAAGCAAGGCATCGCGGCCCGCGCGCAGCACCCGCAACGCTTCCCTGGCATGCTCGATATATTGCGTGCCTTCCGGCGTCAGGCTCAAGGAACGCGTGGTGCGGGCCAGCAGGCGCAGCCCCAATTCCCCTTCCAGGCGCTTGACGGCGGCACTGGCCAGCGCAGGCGAAATGCCCACCTCGCGCGCAGCCGCCGACAGGCTGCCCCGGTCGGCCGTGCACACAAATACCTGCAAGTCATCGAGTCTCAGCAATTTTCAGCATTCCTTTGAAAGTGTTTCAGTATGCGCCATCTTTTTCTTTAAAAGAAAACAAACCATCATACGTCATCTACTCTTCTTTCTTATTCAAGGATCCAGCATGAAAGCGATTGCCTACCATCACAGCCTGCCCATCACCGATGCCGACGCCCTGCTCGATATCGAACTGCCCACGCCGGTCGCCACGGGCCGCGACCTGCTCGTTGCCGTGCATGCGATTTCCGTCAATCCGGTCGACACCAAGGTGCGCAAGAACCGCCAGCCGAAAGAGGGCCAGCCTGAAGTGCTGGGCTGGGATGCGGCCGGTGTCGTCACCGCTGTCGGCTCCGACGTCAGCCTGTTCAAGGTGGGCGACAAGGTCTGGTATGCAGGCGCCATCAACCGCCCGGGCAGCAATAGCCAATTCCAGCTGGTCGACGAGCGCATCGTCGGCCATATGCCGGCCAGCCTCGATTTCGCGGCCGCCGCCGCCCTGCCCCTGACCGCGATTACCGCCTGGGAATTGCTGTTCGAGCGCCTGCAGATCAGCCGCGACCGGAACCTCACCGGCAAGTCCCTGCTGGTAATCGGCGCGGCTGGCGGCGTCGGTTCGGTGCTGGTGCAACTGGCGCGCCAAATGACGGGCGTCACCATCATCGGCACGGCGTCGCGCGCAGATACCTCGGCCTGGGTGACGGGACTGGGCGCCCACCATGTGATCGACCACAGCCAACCGCTGGCCGCCGAAATCACGCGCCTGGGCTTGCCTCCCGTCGATTATGTGATCAGCCTGAACCAGACCGACAGCCATTTCGACCAGATCGTGGAACTGATCGCGCCGCAAGGCAAGTTCGCCCTGATCGACGACCCCGAACATATCGACGTGCGCAAATTCAAGGGCAAGAGCGTCTCGCTGCATTGGGAATTGATGTTTACCCGTTCCCTGTTCCAGACGCCAGACATGATCAAGCAACATGCATTGCTCGATGAACTGGCGCAACTGGTCGACGCCGGCACCATCAAGACGACGGTCGCCGAACGCTTCGGCGCCATCAACGCAGCGAACCTGAAGCGCGCACATGCCCTACTGGAAAGCAACACCGCCAAGGGCAAGATTGTGCTGGAAGGTTTTTAAGGCAGGGTTTCTAAAGCATCATCTGATCAGGATGGCCCGAAAATCATTAACGTTGGTCAAGGTCGGCCCCGTGATCACGGCGTCGCCCAGCGCCTGGAAGAAGCCGTGGCCGTCGTTATTGTCCAGGCTGTCGCGGGGTTTGACGCCCAGCGACCAGGCGCGCTGCAGGGTGTCTGGCGTTAGCACCGCGCCGGCGATGTCTTCCTGGCCATCGACGCCATCCGTGTCGCCCGCCAGCGCAAACACGTTCGCTTCGCCATCGAGCGCGATACCCAGGGCCAGCAGGAATTCCACGTTGCGCCCGCCTCGGCCCTGGCCGCGTACGGTGACCGTGGTTTCGCCGCCCGACAGCAAGACGCAGGGGGCGGCAAACGGCTGGCTGCGCCGCGCTACTTGCTGGGCCATGCCCGCCATCACCTTGCCCACCTCGCGCGCTTCGCCTTCCAGGCTGTCGCCCAGGATATACGGCGTCACGCCAGCCGCGCGCGCAACACTCGCGGCGGCTTCCAATGCCATTTGCGGCGTGGCGATCAAAGTCGTGTGCGTGCCTGCCAGGCGTGGATCATCGGGCTTGACCGATTCGCCACGGCCGCTTTCCAGCACCTCGCGTATGCTGTCCGGCAAGCTGATGCCATAACGGCGCACGATGGCCAAGGCGTCCTCGCAGGTGGTGGCGTCGCCCACGGTGGGGCCAGAGGCGATATCGCCCAGCTTGTCGCCCGGTACGTCCGATATCGCCAGGGTCAGCACTTTCGCTGGATAACAGGCAGCGGCCAGGCGACCGCCCTTGATCGCCGACAAGTGACGGCGCACGCAATTCATTTCACCGATATTCGCACCCGACACCAGCAAGGCCCGGTTCAGGGCTTGCTTGTCTTCCAGTGTCACGCCATCGAGCGGCAGCGCCAGCAAGGAAGAGCCGCCGCCTGAAATCAGGCACAGCACGGTATCGTCGGGACTCAAATTGCTGACCAATGCCAGGATGCGGCGCGCCGCGTCCATGCCGGCCGCGTCGGGCACGGGGTGGGCTGCTTCGGCGATTTCAATGCGCTCGCACGGCACGGCATAACCGTAGCGCGTGACCACCAGGCCAGACAGCGGCCCCGGCCAATGCCGTTCCACGGCCTGCGCCATGGCGGCCGAGGCCTTGCCGGCGCCGATCACGATCAAGCGTCCCTTGGGCACGGCTGGCAAATGAGGGGGCACGCAGTGTGACGGTTGCGCCGCCTCGACGGCGGCGCTGAACATGGCTTTAAGCAAGGCTTGTGGCGTAGTCATTATGAAATCCTTGCAACACTCATTAACGGTTGACGGTCTTGGCAGGCACGCGCAGCACCAGTATGGCGCCCAGCAGCAGCACGGCCGACAGGATATACAGCGCCACGTCGGTGCTGCCCGTCGCATCCTTGATCCAGCCGACCAAAAACGGGCTGACGAAACCGGCGATCTGGCCCAGCGAGTTGATCAGCGCCAAGCCGCCGGCAGCTGCCGCGCTACCCAAAAAGGCGGTCGGCAAGGGCCAGAACATGGGCAGACCCGACAATACGCCCATGGTGGCCAGCGACAGGCCGATCATGGCGATCACCACATTGCCATGCGCTTGCGTGGCCAGCATCAAGCCGCACAGCGCCATCAGCAACGGGCCGCTCAAATGCCAGCGGCGTTCCTTGTGGCGGTCGGCGGAACGGCCCACGCAGATCATGAAGATGCTGGCGCACAAATAGGGGATCGCGCTGATCCAGCCCACCGTGACGGGGCTGGAGTAGCCGAGCGACTTGACGATGGTGGGCAGCCAGAAATTGATTGCGTACACACCCATCTGGATGCAGAAATACACCAGGCCCAGCATCCACACCTGGCCATTTTTCAAGACGCTGGCAAAGCTGTCGACCGTGTTGGCGCCGGCGCGGCGCTGGCGTTCATCGTCGGCCAGGTCGGCCAGCAGCAAACGCTTTTCTTCCCCGTTCAGCCATGTCGCCTGCTGGATGCCGTCATTGAGCAGCACATACACCAGCAAGCCCAGCACAACGGTCGGTATGCCTTGCAGCAAGAACATCCATTGCCAGCCAGCCAGGCCGTGATGGTCGGAAAAAAATTCCATCATCCAGCCCGACAAGGGGCTGCCCAGCAAGCCGGAAATGGGAATCGCGGACATGAACAGGCCCATGATGCGGCCACGGCGCGAAGCGGGATACCAGTTCGTAAAATACAGCACGATGCCCGGAAAGAAGCCCGCCTCGAACATGCCGGTAATAAAGCGCAAGATATAAAAGGCGGACGGCGTGGTGACGAACATCAGGCACGCAGAGGCGATGCCCCAGGCAATCATCAGGGTGCCGATCACCTTGCGCGCGCCCAGCTTGTGCAGCAGCAGGTTGCTGGGCACGCCGCTGGCGACGTAACCGATAAAGAAGATGCCCGCGCCCAGGCCGTACACGCTTTCGCTCCACTGCAGCGCATCGAGCATTTGCAGCTTGGCAAAGCCCACGTTGACACGGTCCAGGTAATTGAACAGGTAGCAAATGAAGATGAACGGTATCAGGTGCAAGGTGACCTTGCGGTAAGCGCCTTCGTGCACCTGGTCTGTGGCTGTGGCTATGCCTGGAATGGTGGCCATTGGAATGTCTCCGGTTTATTTTTTATGGAATCTGAGCAAGCCATCGTACAATCGCCGGCATGCAACGTCATCGTGCAAATGCATGAAAAAGAATATTTATAAAGATAAATTATTGTGCAAACGCATAAAAAATTCCAGGCTATACCATGCTGACCATCGATACTTCTTTGGCGCAAGACATCGTCCAGCGCACCATGCACATCATGCCATTCAAGGTGAATGTAATCGATGTCCGGGGCGTGATCCTGGCCAGCGGCAGTCCCGAACGCATCGGCGACTTGCATCCGGGCGCGCAACTGGCGCTGGCCCGGCGTGCCAGCGTGGAAATTGATGAACTGGCGGCCAGCAAATTACCCGGCGCCAAGCCGGGCATCAACCTGCCCTTGATGCTGCGCGGCGAGATTTGCGGGGTGGTCGGTTTGACGGGCAAGCCTGAGGCCGTGCGCCAGTTCGGCGAACTGGTGCGCGTGATGGCGGAAATGATGCTCGAGCAAGCGCAGCTGCTCCGGGAATTGCAGCATGAAAAACGTTATCGCGAAGAATTCCTGTTCCAGCTGGTCTACCGCACGGGCATCCCGGACGCCAGCATGCAAGCCTGGGCAGCGCGCCTGGCGCTGGACCTGCGCCTGGCGCGCGCCATGTTCGTACTGGAAGTACAGGATTTCGGCGAGCGCCTGGAGCAAGTGCTGGGCGAGCTGCAGCAAGTGCAGGCGGCGCTGGCGCAGCGCTGGCCCGAGCTGCTGACGGCCGTCGTCTCGCCCGGCGAACTGGTGATACTGGAAGCCTTTCCTGTTGCCGGCCCGCAGCAGGGGCGCGCGGCGCTGGCGCAAAAGCGCTTGTTGGAATTGCAGCAGGTGGCGCAATTGTCGCTGCAATCGCCGTGCACCCTGGCCATGGGCGTGGCCTTGCCGGGCCTCGATGGCGCCACCGCTTCGTATCAATCGGCCAAGCAAACGGGACGTGTGGGCCGCGCAAGAAACATCACCGGCGAACCGCGCGTGTTTTCTTATCTGGACCTGAGCTTGCCGGTGCTGCTGTCCGGCCTGCAAGACGGTTGGCAAGCCGAACAGTTGCGCCAGACGCTGTCCCGTTTGCTGCAGCACGACCGCAAATCCGGCGCCCTGATGCGCACCCTGGCGGCCTGGTTCCGCCACCACAGCCATGCTACGGCCACCGCCAAGGCCTTGCACATCCACAGGAATACGCTTGATTACCGGCTGCAAAAGATCGCCGAACTGACCGGGCTGGACCTGGACGAGACGGATGACCGCTTGCTCTTATATGTTGCCCTCCAGCTCAACTAAGCCAACTACAATAACGGTTTTATTTTTAACAACAGGAACACGATGTTAGCAAGCATAGAATGGACCAGTCTGGCCCGCACCTTCGGTCTCTTCACCGTCACGGCCGTGGCCGAACTGCTGGGCTGCTACCTGCCCATGCTGTGGCTCAGCAACAAGGGCAGCGCCTGGCTGCTGTTGCCAGCCGCCCTCAGCCTGCTGGTCTTCGTCTGGCTGCTGACCCTGCATCCAGCCGCCAGCGGCAGAGTCTACGCCACCTATGGCGCCATCTACATCGCCACCGCGCTGGGCTGGCTGTGGCTGGTCGACGGCATCACGCCAGCCTGGACCGATATCGCCGGCGTGGGCCTGGCCCTGGCTGGCTCGGCTGTGATTGCCATGGGCAGCAAGAGCGCCTGAGTATGCAATCTCATCGACTTTTAGCAATCACACCACCCATGTATTGATGCAAATCGCGAAAATCCTGCACCTTCCAGGCGTACGGCGCCAGCTTGACGCCATTCTCCCGCAAGGTGTTGGGTATCAAGTCTCCATTGGGTCGCAGTATGACCGATGACACAATCACGCCGGGATAATCATGCAGCCGTTTTTTGAAAGCGGAGGTCGTCAGGTCAGGGGTAGGAGGATTGCTTTTATTCGCCAATGGTCCTGTGCCCTTGATATCCACCCCGTGACAGATGGCGCATCTCTGCACATAGAGTTTTTTCCCATTGGCATTATCCGCAAAGGATGAGGATGCTTGAATCAGCGATAAGATTCCTAATGTGGCGATGAATACTATTTTCATTTTTATGTGGGCTGCTTGTATCAATCAGAGTTAAATCCAGAACAAACCCCTGGCACCCGCGAGAGGCTAGCTGGCTGGCATTGTCCCATTAATCGCGGTTTAACCTGGCTGCCGCACTTTCATGTGCGTGCGGCGCTGGCCGATGGCAGCCTGCGCGAAGTGCTGGCGCCATACGCCGTGTACGGCCATCCGGCCCACAGTTGCTGGCTGCTATGGCCCTCGGGACCGCATCTGGCGCCGAAAGTGCGGGCCTTGATCGACTTTTTCGCTGAAGCTGGAATCTTGTTGCGGGACACTGAAAATTAACGCCAGCAAAATACATTTGCCCAAATATAGGTTTATAATCGCAAGTCTCCCCGACGCCCAGCGCGCCTCCTTCAGGAATTGCCGCAATGAAACACCTGCACGATATCCCTTCTGCTTTCAAGCAAGAGTTTGCCAACCCGCGCCTGTGGTGGACGCGCGCCGTCGTGATCGGCATGGCGGCCATCGCCGGCCTGGTGGTGGTCGGCTTTACCTGGCTGGCGGAAAGTGCGCTGGACCTGTTTCTCCATTTCAATGCCAAAGCCTGGTGGCTGGTCCTGCTGTGGACGCCTGCCCTCGCCGCGCTGATCGTCTGGCTGACGCGCCGCTACGCGGTGGGCGCGGCCGGTTCCGGCATCCCGCAAGTGATGGCCACGCTGGACCCGGCCGTCAACCCGGCCGACCGCTCCCTGTTCGTCTCGCTGAAATTGAGCGCGGCCAAGATCGTGCTGACGGCGGGCGGCATGCTGGGCGGGCTGTCGCTGGGACGCGAAGGCCCGTCCGTGCAAATCGCTGCCGGCGTAATGCTGGCCGCGCGCCGCTTCTTGCCCCGTCACACGCAAATCAGCGCCCATTCGCTGCTGGTGGCGGGCGGCGCGGCCGGTATCGCGGCCGCCTTCAACACGCCGCTGGCTGGCGTCATGTTTGCCATCGAAGAACTGTCGCGCACGCCGGAACAGCGCAATAGCGGCCTGATCGTGGCCGGCATCGTGCTGGCGGGCTTGATGGCGGTGTCCATCTCCGGCAACGCCACGCATTTCGGCGTGATACACCCCGGCCCCATCGCCATGGCGCTGGCCCTGCCAGGCTTGCTGGTAACCCTGGTGGCAGGCGTGGCGGGTGGCTTGTTTTCACGTTTGCTGCTGGCCTCGGCACGCGGCAATCCGCTGGGACGCTTGTCCGGCTGGCGCAGCCGCTACCCCGTCTTGTTTGCCGCCGTCTGCGGTTTGCTGGTGGCCGCTATCGGCATCGCCAGCCACGGCGCCACGTTTGGCAGCGGCACGGGCGCCACGCGCGCCATGCTCGCTGGCGACAGCAGCATGCCAGCCGCTTTTGTCGGTTTTAAATATGTGGCCACCTGGCTGACCGTCTGGTCGGGCGTGCCGGCCGGCATCTTTGCGCCCTCGCTGGCCATCGGCGCCGGCATCGGCCATGACATCGCGCAACTGTTGCAGTACCCGTATGCGCCAGCCCTGATCGCGCTGGGCATGGTGGGTTTCCTGGCGGCCGCCACGCAGGCGCCGCTGACGGCCTTCATCATTGTGATGGAAATGGTCGATGGCCACAGCATGGTGCTCAGCCTGATGGCTTGCGCAGTGGTTGCCAGCACCGTTTCGCGCGTGCTCAGCCCACCGCTGTATGGTGCGCTGGCGCAACTGCAATTGCAGCGATTGCCTCAAGCACCTACATCGCAAACTACATCGTAAAAGTGAACGGCTGCATGCCGGCCTGGCGGTCATCAGGCGTGACCACGGCCAGCAAGGCCGTCAAGCCCTGATTCAGCTGCGCCAGGCTGGCGGCATCAAGCTGGGCCAGCGCACTGGGCAGTAAGCCACGGGCCGGCTGCGGCGCATCGGCAATCACGGCCTGGCCCTGCTCCGTCAAGGTCAAGGTCACCACGCGCTGGTCAGGCTGGTCGCGCGCCTTGCGCACATAGGTTTTTTTCACCAGCGCATCGACCAGATTGCTGGCCGTGGTCTGGTGCAGCGACATCTTCGTCGCCAGTTCCCCCATGCGCAGGCCGGGCTGGTCGTGCAGCTCCTGCATCACCCATAATTGCGCACCGGACACGCCACACTGCTTCTCGATCTGCGCCGAGTGCCGCTGCGCCGCGCGCATGACAACGCGCATGTTTTGCAAGGCCAGGCTGCGCGCCCGTTCCAGCTCACCTGGCGCTACATTGACCGTTGCCGACGCTTCGCGTTCCATCACCACTGTCTCCCGAGATTATGCCGGCCCTTGAGTCATCCTCGACCAAGCCGCAAACCCGCATGATACCTGCAATCGCCCATCAAAAGATCATGGATAGACTGGCACCGGCTGCCCATCCCGCCACAGCTGCTCCAGGGTCTGCCTGCCGTTCTTGTCCCAACGCCGCTCCAGACCCTGTTTCTGATCATGCTCATACGGCACGATCTGCTGCAAGCTGCCATCGCGGTACCAGACTTGCATCAAGCCCTGGCGCTGCCCATCGACAAAGGGAATCACGCTGGCGCGCACGCCGTTTTCATACCATTCCGTCACATCGCCCTGCTCGCGCCCCTGCACATCGCGCTGCCAGGCAATCACGGGCTTGCCGTCGGGCGCCCACTTCTGCATGCTGAGGATGTCGCCCCGGTGATACCGCACTTTTTGCGACACTTGCCCATTGTCATGGCTTTCAAACGACCAGCCTTCAGGCTGTCCATGCACGAACACGGTGCGGGCACGCAAGCTGCCGTCCGGTGCGTAATCGACAAACTCGCCTTCGCGCTTGTCATGCACGAAGCGCACGCGCTGATACAGTTGTCCATCCGTATGAAACACTTCCCACCAGCCATGCAGCTGGCCATCTTTCAAGTGGGTACGGCTGCTGACCTTGCCATTCGCCCCGTAAGACACAAGCTCGCCATCGACCATCTGCGTGCCGTGGTACACGATGCGGTTCATCAACTGGCCATTCTCGTGGAAACTCTCGACCAGGCGCCCACTCGGCAATGGTGTTTCGCGCTGTTTGAGCTGGCCACTCTCGTAAAACAGCTCGCCGCCGGCCAGTTCCTTGCCCTGGGCATCGAGCCTGGCTGTTTTAAACAACTGCCCATTCTCGTAATACCATTTGCGCAGGTGCACGAACTTCGCCTGGCTCAATTTCAGATCGGTGGTGTAAGTCTCCATGGCAATTTTGCCTGGCGTTTCGGGAAACTCCAGCAGCACATGCCAGGCGCCCAGCGCCTCGTCGCGCACAGGCGGCGTGCGCAGCGCATACGTGGCGTGCAAGGCGTCGCTGGGCTCAAAATCTTGCGTCAGGTACATGGATTGCGTCCCTTCTGGCACGGCTTCCTGCTGCGCATGCGCGGCCAACGGCAAAGCCAGCGCCAGGCACAAGGCCATGCGCATGGCTGCTGGATTTTTCATAGGTATACATACGGCTGTCGACGAAGGCGACATCATACCGGCAGGTGGCGTTTTGCAGCGTTACGCAAGACCAGGGAGGGGGCCGGATGCACCAACAAGCACATCCGGTACAGCAGAAACAGCGGAAGGTCAGGACTTTTGCGGCTGATAACGGCTCAGCAAATCCTGGAAGCGCTTATCTTTACGCAAGGTATCAAGATCGCGATCCTGGCCCATCTGATCGAAATACTGGAAGCCATCCTTGAAACTCGTTTCAAATTCTGCCAGGGCGTCATCCGTGCGGCTCTGCTTCAGGCGCAAGATGGCTACGTTGTAAGACACCAGCACATTGTGCGGATCGCGCAAGCGCGCTTCGCCCAATTCTTTCTCTGCCTCTTCAAGCTTGCCTTGCGCCATCTTGGAAATGGCTGCCTTCAGCATCTCATTCGCGGCAGCCTTGCTGCTGGCCGTTTCAGCACCGGCAGCGTCGCCACTGGCCAGCTTCTGATCACCTTCGATGCGCAAGGCTTTGGTCGCCTCGTCGCTAGGCGCCAAGGCGGCATCCTTGCTGTAGTCTGCAACCTTTTGCACGGCCTCGACCACGGCAGGAGCCGCTTCGATCATTGCCAACGCCGCCGTCACTGGCCGTTTCACATACCAGTAGCCGCCAGCGCCCGCCGCCAGCACCAGCGCGCCGGCCACGGCCACTATCACTGCGTTCTTTTTCGAGCCACCAGGACGCGCCTGACCACCTGCTTGCAATTCCATCGGCGTATCGCACTTTGGACACTTCACATCCTCGCCAGGCGAACGCTCGAACGCTACGCCGGAATTGGCATTATCGCAATCACCCAGGGTGGGACACTTATATTTCGCCATCGTATTACCTTTTATCGTGAAAACCGGCGCAGCCGTCTTGCACCGCCGCGCCGGAGTAAAACATCGTTAGCTCGCCTGCGGCATGCGGATCAGGGCACGCACGGGATCGCGCAAGGAGCGCAAGGCCAGGAATTCAGGGTCCTGGTCATCTTCGCCAGCGGCCTCGAAACGCTGTATCGCCAGGTCCGTGTACTGCTTGAACAGCGAGTTCTTTTGATCGATATGCTGGAATTCCGCCTCGATCTTGCGCGCCACCTCTTTTTCGATGGCTTTCTGCAGATCGATCGGATGCTCGGTCTCCATCACATCATGCAGACTCGCGCCAGCCAGCACCTTGGAGGATGGCAAGCCATCTTCCATGGCGATAAACACCCATTCCGGCATGCCCGACACACGGTTGGGGCGCTGCTTGATCATCTGCAGCAAATTAGCCACCAGCAAGGTTGGCTTGCGCATGCCGCGCGCCTGGGTTTCCGTTGCCGTACGGGCAAACAGCGGCGGCAATTTCTTGCCATTGCCTTCGCCGTGCAAGAGATACGATTCCTTATGGTCCGTCAACAAGCCGTCATAGTGGCGTTTCAGGTAGGTCAACGATTCCGTATAGCGCAGCGGCATCAATGCCGTCACCTTCATGATCACGATCTGATTCGGCATCTGGCCCACGCTGATGGTGGTGCTTGATGCCGAGTCGCGCTGCGACTTGAACTCGTTTTCCAGGTCGGCACGGAACACTTTCTGATGCTCGCAAGCAGGCAGGAATACACCCACCGTCTCGTACACGCCCGGCGAGGCATTGCCCACCTTGCGGTCGACCTCGGTCTTATTGAAGACCAGGGTACTGCCCGCCTCGTCATACAGGCTTTGTACGAATTGCTTCAAACCACTCTTGTTCGCATCGTATTGTTTTTGCAAGCGCTCGACGATATTGACATGCAGCACGGGCGGCAAGTTCTTGGCGATCTCGCCGTGCGCCAGTTCCACGATACGCGCCGATTCCTGCGACAGCGTGCCGATGATGCTGCCCAGGGAAATGCTGCGATTGAGCTTTTCAAACGAATCGACTTCGACGCCGCCCAGGTTGATCAGCGATTGACGCACACGCTGGGTGCGCGCGGCCTGGCTGACCTCATCGCTGATCATCGCCTTGAGGATGGTCGTGATGGCGCCCATGTCGAAGATGCGCTTCTGGTAAGCCGCATCGGCATCGCCCAGGCGGGCCGCTTTTTCGCGGTTGAATTGCTCGGTAGCGACCACCAGGTTTTGATGCAGCTCATCGATCTTGCCGCGCAAGGTCAACAGTTGCTCCTTGACGAAGGGCAACAAGGTGCTGGCAAAGCGCAAGCCTTCCAGCGTGGTGCGCGCCACATACAAGTCCTGATGCTGGGTAGCGATATCGGCAAACAGGCCGCCGCGCTTATCCGTCAGGTGCTTGCCAAGGAAGCCCACCTTGTTGAATTGTGCCGACAGTTCCGTATTGCGCTGCTGGACGCCCTGCAGCACGGCCGGCATCTTGGCGATGCGTTCCAGGATGACGTCCTGCTTTTCATCGAGCGCCAACACCAGCGCATCGGTGTAGTGGCGCAACTGCAGCAGCGATGCGGTGCCCGATTTCCAGCGGCCAAACAGTTCTTTTTCGATATGGCGACCGATATGGCGCGCCATGTCCAGCCGCGCATTACCCTTGATTTCATAGAATTTTCGCACACCGCCCATGGTACGGTAGGTATCGTCAAATACTTTGGCCAGGCGCGTATTGAGTACATCGATCCAGCTGGTTTCTTCGATCAGCTTGTCCGCCTTGATTTCCGGCGCCAGGCGATTGACGATCTGCTTCCAGTATTCCTGTGGCGGCTTCCAGTTACTGTTCTTGATATCATCGTCGAGTATGCCCGTCTCGAGCATCAGATGCGCGTCCGTCAGCAGCAGGCTTTGCAGCACCTCTGCCTTGCGCACTTCCGAACCCCAGTCTTTTTCCAGCGCCTCGTCAGCATAGCCTTCGCCCTGACGGAAGTTGTTGAACATCAATTGGCGGCTGGCTTGCTCAGCAAAGCCATAGGCGAGGAATTCCTTGATTTCCTGCTCCGGCACGACCACCCGCTTGATACCGAACGAGAGGAACAGCTTGGCGCGCGCCTTTTCAGGATCTTTGCCAGTGTCATCTTCGGTTTCGAAGTTGATGATGTCGTTCTCGCCTTTTTCGGCCCGGTGCAAACCTTCCCAGGCCTTGTTCAGGGTCTTCTGGTAAATGAACTCGGCAACGATGGTCGGCAGCTCCGATTCGACTTCAAACTGGATGCCATGTTCATTGATGTTGTTGATCAGGTAGCAGCCGTTGAAATACACATCGTGCGCCATCGGCGAGCCATCAAGCAAATTGATCGGATGGTATTTACCCACTGCCATCGCGTTCAGCTCGGCCAGGGCGGCATAGCCGTTGGCGTAATAGTTCGAGAAACCGGCCACGTCCTTGACGCGCTTGGAGTTTTTCTCTGGCAAGAAAGCATAAATCAGGATGCGGTATTTATCCTGCTCCGGCAATTGCTGACGAATTTGCGCCACGGCATCGACCACCGAACCACTGCCGGTGCCGCCGGCCAGGCCGCAAACCACATGGATGGTCACGCCCGTCTTGCCCTGCGACTGCAGATCATGCACGCGCTCTTCCACGGCCTTGACGAACTTCGGCGCATTTTGCGCGAACACCATGCGGCCCAATTTGCGCCGCTGCGCAGCGCCGGCGATACCGGGCTTGACGAAGTCAAAAATGGCGCGCGGCTCGATCCAGCCCTGCATGCCGGGGAAGGAACCGGGATCGTCCAGCACGGGACGGATATTGCTGGCGGTATTAATCGCGACCTGGCCACGGTCGAGCTCGATATCCTTGCCCAGCACTTTCCACTCATCGCGCTTGTCCAGCTCGTCGGTGGAGGTATCGATATAGAGGAAATCGAAGCGCGCGTCAGACATGCTGACACCGTCGGCATCCTTGTTGCGTTCGATGGTTTTCTTGATTTGGCGAATGATCTTGCCACCGGTGCCACCGAGGCCGACGATCAGATGATTATTTGACATAGCGTTTTATCGTTGAGGTGATCGGGAATCGGATTTATTGATGCGACAGCTGCAATTTCAGGTACAGGCCGTCGTCCTTGGAGGTCAGGGTCTTGACGATGTAGGCCGCCACGTGGCCGCCCGTATCGGGCTTGACGTCTTCACTGAAAACAATCGCTTTCGAGGCATAGCCCTGGCCAGCCTCCGGCGCGCCAGCACAGTCGCTGTCGGGTGTGAAGACCACGCTCTTGGCGCTGTAGCCGGCATCGGCCAGCAGCGTCGGCGCGGGACCGACGGTTTTCCATTCGGTAGCGCCGGTCACCACCGGAGCGGCCGTCTGGGCAATCGCCGCGGCCGGTTTGGCGCAGATCAGGGCCGATGCATTGCTGACGCCGCCATTGCTGGCCACCAGGTCAGGCTGCAAACTGTCGATCTTTGCCGTCACCGGCACGTCCAGCGGTTTCGGCGACAGGTACACCAGCAACTGCTCGGTGCCCGGCGGGCCTTCGAACTCAAAAGCGCCGCGGCCAGGCAGGAATACCGTGCCCATGGCGTCGATGAAATTATCCTTGCCCGGTTGCGGGTAGATCTGCGTGACCTTGCCATCCGGCGCCTGGTTCAGCACATACACATACGATGGACGGTTGACCTTCACGCCCAGCTGGAACTTTTCGCCGGTGGCAAATTTTTGGCTGGCCAATACATCGCGCGTGGAGCCGTCGCTATTCTTGATACGGATAAAGTAGCTCGTGCCGATCTGTGTATCCGGCCTGGCTTTCTTGGCAGCAGTCACCACCGCTTTGCGCGGCGCCGCCTTTTTGACAACCGCCTTGATCGGTTCCACCGGTGCCGGCGTGCCCGTGTTGGCCGTCGAAACGGCGCCGTCCTCGGCAAAAAACAGCGACTTGGCGCTGTAACCTTCTTGGGCGGCAGCGCCGTTCATCAACAGCGCGAGGGAGAGTGCAATGATTGTTTTTTGCATGATTCGCTTTCCAGAAGTCATGCGGGCAGCCGCCAGGCGGCTATCCGCTTGGTGGGTTTTACAGGTATAGATTGTCTTGCTTGGCAGGGAAAGTGGTGTACTTGCGCGGCGTTTGCTGTTCCTTGCCGCCGCTGACGCGCTGCGCAGTGGCCGAGGTAAAGTCGCGGGCATGTTCAAAGGCAGGCTCGATCTCGCCCTTGCTTTGTTCCAGATAAGCAAAGAATGCCTGCGTAAAGAAGGAACCGCGCAGTTTTTTCGTCGGCGCCAGCGGGCTCACGAATTCGCCCACCTCACGTACGGGGCCGAGCGCAATCTGTCCGGCGCTGGTGGCGGTAATGACCGTGTAGCCGCTACGGCTGCGGTCGATTTTCTGCGGCACACCCTGGCGCCGCGCCTTGTCACTGGCAGCCGTTTCCTCAGGGCTGTAGACGATCGCCTTGGCCGTATATTTCTCGCCCGTCCAGGCGCCCAGTGACACGCCTTCCCGTTCCGGCTGGCCATTATTGGCTTTCAGGATGAAGGCTGTCGACTCATCCTGCACATCATTGAGCATTTCACCGCTATAGCAGGTATCGATGAAAACGCGCGTCTCGCGGCTGGGCTTTTGCGCCAGTTGCTGCACCAGCGTGTCCGATACCGAGCTTTCCTGTATCTGCAGCGCGAAATCCTGGCGGTCGCCACCACGCGCATCGGCACTGCCGGAATCGTAGGCAACGATGGACATGCGGCGCTGGTCGAGACCATTGGGCGACGGTACCGGCGTAGTACCGTGGCTGGAAACATAGATGAACAAGCTGTCATTGGCTTGCAGGCTATTACCGACTTCGACAATCTTGGCCTCGATATTGGCCTTGGTCGCCTGCTCGCCAAACAGCGAGGTGACCTGATAGCCAGCACGGCCCAGCTGCCTGGCGACCTCACGCGCGTCGTCCTCCCCCTGGATTGCCGAGATCCTGGCGCCGTTACGGAATTCATTGATGCCCACCACCAGCGCACGTTTCTGCGGCGCGCCCAGCACCGCCGACTTGAGCGCCCTGCGCTGCTCAAAGAAAGCGGCACTGGCTTGCTGTGCATCCCGTTCCCAATGCCGTTCCTTGATATTGTCCGGATAAATCGGCGACGTGGTTTTCAGGCCCACGACGGATTGGGCGATCACAAAAGCGCGCTCGACTTCCAGTTCGTTCTGATAACTTCCCGCCAGACGCACACGCCCCACCTGATCGCGTACCACCGCAGCGTTGCTTAATCCATGCTGCTTGAATTTCACCGCAATTTTCTGCATGAGTTCCGGCGGCACTTCGTAGGAGTAATACACGGGCTGATAACCGGGCAATTGATTGGCGGCACAACCGCCAAGCAACAGCATGGCAAAGATGGCAAAGCTACGCCATAGCGATTTCATCATGGAATGCACTTATGAAGGAAGGGGAGAAGGGGAGAAATTCCGGCAAGCCGCCTTATCATTACGGCGGCCTGCGCACTACCAGGAATCCCGATAGGGAATTAAATAATGGTTACTGTCTTCGATTTGCTGACGACAGGGGTTTTTTCAGTTTTCATCTGAATTTCATAACGCAGTTTCATGCCAGGCTTAAAATCCGAAGATAATGGGAAATTAACCGTATCGGTATGCTGCGCCGGCTCGAAAGTCTTCACTTCCGTGCTCTTTCCTGCAGTAAATGGCATCGGATCTTCTTTGCCATTTTCGATAATGTAGATTTTGCGCGAAATTTCCACCGGGGTTTCGGCATCATCCGGCGTCAGCACCGTGAATTTGGTATTCATGGGAATACTGGCAGTACCGCTTTGCACGGATTCCGGCATGTCGATATCCATGATGCTTGTCTTGATACCCTCGCTAGGCTTGTACTTGGCAGCCTTCTTGGCTTGCGCCAAGGTCGCCGAACGCGTTATGTTCGATGCCGGCACCCAGCCTGGATTCTTGCTGTAGCAGGTATTGGTCGCTTCATAATACGCTTTCACGAAACCAATGCCGCCACCCGCCAAGGCGCCCAATGCGGTTGCCTTTATCGCATCATTTTTCTTCATGCCGCCGAACAATGACGCTCCCAGCCCTGTCAATGCCCCCACTGCGGCGCCCTTCGCCGTTGCCGTCACCTGTTCCGATTTCACACAAGAATCCAAATCGGCATAGGCCGATTCCTGGGCCGCCACGTTCGACGCGAGCAGCGTCAGTGCACACAGCACGGCAGTGGTCATTTTTGATGGAAAAAAACTCGGATTTATCATTGTAATGTTCGTTTCAGAATAAAGAGAACAGATTGAAGGCCGCATCAGACATGCCACTGCCAATGCCATGCCGCAGGAATATTCGCCGAACCAGGAATTCATCGACAATATCGCCAGAAATCATTCCAGCAATCTGCAAAAAATAGTCGCCTCTCCCGATCAATAAAATTATCAGGTCCTATCGTATTTTCCACATGAAGTACGCCTGAAAGCAAAAAAATAATTTCCGTACGGAATTTATTGTAACTGAAATTAAAAATAATGAAAAATAAAAATTACGATAGCGCCAACAACTATTGCAAATATTGAATTTACCAAACCTGATTGCCTGGATAAACATACTGAAAATCAAAATAAAATCAAATTGTTACTTTTCGATAGATTTTGAAATTTAATTTCATGTATAAGCAATTCGGGATACAAAGATAATGTGGTAAATAACAAGCCATATTGCGGCCGATTCCTTATGCGCTTTATCCCTTATGCACCACCCATTTTTCACTCCAGAAACAACAAGGGCGCCACATGGGCGCCCTTGTTATTTCTTGTTGCAGCGGCAACGCTTGCTTAGCGCACGCCCTCCTTGACCGGCGACAACTGGCTGGCATGCAGGCGTGCATAGGCGCCGTTGCGCTCCAGCAAGGCGGCATGGCTGCCCGATTCCACCAGCTGGCCGCCCTGCATCACGACGATGCGGTCGGCGCTTTCTATGGTCGACAAACGGTGGGCGATGACGATGGTGGTGCGGTCGCGCATCAGCACTTCCAGCGCTGCCTGCACTTGCCGTTCGGATTCGGTATCGAGCGCGCTGGTCGCTTCATCGAGCAGCAAGATAGGCGCATCCTTGTACAGCGCGCGGGCGATCGCCAGGCGCTGGCGTTGCCCACCGGACAGGCGCGAACCATTCTGGCCAGCTTGCGTCGCATAACCCTGCGGCAATTGCGCGATGAAATCATGGGCATAGGCGGCGCGCGCACACGACTCGATGCGGGCCTGGTCCGGCGCCGGATCGCCATAGGCGATATTGGCCGCCATCGTATCGTTGAACAGGATCACGTCCTGGCTGACCAGCGCGAACTGGCGCCGCAAGGCCAGCAATTCGTAATCGCGCACATCGAGGCCATCGAGCAGGATGCGACCGCTGCTGACGTCATAGAAGCGCGGTAGCAGACCCAGCAAGGTGGTCTTGCCGCCGCCGGAACCGCCCACCAGGGCCACCGTCTCGCCGGCCGCGATGTCGAGCACAATATTGTTGAGTGCAGTTGGCGCATCGGGATCGTCGCTGTAGCGGAAGTTCACGTTCTGCAGCGACAGATTACCCTGCACCGCCGCTGGCGCCAGTGTGCCAGGGTCCGGTTCGACCGGTGTATCGATCAGGGTGAACACGGATTCGGCCGCCGCCAGGCCACGCTGCAGCGGTTCGTTGATCTTGGTCAGGTTCTTGATCGGCGACTGCATGGCCATCAGCGCGCCCATGAAGGCGACGAAAGCGCCGGGCGTGATGGCGCCGCTTTGTGCGCGCAGCATGGCGAAATAAATCACCGACGACAAGGTAATGCCGACCAGCATCATGATGAAGCCGGAATTGACGGCCGAGGTGGCTGCATGCTTGACGGCCAGCTGGCGGTTCAGCTTGACGACGCGCAGGAAACGTTTCTTTTCATATTGCTGGCCGCCAAAGATTTTCACCACGCGCTGGCCGCCTATGCTTTCATCGAGCACGGACGTGAGCTCACCTACGGCTTGCTGGGCGCTCTTGCTCAAATGGCGCATGCGCCGCCCCGCCAAGGTGACTACCAGCGCGACGATAGGCAAGGACGCCATGCAAAAGATGGCCAGCTTGACGTCTATGCTGAACAGCAAGACCAGATAGCCGATGGTAGCCACCGAGTCGCGCACCATCACGTTGAGCACGTTCAAGCCCGCCTGCGATACCTGGCTGGCGTCGAAGGCCACGCGCGATTGCGTCACGCTGGTGGTGCTGGTGTCAAAAAAGCGGCTGGGAAGGCGCATGATGGTGGCAAACATCTGCTCGCGCAAATCGGCCTGCACCCGGCTCGACAGCCACACGGAACCGTAATCGCCGGCAAAACTCGACACCATGCGCATGACGGCCAGGCCCAGGATGGTGGCCGGGATCACCCACAGTTCCGCTTGCCCCGCATGTGCGGGCAGGACACGGTCTACCCAGCCTTGCAGCGTGGCCATCATGCCCGTCACCGGCGCAGCGTGCTCGGTGGCGGTGCTGCGCATGGCGTCCACCACGTTTTGCAACTGGCGTATCAGCAGCACATCGGTGGCAGAGGCCACGCCCACGGCCAGCAAGGTGGCGGCGACAATCGCGCCGTAACGGCGGAACTGGCTGACCAGGCGGAAAAATAATCGGCGGCTTTGCTGCATGTAGGTGACGAGAGTAAGAGGGAAAGCGTGATTTTAACGCGTGCCGGGGTTTCCCTAGAATAAACTCTCTAGCGTAGCCGGGGGAATCCGCCTTCCTCACAACACCATGCCTGCGGGAAAGATCAGGATTTCGCCACTTTCCAGTTTTCGCTACCTGATTTGCACAGTTTCAATTTCAGCGTCTGGTCCTGCCCCTTGGCCTGCAAAGCCACATGCAGGGTACGGCAGACCTGGGCCTCGGTCTTTACCGTCTCGCTGGCCGTGATATCGGCGTGGATGCGCACGGAATTGCGCAAGCCTTCGTTGCTCCACTGCGCCGTTTCGCCATCTTTCTGTTCATTGAGCGCATGGGTCGCCGCCTTGGTCAAAGCCGGGCTATCGTATTTATTCAGATAAGCCATGGGCGTTTCTGCCAGAAAACCCAGGCCCACGGCGGCGGCCGTGCCACTGCTGACAGCCAGCACCAGTGCAGCAGTAATTTTTTGAAAATTTTTCATGGACATGCGTGACCTCCTCGATTAAGCATCATCAGGCATTGAACTGCAAACGGCACGGGCCCAGCGTAGCGGACCACCTGTCAATTCTATATTTGTTTTCGTAAAGCAAGTGCACGCTTGACTCCGCTTACCGTGCGGCTTTCAATGAGCGCTCCAACACCTCGGCATAAGGGATGATCGCCATGGCACTCGCTCGCACTGCATTGACGACAGCGGAACAGACACTGGCCAGCGCCTGGCAGACGGGCGGACTCAAACCGCGCGCCTGCGATTGCGGCGGCACCGTCTTCAATATCCTGTACCAACGGGTCATGGCGGACATGCGGCGGCGCCAGTTTCTGGGCGGCACGGCCGCCATGCTGGCGCCCTTCCTGGGACTGTCTGCTAGCAATGCCATCGCCCAGCAGCCGCAGGCGCCCGTACGGCCATTGCTGCTGACCAATATGCGCCTGTTCGACGGCACGGGCAAGCCGCCACGCACGGGTGTCAATCTGCTGGTGACGGGGACCACCATCACCGCGCTGCCATCAGCCGGCGAGAAAGTCGAAGGCGCACAAATCATCGATTGCCAGGGCAAGCTGGTGATGCCAGGCCTGATCGACGCCCATTGGCATACCATGCTGGCCGGCATCAACCAGGCCACGGCCATGACGTCCGATGTCGGCTATTTATACCTGGTGGCGGCGCAGGAAGCGCAGCGCACCCTGCTGCGCGGTTTTACTTCCGTGCGCGACGCGGGCGGCCCGGCGTTTGCCCTCAAGCGCGCCATCGATGAAGGCATCGTGATGGGTCCGCGCATCTTTCCATCGGGCGCCATGATTTCGCAAACCTCGGGCCATGGCGACTTCCGCCTGCGCTCGGAAGTGCCGCGCGCGGCCAATGCGCCGTTGAGCGCGGTGGAATCGGTGGGCGTGGCCATGATCGCCGATGGCGAAACGGAAGTGCTGCGCCGGGTGCGCGAACAATTGATGCTGGGCGCTACGCAAGTCAAGATGCTGGCCGGCGGCGGCGTGGCCTCGCTATACGACCCGCTCGACAGCACGCAATACTCGGAACGCGAACTGCGCGCCGGCGTGGAGGCGGCCGCCGACTGGGGCACGTATGTGATGGCCCACGTCTACACGCCGAAAGGCATACAGCGCGCCATCCGCGCGGGCGTGCGCAGCATCGAGCATGGCCAGCTGGCCGACGAGGAGAGCGCGCGCAGGATGCGCGACGGCGGCGTGTGGTGGAGCTTGCAGCCGTTTCTGCAAGACGAAGACAGCAATGTGTATCCCGACGCGGCGCGCAGGGCCAGCCAGCGCATCGTTTCCGATGGCACGGTGCACGCCTACGCGCTGGCGCAAAAATACGGCATCAAGACGGGCTGGGGCACCGATATCCTGTTCAATGCCAAGATGACGTCCACGCAAGGACGGCAACTGGCCAAGCTGACGCGCTTTTACGACCCGCTGACCTTGCTGGCCCAGGCGACGGGCCAGAATGGCGAACTGCTGGCCCTGTCCGGCTTGCGCGCGCCCTATGCCGGCCCCTTGGGCAAACTGGCCGTGGGCGCGCTGGCCGACTTGCTGGTGGCCGATGGCGATCCGACGAAAAACCTCGATTTCCTGGCGCAACCGGAACAAAACCTGCTCTTGATCATGAAAAACGGCAGCATCTACAAGAACAGGCTGGCCGCGCAACCAGTTAGCGGATAGCCAAGTACCGCCGCCTGCTCCATAATATGCGGCATGTTCAAACTGACTTTTTTTGGCACATCCTCGGGCGTGCCCACCCGCTACCGCAACGTCACCTCGCTGGCCGTCCAGCCCTCCACCAGCCGCGACTGGTGGATGGTCGATTGCGGCGAAGCGACCCAGCACCGCTTGCAGCGCATGCCGCTGTCCGTGCATGACCTGGCCGGCATCTGCATCACCCACGTGCATGGCGACCATAGCTACGGCTTGCCGGGCTTGCTCGCCAGCGCTTCCATGACAGGCCGCAAGCGGCCCTTGATCCTGATCGCGCCGCCGGCCATCAAGGCCTGGATCGATGCCACCTTGCTGCACACGGAACTGTTTTTGACGTATCCGCTGATCCATATCGACGTCAACCGCAGCGACATCGTGCATCAGGAAACAGGCTTGACCATTACCCGCCACGCCCTGTCGCACCGCGCCGACAGCGTGGCTTTCCGTTTTGCGCTGGAAAGCAGCAAATGGAAACTGGACAAGGCCGCCCTGCAGGCGCGCGGTGTGCCGTCGGGTCCGGCCTGGGGTCAATTGCACGCAGGCAGTGATGTGCAACTGGACGACGGCAGCGTGCTGGCGGCTGCCGACTTCCGCATCACCAAGACCGACCAGGCCACCATCGTCATCGGCGGCGACAACGACACACCATCCCTGCTGGCAGACGCCTGCGCGGGCGCGCAATTGCTGGTGCATGAAGCCACCTACACCGAAGCCATGCTGCAAAAAGTCGGCCCCGGCCCCACCCACAGCTCGGTGCAGCGGGTGGCGCAATTTGCCGCCGCCAGCCAGTTGCCAAATCTGATACTCACGCATTTCAGCGCGCGCTACCACCACGCGGCCGGCATGGCGGAACTGGAGGCGGAAGCCCGGCTACACTACACGGGAAAATTATTCCTGGCGCGCGACTTTGATAGCTATGAACTCGATGCCGATGGGGTGTTGAGCAAATTACCGGCGCCCGCTCAAGAAAGAACCGCAGACTAAATGGAGGCCCAAGGCATGCCCAAGCTCAGTTTCAGCCCCGGCCGCGCCGAGCACACGCCAGCATATATCGACCTGCGCGGCAAGACCCGGCAAAACGCCATCGACCAGCAGCGCCTGGCCGAGCTCGGCATCACGGCAGCGTCGTGGGGAGAAATGATTGCATCGGGCAATCTGCCTGGGCAGGTTTGCCATCAGGATGGCAAGCTGATCGGCTATTGCTTTGGCGACCGGGAAAGCGGCGAGATCGTCGTGCTGGCACTGCTGCCGCAAGCCGAGGGACTCGGCATCGGCAAGGCTTTGCTGGAGCGGATGATGGCCGAATTGCAAGCAGCAGGCCACACGCGCCTGTTCCTCGGCTGCTCCAGCGTCCCACAATCGCGTTCCTACGGCTTTTATCGCCACCTGGGCTGGAAGCCTACCGGCGAAACAGACCAGTACGGCGATGAAGTACTGGAATACCTGTTCACATAATGCGCCTTGGCTGGACAGACCTTACAAGCCAGTAATACTGCTCAGTTAAGCAGTCCTGTCCATTTTTTTCACTCCAACGTCGAAAATGCCGGGGTCGGACCCTGCAGGGTCCGACCCCAGGGTTTGCTTTTGGGGTAAAAATGACGTTAACTGAACAGCATTACTTACAGGCCGGCAGCTTTTTCAATCAGCGCGGCAATTTCCTGTGGATGGGAAATCAGCGCCAGGTGGCTGCCCTTGACTTCGATGGTTTGCGCATGCATGCGCTGGGCCATGAAGCGCTCGAAGTCCGGGTTGATGGTGCGGTCTTCCGTCGAGACGGCGTAATAGCTGGGTTTGACTTTCCAGGCAGCCTGGGTGGTGCGGGCTGCAAAGATCGCTTGCGAGGCCTGGCCTTGCACCGCATACAGGGTGCGCGCCTTGACGCTATCGAGGTCACCAGCAAAGTCGTGCAGGAAAGCCTGTTCGCTCAACTGGGCATAACCGTCCGGCGTCTTGATCAGGCCAGCGCTGGCAGGCGCGGCCGGGAACTTGGCCGCCAGCGCGCCGTAATCTTCGCCGGCATCCGGACCGCGCGCCGCCACATACACCAGCGCCGACACTTTCGGGTCCACGCCCGCTTCGGAAATCACCATGCCGCCATACGAGTGCGCCACCAGCACGGTAGCACCATCCTGCAGCGCCAGCACGCGGCGCGTCGCTTCCGCATCGTCAGCCAGCGAGCGCAAGGGGTTTTGCACGGCCGTCACATGCAGGCCGGCTTTTTGCAGCAGCGGAATTACTTCCGACCAGCTCGACGCATCGGCATACAGGCCGTGCACCAGCACCACATTCTTGGCGACAACCGGATTGGCGGTCGGCGCGGCGGCAGTACCTTGCGCCATGGCGCTGGTGGAAGCGAAGAGAAAGGCAGCGCTGGCAACCGCAGCGGAAATAAAACGTGCTTGCATAATATGGTCCTTGGAGTGGATTGGGAAAACGGTAAGGACAGTATGCAAGCGCGCCGGCAACAGCAGCATGACAGGCTTATGACGAAATAATGACAAGAAGAACTCAAAGACCAGGATGAACCGTGCCTAGTATCGCGTGCTGCTCGCTGTCAGCCAAGGCAGCACCGTGGTTTGTCGCCCATCAACCTTGGCGCCCGCAAACGCCAGCATGGGCGCCAGGTGTTCGTTGACATCGGCCGGGAAGTTGAGCGCCGGTTTGGTGACCTGGTCCAGCCTGGCGACCTCCTCGACCGTGAGCTTGAGCGTCAATGAACTCAGGTTGTCCTGCAACTGCTCTAACCGGCGTGCGCCGATCAGGGTGGAAGCCACGCCGGCGCGGCCTTGCACCCAGGCCAGCGCCACGGCGGCCGGGGTGCTCTGGCGTTCGGCCGCGATGGCTTTGACGACATCGATTACCTGATATTCCTGTTCCGACGGCGAAGCGCCGACCAGCTTGGAACGCTCGGACTGGCTGACACCCGCATTCTCACGCGTATATTTGCCGGACAGCCAGCCGCCCTTGAGCGGACTCCAGGGCATGGCGCCCAGATGCAGTTCGCGCGCCATCGGCATCAATTCGCCTTCCACCGTGCGCTGCAGCAAGGAATATTCCAGCTGCAGCGCGATCAGCGGCGCCCAGCCGCGAAATTGGGCGATGGTTTGCGCCTGCGCCGTTTTCCAGGCGGGCGCATCGGAAATGCCGATGTAGCGGATCTTGCCGGCACGCACCAGATCGTCCAGAGTGCGCATGGTTTCTTCGATCGGCGTGCTCGGTTCCCAGTTATGTATCCAGTACAGGTCGATATAGTCTGTCTGCAGGCGGCGCAGCGACGCTTCGCACTGCTCGATGATGGCTTTGCGGCCATTGCCGCCGCCGTTCGGGTCGCCCGCATGCAGGTTGCCAAAGAACTTGGTGGCGATCACGCTGCGGTCGCGGCCTTTCCGCCGAGCAAAGAAGTCGCCGATGATTTTTTCCGAATGCCCATTCGTGTACAGATTGGCCGTATCGATAAAGTTGCCGCCCTGCTCAAGATAGGCGCTGAGGATGGCTTCCGACTCGGCCGGGCTGGAACCCCAGCCCCAATCTTCGCCGAAGGTCATGGTGCCCAGGCACAGCGGGCTGACATGCAGGCCGGAATGGCCGAGGGTGATGTAGGAATCGAGCGACATGGTGTACTCCTGAGGTGGTGATGAGGAAGCCTCCATCTAACCATCGCACAGCCTGCACACACTAGCCGATAAGGCGCAGAGTCTTGCACGATCCGCTCAATCGTGCGCCAGCAAGCTGTTTGCGCTTGCGAGCAGTCCCGGCCTGGGGCTACCATCAAAGCATGGAAAAAAGCATCGATAAACTGATGGAAATCTGCGCCCTGATACGGCGCCAGGCCCGGGACTGGCCGGCGCAACTGGCCATGGACGGCGTGTCCGTGTATACCTCGGACGGCGCCACGCCGCCAGCCCGGCATATCAGCGAGCCGGTGTTTGCGCTGGTGGCGCAAGGCGCCAAGCAAACCATCCTGGGCGAGCGCAGCTACGATTATCGCGCCGGGCAATACCTGGTGGTATCCGTCGATTTGCCCATCTGCGGCTGCATTACCGAAGCCAGCGCGGACACGCCCTTCCTTGCCGTCGGCCTGACCCTGAAACCGGCCATCATCGCCTCGCTGCTGCTGGACATGCCGCACAGCGCGGCGGCGCCCACGGCCAGCATGTCCGGCATCCATGTCAGCGACGCCAGACCTGAGCTGCTGGACGCCGTGCTGCGCTTGCTGCGCCTGCTCGATCAGCCTGGCGATATCGCCGTGCTGGCGCCGATGATCGAACGTGAAATCCATTGGCGTCTCTTGTCCGGCGAACAAGGTGTAGCAATACGGCAAATCGGCATGGCTGACAGCCGGCTGTCGCATATCGGCCGGGCCATACGCTGGATACGCGAGCACTATGCCGAATTGCTGCGCAGCGAAGATCTGGCGCAGCTGGCGGCAATGAGCGTGTCATCGTTCCACCGGCACTTTCGCGCCATCACCGCCATGAGCCCCTTGCAATACCAGAAACAGATACGCTTGCAGCAGGCGCGCGTGCGGCTGATGCAGGAGCCTGGCGACGTGGCCGCCATCGGCTACAGCGTCGGCTACGACAGCCCCTCGCAATTCAGCCGCGAATACAGCCGTTTATTTGGCGCGCCACCGGGCCGCGACAGCGTCCAGCTACGCACCAGCAGCACCTTGTAGCGGACAAGCAGCCAGATGTGATGCACGTGCGCTGCGCGACCAGCCCAGCGCCGCGAACGCCAGCACCACCATGGCGATCGACACCAGCGGCAAGGCGTCCAGGCCCCACAGCGGCGCCACCTTGCCGGCCGTCGAAGAACCCAGCGCCATGCCGATGAACAGGCAAGAAGAATTGAGTGCCAGCACCAGGCCGCGCCACTGCGGCGCCAGCTCCACCATGCGCCGCTGCTGGGCCGGCAAGAAAATATCGACCGCCAGCGCCCACAGCACCAGGGTGGCCAGCGCCACCACCAGCCAGCCTGGCGTGAGGGCCAGCACCACGAAAGCCAAGCCCATCATCAACAGCGACATCGTCAGCGAGCGTTCGGCCGACCACAGCATCGCCAGCTTGCGCGCCACCTGGTTGCCGGCGATGCCCGCCAGGCCATAAATCAGCAAGGCGATGGACACCATCTGCGGGCCGGCGCCGAATTTGTCGTGCAAGATGGGCGTGATCATGGTGTAGCTGCTGAACAGGCCGCCCAGGCCCAGCACCATCACCGCCAGCGCACTGGCCAGGTCGCGCCGGCGCAGCACGGTCAACAAATCGCGCAGCTGCACTTTCTGGCCTGCCGAACGGTCGTGCAGCAGCAGCGCCAGCAGCACGCCAGAGATCACCGACAGCAGCGATATCAAGCCAAACATCGCCCGCCAGCCCAGCGCATGCGCGACCCAGGCGGACAAGGGCACGCCGACCACCGACGCCACCGTCATGCCCGTAAACACGATGGCCAGCGCCTGGCCCTGGCGCTCGGGCGGCACCATGGTCGAACCGAGCGAAGAGCCGACCGGCGTCACGGCCGCCATGCCCAGTCCCGTCACGATGCGCGCCAGCACCAGCACCGTGTAATTGGGCGCCAGCGCGCAACCGGCCGCCCCCAGCGCCACGGTGGCCAGGCCGGCCAGCAGCAAGCTGCGGCGCGGCAAGTGACCGGCAAACACCTGGATCAGCGGCGCGCTGATGGCAAAGGTGACAGCGAACACGGCCACCAGCATCGCCACCGCGCTGCGCGGCATGGCCAGCGAGCTGGCGATTTCCTGCAAGGCGCCGACTACCGACAGCGAGGCCGTGCCGGTAGCGAAAAAGGAAAAGCTCAGCAATCTGAGGATGAGGCTGGTGGAACGGTCAGTCATGATGGTCTCGAAGGGAGTACGCGATAGCAGCATGATGTGGCCATCACTGGTATATTTGAAATCGATTGTTAATATTCGAGGTATAACCATGATCGATATGAGGGGCGCGGACCTGGCCTTGCTGGTGTCGCTCGACGTCTTGCTGGAAGAAGCTAATGTGACCAGGGCGGCCGTGCGCCTGAACATCAGCCAGCCCGCCCTGTCGGCGCAACTGGTCCGCCTGCGCGACTTGCTGGGCGACCCGCTGCTGCTGCCGTCCGAGACCGGGCGCGGCATGGTGGCCACCGAACGCGCCCTGCAATTGCGCGCGCCACTGCGCGAAGCGCTGCTGGCCTTGGAAAAAACCGTGCGCGAACCAGCCGTGTTTGATCCGGCCAGCGCCCAGCGCACGTTCACCGTGGCGGCCAACGACAATGCCACCGCGATACTGGGCCTGGGCCTGGCGCGCACGTTCGAGACACAGCATAACGCCGGCCTGCGCCTGGCTTTTCGCCATGCCGACCCGGAGCAAGTGGTCGGCCAGATGGAGCGAGGGGAAATCGACGTGCTGATCGCCGGCTCGCGCTTCCTGCCGCCCGCCTTGAAAAGCCGTGAACTGATCAGCGACGTTTTCATGATGGCGCAGCGCAAGGGCCATCCGCGCGGCACGACCCCGCCCGACCTGGCCAGCTATTGCGCCCTGCAGCATGTGATCGTCTCGAACAGCGGCGGCTTCCATGGCTTCATCGAAGAGCATCTGGCCGCCCTGGGCATGCAGCGCCAGGTGGTTTTATCCGTGCCCACCTACAATCTGGTGCCGCTGATGCTGGCCAGCACCGACTATGTCTGCGCCCTGCCCCTGTGCCTGCTGAACCGCTTCACCGACACGCTCGACATCTTTCCCCTGCCGCTGGCCAAGCTAGGCTTTACCCTGTCGATGGCCTGGCATCCGCGCAGCGAGAATGATGCGGGGCACCGGTGGTTGCGGGAGCGATTGATGGATGAGGCAAAGCAAGAGAGCGCCTATCGCGGCCGGTACATCTGAAACAGGGACTCGCTCATCACTTCGAAATAGTCGGCAGGCCCCCCGCCACGCAGGATAGGATGGGCGGCGGCCGTATCGTAGCTGCCGTTTTTCAGCAAAGCCTGGTCGATATGCACGCCGATCACTTCGCCCAGCACCAGCCAGGTGGCAATTTCATCGCCGTCAGCGCTGGCGAGCTGCAGTATCTGGCTACAGCGGCACTCGAATGCCACCGGGCTTTCTGCCACGCGCGGCACCTTGACCATACGCCCGGCTACAGGCGTGAGGCAGGCCAGTTCAAACTCGTTGATGTCGGGCGGGGCCGCCACCGAACTACGATTCATGGCCTCGGCCAGGGGGCGGGTTGCCAGATTCCAGACAAATTCACCGGTTTGCTCAATATTGTTCAAGCTGTCTTTACGGCCGACGCTGGCAAAGCCGATGATGGGTGGGGTGTAATTAAAAGCGTTAAAAAAACTGTAGGGCGCGAGATTGAGCACGCCGCTGGCCGAATGCGATGCGATCCAGCCGATCGGGCGCGGCCCCACGATGGCATTGAAAGGATCATGCGCCAATCCATGTCCTTTGGACGGCTCGTAAAAATGCTTGTTTTCTGTCATGTTTTTTCTACCCTATCGATTACATCATCAACTCAGCGCACCTGCGATGGCGAGCATCCGAAACGCTCGCGGAAACGCGCGGAGAAGCGTGCACTGGCGCGGTATCCGCACGCTTCAGAAATATGCTGAAGATTCCAGCCGGTGGTCTGCAGCAAGGTCATCGCGTGGTGCATGCGTATATCCAGTAGCAAAGTTTCAAAGCGTAAATTTTCGGCCGCCAACCGGCGCCTTAAGGTCGCTTCGCTCATGGCAAGCTCCCAGCCAGCCTTGGCCGTCGTCCAGGGATGCGCGGGTGCATCCGCAAGAATACGCTTGAGGCGGTCAGCAATATGTTGCGTCGATGGCCGCGAAAAATGGCAGCCGCGCTCTGCCAGCGCCAGCAGCAAACCGACCAGCCTGTGCATTTGCTCGCGCTCGCTGATGTTGCTTGAACAGATGCCGCGCACGCAATAATTCAAGGTATCGGCCAAATCGACATCGAGCACCATCTGGCGGCCGTGTGCGATGGCTGGCGATGTCGGCAGGTCGTCCGCATGGCGCCGGTGAAATTCCAGCATCACTTCCGGTGCAAATGCCAGCAGCAAAGATTGAAACGTCTGCTCTTCGCCACCGGGGATTTTCTGGATGTCCGCACACGCGTTTTGCGCCATTGCCACCAGCGTCAATGGGTCCTTCAAGGCCAGGGACTCTTCCCCATTGTCGATAATCATCTGGCCTGACTTCACCAGCAGCAAGGTGGCGTCAAAAAACCTGTAACCCCTGGCGTGCTGTGGTCGGCGCAAGCAGGGCTGGACCAGCGTGCACAAGCCCCGGCGAGCGACGAGATTGCCAGATGGCAAAGACAATATCGCTACTCCCTTGCCGCTATCTGCCATTGTTTTCATGTACCGGCAAGTATCTCAGTTCTTTTGCAAATGGGGATTCAGGGTGTAGGTGCCAGTGAGACTGGCTTGCGCAAGCACATGACCGGCGAGCGCGTCGCGCAGATTGACACCATTGAACGGGGCATTGACGGCGATGCGCGGCAGATCGAGCGCGTACAGCGTGAACACATAACGGTGCAACAGCGTATCGTTCCACGGCGGACATGGACCATCGTAGCCGTGATAGTCACCGGCCATGTGTTCATCGCCCGCAAACCAGCTCGTATAGTCATTGATGCCGTGACGCAGACCATCGGGTGCTGCAGGACCGGCTTTGCCGCGCGCTAGCACGCCATCACTATGGCTGCCGGCAGCGATCTCGCGCGCAGCAGCAGGAATATCGAGCAAAAGCCAGTGGAAGAAATCGACGCGCGGCAGCGATGCTGGCACTTCCCGTCCTTCCTGATTGACGTCCTCGCCACTGCTTGGTACGTCAGGGTCGTGACAAATCAAGGCGAACGATTGTGTACCGGCAGGCACATCGCTCCAGGCCAGGTGTGGATTGCGGTTGTTCGATAAGGCTACGTGGGTCGCTGGATCAATCACCGCAAAGGCAAATTCGCCTGGAATTGCAGCATGATCGGAAAAGCTCTGGCTAGTTAATTTCATGGATGCTGGTTCGCTATATTGTGAAAGGAGGAAGTAAAATTATAAGCAACGTCGATCAGACAGAAGCTGCCATTCCGATCAAAATAGTGATATTGACGATCAATTTGACTGGATTCGGCCTGCCTTCTACTAATATCGGAGTCTGCGCCAAACCCTGCATCAAGCCAGCGCCGGCACCTCCAGCACACGCGGCTCCAGCAGCAATTCCACAGCCTTGCAAAGTATATCGCTATCGCAAAAAAAAAGGCCGCGACGTCAACCACGTCGCGGCCTTCTCATTGTTGACTAGCGTTGTTTTGCTTGTCTACAACTCAGCTGGTGACTTACCAGCCTATGCCCAGCACCAGGTGTTCCGGTTTAGGGCCGATGACACTCGAGCTTTGGCCCGATACGTCGTCATAGGCAAAACCGTAAGCCTTGCCGCCGACACTATGGTCATGCCAGAACTTCGCATAGTAGTTCGCTGGCGACGCTGCATACCATGTAGCAGTCGGAGCGCCCCACACGGAGGTGTCTTCCATGATATGGCGGTTCAGGGCGGCGGCGATTTGTGCTTCCAGTGCCAATTCAATGGAAATCACCGTACCGTCGGTTTCGCCAGCCAGCGGACTGGCCAGCACGCCTTTGGCTTCGAGCATGTCCTGGGTGCTAGGCTTGCCTGGCACCGTGTACACGACGCTGCCAAGTACGCCATTACCCTTGTCGATTTCATGGAACACGACGGTATCATCGGCCGCGACCTGGCCGACAAAACGACGCGAATTGTCGTACATATCTACGACCAGTGGCTTGGTGCGGTACAGATTCCACATGTCGTTAATATATGTATCGAAATAAGCGGCGTTGACACGGCCGGAATCGAAGCTGCTCTTGCCTGGCGCCAGGATACGGCGAGGCTGCACTGCATCTACCAGAAACTCTTTCGGCATTTCTTTCTGGTAAGCCGCAAGGATGCTGTCGCGCGTTTCGGCAATACCGACTTGCTGGTGGAAATTATGGCTATCGCCATACACGTCCATCAACAGCGGGAAACCGAATTGGTCCACCTGGGTCGGGTTCATGTACAAGTTGTCGTTGAGCGTGAACTCGTACCAGTCAAAATAGATATCGATGTTCGGATCATTATGGTTATTCAGATCCGGACCGGCGAAACCAGTTTGATGATTAATATCCTCATTAATCTTGATGAACAGCGGCGACCCCATCGAAACAAAGATACGGCCCGAATCCATCTTCGGCAACTTCAAGTTCTTGGCTTGCGCCAGGGTGAAGAAGTAATTGCTGAAGTTCTCGCCGTTTTTCGTCAAATGACCAGGTGCATCATTGTCGGCCAACAACATTGGCAAGATCGTACCATCGGCCTGCAGGTAAGCGAAGTTGTCCTTGTTGCCAGGATCGCGGCCAATCACGGCCACGTAGATCTGATCATCAGTCCATTTACCATTGGTATTGTTTTTCAGATCGACCGTGACGAAACCCGGAATCACCGGATAGTCGGGATTGGCGCCACCGTTGTTGCCACCGTTACCGCCATTATTACCAGTGCCACCATTGCCGTTGTCGACCGGAGTCACGGTCAGCTTGGCGCCGGTCGATACTGCACCGATACCGCTGGCATTGGTGACGCTGACGCTAAATACGGCACCGTCGTCGCTGCTCTGCACCGCTGCGATATCGTAGCTGGCCGAGGTCGCGCCTGGGATCAGGTCGGTATTGCGGTTCCATTGATACGTCAATGCACCGTTGCCGGCAACGCTGGCCTCGAAGTGGGCGCTCTGGCCTGCGGTCACGGCAACAGCGGCTGGCTGAGCCGAGAACTGCGGTGCGGGGCCGGGATTAGCCGGACCGTACACTTCGAACTCGTACAGCGAATAGCCGTATTGCGTGGCGCGGACAAAGCCTTGCAGACGCACATAACGGGCAGAGACCGTCGGGAACGTAATCTGTTCCACGCCGCCCTTGCCGCCGGTGATGTGCTTGACTGGCAGCCAGGTATTTTTATCGTTCGATACCTGGATTTCATACTCGCTGCCATAGGCATTTTCCCATTGCAAAGTCACTTGCGAGATCAGGGTCGGCGCGTACAGATCAATCGCCATCCATGCCTTGTCGTCGAACGCCGACGACCAGCGGCTGTTGCCGCTGACGATACCGTCTATCGCCAGGTTGGCAGTGGTGCCTTGTGGATTTTCGACAGGGCTGGAAAACGCGGTCTTGCCGAGTGCCAGATTGCTGCCCAGTACCACATCGCTACCGCCGCCAACGCCATTAGCGGCGCCCGTGCCGTTGTTTGCGCCATTGGTGGTATTGGTATCGTTGCCGCTACCGGCGCTGATGGTTTGCGGTACGCCCACGGTCAACACTGCGCCATCGCTAGGCAGTTTGCTACCGTTCGAGCTTTCCACCACGACACTGTAAATCGCGCCGTTGTCATCGCTGCTCACTGCCGGCGTATCGTAGGACGGTACGTCGGTGCTTGCCACCAGCACGCCCTGCCTGAGCCATTGGTAAGTCAGCGTGCCCGGACCCACTGCGTCCACCGTGAAGTGGACCGACTGGCCGACCGCCACGGTTTGCGCCGCAGGCTGGGTACGGATGGTCAGTGCCGGTGCGTACACTTGCATTTCATACAGGGAATAACCATATTGCGTGCCGCGTTTCACACCGTGCATGCGCACATACTGTGCCTTGGTGATGGCAAACAAGAGATTTTCCACCCGGCCTTGCCCGCTGTTCTGGGTATAGACTGGCGTCCAGGTTTGATTGTCCAGCGAGGTCTCGATGATGTATTTCGAGCCAAACGCAGTTTGCCAATCGAGTACCACCTGGTTGATCTCTTGCACGGAGCCGAGATCGATGCTGACCCATTGGTTGTCCGACTGGGCGTCATCACCCTGGAATACAAACGATGCCCAACGGGTACCTTCCAGGCCATTGTCGGCGCGAACCCTGCCAAAACCATCATTGACATATTGCGGGCCAAAGTAGTCGGCACTCTCGGTGGAGCTCGAACTTGGTGTGCCTTTCAACGCCAGGTTGGCGGCATCGGACGGCACGCCGTCGATCACCAGCAAGTTGGCATCGTTGCTGCTGGTCACTGCACCGTTGGCCGGATTGGTGACATCGACCCGGAACCGTTCACCGTTGTCGGCCAGTGTCACTGGCGACGTGGCAAAGCTGCTGCCGGTGGCGCCAACGATCAGCTGATCGTTGCGGAACCATTGGTAAGTAAAGCTGTCGGCGCCGCTGGCGACAACGCTGAACTTGGCCGTCTGGCCTGGCACCAATGACTGGTTAAACGGCTGCGACACGATGGCGGGCGCTTGCTGCTGCGGTGGCTGATTGCCGCCACCGGTGCCATTGTCGTTTGCAGCGACGATGGTCAGCACAGCCGCATCGCTGCTGATGCTGTTGCCGCGGCTATTGCTGATGATCACCTTGTACTTGGCGCCATCGTCGCTTTTCGTCACGACCGGGCTATAGACCGGGTTGAGCGAAGAAGCTACTTGCACATCGTTACGGAACCAGGTGTAGGTCAGCGGACCGGTACCTTTGGCGACGGTGGCAAAATACGCTTGCTTGTCACCGCTGGCCGACAATTTGACCGACTGGGTCAAAGGCTGGGCAACGATGCTTGGCACCGCAAACTGCAGCGTACCACTGACGCACAGCACGTCGTTCGGGAAGTTGTTGAACAACTGGGTCGTGACATCGCCGTTGGACGACACCACGTAGGCACGGGTCGCATCGGTTTCCGCGATGTTCGAGGTCCAGGTGCTCCAGCCGCCCGGGAAGGCATCGACGTTAAAGCTGTCGCCAGCGATAGACAATGCTTCTTCTTTGGTCGGCAAACGGCTGCCGATGGTGGAGCAATACTGGCCCGCCAGCACTTGCGTGAACTGGGCGATGCCATTTTTGGTCGGTACCCGGCTCCACAGCAAACTGGTGCTGTTGTCGGTCACGACGTTGTTGTTGCCTGGCACCAAGGTATAACGCTCGGGAGCGCTGCCGTCCCTGGACAGATGGGCAACGTTATACACTTCGAGCTCATCGATCGAATAACCGTAGTCAGGGCTGCCGCGCAAGGTGCCGGTTATGCGCACATATTGGCCGTTGACGAGTGGGAAAGACGTATCTTCCACGCCGCCATTGCCTTTATCTTGCGAATAAGCCTTGGTCCAGGTTTTATTATCGTTCGATACTTCAACGATGTATTGCTTGGCATACGCCGGATCCCAGCGCAGGATCATGCGGTTCATGTCCATGGACGAACCCAGGTCGACCGTCAGTTCGGCTGTCGGTTTGAAATCCGAACCCCAGCGTGAATTGATGTCGCCATCGACAGCCTTGCCTGCTGCCAGGCCGATCGCATCCTGGGTGCTGTCTGCCGTCGCCGTACGCGCGCGCGCCAGATTAACGCCAGGAGCGGCTTGCAACAGCGAAACAGGATCGCTGGTCTGGTCGCCGGCGGCATTGTGCACCAGTACCGTGTAGCTGCCGAAATCACCCGCTTGCACCGCAGGGAAGTCCAGGGTGGCGCTGGTGCCGACGATGCGCTGGTTCTTGTCGAACCAGGTGTAAGTCATCGGTTGGGAACCGGTCGCTTGCACCACCAGGGTGGCATGGCTGTTCAGCGCGGCCACCTGATTGGCTGGCTGCGTGAAGTGCGGTCCGGTCGCGGCGCCTACGGTCAGGGTGACCGGTGTCGATTGCACGCTATTGACCAGATTGCTTGCCACTACGTAGAACGACGCATTGTTATCACCCAATACGACAGCAGGGATGGTATAGCTGCTCGAGGTGGCGCCATCGATCTTCTGATTGTCGCGATACCACTGGTAGCTCGGTGGCGGCGCACCATTTGCGGCGATCTGGAAGGTAGCGGTCTGGCCTTCTACCAGGCTGAGCGCCACAGGAGCACTGACGATGACTGGCGCTTGCGGCGCGACTACCGTCTCGACGGCGTCATTGCTGGTCTGGTCGCCAAAGCTGTTTTTCACCTTGACAGTGTAGACAGCGTTATTGTCGCCATTGACGGCCAGGGCAGTGTCATAGCTGCTGCCTTTGGCGCCAGCGATTTCAACGCCATTACGGTACCAGGTGAAGTCCAGCGGTGCAGCGCCCGACACGACAGCTTCGAAATGCGCCACCTGGCCTACGCTGACGGTCAGCGATTGCGGTTGCGCCACGAAGGCCGGCGGCAACTGGCTGGCGTCGGTCGGTTGCGGTACTGGCACGACTTCAAAGCTGGCAACGTTGCTTTGCAGCGTGCCATCGGAAGAAGCCGCCGTCACCGTCACGGTACCCGGGTCGAACTTGCTGCGCACCGCGATACGCACCAGGCCGCCTTCGGCTGCCAGTTCATGGTCGCCAGGCGAGTGGTAGCTGAGCGGTTTGTCTTGCGACACGGCATTATTCCAGCCACCACGATAATTGCCGTTGCTGCTGACCGTAAACGTGATGTTGGTGCTGTCCTCAGGCAACAGGATATTGTTCGCGTCGACCACTTTGGCGGTGATGAACGCGGCATCGCTGCCGTTGGCCGTGATCTGGAAGGTGCTGCCGTCAGGCTTTTTCAAGCCAGGCTCGGTACTCAGGATGATGTGGTCGGCCTTGCCGGCGGTGGTACGCTGGTCTTGCACTACCTGGCCATCGTATTGCACCAGATTGCCGATTTCGTCGAGACACTGGGCCGTGACAGTACCAGCTTGCCATTGAACATTGTCCCAGTGCGCCTGATGCGGCAAACCGGTGGTGTCCTGGCTCAAGTCGGAATTTTCAAAGTCCAGCGCATTCGGCGTCTGATCGTCGCCCTGCTTCACGCCATTGACCAGCAAACGTACTGCCGGGCAATTACTGAAGGTATTGACGCGCACAATGCCGGAACGGTTCCAGTGATGCGCCAGGTTGACGACCGGACGGGTCTTGTAATCAACCCAGGCGGCCTGATAGGCGTAATACATCAGTTTCGGGAAGCGGCTGCCGTCCATCATCGATGAGCCCAGCGAACGCACTTCCAGCTTGCGCAAATCAGGCGGATTGGGATTGTCGGCGGTCGGCACAGGCGCCGGACCGGTGGAGGACAGGAACACATTGTTTTCACCCGGTGTTTCAGCCAGATACCATTGCACCATGCCCATGGTTTTCGCTGCCACGCCACGGCGCCAGTTGTTCAGGAACTCGGCGGTCAGCTCGATCTCGTGATCGTATTTGTAGCGGTAATCGCCCTTGCCCCAGTACTCGGCGCCCCAGGCAGGCGAATTTGGAAACTGTGCCTTCACGCCCAGTTCGCAGCCGTTCAGGGTACATCCAAGCAGGGTACCGTTCTTGTCGTTCGGGGTACGGTCGGTAGCCACGCGGGTATTGAGCGGATCCCAGGTGTTGTTGACCGCTTTCAACACTTGCGCGTAATTGGTATCCATCGGACCGTTATTCGACTCCCACGACAGGATCGAAGGATTATTACGGTCGCGCACGATCATCTCGGTATGGATTTCCGTTTTCAAGGCAAACTTGTCGAGCTCGCTTTGGGTACAGCTATCGCTCAAGGCCGCGTTGTAGCACTTGTCGAAAGCGCCCTCGCCTTCGCCGCTAGGCTGGACGATGAAGATACCAAGCGCATCGGCGGCTTCGACGAATTCCTTGCTCGACGAGGAATGGCCCGGACGGTACAAGCTGCCGCCGGCATCGGCCAGCAGTTTCAGGTCGCGCCATTGCTGCTCTTCCGGCACGGCACTGCCCAGTGCCGGATAGTCGTAGCGGCCGGAAGCGCCCCACAGATGGTGAGGGAAACCGTTAATGACCGGGAAATCGTTATTCCAGGTAATGGTACGGATGCCGAGCGGGCTTTCGACCGTATCGACCACGGCGCCATCGACGCTGACGATATGCACCACGCGGTACATATAAGGCGTACCGTGGCTGCTATTGTTCGGGAACCACAGTATAGGTTTGTCGACCGTCAGGTTTTGAACAAACTTGTTGGTCGTCAAGCCCGGACCTGCGTTCGGCTGCAAGACGCGCGCGTCCTGCGTCTCGGCTACCTTGGTGCCGCTGGCATCGTATATGCGGGTCGTCAGCGTGACGTTTTTCTGTACGCTGTCTTCGTTCAGCACATTGGTCTCGACCTGGATCGAAGCCGACGAGTTGTCGCCTGCAATGCTGGCGGTGGACACATGCGTGCCCCAGGTCTTCAGGATGGCGTAGACGTTTTCAGGAATATGCACCTTGTCGCTGATGTGCATGTACACCGGACGGAACAGGCCTGAATCGCCCTGGCCGAAACGGGCGTCACCGGCGAAATGCGGATCTTCGAAACCGTTCTTGGTGATTTTCACCGCCAGCACGTTGTCACTGTTGAGGTTGACCATATTGGTCACGTCAACAATAAACGGCACAAAGCCGATGACATGGGTATAGGTCGGATTCAAGGCACTGGTGCCCTGCACCTGCACGCCATTGATGAACACCTGGGCGCCGGTATGCGCACCCTCGAATTCGATCAGTATCTTGCGGCCCGCATAGGCGCTCGACAAGGGCAGATGCTTGCGATACCAGACAGTACCGTAAGGCATGTTAGCCAGGCCCGACGTATTGTTGACGAACATATCCTGTTCGTTGACAGAGTGCGGTACGCCAACCGAAGTCCAGCCGCTATCGTCATAAGCGATATCGGTTACTTTCGGATCGCCTATAAAACGATCATCGTTGGTATATTTCCACGCAGTCGCCCCAAGATTGATCTTCAGGCGCTCCGATGGCGGCGCCAGGGAGGACAAGTCTGCCGCCCCGGCAATAGGTGGCCGGTACAAGCTGGCCAGCAGGCATAGTACAAGGAACAGCCAAAAACTTGGCCGTATTGCAGGTCTACTATTTTTCATTAGTCACCATAGAGAAAATGACCACGCCGCGTGCAGGGTTGCAGCGCGTGGCGTGGCACCAGGCACTTGCACATGGCGAATCTGCACTCACCAACATCGTCAGTGCAAAGCCGCCCCGTCAAGCATGTTTAACGCATTGAAGGCACGTTAAATGTTTCCACAGGGCATTATTATCTGAATAGTTTCCTAGTGCAACAAATTTCCATAAGACAACAAACGAATGCCAGATACAATAGTAAAAAACAATACTCAATTTATTATTTTTAATATAAAAGCAGGCGCATCATGCAAATGACAAAATTATCGACATTAATTTAAAAATACACCGTTATATAATATCTCAGATGGGATGTGTTGCGGCAGCGCAAGGTGCGGACTGGAAGCTATCGGCCCAGGCGTTTTGTTTGTCTTCGTTTAAGACGCTCACCACCAATCGGACTTACCTTGAGAGCCTTGCCCTTGACCTGAGGAGACCCGGCATGGCCTACATTTATTCCAAAGCTGCAGGATTGAAAAACCAGCCCGTCGTCGGCAACCACCATTGCGTGGCGCTGGTACAAGCATATGCGGGCGCTCCCGCCACCGCCCACTGGCGCCAGGGTGCAGCAGTGGCTGGCAATACCACGCTCAAGCCCGGCACGGCCATCGCCACCTTTGTCAGCGGGCGCCATCCCGGCCATGGCAGCCATGCCGCCTTTTATGTCAGGCAAGGCATCAACGGCATTATCATTGCAGACCAGTGGAAGGCGGCCAGCAAGAGCAAAATTTCCCTGCGCCTGATCCAGTCGCACGGCCAAGATCCGCGCGGTAATTACCTGCAAGCCAGGGATAATGCCGACGCTTTTTTTGTGATTGAGTGAGATCGCAGGAAAGATAGGGTGCGGGCATCCATGATACGGTAGCGCTGGTGTGGACCGGGGTGGCAATTCACGGCACGACTACCCCGGTCTGGCGTTTTCAGTGGCTTGCCTGCGCCTCGGCCTGTTGCTTGACCAGCGTGGTGCGCCCGGCAATCACCGGGGCGCCGCTGCTGCGGCGCGGCAGACCCTGGTAGACCACCTGGTATGGTCCAGGGGCCAGCTTGGCAGCCTCAAAATGACCTTCGCCATCGGCCACCACGCCGCTGATGGCGCCGGTTTTGTCATTGATGATGACAATTTGTTCCCTGGGCTTGGCCTGGCCTTCGATACGGCCAGTCTCTGCGGCGCTCGCCGTTTGGGCAGCCAGGGCAAAGCACAGCAAGCCAATGATTTTACGGAGTGTCATAAATAATCTGGAATGAGTGAGAAAACAAAAACATAGCATCGGCCTTGAACGGCGGCTAAACCCATGCGATGGACGGACATATGCGCCGATGGAACAGTGCATGCATGCGATGAGTGGATGCACTGCATTGCTCACTGAAACAAGACCACCCACTCCAGTCCATTCATCCACAACTTGCCATTAGCAATCACTTGTCCGCCATCGGCATTCGGGAATTGACGTTGCAGCAAGGTGAAGTAGGCGGCGTTGTTCACCCCATTCAGGTGGCCGCTATTGCTCTCAAAGTAGGGAAATGTTTCGGGGCGCAAGGTCCAGGCGGCCGCCTGCCGGTACGCGGCTGCCAGTTTATTGCCCTGCGGCGTATGCCAGACCGCCTGCCCCTGAAGGTAGAAAATGTGCGCAGCGGCGGTGCTTGGCAGCAAGGTGTAATGGGTATAGCTGAGCCCATTGATGCCTTTACGGTCGCCGCTGCAATAGGCGGTACTGTCGCTGCGGCAAATTTCCAGTGGCAGCGAGCCATCGGGCGCCACTTCGCTATCCATCAGTTCCAGCCAGCGGGTCCGGCTGCTGGCCAGCAATGCTGCATCGCCGGTATAGGCGGCGATCGATGCATTGAGGAAGACACCCCAGTTGGCGTGGTTGTTCTTGCGCTCGCTATGCGACAGCGGCAGGGCGATGCGCGTGATCAGGCGCCGGAACGACGCGTCATTCCAGCCATTCACATTGCGCACCATGGATGCGGCGATCACATACGAGGGCAAGTCGAAATTGATGTCCGACGCGCCCTGCTCGGAAGGCACGGACTGCAAGGTATCGGCCCAGGCGGAAATGATGGCTTGCGCATGCCGGGCGTAGCGTGTGTCTTGCGACACGACATAGCACAGCCCGGCACGGTAGGCGAGCTCGCCATCACTGGCAAAGCGCTTGCCCATCGCGTTTTCGACCACGCCCGTCTTGCTGTAATGCGCAGGCGGCGCAAACACGGCAACCGGCGCCGCTTGCGTATCGATTTCCTTGTCACAGCGCTGCATCAGCGCGGCCGTCCTGGCGGGCTCGCTGCGCAACAAGCCGATGTCGGCGTCGGTCAGCCATATATTGCTGGCGGCAATGGCGGCAGGCGCGCACATCAGCCCCGCTAGCGCCAGGGACCACACGGCGACCCTACTTGCGGCCAGATTCAAAGATCGGATAGTTGCCATTGCTCATTCCTTTATGCAGACATGATCGCGATATTAAACAACATGTCGGATTGCGTACGCATTACAAGACATCCATGTCGCTGGCAGCCCGACTCTATAAAATCCGGTACAGCGCCACCGGCCCCTGCTGGTACACCAGCGCGAACGATTTGTCGAAATCGGCCTGGGCCGTGATGGCCGGCCAGCGCCCTATATTGACCAGCATGCTGTCGTTGCCGCGCTCGCGCAAGGCGGTGGCCAGCGCCGCTGGCGCAAGCGCAAGGAAGTCGCGATAGCGTCCCGGTCCAAAATGGTCGCCGCTGGTGCCCGGAGGCGCGTAATACAGCGCACCTTCCAGGCCGAACTGGTAGGTTTGCCGCATCGGATGCTGGCGCAAGTAAGCCAGCACCGGATAACCAGTGATACGGCTTTCCAGGATCGCTGCACGCGCCTCTGGCGTCGGCGCGATCAAGGCCCAGTTCTCGGTCCATTTTTTGACGACATTCGGCGCCAGGGCCAGCACGGCCAGCAGCATCAGCGGCGCTTGCGCGCGGTGCAGCAGCCCCGCCTTGGCTGGTAGGCGCTGGACGATTTTCTCCAGCCCGGTCATGAACCAATAGCGGCACACGGCTGCGGAGAGCAAGGCAAGGATAGGAAAATACGGCATCAGATAACGCGCGTAATGCGACGTCAGATACCACACCACCATCGCGTAGGCACTGAGCAGCATGGCCGGGCGCGCCCCTGGAATCTGCCGCGCGCTGGCGATAAACGGCGCGAGCAACGCCGGCCAGAGGAGGATGCTCGGCCAGTTCGCCTGCGCCTTGAGGTCGGCGAATTGATCGCTATAATCGGCCAGGTTCCAATCCGTAAAGCCAAACAGCTTGCCGCCGATGGGCGCGAAAGGATCGCCGGTCATCAGGTAATTGCGGGCGTACCAATAGACACAGGGCAACAAAAGACTGACGCTGGCCAGCAGCCAGACGCCCGGCTTGCGGGTGCGCAGCAACAAGGCGATGGCCAGCGGCAGCAGCACCGTCAGCGACTGGTATTTGGCGCCCACCGCAATACCGAACAGGAATGCGGCGCTGGCCAGCCAGCCGAGGCGGTCTGGCTGTTCCATCCAGCGCAAAAAGCCCACGCAGCCGGCAAACATGAAGGCGGTAACGCTGAGGTCTATCATGGCGCTGTCATAGTCCCAGCGCGTCAGCAGCAGGAAGATGATGGTTGCCAGGCAGGCCAGGCCGACACCGCCATGGCGCTTGCCGGTCTGGTACAGCAGCAAAGTGGCCAGCCATCCGGCCAGCGCGTTGAACATGTGCGGCATGACATCGTCATACACCAGCATGCCGCCGGCAAACAGCAGATCGATATTGTAGGGAAACCAGGGATAGCGCAGCCAAGTGTTGACCGTGAGTTTGCCATTGAGCACCCACTGTTCGGCATGCGGCAGGTGGTACATCACTTCATCCCAGGCCAGTGGCGGAGCCAGCGGAGCAATCAGCGTCGGCAATAGCAGCAGCGCGATGATCAGGCCGGCGCCACGCAAGGGCCAGCCTGCGGCACGCCAGCGCTGGCCCCATGACGGCCAGGCGAACGGGCGCAGCGCATATATTTGCAGCCAGCCGATCAGCGCGCCCGGCGCCACGATGCCGATCACCGCAGCGAGACGCAATTGGCCGGCAATCGCCAGCCATTGCACGAAACAGATCAGGATACCGGTGCCCAGGATGGCGCTGTAAGCATGCAGGACGGGCGTGTCAGGGGAAGGCGATGCCGGCGCCAGGCGCCGCATCAGGAAATGGCCATAACCCCAGCTCGACAACAGGAAAATCAATAGCGTCAGGTAATGCAGCGCGGCATAGGCAATTTTATCCATCATTGAGGCGCCACAATAAGCTGGGTCATCGTATAGTTAGCAATGTTTTAAAATCGTCAACTACAATTATTGGTGATGCATAGCATCGCGTCAAGCGCGGCACAAGCTTCATCCCGCGCGGGCCGGCGCTACCACGATGCGACAAGGCTAATGGCTGTGCCAAAAGGAATATCTCAATGATCTCCCAGCAGCAAATCGCGGTACTCATTCCCTGCTACAACGAAGAAGTCGCCATCGGCGCAGTGATCCGTGATTTCCTGGCGGCACTGCCCTGCGCCACCGTGCATGTGTACGATAATAATTCCAGCGACCGCACCATCGCCATCGCCGAAGAACATGGCGCAGTGGTCCATCGGGTGCCGCTGCAAGGCAAAGGCAACGTGGTGCGGCGCATGTTTGCCGACATCGAGGCAGACGCTTATGTGCTGGTCGACGGCGACGACACCTATTGCGCCGCGAGCGCCCCCGCGATGCTGCACAGCCTGTTCGCCAATCAACTCGACATGGTGGTGGCGCGCCGCGTCACAGAAGAAGTCGCGGCCTATCGCGCCGGACACCGGCTCGGCAACTGGCTGCTGACCGAATGCGTGGCGCGCCTGTTCGGCCGCTCATTCAGCGATATTTTGTCTGGCTACCGAGTATTTTCGCGGCGCTATGTAAAATCGTTCCCCGCCCTCGCCAACGGTTTTGAAATCGAGACCGAGCTGACGGTGCATGCGCTCGAACTACGCATGTCGGTCGATGAAATCGCTTCTTCCTACAAATCGCGGCCGTCCGGTTCGCACAGCAAATTGAACACCTATCGCGACGGCGTGCGCATCCTGTTGATGATCGTCAAGCTATTCCGTACCGAGCGGCCACTGCTGTTCTTCGGCGGCATCGCCGCGCTGCTGGCGGTACTGGCGGCCTTGCTGGCCCTGCCCTTGTTCATCACCTACGCGGAAACAGGCCTGGTGCCGCGCTTCCCGACCGCCGTGCTGGTGACCGGCATGGGCATGACGGCGGCGCTGTCGGCCGCCTGCGGACTGATACTCGATACCGTCACCCGTGGACGCCAGGAAATCAAGCGCCTGGTCTACCTGCAAATTGCACCACCGCGTCAACAGCAATGAAGCAATTCCTGCGCTTTTGCCTGGTCGGTACGCTGGGCTTCGTCGTCGATGCCGGCGTGCTGCAATTGCTGCTGCTGACCGTTACCACAAACCCCTACACGGCCCGCATTTTCTCGTTTCTGGCAGCCGCCAGCGTCACCTGGATCTGCAACCGGAGCTTCACCTTCCGCAGCGCCATCCCTGCCAGCCGCGCCGAATGGCTGCGCTACGTGGGCCTGATGGCCCTGGGCGCACTGGTCAACTACACGGTGTATGCGCTGTGCATTGCCGCTTCAAGCTACGCGCGGGCCCAGCCATGGAGCGCGGTGGCGGCCGGTTCCGTGGCAGCCCTGGGGATTAATTTCCTGCTGTCCCGGCTGCTATTGCGGCCGGCACCGGCCAGCCGCTGAGACTGGGCGATGAAGTTCAGTGCAATCTGCGTCATGAGCATGACAGGGACAGGCGGGCGGCACCGCGCACGTCAAGCCATCCCCTTGCTTTTTCCTTAAAATACCAGCACCGCCAACCACGCGGTTTTTCAGGGACGCTCCAGACGCAATGTCGCTGCCAACTCACCGTTGAAAGGTCTTGCCATGCCCTTAGTCAGAATTAATCTCAGCCAGGACGCCACGCCGGAACAACTCAGCGCTATCAGCGACGTCATCTATGACGCCCTGGTCAGCGTTGCCAACGTGCCGGTGCACGACAAGTTCCAGATCATCACGCGCCATGCGGCCGATGAACTGGTGTACCCGCAGGCAGGCTATCTGGGCGTCGACTACACGCCCGGCATCGTGTTTATCCAGATCACCTGGAATCTGGGCCGCACCATCGAGGTCAAGCGGGCCTTGTACCAGGCGATTGCGCAAGGCATCCATGCCAAGGCGGGGCTGCGCATCCAGGATGTATGGATCAGCCTGGTTGAAGTGCCACGCGAAAACTGGTCTTTCGGCAATGGCGAGATGCAGTATGCGCCATTGCCCTGAGGGTGCGGCCGTGCACCCTGTCAAGACTGCTCTGGCCGTAACCCGCATACCGCGCTAGGCAGCAACAGATCTACGGGGTAAGGAAATGGTGAAAATGCAGCCCACTTCAGGAACATTGTGAACGCTGAGATTGCCACCGCTTGCCACCACACTTTGCTTTGCAATGGTGAGCCCCAGGCCGGCGCCAGTCCTATTTTTTCCGCTCTGGGAAAATGGCAAGAACATGGACTGCTCGGCTCCCGGCGGCAAGCCACCGCAATGATCCGTCACGTCTATCCGTATCCGATCAGCAGAAGCGTAGGCACTGAGCACAACCTCAGTATGGTCCTGGGTAAATTTGAACGCATTTTGTAAAATGTTCGCCAATGCAGCCAGCAGCAATGGCCGATTGCCGGAAATCTGCAGATCGGTATCGACGGCTTGCACTTTGAACTTGCAGCCTGATTTTTCAGCTGACAACTCTGCCGACGCCTGCGCTTCTGCAATAAATGCAGACAAGGAAAAAGAGAGTAGTTCGCCCTCCCTGCGCCCTATTTCCTTGATGTCGTCCAGGGAGGTATCGATCAACTTGCTTAGATTAAAAATACTTTTCTCAAGTATTGTTCCCGTCGCTCCCGACAAATTCAAGTTGCCGACTTTTGCCGCAGTAAATGCCAATGCCGTCGTACCAAGCAGATTGCGCAGTTCATGAACAAAGTATCCCAGGCGTTCATTATTGTCTTTTGCCAGCTTGGCCGCCGCCGCGGAGTCGCGCTGATAGCTGAATTCTGTCACGGCGTCCGCAATCGCATTGTCCAGGCAGCGATTCAAGGTCCGGAATTCATCAATTTGAAACGGTGCATCGCGCTCTATGGCCAGATCCGTAATTGCCTGGCATAGATCTCCATAATCATGGACCACCTGGTCGACGGTAAAGCCCAGCGCCAGCAACTCCCTGCCATGCTGTGCAGCGGAGATACCCATTTCAGACAGCGCCAAGCCTCCGCCCGCAGGGCCTGAAATGCTGCGGCTTTCCATCGGCGTCGACGTACGCTCGATTGCCAGCGTCCTGATCAATTGATCCAGGAACATCGGCACGCCATTCTGCAGTTGTGCCTCTGAGGCGATCCGCCCGGGACGAAGAGCCACTTTTTCCCGGCAACGCGCTGCTAAATCCGTGCGATTATTAATCAGGAACTCGTACATCATAATGTGATCCTATGGGCATCAGCTGATACCATCAGCCTGATGCTGGGGAAGCACCACAGCCCTGATTCATATTAGCATCCATTACAAAAAAGGCATTTTCAGTTACAAATTGGGGGATCTACGTCGTAAAGTGTCATGGCAAGCCAACACTTTCGCGGTCCCAAGATTTTCTGGATGAATCGAGAACAGAAGCGGATTCGATCACTGCCCCGCCAGAGTAGCGCCTTCGGTTTCCGCGACTTTATGGACGGCTGAACAAAAAATCCAGGAATAAGAAATGTTAGAAATGGATATCCCCGTTGTAATTTTTAAAGATAAAAACAGTGTCTACGGCGTGAAAGTCCCCAATATCAAAGGCGTGCACTCCTGGGGCGACATGCGGGAAGATGCCCTGAAGAACGTGCGGGAAGCCACTACCAACCACATCGAGACCTTGCTGGAGCTGGGCGAACCTGTAGAGATGCTCAAAGCAAGATCGCAGCCCTGCAGGAGCAGCCTGAATATGCCGGCGGTATTTGGGCATTGGCCGAAATCGACCTTGATAGGCTCGACAGCAAGCCCGAACGCATCAACATCAGCCTGCCGCGCTTTGTCCTGAACAAGATAGGCCGCTAGGCTTATCTCGCGCGCCACTCAGCAGCTCATGGCGAGTGAATCCAGGGCAGCCGAGACGGCTGGCGGACAAGTGCGGGGCTATGCTGAACAGCATGCGCCCCGCAGGATACCCCCCACCGTCCTGGCAATCTCCTAGACAGCCACTGCCGGATAATCGGTATAGCCATGTTCCCCGGCGGAATAAAAGGTCGCCGGATCGGCTGGCTGCAGTGCCGCGCCCAGCGCGAGTCTGCGCGGCAAGTCGGGGTTGGCGATAAACGGACGGCCAAACGCGATAGCGTCCACCTGCATATCGGCCAGCGCCGATGCCGCGCCTTCCCGGTCAAATTCACCGGCGGCGATAATCCTGCCGCTGAAGTGGCGCCGCAACTGACTCAGGGCGATGCCATCGCCGGCGCCTTGCTGCCGGTCTTCCGGGCTGACGCGGGTCAAATGAATATACGCCAGCGCGCGGCGGTCCAGCTCTTCCAGCAAGCGGCCAAAGGTGACCAGGCCCTCCGGATCGGCCGCGCCATTGACCGGCGCGCTCGGCGACAGGCGGATGCCGACCCTGCCCGGCCCCCACATGGCGACCGCCGCATCGACAATCTCCAAGGTCAGCCGCAAACGGTTCTCCAGCGAGCCGCCATACTGATCACTACGGGCATTGCTGCCTGGCCGTAGAAAACGGTCCAGCAGGAAGCCATTGCCGTTATGAATTTCGATACCATCAAAACCGCAGGCTTTTGCCGCTGCGGCTGCCGTCGCGAACGCGGTGACCATGGCAGCAATGTCTGACAGCTGCAAGTCTTGCGGCGTCAAAGGGTTCCCCATGGCCCAGCCAAAAGGCAAGTTGCCGGCCGTGTCGTACCGCGCCTTGCCGATGGTCGACAGTTGCGCCACGATACGGCCCTGCTCGGCATGCACGGCAGCCACCACACTGGACCAGCCTTGCTGCTGTTGCGGCGTCCAGATCGCAGGCAAGGCGGGATAACCGTCGCCATACGGCGCCACCATGATCGATTCACTGATGATCAGGCCGGCGCTGGCGCGCTGCGCGTAATAGCGGGCAGTCAACTCAGCCGGCGACAAATCCGCCCCCACGCGCAAGCGCGACATCGGCGCCATCACGATGCGGTTCGGCAGGCGCAACGCGCCCAGTTCCAGCGGATCAAACAAGGCCGGCGACTTGCTATTTGCTTCAGACATAGGTTTTTCCTTAAAGGTATCAATAAAAAATACATTATACTTTTAAATGATACTTTCATTGATACAATTATGACTGCCGCCACTGGCCGCCCCGAATACAGGTATCATCGCTGTTTTCGATAGGATAATGGCATGGTCGACCTCCGCTTTTCGAGCGCACTGCAAATCATGCTCAGCGTGGCGAATGCGGCACAGCTGGGGGTAGACATCGTCTCATCGGCCCAACTGGCGGTCGGCCTGAACTCGAATCCCTCGTTCGTGCGCAAATTGCTGGTGCCGCTGGCCCAGGCTGGCTTGCTCAGCTCCATCAAGGGCAAGTTTGGCGGCGTCACGCTGGGCAAAGCACCGGCGCAGATTACGCTGGCCGATATCTACGTGGCCATCAACCCCGCCAGGAAGCTGTTCGCCAGCCGCGAAGACATCCCCCACCGCTGCTTCGTCACCGCCAATATGGACCGCATTTTTGAAGACGTCAGCGCGCGCTCGCAGGCGGCGGTGCTGGGGGTGTTGGCAGAGCTGACCCTGGAGCGGTATTTGCGCGAGTGTGCGGTCAAGGCAGAGCAGTAAGACTTCCTGCTCCGCATGCCAGGTACCGATGAATCAGCTTACTTATCCCCACATTGCCGGCGCTATTTCAGCGCCGGCATCATCAAGCGCATCAGGCACGACCAGCAACAGGCGTTGTCACTCAATCGCTGCAGTGTCGTTGATCGCGACTTCGGCGCCATGCTGGAAGTAAAAATCGCCCAGCCGCAGCGATTCGGCGTAGGCATCGATTTCCTCTATCGATATGGCGTCTGCATCGGCTTCCAGCAGGGCTGCCAGCGTGGCCATTGCCGGTACGATATCGGGGGCGGAGTAGTCGGCCTTCCGGTACAGAAACCCGGGCACGCCGGCGACCGTCGTGACGTTGTTAACCTTGTTGATGCAATTTTGACCGCATGCAATGCCAGGGATCAACTGCGTCCATTTCGGCCCGCCCAGCATCACCGCCAGGTACATGGTTTTTGCCTTTGCCATGGAAACCCCTTGGTCGATGAGTCCCTCATAAAATACATAGTGCGTCTGGCGCCATGGCCGCACATGCCGGTCGCAATAGTGGTCGTGAATAATCGCCGCCTTGATAAAAGAAGGATCGAATGGCGCACCGATGATGGGCTGGAAGATGCCAGGTATCGACGCGCCATCGGTCACCAGCCCTGCCTTGGCTTCCCACTCCACGTTACTGGCATCCTTGAAATGTAATTTATTCTTCAATGTACATTGCCCGCTCGCTTCACATCCGGCAGGCAAGAGTTCCAGATGGCCGGTAAACTGCGCAAACGCATGCGCAGGAAGCGCGGAGATAATTACCAGGCACAGCATTATTAAATAACGATACATGATCGAATCCTAATAAGAGAGTGGGTAATGGAACGAAAGCGGGAGCGCAGTCACCGCAAAATCTGTCGGTTTCCTCCTGTTCACAAGAGCACGGTAGAAATTTTCAGCGAGGATGCTGAGTGATTATCTTTGCATTCGCTACAATAGCTAAAATTTCCTTGTCGATTTACGTAGATTGTCACTATTGATTTTTCGAGAGATGCGCTGTGTGCGCTGAACTTATCCCACGTACGGCCAGCATGCAATAAGCACAAGAGCAGAGCTTACTCCATTCGCTACCGCACTGGCGCCATCGGCCAGGACACGGTATCCGGGTCTATCATGGCGTGGGACTGTGAATCAGCCAGTTATTTCTTAAGGAAGAGCTTGTGTCGGAATGTCAGAGCGAACCCTGGCTAATAGGATGCAATCACAATTAAGCAGATAAGAGAGGCTACATTCAAAAAAGTTTATCTAATAAGCAACAATTCTGATCTTGCTGGCTATGTATCGGACGATATGGGGCTGATCGCGCAGGCATTCGAAAATAAAATTGATATCGGCTTCCTTAACAAACTTTGGAAAATCTATACGCAGGGAGAGTTTCCAATTCAGGTTTAGGCTGAAACATATCAATCGTAGCTGTTCCAAATAACTCATCTAAAATACCGCTGATCGCGTTTGATATCATTCTGATTCAAGACCATCTTGTGCACCATCATCGATAGCGTTCGCCAACCTCATGCAGCGCCCCGACCAGGTTAATTTGCCTATCCATGCAGTCGATATCTTCCAACAGATGGGTAGCGGCTGCAGCGACAGCATACTCACCTTTGCCCATGGATTTATCTTTACGCTTTTTCAGTTTGGCATTAATAGTCATTATTCTCCTGACGCGGGCGATACACCGCTCCTTGTAGTTGCTGGTGTCTTTCGGAATTGCAAAGCCTACCAGCAAAATGCCAGTTGCGATGCCAGCAATGCAATCTGACGCTCCCCCCATGTTGGCGAAGCATCAGAGGCGGTGGAAGCACACCGGGAGCGAGGCCAGTTCTGCATCACTGCATATCGGCCGGCCATTCTTGCCCATCATGAGAAAGCCAATTCCAGACCGAGCATCCTGACAAGGTCGTAGGTGACGAATCCCAGACCCACGAGCAATAGCACGAAGATGGCGACCGCCTTGCCGGCCGCGAGCAGCACCGCGCGCCGCTCTTCCACTTTCCCCTTCCTGCCTTGATCGTAATGCCATTTGATGGCAAAGAACATGCCCGTGCCGAGCACGAGAGCCTTGAACGTCACGAAGACTATCGGAATCCAATCCATTTTGAGTATTTCCAGTTTATTACTTGACACTATCTATCGTGAGGAACATTCCCTCAAAACGCTGCTTCAGCAGCGACATTTTTTGTTGCAGCCCCCCTCCAGGCATGCTGTTTGCATCTTTCATTATAGCCAGCCATGCAATCACCATGGCATCGGGCGCAGTGATGTGCAGAATGCAGATGAGCGAGGAGAAAACGTCAGCGACTGCCATGCAAGGATGGTGTTGCTGCACGCTCTGATGCATACTACTTTAAAACAATCTCCATACATTGAGACAAAATGTCCCAGTTGAAATCCATACAAGATGAAAATTTGCCCAGCTGGTTGCCACGCTTGGCCGGCAACAAAGGGCCACGTTTTTTGCAGATTGCCGATGCCTTGCAGGCGGCAGTGGCAGACGGATCGTTGACACCGGGTGAGCGTCTGCCTCCGCAGCGCCACCTGGCAGCTCAGCTTGACGTCGACCTGACGACGATCACGCGCGCCTACGACGAAGCCAGGCGCCGCAACTTGCTGGAGGGCCGCGGCGCCCGGGGCACGTATGTCGCGGCGCCGAAAGTCGAATTGAACGCTATCCTCGACCTGAGCATGAATACCCCGCCACCGCCCGATGGCGTGGACTTCAACGACATGCTGAAACAAGGTTTGTCGCAAGTATTGATGCGGGCAGATAATGAATTGCTGATGACTTACCACCTGGGCGGCGGCAGCGACTCCGACCGCAAGGCTGGCGCCACATGGCTGGCACCGATGTTTGGACCTCTGGATTCAGGGCAGCTGCTTGTCTGTCCCGGTGCGCAAGCGGCGATCGCCGCCTTGATCCTGGCGCTGACGCAGCCTGGCGATGTGATCCTGGCAGAGCCAATGACTTATCCCGGCTTGCGTACGGCCGCGGCCCAGTTCGGTCGACGCCTCATTGCGGTGGCAGCGGACCAGCACGGGATGCTGCCCGGGATGCTGGAGCAAGCCTGCCGCCAGCACCAGCCCGGGCTGATCTACCTCAATCCGACCTTGCAGAACCCAACCGCCATCACCATGCCGGAACGCCGGCGCAAAGAGCTCGCCAGCATCGCGCAGCGCTGCCATGTACGCATCGTCGAGGACGATCCCTACTGGCTGCTTGCCGACGCCCCGCCGCCACCGATAGCCACCTTTGCCCCGCAACAGGTGCTCTACATCTCCACCCTGTCGAAATGCCTGATACCTGGCCTGCGTGTCGCCTTCGTGCTGATACGCGATCCGCTTGAGCGCGAACGTTTCCTGGTCGCGCTCAGATCCTTTGCACTGATGGCCGCGCCCCTGACAGCCGCACTGGCCACGCAGTGGATACTCGACGGTTCGGCGGGCAAATTGATGGAAGGCATACGCAAGGAAGCGCGCCTGCGCCACCGCATGGCCCGCGATATCCTAGCGGGGCGCTACAGCGGCTCCGGGGACGGCCTGCATGTATGGCTAGCGTTGCCAGCGTATTGGAACTCCTCGCAGCTTGCGCATGCCGCCGCCAGCTACGGCATCGCCGTCACGCCGGCGGAGGCATTCGCCACTGGCAGCTCCTCAGTGAGTGCCATTCGGATTTCTTTGGGGTGTATCAAGGATAGGGGGCGCTTGCGGGCGGGGCTGCAACGGGTGTCGCAGTTGCTGGCTAGGAGGCCGGAGGGGGTTGGGGGGGCGGTGGTTTGATTGACCGGAAAGACTGTACCTCACCCTTAGGATGCCAGGATGAGTTCTGCTTTTAAGACACAGACTCAACTGGGAACGCCTTCCCTGTTGCGCCGAATAACTGTCTGCGTGGGTACATGAATGATAAGGTGAAGGAAGAACTTGTGTGTGAATGGCGGAATTGACGCTGGTGGTGATCTTCTTAAAATGACGAACATTGAGGAAACAGAACCTTGTTAAAATATTGGATAATATCTGTATCCCATATGAAACTGTCGAAAAAGACATTATTACCCTCAACAATGGACTGAGAGAGGGACGATATATTGAATTATTTTTATTGAAATTCAAAGTGAAAAATAAAAATCTCTTGAAAACACTGAACAATCTGTTTTTTTAAAATTTATAAAATAAATTTTTTGAATAATTAAAATAACCAATTCAAAAAGTTTTTAACGAATATTCAGGATAAAAAACCATTAAGGAGATTTTTTATAACTATCTACGCTGTCGTTATAGTTGTTATTTATTCGTTTCAGTAGAGTAGGATTGTTCTTGTATTTTTCTTTTAGAGTTCTGAACTGATTTTTCGCACCTCCGCAATACTTATCAATATCCTTTTTAATTTTCTCCTTTTCCTCTTTAGGAAGTTCTCCGTCGTATTCCCCGCCCAAGTGTTCGCATGCACCCGCGTTGTAAATAAATTTCCTTATATCTTGAGGTGAATTTTCGACAGAAAAAGCTAACGAGGAAGTAAAAAAAAGAGGTAAAAATAAGTATGAAATTCGCATATTGATTCCTTTTTCTTAACGACCATTGTTTGACCAGTGTGGAAAATCTCGCCCAGGTCCATTGTATTTTTTGACTCCGTAAGTAGCGGCGACAGCGATAAGTTGTTTGTTCATTCCTGTCCTCGGTAATGTATTTATCTTCACTACGTTACCGCTCGCATCCTCAATTTCGATTGTCTTCTCCCAAGTCAAGTTCATATCAATAGCAAGCCCCGTGTTGTGTTGAGAACGAAGAGCAGGCCTTGTCTGCAATGTTTGTATGTCTAAAGCCGAAGTCATGTCCCTTGCGGCTTTCACAGACTCCTCTTTTGTCCCGTGATCCCATTTAATATTTATTCCCTGCATACTTGGAACTTTTTTTGGATCGTAACCGTTCTTTGCTATTCTATAAGAATAGTGCATGAGATAAGAGCGTTTTTGGGGTCTTAAAGTAGCGTTGATTTTGACCTTAATTCCTGCCTCTTGCATTGCACAAATAAAATCATTTATAGCAAGACGAAAATTTCCTGACAAGTCTTTTGTGTCGGTGCTTCCGGGAAATTTCTTTGACCATTTTGCGCCACTCAATTCCAAGTCATTTTCCATTTTTACCCCCACCGCCTGTATAAATAATTACAAATTACAACAGACTGAGGAATGCTGTTTTGACAAATGCCAATGGTATGGCTTTTTTAAAAATTGGACATAATATATATTTTATTATACAAATTAAATTGCATAATAGTTATTTATATTTTCACTTGAATGGTATTTAATATACTATTTTGATCTATTTAAATAGGAGTCAATTTATGGAAGCGAGGGTCGGAAGCGAGGGGCAGTTCTGCTATTTAGACACGACCTCAACCAACTCCCACCTGTTGACTCGAATAACGTCTGCGCGAGTATACGAACGATAAAGTTAAGGAAGAGCTTGTGTGTGAATGGCAGAACTGAGCCTGCTGCCCTTTTTGGCGGGCTTGTCGGTTTCCCGGGCGGCCAATTCAAGCAGGCTGGAAACACCATGGCGACGCAGGCAGCGCCCCAGGGCAGCACGCGAAAGCGCTGGATTGACGGACTCGCGGGCCACCGCCAGCAGGTCGTCGGTGGGCAGCAGCAGCGTGGTGCGCAGCGCCACGACGATCAATTCCTGCGCAGGCGTGAGCGTGGTGTGCATGGTACGCGGCCGGTGCGAAAGATCCTCGGCGCTGTCGCGGTTCTGCCACTTGCGGATCGTCAGACGACTGACATTGTAGCGCTCAGCCAGTTCCCGTTGAGAGAGCGTCGAGTTGCGGATTTCGTCACGGATCAGATGAGTGGTGCGGGCTTGGCTGTGAAGGGCTTGGCTCATGGCGCTGGTAGTTGGGTGACAGGATTTAACAGTGTACTCAAAAGCAACCTGGCCCTGAAAAATGGCAGGCTGCGAGTTGGGATACGATCACCCATATCTAAACATCTAGCGTCTCAGTTACATTGTACGCATATTTCCGGACTTATTTAGTCCATACTGAATTTGCGGTAAAGAAGCCCAATTGAACTTTGCTAACCTCGGAGATTACATGAGCACCAACTTTAGTGGAACTTGGTATAACGAACTAGGCTCGTCAATGACTATTGAACAAAATGGAAATAATCTCTCCGGCAACTACTATACTGCGGTTGGAGAGGCAAGTGGGACGTATCCGCTCGTGGGTCTTGTCAATCCCTCTCAAGATACCAGTCAAACAGTGGCTTGGACGGTTACATGGCAAAACTCTACAGGCAACGCCTTGTCAACGACGGCTTGGTGCGGGCAAGTGCAAGTGATAAATAATGTCCCAACGATCACAGCGATGTGGTTGTTGACAGGTGAAACAACACCCGCAAACGACTGGGAGTCCACTCGAATTGGGCAGGATGTCTTTACTCCTCAGCCACCGAATTCAACTCAATCCAAGATAGCGTTGGCGCGCAAATCGTTTTCGCATCCCCGGAAACTATAAATCTAAAGGACGTTAAGAGTAAATTACTGAAATGACTCCTCGCCTTCGTAGTACTTGAGGAACTGCTGATTAACTCGGATTTCCCCTTAAAAATCACGCGCGAGTCTTTGATTTTAAAGCGGCGAATTTCGAGAGGTTGAATTAATCAGTACTTCCTTAAAGGATATCGGGCGAGAGGGTCAGGGCGCGAAGGCGCCCTGCTCGCTTCCGCCAGGCAATAAAAAACTGCCCGGAGGCGGTTTTTTATTGCCTGGCGGAAGCGGTGTATTACACAAAGCCTTTCCTAATGCGGCTTTCAAGATCAAACATGTACATCGTACCTACAAATATACCGTCTCAGGTAAATATTTTGCTTCGCCTCACAAAATTAAATTTCCATCCCATACGGAAATTTTCCAAGCCGATACTCCATAATAGAATTCTATGCAACCCTTTATGCTTTAGGGTCGCCCTTTCTGGAGGTAAGGATGGTGCAGTCACGCAAGCCCAAGGTATTCATCGCGTCGTCTAAAGAGGCCTTCGGATCGCCCACGCAATCCACTCAGTCCTAGACCATAATACCTCCCCGACAACTTGGCCCCATGGCACGTTCAGCCTGAGCAACCATACCATTGAGGACTTGGTCACGAAATCGTCGGATGTAGACTTCGCGGTCTTCATCTTCCATCCAGATGATGTTCTCGAATCCAGAGGCGAGTCGATGCCCGTTGTTAGAGATAATGTCATTTTCGAGCTGGGACTATTTATCGGGGCTATCGGTCGACAAAGATGCTACATCGTCAAGCCCCGTGCTGTAGAGCTTCATTTGCCATCTGACCTGCTTGGCATAAACCCAGCGGACTACGATCCTTCACGCATCGAAGACGATGCTGACTCGGCGGTGGTTCAAGCATGCACCAAAATCAGGGCTGAAATAAAGAAACATGGCCTCTTAGAGAAAAAAATACAGATGGCGGATGGAAGCATAAAACGACAACGTCCTAATCCGCCTGAAATCAAGCTCAACGAGGGCGATATTGAGTTTCTCGGCATCGCTGCTGCTACGCAAGTTTCTGCTGCAGGCGGCTTAAGCAGTTGGCATTTCGCTAATGGGACGCGAGGGTCAGTTCTGCCATTCAGACACGAGCTCATGCGTTGTGCGTCGTAGGACGCCAGCTCAGTCGAAACCTAATTAGAACCACTAAGCGCGCCGCAGGCGCGCAAGGCTGCCGCGCAGCGGCAGCGGTTGGAGGATTCGGGGCGGGCTGGGCCGGTAGGCCCAGCCCTTCGAATCTCACACGCAGGGCGCGCAGGCGCCCTGCTCGCTTCCGACAGGCAATAAAAAACCGCCCGAAGGCGGTTTCTTTATTTCCTGGCGGAAGCGGTGAGATTCGAACTCACGAACAGTGTAACCCGTCGCTAGTTTTCAAGTCTTCAAAATACCTCATATATTTCAACAATTTACGCACAATCTTATTCCGCACACAATGTTTTTCTAGCACCTTGCAACGTCGTGTTTTCGCCGCCGCTTACATACGATGCGGAAACGATTTTTCTGTCCAAAGGCAGGGGGTTTGGCAAGCGGATAGGCTATGAACTCATGCCGACAGGGCAGCAAGGGGAGCGAAGGGGCATTTTTTCTATGATTCTTGGCTAAGCCACTCCCCTGTTACCCCCTAAAATTCCCTAAGAAATCCCCAGCACCGAGCGCCATATGTCAACCAATAAACGATGCTCACCTAATTATAGGAAATTATAAACTATGCAATAAATTGAGGTTTCTCAATTTCATATTGCCAGGACTGCATAACAATCTCAGCACTCCCCAAACCAATCTCGGAGACATCATGGCACTCGACGTATACCTTCAAATGGATGGCATCAAGGGTGAATCGACTGACTCCGGGCATCCAGGATGGATTGAGATCACTTCTGCGCAGTGGGGTGTCACACAACCCAAAAGTGCAACCGCATCGACTGCTGGCGGCCATACCGCCGAGCGGTGTGAGCACCGAAGCCTTTCAATCACCAAGCTGGCAGATTTGTCTTCACCGCTCCTAATGCAGACCTGTTCTTCCGGCAGGACAATCCCCAAGGCTAAGCTCGAATTCATGCGCGCCGACGGCGAGGGGAGGCCGGTAAAGTATTACGAGGTAGCTTTAGAGAATGTACTGATTGGCAACATGGAGCAGCTTGTGTATGAAGGTAGTATCTTGCACGATGCTCTTGGCTTGAGGTTTTCAAAGGTGACTTGGAAGTACACACAGCAAAAGGTCGGTGGCGGCCCCTCCGGCAACACTGCGGGAGGCTGGAACCTTTCCACCAACCGTATCGCATAGGGCCTGGCCATGCTTGAAGTTCAGCTCAAGGATGCGCGCGGCTTGTTCATGCTGCCCCAGGCCCCGGAAGATGCGGGTTACTACGTGTACGGCACGCCGGGCGGCGGTGCTGGTCAATATGCACATCCCACCATGATGACAGCCATACTGCGCGTGGAGCGTGAATGGCAGGCAATCGACAAGCGCAAATTCGGAGTTGGAAACATCAGTCGGGCTGGAGGGCTGCCCTACAAGGGGCACGCCACGCATCTGACCGGACTCGAAGTGGACGTGCGTCCGGTACGTAAAGATGGACAAGAAACCGCAGTGTACTGGTACAACCACGAATACGACCAGGATGCCACAGCTAAGCTTATTGAACTATTCCGCACTTACGCGCCTGTCATTCTGGTCTACTTTAACGACAACAAAATCCCCTTCGTGACCCACATGCTGGATCACGATCACCACTTCCATGTGAAGCTGCGAGGCTGAAATGCGAAAAATCCTGGTGCTGGCTCTTGGGGCAAGCCTGCTATTCACGCTTGCCTACGCAAATGATCAGAGCGGATGGAGTTGGGAATACAAGCCGGTTGGCGGTACCTATCTTATCTACTCGGGAGAACTCGGCGACGAAAAAGCACCAACACAGGATGATCGTAAACTTGCCGTGGAAATTACAGGACAACCGGCGAAGGATATATTTGATTCGATGTATCCAGATTTCCAGCCAACTTGCAGCGGAGAAAAAGGAGATCGTGATCGACGCAAAGGCAATCTCTATTGCACCTTTCATCCGGGCAGCGGATATCGCTGCTTTATTGGTTTGAATCTGAGAAACGGGAAAAGCATTGCTGGAGCGATTTGCTGATGCTTCGTTTTTTGGAGGCCATTGGAATAAGCAAATGAAGCAAGAATCATCGCCCGCCTGGGTAGTTCCGCAAGCCTGCAAGGCACACGACACAGCCCCTACAGCGCAAATGCCGCCACTCGCACGTATGCTTGCACCAGCACCAGAGAAAACCCGCCAAACTGCGTCAAAATGCGTCAAATCGCACACCCCCTCTTCGCCCCGCCGCGCCAGTCCTCATGCGCCTTCGGCCATGGCGCAAATTTGAGTCAAAACAGCCCTATATAGCGGGCAGGTGTGGAGCGGGGACAACTGCGCGCGCCGGGCCGAAATCGTCGCCTTTATTATCTCAACGACAACATTATTCATCAGGGCGTGAAAAAGCCGCCTCATGGGCGGCTTGTGCGGTGGCTGGGGCAGTCTGGCACGACTGGGCTGTCGCGCCCTGCCTTGCCAGCTAACGCGGCGTGGCGGTCATCCTGGCCGGCCGGCGCGGGCCTTGGCCGCTTGCTCCTTGTCGTAATCGTCGCGGCAGTCCACGCCGCAAAACAGCATGGCCGGCGCCAGTGCTTCATCGCAGAAATAGCAGCAGCCGTAGGCTACCAGGGCGGGCCGGCTGCGCACGGCGGCCAGGCCGCGCGTGACCTCTGCAAAAATGATCTTGTCGGTGTTGTCTACGTGATCGCTCATAACGCGCCCTCCTTGGCCAGGCCCAGCTCATACGGCGCGAACTTCACCACTTCCACGCCGGCCCATTCATTGATGGCCAGGAACTGCGTTTGCAGGGGCACCAGCTCATTGCGGGCGAAGACGCGCGCGGCCGGCTCCACGGCACCGAAGCCGCCGGCATTGTTTGGCAAGATGCCCATCAACTGAGGCGGCACGCGGTGCGCGGCCAGCTGGTCGTCGCGCGTCACGCTCTTGATATTAAAAAACTCGTCCTTGGCGGCCACGTCCGACACCGGCAGGATCTGGATACCGTCCTTCTTGCCGTTCGGCGCGTACATGAACAGGTTGCGAAAGTTGCCCGGTCCCTTGCTGTCGCGCATGGCCTGGCGCAAGTTGTCCACGTCCTGCGCGTTGGCGGCGGCATCGGTCATGTAGAACAGGGAACGAGAACAGGGAACGAGGGTCAGTTCTGCAATTCAGACACAAGCTCATGCATTGGGGACGTAGAAGCAAGCTCAGTCGAAAACCTAATCAGAACCACTAAGCGCGCCGCAGGCGCGCAAGGCTGCCGCGCAGCGGCAGCGGTTGGAGGATTCGGGGATTCGAGGATTCGAGGGTCAGTTCTGCCATTCAGACACGAGGATTCGAGGGTCAGTTCTGCCATTCAGACACGAGCTCATGCGTTGTGCGTCGTAGGACGCCAGCTCAGTCGAAACCTAATTAGAACCACGAAGCGCGCCGCAGGCGCGCAAGGCTGCCGCGCAGCGGCAGCGGTTGGAGGATTCGGGGCGGGCTGGGCCGGTAGGCCCAGCCCTTCGAATCTCACACGCAGGGCGCGCAGGCGCCCTGCTCGCTTCCGACAGGCAATAAAAAACCGCCCGAAGGCGGTTTCTTTATTTCCTGGCGGAAGCGGTGAGATTCGAACTCACGAACAGTGTAACCCGTCGCTAGTTTTCAAGACTAGTGCCTTCAACCACTCGGCCACGCTTCCTGATGGCAGCATTATACATAAAGCGGGCGGGCTTACCAATGGTGGGGAAGCGGGTTGACCAAAATCTAAGCTAGATGCCCCAATTTTCCCGGAGCTCGCGTTCAAACTCGGCTGCTGGCAGGGGGCGGGAGAAGAGATAGCCTTGGACTTCGTCGCAGCCTGCGCTTTTCAGGAAGGCTAGCTGCTCGGCTGTTTCCACGCCTTCGGCGATGACTTTGTGGTGCAGTTGCTGGGCGATGCTGATGATGGTGCTGGCGATGGCGCAGTCGCTGGTGTCGGTGGGGATGCCGGTGGTGAAGGACCGGTCGATCTTTAAGGTGTCGATCGGGAAGCGTTTCAGGTACGACAGGCTGGAATAGCCGGTGCCGAAGTCGTCCAGCGACAAGGCCACGCCCAATGCCGTGATGCGGTCCATGATGCCGATCACGCGCTCGATGTTGTGCATCAGGGTGCTTTCGGTGATTTCCAGTTCCAGCCAGGCTGCTTCCAGGCCGTAGCGGGCCAGGGTTGCCGCGACCCTGGCGGGCAGGGCCGAGGTGAATTCGCGGGCGGAAACGTTGACCGCCAGGCGGATCGGTGGCAAGCCCGCCTGTTTCCAGGCTTGCGCCTGGGCGCAGGCTGCTTCCAGCACCCATTCGCCCACTTGCACCACCAGGCCGGTCGATTCGGCCAGGGGGATGAAATCGGCGGGCGGGATCATGCCGTGTTCGGGGTGGCACCAGCGGACCAGGGCTTCGGCGCCGATGATGCGTCCGCTGGCCAGCGCGTACTTCGGCTGGTAGTGCAGCAGCAATTGCTGTTCGGCCAAGGCGTGGCGCAAGCCGGTTTCCAGGCGCATGCGCGCTTGCATGCCCAGGTTCATGTCCTGGCTGTAGAAGGCCACGCTTTCTGTTTCGCTGCTGCTGTCCTGCTTGGCCCGGTACATGGCGATGTCGGCCAGGCGCAGCAGGGTTTCGGCGTCATGGCCGTCTTGCGGGTAGACGCTGATGCCGATGCTGGCGCCCACGCGCAAGTCGTGGCCTTCGATCAAAAACGGCTGCACCAGCGAGGCCAGCAGCTTTTGCGAGACGGTGCTCGCTTCATAATGCTGGCCGATGTCGAACAGGCCGACGGCGAATTCGTCGCCGCCCAGGCGGGCCACCAGGTCCTGGTCGCGCAGGACGCGGCGGAAGCGCTGGGCAACCTGGCGCAGCAGTTCGTCGCCGATGCGCCGGCCCAGGGTGTCGTTGATCAGTTTAAAACGGTTCAGGTCAATGAACAGCACGCAGCCCAGCATCTTGCTGCGCTGCGCCACGCTCAAGGCCTGGTCCACCAGCTTGGTCAGCAAGGTGCGGTTCGGCAGGCTGGTCAGTGGATCGTAATACGCCAGGTGGTGCAAGCGCTCTTCGGCCAGCTTGCGTTCCGTGATGTCGGTCAGATACGCGATCAGGGCGACCGGTTTTTCATCCATATCGCGCAGCGGCGACAGCGACAGGCTGGCCCAGAAGACGACACCGGACTTCTTGCGGCGGCGCACTTCCATCAAGCGCCCGCCCTGCTCCAGAAAGGCGTCGCGGAAACCGGTTTCTTCCTCGTCATATAAGAACAGGATGTTGCGCCCTACCGCTTCCACCGAGGAATAGCCGAACAGGCGTTCAGCGCCCTTGTTCCAGCTGGTGATATAGCCCTTCAAGTCCATCGTCAGCACCGATTCGTGCAACTGGTCGAGGATTTGCGTCTGTTGCGCCAGCAAGGCTTCGACTTGCGCGTAGGCATGTGTCGAGCGCTGCGCCAGCGAGTGTACCTGCAGCACGCCCGCCGTCAGCGAGGCCAGGCTGGCCAGCTGCTGGCGGTCAAGCTCGCTGTAGGGGCCGCGCCCGGAGACGGCAAAGTGGCCGAAGCACTGGCCATCGAAACTGATTTCCTGCAGCAAGCCTGGCCGGCCGCGTAGCCCTGCGGCGCTCTCGCCGCTGGATGATGGTGGCGCCGGCAGGAATTGGCCATGCGGGCTGGCCATGACGGCGCCGGCGATACGGCCCAGTTCGGCCACCAGTGCCGCACCACGCAAACGCACGACGGCGTCGCAGAGGGCGGCGCTGTCACTGAGGTTGTCCGACACCGTAAGCAAGGTCATGCTAGACGTTCCGGCTGACCTGGATGGCCCACTGGTAGGCTTGCAGCAAGCTGCGCCAGTAGGTTTCGCCATCGATACCCACACTGGCCAGCAAGGCCGCTGGCGGATGGGTGCCGCTTTCAGCCAGGGCCAGCAGGGCGCCCAGTTCGCCGCCACGGGCCAGCAAGGCCTCGTTCACGCTGTGGTCGAGATTCAGGGTGGCAACGATCTCGTGCATGCTCATGCCCAGCAGCACGTCCAGCAGGGAAAACACGCCCGCCATGAACGCCAGGTCCTGCTGATCGCGGTCGCCGCCGCGCAAGGCGCACAGCGCTTCCATCTGCGCCGCGCGCACGGCCGCCAGCGGCAGCAGCGCATTGAGCTTGCCATCGTCTTGCTGGCGCGCATACAGCAGCAATTGCAGCCAGCGCTGCAACTGGCGCCGGCCCAGCAAGGTGATCGCCTGGTGAAAACTGCTGATCGGCGCCGTGTAGCCGAAGGAGGCCGAATTGACCAGTTTCAGCAAATGGTAGCTGAGCGCCGGATCCTGTTTCAGCGGCACTTCCAGTTCATGCGCATCGGCATCGCGGGCCAGCAAGCCCAGCAGCGCCAGCAGGCGGCGGCGCGAGGTGCCTTCGTCGGCATCGTGCTGCTGGCGGGCGCTGCTCAACGCATAGTCGCCGGCAAACCAGCTCACGCCCAGCGCCGAGACGGCAGCCAGTTGTTCTGCGTCATCGATGTTGTAGGCCAGATGCGGCCCCGGCAACGGCAGCAGCTGATGCAGGCCCGGCAGTTCGCCGGCGGCATCGACACTCAACGCATGCGCATCGACGTGGATCGCCGTCACGGGGCCGGCGTCGGGGCCGTCGAGCAGGATGCGGTAGCCGGCGTCGCGCCATTGCAGGCATTTTTTCTGGATCGGTTTATCGGTCGCCAGCGCGGCCGGCAGGCGGAAGATGGTGCGTTGCGGCGTCAGTTGCGCCAGCAAGGCTTCGTCCAGCCCATGCGGGTCGCTCAGTGGAATGATGCAATCGAGGGGCGCCAGCAAGGCATACACGTCGGCAGCGGCGAAAGCGGCCGCCAGGGGGCTGCCAGCTTGCTGCGGCACATGCAGGGTGACAGCCACCCATTCATTATGCGCATTGGCAACTGCTTGTAATCCCACCAAAGGAAACAGGTTTGATTCAGACGCTGACATCGGTATCTCAGTGTGGGTAAGGCGCAATAGTCGATAAACGGGCGATCGACTGCACACTTGGACCAGGCAAGCATGCAATTTCGACAGCAAGAATCATTCTATCCGAAACCCACCAGAAAAACGGTTTAATATTGGCAATAAATGTTCAAAAAAAACATTCCAAAATAAAACTTTGTCACTGGGCGGCTTTTGCCGTACCGCCATCGAATTGCGCGTGTTCCACCGCATATTTGATCAGCTCCGCCTGACCTTCGATGCCCAGCTTGCGCTTGATGTTGAGACGGTGCGTTTCCACCGTGCGCACGCTCAGGTCCAGCACGCGGGCAATCTGCTTGTTCGACTGGCCGGCGGCGATATGCTGCAAGACTTGCTGCTCGCGCGTGGTGAGGAAGGAATCGTGCACTTGCGGCCGCGACAGTTGCCGCGCCAGCGCCGCGCTGTAATAGATGCCGCCCGACATCACGGTCTCGATGGCGAACACGATGTCTTTCCCTGGGGCATCCTTGAGCACATAGCCGCGCGCGCCCGCCTGCAGCGCTTGCGAGACATATTCCAGCTTGTCGTGCATGGACAGTATCAGCACGGCGATCTGCGGGAACGCCTGCTTGAACAGGGCTGTCGCTTCGATGCCATTCGTGCCGCGCATATTGATATCCATCAACACCAGGTCGATGGCGTGCGACCGCGCCTGGGCCAGCGCTTCGTCGGCGCCGCCCGCCTCGGCCACCACGTCGAAATGGGGCACGGCTTCAAGCCGCGCGCGCAAGCCATCGCGCACCAGCGGATGATCGTCCACCAGCAGTATCCGTATTGTGTCAGTCATGATTTTTTCAGGTGAGTGATCTGTTATGGTTGAAGGCCCAGCCGCGCCAGCACCACGGTGCCGGCTGGCGTGGAAGCGATGTGCAGGCTGCCGCCGATGGCTTCCATGCGCTCCGTCATGTTGCGCAGGCCGATGCCGCGCTGCGGATGCAGGGCGATGCCGTCGAAATCGAAACCGCCACCATTATCGGCGATACGCAGCTCCACCGCGCCCGAGACGCCCTCATCGCCATGCAGGCTGACCTCGATGCGGCTGGCGTTGGCATGGCGCTCGATATTGGTCAGCGCTTCCTGGGCAATGCGGAACAGCACCGTGTTGACCATGTCGGGCAAGCCTTCGCCAGCCGTGGCAGGGCTGGCCGCAAAACTGGCTTGGGCACTGCTGCTGTCATTGAATTCCTGCACCAGATGGTCGAGCGCGGCAGCCAGGCCCAGGTCGTCGAGGATGGCCGGGCGCAGATTGTGCGAGATGCGCCGCACTTCGCCCAGCACCTTGTTCAATTGTTCGGCCGCCCGCTCGAAGGTGGCCGGCGCCTTGGCTTGCTGCTCGGCATTGCCGCACAGGCGCGCGATGCCCGCCTCGATCTGCAGCTTGATCGATACCAGCCACTGGCTGATGCCGTCATGCAAGTCGCGCGACAGCCGCGCCCGCTCCTCTTCCTGCGATTCGACCACCCTCTGGGCCAGCACTTTCAGTTTTGCATCGGCCACCCGCAATTCGCTGATATTGAGCACCAGGCCCGAACCGGCCACCAGCAGCGCGCCGAGGATGGCGATAGCGGCGATCCACAGCATGGTCGAGCGGATATTGCCCGACTGCTGGGCATCGACCTTGTCCAGCGCCTGGTCCACATCGTCCATATAAATACCGGTGCCCATCATCCAGCCCCATTCCGGCATCAGGATCACAAACCCAAGCTTGGGCGCCGATTGATGGGTCGATGGCTTGATCCAGTTATAGCGCTCGAAACCGCCGCCATTTTTGGCCCGCTGCATCAGGCGCTGGATGGTCAGGTTGCCGTTGGCATCGCGCAATTCCCACAGGTTTTGCCCCACCAGTTCGGGCTGGCGCGGATGCATCAGGGAATTGCCCTGCAAATCGTAGATAAAGAAATAACCATCGTCGCCATAGCTGAGGGCCCCCAGCACGCGCTTGGCTTCCTCTTGCGCGGCAGCATCCTTGCGCCCCGACTGGTAGAGATAGGCAATCGAGTGGCTGGCCAGGGTCACGTAATGTTTCAATTCCGCTTCCTTGCTGGCCAGATACGCTTGCCCGATAGTGGCGCGCTGCTGCTCGGCCAGGGTGATGGCCTGGTGCCGCACGGCATAGGCGATCGCGCACATGGCCAGGATCAAAGGCGTAATGGCCAGGAAGATGACTTTCTGTCTGAGTTTCATGGCGGCGCTGCGATCGCTAAAGAATGCAAGGGAGGGAATGCGACGAAGCTGCCATTTTACGTGGCGGTGTAATAAATGATCTGCGTAGTAATACTTAGCGTTACTGCGTAGTGATGCGCTTGTGATCATTATGCGATTCGTGAATACTGACCATAAGCTGCGCGCACGCCATCGGCACGAATTGGCAACTCCTTTGGCAACATCCTGGGCAAGATCAATAACAGTACCCGGAATCGCGACGCAGCACCCGTCAAATCTTTGGAGGAAGCATGAACCGCATATTGAAACAGCTCGGTTGGGCAGCGCTTGCGCTGGCCGGCGCCGGCTCACTGGGCGTGGTCGCCCTGCAACGCGGCGAACCAATCAGCGCCATCTGGATCGTCATCGCCGCCGTCTGCGTCTACCTGATCGCCTACCGCTTCTACAGCCTGTTCATCGCCGACAAGGTGCTGAGCCTCAATCCCAAGCGTATGACGCCGGCCTACAAGCACAACGATGGCCTCGATCACGTACCGACCAATAAATATGTGCTGTTCGGCCACCATTTCGCCGCGATTGCCGGCGCCGGTCCGCTGGTCGGCCCCGTACTGGCCGCGCAAATGGGCTATTTGCCCGGCATGCTGTGGATTTTGGCGGGCGTGGTGTTTGCCGGCGCCGTGCAGGATTTTATCGTCCTGTTCATTTCCATGCGCCGCGACGGCCGCTCGCTGGGCGACCTGATCAAGGCTGAACTGGGCGAGATACCCGGCATGATCGCCTTGCTGGGCTGCTTCATGATCATGGTCATCATCCTGGCCGTGCTGGCCCTGATCGTCGTCAAGGCGCTGACCGGTTCGCCATGGGGCAGCTTCACCGTGATGGCGACCATCCCTATCGCGCTGTTCATGGGCGTGTACTCGCGCTATATCCGCGTGGGCCGCATCGGCGAAATTTCCATCATCGGCTTCGTGCTGCTGATGCTGGCCATTATCGGCGGTCAATATGTGCAGGAATCCGCCGTGCTGGGCCCGATGTTCACCTTTACGGGCACCGAACTGACCTGGATGCTGATCGGCTACGGCTTCATCGCTTCCGTGCTGCCCGTGTGGCTGCTGCTGGCGCCGCGCGATTATTTGTCTACTTTTCTCAAAATCGGCACTATTTTAGGCCTGGCCATCGGCATCATCGTCGTCGCGCCTTACCTGAAAATGCCGGCCATGACCAAGTTCATCGATGGCTCCGGCCCGGTCTGGTCGGGCAATCTGTTCCCCTTCCTGTTCATCACGATTGCCTGCGGCGCTGTTTCCGGCTTCCACGCATTGATTGCCTCGGGCACCACGCCAAAGATGATAGAAAACGAAAGCCATGCCCGCTTCATCGGTTATGGCGCGATGCTGATGGAATCGTTCGTCGCCATCATGGCCCTGGTAGCCGCCTCGACCATCGAGCCTGGGATTTATTTCGCCATGAACAGCCCGGCCGCCCTGATCGGCAACACGGCGGAGTCGGCAGCCCATGTGATTTCGCAATGGGGCTTTTATGTGACGCCTGAAATGCTGACGCAAACGGCCAAGGACGTGGGCGAACACAGCATCATTTCCCGCGCCGGTGGCGCACCGACCCTGGCCGTGGGCATGGCGCACATCCTGTCGGGCGTGATGGGCGGCAAAACCATGATGGCCTTCTGGTACCACTTCGCCATCCTGTTCGAAGCGCTGTTCATCCTGACCGCCGTCGATGCGGGCACGCGTGCCGGCCGCTTCATGCTGCAAGACTTGCTGGGCAGCTTCGTGCCCAAGCTGAAACAGACGGAAAACGTGTATGCCAATTTGCTGGCGACGGGCTTGTGCGTGGCCGCCTGGGGCTATTTCCTGTACCAGGGCGTGGTCGATCCATTGGGCGGCATCAACACCCTGTGGCCGCTGTTCGGCATCGCCAACCAGATGCTGGCCGCCATCGCGCTGATCCTCGGCACCTGCGTGCTGTTCAAGATGAAACGTGGCCAGTATGCCTGGGTCACCATCGTGCCGACCATCTGGCTGCTGCTGTGCACCCTGACGGCTGGCTGGCAAAAGATTTTCGACGCCAACCCGCGCGTCGGCTTCCTGGCGCATGCCCAGAAATATTCGGCGGCGCTCAATGAAGGCACCTTGCTGGCGCCAGCCAAATCGGTGGCGCAGATGCAGCAGATCATCTTCAACGATTACCTGGACGCCGGCCTGGCCGCCTTCTTCGTGATCGTGGTCGTCAGCGTGCTGGTGTTTGGCATCCGCACCGTCATGAAGGCGCGCGCAGACAACCAGCCGAGCACCCAGGAATCGCCGTTCCAGGCCATGCCAGCGGTGCAATGATGTTTGACGAAATCGTCAAGGCAGGACGTTATCTCGGACAAAGCATGCGGCTGATGTGCGGCCTGCCCGAGTACGACACCTACGTGGCCCACCGGGAAGTGACGCATCCCGGCGAGCCGATGATGACGTATGAAGAGTTTTTCCGCGAACGCCAGGAAGCACGCTACGGTGGCGCCGGCAAGCGTGGCGGGTGTTGCTGACTGCGGCTGCTGACTGCGGGGTCCGACCCTTCGGGTCGTACCCCAGCCTTTCCCGGGTTAAAGGTAACGCCCACCCCAATAGCAACAGCTGGGGTCGGACCCGGCAGGGTCCGACCCCTCCATTTAGTTCCCCTCCCCTTTCCTGCCTTAGACCCATATCAACATCATGGTGTTTCTTCACGCTTATATTTTTCCAATGGGAATTAATTAAAAAACAGCAATCCGTCTAACCGGAGCATCGCCATTTCATGTTCAATTTTCACCGCTCCAGTATCAGCCAGAAACTGACCATGATTTCGGTGCTGTCTTCGGGCTGCGCCTTGTTGCTGGTGTTCGTGGCCTTTGTGGCCACTTCGGTGATCAGCCACAAGGATGACGAAAGCCGGCAATTGCTGGCGCTGGCCGGCGTGATTGCGGCCGCCAGCGTAGCGCCCATGCAAGCTGGCAAGCCTGCCCAGGCGGAACAGGTGCTCGCTGCCCTGCAGGTGCGCGAGGAAGTCGCCCAGGCAGCGCTGTTCGACCGTGGCGGACGCCTGTTTGCCATCTACCGCTCTGCCACGCAGCCGCCGGAACGTGCCACGCCGGAAGACATGGACCCGGCCCTGCTGGCCGACATGGCGCAAGAACCGGTAACGCAAGGTGCGGGCGGCGCCTTGTCGCCATCGATGCGCCTGTATCGCCCCGTGTTCGATGGCCCCACCATCATCGGCGCCGTGATGATCGAGGCGGACCTGAACCATATGTGGCGCGATATCGCCCGCCATCTGGGCTCCATCAGCGGCGCCACCCTGCTCTCCTTTCTGGTGGCCGTGTTCCTGGCCGGACGCTTCAAGGGCGTGATTGCGGAACCGATTACCAAGCTGATCAATACAGCAAAAAAAGTTTCCAGCAGCCAGACCTACAGCCACCGCATCACCCACCATCGCAGCGACGAGCTTGGCGTGCTGATCGACAGTTTCAATGACATGCTGGCGCAGATCGATGGCCGCGACGCCACCCTGGCCAATTACCGCGACCAGCTGGAACGGCAAGTCAGTGTGCGCACGGAACAGCTGGAAAAAGCCAAGGATGCGGCCGAAGCGGCCAGCCAGGCGAAAAGCGCCTTTCTCGCCACCATGAGCCATGAAATCCGCACGCCCATGAATGGCGTGCTGGGCATGACGGAATTGCTGCTGGCCAGCAATCTCACGCCGCAGCAGCGCCATTACACCAGCATGGTGCAGCGCTCGGGGCAGAATTTGCTGGTGATCATCAACGATATCCTGGATTTTTCCAAGATCGAGGCAGGCAAACTCAGCGTCGAATACATACGCTTCAATTTCCGCGAATTGCTCGACGATATAGAACACGTGTTTGCGCCACAGGCCGCGGCGAAAGATATCTGCCTGGAATTCGATATCGCCAACGATATCCCGATTGCCATTTGCGGCGACCCGAACCGCTTGCGCCAGATCATCGTCAATCTGCTGGGCAACGCCATCAAATTCACGGAAACAGGCAAGGTAACGGTGAAGGTGACCGTGTGCCGCGAAGACGGCCCCAGCGTGGGCTTGCGCTTCGAAGTGCAGGATACGGGCATCGGCGTGTCCAGCGAGGCGCAGACGCGCATCTTCGAGTCGTTCTCGCAGGCAGACGGTTCGACCACGCGCAAGCATGGCGGCACCGGCCTGGGCTTGACGATTTCCAAGCAGCTGGTCGAACTGATGGGCGGGAAAATCGGCGTTGACAATGCTTTAACGCAAGGTTCCATCTTCTGGTTCACAGTAAATTTCGATAAGCGGAGAGTCGACAGCGACGACCCGTCTTTCAATCTGAAAACCACGCGAGGGTTACGCGCCTTGATTGTCGACCACACACCCGCCACCCGCGCCGAGCTGGAACGGCAGCTGGCCAGCTGGCACATCGTCAGCGACAGCGCCGTCTCGGCCAGCGACTGCCTGGGCAAGCTGCGTGCCGCTGCCGTGGCGGGCACGCCGTATTCGGTCGCCCTGCTCGATATGGACTTGCCGCGCACCAGCGGGCTGGCCTTGTCGGCCACCATCAAGAGCGATCCGCTGCTGGCCGACCTCAAGCTGCTGTTGCTGAGCACCGAACAGGCGGCCGCCGATCCGGTGCAGCGGCGTGAAGCGGGCGTGGCCTACCAGCTGATCAAGCCTGCCCGCGATTGCGATCTGTTCGATTGCCTGGTCACGCCGCAGCGCCTCAGCGAGAGCATACGTCCCCATGCGCCCCATGCGCCGCGCCAGGTGGCCAGGCGCCAGCGCCGCCGCGTGCTGCTGGCCGAAGACAACCCAGTCAACGTGGAAGTGGCGCGCGCCATGCTCGATAACCTGGGCCTGGACGTGGTCTGCGCCAGCAATGGCAAGGAAGCGCTGCATGCGGCCCAAGCCGAGGATTTCGACCTGGTGCTGATGGATTGCCAGATGCCCGTGATGGATGGCTTTGCCGCCACCACGGAAATCCGCCGCCACGAACAGCAATGCGGCCACGCCCGCGTGCTGCCCATCGTGGCCATTACGGCCAACGCCTTGCAGGGCGACCGCGAATCGTGCCTGGCGGCCGGCATGGATGATTATTTGAGCAAACCGTTCACGCAGCAGGACCTGGGCCACACCATCGCCCGCTGGATCACCCTGCCGCGTGCGGCCACCGTGCATCACACGGAAACGGCAGAAATCCTGCCGCCACCGCCCCCCAGCATGGTGGCAGCCCCATTGAACCGGCTTGCACTGGACAATATCCGCGCGCTGTCGAGTACCGATGGGGATGCTTTGCTCGAGCGCGTGATCCTGGCCTTCGAGGGCGACACGCCGCGTCAGTTGCAGCTCATGCGCACCGCCATCGCCGTGCCGAACCCGGAAGCCATCCGCAAGGCGGCGCACAGCCTGAAGTCGAGCAGCGCCAATGTGGGCGCCGACGCGCTGGCGCAATTATGCAAGGAGATGGAAAAACTGGGCCGCGCCGGCAGCACCCAAGGCGCAGCCGGCATGCTGCAGGACATGGAACAGGAATTCCTCGCCGTGTGCGAATCGCTGAGCGCCATACTGGTAAAGGAACACTGACATGACAGCGCCCTCCTCATCCAAACGCGGCCTGGTGCTGGTGGCCGATGACGATCCCGTGATGCGTTTGCTGATGCGGCAAATGCTGACCCAGGTGGGCCTGGACGTGATCGAAGCGGAAGATGGCGTGCAGGCGCTGGCTTGCTACAAGCACAGCGGGCCGGACCTGGTCATGCTCGACGTTGACATGCCGGCCCTGGACGGCTTTGCCGTGTGCCGCGAAATCCGCCGCCAGGAATCGCAGGCCAGTGGCAGCGTGCCCATCATCATGGTCACCGGCGGCGATGAACTGGCCTCCGTCACGCGCGCCTACGAAGTGGGCGCCACCGATTTCATTTCCAAGCCGATCAACTGGCCGCTACTTGGCCACCGCGTGCTGTACGTGCTGCGCGCCAGCGACGCCATCGCCCGCCTGCGCATCGCCGACGCCCACAACCGCGCCGTGCTGGCGGCCATCCCCGACACGTTTTTCCGCTTGAACCGCGATGGCTTTTATCTCGATTACGAACAGGGTCCGGACGCCAGCGCCGGCTTTTCAATCGACGATTGCGTGGGCTCGCATATCAGCGAAGTGCTGCCGCCCGAGATCGCCGCGCGCCTGCTCGAGCAGATGCGCGCCGTGCTGTCCACCCAGCATATCGCCTCGCTCGACTACACGCTCACGCACGAGAACACCACGCGCCACTTCGAGGCGCGCCTGGTCAGCACGGGCGCCGATGAAGTGCTGGGCCTGGTGCGCGATATCAGCGAACGCAAGCGTACCGAAGAACAGATACGCCGCCTGGCCTACTGCGACAGCCTGACGGGCATCCCGAACCGCCAGGCCTTTTTGGAAACCCTGGAACGCGAACTGGCCCACTCGCGCGAACACGGCAAGAAATTTGCCGTGCTGTTCATGGACCTGGACGCCTTCAAGCGCGTCAACGACACCCTGGGCCATGACGTGGGCGACCATTTACTCAAGATGGTATCGGAGCGTCTGCGCGACACCGTGCGTCCCAGCGACGTGGTGCTGCGCGCCGAACATGCACTCGACACTACCCAGACAGCCAGCAACCTGGCGCGCCTGGGCGGCGACGAATTCACCATCCTGATCCCCGACCTGGAACGGGTGGAAGACGCGCTCAATGTGGCGCACCGGGTGAAGGAAGCCATGCGCCGCCCGTTCATGATCGACGCGCACGAGATTTTCGTCACGGCCAGCATCGGCATCTCGCTGTATCCGGAAGATGGCGAGGATTGCAATTCGCTGCTGAAATACGCGGACACGGCCATGTACCACGCCAAGAATTGCGGCAAGAATAACGCCAAGCTGTACAGCTCATCCTTGACGATGGAAATCATGAGCCACGTCAAGATGGAAGTGGGTTTGCGCAAGGCGCTGCAAAACAATGAGCTGTATTTGCTGTACCAGCCGCAGATCGACGTGCCCAGCGCGCAGATCGTGGGGGTGGAAGCGCTGGTGCGCTGGCGCCATCCGGAACGGGGCATTATTTCCCCTACCGAATTCATTCCGCTGGCCGAGGAAACCGGGCTGATCGTGCCCATCGGCGAATGGGTGCTGCGCACGGCCTGCAAGCAGGCCAGGGCCTGGCAAAGCGAAGGCGGCCAGACCATCCGCATGGCCGTCAATCTGTCGGCCAAGCAATTCAAGGATGAAAACCTGACGCAAATCGTGCTATCGGTACTGGCCGATACGGGCCTGGACGCGCGCCTGCTGGAACTGGAATTGACGGAAGGCACTTTGATGGACGATGCGCGCGCCACCATGGTGACCCTGGAGCAATTGCGCAGCATCGGCGTCTATCTGTCCATCGACGACTTCGGCACGGGCTATTCGTCGATGAATTATTTAAAACGTTTTGATGTGCGGGCCTTGAAGATCGACAAGAGTTTTATTGCCGGCTTACCGCAGGATACGGAAAACGCCGCCATCACGCGCGCCATCATCGCCATGGCGCATGGTTTGAAGATGGTGGTGGTGGCCGAGGGCGTGGAAACAGCAGAACAGTTGCTGATGCTGCAAGAATATGGCTGCGACATGGCCCAGGGTTATTTCCTGGGCCACCCTTCACCGCACGATACGATCACGGCCATGCTGGCCAGACAGGCTAGCCTGCTACACAACGCCATCGGCTTTTAACTGCGCAATCGCCGCCGCATCAAAGCCCAGCGAGGCCAATACTTCATCATTATGCTGGCCCAGCTCCGGGCCCAGCCACTGGGTCTTGCCCGGCGTGGCCGACAGTTTCGGGCTGATGGCCGGCAATTTCACGGGCGTGCCATCGGCAAACTGGTGCTGTTCAAACATCTCCCTGGCGAGAAACTGCGGGTCGCTCATCATGTCGCGCACCGAGTAAATTTTACCGGCAGGAACGTCGGCCGCCTTCAGCACGGCCAGGGCGCTATCGATAGTGTGCGTGGCGCACCAGGCGCCGATAGCATCATCGATCTCTTGCGTGCGGGCCACCCGGCCATCGTTGCGGGCCAGTTGCGGGTCGCCGGCCATGTCGATGCGGCCCATGGCCAGCATCAAACGCTTGAAGATGGCGTCGCCATTACCGGCGATCACGATGTTTTCGCCATCGCCGGTGGTGTAGGTATTCGAGGGCACGATGCCGGGCAGGGAACCGCCCGTGCGCTCGCGCACCACGCCCGCCTGGTCGTATTCGGGCACCAGCGACTCCATCAGGTTGAACACGGATTCATACAGGGCCACGTCGACCATCTGCCCTACCCCGGAGGCCACCCCGCCGGTCACATCGCGGTGGCGCAAGGCCATCATGGCGCCGATCACGCCGTGCAACGCCGCCACCGAGTCGCCGATGGACACGCCCACGCGCACCGGTGGACGGTCGGCAAAGCCGGACACATAACGCAAGCCGCCCATCGACTCGCCGATGGCGCCAAAGCCCGGCAAGTCTTTCATCGGGCCCGTCTGGCCAAAGCCGGACAGGCGCACCATGATCAGCGAAGGTTTGATCTGCTTCAGCTGTTCATAGCCGAGATCCCACTTTTCCAGCACGCCGGGGCGGTAGTTCTCGATGATGATGTCTGCTTCCAGCGCCAGCTGGCGGGCGATGGCCCGGCCCTGCCCGGACTTCAGGTTCAGGGTCAGGCTCTTCTTGTTGCGCGCCTGCACCGACCACCATAGCGAGGTGCCATCTTTCAGCACGCGCCAGGTGCGGATGGGGTCGCCGCCATCGGGCGACTCGATCTTGATCACGTCGGCGCCGAATTCGGCCAGCATGCGGGCGCAGAACGGCCCCGCGATCAGGGTGCCCAGTTCCAGGACTTTGATGCCCGTCAAGGGACCAGCGTTCGCGGAGGATTCTGTCATGTTGTGCTCAGGTTGCCCTGCGGTCGAGCATGGCGCGGGCTATCGTGCCTGCGTCCACGTATTCCAGTTCGCCGCCCACCGGCACGCCGCGCGCCAGGCGGCTCACGCGCAAGCCGCGCGCCTTGAGCATTTCGCTGATGTAATGGGCGGTCGCTTCGCCTTCATTGGTAAAGTTGGTGGCCAGCACCACTTCGCCGACCACGCCATCGTTGGCGCGGTTGAGTAATTTTTCGAGGTGGATATCTTTCGGACCGATGCCGTCGAGTGGCGACAAGCGCCCCATCAGCACGAAATACAGGCCCTTGTAGGTCAGCGTCTGCTCTATCATCAGCTGGTCGGCCGGGGTTTCCACCACGCATAGCAAGCGCTTGTCGCGCTCTTCGTCGAGACAGGTCTCGCACACTTCGTGTTCGGTAAAGGTGTTGCACAGGCCGCAGTGATGCACGGCATCAACGGCCTGGAACAGGGCGCGCGACAGCATGGCCGCGCCTTCCCGGTCGTGCTGCAACAAATGAAATGCCATGCGCTGCGCCGACTTGGGGCCGACGCCGGGCAGGCGCCGCAGCGCCTCGGTCAAGAATTCAAGCGACTTGGACATGGATCAAGCGGCTCCAGTCGCGCTGAACGGACGCATGCGCTCTATCATCAGAATGGCATTTTGAAGCCAGCTGGCAAATTCATGCCACCGGTCAAGCCTGCCATTTTTTCGGCAGAGGTGGCTTCAGCCTTGCGCACGGCGTCGTTGAAGGCGGCGGCGACCAGGTCTTCCAGCATGTCCTTGTCATCAGCCAGCAAGGATGGATCGATGGAAACGCGTTTCACATCGTTTTTGCAGGTCATGACGATTTTCACCAGGCCGGCGCCGGACTGGCCTTCCACTTCCACCTGCGCCAGTTGGTCCTGGGCTTTTTTCATATTGTCTTGCATTGCTTGCGCCTGCTTCATCAGGCCAGCCAGTTGATTTTTCATCATAAGAAGTACTCCATATCAGTTCAAAAAGAATGTAATAAATTAATGCAGGGTTGGTGCCACAGCGCCCGCCGGCGCTGGCGTAATCGTGCCCGGCACCACGAAGGCGTCGAATGCCCGCTTCATATCGAGTACAAAGGGGTCGCTGGCGATGGTCTCCTCGGCCTGCAGCTGGCAAGCTTCGCGGTGGGCCTGCGCTTCGGCGCTGGCCGTGTACCAGACGGCGCCCAGTTCCGTATCGACGCCGACCTTGCGACCGAAACGCTCGGTGAGCGCCGTCGCCAGTTTTTCCACATTGGCCGGGCTGCGCCAGGTGTCGATCGGCACGCGCAAGCGGAAAGTGGTGCTGTGGCCATCGTGCAGGCATTCGATCAGCTCGGCCTGCACGGCCAGTTGCTGGGCCACCCCGCGCAGGGGCAGCACGGCCGCCACTGCGGGCCAGTTGCCGTCCCAGTCCAGGCCGGGCACGGGCGTGATCACATACGGTGCGCTGGGCGCAGCCTGCTTGGCGGCGCGCTGCGGCATCACCACGGCAGGCTGTTCGGCCGGTGCATGGTGTTGCGGTGCATGGCTTTGCACGGCGCTTGATGCGCTATCGTCGGAAAATTCGGTGACCCAGGGCGGCAAGTCGTCGTCAGGTTCCGCTGGCTTGGGTGGCGGCGCCTGGCGCTGCGGTGCAGGTGCAGCCACTGCTGGCGTTTGCGTCGGTGCATCGTCCCACGGCGCTGGCGCCTTGGCGGCGACCGGTGGCGGCGCAACGGGTGCCGCCGGTGCTGCAGCAAGCGCTGCGGCAGGTGCTACCGGCTCGGGCGCAGCCGCCTTCGGTGCGGACGATGGCGCCGATGGGGCGCTGCCAGGACGGCCTTTCGAGGCGGCACGGGCCGCTTCCAGCGCCGCATTGATGGCAGCACGGGCAGAACTGAGAGGCGCGGCTGGAGTTGCAGGCGCTGCCGCTGGCGGCGGCGCTTCAGCGCGGACCACGCTGGCAGCTGCAGCCACCACCGGCTGTGGAATCACAGCGGCATGGCTGGCGGCCTGATTCACGGCGGCGCGCGCTGGCGGCGGCGCACTGGCGGCACGCGCGGCAGCGGCGGCAGGACGGTTGCCCGGTGCAGGGGTGGATGAAAAAGCCGGCGCGGCGGCCGGCACACCCTCGGCGCCGCCTATGCCGGGCCGAAAGGCCAGCATGCGCAGCAAGGTCATGGAAAAGCCCGCGTATTCGTCGGGCGCCAGGCCCAGTTCATTGCGGCCGTGCACGGCGATCTGGTAAAACAACTGTACTTCTTCCGCATCGAAAGCAGCGGCCAGGCGCACGATGTCGGCGTATTCCGGCAAGTCCTGCGGCACGGCGGCGGGCACGGTTTGCGCCAGCGCAATACGGTGCAGCAAGGTGCCCAGGTCTTGCAGGGCGCCGTTGTACGACAGGCTGCGCGAGGCCATTTCATCGGCCACGGCCAGCAGATCGGCGCCATCCTGTTTCGCCAGTGCATCGAGCAGACGCACCAGATACGATTGATCGAGCGCGCCGAGCATGCCTTGCACGGCATCGAGCGTCACTTCACCGGCCGCATAGGCAATCGCCTGGTCCGTCAAGGATAAGGCGTCGCGCATGGAACCGTGGGCGCCCTGGGCCAGCAGGCGCAAGGCCGGCTGTTCAAAGGTAATCCCCTCTTGGCCCAGGATATTGTCCAGGTGGCTGATGATGTGGCCAGGCGGCATCTGCTTGAGGTTGAACTGCAGGCAGCGCGACAGCACGGTGACGGGAATCTTTTGCGGGTCCGTCGTCGCCAAAATGAATTTCACGTGCTCGGGCGGCTCTTCCAGCGTCTTCAGCATGGAGTTGAAGGCGTGGTTGGTCAGCATGTGCACCTCATCGATCATATAGACCTTGAAGCGCGCATTGCTCGGTGCATACACGGCCTGTTCCAGCAACTGCGCCATTTCATCGACGCCGCGGTTCGAGGCCGCATCCATCTCGATATAGTCGACAAAGCGTCCCGCATCGATGGCCGTGCACGCTTCGCACACGCCGCAAGGCTGGGCCGTGATGCCGCCCGTGCCGTCGGGACCGATGCAATTGAGCGATTTGGCCAGGATGCGCGACAAGGTCGTCTTGCCGACGCCGCGCGTCCCCGTGAACAGATAGGCGTGGTGCAAACGGCCGCTATGCAGCGCATGCGTGAGCGCGCGCACGACGTGCTCCTGGCCGACGAGGGTCTCGAAGTTCTTGGGGCGGTATTTACGGGCGAGGACTTGATAGGACATGCTGAGATTTTACCGTAGATAACAGGTGCGAAGGGCCTCGGCTGCACCAGCCCGCGAGAACAAGGCCAGATGCAAAAAAGAGACAGCCAGGAGGCGACCGGGAGATTCCAAAAGGAGAATTGTAACAAGCTGCGCGGGGATTAGCTAAAACGATAGGCATGGCTAGCAATTTTGCCTTTCACTGAATGAACAAAAATGAAAAAACTCGTCCTTTCCTACCCTATGTTTTCCCTGTTATTCCGACCCGCGGCCGAGCGCGACAGGCTGACGCTGTATGTGACTGCCCAACCATGCAACAAGAGTATGCAAGTATGAAGCGGAATCAGCGATGAGTGACGTAAAGGGGAATGGAAAAACGGCGCAGAAAAAACAAAAGCTGCCAATGGCAGCTTTTTTATTGTTTCCCGAAGGAGGCGAGCCTGATCTGCGGCACTCATGGTTAATAGCCGTGGCTGCTTCGTTCCCGACCTGACCAGGTTAGCCATGCCACGATGCGCAGGGGCCCGCCGGGAGTAATTATAACCGATTCAGGCTAGCCTGTGGGCTTAGAATGTTTCCCATTCACTCAGCCCCGTCACAGCCGCCTTCACTGGCAGCGCCCGAGCCAGCGGCTGCGGCTGCGGCTGCGGCTGCGGCTGCGTTATCCGCTGCCGCGCCTGCACACCACCCAGCCTGAACACGCTGACCACCTGCGCCAGCTGGTCCGCCTGCGTTTGCATCGCCTCGGCCGCCGCCGACGCTTCTTCCACCAGCGCCGCATTTTGCTGGGTCACTTGATCCATCTCATGGATCGCTTGATTGACTTGTTCGATGCCCGCGCTTTGTTCTTCGCTGGCATCGTTAATTTCACCCATGATATCGGTAACGAAAGTAATGCTCTGCACGATGTCTTGCATCGTAGAGCCCGCCTTGTTGACCAGGATGGAACCGGCATCGACCCGCGCCACCGAGTCATCGATCAAGCCCTTGATTTCCTTGGCGGCCGCCGACGAGCGTTGCGCCAGGCTGCGCACTTCGGTGGCGACCACGGCAAAGCCGCGCCCCTGCTCACCGGCGCGCGCCGCCTCGACCGCCGCATTCAAAGCCAGGATATTGGTCTGGAAGGCCAGGCCATCGATCACGCCGATGATGTCGACGATCTTGCGCGAGGAATCATTGATCGAATTCATGGTCGCTATCACTTGCGCCGAGATCGCACCGCCCTGGCTGGCGATCTGGGCCGCGTCGCCCGCCAGCTTCCTAGCCTTGCGCGCATTGTCGACGTTTTGCCGTACGGTCGAGGTCAGCTCTTCCATGGACGAAGCCGTCTCTTCCAGCGAACTGGCTTGCTGTTCCGTGCGCGCAGACAAATCCTGGTTACCAGCGGCAATTTCGCCGGAAGCGGTAGCGATATTGTCCGTGCCCACCCGCACTTCGCCCACGATATTGGCCAGGCTATCGTTCATGACTTTCAGCGCGTGCATCAATTGCCCGGTTTCATCGCGGCTATCGACATCTATCTGGCTGCTCAAGTCACCCGACGACACCGTTTCCGCCACCTTGACGGCGCGCGCCAGCGGCCCGGTAATCGAACGCGTGATCCAGATGGCAAAGGCGATGCCCATGGCCAGGGCCAGCAAGCCCAGCGCCAGCAAGGTGAAACGCGTGCCCTGATATGAGGCCAGCACGCCATCGGCAACCTCATCGGCCGCATGAATTTGCACTTCAGATAACTTTTTGATGGAGTCCAGATACACGAGTGCGCTCGGCATGAAGCTGCCATCAAAAATCTGCCGCCCCAGCTCACGGTCACCGGCATGCACGGTCTTGGTCAAGGCCTCGCGCGCGGCCGTAAAAGCGCTGCGGCGGCTGACCACCTCGGCGTAGGCGGCCCGCGCATCGAGATGGATCAGGTCGGCGCCTATCTGCTCTTGCAATTGCGCCAGGCGCGGCAAGGCTTGCTCGATCTGTTGCGCGAACTTTTGCTGGTCGGCAGGATCGGCGGCTTTCCACATCGCTTCCGTGCGCGTCACATTGACCTGTATCAGCTGCGCCCATTCCGCCACCAGACGCTGGTTCCTGACCGTGCCATGCACCATGTTTGAGGTCATATCGCTGGCCGCTTGCAAACGCATGAGGCCAATCACGACCAGCGCCGCCAGCAATAACAAGACCACAGCGTAGCCCACGGCAAGCCGGGTACCGATTTTCAAATTTTTCATGCGTACAATTCCATTCAACGACAGATCATGAGGGCGTGCACATGCCTCAGGGCCGCTCCAGCGACGCTGACATGTCAAGACTAGGCACGCCAGTTGGCATGCAGTAGTAGCCTGCTCAATAGGGAAAAGGCAGCGCCCGCAGGCCCATCGCATGGGCCAGTCCTGGGCAGCTTGCTTGCTGGTGGAAGGTTTTTATCCACCCGACGGCAAAAAATATTGCCGTAGGGCATGATTTTGGCAGGAATTTAATTAAAAACCAATACGGGAAGTCCGCATATGCGCGAGACGACAAGCCCTGCTACAAGCCCAGCTCTTGCCAGATGGTATCGACCCGCGCCTTCACTTCCGGCGTCATGGCAATCGTCGTGCCCCACTCGCGCGTGGTTTCGCCCGGCCATTTATTGGTGGCGTCGATACCCATCTTGCTGCCCAGGCCGCTGATCGGCGAAGCAAAGTCCAGGTAATCGATCGGCGTGTTATCGACCAGGGTGGTATCGCGGATCGGGTCGACTCGCGTGGTGATGGCCCAGATGACTTCTTTCCAGTCGCGGATATTGACGTCTTCATCGACCACCACGATGAACTTGGTATACATGAACTGGCGCAAGAAACTCCACACACCGAACATCACGCGCTTGGCGTGGCCCGCGTACTGCTTCTTGATCTGCACCACGGCCATGCGGTAGCTGCAGCCTTCGGGTGGCAGATAAAAATCCGTAATCTCGCTGAACTGCTTTTGCAGCAGCGGCACGAACACTTCGTTCAGCGCCAGGCCCAGCACGGCCGGCTCATCGGGCGGTTTGCCTGTATACGTAGAGTGGTAAATCGGATCGCGGCGCATGGTGATGCGGTCGATGGTAAATACCGGGAAGCTGTCCTGCTCATTGTAATAGCCGGTATGGTCGCCGTACGGGCCTTCAAGCGCATGTTCATAGCCGCTAGGATGGTTTTCGTCAGGATAGATATGGCCTTCGAGCACGATTTCAGCGGACGCGGGCACGCGCAGCTCGCTGCCGATGGCCTTCACCAGCTCGGTGCGGCTGCCGCGCAGCAAGCCGGCGAACTGGTATTCGGACAGGCTGTCCGGCACCGGCGTGACGGCCCCTAATATAGTAGCGGGATCGGCGCCCAGCGCAACGGCGATCGGATACGGCTTGCCCTTGTTCTGGATCGCGTGCTCGCGGAAGTCCAGCGCCCCGCCCCGGTGCGCCAGCCAGCGCATGATGACCTTGTTGCGGCCCAATACTTGTTGACGATAAATGCCCAGGTTCTGGCGCTTCTTGTTCGGGCCCTTGGTAATTACCAGGCCCCAGGTAATCAGTGGGGCGATATCACCCGGCCAGCAATGCTGGATAGGCAGGCGCGCCAGGTCCACATCATTGCCTTCCCAGACGATTTCCTGGCATTTGGCGCCGCGCAGTTCCTTGGGCGACATATCCCAGACGGCTTTGACCAGCGAACCCAGGCCCAGCAAATCCTTGAAATCCTTGGGCGGCTCCGGCTCCTTCAGGCGCGCCAGCACGTGACCGATCTTGCGCAGCTCGCTGACATCTTCGGCGCCCATGCCCAGCGCGACCCTGCGCGTCGTGCCGAACAGATTGCCCAGCACGGGGATGTTGTGGCCGGTCGGATTCTGGAACAGCAAGGCCGGTCCGCCAGCCCGCAAAGTGCGGTCGCAGACCTCCGTCATCTCCAAATAGGGTGAAATAGGGGTGGAAATGGTCTTAAGTTCACCCATTTCTTGCAGTTGAGAAATAAAATCTCGCAAATCTGAATATTTCATGTGTTTTTAATTTTTTTTGACGTCGGACGCCGTTGCTGAAGGATCTATGCCAAGTAATTGATTTTATTGGCTTTTGGCACAATGCAAGAGAAAAAGTAAGACATAAAAGTAATAAAGAATCGATTCGTTAGTATTGACTTGATATAAAACGGCTTCTACAATTCGCCCAACTTGAAGAGGACGCCGGCCCAGGGCTTGATTTTAGCGTCTCTCATTCATTCACGGAGTCGGGGCTCCACATGACATTTTAAGGAGTGTTTTCAAAAGGCGTCTGCCTTACCCCCGGTAAGAAGTTGTATTGCAACTGATCCAATACCACAGGGACCGATCAGCTCAAGCAAACAATGACGGCGTCTCTCGCGCGCACCCTACACGCGGCGACAGACGGTGATATTTCTGATGCACGGCATTGGCAGTACCGTACCGCGAGACCGCGGAGGGACTGCCTGTTGACGCGACATTTCAGGGGAACTCTATGACTCATCGCAGCACCGAAGCGTCGTTTGATGCTTCAACCGTGGCGGGCCAGCCAGCGTTAGCGCAATTGCTTGCGCGCGCAAAGGCCATTTCAGCGCGTGGCGTATTAGCCACGGCACAACATACATTGACAGTTTTCGGTATTTCCGCACTTGCACTGATCGCCCTGCTGATGTTCCGCCCTGACCTGGGTAAGCAACTGACGCACAGCCTGTTTCCGCTGCCGATGGCAGAAGCACAGGCCGTTGAAGCGCCGCATTTGTCGGCACTGATGGAAGCGCCTGCTTCCGTCCAGACCGCCGCCAACGAAGCGCCGCTGAGCAAGGAAGAAAAAGCCTTGCTGGGCACGCAACGCCAACAGCAATGGGTCACGACCTGGTTGTCGAAACGTTACCGTGTCGCCAACGACGCCACCAATATGCTGGTCTCGACGGCCTATCTGACGGCGCGTGAAATCAAACTCGACCCGCTGCTGATCCTGGCCGTGATGGCCATCGAATCGGGCTTGAATCCGTTCGCGGAAAGCCCGGTCGGCGCACAAGGCCTGATGCAGGTGATGTCGAAAATACACCACGAAAAATTCCAGGACATGGGCGGCGTACAAGCAGCCTTGAATCCAGTGGCCAACATCCGTGTGGGCTCGCTGATCCTGAAAGACTATGTGACGCGTGGCGGTTCGGTGGAAGCCGGCCTGAAAACCTATGTGGGCGCAGCAGGCTTTGCCACCGATTCGGGCTACGGCTCGCGCGTGCTGGCTGAATACCGCCGCCTGAAACAGGTCTCGACTGGCCAGCGCGTGCCGACCAATGGTTCGGTGATGGCGGCGAACGCGCCAGCGCCGGTCATCATGCCAGCCAAGGACACCGGCTCGCTGACCATCAAAGTTATGCCTAGTAACAGTATCGCCGGCCTGTGACCCTTTAAAAGCCCTCACAGGGGCGTTCAGTAAAAAAGCCACCGGGCACTTGCGTGCCGGTGGCTTTTTTCTCGCCTGCGCGATGAGCAGCGCAGGCGTATTTACTTCTGCTTACTTGCGCTTGTTGGCGCTGACTTCTTCTTCGCGGAACGTCACGGCCAGCTTGTCCAGTACGCCGTTCACATATTTGTGACCGTCGATACCGCCAAACGATTTGGCCAGTTCGACCGCTTCGTTGATGACGACGCGGTAAGGAATTTCCACGTTGTTTTTCAGCTCGTAAGCGCCGATCAGCAAGATGCCGTGTTCGATCGGCGACAGTTCAGCGATATCGCGGTCGATCAATGGGGCCACGCTGGCACGCAGCGCCAGCGAATCCTTGATGGCGCCGTACAGCAGCACCGTGAAATGATCGCCGTCCGCCTTGTCGAAGCCATGTGCGGCGCGGATATGATTGACGACCGTGGTCGCGTCCTCATTGTTCAGCAGCCACTGGTACAGCCCCTGCAGCGCAAACTCGCGCGCGCGGTGACGCGGCGTGCGGTTCTTGCTGGGGTTGGCGAGCAAATTTTTCTCAGTCATGTTGTTACCTGTTCTTAATTACTTGTTCACTACATATGCCGACGAGATTGGCCACGATATTGTTAAAACTTACCCGTCGCCAACAACTCAAGCGGGCGTGAGAAGCATGTCAGGGCAAGGCGCAAGGTCGAAGACAGTACGATTGTACGGCGAGACCTTGCAACGCAGCCATGGCGTGCTTATCACACGCGCTTAATCTTCGTCGACGTCTTGCAACTCTTCTAGCGCTTGCGCCAGATTGGCCATTTCCACTGCCACGCGGGCTGCTTCCGCACCCTTGACCAGCATGCGCACTTCCGCTTGCTCGTCGTTTTCGGTCGTCAACACGGCGTTGGCGATCGGGATGCCGTAATCGAGGCCGACACGGGTAATGCCCGCACCGGATTCATTCGATACCAGCTCAAAGTGGTAGGTTTCACCGCGAATCACGGCGCCCAGTGCGATCAGGGCGTCGAATTGCTCGGTTTCTGCCATTTTTTGCAGAATCAGTGGGATTTCAAGGGCGCCCGGCACGGTCACGTGCAGGATATCTTCATCGGCCACGCCCAGCTTGCTCAACTCACCCAGGCATGCCGACAGCAAGCCACCACCGACGATTTCATTGAATCGTGCCTGGACGATACCGACGCGCAAACCTTCGCCGGCAAAATTGGTTTCATATGTTCCTACAGTCATGATGATCCTCTTATCTGGTGATCAGCGCCGGCTGTGCCTGGCACTGTATTGCATCAATTGTATTCGTTACTACTATTGTTTACTGCTGGCCCGGATGGCACTGAAAACCCGTCACTTCCAGGTCAAAACCGACCATCGACGGCATCTTGCGCGGGCTGGCCAGCAATTGCATCTTGCTCACGCCCAGGTCGCGCAGGATTTGCGCGCCGATGCCGTAGCTGCGCAGGTCCATGCTGGCCGCGCGGCCTTTCGGCTTGGCTTGCGGCGTATCGAGTGCGGTGAACTGGGCAAACAGCTCGCCCGACGTTTCGCCGCAGTTCAACAGCACCATCACGCCGCGCTCGGCTTTTTTGATCGCTGCCAGCGAGGCTGCCACCGTCCACGAGTGGGTGGTCGCTTCGCTTTCCAGCACGTCCAGCAGGGAAACCGGCTGATGCACGCGCACCAGCGCTTCCAGGCCAGGGGCCAGATCGCCATGCACCAGCGCCAGATGGGCCGAGGCGCTAGGCTTGTCGCGGAAGGCGATCAAACGGAAATCGCCATGGGCCGTGCGCAAGGTGCGCTCGGCAACACGCTCGACCAGCGACTCGGTCTGGCTGCGGTAATGGATCAGGTCGGCAATCGTGCCGATCTTCAAGCCATGTTGCTCGGCAAACACCAGCAAGTCTGGCAGGCGCGCCATGGTGCCGTCGTCCTTCATGATTTCGCAAATCACGGAAGCGGGCGTCAGGCCGGCCATGGCCGTCAGGTCGCAACCGGCTTCGGTATGGCCTGCGCGCATCAGCACGCCGCCCTTTTGCGCTTTCAAAGGGAAGATATGGCCAGGCTGGACGATATCGCTAGGCTGCGTGCCCTTGGCAACGGCCACTTCGATGGTCTTGGCGCGGTCGGCGGCGGAAATACCGGTCGTCACGCCTTCGGCTGCCTCGATGGAGACGGTGAAGTTGGTGCCATAGGCGGTGCCATTGCGCGAGGTCATCATCGACAGATTCAGCTCGTCGCAACGCTCTTCCGTCAGGGTCAGGCAGACCAGGCCACGCGCGTGGGTGATCATGAAATTGATTGCTTCAGGCGTCACGAAATCGGCGGCAAGCACCAGATCGCCCTCATTTTCCCGGTCTTCTTCATCGACCAGTATCACCATGCGGCCGGCGCGCAATTCGGCGACGATCTCTTCGGTGCTGGAAATAGACATCTTTGATCCTCTTAGTGAAACGGACATTGAAACTGGAACAGCATCTGCGAAACTTCCGCGCATTTCCGGGAATTTTCTTATAACCTGCTATTTTAAAGGATTTAGCGATTGCAAACCTGAAATAGACCGCACCTCCGCAAACATCGTGCCGGCCCGGCAACATGCTACTGCTGCGATCTTGCGCCAGCCAGCCGCGCGGCGCAGTCTGCTCAAATGGCCTAAGATTGGCCTGCCAGACAGCATCGGCGCTTCCCCGCACTCTCCCGCATCTCCCTCTGTTCTTCCACCCCACACACAGGAGCGGCAGCATGAAAACTAATGGATCGGCCATCTGGTCAGGCGGCATCAAGGATGGCAAGGGCGCCATCAGCACCCGCAGCGGCGCATTGCAAGACTATCCCTACGGCTTTGCCAGCCGCTTCGAAGGCAAGCCCGGCACCAATCCCGAAGAATTGATCGGCGCGGCCCACGCGGGCTGCTTCACCATGGCCTTGTCGCTGATCCTCGGCGAAGCGGGCCTGACGGCAGAAAAAATGGACACCACGGCGGAAGTCACGCTCGACAAGGCCGACGACGGTTTTGCCATCACGGCCGTGCACCTGGTGCTGAAAGCCAAGATTCCAGGCGCCGACCAGGCAAAATTTGCGGAATTGACAGCCAAGGCCAAGGCCGGCTGCCCCGTATCGAAACTGCTGAAAGCCAATATCACCCTGGACGCGACCCTGCTGCCTTAAATCTTCGGCACCGGCTTGACCGGTTCTACAGGCGCAACGGGCGCCACCAGCGGCTTTTGCGACTCGCTGGCTGGCAGGGACCGGTTCATCAAGCCGGGATTCAAGGCAACATTGTTCAGGTTATAAGCAGCAATGGCCGCTGCCACGGACGGATCTTGCGATGAGGGCAAAGGCACGGCCTGGCCCGCGTTCTGGGCGGCGAGCTGCTGCGCCTGCGCATTTTGCTGCGCCTGCTCCGCCTGCGCAGTCGTCGCCCATCCCTGATCGGCCTGCAATTGCAACTGGCTGGCCAGCGCTTGCGCACGGTCGGCCGCCGCTTGGGCAGCGATTTGCGCATCGCTGGCCGCCAGCTGCGCCCGCGCCGCCTCGTCGGCCGCCACTTGCGCCTGCTGTTGCAGCTGCGACTGCTGCAACTGGGTTTGCCGCACATCGTCCAGCCGTGCCTCGTCCATTCTTGCCGATACCTGCTGCTGGTCCTGGCGCTCGGTATCGAGACGCTGGGTATCGATACGCTGACTGTCGATACGCTGCGCCTGCAACTGATCTTGCTGCTGGCCCTGCGGTTGAGTCTGCGCAATGCCGGCCTGCTGCAACTGCTGCCGCTGGGCTTCCTGCAAGCCCTGGGTCAGCTCTTCCGTTTCCAGTTGCTGCTGCACTTCCAGTTGCCGCTGTGTAATAGCGTCCACCTGCTGCAAGGCTTGCTCATCGTTCAAAATCCGGCTATCGGTCTGGGCTTGCACTTGTGCCTGCAATTGCGCTGCCGACAAGGGTACTGCCGGCACGGCCTCGCCGCTCAAGTCCGCTTCGACGGCCGCCGTGGTGGCCGCCAGCCCGCCCTGCTGCTGGGCCAGCACGGCGCCCACCTGGGCCAGCACATCCGTTCCCTGCTGCAAGGCGTCCAAGGTGGCGCCACTGTCGGCCGCATACGCCGCCTGCAGTATTGGCGCGTCGACTTGTTCATTGCGCAGATCGATACCGATGCCGGCCAGGTCCGCCTGCGTCAGCAAGGAACCATCCTGGGCCAGCGCAGCCGCCGTATCCGTGCTGCCGTCGCCAGCCAGCAAATCGTAACGTTGGGCAAGGTTGTTTTGCGGATCGCCCGTCAATAACTGGCTGGCGTCGATACCGCTGGTTTGCAGCTGGGCAAACGATTGCGTCAATTGCTGGGCCAGCGCCACCAGATCGGCATCGCGGTTGACGGGCGCCGCGCCCTGGCTGGCCTCATCGGTGGCGCCCTGCAGGGCCAGCAACTGCCGGCGCGACAAGGCTACGCCAGACAAAAACTGTCCCAACGGCGAAATATCGACCAGGGTAGAAGAAACCAGGGGGATTGCTATATTTGCAGCCGCAGTGGGAGACACTGGCGCCAGCGCACCGGCCTGCCCCACCTTGGGTGTGGCCGGGATGATATTAGGCAAGGTCGCGCGCGAAATCGGATCCATGACAGCCCTCCACTGCGGAAAGCTTCATAGTATGCGTCTCTGAAGAAAAAGCAACGCACGCCTGACAGTGGTCAGGGGTTTTAGCGTACTAGCATGCTCACCCTGATGAAGCTCGGCAAGCACCATTGACAACTAACCATGTTGGCTCAACACGGGTTGTTATTATGCATCCCTATTTAAGGGCTGCAAATGCACGATCAGTGGCCTCCCTAGTCCGATCAAATTCATCTTTAATCAACTGTTCAGCTATCAATACTGCCTTGTTGTTGCCATCAAAAAACAACATTAACATTTTCTCCATTGAGTGACGAGACAACTTTAACCGCTCAATGCTCTCGCAGCTACTTCTGGTGAAATAAATTTCACTTTTGGTCACGACATCACCAAACTCATCGTTATGATCTTTTGCCGCCTTTGTATCTTGCCACTGATAAGAATTAAAAAAGCTATTAAACAGTTTGAGATGCTTCCAAAACTCATCGTCCGTATAAAACGAATGGTCAGTCATCGTTGGCCTCAGATATCATATTTTAAATATTCCGTCCAAATCAGAAGCTACTGTTTTATCCAGCTGCTCAGATATTGAATTGAAATCAAACGCATAGACACCGAACAAAACCGTAGCGAGCGGAAGGTAGAGGTGGCTAAGAAGCGCAACCGTACTTTAGTACGGTGAGCATCGCAGGCCGCCTATACCGACGCGCAGTAGGTTTTGTCGGTGTTCTACGCCGCGGACTTTTCCAAAGACAACATGCGCTCGACATAACGGGCGATCAAGTCGATTTCCAGGTTCACTTTCGCCTCGACCTTTACATGTTTCAAGGTCGTCATGGCGATGGTGTGGGGAATCAGGTTGATCGAGAAACGGCAGCCGTTGACGGCGCCCGGACCCAGGTCTTCCACGCGGTTGACGGTCAGCGACACGCCGTTGACGACCACGGAACCCTTGAGGGCCAGGTATTTCGCCAGGTCCTGCTGCGCTTCGATGACCAGTTCCCACGATTCGCCCACGGCTTCGAACTTGCGCACGATGCCCAGGCCATCGACGTGGCCAGAGACCAGATGGCCGCCCAGGCGCTCGGCCAGGGTGAGCGCTTTTTCCAGGTTCACTTCGGTGGTGGTGTCGAGGCCCACGGTGCAATTGAGGCTTTCGCGCGACACGTCGACGGTAAAGTTGGTGTCCGACTTTTCCACCACCGTCATGCATGCGCCATTGATGGCGATCGAATCGCCCAGCGCCACGTCGGCCAGCGGCAAGCCGCCTGCGTGGATAGACAGGCGCACGCCTGCATCGAGGCCGCCTTCGAGCGGCAATACGGTTTCAATCTTGCCGACTGCGGCAACAATTCCTGTAAACATGGTCAACCTGTAAAAAGTAAGAGTGATTAATTGCGTTCGGTGAATCTTGCAAGGATACGCACATCTGCGCCGACCTGCTGAACCTGGTGAAATTGCAAGGCGTATTTTCCGCTCAAATCCGTCAGCGCGGGCAAGCTGAACATGCCTTGGGCGTCGCCGATCACGGTGGGCGCCAGGTAGACCAGCAACTCGTCGACGCAGCCTTCGCGTATCAGCGAACCGTTCAGCTTGGCGCCTGCCTCGACATGGACTTCATTGATCTGGCGCCGGCCCAGTTCCAGCATCAGTTCGGGCAAATCCACCTTGCCGGCCGCATTCGGCAGCAGGATGATTTCCGCGCCCAGGGCGCTCAATTGCGCTTGCTTTTCAGCATTAGCCACGGCCGCCACGATCCAGGTGCCGCCCCCTTGCAGGATGCGCGCATCGAGGCTGATCTCGAGCCGGCTGTCGATCACGATGCGGCGCGGCTGGCGCGGCGTTTCCACGGCGCGCACATTCAATTGCGGATCGTCGGCCTTGACCGTGCCGATGCCCGTCAGGATGGCGCAGGCGCGCGCGCGCCAGGCATGGCCATCGGCGCGCGCTTCCGGCCCTGTGATCCATTGACTCTGGCCATTGTGCAAGGCCGTCATGCCGTCGAGGCTGGCCGCCGTTTTCATGCGCACCCAGGGTTTGCCGCGCAACATGCGCGAGAAAAAGCCGATATTCATTTCATACGCTTCGTCTGCCAGCACACCCGTGGTGACGGCGATGCCGGCCGCTTCCAGCTTGGCCAGGCCCTGCCCTGCCACTAGCGGGTTCGGATCCGTCATGGCGGCCACGACACGGCCCAGCCCGGCGCGCACCAGCGCATCCGAACATGGCGGCGTGCGGCCATGGTGGTTGCACGGCTCCAGGGTGACATAGGCCGTGGCGCCACGCACGTCGTTGCCGCGCGCCCTGGCGTTAGCCAGCGCTTGCACTTCGGCATGATCATGCCCGGCCGCCTGCGTCACGCCGGCGCCGATCACCAGGCCATCCTTGACAATCACGCAGCCGATACGGGGGTTGGGCGAGGTCGTGTACAAACCGCGCGCCGCCCATGCCAACGCCAGGCGCATGCCATCTACATCATTGAGTATTTCCACAGGCTACTTTGCTTGAAGGTTGCTGAAAAGGTTACTGATAACAACTGGACCGGTACTGCACAGCTAGCTTTCCGCCACGCCGCTGCAATTGACCGCCTGCTGCGGGTCGCAGATGCGCACCCTGCCCAGCATATTGATTTTAATATGTCGTCGCTGTTTTCCTGAAATCAAGGACATCGTACCCCAGCGCGCCGCCAGGCTATTGCTGGCGCTACAACTGCGGCCTGCTCCATTATAGGCAATATAAAACGGCGCCGTGCCCGATGTAAAAGCAAACTGGACGCTGATGCCCGCTGCCAGCGGCCCCTGGCGTAACAGCAGCTCGTCGCCCTCATCGAACACCAGGTTGCTATTACGGTCGATAAACACCAGCCAGCCCGTGCGCCAATCCGTGCCGCCAGGCCCGGCCGGCATCAGCAACACGCGCCGGCCACGCGCCATCGCTAGCGCCCGCGTCAATTCGATGGCGGAAAACAAGTCCGTGGACGCGGCCCGCAGCCGCTGGCGCTCCAGCATCTGCTGCAGGCTGGGCAAGGCAGCGGCCGCCAGCAAGCCGGTGATCGACAACACGGCCAGCAATTCCAGCATGGTGTGACCAACCGGCCCGCGCGAGCGTAAATATCCTGACATCAGTCACCTCCATCAACCCTGGCTAGGGCCAGCAATGGGCGGCCGGCCCGCTGCTGCCGCGCACACCGGCGCTGTTCAAGCTCAGCACACCGCAATCGGCATCATGGAATTGCTGGTCCACCCTGGGCGTGCCCGGCAAGGCGCGCAGCAAGACGCATAGCTTTATCTGCATGCCAGGGCAGGCCACGGCCTCGATTTCATAGGCGCTGCGGCCTGCATTGCCTTCAGGACCATCGCCAGACCACCACTGGAATTGCTTGGCAGACGGCTCCGTCGAAGCTGCCGAAAAGAGCAGATAGCTATTATTTTGCGAGTAGTAACGTTCCTGCTGCTGCATCAATTGCAGCAAGCTTGCCTGCCCCTGCACCCGTTTGGCCCGCACGACATGGCCGTAGTAGGCGGGCAAGGCCAGCGCCAGCAACAGCGACAGAATCACCAGCACGGCCATCATTTCGACCAGGCTGAACCCCTGCCTGAGCGCAGAAAAAAACAGTGTGCGTGACATGGCCCGCCCTTTCAATAGTGACAACTACTTCTTGGCAGCCTCATGCAATTCGCGCCAGTTCGCCACTTCGCGCCAACTCAGGCGTTTGGCCGGCAGCGGCGCGCTGGCCACCTTGACGGCAACCCCCGGCACGCCGGGCTGCACCACGGCAAATTGCTTGCGCCCCTCGGCCCGCCCGGCCGCTGCCGCCGCCCCGACGCTGCTCTTGATTTCCAGCACCAGCGGCGGCGCACGCGCCAAACCGTCCAGCAGGCGTCCCGTGATCGCGCCCGCCTGTGTCAAGCCCACGCTATCGGCCGCAAAGCCACTGAGCACATCGAGTACATACAATCTTGTGGCCGGCCTGGCGCAGGCATCGCGTCCCGGCAAGACGGTATTGAAAAACACCTGGCCGGCAGCCAGCACGGGGCTATGCACGCTGCGCTCGCCCGTCTGCGCCGTGCCGTTAAAATCCAGATACCAGCCATGCCTGACGCCCGCATCGTCCGTGGCCGCATCGGCGTAACGCAGCTCGGCGCCAGTGACGGCATAAGCATCCGTCGCTACGCCCAGGCTGCGCTGCTGCAGGCTGGCACGGCTGCGCGTGGGCGCCAGTTCACTCAAATCATCGTGGACGGCATATAACGATTGCGGCGACAGGGCAGCGGGCCAGGTGTCGGCGACTTCGACCAGCTTGCCCGTACCGAACAGCAGCAGATAGCCGGCGCCCGGCCCATAAGCCACTTTCACTTGCTGGGTGATAGGCTGGCGCACTCCTTTCGCATCGCGCGCGACAAAGATGAGTTTGCGCGCCCCGCCATCGCTCCACGGCGGCCCGCCAGTAAAATCGATGCGCCAGAGATTGCCTTGCAAATCGCCCGCATAGGCGTAAGCCAGCGCGCCATCGTTGCCAGCCACCAAGGCGGGCGGCGCCAGGGCTTGCGCCGCCACGCCAGCGTCGTCACCCTCTGCTTGCACCAGCGGCACTTTCAAGCGATAGTAATTACTGCCCAATTGCCATGAGGCACTGGGCGGCTTGTCCAGCGCCAGCAAAAAGATGGCGGCGGCCGGCTTGACTAGTGCATGAGCATCGTCCAGCGTATTGTTATAGCCGCTGGAGACAACCACAAAATCACGGTAGACGGGCAGGCCATCCTTGCCACTCACCCTCAGCCGGGCAAAACTAGGCGCCGCACGCAGATTACCCATGGTGCTGTCATCGCGGTCGGTAAATTCCCATAAGGCACCCGTTTGCGCGAAACGTTCCGGGTCCGTCACATCGAGGGCGAACAGACCTTGGGCGCCACCGCCCATGCCGGACACCAGCACCGTTTTCCAGCGCCCCAGCACCAGTACTTCCGCGCTGGCGGCGGCGCCATCGAGCAGCGGGCCAGCGTCGTAGTGGGTGCTTGCACTGGCGGCCGCGCCGTGCAGCAGGGCTTGTGGCAAATAAGCAAACAGCTCGCTACCGGTCTGCGCATCGACACCGTGCAGCAAGCCATCGTTGGCGCCCAGATACAGCATCTTGCGCCGCGTTTGCAGCAATGTGCGGTGCAGCGCGTAATCCGCGCCCGACACACCCAAGGATGGCGTGCCCACGTACACCAGGTTGCCATACGGTGCTGCGCCCAGGGTACCCGTGCGTCGGCGCAGCACGCCACCGGGCTGGCCTACTTCGCGCGTCCGCTCCCCCTGCAGATACTGGATGCGCGCGACACCCAGGCCATCCTGGCCATCGAAGATACTGCGCTGGCTGGCATCGAGCCGGGACCATTGCAGCGGAATCAATATACCCGCCGCGCCTGGCGTATAAATGGGCCGCATGGCCTGGCCAGCCACCCACAACGGTTTGCCGGCAATCACGGCGCCATCGGCGCCCAGCGTAAACGGCAGGCGCGACAGGGTCATGCTGTTCTCAGCCAAGCGCAGCTGCGACTGAAAAAGATAGGCGTTTTCTGCGCCGCTGGCCAGCGCCATCAAGGATGGACCGGCCATCGCGTCAGACACGCCATGGTCGGCCGCCACGAAAGCAGCGCGCACGCCAGCGATCAGGGCAACGGGGTCGCTGCCCTGCAAATAATGGCTGGGCAGGCCGCCATCCGCATCATGATCACCGCCATATCTGGCGGCCAATAATAGCGGCGTGGTAGCGGTGGCAGCGTTATTACTAGGTAGCAAGTCCCCCGCATAATGGGTCAGCAAGCCCGGCGTGCCGCCGGGACGTAGCGCCGACACATGCGACCAGTAGGCCAGGCCCGCCGCATGAAAACTGGCGCCGCCCATGCCGTCCGCCAGCCATTCCAAGCCCGCCAGATTACCTTCCAGCGCCCCCACCGCCCGCGTCCAGGCCATCACGTCCAGCGGTGGCGCGACAAAACCATCGACACCGCGCGCGCGGTCGCCCGGATCGTCCCTTTTATTGGGCAAATTGCCCGGCACAAAACGGTCGCCCGCCATACCTGCGTCGCCGAGACTCATAACAATATGGCGCTGGCAACTGGCCACTTGCGGGTCAGTCCATGGCGTAAGGACAGGCAAGCCATCATCGACGGCTTGCGCCACTGCAGCGCTGGCTTGGCGTCCCTGCAGATAACGCAAGGATTCATATAGCAGTTCAGCCAGCGGCGCCGCCCTGGCATAACTGCCCGGCAGTTGCGCATTACTGCGGCCCACGGTATTGATGTAAGTGGTCACCCCGCCGCCACGGCCCGTGTACACGCCGGTCAGCGCAGACCATTCGGCGTCCGAATAGTCTTGCGGCAGGAAGTCGGGCAATAAAAAACGCTGCGCTCCCAGCTGCGCCAACGGTGCGCGCAATACGCCACCGTACAGATGGGTGTCCGTCGATGGCATCGTATTCAAGTGGCCAAAAACGCCGATGCGCAGCCTGCCGCCATGGCGCTGCACGGCGCCCACCGGCTTGTAATTCTTGCGGTAAGCCATGCACAAGTCTGGCCGCAGCGGGCCTTCCACGGCATCGCAGACGCGCACGCGGGCCAGGAAGGCGCCCAAGCCAGCTGCCGTGCCGGGCGACTCGCAACTGCCAGCCTGCGCCAGCGCGCCAGCGCCAAACAGCAAGCGGTTACGGCAAGAGACGATGGCCAATTGCGCCACCGAAAATGGCGTGGCCGTTTGCACGCCCTGGTGCAAAAGCTTGCGAGGGAAATAGGCGGCATGGGCGTAAAAGTCCATGCCGGCCTGGCCGTCGGGAAGATAGGCCCGCTGCAATACCGTCTTGCGCACTTCATCAATCACCCGGTCGCCACCCGTGACGGCGTAGCGCACGATGTCGAGCATGCTGGCGCCGGCCCAGTTCAAAAAGTTGCCGCTGAAGCTGTCGCCGCCACAGCCATGCTGGGTATTGGCCGGCTTGAGCACGGAGAAGTAAGCGGTCGCTACGCGCAAATCCGGCACGCTGGCGCCACCCTGGCTGCGGTAAGGATAAACATAGCAGGAGCGCGCATCGAAATAGCCCACATACTCGCGTGTAGGCGCGTACTCATCAACATAGGCCGCAGCCGCAGCCGCATGGGTGAACGACAGGTTGAGCAGCACATTGGGCGGCACCCTCGCCCCTTGCAGGCCGACATCGGCCCGGTTCAAATCCACCGTCGGCGTGGCGCCCCGTGCGCCGGCAACGATGAAGAAAAACAAGCCCACCAGCACCAGCCAGCGCAACGCTTTCATGGCGCCGCCTCCGCCATCTGCTTGCGGTAATAGGTTTGCAGCACCACCTGCGTATCCTCGCTGGCGCCAAAACCGATGGCGGTTACGCGATAGAGATAACTGGCGGGCGCAGCAGCACCGGCCGGCGCGCCCGCCTCTTCACCCGGTGCGTGAAACGGCAGCAATTCAATCAGGTAGCGGGGGCGCCGGAATGGCAAAAAGCCCTGCCCCGTCTGCATGGGAGCGCCCGTAAAACGGCCATACGCGACTGTCGCCCCCTCATCGTCAGCATCGAGCTCATTAACTAGCCATACCGGCGGCGCCGGTTCGGCTGCTGGCAAGCACAGGCCCGGTTGTTCGCCACAGCTTGCCGCAAAGCCAGCCGCGCTGTCTGGCGCGAACAGGCCGCTGCGGCCTGGCGCGCCCGGCTGGCCTTCGATGTCGCGTTCCGCATCCATCAGCGCCTCCTCTGCGGCGTGAAAAGCAATATGCCGGTCGCGCTCGCCGCGCGCAGCTTTTTCTCCCAGCAAAGCCATTTGCGCCGCCGACACGCCCAGCAACAGTATGAGCAGCAGCAAACACAGCGTAAACACCAGCGCCATGCCGCGCTGCACGGAAGTCCTCAGGATTTTCTTTTGACGGCCCGACATCAGGGTTCCCGTGCGCCGCTCAGGCCGGCATATTGCGCAGCATGATAGTCAGCTGCACCAAATGGTAGTTGCGTCCCTGCTGGACCAGCGGCAAAGTGGCACGCACAATGCGCACGCCATGGTCGCTGGCACCATAGGCGTCGGCATAGGCGGCGCCGAACAAATCGAATTGCGCCGGTCCCGGCTGCGCAGCCGATATCGTTCCCGCTTCACCATGCAGCAGCAAAGCCACCCTCACGCTGGCCACCCTTTTCCAGTGCGTGCGTTGATTCAGGTCACGCTGCTGCGCCGCTGCGTCCACGCCCACCAGCACCAGGGCCGCGTCGCGCGCGGCCAGTTCGCTGGCGTTCACATACTGGTTGGGTACGCCGTCCGGTGGACTATCCGTATCGAGTCCATACAAGACCTGAAAACTGTCGACGCCACGGATGATGGCGTCGGCGCCCCAGCCGCCACCTGCCGAACGGTATTTGCAGCGCAGCTCGGCTTCGCCCGAGTCGTCGCGGGCCACATAAAAAATGCTCCAGCCCCGCTGCGCCTGCGTGTGTGCGGCGCCCACGCCAAAACCGGCGCAATTGAGTACGGAACCGTCACCGCCCGCATCCTTGCCGGCGCCGTCATAACGCAGGGCCAGCACGTCGCTGCCATTCACCGCCACCGTCAAGGGCAGCGATATGCCGTCACTGTTTTTAGCCAGGCTGCGTGCATCGAGCCCGGCGATATTGGCGCTGTCATACGGGGAGTGGATCAAAGCTGCGGCGCTGGCATCCCAGTTCACGTACGCCGTCTGGTGCACGGCGCGGGCGATGGTATCGAGCGCATAACGGCCGTTGTCGCTCAAACGCGCGTTCGCGGCCTGGTCTGCGTAACTGCTGCTGGCGGCCAGCAACATGGCGCTGGCCGCCAGTATCAGCATCGCGCCCAGGCCCAGCGCCACCAGCAGCTCGACCAGGCTGATGCCTCTTTGGTGAAGAGTCTTCATGAACTCCCCCCGCCCAGTTGCATGGCCAGCCTGGGCAAGGCCTCGGCAGTTTGTCCAGTGGCTTGCACGCCCATTTGCCGGCCACGCCAGCCCAGTTTGATGACGATGGGCGCGCCGCTGCCGCCGCTGCAGGTCCAGTGCAAGCCATGGACCGCCGTATCCCAGGCTTGCAGGTCGCGGCAGATCAAGAGCCGTCCACCGGGCAGCGCCGAGCTTAATTGCTGCTTCCATTCGGCGATATCGAATTGCGCCAGTTGCGTGCGGGTACAAGCTGCCGCGCCGAAACAGGCGGACTGGCCACCATCACCGGCGCCAGCGCCAGCGCCAGCGTCGAGCAAGGCATCGTAATCGAGATCAAGATAGGGATTGTCGGCGTCGGCCAGCCCGCTGTTGGCGCGCATGCGCTCAGCCATGCCAGCCGCCAGTTGCGCCGCCGTCGACAGCAAGGCCGATTCGTGGCGCGCACGCAAGGACGCCAGGTGCAAGACACTGCCGCCCAGAATGCCGAGTGCCAGCAGCAATAGCGCCACCAGCACTTCGACCAGGCTACTGCCATGACTGCCGCCACCCATGGTCCACTCCTCCTGACAGAGAAAGAAGGGCCGCAAATACGCCCGGCCCAGCTAAACGATAGGCGCGCGATGGAACTCAGGCATGAGGCAGCGCAAACAGCGTGTCGATCAGCCAGAAAAGAAGGGAGATACCGAGGTTTGAATTGACCAGTCCGCTTGTCATGCGGACTAAAAACATGCGTTGAAAATACTTAGGGTTTGCGTGGATGCCCTACTTCGGCAATCGCATCCTGGAATTCAGCCAGGTCTTCAAAATTCTTGTACACGGAAGCGAAACGGATGTAGGCAATCTTGTCGAGCAGCTTGAGTTCCTGCATCACCAGTTCACCGATGTAACCGGAATCGACTTCACGCAAGCCGCTGGTGAGCAGCTTTTCCTGGATGGAGGCGATGGCCGTATCCACAGAGGCGGCCGCGACGGGGCGCTTGCGCAAGGCCAGCATCAGACTGCCGCGCAGCTTATCCGCAGCGAACTCCGTCCGGCTGCCATTCTTTTTGACGACGGCCGGCATGATAAGTTCAATCCGTTCGTAAGTCGTGAAACGCTTGTCGCATTTGCCGCAGCGGCGGCGGCGCCGTATGGCATCGCCCTCCTCCGATACGCGCGTATCGAGGACCTGGGTGTCGCCGTGCTGGCAAAATGGACATTTCATGGGGCAGATACAACTTTATAGTAGTTTTATATACAGGACGCCTCAAAAACAGCGGGCGCCAGGAATCACTCCGGGCGCCCGCAGGCAGAACAGGAATGTGTCATGCAGAATCTTACTCTGTATGACACATTCTGGACAAACAATTATGCTGCGTACACAGGGTGCGCATCGGCCAGCACTTTGACGGCCGCTTTGACGCGCTCGATGGTAGCGGCGTCATGCGGATTGTCCAGCACGTCGGCGACCAGGTTACCCACTTGCTCGGCTTGCGCTTCCTTGAAACCGCGCGTGGTCATCGCCGGGCTGCCCAGGCGGATGCCCGAGGTGACGAATGGTTTTTGCGGGTCGTTCGGGATGCCGTTCTTGTTGCAGGTGATGTGTGCGGAACCGAGGATGGCTTCGGCTTCCTTGCCCGTCAGGTTCTTGGCGCGCAGGTCGACCAGCATGACGTGCGATTCGGTGCCGCCCGAAACGATGCGCAGGCCGCGCTTGATCAGCGTTTTTGCCAGCACGTCGGCGTTCTTGACGACTTGTTTCTGGTATTCGACGAATTCCGGGCTCAGCGCTTCCTTGAAGGCAACGGCTTTGCCGGCGATCACGTGCATCAGCGGGCCGCCCTGGATACCCGGGAAGATGGCCGAGTTGATGGCTTTTTCGTGCTCGGCCTTCATCAGGATGATGCCGCCGCGTGGGCCGCGCAGCGATTTGTGCGTGGTCGAGGTCACGAAGTCGGCGAACGGCACCGGATTAGGGTACAGGCCAGCGGCGATCAGGCCGGCGTAGTGGGCCATGTCGACCATGAAGTAGGCGCCGACTTCCTTGGCGATTTTCGAGAAACGCTCGAAGTCGATCTTTTTCGAGAAGGCCGATGCGCCAGCAATAATCAGCTTGGGCTTGCGTTCGCGCGCCAGGCGCTCCATGGCTTCGTAGTCGATGTCTTCTTCGGCCGTCAAGCCGTAGGACACCACGTCGAACCATTTGCCCGACATATTGAGTGGCATGCCGTGGGTCAAATGACCGCCTTCGGCCAGCGACATACCCATGATCAGGTCGCCCGGTTTCAGCATGGCGAAGAACACGCCCTGGTTCGCTTGCGAACCCGAGTTCGGCTGCACGTTGGCCGCTTCGGCGCCAAACAGTTGCTTGACACGGTCGATCGCCAGTTGCTCGGCAACATCGACGAATTCGCAACCGCCGTAGTAGCGCTTGCCTGGGTAGCCTTCGGCATACTTGTTGGTCAGTTGCGAGCCTTGTGCTTCCATGACGGCTGGCGACGTATAGTTTTCCGACGCGATCAACTCGATGTGATCGTGCTGGCGCACGTTTTCTTTCTGGATAACGGCGAACAATTCAGGATCGACGTTGGCGAGGGTGTGATCTTTTGCAAACATGTAAAAACTCCAAGTATGAGGGTGCTTGTACTGGCAGATTGGATCGAATGAGGGGAGCTGGTGTTGAGTGAAAAACAACATCGAGCAGGCAGCCTCTTCGTGCATTTCCATAGTGGCTGCCCAGGCGAACGGCTGATGAGATCTCACGTTTCCCGGTGGATGCCCACCTTTCGCCGGAAACCGACCGCCATAGTATGGAGAGGATTTCGACTTTTCGCCAGTCACGTGAGACGTAATGGAAGCCAAATTGTAAGTTAAGTGCTCAAATTGAGCAAGGAATGCAACGGTACGGCTATAATCGCCGCGCGCCCGGAAAGGCAGGCAGAAATACAGGAAACTCCGGCGTCAAGGGGTCGCATCTTAAGCTGGACTTAAACTTGAAAATGGCTTGTAAGCGTATGTTACGAGACTTGTCATCGCAGTCTGTGTCATTTCACAATGCTGCGGTGCAACTTGTGGCCGCTTTAAGCATGGTATTTCGGCAAGCGCCTTTCCTTACAACAAGAAAAATCGCGTAAAATGTTGCTCAATCTCATTAATATGGCGTAATAAACATGCCTTCAGTCTTTACCTGGAATGTACGTGTCTACTACGAAGACACCGACGCCGGCGGCATTGTCTATCACGCCAACTACTTGAAATTCTTTGAGCGCGCGCGCACGGAATGGTTGCGCGCGACCGGTGTCGACCATCAGGCATTGAAGCAGCAGCACGACGCAGCGCTGGTCGTCAAAAGCATCAGCACTGACTATCATGCGCCAGCGAAGCTCGATGACACGTTAAAATTAACATTAAGCATAGAAAAATTGGGGCGCGCTTCCATCGTTTTCCTGCAACAAGCCTGGTGCGGCGGCACGCTGCTCAATACAGCCCGTGTCAAGATCGGCTGTGTCGACGCGGCATTGCGCCCGCGCGCCTTGCCTGACGACTTGGCCGCCCGCATGCGCGACGCCTGAACCACCCACCACCTCCGGACAATTCACCAACAGACTGACAGCCAATGAACGTTTCACAAGATCTTTCTTTCCTCGCGCTCATCACCAATGCCCACCTGATCGTGCAACTGATCATGGCCCTGCTGTTGCTGATCTCCCTGACCAGCTGGACCTATATTTTCCGCAAGGTGTTTGCGGTGCGCCAGGCGCGCCGCCAGACCATCGAATTTGAACGCAGCTTCTGGGCCGGCGGCAACCTGCATGCACTGCACCAGAGCGCCAGCGGCAACCGCGACAAGAGCGGCGCGCTGGCCCGCATCTTCGACGCCGGCATGGGCGAATTCATCAAGGGCAAGGCTTCGTATAGCCCACGCGAAACGCTGGACGTCGGCGCCGTGCTCGACGGCGCCCGCCGCGCCATGCGCGCTGCTTTCCAGCGTGAAATGGATGCACTGGAATCGCACCTGGCCTTCCTCGCGTCGGTCGGTTCCGTCTCGCCCTACATCGGCCTGCTCGGCACCGTGTGGGGCATCATGAACGCCTTCCGCGGCCTGGCCAACGTACAGCAAGCCACTTTGGCCGCCGTCGCGCCCGGCATTGCCGAAGCGCTGATCGCCACCGCCATCGGCCTGTTCGCCGCGATTCCAGCGGTGGTGGCCTACAACCGTTTTTCGCACGATATCGACCGCCTGGCGATCCGCTTCGAGAGCTTCGTCGAGGAATTCTCCAACATCTTGCAGCGCCAGTCGCGCTAAGAGGAGGCACTGCTGATGGGTTCTTCCTTCAATAGCGGCGGCATGCGCGGCGGCCGTGGCCGCAAGTTCAAGTCGGAAATCAACGTCGTGCCGTATATCGACGTGATGCTGGTGCTGCTGATTATTTTCATGGTCATGCCGTCGTCCAACAATCCCAGCGTGGTCAATCTGCCCAACGCGGAAAAAACCGCGAAACCGCCCGATGACTATATCCAGATCGTCTTGAAGCCTAATGGCTCGCTGTCGATCGGCGTGATCGGCAAGGAACAACTGGCGCCGGAAACGGAACCGAACCGTGACGCCCTGCTGCGCAATCTGCGCGGCTTGCATGAAGCCAATCCGGACTATCCGGTGCTGATCGCAGGCGACAAGGAAAGCAAGTACGACGACGTGATCCAGCTCATTTCGGAAGCCAAGAAGATCGGCATCAACCGGGTAGGCCTGGCGACCAAATAAGTGAATCAGTGGCTCAATAAGTAAGCGCACACGTGTACATAACCAGACTTCACCGTTTTTAGATAGACTTGACCTTGCAGAACAAACAAATCGACCATGTACACGGCGTGCCCTACAGCGTGCCGCGCGAACGCAGCCGCTGGCCCTCGCTGGGCCTGGCGCTGGCGATGCATCTTGGCCTGCTGTTTTTCCTGTGGATAGGCGTACAGTGGCAAAGTACGGAGCCGGTCGCGGTGGAAGCGGAAGTGTGGGATTTGAAGGTACAGACGGCTGCGCCGCCACCTGAAGTGGCGACCGAGCCGGAACCACAGCCGGCGCCGCCACCAACACCGGCGGTGGCAGAACCTGCACCGCCACCACCACCGCCGCCACCGGTAGCGGCTCCTGAGCCCAAAGTCGATCTGCGCGAGGCAGAGATTGCGCTCGAACGCAAAAAGGCCAAGCTGAAAGAAGAAAAAGCGGCGGAAGACGCGCGCAAAAAACAGGAACAGCAGGATCGCGAAGAGACCAAGCGCGAGCAGGACAAGCAGAAACAGAAAGAAAAAGAGAAGGCTGACAAGCTGGAAAAGGAAAAAGCCGACAAGCTTGAAAAAGCCAAGCAGGCCAAGGACAAAGAACTGGCGCAAGAAAAGGCGGAAGCCCAGGCCCAGAAAGACCAGGAACAGAAGGAACAGGCCGAGAAAAAAGCCGCGGCTGAAAAAGCCGCCAAGGCGAAAAAAGCGGCAGAGCAAAAGGCTGCCGACAAGGCACGCGCCGACGAAATGAGCCGCATCACGGGCGCAGTCGGCACAGGCACCACCGGCACCGCAGCGAAAGCGACGGCGCCACGCATGGATAGCGGCTATGTCGCAGCCATTACGACCAAGATCAAGAGCAATATCGCGTATAGCGGCAGCACTGACGTTCCAGGCGCGCCGCGCGCCGTGTACAAGATCGAGCAATTGCCAACTGGGGAAATTATTTCAGTCCGGAAGATCAAAAGCAGCGGCCTGCCCGCGTATGACAACGCGGTAGAAAACGCCATTAAGAAATCGTCGCCACTGCCGAAGAAAAAAGACGGCACCGTGGAACGCGAGATTGAAGCAGTATTTGATATGAAGGATTTGCCTAAATGATGATCATGAAAAAAATGAGCTACGTCGTGCTCTGCGCGGGACTGATGCTGGGAGCCACCGGCGCCCAGGCCCAGTTGCGCGTCGAGATTACTGGCGTGGGCAGCAACCAGATTCCGGTGGCGATCGCCAACTTTGACCAGGAATCGGTAGCGCCGCAACCGCTGTCGTCCATCATCAAGGCCGACCTGGCCCGCAGCGGCGCGTTCAAGCTGATCGATGCCGATACAGCCGTCGCGGAAACCGCCAACATCAATTTCGACCAATGGAAAGGCCGTGGCGCCGATGCGCTGGCCGCCGGCAGCGTGCAGCAACTGGCCGATGGCCGCCTGGACGTGCGCTACAAATTGTTCGATACCATCAAGGGCGTACAACTGTCGAGCATGAACAACGCCGCCGCACCGCAGTTCAACCGCTTGCTGGCGCACAAGATTGCCGATGATATCTATGAAAAGCTGACCGGCGTCAAAGGTGCGTTCTCCACCCGTATCGCCTACGTCACGCAAACGGGCCGCGAATACCGCCTGGAAGTGGCCGACGCCGATGGCGAAGGCATACAGGTTGCCTTGCGCTCGAACGAACCGATCATTTCGCCAGCCTGGTCGCCGGACGGCACCAAGGTGGCCTATGTGTCGTTTGAAAAGAAAAAGCCTATCGTCTACGTGCAGAACCTGGTGACGCGCCAGCGCACCATCGTCTCGAATGAAAAAGGCAGCAATTCAGCGCCAAACTGGAGCCCTGACGGTTCCCGCTTGGCGGTCGCCCTGTCGCGCGACGGCCACACGCAAATCTACGTCGTCAATGCCGACGGCAGCGGTCTGCGCCGCCTCAGCAACAGTAGCGGCATTGACACCGAACCACAATTCTCGGCCGATGGACAAAGCATTTACTTCACCAGCGACCGTAGCGGCGGACCACAAATTTACCGCATGCCGGCCAGCGGCGGCGAAGCCAAGCGCGTGACGTTTGGCGGCCCCTACAACACCAGCCCGCGGATTTCATCCGATGGCAAGACACTCGCTTATATTTCCCGTCGCGACGGCAACTTCCAGCTCTACGCGCTCGACCTGGCCAGCGGCCAGGACTTGCGCCTGTCGGACACCGCCAACGACGAATCACCGAGCTTTTCGCCCAACGGGAAATATATCATGTACGCGACCGAATCCGGACGACGCAAGTCGCTGGCAGTGGTATCGGTGGATGGCCGCGTCAAACAGCGTTTGACTACGCAAGCTGGCAATATCAAGGAGCCCACCTGGGGTCCTTTTATGAAGTAAAGCAGTATAGTTTCACCTTTAACCATGACCCGGAGAATAAAAATGAGTAATATCAAAAGCTTGGCCTTCATCGCCGCTACCGCCGCCCTGTTGTCGGCTTGCAGCACCCCAGTGAAACTGGCAGAAACCCCAGTCGTTGAGCGCGCACCAGAAGTGGTTGCTCCTCCTCCAGTTGACAACCGTCAAGTTCAGCCAGTAACGACCGCATCGGTCGATCCACTGGACGATCCAAAAGGCGTGCTGGCTAACCGCAGCGTCTACTTCGACTTCGACAAATACGTCGTGCGCGAAGCTGACACCGCAGTGGTGCAAAACCACGCTGGCTACCTGGTGAAAACCCCTAGCCGCAAGATCCTGATCCAAGGCAACACCGATGATCGCGGCGGCGCTGAGTACAACCTGGCCCTGGGCCAAAAGCGTGCTGAAGCAGTGCGTAAATCCCTGTCGGCTCTGGGCGTACCAGACGGCCAAATGGAAGCCGTATCGCTGGGCAAAGAAAAGCCTAAAGCACAAGGCAGCAACGAAGCAGCATGGGCTGAAAACCGCCGCGCTGACATCGTTTATTGATATCTTGGGCTAAGCGCGATTTTCGCGCTTACCTAAGCAGCCAGTCATAGGCATAATAATGGGGCGGTGCGCGGCAAATAGTCGTCACCGCCCCGTTTGCATGTTTGCGTAACTTTTGAAAGCCCGACCCATGATGACATTCTCGAAAGCCAGCCTCGCCGCCGCCCTGATGGCCGCATTCGCCTACCTGCCCCTGCACGCCAATGCAGCCCTGTTCGACGACGACGAAGCCCGCAAGGCCATCCTGGAGTTGCGCGCCAAGGTAGACGCACTGGCGCAGGACGTCAACAACCGCATCGACACCAAGGCCGACAAGACCAGCACCTTGAGCCTGATCAACCAGCACGACCAGACCATGCAAGAGATCGCCCGCCTGCGCGGCCAGATCGAAGTACTGGGCAATGACCTGGCCAACACGCAAAAACGCCAGAAAGATTTCTACACCGACCTCGACGCGCGCCTGCGCAAGCTCGAACCGCGCCAGGTCACCATCGACGGCCAGGAAGCGGCCGTAGGCGTATCCGAACAAGGTTCCTACGACGCCGCCCTGGGCCTGTTCAAATCGGGCGACTACAAAGGCGCGGCCACCTCGCTGGATGCCTTCGTGAAACGCTATCCGGAATCGGCCTATGCGGCCAACGCCCAATACTGGCTGGGCAACGCCTATTACGCCCAGCGCGACTGCAAGAGCGCCATCACGGCCCAGCAAGCCGTCGTGAAGAACTACCCGGACAGCCCGAAAGCGGCCGACGCCATGCTGAACATCGCCAGCTGCTACACGGAACTGAAAGACAAGCCAAACGCCACCAAGACGCTGAACGCGCTGATCTCCCGTTATCCCGACTCGAGCGCGGCGCAGACAGCCAAGGAACGCGGCGGCAAAAAGTAAACGCCGGACCAAACCTGCTGCGCGTCGGCATAGGCGGCCTCGATGCTCACTGTGCTGAAGCACAGTTCCGCGTCTCGGCCACCTCTTCCTTCCGCTCGCGACGGTTTTGTCCAGCGTTGTGAAGTAGACAGCCTACTGTAGGGAAAAAGTTGCCCGTCCTGTTTGACAGAATCACGGGCACCCCCTATAATCTTTCTTCTTCGGGTCGTTAGCTCAGCTGGTAGAGCAGCGGACTTTTAATCCGTTGGTCGCAGGTTCGAATCCCGCACGGCCTACCACGAATACGCAGTAATGATCTGCTTGCCAGTTGTTATAGCAAGCATTTTTTTAGTGCACAGTGTTACCGAAGTTGTTGTAAAGTTTTTGGGTCGTTAGCTCAGCTGGTAGAGCAGCGGACTTTTAATCCGTTGGTCGCAGGTTCGAATCCCGCACGGCCTACCAAATACTTAAGAAAGCCCACGAATTTAGGTTCGTGGGCTTTTTTTTGGTTTTTTCTCACCCGGTGCCAAGCCTTACACCACTTAAGATAAGGTAGCCTCTCGGAGAAACTTCTGCCTTTTATAAAACTAGGAAGTGCTATTTAGTAAAAGCAACTGTAGAATTGCATTAATTAATATATACATTGGAATTAACTATGCCACCTACTGCTTGGTTACACGATTCACGTACCGATTGCTGGTCTGTCCTAACTACTATTACAATAAAAAATTATCTTAAACTTATAGAAGCCGCACATGCCAGTCAAGGTAGTATCAACGGTCAGCGAGACGTTCTTCAAACTACAACGGCAAAGCGAATACGGGAGCGAATGGTGCGAGATATCACTCAAGGGGCTGTGTTGCCACCTGTTGTTATCGGAGCCGTCGTAAGCAAACAGAAGTTCAAGACTTATCCAATGGAAGAAGTCACAGCTCCGAATGGTTTTCTAACCAAAAATTCTCTTGCCAATTTATCCATTATTGATGGTATGCAACGGACTGCGTCGTATATCGAGGCGAGCAAGCTGGCGCCAGAAATATTAGAATGGGAAATTCGAGTCGAGTTTTGGCTGGCAAGATCAGTACGTGCCTTAGTATATCGCATGTTAGTGCTAAACACTGGGCAAGTTCCATGGACACTAAGCCGACAATTATCGGTTGTTTATAAACCGTTACTAGAAGAGATCAAGGAAAGCGTTCCTCAAATTGATCGCATTTTCACGCCAGACGAGCCAGGAAAACGGATAGGTTCTGCACAATTTTCTTCGGATGCCTTAGTCGAATTATATATTGCTTTTTCACTACGAAAAACAACCGTTGATACAAAAGAAGCGCTTTCAGAGGAGTTCTCACGACTCGACTTCGTAGAAAATCTTTCCGACCAAGCATTCCAAGAGCAATTCTACGAAGCACTTAAAATGATGACCAATCTGGACATCGCTTTCGAGAAATATTCTACGGGGCCAGCTCGTTATCAAAAGGGACGTCATGTATTTGATGGGCAGCCTGCGCGAATTGGTTTTATTGTAGCAATAGCACTCCATGCTCTAGGACGTCCAGGACTAGACAAAAATCCGGTCGACCGAGATAAGATAATTAAAGAACTCGCTAAATATTGCGCCGCATTAGTTTCCAAAATATCAAAGTATTCCGTCACAAAAATGGGGGATTTTTTAAAACTGGATATTTTAGCAGAGGTACTTGCTCGACGTTCTACACAAGTAGGTCGATTTGAACGGAACGTATTTTTTGAAGCTTTTAAGGTTCTCATTGACGAGAAATTCGATTTGCCAAACTTGGAGCCTTGCTGGAGAGCTGCCTAATGTCTCGAAATATGACGGCGACAAATACTGAAATTTTTCACTTTTTGGACAATTATTGTATTGGGAGAAGCAACCCAATACGAAATGCCAATACCCCTCGATGGATTGCAGGCCCCACCGCAAACGAAAAAGCATTTTTAGCAGATGCAAAAATTGTTTTCACCTTAAACTTCACATTAACGCGACGCGCAGCCATTTTTGAGCATTTAGGGAGAGCCTACTTCTGCCTTGTCGGATTTGACGAAGCCGAAATATTTGGACAGTTAACTGAAGTGGAAGTAACCGGAGGAATTTTTACAACTATCATTGGAGAACTTCTTCCAAAACCTATCAAGTCTACAGATGAAATTCGAAATATAGTTGAAGCTCAAGATCGTTCTAATAGTGGCCACATCTACAAAGGCCATTCGCTTGATCTAATGAAAAATTTATTTCCAAGCGTATCAGTTTTCACAATGGGCGAAGTATCTGAAACTGAAGCTTACCGAATATTTTTTCGATTTTGCGCAATGGAATGTGAAAATGGTGACTTTTGGATAAAAAAAATCCTTTCCTCATCGCTAACTAATTTATGCGATTTGGACTCTCTACATATACCTTATCAGACATTATGCCGCTCTGTTTTTGATGCCGACCCTGCCGGCCTATTTTTAGCTCTTTATAGGTGCATTGAGGCTCTATATTCATACAAGAGTGCAGGAAAGATTGCAACCGAATTCAACCTAACAAAGGATTGGAATGAAATATCCATTATCCTGGAGGCAACTCTAGGCTGGCGAGCAACCGAGGCAAGCAGTTTAAACTCATTACTTACTTTATGTGATGAAACAGTGTTCCCGGATCTATTCACAGCGCTAGGTATAACCATTGACCAAACAATACTTAACATCAAAGATCTAGCCGGCAAGCAAATATATAAATTACGCAATGCGTTAGTTCATTTCCGCCCGATTCATCATCGGAAAGAATATGAAAAAATTGACTGGAACTTAATCTGCGTCGTTATGACAGAAATAGTCAGGTGCATTTATGAAAAAATTTTCTCAATAACTATAGAGGAGCCAGGGTCAGCTCTGCCATTCAGACACGCCCCCAGCCTTCGCTTGCCCGAACCAAGCCATTAAGCCCGCCGCGCCCGCAACCACTCTTTCAGCGCATCATTCATGCGCGTTTGCCAGCCTTCACCGGTGGCCCTGAAGGCGTCCAGCACCTCGATGTCGAAACGTATGGTCGTGCTGACCTTGCCTCCACTGCCAGCAGGCCGGCCACGGCGGCGGGTCATTTCTTGCTGCGCTTCGGGACGGGAGATCGGTTTGTCGCCGACTTGCCAAACGCCTTGCTCAAAGAAATCGTCCGTCAGTTCAGGCGCATCGTCCGGGTCAAGCCAGACTTTGGCTGTATTTTGCGATTTCACGTTCATTTGCTTTCCTCATGCTGATAATTCTGCGTGCCAGTCCACGTTGCGTCCAGACCAGGACGACAAGGCGCTCGTCAAGCCAGCCCACGGTAATGAAGCGCTGCTCACCATACACCATAGTCCTGGCGCTGGTCTGGCAGCGTGATCGTGAGCCCTTCAAACACCTCTGTCGCGCGCGCAAAGTCCAAGCCGCGCTCGATGAGCGTCTTTTCACGCTTGACAGCATCAAAGGTGATCCTCATCATTTATTGTAGTAACAAATAATAAGAACAGCCAGTCCTCCTTCAAGCCGGGACAAAACTCAGCAATACTCCGCCAAGCCCGCCAGCCGTTTTGCCTCATCAATAAAATGCGCCACTACCGGCATCATGTTGTCTTCACGCACCACCAGGGTCAAGGGCGCGTGCAGGCCAGCGGCGCTGTCGGCGATGCGGCAATAGCGGACGGCGTGGGCATGGAAGCCCACCATGGAGGCGGGCGCCACGGAGATGCCGACGCCGGCGGCGACCAGGCTGATGTTGGTCAGCATGTTGTCGACCTCGGCGGCGATGCGCGGCGTGTAGCCGGCTGCCAGGCAGGCGTCGATCAGGGCGGCATACATGCCGGGCGCGCCGGGTTTGCGCACCAGGATGAATTTTTCATCGCGCAAGGCTGACAGCCTGATCCCAGGCATCTGCTCCTGTCCGGCTGCCGGCGCCAGCAGGACATGCCAGGCGGGCAGCACCAGCAGCATGGTTTCGTCGAGCAGGCGGTGGAACACCAGTCCGGGCGGGCGCTCGACCGGCATGCGCAAGAATGCCAGGTCGATGCGGCCATTGGCGACGGCGGTGGTCAGGGTTGCGGCATTGCCTTCGCTAAAGCGGATGTCTACCTGGGGGCGCTGCTCGCGATGGGTGTGCAATAGTTGCGGAATCAGCGGGTGCGCCACGGCGGAACTGGTAAAACCGACCGACACCAGGCCTTCCATGCCCGAGGCCGTCAGCGCTGCGCGCAGCCCTGCCCGTTTCACCTTGTCGAGGATGGCGCGTGCTTCCTGCAGATAAACCTTGCCGGCCGGACTCAGGTCCACCCCTTTCGGATGGCGCAGGAACAGCGCGAATCCCAGCTCTTCTTCAAGCGCGCGGATTTGCTGGCTCAGCGGCGGCTGCTGCATGTGCAGGCGCAGTGCGGCGCGGGTGAAGTTCCCCTCCTCGGCCACCGTGACGAAATAACGCAAATGCCGAAGTTCCATGGGCTGGCTATATATAGGAAGTATGGTGAGGGCGACTTTATTGTATTTTACAGCCGGGCGAGACCGCCCTATGATCCGGGCATATGACCGATTGTGACTATTTGTTGCAAAACCCGGTCACCATCTCATCATAGGCAGAGGCTAGTATGCGTAGAATGACTGTTTTATTGTCCATGTTGGCGCTGACTATCGGTCAGCAAGCAATCGCGCGGCCACACCACTCCACCGCCAGCACGACGGCGGAAAATTGCTACGACAGCGCCGACGCCGGCGAAATCCGCCTGTGGGATGGCCGCGCGCCCGGCGCCGCCGGCGATGACGCCTGCCAGGACATTCCCTATCTGCGGGTATTCCCGGCTGCTAATGGTGATACGGCCGCGCCAGCCATGCTGCTGCTGGCCGGCGGCGGATACGACCACCTGAAGAACCAGAAGGAACAAACGCCGGTGGCCGAGTATTTTTCGCGGCGCCTGAATATCACCACCTTCGTGTTGTATTACCGCCTGGTGCGCCCTGACGGCACGTATCGCTATCCGGTGCCGATGTGGGATGGCCAGCGCGCGCTCAAGCTGATGCGCCATCGCGCCCGCGAACTGCACATCGACCCGAAACGCATCGGTGTGTTCGGCTTTTCCGCAGGCGGCCATCTGGCCACCACCCTGGCCTTGCATCCGGACGATGATTTCGGCTTGCCTGTGCACGACGCGGTCGATGCCAGTTCCGCCAAGGTCGATACCCTCGGTCTCGGTTATCCCGTCATATCCATGGACCCGGCCGTGTATGGCAGCTCGAATACGCGCAGCAATCTGCTGAAGGATTATCACGGCGCACAGCTGCGCCAGCTGGAAACACGTTTGTCAGGCCAGGACCATGTCGGCCCGCACACGCCGCCGGTGTTCCTCTTCGTCAGCATGGATGACCAGCGCATCGATCCGCACAACAGCGTGATCTTCGGCGATGCGCTGAAAGCGGCCGGCATCCCTGCCGATATCCATCTGTTCCCGCACGGCGCCCATGGCGTCGGTCTGGCGACTGATATGCCCGAAGAGCAAGCCTGGCCCGAACTGTTCCGGCTATGGCTGACCCGCCAGCACTTCATCAACTGATTTTAATCAGAAAGAAATCTTCTCATGCACCGATTTTCCCGTTTGTTTGTGGCGTTCGCTTGCGCGGCCACCCTGAGCGCCTGCGGCGGCGGCAGCAGCAATACGGCATTGCCGCAACAGTCCCATTTGGCACAATCCTCATCCGTGGTTGGCATCAGTGGCACGGTAACTTTGGCAGGCGCCAATACACCACTGGCCGGCGTGACCTTGACCCTTGCCAACGGCGTTTCCACGGTATCGGGCGCCGACGGCAGTTATGCCTTTAGCGGCCTGGCCGCTGGCAGCTATGCCGTCACGCCCAGCATGCAAGGCATCAGCGCGTTTTCGCCAGCCAGCCTGAATATCAAGCTGGGCAGTGCAACGCTAGCCGGGCAAAGTTTTGCCGCCACCTCGACAGCACCCGTTGCGCTGGGCGCCTACCATGCCGACCCGGCCGGCGTGACCGTGGCCGGCATTTCTTCCGGTGGCGCGATGGCGGTGCAACTGCAGATCGCCAATTCGGCCAGTTTCCATGGCGCGGCAATCTTTGCCGGCGATCCTTATTATTGCAACCAGGATGCGCTGTCCAGCTGGAAAGCCGCCTGCGCCAACGGCGGCATCCCGCTGGCCTCACTGACCGCCTATACCGACAGCATGGCCAACAGCGGCTTGATCGATCCGACCAGCAATATCGGCGGCAAACCGATTTATATGTTCAGCGGCACCAGGGATACGGTGGTGTCCCAGCAAGTGATGGACCAGCTGCAAACCTATTACCAAAACTACAGCAGCGCCAGCAATATCGTCTACAACAATACGACGCCCGCGCAGCACTCCTGGATTACGCCGGACGCCGCCAGCGACTGTGGCCACCTGGGGGCGCCATTCATGAACAATTGTGGCGTGAATGCCGAGCAAACCTTTTTGACCATGTTCTATGGCAATCTGCATGCGCCGACAACGATGCCACAAGGCAGTTATGCCCAGATCAATCAGAACGCTTTTTGTTCAGGCAATAATTGCGCCGCCATCAGCATGGATAGCACGGCGTGGCTGTATGTACCCGGCAATTGCGCCACGCAATCGTGCAAGGTGGTGGTCGCCTTGCATGGCTGCAAGCAAGGGCAAACGTATATCGGCAACACCTTCGTGCAGCAGGCTGGCATCAACGAATGGGCCGACACCAACAATATTCTGGTGCTGTATCCGCAAGCGATCGCCTCCCCAGCACAGCCGCGCAACCCTGAGGGATGCTGGGACTGGTGGGGTTATACGGGCGCGAACTATGCCTTGAAGTCAGCGCCGCAGATGACGGCCATCATGGCGATGGTGCATCAGATCACTGCCGCGCCATAAGGCCAGTTTCTACACAAACACCGGCCGCATCATGAAATGCTCCACGGCAAGGTGAACCGCGCGGCCCAGCGGCACTTCCACCCAGCGGTGGAAGGCCGCGCCGCAAACCAGGCTGGCGCCCCAGGCGGTCAGCATGCCCAGCGCCTGCCATGACGGCTCCAGCGGCGCAAGATGGATAAAGGCGGCGTTGACCAGCAGGCAGACGGGGAAGTGGATCAGGAAGACTGAATACGATATCTGGCCCAGGCGATTGACCACCGACCAGCCCTGTCCCTGCGCCGGGGTGCGCGAGCGGCCGAACAGGAACAGGGCGCAGGCGACGACCAGTGCCAGCGCGATGCGGCTGCGGAAATTGATGGCCAGCGCCAGCACAGTCGGCACGGCGAGCATGATCAGCAAGGCCGTCGTGGCGCCCGCCTTGCGACGCACGTCGCTGGCCCACCAGGCCAGCATGCCCAAGCCATAGCTGCCAAAGAAATAAGGCGCCCAGTTGTCCCAGCTGGCGTCCAGGTTGAAGTGCAACAGCGAAACAGTTATGCCCAGGGTCACCACCAGCGGCATCAGCCAGGGCGCGCTGCGCTTGCCTGCCACATGGCCACCCAGCCATAGCAGCAATGCCGTCAGTGCATACAGCTGGAAATCGATGGCTACATACCAGGCGCCGGCCGACAGCGATTCATAGCCGAGCACGCCATGCAGCAAGAGCGCGTGGGCGCCCAGCTGGTCCAGGGTGGCCGGGGCGGAAATCGAATCGTGCGTCATCCAGTTGGCTGCCAGGATGGACGCGGCGGCGGCCAGCAAGGTGGCCGCCATGAATGGCGGCGCCAGCTTGGCGTAGCGCCGGCCGATGGCGCGCAGCGGTGACGTCAATCCCGGCAAGCCGGCCGGTGACAGGGATTTGGCGACCAGGAAACCGCTGATGACGAGAAAGACTTGCACGGCGATGCGGGCGCTGCCGCCCAGCCAGTCGAGCAAGGCGGGCAGCATGCGCCGCACGTGATCGGACATGGGGCCGTAGAAGGCCAGATGATGCAGTACGATCAGCTGCGCCGCGCCTGCCTTCAAGACATTAATCCAGCCAAACTGCGCGCGGACTGCCTCGTCCGCCACTCCCCTTGCCACTACCTTCATGCCCAACCTTTGCTACACAGCTATATTTCAACAACACAATCCCGAGCAAGCGACTTGCTGATGATTTTGCCGACCGGCCGATATGATAGCCGAGGTTAAAGGATGGGGTCGCCGCGCAGCCTAGTTGCTGGCGGCAGCAGCCGCAAATACCGATACCGGATGCTGCGCCAGGATGGCGTCGAGCAAGCCGGGAAAGCGCGCGTCGATGTCGAGCCGGCGCAGCGAATTCATGTGAATGGTGCCGCTATTTTCCGTAAACACCAGGCCAGATTCGCGCAACACCTTGAAGTGGTGCGAGACGGTGGACTTGGGCCGGCCGCCGTCAAGCTCGCCACAAGTGGCCGCTGCCACGCCGGCCAGGCGCCGCACGATGTCGAGACGGATGGAATCGCTCAAGGCGTAGAGCACACGTTCAAGGACGAAATCGCTGGCGGGAGGGTGTTTATGGGGGCGCATGTGCAGAATCATACACCATCAGCTATACTCCATCCATTGTTCGAATACATTCGAACAATGGAAATTTATCCTACTCCTCCCTTTCACGAACCAAGGCCACCATGTCCGCCCTCTTCCAGCCCTTCACACTCAAAGATATTACCCTGCGCAACCGTATCGCCGTGCCACCCATGTGCCAGTACATGGCCGCCGATGGCAAGGCCAACGACTGGCATCTGTCGCACTACGCCACCCTGGCGCGCGGCGGCGCAGGCCTGGTGATCGTCGAAGCGACGGCCGTGTCGCCTGAAGGCCGTATCACGCCGGGCTGTACCGGTATCTGGAATGATGATCTGGCGCAAGCGTTTGGCCCTGTCGTCAAGGCCATCAAGGCAGCCGGTTCGGTGCCTGGCATCCAGATCGGCCATGCTGGCCGCAAAGCCAGCTCCAACCGCCCATGGGAAGGCGACGACCATATTGCCGAAGGCGATGCGCGTGGCTGGAACACCATCGCGCCATCGGCCATCGCCTTTGGCGCCGGCCTGCCGAAAACGCCGCGCGCCATGAGCCTGGACGATATCGCCCGCGTGCGCCAGGACTTCGTCGACGCCGCCCTGCGCGCGCGTGAAATCGGCTTCGAATGGCTGGAACTGCATTTTGCCCACGGCTACCTGGGACAAAGTTTCTTTTCCGCCCACTCGAACCAGCGCGACGATATCTATGGCGGCAGCGTGGAAAACCGCGCCCGCTTCCTGCTGGAAACATTAAAAGCCGTGCGTGAGGTATGGCCGGAAAGCCTGCCGCTGACCGTGCGTTTCGGCGTGATCGAATACGATGGCCGCGATGAAGCCACTTTGCTGGAATCGATAGGCCTGGTGCGCGGCTTCAAGGCGGCCGGCCTGGATATGCTCAGCGTCAGCGTGGGCTTTTCGATACCTGGCGCGGCCATTCCCTGGGGCACGCCTTTCCTGGCGCCCATCGCTGAACGCATCCGCCGCGAAGCAGGCATACCCGTCTCATCGGCCTGGGGTTTCGGCACGCCGGCCATCGCCGAACAGGCAGTCAAGGATGGCCAGCTCGATCTGGTAATGGTGGGCCGCTCGCACCTGGCCAACCCGCACTGGCCATACGCCGCCGCCAAGGAATTGGGTGTCGAGCGCCCTTCGTGGACCTTGCCGGCGCAATACGCGCACTGGCTGGAACGCTACTGATAGCACAAGAAAGAGCCTGCCGGGCTCTTCCTCTCATGCATCAGCCCGGCAAGGCTTGCAAGGTCCACACGCTATGTGGGTCGCCATGCAAGCCACGGCGCAACACCGCGCGCGCCATGGACCAGTAGATCCAGGCAAACAGCAGCGCCATCAGGTCGACCACCACGATGACCGTCTCGCCGCGCCAGGCCGACAGCAAGGGATTGACGCCGCCCGCATACCACTGGGCAAACGGCAACAATAGCGACAATACCGCGCACAGCATCAGCAACTCATGCGCGGCGCGCGCCGGCGGGCGGATAAAGGCCCAGATAACAGCGGCAAAAAAGACCGCATAATACGTGCGCTCTTCCCACGCCACCAGGCCGTCCGGGCCGGCTGGCGCCAGTTTATTGACCAGGAACAAGGCCGCGATACCGGCCACGCAGCCCAGGCAGATGCCCAAGGTGCCTTGCGCCATCCAGCGCGTGTTGCGCGGCTGTTCGCGCAAGCGGTGCTTGCGGCGCGATTCTATCCACAACAAATTGCCGCTGTAGAACAAAAAGGCGCCCGCCATGCCCAGCACAAAATACATCCACAGCACGGCAGCATGGCCAAAATCGCCGTAATGCAAACTCGTCAAGCCGCGCAAGAACATGGTGCCAGGACTGAAACCACTAGGCGCCAGCACCCTCTCGACCTTGCCATCACTGGTGCCCAGCACCACGGCCGCGTTGCCGGTCAAGGTGCGCTGGGCCACATCGCCATACACTTCGACCACGCCATGCGCATCGCCGGCATGCTTGTAGCGCAGATAGGTCATCTGCATGCCTGGCACCTGGCGCACGGCGACATCGAGCAAGTCTTGCACCGGCAATAGCGGCGCTTGCACGCCAGCGGCCGCGACAGGCTTGCTGATAAAGATGTCGGGCTGCACCAGCTTGAGCAGCTTGCCATCGAACACCAGGAACTGGAACGGCGCCATCAGCAAAAGCCCCAAAGTCAGGATCGCGCTGCTCCAGGCAAACATGATGTGGAAGGGCAAGGACAAAATACCGACGGCATTGTGCGCATCTTGCCATAGCCGCTTGAGGTTCTTGCCTATGCGCAGCGCAAACAAATCCTTGAAGAACGATGGCGCATAAATCACCACGCCGCTGACCAGCGCCAGCCCGTACAGCACGCACACCAGGCCCAGCAGATAGGTACCCAGCTGGGTCGGCAGCCCGGCCGTGTAATGCAGGCGCACCAGGAAGTGCGACAGCTCCGATTCGGGCTTGACGTCGATCAGGCGGCCATCGGGCGCCAGCTTGAAATTGTGCTCGATGACACTGCCATCGGGCTTGCGCTCATCCCAGTCCAGCAACAGCCGGGGTTCGTACTCGCTGGGCAGCTTGACGGAAAAACCGTCCCGGGCTTGCGGGTGCGCAGCCAGCACCGCGTCGATCAGCGGCTGGGCCTGGGCCAGCGATTGCGGTGTTTCTTTCTTGGCGCTATGGCTTTCCCAGACATGCAATTGCTTGTTGAATACCGTGATGGCGCCCGCATAAAAGGCGATAAACAGGGCGAAGCCGGCGATCAGGCCGACCCAGGTGTGGACGGCGACAAAACTGCGCAAGGTCGATGATTTCATGCCGCCACCGTCACCAGGCCACTCGCCTTCAAGCCATACAGCACGGCGTAAGCCAGCAGACAGGCGCTGCCCAGCCACAGCCAGGCGCGCGCGCCGCTGCGGAACAAAAAGGCGACGCTCATCACGCCTATCCATACGGGGAAAAACACCAGTAGCCACGGCAAGGTGTGGCGGGCCTGATCGCTGCTCAGCAAGGCGGCAAGGCCGACCAGGGCGACAGCCAGTGGCAGGCCCAGCAAAATGGCTGCAAAAGATTTACCGCGCATGAGACACCTTGCGCCAGGCAGCCAGGTATGGCAACGCGACCAGGGCCAGCATGAAGGCCGACAGGACGATGAAAAAGGCGCACGCCACACCGCACTCTTGCGACGCCAGCCAGACCGAAGCGACGGCGGCCACGGTGGCGCTGGCGCGCAGCAGGCGCCGCCGCAGCTGCAGCTGCGCCTGCGCCTGGGTGGGCGCGGCAGTCCATAGCGATTGATGCGGGGAAGCAAGATACAAACACACGGCGGCCAGCCAGGCGACAGCAATACCAATCAGCATCATGCGCACGCTCCCAGCGCAGGACACTCAGCACCCACATCAGATTTCATAAAAGCCTTTATTTGAACGGCCAGACAACCGGGCGAAGAGCCCGGTCCTGACATATTCGACAGCTTAAATGAGAATCGTTAACATTTGCAAGTTACCGTTAGATTAACTCTGCATCTGCAGGAGCCGCCGCCTTTTTCACATTGGCCGGATGGCCCTCCAATGGCAGTTCCGGCAAGAACAGCAGTACCAGCAAGCCCAGCAGCAAGAGCACGGCGCCGGCGCCAAACACGCTGGCAATCGCGTGGCGATACACTTCCACCGTTTGCGCCTGCGCCGCATGCGCGCCCAGGGTGGACACGGCTTGCACGCCGTGCGCATGCAACTGGTGCGCGAGGATGGCGCCGGAACCCGTCACGCCCAGCAAGCCGCCCAGCGAACGGAAGAAAGCCAGCAAAGCTGTCCCCACGCCGCGCCGCGCCAGCGGCAAGGCATTCTGCACGGCAATCGTCATATTCGGCATCACCAGGCCCAGGCCCGTGCCCAGGAAAAAGATGGCCGGCTCGATCACCCAATAACCCTGCGCCGTTTCCATGGCCCAGGCCAGCACGGCAAACGCCAGCACCGCCACGCTCAGGCCCGCCACCTGCACCATTTTGTATTTGCCCGAGCGCGACAGCACCCGGCCATTGACCATCGACGACACCACCAGGCCTACCATCATGGCCACCGTCATCACGCCCGATTCGGCCGGACTGGTGCCCATCACCAACTGAAAGAACAGCGGAAAGAACACGCTGGCGCCCATCAGGCCCATGAAGGTCATCGCCATCACCAGGCTGGCGATATTGAAAGTGCGGTTCTCGAACAAATCCGGTGGCAGCACCGGCTCATCGACACAGCCCACATGCACGGCCAGCCAGCCGCCCATCACCAGCGCAATCGCGACGCACACCTTGATCGCCATCGCATCCCACGGCCACTCGGTGCCGCCCAGCGCCAGTACCAGCAGCGCCGAAGTGATGGCGCCTACCAATAAAAACGAACCCAGGTAATCGATCTTGTGCGCATGCATGCGTACCGGCTTGCGCATGGCGCGCGCGATGATGAAAAAGGCCACCGCGCCTATCGGCAGGTTCACATAAAAGATCCAGTGCCACGACAGGGCGTCGGTGATCACGCCGCCCAGCACCGGCCCCAGCACGCTGGTGACGGCAAACACGATGGGTACCATGCCCTGGCGCTTGCCCCGCTCGCCGGGCGGCACCATGTCGCCGATGATGATTTGCGCCAGCGGCATGAAGCCGCCCGCACCCAGGCCCTGGATGGCGCGGAAAATAATCAGTTCCGTCATGTTCTGCGCCAGCCCGCACAGGGCCGAACCGAGCAAAAAGGTCAGCAAGGCGGTATAAATCATGGGGCGGCGGCCATATTGATCGGCCAGCTTGCCATACAGCGGCATGGTGGCGGTCGAGGCCAGCACATAGGCCGTGACCACCCACGACAAATGCGCCATGCCGCCCAGGTCGCTGACGATGCGCGGCAAGGCCGTGGCTACGATGCTCTGGTCCAGGGCGCCCAGGCCCATCACGACCATCAAGCCAAAAAAGACGGCGCGCACTTCGCGCGGTGTAACGGGCTCTTCCGAACCCACATGTGCTTGCTTGCTCATGACTGTCCGATCTCAAGCAGGGGTTGCATGGCGGCGGCCAGCGCATCCATCTGTGCCGGCGACAAGCGGGCAATGCGCCGCGCCAGCGCATCGCGGCGCCGCGCACGCAAGGACTCGATCACGCGCAAGCCTTCAGCAGATATTTGCAAGCCAGAACGGCGGCGGTCTTGCGGATCGGGCGCACTGCGCTCGACCAGACCCGCCTCTTCCAACGACTTGACCTGCGCACTGACGGTAGGCCCGCGCACATTCTGCACGCGCGCCAGGGCCGCCACGCCGATGCCGGGCGTTTCATGGATCAGGGCCAGCAGCATGTATTGCATCATCGATACATTGGAAGCCATCTCGCCCCCTTCGCGCTGCATGGAACGCAGCAAGCCCTTGAAGGCCAGCCGCAGCTCATCGGACAGCGCCAGCGCGCGTTCCGGGATGGGTGTATCGGCGGTATTGGATATTCGATTGTCGGACATGGGATCACTTATATAGGTAGGCTACCTACCTATATTAGGCCCAGTCCGGCGCATAAGCAAGGAAAATTTCAGCCACAATTCCGCCCAGCCCTTCCCAAAACGCCCGCCAACCTGCATAATGCGCCCCCTTGGGTCGTTAGCTCAGCTGGTAGAGCAGCGGACTTTTAATCCGTTGGTCGCAGGTTCGAATCCCGCACGGCCTACCAAGAATTTGCAGTAAAAAAAAAGCCCACGAATTTCGCTTCGTGGGCTTTTTGCTTTCAGGACTGAGCTTCAGTCCGTGCCTATCAGCAACTCAGATTAGGACCGGTGGGTACGCCCAGGTTCTGGGTGAAGGTCGTGTAGTAATTCACGCGGGTCTGCATCTGGGCCGGCCCCTGATACGCAGTGCCGCCTACGCATTCGCGATTGCCGTTAATGGCATTGATGGTCTGGCCGAAACCGTATCCGCCGACCATCGAATCATGCGCCGACCTCCCGGCGCGGCCAGGCTGCGTCATCCAGTACCAGATCGCACTTCTCCACGCGATGGTGGCGTTGGTGGCCAACAATTCCGGATTGTTCACCAGTTGCTCGCCCAGCCCCATGGCGTTGCCCAGACTACGGTAGTTTGAGGTCCAGCTGATCTGGATCGGGCCACGACCGAAATACTGGTCGCCCACGTTATTGCTCTTGCAGGGGACTTGTACCCAGTTCACATCGCAGTACAAGGGCCAGTTGGCGGTGTTGTATTCCCTGACTGCCTTTAAGTTGTCCGACTCGTGCTGCAGGTTGGCGAAGAAGGCCGCCACTTCCTGCTTGTCCAGGGTAGCGTTGCCCGACTTGCCAAAGCTTGGATAGTAAGCTGCTGCAGCGACGAAGTCAGCGTATTGGTAGAACGAACTGCGGCTCGGGAACCATGCTTCGAACTGCGCTTTTGACAGGCCGGCAAAACTACCACTCGGGTCGGGAGTAGGCGTCGGCGTCGGCGTAGTGCCGCCACCGCAGACAGAATCGGTGATCCACGGCTGGCCACTGTTAACGGGACCACTATTCGTCGATGGATTGTTGCCTTGCGTCCAATACGCGGCCCTGTAATTAACGCCGTTGTAGCTCACCGTCGCGCCGCCACTGTAGGCGGTGGCAGGCGACCAGGCGGCATAACATACTGCTGTCGTAGCGAGCAATGCAGTTGTGCTCGCTGGCGAGGACGTGTCGCCACCGCCGCAGGCGAGCAGCGAGCCCCCCATCAGTCCGGCGACAAGAGTGTTCATGAGAGTTCGGTTCAAAGCTGGCTCCATATTCTAGGTGAGTGAGTGATGTTGCCAGAATGCAAGTCTAACAATGGCCAGTCAAGTGGTTTCATAAAGTCATTAAACCGAGCATACCAGTCGCCTCTGCAAGTGCATTTCCTGAGTGGGTAGCGCCTTAGAGAGCCGCTTGGGCAGACCATACCAATTTAATGCCTTTGTGCAGTGGTATTGCAGGGCAACTCAGGATGGATAGCTGACCTGCGCCGGCAGAGTAGCTAATCCAGCCAAACTGGACACGCGGTCCAGCGGCAATGTGTCACATTTCAAGAGTCGTGGTCGGGCGGGCAGTACGCATGTCGAAAAAGAAATCAGGGCACGAAAGTGGGGAATATTCCGCGGCCACATTCGCTGTTGCGGGGCCAAAACTCACGGTTAACAGGGTAAAACACTCCCCACCTGATCCGCCTAACGCTATTATTCATACGGGTTTCGGCTTGTTCGAAGCGCAGACTTGTAATCCCTTGGTCGCAGGTTCGAATCCCGCACGGCCTACCAGGAATTTGCAGCATTGAAAAAGCCCACAAACTTCGGTTCGTGGGCTTTTTCGCTTCTTAATCCATTTACTGGAATAGCTACCCCATGCTGATCGAGGGCGACTCCACCGTCGACGACATGCGCATCGACGGCATGAGCATCAACTACAAACTGTCCCTCATCCATACTTTTAAGCACACGACATGATCGGCGTTGATCGTTATCTGGATAGATGCGCCGTGCAAAGCATTTCTCGCAAACCTCGTGACCCGGGTGCTTTCCAGAGCTATCAAGGGCAATATAAATATTTCCAAATTACATTGTTTTGTGTAATTATTTGTTTATTAAAAAATAATGGAGTATTACGTGCTGCAGTTGATCGTTGGAATAATTGCGCTAGTGCTTGCACTGGCGCTGATGAAGTTTTTGTTCAAGTTCTTGTTGGGCTTGATCGGCATCCTGCTGGTTCTCGCGCTGGGCATATTGTGCGGCGTGCAAGGCGTAATTGCCCTGTTTTTTGAACGCATATTCCGCCTGTTGCGCCTACGGCTGATTTTCGCCACACTGCTGTTTGCAGGGTGCGTAGCCATCTTCGCCTCATTGCTGACCGGGCAGCATCCCGATGTGGCGCCGATCAGTTGGGCCTCCTTGAAATACTCCTTGCCACTGCTATTGCTGGGCTTGACTTTACTACACCATCGCAAACGCGTGGGCGCTCAGAAGCTAAGTGTCGCCATCAAATTTTTCTCGACTGCCGACCGCGATTTCTTTCGCTTGTTTTTTGCATCCTGCCTGGTTTTCGCTACCGCTTGCTTTGCTGAAAGCATCACCGTCTGGAGCGACTGGCGTCTTAGTAGCGTGTACTGGATCATCTGCGTATGTGCTGTCGGCTATTTATTACAGCAGGAAGTCAATTGTCGTAAATTGCTGGAAGATGTGCATCAAAAAATGTTGTCGGTACGGGTGTTGAACTCTACAGCCTACCTGAATGAACTGTTGCAAAGCGACGATCTATCCGCTAAAAAAACTGAACCGCTGTATCACGGCGTACTCATGCTGATATTGGAACAGCAATACGTAGAGGAATTGGAACTGGGTGACAATGTCTGGCTATTCAATCGCGCGTGGTATGACGAACAGTGTGCCAAGCTGCACGCAGCGGTTGAAAGCAAACTTCGCATGGAAGAACACGACTTCATCTCACTAATTAAAGCCTTATTAAACTTATCCGACGAAAACAGTCGCGAATATGCGGAGCGGCATTTCACGCACGGCGAACGTTACGAATTCAGCGAACAAAATTACTACATCCATTACAAGCATACGCATCTGTATCATAAGTGCATTGCGTGTAGCGTCGTTGAAGAAAAGCCGCAGGAGGAACATGGCCAGCATAGCGATTGGTACTGCTCGACCTTGTGCCGTCAAACTGAAAAAGCCTGCGAGGAAATCCGCGAAAGCGAATACGGCAATTTCCTTGCCGACGCCAGCAGCTCTGGCCTGATCATCATGGCAGGCGCTAGTGCATGGCGTGAGAATCACAAGATCTTTGCCGCTAACGGCCAGGGACATGGCTTTGCCGCCGAACAAGCCAACCATCGCCTGGACGCCCTCAGCGGTAAAAAAGCCGACTTGGTCGGTGGTAACAATGCCAAGGATGGCGCAGACCGTATTGTGGATAGTCAACATATCCAGACCAAGTATTGCAGCACAGCGCAACGCAGCGTGAATGCCGCCTTCAACGGCGATGAAGGACAGTATCGCTACGTCGATCCAAATGGCCAGCCGATGCAGCTCGAGGTTCCCAGGGACCAGTACGACAAAGCGGTCGAGACCATGTCTAATAAGATTAAAGACGGCAAGGTTGATGGAGTAAGCGACCCAGCAGAGGCCAGCAAACTGGTACGCAAAGGCCACCTGACCTATGAGCAGGCCAGGAACATTACCAAATTCGGTACGGTCGAATCGCTGACTTACGATCTGGCAGAAGGCACGATCGTTGGGCTGACGGCAGGTGGCATCAGCTTCGGCATCACCGCCTGCCTGTTTTATCTACAGACGGGTGACAGGGAAATCGCTTTGCGCGTGGCGGTGGTCCAAGGCGGGAAAACCTTTGGCAAATCGCTGGCCGTCTATGTGGGCACGCAGCAACTGCATCGACTGGAAAGCGTGCAGCTGTTACTGAAGTTTGTGGATGCGGAGAAGTTATCTCCTGGCATCAGGCAATTCCTGGCGCAAGGATTTGGGGTTAACCGCAATGGCGTGTCTAACGCAATGCGTGGCACGATTGTCACCTCGGTCGTACTGATTGCGGTGACGACGGGACCAGATCTGATCAAGCTGATCAGAGGAAGCATATCCAATGCACAATTCCTGAAAAATATGGCAGTCGCTTCATCCAGTGTAGCCGGTGGTATCGCCGGTTCGCTGATTGGCGCTGCTGCAGGCAGCCCATTTGGTCCAGCGGGCCTGTGGGTAGGCCGCTTCGTGGGTGGCGCCATCGGTGGCGTGGTTGCGGGAACCATCACCAATCATATTGCCGGTACATTGATGGAGGATGATCAACAACGCATGCTGCGTATTATCCGCTCCCAGACTGAATATCTGGCGCGCAACTTCGTGCTGACTGAGTTCGAAATGAATAACCTCAGCGCTAATCTCGACCAGGCATTGACACCTAAAAGTCTGGAAGTGCTACATGCGGCACCCAATCGGCGTGCGATGGCCAACGCCATCATCAAGCCGCTGGTGGTCAGCGTGGTAAAGCAACGTCCGGCCTTTGGATACGACGCAGAACACATTGTAGACGCCTGCGAAAAGCTGGCCGCATAAAAATGCGGCTGACCTTGACGTGTGGCACGGATTAATATCCAAAATTATAGTTTTACCGCTTTTGCTTACCCCCCCTCGGGCATAGCACAGGTTTAACTGACCGAAAGCCGCAGGAGCTCCGGCACGCCGCCGGCCTCCTCGTTTTCAACTTGAAAAGTGCAATAAATAAGATGCCAATAGATCAATGGCCTTATTCACTTGCAGAAAAGAAACACCTGCCACACCTTGCCAGACCGGCTTGTTTCCGCCATAATAGCCGCCCTTGGGTCGTTAGCTCAGCTGGTAGAGCAGCGGACTTTTAATCCGTTGGTCGCAGGTTCGAATCCCGCACGGCCTACCAAGAATTTGCAGTAAAGAAAAAGCCAACTGTTCGCAGTTGGCTTTTTGCATTGTTCCCCATCTACTCCTGCCCTTCCCCATACTTTCCCGGCGTCACGCCCATCACGCGCTTGAACATGGCGATGAAGGCGCTCACATTGTCGTAGCCCAGGTCCAGCGCGATGCTGGTGACGGGCTGACCGGCGGCCAGCAATTCCAGGGCGCGCAGGATGCGGGCGCGCTGGCGCCAGGCGGAAAAGTGGAAGCCTGTTTCGGCCGTAAAACGGCGCACCAGGGTGCGCGGCGAGAGGCCAGCCCAGGCAGCCAAAGCCTCTACTGCATGCTCGCCAGCCAGGTCATCCAGCACGGCACGCGCTACCCGCAGCAAACGAGGATCGCTGGGCAGCGGCAAGCCCAGCGCTTCATGTGGCGCGGCGGCGATTTCATCGAGGATCACGCCTGCCACCCTGGCCTGCCGCTCGTCCCGCACCTGACCGTTCCAGCTGGCGGCGCGCGCCACGGCCACGCGCAGCAGCTCGGACACGCGCAGCACGCAGGGTGCAGCGGGCAAGCCGACACAAGCGGCCTCATCCACATACACGCTCCAGCCCGCAAACGGGCCATGCGAGCGCAGGGAGTGAACGTGATGCGGCGGCATCCACACGCAGTGGCTGGCCGGCACTACCCACTGCGCTGTCTCGGCACCGATGGACAGCAAGCCGCGCACGGCGCCAAATAGCTGGCCGCTGGCGTGGCTGTGGGCAGGTGTCAGCCTTTCCTGCGGCTGGGAAATTAGCACAGCATGCAAGGGCACCGGCGTTGGCTGATTTGAAGTATCGATAGGCATAAACAAGGCAGACAAGACAATCGCCTCATCATACAGTGGAGCCTCTCAACCACCACAGGAGTACATCATGCGTGCAGAAGACCTGTTACCCGACGAACAAAACCAGGGGCAATTCAATGACGTTACCGTGCGCAAGGGGACGGTGGGCGCCTTCCTGTTCAACGCCCGCGTCTGGCTGGACCCGGCCAGCAGCGACGATCAGCAAGCGGAAGCGGAGCGCGACATCGTCGAAGCGCTGCCGGCCCTGCACGCGCTGGGCCTGTTCGAGCTCTTGCAGGTGCGCGATGCGAAGCTGCGCGAGCTGGTCGCGGGGACAGTAGCGTAATCGGCCCGGCCTCGTCCGACGCGTGCATTTCCTCTATCATATTGCTTTGCCCGCCGCCCTGCTCCTTATGCCGTCCACCATTGCCACGCCTGTCCACAGCGAACTGATCATCAAGAAAAGCCGTTTTATCGGCTGCGTGCAGCCCATGACGGACCGGGCAGCCGCACAGCAGGTGGTGAACGGTTTGAAGGCGCAGCATCCTGGCGCCTGCCATGTGTGCTGGGCGTTGCTGGCGGGTGGGCAATCGGCGGCCGTCGATGATGGCGAACCGAGCGGCACGGCCGGGCGGCCCATGCTCGATGTGTTGCGCCACCAGGATCTGGAAGGCGTGCTGGCGACGGTGGTGCGTTATTTCGGCGGCGTGAAGCTGGGCGCGGGCGGCCTGGTGCGTGCTTATACCGATAGCGTGGCGCAGGCGCTGCTGCAGGCAGAGAAAATAGCCATCGTGCGCCAGCGGGCGCTGCGCTGCTCGTTGCCCTACGCCATGGAAGGCATGCTACGCCGCGAGCTGGAGGCGGCCAGCGCCACTTTGCTGGAAGTACAGCATGGTCACGCCGTGCTATTCGATTTCAGCCTGGCGGACAAGGCGGCCGATACCCTGCTGGCGCGCCTGGACGAGGCAGGCAATGGGCGCATCGTCTGGCACGACACGCCCGATCCAGACTAATTTACTGATTGCTTACTGTACGCGGCGCACCTTCGGCGAATTATTCGTGCCTTCGATCTTCAGGAAGAAGGTGCCGACGAAATTACGCTCGACCGTCACTTTCGGATTGCTCATCGGCGACAGCACGGCCGAGCTGCCATCGACAATGCGCCACACCTGGCCATTGCTCAACTTGATCAATGTATTGCCGCTCCAGCCGTCAAACTTGCCGGCAATGGTGCTGCTGATCGAATTGTCTTCTACCGCGGCCGCTTTGGCAGGCTTGATCGTTTCCATGCCAAAACGCTGTTCGCGCTGCTGCGCTGTTGGCGCCACCACGGCAGGAGCGGCGGCAACCGGCGCAGCCTTGCCCAATGGAATAGCGTCATAACATGCCACGCGGCCAGGGACATCAGCGATGGAACGGCATTGCAACATGGCGGCATCATCCGCCAAGGCCGCACCTGACACGAACAGCAACACAAACAAAGCTTTCATCGAGATTCTTTCAAGATTTAAATAAAGTAGGCCAGTTTCACCACGCAAGTGTGAGTATATCGCCAAGCTGTCACTGCCTGTGGCTCAAATCGGTCAATATTATATTATTTATAATAATGACTACATAGCACTGCAATTTCCGGGACATAAAACCAGAGGGCCTAAGCCGGCCCTAAAAACAACATCATCTTTTCTTCATAGCCCGCATGCATCGCGCAACTATCTTCATCCACTTTGTAAAAAGAAGCCAGGCGAGATGCTTGCCAATTGAATCAAGAAACGCATCTGTTGCGCCTTGAATACCCTGTTTCTTCTCAAAAAAACAGCGCGTTTGCGCATATGCATATGTGTTTCAGGCGCCGCAGCAATACGGCTGTCAAACCATGACAAAAACAGATATGCGACGCCAAAAAGCTTCGTTCTCATCTGTTGCACCCCGCTTTAGGCTTGTATGTTGAAAGCCTTGCGACGCAGCCGGTATCACAGCAGGGACGCATTTTGTGCCGCATTTGATAGAGGCTAGCCGTGCTCCCGACGGGCGTGCGATATGAGAACTTCCATGAATTTTCAACAATTACGGACTATCCTCGAACTGCCACGCCACAGCTTCAATCTGAGCCAGATGGCCAGCGCCATGGGCATGACGCAGCCAGGCATCAGCCGTCATGTGCGCGATATGGAAGACGCGATGGGGTTCGCCATCTTTGAACGCAGCGGCAAACGCATTACTGGCCTGAGCGACTCGGGCCGGGCCATCATGCCCATCGTGGAACGCCTGCTGATCGAGGCCGGCAAGCTGCAAGGCGCCGGCGTCGAATATACGGCGCTCGCCAGCGGCGTACTGGGTATTTCCACCACCCATACCCAGGCCCGCTACGCGCTGCCGCAAGCGATGCTGGGGTTTCGCGGCGCGTTTCCCGACGTGCGCGTCGCGCTACAGCAAAACACGCCGGAAGACATCGCCAGGTCTGTCATCGCAGGCAAGGCAGACATCGGCATCGCCACCGAAGGCCTGGCGGCCTACCCGGAACTGGCCGCCTTTCCCTGCTACCGCTGGAGTCATCTGGTGCTGGTGCCAGACGGCCACCCCTTGCTGGAACTGGGTCCGCTGACCTTGCGCGCTCTGGTGCAATTCCCGCTGCTAACCTATGACCATGGCTTCACCGGCCGGCGCCATATCGACCAGGCGTTCGCCACCACCGGCCTGAGCCCCGATGTGGTGCTGACGGCGATGGATTCCGACGTCATCAAAGACTATGTACGGCTCGGCCTTGGGGTCGGCGTGCTGGCATCGGTGGCGTTCGACGCCGAACACGACGCAGGCTTGCGGGCGCTGGACGCGGGCCATTTGTTCGCCGCCAGCACCACCTGGCTGGCGGTGCGGCGCGGCGCCTACCTGCGCAGCTACACCTATGAATTCATCCGCCATTTCGCGCCCCAGCTGACACGCCAGGCCATCGACCTGGAACTGCATCGCGATACCACGCTTGCCAGTGACGCCACAGCCCCTGCAAACATCCACCGCATCGTCCAACCACCGACCATACACAGAGGAGCACCCACCATGTCCACCACCATCGACACGCTCTGGTACACCCGCTGCCCGGCGCCCACGCCGTTCGGCATCGCTATCCAGCAAGGCTGGCTGGCGCAGGAATTCGCCGCTGACGGCCTGCAAATGCGCGCCTTGCAAGATGCGGACGACCCGGCCATACGGCGCTCGCACTTTACCCACTCGCAGCCGCACTCGTTCCGCCAGGGCGGCAATATCCCGGCGCTGTGGGCGCGTTCCTCCGGCGCGGCCACGCGTGTGATCGGCCTGACCTGGGTCGATGAATTCCAGGGCCTGCTGGCCTTGCGCGGCAGCGGCATCGCCAGCGTGGAACAACTGCGCGGTAAACGCTTCGGTCTGCCCAAAAACCTGGTTTCCGGGGTGGTAGACTTCCACCGCGCCACCGCGCTGCGCGGCTTCAGCACGCTGCTTGACGTGGCCGGCCTGACACTCGACGACGTGAAATTGGTCGACCTGCCCTATGCGCCGCTGGGACTGGCCGATGCCAGGCCGGTCGACGAACAGGGTTTTGCGCGCCTGCTGCGCACGCATGGCCAGCAAGAATTCAGCCGGGAAGTGCATGCGCTGATCAGCGGCGAGGTCGATGTGGTGTTCGCCAAGGGCGCGACCGGACTGGCCGCCGCCAACCTGGCGCAGGCCGATGTGATCGTCGACATCAGCCAGCAAGGCAATCGTCTGCTGCATGCAAATAACGGCGCACCGCGCCCGCTGACAGTCGATCAGGCACTGCTCGATGCGCGCCCTGACCTGGTGGCCCGGGTGCTGGCGCGCACCATCGCCGCCGGCCGCTGGGCAGAAGCGCACCCCACCGAAACGACCGCCTATATCGCCCGCGAAACCAAAAGCCCCGAGCTGTGGGTGCGCCATGCGTATGGCCCAAGGCTGCACCACAATCTGCATATCGACCTGGCGCCAGGCTCGGTGGCGGCGCTCGACAACTTCAAGCAATTCCTGCATGGCAGCGGCTACCTGCCCACCGACTTCGACATCGAACAATGGATCGATCCGCAGCCGCTGCGGCAAGCGCTGCAACTGCTCGAGACCCGCCGCGACAACATCAGCGCCGAGCTGGCAGCCTGATTCAACCTTCTGACATCGGAAAGAGCCACCTGCACATGCCTCGATATTTACGCCGCTCCTGCGCCACCGCGCTATTCTGCCTGGCCTTTGCGAGTAGTGCAGCACCGGCCGCCCCCGTGGCCGGCGGCACGCTCAACTTCGTCGTCACGCCGGAACCGCCATCGCTGGTGAACCTGGCTACCAGCGCGGTGCCGGTGCTGAAAGTGAGCAGCAAGGTCACCGAAGGCTTGCTGGCCTACGATTTCAAATTCAATCCGACTCCGCAACTGGCCACCGCATGGAATATCAGCCCGGATGGCAAACGCTATACCTTTACCTTGCGCCACGGCGTCAAATGGCATGACGGCAAACCGTTCACCTCGGCCGACGTGGCGTTTTCGCTGGAGCTGCTGAAAAAAATCCACCCGCGCGGCAAAAGCACCTTCGCCAACCTGACGGCAGTGCGCACACCGGACCCATACACGGTGGTGCTGGAGCTGTCGCAGCCGGCGCCCTACCTGATCAAGGCCTTTGCTGCATCGGAATCGCCCATCATCCCCAAGCATATTTACGAGCATGGCGACGCGCTGTCGAATCCCAACAACTCCGCACCGATAGGCACCGGTCCGTTCAAGTTTTCCAAATGGGTGCGCGGCAGCTACATCGAGTATGTGCGCAACCCGGACTACTGGGACAAGCCGCGCCCCTACCTGGACAAGATCATCGTCAAGTTCATCCCCGATGCGGCCGGACGCGCAATCGCCTTTGAAAATGGCAGCGTCGATCTGGGCGGCGACACCCCGGTGCCGCTGGGCGACCTGGCGCGCCTGAAAAACAATCCGAAACTGGGGCTTGAAACTTCGGGCTACCAGTTCGAGGCCGGCCCGCAGCGGCTGGAATTCAATCTCGACCAGCCGATACTGGCCAAGCTGCCGGTACGCCAGGCAATCGCCCACGCGCTGCAGCGCGAAATCATCAAGAGCGCCGTGTTCTATGGCTATGCCAACGTGATCCACAGCCCCATCCTGCCGGGCAGCCCGTATTACAGCGCAGCGCCGTCGCCCTATTCCTTCGACCTGAAGCAAGCCAATGCGCTGCTCGACCAGGCCGGCTATCCGCGTCGCGCCGACGGCAACCGCTTCACGCTGACGCTGGACCCGCTGCCTATCGGCGATACGCCGGCGCGCACGGCCAGCTACGTCAAGTCGGCCCTGGCGCGCATCGGCATCGCCATCACCATCCGCGCCCAGGATTTGCCTGCCTATCTGAAGCGCGTCTACACCGACCGCCAGTTCGATTTCGTGGTCAATGGCATGAGCAATCTGTTCGATCCGACCGTCGGCGTGCAGCGGCTGTACTGGTCGCAAGGCTACCGCCAGGGCGTGCCGTTCACCAATGCCTCGCACTTCAGCAATCCCGAAGTGGACCGTTTGTTCGCGCTGGCGGCGGTGGAAACGGACCAGGCCAAACGGCTGGCCCAGTTCACGCAAATCCAGCAGATCGTCGGCCAGCAACTGCCCGACATCAACCTGGTCGGACCGCAGCAAATAACGCTGTTTAACAAGCGGGTGCACGAGCATACGCCGACGCCAAATGGCCTCGATGGCAATTTCGCCACGCTGTATTTATCGCCATGAGTTTATCCCTATGAACCGCCTGCCACGTTTGTTCAAGGCGCTGCGGCGCGCGCTGCTGTACGCGCTGCCGACCGTGATCGGTATCGTCATCCTCAACTTCCTGCTGCTGCAACTGGTGCCGGGCGACGCCGCCGACGTGCTGGCCGGCGAATCCGGCTCGGCCACGGCGGAAACGATGGCGATGATGCGTAGCCATTTCGGCCTCGACCTGCCGCTCTGGCATCAGTTGCTGAACTACCTGAATCACCTCGCCCATTTCAGCCTCGGTTTTTCACCGCGCTTCAATATGCCGGTGATGGAACTGATCTGGAGCCGCTTGCCCAACACCTTGCTGCTGATGGCCAGCGCCCTGGCTATCTCGGTGGTGCTGGGCATACTGTGCGGCGTGGTGATGGCGACCTGGGCCGGCCGCTGGCCGGACCGCGTGCTCTCGCTCCTGTCGCTGCTGCTGTATTCCACGCCCGGTTTCTGGATCGGCCTGATGGCGGTGGTGCTGTTTTCGGTGCACCTGGGCTGGCTGCCCAGCGATGGCAGCACCACCATCGGCGCGGCCCTGAGCGGATGGGATGCGCTGCGCGACCGCATCAGCCACGCGCTGCTGCCGGCGCTGGCCCTGTCGAGCGTCTTCATCGCCATCTATGCGCGCCTGACACGGGCCGCGATGCTGGAAGTGCAGACGCAGGATTATGTGCGCACCGCAGAAGCCAAGGGCCTGCATCCCTTCATCATCCAGCTGCGCCATGTGCTGCGCAACGCGCTGATTCCCGTCACCACGGTGGCCGGTATCCACCTTGGCAATCTGCTGGGCGGCGCGGTCGTCATCGAAACCGTCTTCAGCTGGCCCGGCCTGGGCCGGCTGGCGCTCGAAGCGGTGCAGGGACGCGACTACGCCGTGTCGCTGGGTGTGCTGCTGCTGTCATCGTTCATGGTGATCCTCGCCAACCTGCTGGTCGACGTGCTGCACGTCTGGCTGGACCCCCGCATCAAGGCTTGAAACGATGGAAACGACGACGATTATCAATCCGCCCGCGCAGCCAATAGCATCACTGAGCCCGACAAGGCCACCGAATCCGCATAATCTGCGTATTAATATCGCCCCGCCAAGAACCGCGCCGCAGGCAGTGCAAGCCCAGGATAAAGAGCCAGAAAATACGCTTGCCGTGCAGCGCCGGGGCTATCCAGTCTTGCGCCGCTACCTGCGCAACCCGGCCGCTATGACGGGCGCCATCTTGCTGCTGCTGATCGTGCTGATGGCGCTGGCCGCGCCTTATCTGTATCCGGGCGACCCGCTCGACATGGTGGCGCAGCCGCTGCTGTGGCCGGGGCAGGATGCCCAATTCTGGCTGGGCACCGACTCGCTGGGACGCGATATGCTGGCCGGCATCCTGCACGGCGCCCGCGCCTCGCTGCTGATCGGCGTTGCGGCCGCCGCCATCGGGCTATCGATAGGCACGCTGATCGGCGCCTGCGCCGGCTATTTCGGTGGCCGCATCGATAGTGCCCTGGTGCGGTTGATGGAACTGTTTCAGGCCACGCCCTCCTTCCTGCTGATGATCGTGATCATCTCTATCGTGCCACCCACCATCGCCGTCATCGCACTGACCATCGGCATCACCTCGTGGACCACGGTGGCGCGGCTGGTGCGGGCTGAATTCCGCTCGCTGAAACAGCGCGACTTCGTGCTGGCCGCGCGCAGCCTGGGCTACAGCGACAGCCGCATCATCTTTGCCGAAATCCTGCCCAACGCCCTGCCGCCCATCATCGTCACCACCTCGGTGATGATCGCTACCGCCATCCTGATGGAGTCCGCGCTGTCCTTCCTCGGCCTGGGCGACCCGAACCGGGTCAGCTGGGGCAGCCTGATAGGCAGCGGCCGCGAGATGCTGCGCAGCGCCTGGTATTTGACGGCAATTCCCGGCAGCGCGATCATCGTCGCGGTGCTATCCCTGAACCTGGTGGGCGATGGCTTGAACGACGCGCTGAACCCACGTTTGCGGAGCCGGTCAGAATGAGCCTGCTGCTGGAAGTAAACAAGCTCGACGTCCATTTCGGCGCCCACCACGCGGTGCGCGGCCTCGATTTTTCCATCGCCGCCGGCGAAACCCTGGCACTGGTCGGCGAATCGGGATGCGGCAAGTCGAGCACTGCGCTGGCGCTGATGCGGCTGCTGCCAGCCAGCGCCAGCATCCAGGGCCAGGTGCTGTTCGAGGGGCAGGACCTGGTGAAGTTACCGCAGCCAGCGCTGCGCGCACTGCGCGGCAATGCGATCTCGATGATATTCCAGGAGCCGATGACGTCGCTCAATCCGGTGCTGACCATCGGCCAGCAAATCAGCGAAGTGCTGCGGCTGCACCAGCCGCAGTCGGCGGCTGCGGCGCGCCAGCGCGCAATCGAATTGCTGGACCTGGTCAAGCTGCCCGAACCCCGGCGCCGCATCGACGACTATCCGCACCAGTTATCGGGCGGCCAGCGCCAGCGCGTGATGATCGCCATGGCCGTGGCTTGCCGTCCACGCCTGCTGATCGCCGACGAACCGACCACCGCGCTGGACGTGACGATACAGTCCCAGATACTGGAACTGCTCGATACGCTAAGGCGCGAGTTTGACATGGCGCTGCTGCTGATCACACACGACCTGGGCGTGGTCGGCCAATGGGCCGACCGGGTGGCCGTGATGTATGGCGGCGAAAAACTGGAACAGGGCCGCACCGAACACATCTTCACGCAGCCGCAGCACGCTTACACGCGCGGCTTGCTGGGCGCGTCGCTGACTTTGGAACGCGAGCTGCATTACCGCCAGCAGCGGCTGATGGAGGTGAGCGCCAGCATCGACCCGCGCAGTGGCCAGCGCAGCTTTGTCCTCAGCCATGGCAAGCCCGCGCCGGTGCAAACGGCACAGGAGCAGACGCATAGTCAGCCGCTGCTGCAACTGCTCAAACTGGAAACGCACTACGCATCGGAACAAGGCCTGGTACGGGCTGTCGATGGCGTGTCCTTCGATATCGCCGCCGGCGAAACGGTGGGCCTGGTGGGCGAATCGGGCTGCGGCAAATCAACTCTGGGTAAAACCATCTTGCGCCTGATCGATCCATCGGCAGGACAGATCCTGTTCAAGGGCAGCGACATCACCCGCATCAGCCAGCGCCAGCTGCAACCATTCCGGCGCCAGGCGCAAATGATATTCCAGGACCCGTACGCCTCGCTGAACCCGCGCCACAGCGTGGCCGATATCCTCGAGGGCGCGCTGCGCGTGCATGGCGTCAGCGAGCGGGCCGAACGCGAACGGCGCGCGCGCAGCATCATCGACCGGGTCGGCTTGCCGGCCACGGCGCTGCGGCGCTTTGCGCACGAATTTTCGGGTGGCCAGCGCCAGCGCATCGGCATCGCCCGCGCGCTGGTGCTGCAGCCGTCGCTATTGATCTGCGACGAGCCGGTGTCGGCGCTGGACGTCTCGGTGCAAGCGCAGATCCTGAACCTGCTGGTCGATCTGAAGCAGGAATTCGGCCTGTCCTATCTGTTCATCTCGCACGATTTGTCGGTGGTGCGCTACATCGCCGACCGCGTGCTGGTGATGAATGCCGGGAAAATCGTCGAAAGCGGCGACCATCGCAGCATCTGGCGCAACCCGGTCAACCCGTACACACGCAGCCTGATCGCCGCCGTCCCCACGTCGGCCTTTGCCAGCAGCATAGGCCAGCAGCTGGCACCACCAGTGCGTGAAGAGTCGCTGCCATTTTCGTTTTACCGCTTTGCACTGTGATCCAACTCCCCCATCTTACGGAAAACCTCATGCCGCTTGCCACCGCCACCACGCCTTCCACTGCCACCGCCAGCAGCTTTGCCGCGCCAGCCGACTTCCCGGACAGCCCGGTGTCGCAGATATTGCGCCAGCCGATGATGCTGGGCCTGTTCCTGCCTATCCAGGCGGGCGGCTGGAGCGCTTCGCACCTGGAGCGCAGCACCAGCTGGACCTTCGATTACAACCTGGCGCTGGTGCAGCGGGCCGAGGAGTTCGGCTTCGACCTGGCATTCGCGCTGTCGCAATGGCTGCCCAAGGGCGGTTACGGCGGCGTTTTCAACGGCGAGGCCATCGACTCATTTACCTCGCTGGCGGCCATGACGGCAGTCACCAGGCGCATCATCCTGGTGGCCACTACCCACGTGCTGTACGGGCCGTGGCACCCGCTGCACTTCGCCAAATACTGCGCCACGCTGGACCACGTCTCGAAAGGCCGCTGGGGCATCAACGTCGTCACCGGCCACCGCGCCGTCGAACACGAGATGTTTGGCTGGCAGCGCATCGAACACGATCACCGCTACGCGATGGCGGCCGAATTTCTCGACGCCGCACAACACCTGTGGGCGGCCGACGATAATTATTCGGTCACGCCGGCGCTGTCATCGTGGAAGCTCGATAAAGCCTTCGTCACGCCACGGCCGCAATACGGCCGGCCGCTGCTGGTCAACGCCACCGGCTCGGATGCCGGCATCGATTTCGCCGCCCGCCATTCCGACCTGGTGTTCATCACCAGTCCGGGCGGTGGCGCCATTGCAGAAGCGCTGGCCTCGCTGCCTGCCCATACGGCCAAGGTCAAGGCGGCTGGCGCTGCCGTCGGCCGCAAGCTGCGCACGCTGATCAACCCGATGATCGTGTGCCGTGAAACGGAACAGGAGGCATGGGCCTATCACGATGCCATCGTGGCCCATGCCGATCCGGTCGCCAGCATGCAGAATTTTAATAGCGACGCGCACGCCTGGCGTGAGCGCAAGGACAATGGCAAGGATGCGGCGCGCGCCGTCGGCGGCAATATCCGTCTGATCGGCAGCCCGGAACAGATCGTCGCACAGATCATCGCCCTCAAGGAAGCCGGTATCGATGGTATCCAGTGCAGCTTCTTCGACTTCAAGCCAGACCTGGAGTTTTTCGGCGAGCGTGTGCTGCCGCTGATGAAGCAGGCGGGCCTGCGTCTGTAAGTCACTGGCTGGCAGGCGCAGCGCGCCTGCCTTCTTTACAGCTTAGCCGCCATGGCGCGGCTTGCGGCCGACAATCACGTGGCTGGGGTCATTGAAACCCGGCGTCGATGGATGGCCGGTGACGACCAGGCTGTCGACCAGCGCTTCATCCTCGGCGGTGAATTGATACTGCAAGGCAGGCAGGTAATCATCCCATTGTTCTTCCGTACGGGGGCCGGTGATGGCCGACGTGACCAGCTGGTTGTTCAATACCCAGGCCAGCGCGAACTGGCCGGCGCTGATGCCGCGCGCTTCGGCGTGCTGCTTGATCTGCTGCGCCAGTTCCAGCGACTCGGGACGCCACTCGGTCTGGTGGATGCGCTTGTCGTTGCGCCCGGCGCGGCTGCCTTCGGGCGGCGGCAAGCTGGGATCATATTTACCGGTCAGCACGCCACGCGCCAGCGGGCTGAATGAGACCACGCCGACGCCATAATATTCGGCGGCCGACAAATGCTCCGCTTCCGGCTGGCGGTTGGCCAGGTTGTAGCATGGCTGCGTGGCGGCCGGCCGGTCGACGCCCAGCAAGTCGGCGGTGCGCACGAATTCGGCCAGTTTCCAGGCCCGGTGATTCGACACACCCCAGTAACGCAGCTTGCCCGCCTGGACCAGGTCGCTCAAGGCGCGCACGGTTTCCTCGGGACGCGTTTCATGGTCTTCGCGGTGCAGATAAAACAAGTCGATGTAATCGGTGCCCAGCCGCTTCAGGCTGGCGTCAACCGACTGAATCAGATTCTTGCGCGAAGCGCCCTTGTCATTCGGCCCGCTGGCGCCAGGATTCTGGTTGACGAACTTGGTCGCCAGCACCCACTGATTGCGCCGTTCGGCGATCAGGCGGCCGACTACCTCTTCCGACTGGCCGCCGTTGTAGACGTTGGCGGTATCGATAAAATTGACGCCCTGCTCGAAGGCCTTGTCAGTAATACGGCGCGCGACCTGTTCATCGGTCTGGCCACCAAACATCATCGTGCCGAGGCACAAGGACGACACCTTGATGCCGGTCTGTCCCAAATTTCTGTACGTCATGGACTACGCTCCTGTTGTATGAATGGGCGAAACGGCCAGCCGCCGCTTCAGCTCTGCTGACTATATCGGCAAAAAAATCCCGTCCAAACGAATTTTTTCACGCTTGTTTATGACACCTTGGAGCCGGTGTTAAGTTGTCACTTGAACTGTCGTTGAAGCTGTCACTGCGCGGCTCCGAAGAGTCATAAACATATGCCGAATGATTCGTTTCAGGCCCGCTACAGCTTGACTATATTGAGTCTCGTCGCCGCAACATTCACGCTTTCCAGGGATCCCCATATGTCCAGCATTGCTCCGGCCCCAGGCACCGCACCGACCGAGTTATGGTACACGCGCTGCCCGGTGCCGACCACCTCCGGCATCGCCCAGCACTTCGGCTGGCTGCACAACGCTTTTGCGCAGCAAGGCATCACGCTGGCATCGATACGCGCCTCGGCCGACCCGGCGGTGCGCCAGTCCCACTTCGACCATACCCATCCGAACATGTTCCGCGAAGGCGGCAACGCGCCGCCAATCTGGGCCCGCGCCAACGGCCAGAACACCGCCGTGGTGGGTATCACCTGGGTCGATGAAGAGCAAGTGATACTGGTGCGGCCCGACAGTCCTGTCCACACCCTGGCCGACCTGAAGGGGCACCGCCTCGGGCTGCCCAAACAGATCAGCAGCGAGCATATCGATGTGGGCCGCGCACAAGACTTGCGTGGCTTGCTGACGGCCCTCTCGCTGGCGGGCCTGCGCCGTGACGAAGTGCAGTTCATCGATGTCGCCACCGATGACAGCGGCGGCCTGCGCGAGCAGGTCGAACACACGGACGTGCGGCGCCACGCCACCAGCGAAGCCTTGCTCGCAGGCCAGGTCGACGCGATCTATGCCAAGGGCGCCGTCAGCGCAACCCTGATCGCCAGGCACGGCTTGCGCGCCATCGTCGATTTCAACCAGTATGACGATGCGCTGGTGCGCATCAATTCAGGCACGCCGCGCCCGATCACGGTCGACCGCACGCTGGCGCTGGAACACCCGCAACTGGTGGCGCGCTACCTGGCGGTCTTGCTGCGCACCGCCGAGTGGGCGCATGCGCATCCGGACGAAGTGGTCAGTGCGATTGCCGCCGAAACGGCGTCGAGCGTGGAGGCCGTGCGGCGCGGCTACGGGCCGCAGCTGCACCGCAGCTTCGAGCCCAAACTCAGCGACGACTACGTCCATGCGCTGGAGCTGCAAAAAAACTTCTTCCGCGATGAAGGTTTTCTCGCTGGCGATATCGACTTTAGGAGCTGGATCGTGCGCGAACCGCTGGAACTGGCACACAAGCTGGCAAATGAGCTGGCCGCCGCCTGAGTCCCTGCATGTCCCTTCAGCCTAGACCGGTACTGGCCGCACTATTCGGTGCAGACCATGCCGGCGATTTCCTGTCGCACTGGCCGGAGCGCCACTATGCGGTGCACCGGCCGCCAGCCGCGCTGCCGCCAGCCCTGCGCGTGCCGGAACTGGCCAGCCTGGAGGCGCTGGCGCGGGCTTACCGGGGACCGGTCACCTTCGGGCGCGGTACGCGCGACGCCCGCACGATCAACGTCGAGGCCCATGCGCTGCACCTGTTCCAGCTGGGGCTGACCGTGTATCTGCCCGATATCGCCCGCTTCGTGCCTGCCCTGGCGCAGTGGCTGCAAGCGCTGGAACGGGAACTGGGTTTGCCGGCCGCCTGCAGCACCTTGGGAGCGTTTGCCTCGCCGCCCGGCGATGGCGTGTCTTGTCATTTCGACGCCGACGACGTCATCTCTATCCAGTTGCAGGGGCGCAAGGTATTCCACGTCGCCAAAGTCGCTGGCCTGCCCTACCCCAGCGGTCAGCAATTCGGCCCCGGCATGCTGCCCGGCGACGAACTGTATCCACAAGCGGGCGCCGGTTTTCCGTCGCCGGACACCGCCACTTTCGAGTCCATCGCCATGGAACCCGGCTCGGTGCTGTTCCTGCCACGCGGCACCTGGCACCGCAGCGTGGCCGAACAGGATTCTTTCTCGGTCAGCATAGGCATCCGCCCGCCGCCGGCGATGGAACGGCTGTTAAAGCGCCTGCACGACTTGCTGCTGCAGCAAGCCGAGTGGCGCCGTCCCCTGTACGAAGCAAATCAGCCAGCGGGGAGCGGTGCATTGGCCGACCGCCTCGATGGGCTGCTGGCACAACTGCCAAAACTGCTGCAGCAGATCCATGGCGCCGACCTGCTGCAGCCAGCGCAACCGCGATTACCACTGAGCCCCGCCAGCCGCCTGCAGAAAGTGCCGCAAGCCAGCCTGGCATACCAGCCGCTGCCACAAAGGCTGAAGCTGAGCGTCAGCGCGCTGGACCAGCACTGGGTCGCCCGCACCACCCTGGACACCGAAGTGCCCGCCCACCTGGCCGAGGCGCTAGCCTGGCTGGCCGGCAGCCAGGCGGCGTTCAGCGCGGGCGACTTTTACCAGCGCTTTGCCAGCCTGGCCCAGGCCGACAAGCAGCAACTGCTGGAATTACTGATACGGTCAGGCTTCCTGCGGCTGCTGTGGTATCCAGCGCTGGAGAATTAGGCGGCCTGGCGGGTTTTATGACTCTGCACCCATAGGGACTGGCCCGGCGCGCTGCGCACATCGGGCCAGTCGTGTTGGGACGTCGCGGCATGGCCTTGCTCAAAGGCGGCAATCGACTTGCGCACCGCGTCAAAACCCTGTTCCAGCATCTGCGCTTCATAGTCGTGCAGTGCCGCCAGCAGCGCCTTGCCGCCATCGCGGTGGGCCAGGATCTGCTGCACAAACAGCGCGGCGTCGGCCAGCGCCGTGTTGGCGCCCAGCGCACGGAAATACGTCATGCTGTGAATTGCATCGCCGAGCAGGGTCACGGTCCGCGTCGGCCAGGGTTCTACCGGCAGCGAGGTGCGGATCGGCAGTACGCCCAGGGTCGACGTGTCGCTCAGGTCAAACAACTGGCGGTAGGCCGGATGCCATGTTTCCACCACCTGGTTGATGAAGCTGCGCAGCTGTCCACCGTCGTAGCTGAACAGTTCATCATCGGGCGGCAATTGCTCGCGCAAGCCGCTGAGCGCCCACATGATGTAGCTTTTGGCATTGTCGAACAACAGCCCGCCGTGCTCGCCGATGGCGGCCGCATCCTCGCCGCCTATCGCGCCGACGGCTTCGTGGCCGGGGCGAAATTCATGGCTGGTAAAGAACAGGTTGTAGCCGCTGTCCGATTTCACGGACACGGTTTTTTGATAAAACAGTGCCGGCACGCTGCGCTTGACGGCGTCCGTCAGTTCGATCTTGCCGGCCAGCCGGCGCGCACCCGTGTCGACCCAGCGCGCCTGCGGCACCAGCTGGCGCCGCACCCGCGAATTGGCGCCATCGGCGCCCACCAGTACATCGCCGACCACGCTGCTGCCGTCGGTAAAATAAGCGACCACCTTGCCGTCATCGCGTTCTTCATAACGGTCATAGGTTTTCTGGTAGTGCAGCACATCGTCCAGGCCGGACAGCAGCACCTGGCGCAAGGTAATGCGGCTGACCGATTTTTCACGCTCGCTATGTTCCACTTCGGGGTCGGGATCACGGCGCGGCAATTCCTGCAGCTGTTCCGACAGCAGCGCATATTCGCCCGGCGCGGCCGCATAGGTCGAGGCAAACGACTGGTATAGCGCGTCCGGCAAACAGGCTTGCAACGCGTCGATGCCGCGGCTGCGGATTTGCAGCCGGAAGCCCTGCAAATAATCGGTACGCGCCACATCGCGCTCATACACGGCCACGTTGACGCCATGCTTTTTCAAGCCCTGCGCCAGCAACAGGCCGCCCGGACCGGCGCCGATGACGATGACTTTGAATCCTTGATACTCGCTCATGCTTTACCTTTCGCTGCTTCAAAAATGATGTGTCAATCTTAGAGCCGTAAGCCGGCTTGCTTGAGCAGCGGCAAAATGCGCGCACCGAAGTGTTCCAGCTCGGGCTGAAAGTCGTTGAAGCTCAGTTGCACGCCATCGATGCCGGTCTTTTTCAATGCAAGCAGCTGGTCGACCACTTGCTCCGGGCTGCCGATGATTTCGATATTGCCGCCCACGCCCAGACCCTGTTTGTGGCTGGCGTCCTTGCGGCCACGCCAGGCATGGGCGTCGCTGTCGTAATCGTGCTTGCCGGTGCGTACCGAGGTAGCGACGATCTGGCGCGCATATTCATGCGCCTCGCGCTCCGTCTCGCGGCAGACGATGACGGGATTGATCAAGGTGCGCACGCGCCGGCCGCGCGCCTCTGCCGCGCGCTGCACCTTGGCGATATGCGCCGGCAAGGTCTCCAGGGCGCTATCGATATGGGCGCCGCCCGGGCTGGTGATGAACACCAGGTCGGAGTAGTGGGCGGCGAAATCGATGCCGGCGTCGGAACCGGTGGCGTTCACCAGCAGCGGCCGGCCAAACTGCGGTTTTGGCGTCACGTAGGCGTCTTTCAAGCGCCACGACGATTGCCCTTCAAACGAGTAATTTTCGGCCTCTGCCCACAGCCGCTGCACCACGTCGAAAAATTCACCGGCCAGTTCATAGCGGCGGTCATGTTCGATACGCTCGGCGCCAAACATTTCATGCTCGACGGCGCGATGGCCGGTCACGATGTTGACGCCCCAGCGGCCCCTGGAGATATGGTCCAGGGTGGCGCCGAACTTGGCGAAGTGCAGCGGATGCCACGGCCCGTACAGCACATGCACGGTGGAGATCAGCAAAATCTTGCGGGTGATGGCCGCCATCGCGCCCAGTGCGATAAAGGCGTCGAGCGAGGCTTCGCCGTCGTAGCCGCCCTTGGGCAGCCACTGGGTGCGGCTGAAGGCCAGCTCAAAACCCAGCGCATCGGCAGTCTTGACGACGTCGGCGTTGTAATCGAAGGTCCAGGTCGAGGTGTTCGGCAAGCTTGAACGGCGCATATCCTGCAGATTGAGGAATACGCCCAGCATCAGCGGCTGGCGGAAAGCCTCGGCGACGGGGCTGCCGGCGATATCGCCCGGCGCAGTGAAGTCCAGATTCATAATTCAGGCCGCCAGGCTGGTCAGCTCGGGCAAGTCCTGCTCCGGCGTTTCCAGCAAATGACTGAGCACGCGACGGCGGTAGCCATCGTAAATGGCGGTCACGTTCGTCAAGTCCGATTGCCAGGCGCGGCCCGCGTTGGCGATGCGGTGCCGCAGATAAGGGTTGAGGCGGCGCTGCATGTCGTCGTCGGCAGCGATCACCCTGCCCACCCACTGCCGGCGTTCCTGCGCCGTTGGCAGCGCGGCCAGTTGCTGCTTGACCCAGTCGACGATATTGATACGGTGTAGCAGTTCGTCATCGGCCTCGTTACCGACCGCATAATCGAGCACCTCATCCTTCTTGCGTCCATATTTGATTTTCGCGGTGCGCCCCTCGGCCTTCAGGCGGCCCTGGATGTGCAGCTCGTAATGCAGCTGGAACGCCAGGAAGCCGTACACGTCGCGATAAGGGATATCGCCCAGCGCCTGCCACAACTCGCCGACATAGCTTTCGATGACGGGTAGCTGGTCGCTGCCGGTCAGGGCCGTCAAACGGTGGCGCGCCAGTTCCGCGTGGTGGCCATCGTCGCCGACCTGGCGCGCCAGCTTCAGCTGGAAATGGGTGTCGATGTCCAGGTGGGCGATAGCCTTCGACACGGCTTGCACGATGAAGGTGTCATGCGCCGCCAGCCGCGCCGTGAATTCCACCACCTCGGCGATTTCTTCGGCCGTCTGCGGTTCGCGGGTCTGGCCGGGACCGGGCGGCGCCGCCGGCAAATGCGGCGCCTGCACGGCGATCACTGCGTTAAACAAGCCGTTTTCAAACGTGGCATCCCATCCGTAGCGGGACTGTAGCTGACTCATGGTGCTTTCCTTGTAGTGAGGTGATGCATCAATAAACAAGTGGTATCTGTACGTCGCGGTTAACTCTTGTCCAGCCAGGCCGAGGCGAAATTACCGAGCGGGCCATCGGCCGTGACCATCACATTGCGCAGCCGGCGGCTGCGCAATACCGGCATGCTCGATTCCACCAGCGGCAAGGTGACGGCGTCGCGCTGCACGATTTGCTGGAATTGCAGATACAAGGCCCGGCGGCGGGCTGGATCGAGTTCAACCTGGGCCGCCTCCAGCAAGCTGTCGACCTGAGGATGCTGGTAATGCGCGCCGTTGGAAAACGCGATGCCCGGCTGGTAATTCTTCGAAGAGTAAAAGCGCTGACTGCCGATGGCTGGATCGGGCCCGGCCGCCGCGCCATACAGCACCGTATCGAAATCGCGGCGGGTGTAGATGCGGTTGACGAATTCGCCGGCATCCTGCAGGCGCACATTCAATTGCACGCCGATGCGGCGCAAGCTGCTGCGCAGGTATTGCGCCGACTGCACCAGTGCAGGACTCGGATACGGATCGCATGACAGCGTCAAACGCACACCGCGCGCATCCGGCTTCAGGCCAGCCTGGTCCAGCAGTTCAGCGGCCCGTTTCAAGTCGTAGGGATAGGCAGGCAAGCCGCTGCCAAAGAAGGCCGGCAATGTGGATGGCACCGGTGACGTAGCCGCCACGGCATCGCCGAACCAGATATTCCTGATCAGGAAGTCGCGGTCTATGCCATGCGCGATTGCCTGGCGCACGCGCGCATCGCGCAGCACCGGCCGGTCCAGATTGAATTCAAAGGAATTGATCACCGATGAAAAACCGGTGGGCCGGGTATCGACTACCAGTGCGCTGTTCTTGCGCAGGCGCGCGATGTCGGCTGGGGCCATCATCGTCGCCAGCTGGATCGCCCCCGTCTCCAGCGCGGCAGCGGCGGCGCCCGCATCGGGCAGGAAACGAAAAATCAGCTGGTCCAGATAGGGCTGCCCTGGCTGCCAATAATGCGGATTGCGCTCGAGGACGATATCGCTGCCCCGGTTCCAGCGCACGAAACGGAACGGCCCGGTACCGACCGGCTTGTTATTGGCCGGGTTGCTCAACACCGCGCCGTCGGGCCCACCCTGATACAAATGGGCAGGCAGCACTTGCGATTCGGCCGACGCCAGCGCACTGAGGATATAGGGCGCCGGTTTGGACAGCCGCAGCACCAGACGCAAAGGCGTCGGTGTCTCTACCCGCTGCACGTTGGCGAACGTGCCCCGGCCACGGCTGTGGTACACCTTCCATACTTTCATCAAGGTGTAAGCCACGTCGGCCGACGTAAATGGCTGGCCGTCATGCCAGCGCACGCCGGCGCGCAAGGTGAACTCGATCGCCAGGCCATCGGGGCTGACCTTCCAGGCGGTGGCCAGTTGCGGCTGCGGCTGCAACGCCAGGTCATACGTCAGCAAACCGTCGAAGATCTTGGTCGACACCAGCTGCGTGGGACCGGCCGAGGTGATCGCGCTGGCCAGGGTAGTCGGCTCCGGATTGGCGCCGACCACCAGCGTGCCGCCACGCACCGGCGCGGCAGGGTCAGATGCGCCCCACACTGGCCGGACCAGCGCACCGGCCCCCAATGCAGCGATAAAGTGACGCCGCGATATCAACATGCCTCCCCCGCCCATCACCAGCTGACATCCAGGCGGGCATAGTAATAACCGCCGTCGATGCCGTACGGCGAATACCAGCTATACGATGGGCTGGTGACGGGAATGGCAAAGAATTTCTTCGCTTCCGCATTGAGCTCATTGGGCCGTTTGCCGAACAGGTTGTCGGCGCCGATGGACAGGCGCGCGTGCTTGTTCAAGGCGTAGCCGAGGTTCAGGTTGGTGATGAAGGCGGCGCCGACCACTTCATCGCGCGCGGCCGACACCGAATTGGCATTGCTGACCTTGGAATAGCGGGTTTCCTTGATCGTCAGGTCGAACTTGTCGACCTTCCACAAGGCGCTCAGCGAGGTGATGTTCTTCGGATTATTGTCCGTCAGCGCGCTGATGGTGGCCCGGTTATAGGCGATACCGCTGTTGGCCAGCACCGCCGGTATGCCCGCCAGGCTGTTGACCTTGGTCTGGTTCTGGTTACTGGTGAAGATCCAGTCTATCTTGCCGTAACCGGCCGGCAGCAGCGTGCGGTGGTCGATCACCAGGTCCAGGCCACGGGTCACCGTGCTGGCCGCGTTGGTGAAATAAGTGACCGAAGTGATCGCCTGGGGACCCAGGCCGGCGCTATTGAGAATATTGTTGACGGTAGCGCCCTGCAGGGTCGGCGTCGAAATGATGCGGTTGCGGATCGCGATCTGGTAGGCATCGAGGCTGATATTGGTCGATGGCGACGGTTTCAACACAATGCCGACACTCTGATTGACCGAGCGTTGCGGCTGCAGATCCTGCGCGCCCAGCGCCCTGGCGACGACGCTATCGGATGGCGCCGATAAGGCAAACGACTGGCGCAGCAAGCCCGTCAAGGGATCGGTGGTATAGCCGCCGACCTTGGTGGTGTAGTACTGCTGCTGCAAGGTCGGCGCCGAAAAGCCGTTGCTGAGCGTGGCGCGCAGGGCGACCGTATCGCTGACTTCATAGCGGGTCGACAGCTTGCCGGTGCGGACATTGCCAAAGTCGTTGTAATGCTCGAAACGGGCCGCTGCCGCGCCGCTCCACTTTGGCGTGAAAGCCTGGCTAAAATCGGCGTACAGCGCATCGTTGGTGCGGGCATGCGAACCGGCGACATCGGGCGAGAAACCGGCCATGCCAGAGGCGCCCGAATTGGGCCGCTGGCCTGCCAGGGGACCGGACGGGAAGGCGTAGCCGCCATTCGCATACGAAGCCCACTCGCCGGCCTGCTGCTGGAACTGCTCGCGCCGGTGCTCGAAGCCGGTAGAGACCGACAGCGGCTTGGCGAACCAGCTGGTCTGCACATTGCGCGTCAGGTCCAGGTTGGTGACCCATTCGCCGGAAACGAGCGCGCCATCGTAAAAGTCATGCTGGTTCTGGTAGACCGGCCCCAGCGAACCGTTGAGGGAATCGCGCGTATAGATGTCGGCCTTGTCGTGGCCATAACTGGTGCTCAGGTCCCAGTTCCAGCCCAAGAGGCCGGTGCCGCGCGCGCCGGCGACCAGCTGGTAATCGTTTTCGCGGGTTTCAAACTTGGGGATAAAACCGTCCGGATACACATCGACATAGTTTTGCGGCGAATTGGCGGGACGGTAATATCCCCAGCCTTGCGAGCGCCGGTTGCCAGCCGTGGCATAGGAATACAAGGTCACGTTCGGCCCCACCGGCAGTTCGGCGTTATAGCCCAGGTTATAGGTCTCGCCAGCGGGTTTGCCGAGTATCATCTTGTAGCGCGACTGGCTGGTTTCGCGCGGATCGTTACCAAAATATAACTTGGTGCTTAAAGGTATAGGTCCCTGGTCGTTGGTGGCGCGGTGCGCGTCGGCGGTGGCGCTGAGGCTGATAAAGCCGCCATCCTTGCCCAGGGCAAAACCCTGGTTGAACAGCAGGTTATTGGTCTTGCCCTTGCCATCGAAATCGCCGACCGTGTTGCCATACTGGCCGTACAGATAACTCAGGGCGCCGCCACTGTCATTGGTCTTCAGGATGATGTTGATCACGCCGCTGATGGCGTCCGAGCCGTATTGCGCGGCAGCGCCGTCGCGCAGGATTTCAATATGGTCGACAGCGCTCATCGGTATCAAATCCAGGTCGGTCGGCGACTGGCCATTGATGATCAGCGGCGTCTTGTGGCGGCGCTTGCCATTGACCAGCACCAGCACGCTATTGGCATCGAGGCCGCGCAAGGTTGCCGTGGCCACGGCAATGCCGGTCTGGCCCTTGAAGCCAGGCGTGTTGCTATACGAGGGGTACAAGGTGGCCAGCGCATCGCGCAGGTTTTGCTTGCCGGTCGCGCCCAGTTCCTTGGCGCCCACCACGTCGATCGGCGACAGGCTCCGGGATATGCTGCGCGCTTCGCCGCGTGAGCCCGTCACCACCACCACATCCTGCGCCTGCGCCGCCGAGGCGTCGCCTGCGGAAACCGCTTGCCCGAACGCTGGCGCCCCCGCACACAGGCCGCCGACCAGCATCGATAACAGGGACAAACGCGGTGTACTGGTCTGAGATTTTTTTGTTGCGACTGACGTAAGCGGCATTGCAAAACTCCCGTGAGAATGTGTGACAATTTGTAGGCCGATTGACTATATCAACAGCATTTGTCGACGAAAACGAATCTTTTTGACGCGTCTTATTACATTTCGTTAGCACGGTTTTTGACGAATGAAGGCTTGCTGAAGGGCGCTGAGGCACGCAGTCCCGGGGGATGGGCATGTGTTACAGGTGGGGGAAAGAGCGGGATGCAAACACTGCTGCCAGCCATGGAAGGCAGCAGCAGTTACAGTCAAATAAAAACTAGCGGCGCGACCTGGCCTTGCCCAGGGCGATGCGCTGCAAGACGATGAAATGGCCCCAGGCCAGTGCCGGCAACACCATCAGCAGCAGCGCCATGCCAGCGGGCATATCGGGCAGGAAGCGCACGGCGCAAGCGAGGAAACCGGCGATGGCGAGCCAGAAGCGCCAATTGAAAGCGTAGGCCTTGCGCGCCACGGTCGCGATGGCGATGCGCCAGAATTCCAGCAAGGCCCACAGGCCGCCTGCCAGCAGCAGCGCAGCCAGGCTATTGGCGCCAGGCGCGTCGGCATAGGTGCGCACCAGCTTGTAGATCAGCACGGGATAGCCGGCCGTGATGGCCAGGGTGGCGGGACCGGCCGCGATGACGGCTTCGATGAGTTGCCCTTTAGAACGATGATCCATTTTCTCCTTCTGTTCAAATACAGCCGCCCACAGGATGCGGCCCAACATGCCATGCTGGCATGAAACAAGCGAATCCACAATCCCATGGCAGTCGCTTATGCCCGAGAGGAATATCCTTATAAGGTAATATTCTCAGCCGCATCAAACAGTCCGCTCCCATAGTAAGGTAGAGTGTTTGCCCCTTCCGCCCAGGGCTGGTGCGGATGTTATCAAAGGCAAAGTTCTATAGAATGCCCCTTGCAGTCCACATAAAACCAAGATAAGGCCCATTATGGCAATCAACATTATCCTCAACCTGCTGGCCGCACTGGTCGTTATCGGCTTCATGTTCCGCCAGCAAAGCCGCCACGCGACGTTTACCGTGCGCGTCTTCACGGGCCTGGGCCTGGGCGTGCTGCTGGGCGCTGCGGCGCAAGCCATCTACGGCATCGACTCGCTGGCCATCGCCGGCACCAATGAATACCTGGGCATCATCGGCAATGGCTATGTCAAGTTGCTGCAGATGATCATCATGCCGCTGATCATGGTGTCCATCATTTCCGCCATCTTGAAGCTCAAGGATGCCAGTTCGCTGGGCAAGATCAGCGCGCTGACCATCGGCACCCTGCTCATTACCACCACGGTGGCGGCCGCCATCGGCATCCTGATGGCCAAGCTGTTCGGCCTGACCGCCGTCGGCTTGACGTCGAGCGCAGCCGAAGTGGCGCGTGGCGTGCAATTGCAAGGCTCGCTGGAAACGGCCAAGGCCTTGTCTCTGCCAAAACTGCTGGTCAGCTTCGTGCCGACCAACCCCTTCCTCGACATGACGGGTGCGCGCAAGACCTCCACCATCGCGGTGGTGGTGTTCTCGATCTTCATCGGCGTCTCGGCCACCGGCATCGCCGCGAAAAAGCCGGAAATCTTTGCCTCGTTCGAACATTTCATGAAAGTGGCGCACGCCATCGTCATGCGCATGGTCACCCTGGTGCTGCGTTTGACGCCCTACGGCGTGTTTGCGCTGATGTTTGAAGTGGTATCGAGCTCCAGCGCGGCCGACATCTTGAAACTGATCAACTTCGTGGTGGCTTCGTACAGCGCGCTGTTCCTGATGTTCCTGGTGCACCTGGCCATCATCACAGGCGTGGGCCTGAACCCCGTGCGCTTCGTGAAAAAAGTCTTCCCCGTGCTGGCGTTTGCGTTCACCTCGCGCACCAGCGCCGGCTCGATCCCGATGAGCGTGCAGACGCAAACCAAGCGCCTGGGCACGCCGGAAGGCATCGCCAACTTCGCCGCCTCGTTCGGCTCGACCATCGGCCAGAATGGCTGCGCAGGCATCTACCCTGCCATGCTGGCCGTGATGATCGCCCCGACTGTCGGCGTTGATCCATTTACGATCAGCTTCTTGCTGCCGCTGCTGGCCATCATCACCATCGGTTCCGTCGGCGTGGCCGGCGTGGGCGGCGGCGCCACCTTTGCCGCGCTGATCGTGCTGTCGGCAATGGACTTGCCAGTTGCACTGGCTGGCTTGCTGATCTCGGTCGAACCGCTGATCGACATGGGCCGCACGGCGCTCAACGTCAGCGGCTCGATTACGGCCGGCACGGTAACGAGCCGCGTGATGGGGCAAACTGACCTGGACGTCTACAACAGCGACGACGCGCCCGATCTGGACGAAGCCGAACATACGGTTTGATGTCTACCAAAAGCGCCCAACCGGGCGCTTTTTATATGGGCGATATACTGCTGTGATGCAATATGACAACACCATAAGCATATCCATAAAGAATCGTTAGCCCTGGCAATGGCCTGCCTTAAGCTCGTGTCAAAGTTTCCACAAACACCAGACCGAGATTGAGGACCGCCTTGCCATCCCACCACCCCCGCACCGCTCCCGCCACCCCTGCCACGCCGCTGCGCACCATCGTCCTGGCCTGCGCCATGCTGGGCGCCGCCCCTGTCTGGGCCGATGACACGCCTCCGGCTGCTTCAGAAGCAGCATCGAATATCGATCAGGTGACCGTGGTCGGTTCGCGTGCGCGTAACCGCACGGTGTTCGACAGCAGCGTGCCGATCGACCGCTTCGGCACGCGCGAGGTGGACAATGCGCTGGCCTCGGGCGACGTGGGCGCGGCCCTGCAGGCGCTGTCGCCATCGATCAACTTCCCGCGCATCGAGTCGAGCGGCGCGTCCGACTCCGTGCGCGGCATCCAGTTGCGTGGACTGGCGCCCGACCAGGTGCTGGTGCTGATCAACGGCAAGCGCCGCCACACCAGCGCCGTGCTCGATACTGAAAGCAGCTTTGCCGGCACGGTGCCGGTCGACATCAATGCGATCCCGCCCAACGCCATCGACCATATCGAGATTTTGCGCGACGGCGCAGGCGCCCAGTACGGCAGCGATGCGGTGGCCGGCGTGATCAATATCGTGCTCAAGAAAGCCCGCACGGGCGGGTCCGCGTCTGTCAGCTATGGCGCCAACCACACGCATTTTGACCCGACGAATCAAACCCTGACCGATGGCCAGACCGTCATCGTCAATGCCGACTATGGTGTGCCGCTGGGCGATACGGGCTATTTCCGCTTCGGCGCCGAATCGCGGCGCCGCTCGCCCACGGAGCGTGCCGGCCCCAGCGACGCAGGCTGGACTTCCTACAATGCCACGCCGGCCGACCTGGCGCTGGACGGCAAGGTGCTGTTCAAGTCGGGCGACTCGCGCCAGCACAATAACTATCTGTTCTACAACACCCAGTTCACCCTGGACAACGGCATCGACCTGTATTCGTTTGCCACTCTGAATGATCGCAAGTCCGATGGCAGCGCCTATTTCCGCTATCCGGGCGACCCGTCGAATGTGCTGGCCCTGTACCCGAATGGCTACCGCCCCGTCACCAATGGCAACAAGCGCGACATCAGCGTGGTGGCTGGCGCGCGCGGCAGCATTGCCGACTGGAACTGGGATGCCAGCGCCCGCCACGGCGGCGACCGTTTCGACTATGGCGTGAGCAATTCCGTCAACGCCTCGCTGGGCGCGGCCAGCCCCACCAGTTTCCACCTGGCCAGCTTCGATTTCCGCCAGAACGCCCTGAACCTGGACGCCACCCGCAGTGTGGAAGTTGGCTTGCCGGCGCCTTTGAACGTGGCCGTGGGTGCCGAATGGATGCGCGAAACCTACCAGAGTTCGGCCGGCGACCCGGCTTCGTACGCGGCCGGCAGCAACACCGATGCGCCACCGGGAGCACAAGCCGGCCCCGGCCTGCGCCCATCGGACGCCTATGATGGCAGCCGCCAGATCCGCTCCCTCTATGCCGACGTGGAAAGCGATATCACGCAGCGCCTGCTGCTGGGCGCCGCCGCCCGCTATTCGGACTACAGCGATTTCGGCAGCGCCAGCACGGGCAAGCTGTCGGCGCGCTATAAGGTGACCAACGATTTCCTGCTGCGCGGCTCGCTGTCGAACAGTTTCCGCGCGCCAGCCCTGGTGCAAACGGGTTTCCGCTTCGCCACCCTGAATTTCAACGCCGATGGCACGGCCCTGCAAACCTCGGCCCTGCTGCCGGCCAGCGACCCGCTGGCGCGCAGCTTCGGCGCCCAGCCATTAAAACCGGAAAAATCGACCAATCTGTCGCTGGGCCTGGCCTGGAAACCGGCCGCCGCCACCAGCCTGACGGTGGACGCCTACGTGATCCGCATCCGCGACCGCATCACGCGTTCGAGCGACTTGCAAAGCGACGCCGTCACCGCCTACCTGGCATCGGTGGGCCGCAGCGATATCCAGTCGGTGGCCTACCTGGCCAACCTGCTCGACACGCGCACCAAAGGGCTGGACGTGGTGCTGAACCATGACTTGCCATTTGCCAACGGCAAGCTGAACCTGAACGCGGCCCTGAACCTGAACAAGACTACGCTGGACAAAGTACGCCAGAGTTCGGCTGCCTTGTCGGCCATCGACCCGACGTTGACCTTGCTGACCGACACCAGCCTGTTCCGCATCAAGAATGCCTCACCCACCAGCAAACTGATCTTGGGCGCAGACTGGCAAACGGCGGGCTGGGGCCTGCAGGTGCGTGCCACGCGTTTCGGCGAATTGAAAGATTTCTCGTACGACAGCGACGCGCCGCTGATAGCCGGCATCCCTGCCCAGCGCTTCGGCGCCGTCTGGTCGCTGGACCTGGAAGGACAAATCAAGCTGAGCAAGCAACTGACCCTGAGCCTGGGCGGCAACAATATCCTCGACCGCTATCCGCAAAGAGTGCGGCAAACCAACAACGCCACCTATGGCGGCGCCCTGCCCTACAACTTTATCAACCCGATCGGCGTCAACGGGGCTTACTTCTATGGCAAGCTCAGCTACACGTTTTAAGCGCAACATATCATTATCGTAGACAAGGAAAAACATGCTTCGCAAACACTTATCCCAACTTCTCGCCAGCGCCTGCCTGAGCGCTGTCATGCTGTCCGCCGCTCAGGCAGCCAATCCGCTGGTGCTGATGACGGACTTCGGCACGGCCGATGGCGCCGTCTCGGCCATGCACGGCGTGGCCTATGGCGTGGACCCGACCCTGAATGTGTCGGACCTGACGCACCAGATTCCCGACTACGATATCTGGCTGGGCGCCTACCGTTTATACCAGACCGCCAATTACTGGCCGCAAGGCACGGTATTTGTCTCCGTGATCGATCCGGGCGTGGGCACCAGCCGCAAGTCGGTGGTGCTGAAAACCAAGGGTGGCCGCTATTTCGTGGGCCCGGACAATGGTTTGTTTACCCTGATCGCCGAGCGCGATGGCGTGGCCGAACTGCGTGAAATCGATGAAAAGGTCAACCGCCTGGCCGGCTCCGGCGAGTCCTACACCTTCCATGGCCGCGACGTATACGCCTACGTGGGCGCGCGCCTGGCCTCGGGCGCCATCAGCTACGAGCAGGTCGGCCCCGTGCTGCCCAGCGAATCGGTGGTCAAGATTGCTTATCAGCACGCCGTGCGCGACGGCAATACCATCCGTGGCATCGTGCCCGTGCTGGACGTGAAGTATGGCAATGTCTGGACCAATATCCCGAAAGCCCTGCTCGATGAATTGCAAGTGAAACTGCATGACACGCTGCAAGTGCGCATCTTGCACAAGGGCAAGCAGGTGGCCAAGGTCACGGCGCCATTCGAGCACACGTTTGGCGGCGTCGCCAAGGGCAAGCCGCTGGTCTACCTGAACAGCCTGCTGGACGTGGCCGTCGCCATCAGCCAGGGCGACTTTGCCGCCAAGCACCACATCGAATCGGGCGTGGATTGGGAAGTGGAAGTGAGCAAGGTTCCCGCCACCAAATAAGCATTGCAGCACTACGGCCAGGCAGCCCCACTCCTGGCCGCTTATCTTTCTCTTTTCTGCGCCAGCGCAAACATCTGCACGGCACTGGCGCCGAAATTCGCTGAACCTGCGGCCGTTCCGCCACTCTAATCTTTGCAAGCGATGCCAGCCCTGTTCCAGATGCAGTGATGCATGCAGCCTGGTGACTTACGCCATCCAACAAGAAAGGGAAAATCATGACGGCACCATTCTTTACTAACAGCACCACCACCAGCAAACTCCTCCTCGGCAGCGTCATCGCCTGTGTGTTGCTAAGCGCCTGCAACAAGCACAACGATACCAGCACGGCCAACACGCCCGCCACCACCGATACGCCAGCCACACCGGCCGCTACGCCAGGCACCAGCGGCACGAATGGCAGCAACGGCGCCACCGGCACTGGCACGCCGCCGGATACGACCATGCCAGCGACGCCAGGCGCCACGCCAGGCAGCACCACCAACCCCGACGGCACGACCACGCCGCCCACCAGCGTGCCGCCACCCACTACCACCACACCAGGCACGGGCAATACCACCACCGCGCCACCGCGCAGCAGCTAAGCCATATCCAACGGCGGAGCAAAAAAAAGAGAGCCTCCCGAAGAAGGCTCTTTTTTTGAGCAAGGCAATCAGTCCTGGTGCACCGGTCAATGCACTGGCGCTTCCTTCACTTCCCTGGGGTCGTCCTTGTTTTGCGCCTTTGCACCAAGCGCCTGGTGGTCGGCCGCCAGGAACAAATACATGGCCGGCACCACGAACAGGGTAAACAAGGTGCCGATGGACAAGCCTGTAAAGATCACCAGGCCCATCGCGTGGCGGCCTGCCGCGCCCGCGCCCGAGGCGATCACCAGCGGCAGCACGCCGAAGACCATGGCGGCCGTCGTCATCAAGATGGGGCGCAGACGTACGGCAGCGGCCGCTTCCACCGCCTCGCGCTTGCTCAAGCCCGTCTTTTGCAGCTGGTTCGCCACTTCCACGATCAGGATGCCGTGCTTGCTGATCAGGCCCATCAGGGTCACCAGCCCTACCTCCGTATAAATGTTGATGGAGGCAAAGCCCAGGAAGATGAACATGGTGGCGCCAAACAGGGCCAGCGGCACGGAAACAAGAATCACGACAGGGTCGCGGAAACTCTCGAATTGCGCCGCCAGCGCCAGGAACACGATCACCACGGCAAACAGCATGGTCACCACGAAGCCGCCCGATTCCTGTATAAACTGGCGCGACTGGCCCGAGTAATCGACCGTGTAGCCGCTGGGCGCCACTTGCGCCAGGGTGTCGCGCATGAAGGCCAGCACCTCGCCCTGGGAAGAACCGGAAACGCCGGACAGGGTGACGGAGTTCAATTGCTGGAAACGGTTGATCGATTCGGGCACCACGTCATACTTGATGTGGGCCACGGTGCTGGCCGGTATCATGCTGCCGTCCGGCGTCTTGATGTAAAAGTTCAGCACTTCGGACGGGTTCAGGCGGTCCGTCTGCAGCACTTGCGGGATCACCTTGTAGGAACGGCCCGCGATGGAAAAGTAATTGACATAGCCGCCGCCCAGCGCCGCTCCCAGCGCCGAGCCGACATCTTGCTGCGTCATGCCCAGCGCGGCCACATTGTCGCGGTCGACCACCACGGTCGCTTGCGGCTTGTCGACTTTCAGGTCGGTGTCGATGAAATAAAACTTGCCCGATGAACGAGCCTTGTCGAGCACCTGCTGCGCGATGGTGTTGAGGTTTTCAAACGGTTCGGTGGTGGTGATGACGAATTGCACGGGCAAACCCGAAGAACCGGGCAAGGCAGGAAACTGGAAGGCGGCCACGCGGGCGCCGGCAATCTTGTTCCATTTCGCCTGCAGCTCCTGCTGCACTTCCTTGGCGCTGCGCGTGCGCTGGTCCCAGGGCTTGGTCAGCATGCCGCCTATGCCTGCATTGACGGTCGGCACGCCCGTGATCTGGAACATCTGGCTGTATTCGGGCATGGCCTTGGCCACCTGGTAGACCTGGTCGGCATATACCTGCATCTGGTCCGAGGTTGCCGTGGGGTCGCCCACCACCTGCGACAGCACGATGCCCTGATCTTCTTCGGGGGCCAGTTCGGACTGCGACATCTTGAACATCAGCCCCAGTATCAGCATCAGGATCACGGCCATAACCACCAGCACCGGCCAGGTATCGAGCAGGGAATGCAGTATGCGCTGATAGCGGTGATGCACCTTGTCGAACACGCGGTCGATCGCTTGCACGAAACGGCCGCTGTCCTGCTCGGGCTTGAAGAAGCGCGAACACATCATGGGCGACAGGGTCAGCGCCACGATACCCGATACCGCCACCGCGCCGGCCAGAGTGAACGCGAATTCCGTGAACAGCGCCCCCGTCAGGCCGCCCTGGAAACCGATCGGCACGTAGACGGCGATCAAGACCACCGTCATGGCCAGGATGGGGCTGCCCAGTTCGCGCGCCGCCAGCAGCGAGGCGTCGAGCGGCGACTTGCCCTCCTTCATGTGGCGGTCGACGTTTTCCACCACGATGATGGCGTCGTCCACCACCAGGCCGATGGCCAGCACGATGGCCAGCAAGGTCAGCAGATTGATCGAATAACCGAGCGCCAGCATGATGGAAAAAGTGCCGATCAGGGACAAGGGCATGGCGATCACCGGCACGATCACGGCGCGCAAGCTGCCCAGGAACAGGTAAATCACGATGGTGACGATGATCAAGGCCTCGATCAGGGTCTTGATGACTTCGCTAATCGAGGTATTGATGAACTCTGTGGAGTCATACACGATTTCACCGGTCAGGCCGGCCGGCAGTTGCGACTGGAGTTCAGGAAAACTGGTGCGCACGCGCTTGGCGACGTCGAGAATATTGGCCTCCGGCGCTACCTTGATGCCGATAAAGACGGAGCGCACGCCGCTGAAGGCGACGTTGAAATCATAGTTTTCCGAGCCCAGCACGACGGTAGCCAGGTCTTCCAGGCGCACGATGGAGTCGCCGCTGCGCTTGACCACCAGCTTCTTGAATTCTTCCACCGAATGCAAATCGGTACCGGCCGTCAAGGGGATGGTCACCATCTGGCCCTTGCTCGAACCCAGTGCCGCCAGGTAGTTATTGTTGCCCAGCGCCGTGCTGACATCGGCCGCCGTCACGCCAAACGCCGCCATCTTGGACGAATCGAGCCAGGCGCGCAGGGCGAACAGGCGCGCACCCAGCAGTTCGGCCGTCTGCACGCCCGTGATCGAATCGAGCTTGGGCTTGACCACGCGGCTCAGGAAGTCGGTGACGTTATTGGTCGGCAAGCTCTTGCTGTAGAAACCCAGGTACATGGCGTCCGTGGTCTGGCCCGTCTGCACCGTCAGTACGGGCGCCTGCGCCTGCACCGGCAACTGGTTCTTCACGGAACTGACCTGGGTATTGATTTCCGTCAGCGCCCGGTTGGCGTCATAGTTCAGGCGCAAGGTAGCCGTGATGGTCGACACGCCGCTGCTGGACGAGGATGACAGGTAATCGATGCCCTGCGCCTGCGCGATGGCCGATTCCAGCGGCTGGGTGATAAAGCCCGCCACCGTCTGCGCATCGGCGCCGTAATAAGTGGTCGAGATCGTCACCACCGCGTTCTGCGTCTTTGGATACTGGTTGATGGGCAAGCTGAACAGGGAACGCAAGCCCAGCACCACCAGCAGCATGCTCACCACCATCGCCAGCACGGGCCGGCGGATAAAGATATCGGTGAAGTTCATGATCTCGCCTTAATGTTCCTGCGGCGTGGGCCGCGGATTGTTGAGCGGCTGGACCACGTTGCTGATCACTACGGGGCTGCCGTTCTTGAGCTTGATCTGGCCGCTGGTGACGACTTGCTGGCCTTCGGTGAGGCCGGTCAACACGGCCACCTGGTCGCCGCGCGTCTCGCCGGTGGTAACAAAGACTTGCTGCACCACCAGGTCGCCCGCCTTCGGTGGCGGCGCAGCGGGGGCGGAAGCCGATGCAGCAGGCGCGGAAGCCGTCGCGGGCTTGGGCGCCTGCGAGGCCGGATACACGACGAAGACGGTGGAACCGTAAGGGTTATAGGTAATCGCCGTCTGCGGCAGGGTCAGATACAGTTTTTTATCGCCTACTTCTACATTCACATTGGCAAACATGCCTGGCAGCAACTGCCGCTTGGGATTGGCCACCGTCGCTTCCACCTGCACATTGCGCGTGGCGGGGTCTACCTTGGAACTGATGGCACTGACCTTGCCGGCAAACGCCACATTGGCATAGGCGTCGCTGGACAAGTTCAAGACCTGGCCCACTTGCAGGCCGCTCAGGTTTTTTTGCGGAATGTAAAAATCCACGTAGATGGGATCGATGGTTTGCAGGGTCACGATCTTGTCGCCGGGATTGAGGTACTGGCCCGGATTGACGGTGGTGATGCCCAGCTTGCCCGCAAACGGCGCGCGTATGGTTTTTTTCTGCACCAGTGCGGCTTGCTGCGCAGCCAGGGCCTGCTTGCTTTTCAGATCGGCCAGGTCGCTGTCGATCTGCGCCTGGCTGATGGCTTGCGCGGCAAACTGCTGCCGGTCGCGCGCCAGCACGGAGACGGCCAGTTCGGAGGCCGCTTCCAGTGCGCGCAACTGGGCGATATCGGCGTCGGCGTTCAGCTGCACCAGCAATTGCCCTGCAGCCACGTCCTGGCCAGACTTGAAGTTAATCGTGCGCACCAGGCCTGCAATTTCAGTCGTCACATCGACGCCGCGCACGGCCACCATGGTGCCCACCGACGACAGATGCGGTTGCCAACCGACTTTTTGGACGATGGTCGACGACACGGTTTGCGGCCCCGGCTTGGGCGCGCTGGCCATGAGTTGGCGGATATGCAGGAAAAATCCCAGCGCCAGCAAGGCGACCAGCACTACTATCGCCCCCAGCATGATCAGCATGCGTTTAGTCATGGATACACTCCTTGTTATTCTTCGTCTTGTCGGGTTGTGCCGAACGGATAGGGATGATTAGTCTGCGCGGGCCGCCACCGGCAAGTGCGTGCTGGTACTGGCCGCTTCCAGCGCGGGACGGTTCCACCAGCCGCCGCCCAGCGCCTGGAATAGCGCGGCGCTATCGGCGTAGCGCGCTGCCTGCGCCTGCACCAGCCCCACCCTGGCCTGCTGGTAAGTGCGCTGGGCGTCGAGCAAGGTCAGGTAGCTGATGGCGCCCAGCTTGAATTGCTGGGTATTCAAGTCCAGCGACTCGCGCGCCAGCGACTCCACCTGGGCCTGCTCTTTCAGCGCGGAAGCATCGCTATCGAGCGCGCGCAGGCTGTCGGCCACATTCTGGAAGGCAACCAGCACCGTGGAACGGTAATCGGCGGCCGCTCCCTCATAAGCGGCGATGGCGGCACGCCGCTTGGCATTCAGGGCGCCGCCATTGAAAACCGGCTGGGCCAGCCCGGCGCCCAGGCCCCAGATGGCGGAACTGCTGCGCAACAACGCGGGGAAGGCCGTGGCCACCGAACCGTAACTGCCCGACAAGGTCAGCTGGGGATAAAGATTGGCCGTGGCCACGCCGATCTGCGCGCTGGCCTGGTGCAGCAAAGCCTCGCTGGCGCGGACGTCGGGGCGCTGGCGCACCAGACTCGATGGCAGCGACAGGGGCAAGTCTTGCGGTAGTTGCAGCGAGGCAAGTTCAAACTGGGGCAAGCCTGCTTCACTGGGCAGCTGGCCCGCATACACGGATAGCTGGTGGCGGGTCTGGGCCAGGGATTTTTCCAGCGGCGGCACGGTGGCGCGCGTCTGCGCAACCGTATTTTGCTGTAACAACACCGTGCCACGGCCGATCGCGCCAAACTTGAATTGTTGCTGAATCACATCAAGCTGTTTCTGCTGCGCATCGAGGATGTCCTGGGTCGCCTGCAGCTGGGCGCGCAGCGACGCTTCGCGTATGGCCGTCGTCACCAGGTTGGAGGTCAGGGTCAGGTAGGCCGCTTCCAGCTGGTATTGCTGATAATCGACCAGGGCTGACAAGCCTTCCAGCTGCCGCTTGTTGGCGCCAAACACGTCCAGGGTGTAAGACACATTGACCGAGGCATTGTATAAATTGCCGACACCGCCGGTGCCCGTCAGGCGGCTGCTCTTTTCGCGGTTGAAGCCCAGCTGGGCATTCACGCTGGGATACAGCAGCTCGCCGCTTTCGGCCCGGTAATTTTCATTCGCCTGGCGCAAGGCCGCCTGGGCCGACGCCAGGCTGGGGCTGCGCTTGAGGGCATCGCGCACCAGCTGGTCCAGCGCCGGCGACTGGAATAGCGACCACCACTGGGCGGGAATATCCTGGCCCGGCACGAAGCGTTGCGCCTGGCCAGCTTCGCCCGGTGCAGACACGGTCTGTGCAGGTATCGGCGAGGGCGTATAGCTGTCGCCACCGTCGGGCGGCGCGGGCGGCTTGAAGTCGGGCCCCACGGCACATGCCGCCAGCAGGCTGACCATGCACAGAGGGAAAAGGAAACGCAGGGAACGTGGCGCAGCGCTACTCCTGACGCGCAAGCCGATACTGGACAGCCGGGTTCTGGGGACCATTATTCTTATCCGATACTTTGCATTGCAACATCATGACAACGTTGGGGAGCTGCTGGAATACTGGACGCGACTAAAACTGGACGGACTGAAACTGGACTTGCCTGGAGACTGGAGACCATGCAACTGTGCTGGCCGAGTTTATTCTAGCATCAAATATCGTCTGCGCTCACACCACGATAAAAAAGTTCTTGACGTAAAAAGAGCCTTCCGAGGAAGGCTCTTTCTTGCATAAAACACATGCCGACAGCGACTGTTAGCTTACTTGTTCAGGCTGACCGGTGTGCCCGGTGGTGTACGGCCTTTGGTCAGAAACAAGACGGCTTTTTTCAGCATGCGGTAGACGAAGCGCAGCAGCAGCAAGGTCAGCACGCATTCGAGGAAAGTCAGGATCAGGGCGAACATGACGTGCATGCGCTCGTGGCGCCAGTGGAACTTGGCAACGGCGCCATCGCGTGAAATCTCGATGCTGTCATAGAAAGTCGGCACCACCAGCAAGGTCAGGATCGTCGAGGTGATCGTGCCGCCGATGATGGCGATCGCCAGCGGACGGTAGAACTCGCCGCCCTCGCCCAGGCCCAAGGCGACCGGGAACATGCCGGCGATCAGCGCGAAGGTAGTCATCAGGATGGGGCGCAGACGCATGCGGCCCGCATACATCAGCGCATCTTCACGGCCATAACCTTCTTCTTCACGCTTGCGCGCCGCATCCAGCAACAGGATGGCGTTCTTGGCCACCAGTCCCATCAGCATGATGATGCCGATAAAGCTCATCAGGTTGAGGGTGTTTTTTGTTACCCACAAGGACACCACGACGCCAATCAGGCTCAAAGGCAGCGACAGCATCACCGCCACCGGGGCCGTGAACGAATTAAATTGCATCACCAGGATCAGATACATCAAACCGACGCCCATGATCAGCGCCAGGAACATTTCAGTAAATAACTCTTGCTGATCCTGGCCGGCGCCGCCCAGCGACAGGCCATAACCTGGCGGGAAATCCATCGACTTGGCCAGCTTCATCGCATCCGACGTCACTTCGCCATTCGAGCGGCCCTGCGCATTGGCCGATACGGTGATCGTGCGTTTACCGTTTTTATGCTCGATGCCGGACGGTCCCTTGCCCATCGTGATGCGCGCGATCTGGTCCAGCGGCACCATTTGCGAGGTGCCGATAACATTGATCGGCAAGCGCTCGATGTTTTCGGATGCCACCCGGTCGTCGGGATGCAAACGCACCGCCACGTCGCGCGTTTCGCCGGTCGGATCGATCCAGTCGCCCACTTCGACGCCGGCGAACGCCACCCGCAGCGCCTGCGCCGCGTCGTTGACGGAAATGCCCATGGAATTGGCCAGGCCCCGATCCATGTCAATTTTCAATTCATCTTTCGGATCTTGCTGCGACAAGCCGACATCGACGGCGCCCGGCACCTGGCGCAGCTTGTCCATATAGGCGTTGGTGATTTCCATCAGCTTGCGTGAATCCGGGCCGGTAAATTCCACCTGGATCGGTTTTTGCGCACCATTATTCAAATCGTCGAGCACCACATATTCAGCGCCGACCAGGGTTTTCATTTTTTCGCGCAACTCGCCTGCCACTTGCTTAGCCGTGCGTTTGCGCGAATTGCGCTTGCCGATATCGACATAGATACGTCCGCCGCCAGCATTGATCGAGCTATTGGTTTCCTTGGTCTCAGGCAATGTGCGCGCCAGTTCGGCAGCCTTTTCCATTTTCAGGCGCGAATATTCGATACTGCTTGACGCAGGCATGCGCACGTCGATCATCAGGTTGCCCGAATCCGACGCTGGCAGGAAGCTGGTGCCGCCGAGGAAAATCTGCATCACCAGCGCACCGACGAAAGTGGCGAAGGCGATCACGCCCATCCAGCGGCGATGGTGCAGCGCCCAGCCGATCACATTGCCATAGCGGTCGGCCTGATGGTCAAACCAGTGATTGAAGCGGTCGAGCACGGCGCTCAAGCCCTTTTTCGGCGCCGTATGGTGATCGGCCGGGTCGCCCCAGTAGGCCGACAGCATCGGGTCGAGCGTAAACGAAATGCCCAGGCTGACGATCACCGAACACGTTACGGTCAAGGCGAACGGACGGAACCACTCGCCCGATACGCCGGGCATGAAAGCGACGGGAATGAACACGGCGATGATCGAGAAGGTCGTCGCGGCCACCGCCAGGCCGATTTCGGCCGTGCCTTCCAGGGCCGCCTTGCGGCGGTCCTTGCCCATCTGCATGTGGCGCACGATGTTTTCACGCACCACGATGGCGTCATCGATCAGCACGCCAATCGCCAGCGACAGGCCCAGCAAAGTCATGAAGTTCAGCGTAAAACCGCACAGCCACACGGCAATAAAAGCGGCGATCACCGACGTCGGCAGGCTGAGCGCGGTAATCAGCGTCGAGCGCCAGGAGTTGAGGAAGGCGTAGACCACAAAAATTGTCAGTACCGCCCCCAGCACCAGCGATTCGATCACGTTGTTCAAGCTGCTCTGTGCATCCTTGCCGCCGTCACGCGTTACTTCCAGGCTGGTGCCCTTCGGCAAAGTCTTGTTGACTTCATCGACCATGTCGCGGATCTTGCCAGCCACGCTGACGGTGCTGGCCTCGCGGGTACGCGTGATCGACAGGCCGACATTCGGCTTGGCGCTGCGGATGCTCAGGCTGTCGACTTCGGCAAAACCGTCCTCGATGGTCGCCACTTGCGCCAGGCGTACAATTTCATTGCCACTGCGCTTGACCACCACGCTCTGGAAATCGGCTGGCGATTCGATGCGGCCAACCAGCCGTATGCTTTTTTCATCGAGCTCGCCGCGCACCTTGCCCACTGGCGCATTGGTATTCTGGTTGCGCAGCGCATTGACCACGTCGCTGACCGACACATTGTATTCACGCAGCTTTTCGGAGTGCAGCAAGACGCTCAGTTCGCGCTTCAGCGAACCGCCAACATTCACCAGCGCCACCCCGTCGATCGAACGGAAACGGTCCGACAGCACGTCTTCGGCCAGGCGCGAAATTTCAGCGTGGCTTTGCGTATTCGACGACAGCGCCAGTTGCATGATGGGTTGGGCCGACGGATCGATGCGCTGCAAGATCGGTTCGCGCATTTCGATCGGCAATTTATACCGCACCGAAGCAATCGCATTGCGGATATCGTCGGACGCCTCGATCAGGTTGGCCTTGAAGCCGAACTCGATGCGGATCACGGCCGAACCTTCATTGGCCGAACTGTACACATTGTTCACGCCAGAAATGCTTTGCAGCGCTTTTTCAAGGCGGTTGACGATTTCGCGCTCGACCGTATCGGGCGAAGCACCTGGATAAGGAATACTGACCACGATGAGCGGGATGTCAACGTCCGGGCTTTGGTTGACGCGCAGCTTTTTCAACGCCAGCAAGCCCACGCACATCATCACCAGGATCAGCACGATCGTGGCGAGTGGCCGCTTGATACTAAAATCGGATAAGAACATCGCTTAGTTTCCTTTACCGGCTGCATCCACCGCCGACGCCATCGCGCCTGGCGCCGCCTTCGGCTTAACCAGATCCACTTTCTGGCCATCCTTGAAATTGGAGCCTGGACGGCGCATCACGCTGTCGCCACTGACCAGGCCGGAACGCACTTCCCAATCGCCGGTACGTGCGTCGTGCACGCCGATCACCAGCGGCACTTTATTGAGCGTCCTGTCTTTCAGGCGCCAGGTATATGCCTTGTCGCCAGCCTGTACCAATGCCGATTCCGGCAACATCAACGCCGACACGCTGCTCGCTTCGATGCGGCCTTCCGCATACAGACCGGCCACGCCGGGACGCGTGGCGTCGGTAAAGTCAATCAGTACCGCGACCTGGCGCGTGACCGGATTGGCGGCCGGATCGACGCGCCGCACCTTGCCGTTAAAACTCTGGCCCGGATAACCGTTGATGGAGAACCGCACTGCCTGCCCCACCTTGACTTCGCTGATCTTGTCGGCCGACACCAGGCCTTCAAAGCGCATGCTGGTCGGATCGATCACCTTGATCAATTCCTTGCCAATTTGCGCCGTATCGCCATTCGACACCTTGCGCTCGCTGACAATGCCGTCGAACGGCGCGCGCACCAGCGTGCGCTGCAATTGCTGGCGCGCCTGCACCGAACGGGTCTTGGTCGCAGCCAGGTCGCTTTGCGCATTATTGCGGCGAATTTCCGCATCCTCCAGCGCCTGGGTCGACGTCATGCCCGAGGTACGCAGGGTTTTCATGCGCTCGAACATGCGCTGCGCCTGTTCCAGCGTCTGGTTGGCGGCGCGAGTCGCTTCCTCGGCCGAATTGAGGCTGTCGCGGATGGCGGTCTCATCGAGGCGCACCAGCAAATCGCCGCGCTTCACGGATTCGCCGTTTTCTTTCAATACCTGCAATACGACCGCCGACACTTCGGCGCGCAAATCGGCCTTGCGCTCGGGCTGCACCGAACCAGTCACAGCCGGGCCGGAAGCGAGCGCATTGCCGCTGATAGTCAGCACATCCTCAGGAGAAATCAGCAAGTTGCTGGCAACAGTGGCGGCCTGGCCCTTGCCGGGGTCTTTGGACTCCTTGCCACAAGCGGTCAAGGCGGCGGCGATCGCCACAACTAACAGGGTTTTGCGCAACATGGATATTTCTCCGAAATGATAGTACCGCCACCTGGCTGACAACTTTTTAAGTTGCGGCTGGGCATACGGGCGTTATTTTTATTAAAACTACAAGCCGCAGAGTATCCATGAGTGCCTCCGGCAGTGTCAATCGGCGGCTTCCTGTAATGCCTGATTCCGGGGATGAAACGTAGTTTTTACGCCCTGAAACGCAAAACCCCGCCTTGCGGCGGGGTTGTATGGGAACAGGCCAAGGTGCTTAGCGGCCGAACACCGCATTCACCAGGAAGCCGATCGCCACACCGGTGCACAGGCCGCCGGCGATTTCCACCAGGGTATGGCCCATGCGTTCGCGCAACCAGGTGTGCGCAGGGCTGGCCGTTTCCCTGGCCACGCGGTTGATGGCGGCGGCCTGCTTGCCGACGTGCTGGCGCAAGCTGTTGGCGTCGATGATGACGATGAAGGCCAGGGTGACGGCCACGCCGAATGCCGGGTGGCCTATGCCTTCGCGCAAGGCGATCAGGGTCGCCATGCTCGATACCACGGCGCTATGATTGCTGGGAAAGCCGCCATTGCCGACCAGGCCGAACGCCCATTGGCGCGTACGGGCGCTATTGATCAGGAATTTGATCGGTCCGACCAGGATCCAGGTGATCAGGGGAGTGACGAGGTAAGCGATATCCACGGGGTATTCCTTTGTTCTATATATGAGGGGTGGCGGGAAGCAAGGGGGGAATTATCGCAGATCGGCGGCGCAAGCAAAACAGCCTGATTCCCCACGGATAAAAATGCCCTAGCCCGCCGCGATACTATAAAATCATGGCGAATAGAATAATTGACCGGCATCAACACCGGCCATCCACACCTGGTCTCAACACTCGCAAACGGGGTAACCATGCGGCATTTCAGAGTTTCTTTTTTAGTCACCATCCTCCTGATGGCCGTTGCCGGCTGGTGGGGCTACAGCCATGGCGGCGTCTCCGGCCTGCTGCAAGCGCTGTGGATCACGGGCGTGCTGGGCGTGATGGAAGTATCGCTATCGTTCGACAATGCCGTGGTGAATGCCTCGGTGCTGCGCCACTGGAATGCATTCTGGCAAAAACTGTTCCTCACGGTCGGTATCCTGGTGGCCGTGTTCGGCATGCGTTTGCTGTTCCCGCTGGTAATCGTCTCCGTCGCCACCGGCCTGGGCCTGGTCGATGTGTGGACCATGGCCACCACCACGCCCAAGATATACGCTGAACACCTTACAAATAATCACGCGCAAGTGGCGGCCTTCGGCGGCGCCTTCCTGTTACTGGTGTTACTGAACTTCCTGTTCGACGATGAAAAAGAACTGCACTGGCTGGGTTGGGCAGAGGAAAAAGTCAACGCGCTGGGCACTGAAAGCCTGGCCGTGCTGATCACCATGGGCGCCGTGGCCGCCTGCGTGGCGATGGGCCCCGCCGAACAAAAATACAGCGTGCTCGCTTCGGGCATCGTCGGCATCGCCGTGTATATCGGCGTGAACTGGATCAGCGGTTTGCTGGAAGAAAACGAACCGGACCTGCAGGACGAAGATGGTGAAGAAACAGCAGTCCCTGCAAAAAGCGGCAATGGCGACTTGATCAAGTCCGTGGCGCGCGGCAGCATCGGCGGCTTCCTCTACCTGGAAGTGCTGGACGCCTCCTTCAGCTTTGACGGCGTGATCGGCGCCTTCGCCATCACCAACGATGTCGTCATCATCATGCTGGGCCTGGCCATCGGCGCCATGTTCGTGCGCTCGATGACGGTGTTCCTGGTGCACAAGGGCACGCTGGACGAATTCGTCTACCTGGAACATGGCGCCCATTACGCGATCGGCATCCTCGCGTTGATCATGTTCGCCTCCGTCAAGTACCATATACCGGAATGGTTCACGGGCCTGTCGGGCGTCACCTTCATCCTGGTGTCGCTGTGGTCGTCCTTGCGCCATCGGAAACAACAAGCAGCACTGGCTTGAAATCGGGATAACTGTCCCTATATAGGAAAGTAATGGCTGGAGTGACAAAAACACTCCGCCATACTGACAAGAAGCATCACTTTTAAGTTTTAACTAAAAAGGAGCACGACATGGCAATCAGTTTGCAAAAAGGCGGCAACGTCAACCTGAGCAAGGAAGCACCGAACCTGCGCAAGATCATCATCGGCCTCGGCTGGGATCCGCGCTCGACCGACGGCGCCACCTTCGACCTTGACGGCAGCGCCTTCCTCCTGAAAAGCGACGGCAAAGTCCGTGGCGACTCCGACTTCATCTTCTACAACAACCTGAAATCGACCGATGGTTCCATCGTCCACACGGGCGACAACCAGACCGGCGAAGGCGAAGGCGACGATGAGCGCATCGAAATCGACCTGTCGCGCGTACCAGCCGACATCGACCGCATCAGCATCACCGTGACGATTCACGACGCCGACGCGCGCCGCCAGAACTTCGGCATGGTCTCGAAAGCCTATATCCGCTGCCTGAACGCGGAAGGCGAACGCGAAATCGCCCGCTACGACCTGTCCGAAGACAGCTCGACCGAAACGGCGATGATCTTTGGCGAAATCTACCGCTACAGCGGCGAATGGAAATTCAAGGCCATCGGCCAGGGTTTCAACGGCGGCCTGGGTCCCCTCGCTCGCTCTTTTGGCGTCAACGCCTAAGCGTTCCAGCATCTAGTCACAGCCGCCTGGAAGTCATCAGGCGGCTTTTTTTTTGGAGATTACCATGCCAGTATTTAGTGTCACGGGTGACGTCGATCCCTTTTTGCACGTCAGCCTGAAACAGGGCGAGACCATTTATTGCGAATCGGATGCGATGGTGATGATGGAAACGGCGCTCGACCTGAAGGGCAAAATGACCGGCGGCCTCGGTAGCGCCATCATGCGCCGCTTTGCCAATGGCGAATCGTTCTTCCAGCAGCATATCGAAGCGGTGCGCGGCAACGGCGACTGCCTGCTCTCGCCTACCCTGCCGGGCGCCATTGAAGTGGTCGACGTGGGCGCGCGCCAATACCTGCTCAATGACGGCGCGTTTGTCGCCGCCACCTCGGGCACGGAAATGAAAGTGCGCACGCAAAGCCTGGGCAATGCGCTCTTCGCCCAGTCGGGCGGCTTCTTCGTGATGGAAACCTCGGGCACGGGCCAGGTGGTGGTATCAGGCTTCGGCTCCATGTTCCAGCTCGACGTCGAGCCGGGCAAAGATGTCGTGATCGACAATTCCCACGTGGTCTGCTGGGACAACACCCTGAAATACGAAGTCTCCGTGACCACCAGCGGCTCGGGCGGCATCGGCGGCTTCCTGGGCAATATCGTCAATAGCGTCACCAGCGGCGAAGGCATCGTGCTGCGTTTTTCCGGGGCGGGCAAGGTCTTTGTCTGCTCGCGCAACCGCGACGCCTTTTTGAAATGGGCGGCGTCGGGCGGCAAAGCCAGCTAAGCGCGTCAACCCTGCTGTCCTCACCTGCCGCGCACATCCGTGTGCGGTTTTTCTCTCTCACCCGGTTCCCCGTACATGCACAGAGTCTGGTTCAATAAAACGTTTTCCTCGGTCGCCACGGCCATGCGGCTGATACGCGAGGCCGATCTGCTTGCCACGGACGGCAAGCCGCGCTATCGCCTCGTTTGCAGCAATACCAATGCGCATGCGGCAGCTTTTCTGGAAGCGCATGAATACGCCGTCGAACCGGCCGGCCTGACGGGCGAGGCCTATGTGAAATGGTGTCTGGACTTTTGCCGCACGCGTGAAATCACGATTTTCTGGCCCGGCAAGGAAGCGGCACGCATCGCCAGCGCCAGCGCGCGCTTTGCCGCCATCGGCGTGCGCGTACTCAGCGTCGCCACCGAAGAAGTGCTGACCCTGATGCATGACAAGGCGCGCTTTTGCGATAGCCTCGATTTACCGATGGCGCGCCCGGCCGACTACCGCGCCGTCAACACCATCGCCGAATACGACGCCGCCTACGCCGAACTGCGTCCGCTGCACCGCACCCTGTGCATCAAGCCATCCGAATCCGTATATGGCCTGGGTTTTGCCGTACTCGATGAAGAGCGCTCCAGCGCCCAGCTGCTGCTGGCCGGCGCCGCCTACCAGATCAATGCACAGGAGCTGCGTAGCGGCCTGGCGCACATGCAAACTTTCAAGACCCTGCTGCTGATGGAATACCTGGATGGACACGAATACAGCGCCGACTGCGTGGCCGACCACGGCAGCCTGGTATGCGCCATCCCGCGCAAGAAACTGCACGCGGCCGGCAGCGGCCAGCTGATCGAATTGCGGGCCGACTTGCTGGCCGCCTGCGAAAAACTCGCGCGCGACTATCAGTTGAACGGCGTGTTCAATATCCAGTTCCGTGAGGGTGCGAACGGCCTGGCGCTGCTGGAAATCAATCCGCGCATGTCGGGCGGCATCGGCATGGCTTGCGCCGCCGGCCCCAACCTGCCCTACCTGGCGCTGGCCGGCTTCGACCAGGGTTACGACAAGCTCAGCGTGCCGCCGGTGCGTGAAGGCCTGCGCGTGGCCGAGACGGCGCACGCCGTGGAGCTGCCATGAATATCGTCAAGAAGCAAATGCCCACGGGCGAACTGACATTAAAGGTGGACGATGCGCGCTTTCCGCTCGACTGGCTGGTCGGCTTTGCCGCACGGGCCAACGCCAAGCGCGGCTTCCTGTTCCTGTCCAAGGTGCTCGGTAAACACTGGCCCGTCACGCCGCGCGCCATGGAAGCCATCCACGATGACCTGGCGGCGCAGATTCCACCGAGCCTGCCCGGCCCCGTGGTCTTCATCGCCATGGCCGAAACAGCCGTGGGCCTGGGCCAGGGCGTGTTCGAAGCCTGGCTGCGGGCCAATCCAACTGGCAAGGCGCTGTTCTTGCATAGCTCGCGCTACCGGGTCGGCAGCGTGCCCTTCTTTGAATTCGAAGAGTCGCACAGCCATGCGCCGCGCCAGTTCCTGCATTTATCGGATGCGGCCAGCCTGCTGTTTTCCAACGCGCGCAGCCTGGTGCTGATCGACGATGAAGCGTCGACCGGCAACACCTTCGCCAACCTGGTGGCAGTGTGCCGCGCGCGCTATCCGCAACTGGAAAAGCTGCACCTGGGCGTGATCACCAATTTCATGGGCAAAGAAGCCAACGCAGGTTTGAGCCAGCGTTTCGGCCTGCCCACCAGTATCGGTGCTGCTCTCTCAGGCCAGTACGCCTTCCAGGTGGGCGCAGTGCCGGCGCCATCGGCCGCGCCGGCGCAGCGCTTCGAAGCGGAACAGGAACGGGGCGCCAGCGCTTCTTTTGGGCGCATCGGCGTAGGCCGCGCCTTGAGGCCACCACAGAGCCTAGCCGTGCAACTGGCGCAGGAAATCGCCACCGGCGACACGGTGCTGGTGCTGGGCACGGGCGAATTCATGCACCCATCATTCTTGCTGGCGCGCGAACTCGAAGCGCTGGGCAAGAGCGTGGTGGTGCAATCGACCACGCGCTCGCCGATTTTGTCGTGGGGCTCCGTCGGCCATATCGTATCCTGCGACGACAATTACGGCGAAGGCATTGCCAACTATCTGTACAACGTCGCGCCGGGCCAGTACCAGCACGTCTTGATCTGCCATGAAACGCCGGCCAGCCCGGCCCTCATGCAACTCGCCGGCCAATTGAACGGCCGCCTGTTCCACTTTCAGTCAGAGACCAAAATTGAAGAAATTCCTGTTTGTTGACCTGGACGATACCCTGTTCCAGACGCCGAAAAAATGCGTGGGCGAGGCCGACCTGCAACCGGCTGCCTACCTGAAAAATGGCGATGCCTGCTCGTTTACCACGGCGCGCCAGCGCGCCTTCTTTGAATTCGCCCAAAGCGGCATGACCCTGATACCGGCCACCGCCCGCAATGGCGACGCGTTTCGCCGGGTCGACCTGCCCTTCACCAGCTACAGCGTGCTCGATTACGGCGGTATCGTGCTGCAGCCGGGCGGCGCACTCGATGCGGGCTGGCTGGCGCTGATGCAGGAAGACATGCAGGCAGCCCTGCCCGGCCTGACAGACGCCATGCGCATCATCGACGACTTCCAGTCCAAGGCTGGCCTGCCATCGCGCGCGCGCCTGATCGAAGACTACGGCACGCCGTTCTACATCGTCGTCAAGGACCATGAAGCGCGCGGCGAACGGCTGGCCGAGATCGAACAACAAGTGCTGCAAGACTGGATAGCCACCGAAGGCAGCGACTACTTCATCCACCGCAACGGCAACAACCTGGCCGTGCTGCCCAAGACTTTGAACAAGGCGCGCGCCGTCGCTTACCTGCGTGCCGAACTGGAAGCCGAACACGGCCCCATTTTGAGCTTCGGCATGGGCGACAGCCGCTCGGACGCCCGCTTCATGGCTGAATGCGACTACGCCATCGTCCCCAATGGCACGCAGTTGGCGGCGCTCACCGTGGCGGCGCTATGACGGCCATGCATTTCAGCGGCAGTTACCGCCAGGACGACGTGCAGTTTCTGCTCACGCCGATGGCGCTTGAACCGATACTGGACCTGGCCGAAAAAGAGCGGCTGATCCAGTCGGGCCAGCGCCATTACAGCGAAATGCTGTCGCCGGAATCCCTGCCCTCGCCCGCCTACCTGGCGCTATTCCAGAGCGCATTTGCCGCCAACCGATTGCAGATGGCGCGCGACTGCCTGCGCCTGGCGGCCCTGATCGCGGCGCGCCGCAGCGGCCCCGTTACCATCGTTTCGCTGGCGCGCGCCGGCACGCCGGTGGGTGTCATTTTGGGCCATGTGCTGCGCCAGGTATTCCAGCGCGAGTGCAGCCATTACTCGGTCTCCATCATCCGCGACCGTGGCATCGACGCCAACGCCATCAAGCACATCCTGGCGCAAGGCCACGCGCCGGAAGCTATCGTGTTTGTCGATGGCTGGACCGGCAAGGGCGTGATTTCGCGCGAACTGCGCCAGGCCGTGCACGACTACAATACGCAGCACGGCACGGCCATCGATGGCGGCCTGTTCGTATTGGCCGACCTGGCCGGCACGGCCGCCTGCGCCGCCTCGTCCAGCGACTACCTGATCCCGTCGAGCATACTGAACGCCACGGTGTCTGGCCTGGTCAGCCGCTCGGTGCTCAATGCGCAGATAGGCGCAGACGACTTCCATGGCTGCGTCTATTATGCACAGTTCGAAGCGCACGACCAGTCGCGCGCCTTCGCCGATGGCTTGCTGGCCGATGCCCTCGCCTTGGCCGCCAGCGATGGTGTGCCGCTGGCTGAAGCGGTCGATAGCCACGCCATGGCAGCCCGCTCGCAAGCCTATATGGCGCAGGCGCAGCGCGACTACGGCGTCGAAGACATTAACCTGATCAAGCCCGGCATCGGCGAAGCGACACGCGTGCTGCTGCGCCGCGTGCCCGAGCGCCTGATCGTGCGCGACACCACGGCGCCGGACGTGGCGCATTTGCTGTTGCTGGCACAGGAAAAAAACATCCCCGTCAGTGTAGAACCGGCACTGCCCTACCAGGCCGTTGCCCTGATCAGGAGTGCCGTCGATGGATAAGGCGATCCACCCACAAAGTGAACACAAGGCGGCGCTGGGCGCTTCCATGTATGTGCCGACCACGCACAAGGATTTGCTGGCAATCGCCAACGGCGATAAATTGGGCCATCTGCGCTCCGTGATCTTTTGCACGGAAGACGCCATCGCCGAACGCGATCTGAGCTACGCGCTGTTCAACCTGTCGCTGGCGCTGCAAACCATGCGCGAAGAATCGGACACGCTGCGCTTCGTGCGCGTGCGTAACGTGGAAGTGCTGGCGCGCGTGCTGGCCATGCCGGGCGCGGATAAGCTGAGCGGCTTCGTGCTGCCCAAATCCACGCGTCATAACTTTGCCGCCTATTTCGAGCTGGTGCGCCACACGCATCACTTGCTGATGCCGACCCTGGAAACGGTCGAAGTCTTCGACGACGAAGAAATGAAGCAGTTCAGGATCGTATTATCAGCACCCGAAGTGCGCCGCCGCATCCTGGCGCTGCGTATAGGCGGCAATGATTTGCTGGCCTTGCTGGGACTGCGCCGCCCCACCACCGGCACGATTTACCAGACGCCGCTGGGCCAGGTGATCGGCCGCCTGGTGACGATCTTCAAGCCGCACGGTTTTCAATTGACGGCGCCCGTCTTTGAGCACCTGTCGCAAGGCCAATGGCTGGACGCCGAGGTGGCGCAGGATATGGCACATGGCATGATCGCCAAAACCGCCATCCACCCGGAGCAAGTGCCGCAGATCGAACGCCACTACCAGGTTGCGCAATCGGATATTGAACTGGCGCTGCGCATTATCGATCCGGACAGCCCGGCCGTCTTCCGCATGCAGGACGCGATGTGCGAAGTGGCCACCCACAGCAGCTGGGCACAGCGCATCATCGAACAAGCGAGGCTGTTTGGCATCCGCCACGCCGCCGGACCATCGAATCATTCATCGAACCACTCATTGAACCAAGCTCACAGCGACGAAGGGACTACACGATCATGACCAATTTCACACGCGGACAAAAAGGCAAACTGGCTGACCTGGGCTTGAACGGCCCCTTCGCCGTCACGCTCGACATCGTTTCCGGCTCGATGGAAGTGGACGTCAGCTGCTTCGGCGTCGATGCTGGCGGCAAGCTGTCGGACGACCGCTACATGGTGTTCTACAACCAGAAGAGCTCGCCCGACAACGCCGTGACGGTGGCCCTGAACGGCCCGCGTTCCGTGTTCCAGATCGACCTGGCGCGCCTGCCGACCTCCATCGACAAGCTGGTCTTCACGGCCGCCACGGAACAGGGCAGTATGCGCGCGCTGGGCGCCTCCAGCCTGGCGCTGGGGTCCAATGCCAGCTTCGCGTTTGCAGGACAGGACTTCCAGGACGAAAAAGCCGTCATCATCGGTGAGCTGTACCGCCGCGACGGCAGCTGGCGTTTCGGCGCCGTGGGCCAGGGTTTTGCAGGCGGCCTGGCGGCGCTGCTGAAACACTTTGGCGGCAGCGAGGCGAGCCAAGCTACGCCTGCACCGGCGCCGGCATCGATCCCTGCTCCAGCACCGGCGGCGCCACCTGCGAATAAAATCTCGCTGTCAAAAATACGCCTGGAAAAACGCGGCGACAAGATCTCGCTCGACAAGCGCGACAACGGCGCTTATGGCCGCATCCGGGTCAACCTGAACTGGAACCAGAATACGCCGCAAAACCAGGCGTCCAGCGCCAGCCAGGGTACGGGTTTCCTGGGCAAGCTGTTCGCCAAGCCAGCCGAAGCGGCCGGCGGCATCGACCTCGATATCGGCTGCCTGTTCGAGATGACGAATGGCGCCAAGAGCGCCGTGCAAGCGCTGGGCAATAGCTGGGGCGCCTTCGACCGTCCGCCGTACATCCACCTGGAAGGCGACGACCGCACGGGCAGTGCCAGCGACGGCGAAAACATCTTCATCAACGGCACGCATTTCGACCAGATCAAGCGCGTGCTGGTGTATGCCTTCATCTACGAGGGCGTGCCCAACTGGGCGGCCACCGATGGCGTGGTGACGATTGACGTGCCGGGCCAGCCCACGGTCGAAGTGCGCCTGGACAGCCACAGCCCGCACGCCATGTGCGCCATCGCCATGCTGGAAAACCACGGCGGCAATCTGCAGGTGACGAAATTGGTGGAATACTTCGGCGGCCAAGGTAAAATCACTGCGCACCAGGCGATGGACGAACGTTACCAGTTCGGCCTGAACTGGAAAGCCGGCAGAAAAGACTAAATTTAAGAGAAGCCCACCATGACCCCTACGACCAAAAAAGTCACTTTCGCCTTCGCCATTTTTATTCTGGCCGGTATCTTGCTGCTGGCAGCCTACACCTGGCTGTCACTCAGCTTCTCGTACTCGGAAGGCGAACGGGCTGGCTATCTGCAAAAGTTTTCCAAGCGGGGCTGGATCTGCAAGACCTGGGAAGGCGAGTTGCTGCTGACGGCGCTGCCAGGCACGATCCCGGAAAAATTCCAGTTCAGCGTGCGCGATGAAATGGTCGCCAAACAATTGTCGGCCGCCGCCGGCAAGCATATCCTGGTCAGCTACAGCCAGCACAAGGGCGTACCGACCCAGTGTTTCGGCGAGACGGAATACTATGCGGACAAGGTGGTACTGAGTCCTTGATGCTGCTTCCTGCATAAAAAAACGGGGCCAGACTCATCGTCTGGCCCCGTTTTTTTATGCCTGCCTTTATTAGCGTGCGCGCCAGACTCCCGCCGCGCCAGCGTGCCCCGGCTGCGCCGTACCATCATCCAGGCTGGCCTGTTCAGCCTTGGCGCGGGCCGAGGCCAGCGCACTGGCAAACTCGCCATGTTGATGCTGCTGTTGCAGGCTGACGCGCAAGGCCGCCAGTTCGCGTTCCTGCTGCTGCGCGCGCTGCATTTCCAATTCCAGTAATTGCTGTTTGGCTACGGCCATGGCGCGCGTGGTATCGGCGGCCTTGCGCTGTAATGCCGCGTGCGCCTGGGCGCTGGCCAGCAAGGCTTGCTGCGCTTCTGTCTTCTCACTGGCGGCCTGCTGCGCGGCCAGTTCCAGTTGTTCGCGCTGGCGCATGGCGTCGAGTGCCTGCTGTTCCAGCACGGCGCGCTCTTCGGCGGCGGCAGTCGCCTGCTTTTCTGCTTCCAGGCGGCTGGCGATGGCTTTTGATGCCCGTTCTTCGGCGACGCTGGTCTGGCGCTGCTGCACCAGTTTTTGTGCGATCAGCGCCAGCGAATCACGTTCGGCGGCGACAAAGTCGCGCTCCGAGGCCAGCAACGCTTCGGCCGCCTGGGCTTTTTCACTTTCCACGCGGGCGCGCTCGGCATGTACCTGGCCCAGTTCCACGGCCAGGCGCGCCTGCGCCTGCACCGCTTGCGCGGCAGCGGCCTTCTGTTCACCTTCGACCAGCGCCTGGTCCATCAGGGTACGGATGGCGTCCGCCTCGTTTTGCGCAACTTGCGTCAACACCAGTTCGGCCGCCTGCTGGCCGCGCAGCAATTCGGCTTGCGCCGCTTCAGCGCTAGCGCGTTCCTGGGCTGCGCAGAGGGCCAGCGCTTCGGCATCGAGCCTGGCGTGCAAGGCGTCAATGGCGGCCTGCTCGGCTTCGGCGCGCTGCTGTTCAGCCATCTGCAGCAAGGCTGCCTGGGCAGCTTTTTCCTCGGCCAATGCGGCTGTTTGCGCCTGCGTCACCAGTTGCGCATCGACGCTGGCGATGGCTTCCTGTTCGGCCGCATTCTGGCGCGCCGCCAGGGCTTGCCTGGTTTCCGCCTGCTCGACGCGTTCTTGCGCCAGATGTACGGCGCATTGCTCTTCTTGCAGCAGCAAGGCGGCGGCAGCGGCGGCGGCTTGCTCGGCCGCTTCACGTTCTTTGATTTGTATCAGGGCAGCCGCTTCCGCTTCCAGTTTGGTCTGGCCGGCGGCTTGCGCATCCTGTTCGGCTGCCACGCGGGCCAGCGCCACGGCGCGCAATTGGCGGTCCACTTCGATGCGCGCTTCGGTAGCGGCCAGGATGCGCAGGTCGGCGTCGCGGCGCGCCTGGGCGCTGGCAACGGCCACCATTTCCAGGCGCTCGCGGTGGACGGCTGCGTCGCGTAATTCTTTTTCAGTCTGCAAGCGCAAATGCAGCGACTGCGCTGCATGGCGCTCAGACTCCGCCTGCGCCAGGGCGATTGCTTCGCGTTCCTGTTCCAGGTGGGCCAGCGCACGCGCTTCTTCCAGCGCCCGCACTTCGGCGGCGGCGCGGTTGAAGGCCGATTCCAGCGCGATCTGGTCGGCGCGCTCGCGCTGCACCGTCAGTTCCAGCGCTTCGCTTTCGGCCTGGGCCAGCATCTGCGCCGTCTGGCGCGCGCCATGCGCATGACGCTCACGCTCGCGGGCCAGCACAGCCACGCGCGCATCGGCCGAGGCGATACCGATCATTTCATCCTTGGCAGCCTGCACGGCGGCCACGCGCTCGACGGCCTGCAAACGCGCCTGCTCGGTCTGTTCCTGCAATTCTTCGGAGGCGCGCGCTGCCTGCTCGGCCAGTTCGGACTGTACGGCGATCTGTTCGCTGGCGCGCTGGCGGTTTTCCTGCTCGACGCGGGTACGCTGTTCGGCGGCCAGGCGGATTTCATTGTCTGCTTCCACACGGGCGCGCAATTCCGCCGTTTCCTGCTTGACCGCTTCCAGCCGGGCTACGCTGGCCTGTGCGGCGGCGCGCATGGTTTCCAGGCGTTCGCGGTTGGCGCTGATGGCTTCTTCGGCAGCTTGCGCATTTTGCTGCGCTGCCGCCGCGGCAGCGGCGTCGATGGCGGCGCGGTCTTCGGCCAGCGAGCGCACGCGCGCTTCGGCCAGGGCCCGACTCTCGGCGGCGCAAGTGGCTTTCGCTTCGGCTTCCACGCGGGCGATGGCTTCGTGGATGGCTTTGAGTTCCATCTGCTGGCGGTCGGCGACGACCGGCGCGGATAGGGACGGCGTTTCATCCTGCTCATCATCCTGCTCATGCATATCAGTCACCTGATCGTCCGCTAATTGGTCGATGGTCAGGCTATCGCTATTGCGCTGATCGTGTTGTGCTTGCATGAGGCTCTCGCTGTCTGGGTAGGTTCCGAACGGCTGACGGAATGGATTAGCGTCCATTATCGAGTAGTCGATGAGCAAACAGAGCAGAAAGCAGAAGGGGAAACGCCCCCCTTTTCATAATTTATGGCAAGGAAGAATTACAATAAAGGCAATATTATCATTAAACCATAGCGGCATGTTTCCCCAAGGCTATCGGGGACGCCTGGGGAAAAGATAACTCATGATGGCAATGAAGCCGACGCCTGTCTGCACTACCGTGGCGCCAATCAAGGCCATTACCACATGCGAGGTAATCAGGCGATCGGTGGATGACATCAGTCGCGACGCCTTCATCATGGCGTTATCCTGGGCAAAGGCGTCGCGTATGAAAGACATGACGCCCATATTGAGCCAGACGAAAATGCCGCAAACGACTGCGACCATACAGCCGCGAAACCACATGTCGGCGGTAATGCTGCGTGCTGTGGCGGTCTCGACTGGCGTTGGGCCCAGCCTGGCTTCCTCCTCGCCAAGGTTAACCGTTCTGCCTTGGCCGGCACCAGGCGGGCTCACCGCAAAATGACCTTCACATCCTGCTCATTGTGCCGAATGGTGACGCTGCCGTCCTCGTTTTCATTGCGGCTGACAACGTTTAACAAGGCAATCGCCTTGCGCAGAACCTCAGCCTTCGACGCGGCGCCATAGTGGACCTTGAGGTCTTCCAAAGTACTGTCTAGCTTGCTATCAATATTGAAGTTGATTAGCGCTGATCTTCATCTTTGCCGAACCGTCCTGCCTGCCAATGGTCCAACCTAGTGCAGCATAACGCTGCCGATACCAACGGGGGCG
>NZ_JACHCI010000012.1:2399-187203 GCF_014200675.1 Janthinobacterium saanense | reverse complement strand
GTGTCGGCCGGCCGTTTTCCTTCGTCGAGCAAGAAGGCTTGCGCCAGCAGCGAGATCAAACAACCCTGGCTGTGCGCCACAATCGATACCGCTTCGTTACTGTCGTAGTCACGGATCATGGCGATCAGCGCGGCCAGGCGCTTGGCCGCCAGCACCATATACATGCGGCCCGGCGCCGTCATCAGCGGGCGCACGGGATCGCCGCCCATATCGAGTGGCGAGAATAATCCCTTGTTCCACATATCGGGCAGGGTATTGGTGGCGTTGCCGAAGGGGCCGCCGTTCTTCGACATGTCCTTGTCGAGACGGTTGCCATAGCGGTCAGTATTCTGGCCGTTGACGACCTTGCCTGCGTTGCCTGTTTCGCGAAAACCCCAGTAAAACGGAATCACGGGGCTGTGCGTGGTCTCATCAATTGTGCGCTTGAAGTAGAGCGCGTCCGGGTCCGGCTCCAGTATGGCTTTGTCGGCAACTTGCGGCAGGCGAAAGCTGGCCGGCTGGAAGACGAGCTGGCGCCCGCCCGTCACGCCATACATGCGCGCGGCCAGTCCTTGGCACAAGCCTTTTTCCACGGCGCCAAAGCTGGTGCCCACGTCGTTGACGCCGTGGATGACGATCACATTGCCCGGTAGTTCGGGCCGGATGCGCACGATGGCATCGCTGCTGCGGTCGCATTGCAGCAGCGCGCTATTACTGCCACTTACATAAGGAATCTTGGGATAGACCATCGCCGCTCCTTGCTGGCCAGACTGGACAGTGTAGGAGGCGGGAGGGCCGATTCGTTGCGCTTAAACAAGGAACATGGTCGAGGGCGCTGCGGGATTGCGCTTAAGCGCTGGATTTGTTGAGCAGTTTCCTGTCTATCGCTCCCGGTGCTACCCATAACAGCAGCAGCCAGATGCAAAATGACAAGCAACGGTACAGGGATCCAAAACACAGGCCGAAAATCACGGCACGCGCAAGCGACGCCGTGGACGGCACTTGCGCGCTGTCGAACAAGACATAGGTGGCGAGCGTGGCCACCGCCATGAGGGGAAAGGCAAACCACCATTTGCGTTCAATCGGAGACATGGCTTCCTCGGAAGATCAGATGTCAATGATTGTAGCGCGATGATGCTGGAAAGTAATTTGCCTTTTGTATGATTGCTAATTTGTAATGGGCGGCTTGGGCGCTACCGGAATACTGGGCGCGGCAGGCCGGTCGGGCGGCGTGCTGGCGCGGCCATTGACCGGCGGCGGCGCTGGCTTGTTGTGCTTGCTGCGCTTGTCGGTGCGCTGTTTGGCCGGTTTGCCGTCATGGATGGGCTGGCCCTTGTTGTCGAGCTTGTCGGACTGGTCCGATTTCTGGCCCGGGTCGTTGGGATTATTCGTGTGGTTGCCGGTCTGGTTGACGTTGCTGGTGGACTGGGCTTGCACCCAGGCGCCGCCCACGGTCATCAGGGTGGCGGCCAGCAGGAGGGCGGGAGTTTTCATGGTGCTAGTCCTGTGAGTGGTCGAGACTGCATTCTCACACGCCATTCCAGCGGCACAAGTAGGAGGCCGCCTCATCATTTTGTGGGCCGGCAACCCTTGATTAACGAAATTGCTCAGTCGAAATATCGAAGCGCTTGAGCTTGTCGTACAGGGTTTTTTTCGGAATATTCAGCGCGCTAGCCGCGTCGATCACGTTGCCGTTATGGCGGCGCAAGGCTTCTTCGATGATGGAAATTTCGAACGCATCGACCTGTTCGGCCAGCGATGCTTCGCGGCAACCGGCCGGGCTCAAGGTGTCGTCAAGCAGGCCCAGCACGAAGCGGTCGGCCACATTGTGCAATTCGCGCACATTGCCGGCCCAGCGCTGCGCCATCAGGGATGCCAGCAACTCGCCACTGACCAAGGTTGCCGGCTGGCCATAGCGCACGGCTGCCTGCAGCACGAAAAACTCGAACAGCAGCGGGATATCTTCGCGCCGGTTGCGCAGGGCGGGCAGGGTCAGGCTGGCCACGTTCAAACGGTAATATAGGTCGGCGCGGAATTTACCCTGCTCGGCAAGTAGATTTAAATCTTCCTTGGCGGCCGCAATCACGCGGAAATTGACGGAGATCAGTTTATTTGATCCCAGCCGTTCCACCTTGCGTTCCTGCAACACGCGCAGCAGCTTCACTTGCAGGGCCAGCGGCATGCTTTCGATTTCGTCGAGGAACAAGGTGCCGCCGTTCGCATATTCGATCTTGCCGATACGCTGGCGCTGCGCGCCGGTAAACGCCCCTTCTTCGTGGCCGAACAGCTCCGATTCAAACATCGATTCGGGCAGGGCGCCGCAATTGATCGCCACGAAGGGGTGGTCGCGCCGTTCGCTGAAATCGTGCAGGCAGCGGGCGATCAATTCTTTGCCGGTGCCCGTTTCGCCGAGAATGATGATATCGGCCGACTTGGGCGCCAGGTTCAGCACCAGCTGGCGCACCTTGGCCATGGCTGCGCTGCGGCCCACGATGCGCGCTTCGATGCCGACCCGTTGTTCCAGCTGGCGCCGCAGATTCATGTTTTCCAGCACCAGGTGGCGCTTGTCGAGCGCGCGCCGGCACACTTCCACCAGCAAGTCGGCCGAGAACGGTTTTTCAATGAAATCGTAAGCGCCACGGCGCATGGCGCCCACCGCCATCGATACATCGCCATGGCCCGTCACCAGGATCACCGGCAGGCTGGCGTCTTGCGCCACCGCCAGGTCCAGCAACTGCAAGCCATCCATGCCGGGCAGTTTGATGTCGCTGAGCAAGATGCCGGCAAATTCGGGCACCAGATGGGGCAGGGCTTCTTCGGCCGAGGCGCAGGCCGTTACTTGCAGGCCGGCCAGTTCCAGCGACTGTTTTGCGCCCTTGCGCACCACGGCGTCGTCCTCGACCAGCAAGACCTGCAAGCCTGGGAAATTGTGTTCGTGCATGTGACCTGTCCCTCTTTATTTATTTTTTTACACTTCAGTGTTCAGTGCGATTGTAAACTGCGCACCGCCTCCTTCGGTGAGAGATCGGTTGCGGGCGTTCAGGCTGCCGCCCGCCGCGCGCACGATGCCGGCGCTGATCGACAGGCCCAACCCCAGTCCTTCTTCCTTGGTCGTGTAGAAGGGATCGAAAATACGGTCGATCGAGGTCACGGGGATGCCGGGGCCATTGTCGGTGACGAGGATGACGGCCAGCGGACCTTCGCGGCGCACGCTGAGCCACACATGGACTTCTTGCCCTGGCGGCACGGCATCCATGGCGTTGGTGATCAGGTTGGTAAATACCTGTTCCAGGCCGATGGCGTTGCACAGCACGATCATCTCTTCCTGCGGCCAGTTTTCATGCAGCAGCAGCCGCTGCGAGCCGTGGCGCGTGCGTATCTGCAACATGGTTTGTGCGAACGCCTGGCGCACGTTGACCGGTTTGCGCGCATCGTCGCTGCGCCGTGCAAAGCCTTTCAGCTGCGAGGTGACGTAGCCGAGGCGCTTGACCAGATCGGAAATGGTCGACAGATTGTCGAGCGCATCGTCGATGCGGCCGCGCGCCAGCAAGACCTTGGCATTGTCGGAAAAGGTTTGCAAGGCGGCCAGCGGCTGGTTCAGTTCATGCGTGACGCCGGCTGCCATCTGGCCTATCGCGGCCAGCTTGCCGCTTTGCACCAGTTCCGCCTGCGCATAGCGCAAGGTCTGTTCGGCCCGTTCGCGCTCGGCTACCTCGGCTTGCAGGCGGCCATTTGCATGGACCAGGTCGGCCGTGCGCTGTTCCACCTTGATTTCCAGCTGTTCATAAGCGCGCGCCAGGGTTTGCTGGGCGTTCAGGCGTTCGGCGATACGGCGCCGGCGCTGGCGTGCATACATCAGTGCCAGCAAGGCCAGGGCCCAGCCCAGCGCTGCGGCGATGGCGGCATTGCGGGCCGCTTCTTCTACCTGGTCCAGTTCGGCCAGCACGGTGATGTGCCAGCGCAAGGGCCCCAGCGCGCGGTTGACGGCCAGATAGTCCACCTTGTCGGCACTGCCCGGCAGGGTGGATGCGTCGTCCGCCTGCGGGCGTTCCAGGGTCAGCACGCTGGCGCCATCGGCAAACTGGCGCTGCAGGCGGTGCGGCAAGATGGGCAGGTTTTCCTGCAAGAACTGGCGCTGTTCGCTGATATCCTTCTTGGCCGCCGGCGACAAGGGCGCCAGGGTCTTGAACTTGAAGGCGGGCGTGCTGGCCAGGATAATCACGCCATTCGCATCCTTGACCCAGATCTGCTCGCCCGTGCCCGGCCCGCGCCACGATTGCTCGATCCAGTCCAGATTGACTTTGGCCGAGACGATGCCGATGATGCGGCCGTTGCGCAGCACGGGCTGTGAAATAAAGTAGCCCGCTTCAAAAGTGGACGCGCCTATGCCATAAAAGCGGCCGATGCCGCCCGCAATCGCATGCTTGAAATAGGGCCGGAAGCCGTAGTTGACGCCGACATAGGAGCTGCTGTCTTGCCAGTTGCTCGACGCCACAGTGGTGCCGTTGACGTCCAGCACATACACGGCAAACGCGCCTGCGCGGCGGTTCATGTCGACCAGGTAGGCATTGATCTGCTCGACCTGCATGGCGTCAGGATGCTCCAGCAGCCGCGCCACGGCGTCGCTCTGGGCTACCGCCAGCGGCAGGAATTCATATTTATTGAGCGCGCCGCCTATCGACGCCGCATACAGCTCGGCACGCGAATCGAGCGTGCGGTGCAAATCATCAAGCTGCCCCTGCCTGACCCAGGCGTGCGTGCCCCAGGTCAGCGCGACCAGTGCGCCGATCGCCAGCACGGTGCCAAACGGCTGTCTTATTGTCCATTTGGCCAGTGCCATGGGGTTCCGTTTGTCTCTTTAGTAAGTAACCCATACAGCGAAGGGCTGGGGTCGGACCCTGAGGGTCCGACCCCGGTCTTTGCCGTTGGGTTGAGGTAGCAATCAGACTAATCTGCCGTACTTGCCATGGTTTCCGCGTTGTGGTGACGCTGCTGCTCCTCCATCACCATTTCCCCCAGTATGCGCTTCAGGCGGTTGAACTCGGGGTCGCTCGGGTCGCGTGGGCGGGGCAGGTCGATGGCCACGTCGCGCTTGATGGAGCCGGGGCGGTAGGTCATGACGATGGTGCGGTCGGCCAGGTAGATCGATTCCTCGATCGAGTGGGTGACAAACACGATGGTGGTGCCGAAGACTTTCCAGATCTTCAGCAACTCGTCTTGCAGGTTGCGCCGGGTCAAGGCGTCGAGCGCGCCGAACGGTTCATCCATCAGCATGATCGGTGAATCGAGGGCCAGCACGCGGGCAATCGCCACGCGCTGGCGCATGCCGCCCGACAAGTCTTTCGGATAGCGCGCGCGAAATTCCGTCAGGCCCAGCATATTGAGCAGCATGTCGACCCGTTCCTTGATCTCGGCGGCGGACTTGCCGGCGATTTCCAGGCCGAAGGCGATATTGCGCTCGATCGACATCCACGGGAACAGCGCGTATTCCTGGAACACCATGCCGCGGTCGGGACCGGGTTCGGTGATCAGCTTGCCGCCGGCCAGGATCTGGCCGGAAGTCGGGTGGGAAAAACCGGCGATGGCGTTGAGCAGGGTCGACTTGCCGCAGCCCGAAGGCCCCAGCAGGCAGATGAACTCGCCGCTGGCGATGTCGAGGTTGATGTCTTTCAGCGCAATGACGTCGTTGCCGCCCGTGCTGAAGATTTTATTGACTGCATTGATATTGATCGTGGTCATGGCCGTTCCTCTCAGTGTTCCAGGCCGCGGTGCCACTGCAGCAAATGATTATTCAGGGCATTCATGGCGATGTCGATGGCCAGGCCGAACAGGCCGATGGTAAACATGCCGGCGATAATTTTGTCGGACCAGAAATACTCGCGCGCTTCGAGGATGCGGAAACCCAGGCCGCTGTTGACGGCGATCATTTCCGCCACGATCACGACGATGAAGGCGGTGCCCATGCCGATGCGCGCACCGGCCAGGATGTAGGGCGTGGCTGCCGGCAAGATGACGCGGCGGAACATGGTCATCTGGCTGGCGCCCAGGTTGCGCGCGGCGCGAATGTAGATGCCGTCGACCTGGCGCACGCCGGCGATGGTATTCATCAGCACGGGGAAGAAGGAGCCGATGCTGATCAGGAAGAAAGCCGGTGGATTGCCCAGGCCGAACCACAGAATCGCCAGCGGAATGTAGGCAATCGGTGGAATCGGGCGCAGCACTTGCACCAGCGGATCGAACAGCTTGTAGATGGTTTTATTCGTGCCCATCAGCAGGCCCAGCGGCAAAGCCAGGCCGGCGCCGATGGCAAAGCCGCCCAGCACGCGCGACAGGCTGGCCCAGGCGTCATGCGGCAATTCGCCCGACAGCATCCAGATCAGGTAATTGCCCGATTCAGGCGTGTAAGCCTCCATCGGGATCAGGTATTCATACCACTTGATCACTACGGCAACGGGCGAAGGCAGGATTTGCGGGTTGATCCAGCCGAAGGTGGACATGGCTTGCCAGATCAGGAGCACGGCCACCGGCACGATGGCGCCATGCAAGGCGCGTTTCATGGTTTGCAGATTCATGGTGATACTTTCCCCTTAGCGTGGTGCGTAAGATTTCTTGGCTTTTTCCAGCAGGTCCAGCTTGACCCAGTCCTTGGCGGCAGGCGGTTTGGCCATGCGGCCCACGCCGAACTGCACCATGTAGTCGGTGGTCAGCTGCACGTGGCTTTGCGAAATGTCTTCCGTGAAGATGGCGTTGTCGATGGCGTCGCGGTAATCCTCGGAAGTGATCTGGTTCTTGAACATCGATTCGCGCACGTATTTTTCCGCCAGTTTCGGGTCGGCCAAAAAGGCGCGGGTGGCGGCCACGAAGCAATCCATGAAGCGTTGCGCCACGGCAGGCTTTTCCTTGTACATTTTTTCCGTCATCACCAGTGCGCGCACGGGTTCGCCCAGTGGCGTGTCATACGGTTTCAGGATTTGCACGCCATAGTTCTTGTGGATCGCCTGCGTCGAATACGGCTCGGACTGGCTCATGGCGTCGATTTCCTTGGTCAGCAGGGCCTGGTTCAGGTCGGGGTAGCCCATGTACAGGATCTGTACGTCCTTGCCCTTTTTGTCGGACCAGGTCAGCTTGGCCTTGGCCAGTTCCGCGAACAGCAGGATTTCCTGCGGGCCACCGCGCGTGACACCGACTTTTTTACCCTTCAAATCGGCGATGCCCTTGATATTCAGGTCGGGGCGGCCGACGATTTGCACGCCGCCCTTGGCGAAGCCGCCCACCAGATACACGGGCAAGCCGGTGGCGCGGCCGGTAATGGCCGCTTCCAGCGCGCTGGCCGAGACGTCGATTTCGCCGGCGATCATGGCGGGCACGATGTCCAGGCCCTTGGCGAACACGCGCTCTTCAATTTTCAAATCATATTTTGGGGCGATTTCCTTCATATAGGCTACCGCGCCGTAATGGGCGAATTTCAGGTTGCCCAGGCGTACCAGATCGGCGGCGTGGGCCGACAGCGGGAATTGGGCCGCCAGGGCGATAGCCACGGCCAGGGCCTTGGTATTGAGGATGGACGAGATACGGAAAGTGCGAACGTGATTGCGGATCATGCGATTGTCTCCAAAGATAGATGTTTTTATTCTGCTTGTTGCAACTGCGTGCGGCTGCTCTGATGGCGGCGCTGAGAATGTAAAAGCATCTTCCGTGCCAGTGGACTGTATTTTGGAGTTTATTGCAAGTAATTGTTTCTAAAGGTTTAATTTTTATCGAGAAAAACCCAGCGCTGGCCTGTTTCTGTTTTCCCGCACGCAGTCCCTGCTTCACGTCCGGAATCTCGCACAGCTTCGGTACTGCGCGGTATCACACAAGGCAGCCGAACCAAGTTGGTATTCAGGACTCCAAATAAAAAAACGCGCTATGGCAGTGCTCACTGCGATAGCGCGCATATCCCCAACGACAAGCTATCTATGGACTGGGGCCAAGCTCCGGAATTTATTTAGGCGGCGTGGCAGGCGTTTCCGTGCCAGCTGCGCCTGCTGGCGGCACGGCCGGTGTGGTGGCCGGATCGGTCAGCGGTGTGGCTGGCGGGGCGTTCGGATCAGAAGCGGGCGAGGGCGCCGGCTGCGTGGTCGCTGGCGTGGCAGGCGCCATAGCCGGTGGCGCCGCTTCCGGCAGCGGTGCATCGGCTGGTTTTTTACAGGCGCTCAAGGCCAGGCTGATGGTAATCAGGGCTGCGGCAGACAGCACGGCAGGGGCTTTTTTCAGGATGCTCATGATGGTTCCTTTATGTGGCGAGTTAAACGGCTAAAGAAAGAGGTGCTGGGTTAAATTTATGGCAATAGCCTCATCGCCTCTGTTCGCCATTTCACCTTGTGCGCGGTATCGGGCCTTGAATATGTAAGCTGTTGTAAAAAATGCCGAGGTGCAATATTTTTCGCTTCCCGGCATGAATCTTCATCCTAATGTTCGATAACGCACAGACCAAGACAGTTCACACAGGCATTCTTTAGTCAGACGCCTAGGAATTGTGGCTACTTGGTACAAAAATTGCCAAGAATTTAATAATTCGGGCTACCGGCAATCGTTTAAAAAGGAGTGTTCAAATGCATGCAATGACTCAGTCTCACGTGAAGAGCGAAATGAAGGCAGCGCACCAGGAACTTCGTGGCCCTGAAAAAGGTCCTCAAATGGCAATGGTTGAGCGTGCGGCCCCGATCCCCCCGGAGCGCATGAACCCAATTTCCATGGCGCCGATCGAGCGCGTGCGTTCGACGTCCGCCACCTTGCGCCGCATCGAGAACATGCAAAAGTTGATCGCCGAATTGTCGCTGCACGAGATGCTGGCCGATGAAATCGCCTGGTTCCTCAAGTTTTCGCCATCGGGCGCCCGCAAATACATCCGCGACCTGCGCGAAGCGGGCGTGATCGAACTGGCCCGCTATATCGAAGGCACGGCCACCTATCTGGGCAAGGCCGTGTACCAGCTGACGCCTGACCCGGAACGCGTCAAAGCCTTCCTGGCTGCCATCGTACAACCAAAACGCGAAGGCGCGCCACCGCGCAAGGACCGTCCAGGCTTGCGCGAGCAAAGCATGGCAGGCAGCGGCCGCCACTTCCATATCCTGGCCGATGACACGCATTACGCCATCCGCGTCAACCGCGGCCCGGTGATGCGCGACCCCTTGGTAGCAGCATTGTTTGGTGCGCCACAGCAGAAAGCCGCTGAGTAATTAGCTGGCGTGGTGACTGTGTAATTAATAAAGCCGGGTTTTAGCCCGGCTTTTGGCGTTTTAGAAACATACGAGGGCATCTCGTAATTGCTGATTGAAAAGATATCAAGCAGCCCCATCTTGATTGGACTGCCTGCCCGCACCGGCGCGGGCCCACTCGAAGGAGTCTTTCCTTGCCTGCCTACGCCGCCTCTGTCTCCACGCCTTGCACCATCTTGCATCGGGTATCCGCATGAACCCGCTGCTATGGATTTCCCTCGTCATTGCCGGCATCGTGCTGGCCCTGTGGTTTCCCGGTTGGCGTTTGAAGCGGGCCTTGGCCAAGCCCTTGCCGGCGGCAGGCTTGGCCGTGCTGGAACAGAATATTCCCGTCTACCAGCGCATGCCGGCGCCGCTGCAGCAGCAATTGCAACGGCTGGTGGTGCAGTTTCTGTATCAAAAGAAATTTGTCGGTTGCGGCGGCCTGGAAGTCACGGACGAGATGCGCTACACCATCGCCGGTCAGGCCTGCCTGCTCTTGCTGAACCGCCAGACCCAGGTCTATCCGCAGCTAGCCACCATCCTGGTCTACCCGACCGAATTTTTGGTCACGCGCAATGAGGTGGGGCCGGGCGGCGTGGTCACGCCAGCGGCCAACGGTTTATTGGGCGAATCGTGGGGCGATGGCCGGGTGGTGTTGTCCTGGGACCATGTGCAGCGCGGCGCAGCCGACTGGACCGATGGCCACAATGTGGTGCTGCATGAATTTGCCCACCAGCTCGACAGTGAATCGGGGGCGGCGAACGGCGCGCCATATCTGCCGAATGTATCGAGCTACCGCAGCTGGGCCACCGTGCTGTCGCGCGATTTTGCCAATTTGCGCCACGACGCCATTTATCAGCAGCAAAGCGTGATGGACCATTACGGCGCCACCAATCCTGCCGAATTCTTTGCCGTGGCGACCGAAACCTTCTTTGAAAAGCCATATCAGATGGCCGAACATCATGAGGAGCTGTTTGCAGAGTTTCTCAAATACTACAAGGTTGACCCGCGCGAGTGGATGCCGCCACCGATTGAACCCGGACATATGGCGTCGCCATTCCCTGATTACGCCCCCCATTGGTAGAGTAACTTTAGCCCAGCAGCCTTTGTTTCAGCAGAGCATAGTTACCGCGCGACACAGGAATGCCTGTGCTCGTCTGTGTGTCCAGCGCATATTTGCCGCCCGCGCTGATGTGCAGGCGCTGGAAAAAAAGGCTGTTGACGAGGTAGGAGCGGTGCACGCGCAAGAAATGCGGTGGCAGCAGGGCCATGATTTTTTCAATTGGCAAGTCGTGGAAACATTCTTCGCCGTTGCATAGCACGATATTGCTGTAATGGCCGTCGGCCTGCACATGGTCGATCTCGGCGATCGCGATCCATTCCAGTGCGCCCCGCTTTTTCACTGCCAGGGAAAATTGAGGCGGCCGGCTTAGATCCGTATAGCGCTGCAAGGCTTGCTGCAGGCGCTCGCGGCTGAAGGGTTTGGCGACGAAATCAAGCACGCCCAGGTCAAAGGCCGTGATCGAGCGCTCCGCATGGGCCGAGACGACAATTGTCTGGAAGCTGCGCTTGCCCGCCAGGCGCAGTAGCGCGTAGCCATCGGCGCCATGCAGGTTCAAGTCCAACAGCAATAAATCGCAGGGGCCAGCTTGCAGCTCGGCCAGCGCCTGCTCCAGGCCGTCATGCAAAACCAAATGCGCCAGGCGAGCGCCAAAGTGAGCGCGTACCTCGCGTTCCAGGCGCCGTGCGATCAGCGGTTCGTCTTCCAGTATCACTATCTTCATGATGCCGCCGGCAAGGTGAATCGCAGCTGCCAGCCCTGTGGCTGCTGCGTGGTGTCATAGCGGGCGTGCTTGCCAAACACGGCTTGCAGGCTGGAACGGATATACCGCTCGCCCATGCCGCTGCCCGTATGTGGCCGCACTTCGCTGGCGGGCAGCAGCAGGCGCAGCACATCCGTTTGACCATTCCTTTCGATTTCTAGCTGGAAAGTGACGCCTTGCCGGTAGCGCGTATGGCTGAAGGCGTTTTCCAGCGCCGTCAGCAAGGCGGCGGGTGGCACGATGATGGCGCTGGTCTCGCCTATCAGTTCCAGGCTGCAAGGTTGTTGCAAGCGCGTGCTCATGATGGCCAGATAGTTATGGCACAGGGACAATTCCTGCGTCAGGGCAATGCTGGGTTGCTGTGCATACTCGTTGAGCATGCGGAAACCGGCGCCCAGCGCGACGATGAAATCTTCTGCCGCCTGCGGTGATTGCTCATTCAGTTCGCTGATCAGGCTCAAGGAATTCATCAGGAAATGCGGTTGCAGGTTTTTGCGCAAGAGCTGGTTTTCCAGCTGGCTGGCGCGTGCCACCTTTTGCCGGTCGCGCATCAGTTGCGACAGCAATTGAAAGCACAACGGTAGCAGCAGGAAACAGACGACCAGCGCAAAACCGCCTTCGGCAAAACCGTCACCGGCCAGCTTGTACATGGCGCAGGAGAGCAGCGCAATCGCGGTGCCGCCCCGGCTGCCCGGCAAGCGGCGCCACAGGGCGAACAGGTTCAGCAGCAAGCTGCCTATCAATCCCGTGACAAACATCAACCGGCACTGGTTGTCGAAATGGGCCGGCAAGGCGCCGGCCACGGCGACACCTGCCAGTATCAGGACAGCGGCCAGCAGCCAGTGGCGGCGATGATAAACGCAGAAAAAGTACAGCGGTAGCAGCGCGGCAAACAGCCAGGTCAGCAGGTTGATGGCATACAGGCGCACGATGTGCTGGGGATAGGCGTAGCCGGCCAGGCTGCGCCAGGTTTCCGCCAGTAGCAGCAGGCTTGCTGCCAGGCACAGCGCCGTAAAGACAGTCCAGTGCAAGTGCCGTTGATACAGCAGGTTCAAGGCGAATTTCAAGGCGATAAACAGCAGGGCGACACCGGCCAGCGCGCCTGCCAGCAACAACGGCGGCAGATTGCGCCACGCTTGTGCCGCTTGATAGGCTTGCTGGTCTTGCAGGGAAAAACCATACAACGGCGCGTCCAGCCGGGCTGGCACTTGCTGCGTCGACAGCAGCAGCCGCAAGTGATGTGTTCCCTGGGCCAGTTGCGCGGGCGCCAGCGGCACGGCCATATCGATCCGGCCGGCGATTTCATCGGCGGCTTGCGCGGCAGGCTGGCCATTGCTGGCGATTTGCACACCATCGAGCCACAAGGTGCTGGCCGCCAGGGCCGACAGCAGCAGCACTTGCGGCGCGTGCGGCGTGGCGGGGAGGATCAGCTCACGTTCCAGGCAGTGCAGTTGCTGCGGCTTGAGCAACTGGTGCAGCGATGCCGTGGGGAGCGTGCTGTCACAGGCGCGCCAGCCATCGTCCAGCGACATGGACAAACTGCGCGCCATGGCAGACGTGGGCAGGGCCAGGCAGCACAGCAGCAAGCAATTAACGATGAGTGACAGTGTGGGCATGGCGGCAATTGTAGCTGTTAAGCATCAGCCTGCCGTGCCATTCATGTGCTACAGGTGCAATTCGTGCAATGCTGTCCAAAAATAGCAGAAATATGCTTACCATCGCCGTCAACAAACCCTCACCATGGAATGAATGACGATGCCAAGCTGGAAAAAATATGGAGTCACTGCCGCACTATTTTTCTTTTGTTTCCAGGCGCAAGCGGCGGCGCCTGATCCTGCCCTCACTGCGCGGCTGGCCGCTTTCGATGGCTGGGTCGCCAGCCGCATGGCCATGGAGCGCATGCCGGGCATGACCATTGGTTTTACGCGCGGCGGCGTGGAGTGGGTCCAGGGTTATGGTTATGCCGACCTGGAAAACCAGGTGCCGGCCACGGCTGTGTCCAGCTATCGCCTGGCGTCCGTCACCAAGCCGATGACGGCGGTCGCCATCTTGCAGCTGGTGGAGCAGGGCAAGGTCGATCTCGATGCGCCCGTGCAACGCTATGTGCCGTATTTTCCCGTGAAACCGTTTCCCGTCACCGTGAGATTGCTGCTGGGCCATCTGGCCGGCATCGACGCCTACCGCGACCGCAAGACCGAGCAGCATTTCAAGGAATACAAAAACACGCGTCAATCGATTGCCGTGTTTGAACATTTTGACCTGATCGCCGAACCGGGCACGCGCTACCGCTACACCAGCTATGGCTACAACCTGCTGGGCGCCGTCATCGAGAGCGCCTCGGGCGAAAGTTACGGCCAGTATATGCAGCGCCATGTGTGGGGACCGCTGGGCATGACGGCCACCATGATGGATGATCCGGCCGCCGTGATAGCGCACCGGGTGCGGGGCTACGGCCTGGTCGGCAAAGAGTTGAAAAATTCGGAATTCGTTGATGTCAGCAGCCGCTTTTCGGCCGGTGGCACGCGCTCGGCCGTGCCCGACATGCTGGCTTTCGGCCAGGGTATCCATGACGGCAAGGTGCTGTCGCCGGCCAGTCTGGCGCTGATGCAGGAACCGATGGTGACGCGGGCAGGGCGCTTGAGCGATTACGGCATGGGCTGGGAGACGTATCCGACGGGCGGGCGTTATGTAATTTCACATAGCGGCCAGCAGCCGGAAACGGCCACCTATCTGTTCAGCTTTCCGTCGCGCAAGCTGACGATTGCCGTGGCGTCCAACCTGGAAAGAGTCAATACGGCAGCGTTTGCCGAGCGCTTGTTCGAGGTGGTCACGGGTGAGGCGTGGGAACTCAAACCGTATATCGCGCAGGCGAACGCGCAGTTGTACGGGCAGCTGGCCCAGGGATTGTTCGAGGAGGGCCGCGCCCAGCTGGAAAAAACTGGCCAGCCCTACACGGTCGATCCGGCCGTGACCAGGCAGGCCTTTGAACAGATCAACCGCCAGGCACTGCAACAGGATGACGCCAGGGCGGCCAGCCTGTTTATCGCGGACGCCCGCCACCCTGCCGGTGGGCGGGTCTTGCTGACGGCCGGTTCCAGCATGGCTGCCCGGCTGCGGCAGGCGGGTATTGACCTGGATAAATATTCCAGCAGCGGCCCGCTGGCTTTTGTGCGCGACTATATTATGTTGTCGCAAGCGGCGCCAGCCGGAAAGGTCCCCCGCTTCGACCGGTCCTTCGAGCAAGCCATGCTGAAGCTGGCCGCCAGCTGGGACCGTACCGCTGCGGTGGCCTGGCCTGCGCAGCCCGGCGCTGTCGCGCAACTAAGCAAGCAGCTGGAAACGGCTTTCCTGAACCAGCTTGCGTATCCCGACTTCATGGCTGAAATCAATGCATTGGCGCAGGCGTCGAGCGGGCGCGGCGACAGTACGGAGGCCCTGGCGGCAGGAAGGCTGGCGGTGGCCTTGTATCCGCTCAGCGACCGCGCGCAAGCCTTGCACGGCATACTGCTGATGAGCGCAGGCGATCATGTCGCCAGCATCGCCGCCCTGCGCCTGGCGCTGGCCCGCGATCCGCAGGGCGCCGCCAGCGCCACGGCCCTGAATAATGCCGCCTATCGTTTGAAAGCCAGCGGAGCGGTGGCTGCAGGCACGGCACTGTTGCAGGCGGCGATCCAGCTGCATCCGCGCGACGCCAATCTGCACGACACCCTGGGCAGCTTTTATGTCGAGCAGCACCTCCCCGCGCAGGCGGTGCAGGCGTATCGGCTAGCCTTGCGGCTGGACCCTGGCTACCCGGGGGCGGATGGCGCCAGGGCGGTGATAGCCCGTCTGGATAATGCGCACTGATATTTAGTTTCGCGTTAGCCATGAAGCGGGCCGTGCCGGTGATGGCCGCGCTGGCCATCGGCTTTGTGAAGCCGGATGTCAAATTGCCTGACATCACTTTGCAATTCCTGCTGGTCAATCTGCTGCTGACCTGTGTTGCCGAAGAAGCCTTTTTCCGTGGCTTGCTGCAAGGGCGCATCGCCACCTTCTGCCGACCGTTATAGCAAACGCATCGAAGCGGCCATCGCCACCCACTTCATCGTCAACGCGGTGCAGTTCCTGGCATTGACGTATCCCTATCTGCGTGGTGGAGACCATAGCGTGATCCTGTGGAAAGCGGCAAGTCTTATAAGATTTTCGCATAAGCAAGGGTGAAAAGATTCCTTTTTGGAAATAAGGCGCCTAAGGTCTAATGGCGGCATCTTTCAGCCACCACAGGACTTCCATGCAGACTCGTCTTCACCTTGCCGCCCTCGTTCTTAGCTCGATTGCCTTTGTCCAGGTAGCACAAGCGGATCAGCTGGCCACTATCAAGGCCAAAGGCGAACTGGTCTGCGGCACCCTGGGGACGGATGAGCCAAACAGCTTTATCGACGCCAAGTCGCGCCAGCTGGTGGGGTATGAAGTGGACCTGTGCCGCGAAATTGCCAAGAGCCTGGGTGTGAAACCGGTGATCAAACAACTAGCCGTGGCCGCCCGCATTCCTGAATTGCAGCAAGGCCGCATCGATATCCTGACGGCGTCCTTGACGCATAACAAGGAACGCGAAAGCCTGATCGATTTCTCGCTGTCCACGTTTTACACGGGCCAGCGCGTGCTGGTGAAAAAGAGCAGCAATATCACCAGCGTGGCCGGTCTGGCTGGCAAGAAAGTGCTGACCGTCAAGGGTGGCACGCAGGAACCGAATATCCGCAAGGCCGTGCCTGGCGTGGACGTGGTGACGTTTGAAACATCGGGCCAGGCTTATCTGGGCTTGCAGCAAGGCAAGGGCGCCGGTTATGTCGACGATGAAGTCTCGCTGCTCAATAACTATGCCAAGCTGGGCGCTGCGCAAAAAGATTACATCGTGCTACCGCAAAATATCAGCCAGGAAGTGTTTGCCTTCGGCATACGCAAGGGCGAGAAGGGCTTGAAAACGGCCATCGACGATGTGCTGCGCAGCCTGGAAAAGTCGGGGGTAGCGGAGCAATTGTTCTTCAAATGGTATGGCCCGACCAGCAATGTCAAATTCCAGAAACGCACTTTCAAGTTTGATTCCGACAAGATCGAATCCTGATTGTCTGCACCTGACGGTGCACCTGCTTTATTGAGCAAATCTGCGGCGCGGCCTGACAGGCGGCCGCACCACTGTTGTCATCTCCATGCTTCAATTCGATCTGCATCTCTTGCTGTCCGGCGACTACCACGACTGGTTGCTCTCCGGACTGCTGCTTTCCCTCCAACTGATGGGCATCACCCTGCTGTTGTCCTTGCCCCTGGCGTGCGGCGTGGCCATGTTGCGCCTGGCGCCATCGCGCATCTTGAACGCCCTGGGCGCCACGTATGTCGAGCTGATCCGTAACGTGCCCTTGCTGGCGCATTTTTTATTCTGGTATTTCGGCGCGCCTGAATTGCTGCCGCAAGCGTGGAAAGAGCGCTTGTATGCGGGCAATATCGAGGCCATCAGCGCCATCGTCGCGCTGACACTGTACACGGCAGCGTATATGGCCGAAGACATCCGCAGCGGCATCCGCGCCATTCCTGCCCAGCAATTCGAGGCGGGCAGGGCGCTGGGCTTCAGTTTCTTGCAAACCATGCGCTTGTGCATCTTGCCGCAAGCCTTGCGCCTGTCGCTGCCGCCCTTGCTGTCGCAAACCCTGAACCTGTGGCAAAACACCAGCATCGCCACGGTCATTGGCGTGGCCGAACTGATGTACCAGACGCAGCGCGTGGAAACCGCCTCGTTTCGCAGCGTGGAAGCGTTTGCCTTTGCCAGCGTGGCCTACCTGGCCGTCTCTTTGCTGATTGCGGGCCTGGCAGCCTTGCTGCAAAGGAGGGCCGCCTGATGCTGGAACTGATACAAGACTATTGGCTGTATTTCCTGGTCGGCCGCTACCCGGAAGGGCCGCTGGGCGGCCTGGCGCTGACGGTGCTGCTGGCGGGGCTGGCGCTGGTGCTGAGCTTGCCCCTGGGTTTGCTGCTGGGCTTGGCCCGCATCAGTCCCTGGCGCGCCTTGCGCTGGCCCGTCACTGCGCTGGTCCACGTGGTGCGCGGCATTCCCTTGCTGCTGGTGATTTTCTGGGCCTATTTTTTCCTGCCCAGTTTGACGGGGCATGAAAGCGGGCAATTTACCACCATGCTGGTGGCGCTGGTCATCTTCGATGGCATTTACCTGGCGGAAATCGTGCGTGCTGGCGTGCAAGCCGTGCCCAAGGGCCAGCTGGAAGCGGCCCGTTCGCTGGGCTTGCCGTATCTGTCGGCCATGCGCACGGTGATCCTGCCGCAGGCGCTGCGCCACATGCTGCCCTCGCTGGTGAACCAGTTTGTCTCGACCATCAAGGAAACCTCGCTCGGCTACATCATCGGCCTGGCCGAAGTGTCGTTTGTTGCTTCGCAAATCAATGGCCTGGTGCTGACCAAGCCGGTGCAAGTGTATTTCCTGCTGGGTTTGACCTATTTCATTCTTTGTTTCAGCCTGTCGCGCGCCGCCTTCTGGCTCGAGCGGCGCCAGGCCCGCGTTTTGAAAGCCGCCGCATGATCACCTTCGACAACGTCAATAAATACTATGGCAACTACCATGCCTTGAACGGCATCAGCGAGCATGTGTCGAAAGGCGAAGTGCTGGTGGTGTGCGGCCCGTCCGGTTCGGGCAAGTCGACCCTGATACGCACCATCAACCGGCTCGAACCCATCGCTTCGGGCCATATCACGGTGGCCGGTCAGGATATCCACGCGCCGGGGCTGGACGTGAACGCCTTCCGCTCGCATATCGGTTTTGTGTTCCAGCAATTTAATCTGTTTCCCCATCTGTCGGTGCTGGCCAATTGCGCGCTGGCGCCGCAGCGCTTGCGCGGCCTGTCGAAGCGCGAAGCCGAAGAGCGCGCGCTGGCCTTGCTGGACCGGGTGGGCCTGGCCCACAAGGCGCAGGCCATGCCGGCAGCCTTGTCCGGCGGCCAGCAGCAGAGGGTGGCGATTGCCCGCGCGCTGGCCATGCAGCCGCCGCTGATGCTGTTCGATGAGCCGACCAGCGCACTGGACCCGGAAATGGTGGGGGAAGTGCTGCAAGTGATGCGCGACCTGGCGCATGGCGGCATGACCATGGTGTGCGTCACGCATGAGATGGGTTTTGCGCGCGAGGTGGCGGACCGGGTCTGGTTCATGGACCACGGGCAAGTGCTGGAGCGCGGTTCGCCCGACGCCTTCTTTGGCAGCCCGCAACATCCGCGTGCGCAGCAATTCCTGTCCGATATCCGCAGCCCGTTTACTGTCTCCTCTGCTTCCGTTCCCGCCTGATTTTTTCCGCTGCGTGCGCAAGCGAACGGTAGACACCGTCCGCCAGGCGCACGCTGGCACGGTGGCGCATGGAGCGCCGGCAAGCCACCAGGAGGAAGATTATGTCACGCATTATTGCAGGTCATTTTCAGTTACAGGATGAGGTCGCCGTTGCGCGCGAGGCCTTGAAACAGGCTGGCTTTCCCGATAGCCGCATCAGTGTCTTTTTTGTCAATCAGCCTGGCCAGCACGACTTGCATGCGCTGGGCGGCGACCGCGATGCTTCTCCGGGCGCCAAGGAAACCCCGGAAGGCATTGCCGAAGGCGTGGCTGTCGGTGCAGCGGTGGGTGCCGGCATCGGCGCCGCCACTACCCTGGCGACGGGGCCGCTGGGCCCGGTGGTCGGCGCGCTGGTGGGCGGCCACGTCGGTTCACTCTACAGTTTCAACAAGATGAAAGACGCGGGCGAGCCTGACAAAACCGGTGAAAACCGCCAGCAACCGCGTCATCCCGGCATGCTGATCGCGGTGGCGCTCAGCGGCCTGTATGAGCGCGAGCGGGCGCTGGAAGCCTTGCACCTGCTGGGCGCCCAGCATATCGAAGAGGCTGAAGGCACGATTGCCAATGGCGACTGGCATGATTTCGATCCTCTCAGCATCCCGGTGCTGGTGGCCTGACTTGCACAAAAAACGCTGCCAGCGCCAAAAATGCCGCACTGCACGAAATTTAGGTATTATCCTTATCATTACCAGTAACAGAATGCCGATAGGGATAGTTCCCGTGCTGGCAGCAAAGCACCAGCGTGACTGTCCATCTACTGCCTCGCATGCTAATGAGTATGGATAGGAGGGCGCGTCATGACACAGGCATGGTTCATTCTTACGCGGGCCGATGGGCGCGATATCTGTGCGCCGTCGCCGACCCAGCTGGCCGATGCGCTGGCCGAGGTGTACGGCAAACCTGGGAAGTCCGCCGCCACGGCCGATGGCAGCCCGGCCGCCGTGTTGTTGCGCTTTGGCTACGATGATGGCTTGATGTACCAGGTCGAGGTCGCTAGCGGAGGCGTAGTCACTTTCGAGGAATGGTCGGACCGCGATTGCGAAATCGCCCTGGCCAGCCCGCGCCGCATGTCGGCGTTAAAACAGGCCGACGCGCTGCAGTTGTGGCAATGGCTGGCGCAGCGCCAGGTAGCGAAGATACGCAGCCAGCCCTGGCAGTCGGGCGGATAGATATGCTGCCGCTTAATGCGCCATCAGCACAGGGATAGTCATGCTGTGCAGCACGGTGCGCGTGACGCCGCCCAGGATTGTTTCGCGCAAGCGTGAATGTCCGTAAGCGCCCATCACCAGCAAATCGGCCGACAGCTCGGCCGCCTGCGACAGCAAGGCGTCGCCGATGTCGCCGCGCCGCGTACTGCCGCCGTCGAGCAACAGCAGTTTGGCGTCTACGCCATGGCGCGCCAGGTATTCCAGCAGTTCCGCTCCCGGCTGTTCGCCATGCTCGGCGGCATGTACTTTGGCGTCGAAGACGGCCACGTGCACCTGTTCTGCCCGCTGCAGCAGGGGCAGGGCGGCGCTGACGGCGCGGCTCGCTTCCTTGCTGGCATTCCATGAAATGAGCACATTGCGGGCCGCTGCCGGCGGCGCCAGCACGGGCTGCGCCTGGGCATAGGGCACGATCAGCACGGGCCGGCCTGCATGCAGCAGCACATAGGCAGGGAAATCGCGCATCACGGACGGCGATTTATCTTGCGCATGGTATTGGCTGATCACCACCAGGTCCGCATAGCGGGCCAGCAGGCTGATGCCGCCAGCGGCCTCGTCATCGACCACCCTCTGCTCGAACGAGGTCACGCCCGCCGCGCGCACTTGCTGCTCGACACCATCGAGTGCGCGGCTGGCCCTTTCGCGCAGGAAATTGAGGTGCAGCGCCAGGTTGGGGTCGGCATCGAGTTCGGACTGGTTCTGGTACAGCAGGCGCGACACGCCCGTCAGCGAGACGCCTGTCAGGTGGCCGCCGCACGCTTGCGCAATGCTGGCGGCGACGGCGATGCGTGCATCGCGGCTGGCGCTATCGTCGATGTGGAGCAGCACGGTTTTATACGTCATGGCCAGCCTTTCTTGTGTGGAGACAAGGCCCATTCTGGCACAGGCATGGCTGTCGCCTGCGCACGAATGCAGCAGGCTGGGCATTTGATCTGGCGCAAGGCAGTGGCTAAAAACTGCTCCTACACTTGATTCCTCGCAGAAAAACAATCAAAGACGGGGAGACTGGGATATGGATCACATGATGGAACAAAAAAAAGTGGCATTGGTCACTGGCGGCATGGGCGGCCTGGGTACGGCCTTGTGCCGCCGCCTGCACGGCGCCGGTTTCGCGGTGGTGGCCGTGCACTCGCCAGGCAACAAGCGCGTGGGCGCCTGGCTGGAAGAGCAGCAGCGCGACAAGTATTATTTTCACGCACTGGAAGCCGACGTGGCTGACTTCGCATCGTGCACGCAAGCGGTGGGGCGGGTGCTGGAACAGTTCGGCCGCATCGATGTGCTGGTGAACAACGCCGGCATCACGCGCGACCAGAGCATGCGCAAGATGGAATTGTCGCACTGGGCCGACGTCATGCGCACCAACCTCGATAGCCTGTTCAATATGAGCAAGCAAGTGCTGGAACCCATGCTGCTCAAGCGCTGGGGCCGCATCATCAATATCTCGTCGGTCAATGGCCAGAAAGGCGCGTTTGGCCAGTGTAATTATGCGGCCGCCAAGGCGGGCGTGCATGGCTTCAGCAAGGCGCTGGCGCTGGAAGTGGCGCGCCACGGCATCACCGTCAACACGGTGTCGCCCGGCTATCTGCGCACGCCGATGGTGACTGCCGTGCCGGCCGACATCATGGAAAGCAAAATCTTGCCGCAAATCCCCCTGGGCCGCCTGGGCGAACCCGATGAAGTGGCGGCGCTGGTGGCCTACCTGGCGTCGGACGAGGCGGCCTTTGTGACGGGCGCGAATATCGCCATCAATGGCGGACAGCACATGAGTTGATTGGATCAAGGAAGTACGCAAGGAGCAACGGCAGTGGAGGAGACCCCACCGCCCAGCCAGCACACAGAGGCTGGCGGGTGGCTGGACAGCAGCAACGGTGGCAAGGGTAACAAAGTTCAAAGGTGGGAAAACGGGGGGCAAGGCAGCAATGCCTTGCCCTTTGTCGTATGCATGCCGGGTAAGCGAAGTTAGCGGCGGGCTTTTTCCAGCCGCGTCTGGCAATCGATGCATAAACGCGCTTCGGGTCGGGCCTCCAGCCGTGACATGCCTATCTGTTCGCCGCAGTTGTCGCACAGGCCGTAGCTGCCATCGGCAAACCTGGCCAGCGCGTGCTTGATGATGGCCAGTTGCGCGATGTGATGCTCGGCCGCTTCGCTGACCAGGGCGTTCAAGGTGCGCACGCTGGCGTTGTCGGCCGGCGAGGCTTCGACTTCCTTGAGCAAGGAGCCGCGCTCGCCTGCTTCGGCGCTTTCATTGTCGATCTGCGCCAGCAGTGCATGCTTGCGCTGTTCGAGCACGCCGCGCAAGCGTTCACATTGCGCTTGCGTCAATCCTTGCTTCAGTTCTTGTCGTAAGGCATCCATGGCCGGCTCATGTAGAGGTTATCCTCTTCATGGTAGACCATGAAAACCATCTCTGCTTGTGCTGGCGCCTGCGCCGCGTTTGAGCTGGCGCAGGTGGCAGCCTGGCTTTCTATGCTGGCTTTTCGCAGTTGATCATCCAGGCAACGCCGAATTGATCGCTCAGCATGCCGAATCTTTTTGCCCAGAATGTTTCCTGCAAGGGCATGCGGATAATGCCATCGCGGGCCAGTGCGGCGAACACCCGCTCCGCCTCGAGCGGGTCGGGCACGTTGAGGGCGATCGAGCAGCCCGACATGCCCTTGGCGCCATCTTCCGGACAGCCGCCATCGCTGCCCATCACCGAGGTAGGGCCGATCTGCACCGAGCCGTGCATGATCTTGTCATACCAGTCTTGCTTGACTTGCTCCTGCCCCGGCGTGCCGCGAAACGGCATCAGGAACAGGTTTTCGCCGTGCAGATGCTGACGGTAATATTCCAGCGCTTGCGCGCAGTTTCCATTGAATTGCAAATACGCCTCGGCTCGCATGGTTGCTCTCCTGATCGTCCCGCCGGCATGATTGCCGTGCGGTGCGAGATCAGTATAGGCGCTGGCAAACTGATTGCAATCAAGCGTGCGGGGCCGTTTGCAGACGTTCACGCACCTTGTCGACGCTGGCCAGTATGCGCTCCGGGTGGCCGGCGATGACGGCGCTGCCCAGGTTCAGCAAGCTGGTTGCCAGGCTGATCCAGTGACGCACGTTATCGTTGCGGGCAATCGAGAGGCGGACCGCGTCGAGCAGGCCGCTAAGCTGGCGCTGCGCCGCATCGAGTCCCTCGACGGTATGGCCGGCTGCATCGGCATACAGCTGGTTCGCCTGCTGGCGCAGGGCAACTTCCAGCGCAAACACAGCTTGCGCCTGCGTCTGGCTGATACCGTTTTCGCCCTGGCTGGCCCTTTTGCGGATGGCGCGCATGACGGCGCCATGCAGGGTGGCGGCCGCCTGCGACAGGCTGTCGGCCAGTTGCTCGACGCGCATGGCGCTGCTCAGTGCCGCTTCGCGGCGTTCGGTTATCACGGATGTCATCATGGCGGCGCTCCCGGTGTGCTGGTGATGGCCATGGCCAGCCGCCCGTGTTCGCGCGCCAGCAGGCCAAGCTGCTTGCGCGCCAGGGTATGGCGCAGGCCGAACAAACGGTATTCTTCGCTTTTGTCTTGCCGCACCGACGTCGCCAGCACCGTCAGCAAGCGTTGCTGCGGCGTGTCGGCATAGGCGATTTCCACTTCCAGCAAACCGAGCACGATATCGCGCTCGTTGTCGCTGCTTTTGTCGTACAGGCGCAGCAAGCCATCAAGTGCTCCGAGTAAAGCTTGTAGTGGCGCATCGCCATCGTGCAGCACTTGCGCCAGGTGTATTTGCTGGCTGCTGCGGCCGTCCAGGCGCGATAATTGCCCCAGCAAGCTGGCATAGGCCGTGACATGGCGGTCGTCGATGCCGCTGTCGGGCCAGGCGCGCAAGGCGCTGCCAGCGCCATTGAATTCTTTGCGCAAGTCAAAAGCGTCGTCGCGCGCCAGCTGGCCCAGTGCCTGCAGATACAGGCGTATGGCTTGCACGATGGCTGTCACGTCGGCATGCGCGGCGCGCGTTTGCGCAGCAAGCAGGCGCGCTTGTGCATCTTGTTGCGGCGAAAGGTAAGCGCTGCTGCGCCGGTAGCTGTCCAGGTGGCGCTGCGACAATTCGCTGAAGGCATTCAGGGCGCTGCCTTCGGCGGCCAGCGCGCGCACCTGGACCAGCTCGGGGCGCGGACCGGCGCAAGCGGCCAGGGCAATGATCAGGCTGAATACAATACACAGGTGGCTGGGCAGGGAAGTCACGATATCTCTCGACAGTGAAAATACTGTATGGAAAGGTATTGTTATTCCTGCTCGCGTGATGCGCCTTGTGCGGGCGCAAGCCAGGCGAATTAGTCGGTGAGCAATTGTGTGCGCCAAGCCAGGCCAGCGAGGGTATCGCCGGCGGGGCGGTATTCGCAGCCTACCCAGCCTTTGTAGCCGACCTGGTCTAGCAGCTTGAACAGGTAGCGGTAATTGATTTCGCCTGTGCCCGGTTCGTGGCGGCCCGGCGTATCGGCGATCTGGATATGCCGTATCAGCGGCAGCAAGCTGCGGATGGTGTTGCTCAACTCGCCTTCCATGCGTTGCATATGATAAATGTCGTATTGCAGGAAAACATTGCTGCGCTGGCAATCGGCGATGATGTCGGCCGCTTGCTGGCTATGCTGGAGAAAGTAACCCGGCATGTCGTAATGGTTGATCGGCTCGATCAAGACCTCGATGCCATGTGGGCGGCAGGCATCGGCCGCATATTGCAGATTGCCGATCAGGCTTTGCCGCGCCCGCTCCAGACTCATGCCGGCCGGCACAATACCGGCCATGCAGTGCAGCCGGGTCGCGCCCAGCGCCTGCGCATAGTCGATGGCCAGGCGCACGCCAGCGCGAAATTCCTCGTTGCGGCGCGGATCGCAGGCGATGCCGCGCTCGCCCTGTTCCCACTCGCCGGGCGGCATATTGAATAACGCCAGTTGCAGCTGGTGCTGTTCCAGCCGCGCAGCGATGTGCTGCTTTTCCACCGCATACGGAAACAGGAATTCGACGGCGCCGAAGCCGGCCGCCCTGGCAGCGGCGAAACGGTCGAGGAAGGGCAGTTCGGTGAACAGCAAGCTGAGGTTGGCGGCAAAGTTGGGCATGGCGTGGACACAGAGTGAGGGGAGGTTGGACACTATCCTAGCCCAATTTCCAGGAAAGTGGCGGGCATAAAAAAACCGTTCCAGAAGCAAGTCCTGGAACGGTTTTTGTCAAGCCGGGAAGGGCTTAGCGGCCGCGGCCGCCGGAGCGGTGTGATGCTGCCGAGCGCGGCTGATTGCCACCACCGCCGCCACTACGGTTACCACCACCACCGCCGCCGCCCGATGGGCCGGCGCTGCGTGGCTTGGCGCCACTGCCGCCAGTTTTTACACGCACCACGGCGCCGGCTGGCGCGCGGCTGTTGTTGCGGTGACCGCCGGTGCCGCTGCGCAATTGCACAGGCTGGGCGCGGGCGTTCAGGTCTGGTTCAAAACCAGGGATGACTTCGCGCGGCAAGGTTTGCTTGATCAGCTTTTCGATGTCTTTCAACATTTCGTGCTCATCCACGCAGACCAGCGACACGGCTTCGCCCTTGGCGCCGGCACGGCCCGTACGGCCGATACGGTGCACATAATCTTCCGGAATGTTCGGCAAGTCGTAGTTCACCACGTGTGGCAGTTGATCGATGTCAATACCGCGCGCAGCGATGTCGGTGGCGACCAGCACTTGCAGGGTGCCATCCTTGAATTCGGACAGCGCGCGCGTGCGGGCCGACTGGCTCTTGTTGCCGTGAATTGCCAGCGCGCCGATACCGTCCGCGCCCAGTTGCTCGACCAGTTTGTTGGCGCCGTGCTTGGTGCGGGTAAATACCAGCACTTGCGTCCAGTTGTTCGATTTGATCAGATAGGACAGCATCGGGTGCTTCTTGTCGCGGTCGACCGGATGGATCTTTTGCTTGATCACTTCCACGGTCGAATTGCGGCGCGCCACTTCGATCATGGCTGGCTTGTTCAGCAAGCCGTCGGCCAGGGCCTTGATCTCTTCCGAGAAAGTAGCCGAGAACAGCAGGTTCTGGCGTTTCGGCGGCAGTACGGCCAGTACTTTCTTGATGTCGCGGATGAAGCCCATGTCGAGCATGCGGTCGGCTTCGTCGAGGATCAGGATTTCCACTTTCGACAGGTCGACCGTGTTCTGGCCCATGTGGTCGAGCAAACGGCCTGGCGTGGCGACCAGGATGTCGACGCCGTGCTTCAGCTGCTTGATTTGCGGGTTGATGCCGACGCCGCCGAAGATCACGGTCGAGTTCAGCTTGGTGTACTTGCTGTAGGCGCGCACGCTTTCTTCAACTTGCGCTGCCAGTTCGCGCGTCGGCGCCAAGATCAGTGCGCGGATCGGGCGCGTCGAGCTGTTGCTGGTGATCGCCGCGCCATTCGCGTCGGTCGACAGGCGGTGCAGCACGGGCAGGGTGAAGCCGGCCGTCTTGCCGGTACCGGTTTGTGCGCCGGCCAGCAAGTCGCCGCCAGCCAGCACGGCAGGGATCGCCTGAGTCTGGATCGGGGTCGGCACGGTGTAGCCGTGTTCGGTAACGGCACGTACGATAGCGTCGGACAATCCGAGGGAGGAAAAGGACATGATAACTTTATTGTGAGATCGGCCTGTCGCCATCGTGAGGCGCCAGTCGCAGGCAATCAGATTAGGGGTCGAAAGACAGCGGCAAGGGGACTGGTCATATGTGCCGCACACGCGAAGTATAACAGCCTGGCATAAAAGCGTTTCAATTGATTCGCAAAGGAAAGGATGCCTGAAGGAAAATCCATGTGACAGTTGTCGCAAATTTTGCTTGCCTTGCATGTGACACTTGTCGCATAATTGTTTTAATCGTCACAGCAGGAGTCCAGCATGGCTACGCCATCCGTTACCGAACTATCGTTATTGAAGGCACTGTGGAAGCAGCAGCCCCTGTCGTCCCGTGAACTGCATGCCAGCGTGGAAGCAGAACTGGGCTGGTCGTTTTCCTCGACCCGCAAGACGGTCGAGCGCATGCTGGAAAAAGGCATGTTGTCCCAGCGCAGCCTGCATGGCGTGCTGGTATATGAAGCCCATGTGGACAAGGTGGCTACCCTGGCCGCGTTTGCGCATGACTTTGGCCGGCGCGTGATGGAAATCGACAGCCCTTTGCCGGTCAGCATGTTTACGGGCAGCAAGCTGGTGGATAGGCAGGAACTGGCTGAGCTGGAACAGATGCTGCAGGACTGGCCTCTCGACAGCAAGGAGTAGGCGATGATCTTGTTTGCCTTGAAATTATTGCAATCGACGGTCGCCTGCCTGCTGGCCGGTTTGCTGTTGCAGGGGCTGCTGCACCTGGCGCAACGGCGCTGGCCCGTGCTGGCGGCCCAGCGCGGCGTGTGGCTGGGCGCGCAGCTGCTGCTGGCCTGTGTATTCATTTTGTCCCTGTTGCCGCACAGCCAGCGTATCAGCGTGGTGCCGGAAGTGAGCTTGCCGGTGGCGACCACGGTAGTTCAGGCGCTGCCGCTGCCGCTCGTGCAAGCGGCAGTAGCGCAGGTTGACGAACCCTTGGACATTACTTCCCATGCGGTCTGGCTCAAACGTTTGGCGATGGCCTGGCTGCTGGTCTACCCGCTGGGGATAGTGGCGGTGGCCTGGCGCTACCGGCGCGGCCAGGCCCTCGTGCTGGACATGCTGAAGGCGGCGCGTCCGCTGGGCGTGGCCGCCATGCGCGAGCACGGCGCTTTTTCAGAGGCGCAACTGCAGCAGTTGCAGCAGCGGCGCATGGAAGTGCTGGAAATCGATGCGCCGATTTCGCCCATGCTGCTGGGCGCCCTGCAGCCGCGCTTGCTACTGCCCGCGCATCTGGCGCAATTTACGCAAGAGCAGCAGCAATTGATTATCGAACACGAACTGACGCATACGCGCCGCCGCGATCCTGCCGTGCAATTACTGGCGAACAGCCTGCATGCCTTGCTGTGGTTCAACCCGGCCTTGCGCTGGCTGGGCCAGAAACTGGGTTGGGCGCAGGAACTGGGCTGCGACCGGCAAGTGCTGGCCGGCCGTCCGCAGCAGCAGCGGCAACAGTATGCGGCGGCGCTGGTGCGCCAACTGAGCGTGCAAGCCTGTTTTCCTGCCGGCCTGGCCTTCGGTGGCAAACAGGGCGGCATGGTCGACCGGGTGGCCCGCATGCGTGATCCGCAGCCAGCCGCCATGCCCTGGGGCGTCAAGCTGGCCCTGGTGATGGGGCTTGGCACTTTGGGCGCAGGTAGCCTGGGCTTGCAACCGGCCCTGGCCTGGGCGCCGGCCGAACCGGCAGCCACCACGGCAACGGTGCATGCTGCTCCCTGGCGCAATCCGCTGGCCAGCATGCGCGTCACCGGTTTCTTTGGTGTAGTGCGTCCCACTACACCCAAGGGGCTGAGTGGACTGGATCTGGCCGCCAGCCGTGGCACGCCCGTGCATGCGGTGGCTGATGGCGTGGCCAGGGTGGCGCACGATGACTGGATGGGCAATCTGGTGCGCATAGACCATGGCGGCGGGCTGGAATCCCTGTATATCCATCTCGACAGCGTGGCGCTGGCCGATGGCACGCTCGTCAAGGCAGGCCAGACCATCGGCACGGTGGGCGCAACAGGCCGGGCGGCGACCGGTCCGCACCTGCACTTCCAGGTTCGGCAGGACGGCAAGCGGCAAGATCCGCAAACCAGGCTGGCCGGCCTGGACGCCAACGCCAGCGAGCGCGCCCTGCGCATGCGGCGCGAACAATTTGGCCGCTAATCCTGGGTCTTAATATCTAGCTTGAATGTCGGGTTGGCGCATTGCGCTCACCCGGCAACCACCCACCTTTCCAGGAACTTCCATGCGACTGAGTATATTTTTGTGCAGCCTTGCGCTGCCGTTGACGGCGCACGTCCGTGCCGATGATGTCATCCCAGATGCCACGGTGCCTTCCGTGACCGTGAATGCCGGCAAGCTGCAGCAGCGGCGCAACGATACGGTGGCCAGCATCGTGGTCGGCTACGAAGAATTGAACCAGCAGGGCGACCGCAGCCTGTCGGATGCCTTGAAGCGCTTGCCCGGCATTAGCATTGGCGGGCCGCCGGGAGCGGGGCAGGGCGGGCAAGGTGGTCAGATACAGCTGCGTGGCCTGGGCCAGGGCTATACCTTGATCATGCTCAATGGCGTGCCCGTGCCCGCCGGGTTTTCGCTGGACTCGCTGGACCCGGAACTGGTCGAGCGGGTGGAGATCATGCGCGCTGCCACGGCCGAATTTTCTGCGCAGGCGATTGCCGGGTCCATCAATATCATCTTGAAAAAAACCTCCCGTAAGCCGGAGCGTACTTTCAAGCTGGGCGCATCGAACAGCCATGGCATGCCGGCCGGCAGCGCCACGATGCAATTGTCCGACAAGGATGGACGGTTGTCGTATGCGCTGGCCGGCACGCTCAGCCACACGGGGCGCCAGGGCTTGTTTGACGAATGGGACCGTGAGTATGCCGTCGATGGCACACCGACGGTGCTGCGCCATCTGCCGCTGACCGAGCGCGTGACCACGGATGCGATCGAGCTGGCGCCCCGCTTGCAATGGGCTTTGGCGGGCGAAGACAGCCTGTCCCTGCAAAACCTGTTCAGTTTCCGGCGCCTGGCCAGCGCCCGCCATGTGGCGGAAACCGCTTACCTGGGCGGTAATACCGAGTACCCGGACAATGACGCCTACTTTAACCAGGACAGCAGCACCGCGCGCAGCGATCTGCACTGGCTGCGCAAGCTGGAACACGGCGCCAGTCTCGACCTGAAGCTGGGCCTGAACTACAACCACCGCAGCAGCGACTACACCTTCACGGGCGCTGGCCTGGCAAGCAGTACCACCCGCCTGGTCGATTCGGGCGTGGACGATGTGGGTATCAGTGCCAGCGGCACCTATCGTCAAACCCTGGGCGAGCACCATACCCTGGCGGCGGGCTGGGAGGCAGAGCGCCGGCGGCGCGCGGACTTTCGCCGCGAACGCCAGTTCGATTCGGACGGGCCGCCCGTGCTGTCTGACGAAGACTATGCCGCCACGGTGCGCCGCCTGGCCCTGTTTGCGCAGGATGAATGGGAAGTATCAAGCCGCTGGTCGCTCTACCTGGGATTGCGCTGGGAAGCCTTGCGCACGGCCAGCGCCACCGGTGATGGCGCTGCAGTCGATGTGCGGTCACAGGTGTGGAGCCCCGTGCTGCAAAGCCTGTGGAAGCTGCGCAGCCAGGACCAGGTGCGTCTGGCCGTCACGCGCACTTACAAGGCGCCGCAGATTTTCCAGCTGATACCGCGTCCCTACACCATAGACAATGGCAATAGCCCCACCAACCCGGATACGCAGGGTAATCCGGCGCTGCGCCCGGAACTGGCGTGGGGCCTGGACGCCGCCTATGAATATTATCTGGGTGAAGGCGCCATGCTGAGCGCCAGCGCCACCATGCGGCGCATCACCGACGTCATGATGGATCGGCTGTATCAGGATAATGGGCGCTGGGTCAGTTCGCCCTTCAACAACGGCACGGCGCAGGTGCGCGGTATCGAGCTGGAAGCGAAGCTGCCCTTGACGGCGCTGTTCGCCGGCGCACCCAAGCTCGATCTGCGGGCCAACCTGGCGCGCAACTGGTCGCGCGTGGATGCCGTTCCCGGCCCGGATAACCGGCTCGATAGCCAGTTGCCGTGGAGCGCCAACCTGGGCGCCGATTACCAGTTGACCGGTTTGTCCCTGACGCTGGGCGGCAACCTGAATTACCAGGCCGGTGGTCCATCGCGCGATACACGCGAGTTATTGAGTTACCAGGGCACCAGGCGCGAACTCGATCTGTACGGCTTGTGGAAGTTCAGCGACAAGCTGCGTCTGCGTCTGTCCGGCGCCAACCTGCTGGCCCAGAAGTTCGCCACGCGCAGCCTGTATGCGGACAATACGGGCAGCATACAGCGCAATGTCGATACGGCTACGTACCGCACCGTGCGCCTGATGCTGGAAGGGTCCTTGTAAGCTTCAATGCAAAAAAACCGGCCAGGGCCGGTTTTTTTGTGGCTGCCGCGTGCGCAGGTGTTATGCGAACGGCGTCAGCAGGGTAATCATCTGGCCAAAGATCTTCGGGCTGGCGGCGATGATGTCGCCTTTGTACAGGTAGTCCGATTCGCCGCTGAATTCACCGACGATGCCGCCCGATTCCGTGATCATCAGCGCGCCGGCGGCGATGTCCCAAGGCTTCAGGCCTTTTTCGTAGAAGCCGTCCAGGCGGCCGCAAGCGACGTAAGCCAGGTCCAGCGCGGCCGAACCGGCGCGGCGTACGCCCTGGCTGCGTTCGCCCATGATCTGGTACATCTTGAGGAATTCGTCCAGCGCGCGGGCGCTGCCGGCAACGTAGCCGGTGCCCAGCAGGGCGTTGGCGATGCGGTCCAGCTTGGTGACGCGGATGCGTTTTTCGTTCAGGTAGGCGCCGGCGCCTTTGCTGGCCGTGAACAGGTCGTTGCGTACCGGGTCGTAGATGACGGCTTGCGTGACGACGCCACGGTGTGCCAGGGCGATCGAGATGCAGTATTGCGGGAAGCCGTGGATGAAGTTGGTGGTGCCGTCCAGCGGATCGATGATCCACTGATATTCATTCTCGTCGTGCGAGTTGGCGGAAGCGCCCGACTCTTCGCCCAAAAAGGCGTGGTCAGGATAAGCTTTTGACAGCACCTCAATGATGGCTTGTTCAGCCGCCTGGTCGACGTCGGTGACGAAATCGTTATGTTGTTTTTCCGTGACGACGACGCGGTCGAGGTCAAAAGAGGCGCGGTTGATGACAGTGGCGGCGCGGCGGGCGGCTTTGATCGCCGTATTGAGCATTGGGTGCATATGAGCTTCCGTTAAAAGCACGCGGGCGCCCAGCGGTGCTTTTCAGTACCGGAGCGCAAGTGTGCAAGAATGAATTAAAGAGCGTAGCGGTGGCGAAATGGTTAAAATCCCGGCTTGACGTCAGCGTTTTGTGACGTCGCTTCCCGAAATTTCCTGTATCGATACCGCGCAATGGCGCTATTTTAAATGAATCTGCCCGAAATCAACACGTCTCTTTTCAACCGCCTGCGATTTATTCTTGTCGAAACTAGTCGCTCTGGCAACATTGGCGCCGTCGCCCGGGCCATGAAAACGATGGGTTTTTCTGAACTGGTGCTGGTCAACCCGCGCTTTGCCGATGCCTTGACGGACCCGGAAGCGGTGGCCTTTGCCAGCGGCGCGCAGGATATCCTGGCCGGCGCGCGCATCGTCGGCTCGATCGCCGAAGCGCTGGAAGGCTGCAACTATGCGGCCGCCGTGTCGGCCCGGCTGCGCGAATTCTCGCCGCCCGTGGCCGCGCCGCGCGCGCTGTCGGCCCAACTGGCTGCCAGCACGGAGCTGCACGCCGCCGTCATCTTCGGCAACGAGCGTTTCGGCTTGCCCAACGAGATCGTCGAGCAGTGCAATGTGCTGATCAATATCCCCGCCAATGCCGAATATTCCTCGCTGAACCTGTCGCAGGCGGCGCAGGTGGTGGCCTATGAATGCCGCATGGCGGCGCTCGATGTGTCGGATGCTGCGCCAGCCGCCAGCCCTATCGGCTTTCATGGCGACGCGGCCAGCCTGGCCCAGGTCGACGGCATGTATGCGCACCTGGAACAGGCGCTGGTGGCCATCGATTTTCTCGACGCCGACAATCCGAAAAAGCTGATGCCGCGTTTGAAGCGTTTGTTTTCGCGCACGGGACTGGAGACGGAAGAAGTCAATATCCTGCGCGGCATCGCGCGCCATATCCTGGCCGTGGCCAAGAAGTAAGGCGTCAGCGCTGCCATGATATGGACCCGGCTGCTGCGCCAGTTCATTGCCGTCGCCGAGGAACGCAATTTCCGGCGCGCCGCCGAACGCCTGCACATGGCGCAGCCGCCCTTGAGCCAGGCGATACTGCGGCTGTCACCCAGTGTGAGTTAAAACGTCTTATGCGAGATGAATAAGATATTTTACAGATGATGGTGTGTGAGCCAGCATGGCGTTTTGATCCGACCAAAGCCGCCATGTCCTCTCTTTCCTTATGCTCCGATACTGTATTGCCACCAGCGATATACCTGCTTTCCCTGTGCAGCTTTGCCTTCGGCCTGTCCGAATTCATCGCCACCTGCCGGAAGAGCCCTGGTGATTGTGTGGCTGGGCCTGACCCTGGCGCTGCTGTGGCGAACTAAATAGACGCTACGCTCTACTGTGCTTGCACAGGCGCCGCCTGCCTTGGCATACACTTGCCAAAAATATCAGGAGACGGGATGCGGGGCAAAGAGGTGTGGACACTGGGCGAGGCGCGGACATGATCGTCCGCATCCTCAAGGGCTTGATGCTGCTGCAGCTGCTGGCCGTGCTGGGCCTGGCCTGGCTGCTGCAGCAGTTGCCGGTGGCGCCGTGGCTGGCGCCGTACTTGGCACTGTTATTGGCGCTGGCCATGGTGCTGGCCGCGCGCGCTGTGCTGGTGCTCCATCATTTCTGGCAAAGCCGGCACTTTGGCAGCCCGGTGCCGCCGGCCTTCCGGCTCGATGCTGCTGGCGCCGTACGGCTGTTTTTCGGCGAACTGCAGGCCGGCTTGTGGACTTCGTCCTGGGGCATGCTGCGCCCGCGCTTGACGCCGTTGGACGCGCAGGCGTCCTCCAGCTTGCCCGTGCTGCTGATCCACGGTTATGTGTGCAACCGCGGTTACTGGACGCAGCTGAGCCGGCGTCTGGCGCAGGCCGGCATCGCGCATGATGCGGTCGATCTGGAACCGATAGGCGCCGGCATCGACGATTTTTTGCCCCAGGTGCACGGCGCCGTGCAGGCCCTGTGTACACGCAGTGGCGCGCAGCAAGTCGTCATCGTGGCGCACAGCATGGGCGGCCTGGTGGCGCGGGCGTATCTGCGCCAGTATGGTGTGCAGCGCATCGCGCACGTGATCACGGTGGGCACGCCGCACCATGGCACGGCGCTGGCCAACCTGGGCCTGGGACGCAATGCGCGCCAGATGAGCCGCCCGCATGGCCAGCCGCACCCGTGGCTGGTGCAGCTGGCCGCCGGCGAGCGAGCGGAAGTGCGGGCCCGATTCACGTCTATCTATAGTCATCACGACAATATCGTCGCACCCCAGGATTCAGCCTGTTTGCCCGGCGCCCGCAATCTGGCGTTTGGCGGCATGGGCCATGTGGCGCTGGCCAGCGATGTGCGCATCCTGGCGCGGGTGATGGAGGAAATCACTATCGTGTCCGAAGTCGCAAACAGCGTTTTCACTGCCAATTCGCGCTGACTTTTGTGGCGTTTTGTCTGCATGGCAAGACTGTCTGCCTTGACACTGCTGTTGCTGTTTTTTAACAGGACGTGACGGAGAAAAGCCTGGTTTACTACGGCACACTGGTTTAAGCTTGCTGTGAGCACTGGCGGCAAGTGTGGCTTCTTTCACTGTTTAGCGAGCTCAGCTATGGCGTCCGTAGCGGCGGATTCGGCTGATGCGCTTTATACTGAGGTTTGCGATAATCTGTTATGGGATTGTTATGCTGTAGAGCCTGCTTGCATAGCTGAAAAGATGGGCGGCGGGTATTCATGATGGAATGTGTTTTTGGTGGGAGTGCTAATTGTCTGCACGTATCCTGATTATTGAAGATAACGCCACCAATATGGAATTGATGGTGTATCTGCTGCGCGCCTTCGGTTATACGCCGCTGGCTGCCTATGATGGCGAAGAGGGCGTGCGCATGGCGCGCAGCGAAGTGCCTGACCTGATCATCTGCGACGTGCACCTGCCCAAGCTCGATGGCTATGGGGTGGTGGCGGAACTGAAAAAAGACCCGGCCTTGCGCAAGATTCCCGCGCTGGCCGTGACTGCGCTGGCCATGGTGGGCGACCGCGAGCGCCTGCTCGAAGCGGGTTTTAATGGCTATATCGGCAAACCGATCGAGCCTGATCTGTTTGTCGCGGAACTTGAATCTTTTTTACCCGGGGCGCCGTCGACGCCCGTTAAAAACGACGTTGCCACTATTCTGATCGTTGACGATCATGTGCTGAACCGCGAGTTTCTCACGGCGCTGCTGGGCTATGGCGGCCACCGTTTGCTGGAAGCGGCAAATGGGCTCGAAGGCCTGGAGATCATGCGCAGCGAACGGCCGGACCTGATCATCTCCGACATCCTGATGCCGAATATGGACGGCTACGAATTCGTCACGCGCGTGCATGAAACCCCCGAGCTGGCCGATGTGCCCATCATCTTTTATACGGCCACCTACCGCGAACAGGAAGCGATTCTGCTGGCGCAGGCATGCGGCGTGCGCTGGGTGCTGCCGAAACCATCGGACCCCGATGTGATCGTGCGCACGGTGAACGAGGCGCTGGGCCTGATGGCGCCTGACAGCCAGCTCAAGCCGCGGCCACGCGCCGCTACGCCGCCCGGCAAGTTGAGCGGCATCGAGCATCAGGTGACGGGCTATCTGGAAGAGCTGGAATCGAGCAGCCAGCAGATTTCGCAGCTGGCCAGCCAGGGCGAGGGCCAGGTGGCCGTGCCGGAAGATCTGGCCATCATGACCGAACGCCTGTCGCGCTCGCTTTCCAGCCTGCAGGCGGTCAGCCTGCGCCTGACGGCGCTGATCGAACTGGGCATCGAGCTGGGCGCCGAGCGCGATCCGCGCGCGCTGATCGCCGCAGGCTGCAAGGTGGCGCAAAACATCTGCGTGTCGAAATATGCGTGCATCGGCGTGCTGGACGAGGGCGCCGAGAAACTCAGTTATTTTTCTTCCTGCGGTTCGGAAGAAAATATCGGGAATATCGCCAACGCGCCGCGCATGGGCGTCTTGAATCGCCTGATTGAACAGCGGGAACCATACCGCGTCAATGGACTGCAAGGCGACCCTGGCGCGCTGGGTCTGCCCGCCAGCCATCCGCCCGTACATTCCTTTTTGGGTGTGGCCATTGCTTCGCGCGAACGCAGTCACGGCTGGTTGTACCTGGTCGACAAGCTGGGCGCCACTGAGTTTTCCGAGGTCGACGAGCGTGTCGCCGCCACCGTGGCTGCGCAAATCGCCGTCGCCTACGATAACCTGCTGCTGTACGATGAAATCAAGCGCCACCACGAGCAGCTGACCCTGGATATGGCGGAACGCATCCGCCTGGACGAGGATCTGCGCCGCTTCCGCCTGGCGATGGACGCCACGGCCGACGCCATTTTCCTGGTCGACCGCGCCGAGATGTGTTTCATCGACGTCAATCAGACGGCCTGCCGCATGCTCGGTTTCGAGCGCGAGGATTTTCTCGGCGTGCGGCCGGGCCATCTGAGTGTAGGTGGAGCGCCGCTCGAAGAGTTGTACAACAAGCTGCTGGCCGGCGACCAGAGTGGCCAGATGACCGAGCTGCAGCTGCAGCGCAAGGATGGCTCGCGGCTTTCCGTGGAAGTGCAGCGGCGCACCCTGCGTTCGGGCCAGAACTGGATACTGGTGGCGGTGGCGCGCGATATCAGCGAACGCAAGGATGCCGAGCAGCGCCTGCTGAAGCTGGCCCATTTCGACACCTTGACCGGTTTGCCGAACCGCAGCCAGTTCTACGAATCGCTGACGCATTCATTGGGCCAGGCGGCAGAGCACCAGTGGGCGGTGGCGGTGCTGTTCCTCGACGTCGACCGTTTTAAGAATGTCAATGACACCCTGGGCCACACCCTGGGCGACGAGCTGCTGCGCCAGTTTGCCAGCCGGCTGGTCGATTGCCTGCGCGTGCGCGACACCATCGGGCGCTTTGGCGGCGACGAGTTTGCCGCCATCCTGATCTTGCCCGAAGGCGCGCAGCATGCGGTGGGCGTGGTCGACAAGATCCGCGAGGCGATGCGCAAGCCCTTTGATTTGCAGGGCCATGAAGTGACCGTCACGGTCAGCATCGGCATTTCGGTGTACCCGGACGATGGCAGCGATGCCGATATCCTGATCCAGTATGCCGACACGGCCATGTACCGCGCCAAGGAGGCGGGCCGCGACGTGTTCCGCTTCTTCACGGCCGAAATGAATGCCCAGTCGATGGCCAGGCTGGACATGGAAAACGCGCTGCGGCGCGCCATCGACAATGCGGAATTCGTGCTGTTCTTCCAGCCCAAGGTGCACATCGGTTCGGGCCGCATCAGCGGCGCCGAGGCGCTGATACGCTGGAACCGGCCGGGCCACGGCATGGTTTCGCCGGCCCTGTTCATCCCGCTGCTGGAAGAAACGGGCTTGATCGTGCGGGTCGGTAACTGGGTGCTCGACGAAGCCTGCAAGAAGATCAGCGAGTGGGGCGCGACCAGCATCGGTCCGGTGCACCTGTCGGTGAATGTGTCGGGTATCCAGTTTTTTGTGGGCGGCCTGGAAGAAGAGGTGCTCAAGGCGATCCGCAAATACGATATCGCGCCCGACCTGCTGGAACTCGAATTGACGGAAAGCTCGCTGATGTCGAATGCCGAGGAAACCATCGCCGTGCTGCGCAACCTGAAGGCGCTGGGTATCCAGATTTCCATCGACGATTTCGGCACCGGCTATTCCAGCCTGGCCTATCTGAAGCGCTTCCCGATCGACAAGCTGAAAATCGATATCGCCTTCGTGCGCGAAGTCACCAGCAATCCCGATGACGCAGCCATCGTGCTGGCCATCATCAGCATGGCGCACAGCATGAAGCTGCAAGTGATCGCGGAAGGCGTGGAGAACGATGCGCAGCTGGCCTATCTGCGCCGCCACGGCTGCGACGAAATGCAGGGTTACTATTTCAGCCGCCCCGTGCCGCAGCAAGAGTTCGAGCACATGCTCACCGGCGGCAAACTGCTGCCATCGCCGCAGGAGCTTGCGGGCGATGAACAGCAGACTTTGCTGATCGTCGACGACGATGTCTTCATGCTCGATGTGCTGAGCGACTTTCTGGCGCAGGACGGCTACCGCATCCTGACGGCGCAGACGGCCGCCGAGGGTTTTGATATCCTGGCGCGCCACCAGGTGCAGGTGATTTTGTGCGACCAGTGCATGCCGCAGATGAGCGGCACCGAATTCATGGAGCGGGTCAAGCACCTCTGCCCGGACACCTTCCGCATCATGCTGTCGGCGTATTCCGATTTGACGCCCATCATGGCGGCGATCAACCGCGGCGCCGTCGACCGCTTCTATACCAAACCCTGGAAAGGCGCCGTCCTGCGCGAAAACATCCGCGAAGGCTTCCGCCTGCATGGCTTGCTGCACGGCCCCGTGCGCGCCGCCGCCTGACGTTTTTTGTCATGGCGGTTTAGTAGCGGCGCTCTATCGTATTAGATTCCTCGCTCTAGTTTTGCTCACTACAATCAAATTGTCCGTAGTGTCCGTGGGCAGTCGAATGCAAGGAGGCGATGATGGCGAAGAAACTGAAGGAGCTGGCGGAAGATGGCGAATTGGCCGATGCCGTGCGCAATTCCGCGCAGCAGATCTGGCAGGCAGGCCTGGGTGCTTTCGCCAGGGCGCAGCAAGAGGGCGGCCGCGTGTTTTCCAGCCTGGTCAAGGAAGGCACGGCGTTTCAGCAGCGCGCCGAAGCCAGGGCGGCCGATGTCGGCGGGACTGTCAGCGACACTGTCAGCAAGTTCGCCGGCGGCGTCGGCAGGCAGGCCAGCGGTTCCTGGGACAAGCTGGAGCAAGTGTTTGAAGAGCGCGTGGCGCGCGCCCTGGCCACCATCGGCGTGCCCACCAAGGGCGAAATCGCTGCGCTGCATGAACGGATCGATCAGCTGAGCCGTCAGGTGGCGGCGCTGTCGGGCGCCAGACCGGCAGCCAGGGCCGTACGCAAGCCGGCCGCCAGGCCTGCTGTGAAGGCCGGCGTCAAACCGGCAGCGCGAAAGAAAACTACGGATGACTAGCGCGCCGCATCCCCCAGCCTGCCCGTGCAGGCTTTTTTTCGCCACTGCGTGTATCCCGCGCTGCTGCGTGCCGGCGCCGCGTGCTGTTTCATTGGAACTATTTTAGATGGTATGCTTGCGGCAGAACAAAGAGAGACTGCCCGCCATGCTACAAAAAGTACCACGCCGCACCCGCGAACGCATCCTGGAGTTGTCGCTGCGCTTGTTCAACGAATTTGGCGAGCCGAATATCACGACCACCGTGATAGCGGAAGAAATGAATATCTCGCCGGGCAATCTGTACTACCATTTTCGTAACAAGGATGACATCGTCAACTCGATCTTTGTCCAGTTCGAGGCGGAAATCGAGCGCATCCTGACCGTGCCGGACGGGCGCCGCTCGAATATCGAAGATGTCTGGCTGTATCTGCACCTGATGTTCGAACTGATCTGGCGTTACCGTTTTTTTTACCGCGACCTCAATGATTTGCTGTCGCGCAACCGCAAGCTGGAATTGCATTTCAAGCTGATCCTGGCGCACAAGATCAAGGTGGCGACACAGCTGTGTGTAGACTTGCGCAGCGAACAGTCGCTGGAGGCGTCGGACATGGAAATTTCTGCCATGGCGACCAATATGGTGGTGGTTGCCACCTACTGGCTGTCGTACGAGTACGTGCGCAATCCGCGCAAGTACACCGAGCAGCAATCGATGTCCGATGCACTGGCGCGCGGCTGTTACCAGGTGCTGTCGCTGATCGGGCCGTATTTGCGCAATGAAACACATTTGCTGTTTCGTAAGCTTTCTGAAGAGTATGTGACTAAACTGAAGAGCGATTGACCGGCCGTCCACGGTAGTGGACGCGGATAACCCGCTCGCTGACAGGAGAATCGGCATGGCCTGGACACAATTTCCGTATCCCGACGACGCGTATGTCTATACGCCGCAGACCCTGGAAGCTGCCTGGAAGCGCTTGCACACGGGCGATGTGGAAGTCTTTCCCCAGCAAGACCGGCTGGTGCAGGCCTGGATAGCCTTCCATGCCGGCGATTTCGAGCGTGCCGTCAAGCTGGGCCTGGCCGCTGGCGTGCCCGGCTATGCCGTGGCGCACAAGGCCACTTGCGTGTACGCCACGCATCTGGAACTGGATCAAGGCCGCAGGCTGGCGCTGTACGAAGAAGTGGCCGAGCGCTGCGAACGCCAGCAGCAGGAACAGCCCGACAATCCGGCCGGTTTTTATTGGCATGCCTACAGCCTGGGCCGCTACGCGCTGGGCATTTCCGTCGTCAAGGCGCTGGCGCAGGGATTGGGCGCCAAAGTGCGCAACAGCCTGAACCGCACGGTGACCCTGGCGCCGCTGCACGCCGAGGCGCATGTGGCGTTTGGGATTTATCATACGGAAATCATCGACAAGGTGGGCAGCATGATAGGCAACCTGACCTATGGCGCCAGCAAGGATGATGGCTACCAGCATTTCAAGACGGCGCTGGCGCTCAATCCCACTTCGGCCCTGGCCCATAGCGAATATGGACGCGCCTTGAATATGCTCGATGGTAAGAAAAAACTGGCGGAAGTGCTCGCCTTGTACGGCAAGGCCGCCGATTGTGTGGCGCTCGATGCCAAGGAGCGGCTGGAAGTCGAAGCCGCTATTGATGAACTGAAAGAGTAAGGATAGCTGTGATCAAGGCTTTATGTGTTTACTGTGGCGCCAATGCAGGCGTGACCCCTGAATATGCGCAAGCGGCGCGCGCACTGGCGCGTGTGCTGGTATCGGAAAATATCGCGCTGGTGTATGGCGGCGGCAAAGTGGGCTTGATGGGCGTGATTGCCGATGAAGTACTGCGCCTGGGCGGCGAAGTGACGGGCGTGATCCCCACCCAGCTGGTCGAGCGCGAAGTAGGGCATACCGGCTTGACGCGCCAGTTCGTGGTGAAAGACATGCATGAGCGCAAGGCCATGATGGCCAGCCTGGCCGATGCCTTCATCGCCATGCCCGGTGGTTATGGCACGCTGGAAGAATTGTTCGAGATGCTGACCTGGGCCCAGCTGGGCATCCACGCCAAGCCGATCGGCTTGCTCAATGTCGACCATTTTTATGATGGCTTGATCGCCTTCGTGCAAAACGGCAAGGAACAGGGTTTTATCCGCCCGCAGCATGCAGCCTTCCTCAATGCCGATGCCGATCCGGCTGCGCTGGTGCAGCGGCTGAAGGGTGGCGTGCTGTAGTACGAAGTTGATGTTGGATTGAAAAACGGGCCATGCAGCAATGCATGGCCCGTTTTTTACAGGGGTTTAATTAATTGCTGACTGTCAAACCCTCGGGCAAGCGGATGCCGCCCTCCACGAGTGTCACAGGAAGCGGCGCCGCAAAGCTGCGGCCGGCTACATCGCCGGGTACCGGCGCACGCTCGGAACCTTGTTGCTCCTCAGTCCGTGCTGTGGCCTGAAGCGATGCAGGCGCCAATACCGATTGCACCGAAGCCAATACCGCGCGGTAATCATTCCGGCTCGATGGCGGGAGTGGCTGTACCGGCGGCACCACCACTGGCGGCGTCACGATCACCGGTGGCACGACGACAGGAGGTACGACCACAGGAGGTACGACTACCGGCGGCACCACCACAGGAGGTTCAACCACAGGTGGCACGACTACCGGAGGTTCGACCACAGGCGGCACCACGACAGGCGGCACGACTACCGGAGGTACGACTACCGGAGGTACGACCACAGGCGGCACGACTACCGGAGGTACGACTACCGGAGGTTCAACCACAGGTGGCACCACCACAGGAGGTTCAACCACGGGTGGCACGACTACCGGAGGTACGACCACAGGCGGTACGACTACCGGTGGTTCGACCACGGGCGGCACCACTACGGGAGGTTCAACCACCGGCGGTACGACCACGGGAGGCTCGACCACAGGCGGCACCACCACAGGCGGTTCCACCACTACCGGTGGGATGGGCTCAGCTGCCGCGTGGACAAAGCGGCTGCCCGCCGTGATGCTGTCCGGTGCATTTGCCGCGTAAGTGGCGTTCCAGACGTCGGCATTGCCCGATACCAGGCCACCTTGGGTGTCATTGGCCGGATCGGCCGAATACACCAGCCAGCGGCCGTTAGGCGTGGACAGGGCGTCGGCGCCGGCGTTGTTGACGAAGCGTTCACCGCTGAGTACCAGCGCATCGCCTTCGGCAGTCGAGGTGATGCTTGCATTCAAGGTCACGTCGTGGCCGGCGATCAGCTGCAGCTTGCCTTCGATGCTGACGGCGCTATTGACGGTGATGTCGTTGCTGGCTTGCAAGGTCACAGTGGAACCTGCGCCCGCTGCCACCGCCAGCGCGGCCGGGCTGACGGTGACGTCGCCGTTGCCGTTATTGACCATGCCGGCCAGATTGGCGGGAGAGGCCACCAGCCAGTAGCTCGCTTTCCTGTCGCTTGGATTGGTCGAGGCATCGCCGGAGGCGCTGGCCACTACATAGTTGCCATTGCCCAGTTCTGTGACGCCCTGGTTGCCCAAATTGTCGCCGGCGTTGGCGCCGACCAGCGAGTTGCCGGACGATACCTCGCCCTTGACGCCGGTCTTGCCATTGCCCCAGGTGATGGCGCCGCGCTTGTCGTTCCATTGGCTGCTGCGCACGAGATAATCGCCACTGGCCAGTACCTGGACGCCGTCGTAGCCGACATAATCGTTTTCTTTGGAGCCAAGCAGCGAGTTAGCGGACGATATTTCGCCTCTGACCCCGGTCTTGCCGTCGCCCCAGGTGATGGCGCCACGGTTATCGTTCCAGCTGCTGCTGAGTACGACGTAATTGCCGTTGGCCAGTTCCTGAACACCGCCATCGTCGCCGACAAGATCACCGGCCTTGGAGCCGATCAGCGAGTTATCGGCGGACACAACGCCTTTGGCGCCGCTCTTGCCGTCGCCAAAGGTGACGGCGCCACGGCCATCGTTCAAGTTGCTGAGCACAAGATAATTGCCGTTGGACAGTTCCATGTAGCCGTTGTTGCCGACCTGATCGCCGCTGATAGCGCCGACCAGCGAGTTGGCGGCCGAGACCTCGCCTTGGATGCCGCTCTTGCCATCGCCCCAGGTGACGGCGCCACGCTGGTCGTTCCAGTTGCTGCTGTTTACGAGATAGTTGCCGTTGGAAAGCAAGGTGATACCGTTGCTGCCGACCTGATCGCCGCTTGTGGTGCCGACCAGCGAGTTGGCATCGGATACCACGCCCGTGATGCCAGTGGCGCCATTGCCCCAGGTGACGGCGCCGCGGTGGTCGTTCCAGTTGCTGCTGCTCACGAGATAGTTGCCGTTGGAAAGCGTCGTGATGTTGCTGCCGACCATATCGCCGCTTGTGGAGCCGACCAGCGAGTTGGCATCGGATATCACGCCTGTGACGCCGCTGTTGCCGTCACCCCAGGTGACAGCGCCGCGCTGGTCGTTCCAGTTGCTGCTGCGCACGACATAATTACCGTTGGACAGCTGCGTGATGCCGTTGTTGCCGACATAATCTCCGGCCCTGGAGCCGACCAGCGAGTTCGCTTCGGACACGAAGCCTTTGACGCCGCTGTTGCCATCGCCCCAGGTGACAGCGCCGTGGCCGTCGTTCCAGCGGCTGCTAAGCACGAGATAATTGCCGTTGGACAGCATCATTACGCCGTTGCTGCCGACCATATCGCCGCTTGTGGAGCCGACCAGCGAGTTGGCGTCGGATACCACGCCTTTGATGCCAATGGCGCCGTCGCCCCAGGTGATGGCGCCGCGGCTGCCATTCCAATTGCTGCTGCGCACGAGATAATTGCTGTTGGACAGCTGCGTGATGCCACTGATGCCGATCATATCGCCGCTTGCGGAGCCAAGCAGTGAATTGTCTGCGGACACGATACCCTTGACGCCGCTGTTGCCATCGCCCCAGGTGATGGCGCCGCGACTGCCGCCCCAATAACTGCTGGGTACGACATAATTACCGTTGGCCAGTGCCGTGATGCCGTTCATGCCGACACGATCGCCGGCGGTGGAACCGATCAGCGAGTTGTCGGCGGAGATGACGCCTTTGACGCCGCTGTTGCCATCGCCCCAGGTAACGGCGCCGACGCCGCCGTTCCAGAGGTTGCTATTCGCGACATAATTGCCGTTGGCCAGCTTCGTGACGTCGTAGACGCCAACACGATCGCCGGCTGTGCCGCCGACCAGCGAGTTGTCGGCGGACACCACGCCTGTGACGCCAGTGGCGCCATCGCCCCAGGTGACGGCGCCGCGGTTGGTGCTCCAGCCGGCGCTGCGCACAACATAGTTGCCGTTGCCTATCTCCGTAATGCCATCGCCGCCGATACGATCGCCGCTTGTGGAGCCAATCAGCGAGTTGTCGGCGGAGACTTCGCCTGTGACGCCAGTGGCGCTATTGCCCCAGGTGACGGCGCCGCGGGTGCCGTTCCAGTTATTGCTGCGCACGAGATAATTGCCGTTGGATAGCAAGGTGATACCGTTGTTGCCGACCTGATCGCCGGCGACGGAGCCGACCAGCGAGTTGTCGGCGGACACCACGCCTGAGATGCCAGTGGCGCCATTGCCCCAGGTGATGGCGCCGAGGGTGTTGTTCCAATTGCCGCTGCGCACGAGATAATTGCCATCGGACAGCTCCATGATGCCGACGTTGCCAATATGATCGTTGGCATTGCCGCCAACTAGCGAATTGACAGACGATACCTCACCGCTGACGCCGGTGTTGCCATTGCCCCAGGTGATGGCGCCGCTGTTGCCGTTCCAGTTGCCGCTGAGCACGAGATAATTGCCGTTGGACAGCTCCCTGATACCGTTGTTGCCGACCTGATCTCCGTTTGTGGAGCCGACCAGCGAATTGCTGGCCGATACTTCGCCTTGAATGCCGTGCTTGCCATCGCCCCAGGTGACAGCGCCGCTGTTGTTGTTCCAGTTGACGCTATCGACGAGATAATTGCCGTTGGATAGCTGTGCGATGCCGTACTTGCCGACATAATCTCCTGCCTTGGAGCCGACCAGCGAGTTGCTGACGGACACGACGCCTTTGACACCGCTGTCGCCATCGCCCCAGGTGACCGCGCCGCGGTTGCCGTTCCAGATGGAACTGCTGATGACATAACTGCTATTGCGTAGCTCCGTGATGCCCTCGTTGCCGACGCGGTCGTTGGCGTTGCTGCCCGTGAGGACCGATTTCAGCGCGCCCGTGCTGCCGTCATACAGGTAGACCGCACCGCCTTGCGCTGCGCCCAGGTTGCTGAGGTAGCTATTGATCAGCACGTTGCCGTTTTGCAATGCGTGCAGGTCGTTGGAGAAAACATCCTCGCCATCGTTGACGGCTGGCCCGCCCAGTTCCACGTAATAGCTGGCCGGCGCGGTGGCGTCGATGACGATGTTGGTCGGGTCGAACAGGATCTCGCTGCCGGCGCCGGTGCGTACTGCGCCACCCAGGTTCAGCGTGCCTTGCGACGACACTTCGACGAAGCTGTGCTTGCCGGCGCTGATCTGGCCGAAGTAGCCAGTGCTGCGGTCTGACCACAGCACCACTTGCGCCTGGTCGCCGGCGCTGATGCTGCTGCTGCCGTTGACGGCCAGGGTGGCGGCGTTGGCGATGCCAGCGTCGCGGCCATGGGCGCCGCCACCGATGCGGATGCTGCCCTTGTCGCCGGTGCTGACCCTGGCGCCGGCCAGAGTGATGTCCTGGCCGGCCACGGTGACGCTGCTGGCGCCATCGAGTTTGCCGGAAATAAAGGTGGTGGCGCCGCCGTCAACGCGCAGGGTGTTGGCGGTGATGCTGGCGTTGTCCGTTTGCAGCAAGGCGTGGCTGGCCGTCAGCGTGGCGTCGCCGGCGACGATGGCGCCGCTTTGCAGAATCGTGCGGGCGCTGGCGTCGATGCTGTCGGCCGTCAGCGTGCCGGTATTGCTCAATATGCTGGCTTGCGGGTCGCCGGACAGGCGTATCGTGCCCTGGTGCTGGCCAATGCTGCGCGCTTCGATCACGCCGCTATTGTTGACCACGGCGGCGATCAGGCTGTCGGCGGCGCGGGCGCTGAGCAGCACGGCGCCGCCTTCAGTCTGTATCAGTTGCTGGTTGTCGGCCAGTGCATTGAGCGTGCCCTGGTTCACTTGCACGCCGATCAGGCCGTCGCCGGCGAAGTCGAGCGTGATGTCCTTGCCGGCGGCCAGCGCAACGCCGCCGAGGCGGGCGCTGATGGTGCCCTGATTGCTGACCTGGCCGCCCAGCAGCGCGACATAGCCGCCTGTCAGGCTACCCTGGTTGACCACCGAACCGGCGCTGCCGCTGAAACGGAAGTTGCGGTTGAGCAGATCGGCATCGCTGAGGCTCAGGGTCGAGGCGACCAGGCCGCCCACGTTCACTTGCGCGCCCTTGCCGAACAGGATGCCGTTCGGGTTCAGCAGGAAGACCTGGCCGTTGGCGTTGAGCTTGCCGTAAATGGCCGAGGCGTCGGAGCCGAGCACGCGATTGAGCGCAATCGCCGAACTGTTGGGCTGGACGAAGTTGACCGTTTCGCTGGCGCCAATATTAAAACTGTTCCAGTTGACGGCCAGGTTCTGGGTGGACTGGTTGACATTCAAGGTGTTGCCGGCCTGGCCGATGGTGGCCTGGCCAGCCGTGACCTGGCCGCCAGTGGGCAGGGCGGCGGCATGCAGCGAGAACAGTGACAGGGCGGCGGCGACGATGGTCGAGGCGGCCACGCGTTTGCGGCCCTTGCCGTTGGCCTTGGCCGTTTCGGGGGCGACGACCCAGGCGTTTTGTGCGTGGTTCCAGACCAGGTGATAGACGTGATTCATGGGGTTTCCTTAAAATTGTTTGACGGCTTGCAACCAGGCGCGCGGGCTGCGGTCGGAGTCGGACAGCGGGCGCGCGCCATTGCGCCAGGCCAGGCCCAGTTGCAGTGCAAGGTTGCGCGGCAGGCTGTAGGACAGGCCGAGGCCGGCGCCGGCAAGGCGTTGGCTGTTGTGCACGTCGGCGGCGATCGGATCGCGGTTCAACTTGCCCAGCGCCATGTCGTAATACACGCTGGCTTGCCATTGCGGCGCCAGCGCATAGCGCAGTTCGAGCGTGGTCAGCCAGGCGTCGTCGGCGGCGGCTTCGCCTTGCGGATAGGCGCGTACGGCCTGGGCGCCGCCCAGGGTCATTTTTTCCGAGCTGTCCAGGTTGCCGTTGGCGCGCTGCGCCTGGACGTTGGCGTACAAGCTCCAGTCGTCGGCCAGGCGCTGCAGGCGCAGCAGGTTCAGGCTGGTCTTGCCGTAATGGCCATTGGTGCGGTGGCCGTCGGCGTCGAGCAGGCGGCTGTCGTTGTCCAGTTTCAGCTTGCCGGCGGTGTAAGCGACGCTCCAGGTGAACAGACCACCGCCGCCGACGTTGTCGATGCGGTCGCCGGACAGGCCCAGCGTCAGCACGTCGATGCTCTTGCGGCTGGCGGTGGCGGTGCTGTCGACGCGGTCGTCGAGGCGCTTGGTGTCGTAATTGATCTGGGCGTTGATGTTGACGATGCGGCTGCGCAGCAGCGGGTGCAGCAGGTACAGGCTGCCGATGCGCGCGCTGCCGTTGGCGTGCAGCGCGTCGAAACTCTTGCCCAGCTTGTAGCGCATGCCGGACCAGGCGGTGCCCAGCTGGGTGCCGTTGTCGCCCAAAGGCAATTGGTATGCCAGGCGGCCGTAATCGAGGCCGCTGGAAGTGAGCACGCGGGCCGAGGCGGTGTCGCCCAGGCCGAGCGGGCTGGCGGCGACCAGCGTGCCGCCCAGGCGCGCGGCGCCGGTATAGCTGCTGCCGTAGTTGTCGAACTCGAGGCTGCCTGAATACGGTGCGCGGGCGCTCAGGCGCAGGTCGAGGTCGGTGGTGCCGACCGAGGCGCCAGGTTTCAAGGTGGAATTAACTTCCACGCCAGGCACTTCGTTCAGCAGCAGCAGCGAGCGTTCCAGCTGTCCGCTGTCGATGGGCGCGCCTTCGCGCAGGGCGGCCACGTGGCCGGCCACGCGGCTATCGGCCAGCGTCGAGCCATTGTCGATATGCAGCTTGCCCAGGCGTCCTTCGAGGATGGCGATATCGACCACGCCGTCGTGAATGTCTTGCGCCGGGAGGTAGGCGCGCGCCAGCAAGTGGCCATGGTCGCGGTAAAAGCGGGTGATGCGCGCGGCCACCTCATTCAGTTCGGCCAGGCTCAGCTGTTTGCCGGCGGCGTCGCTGGCCAGTGCCTCCAGCTGGGCGCTGTCGTAGGCCTGGTTGCCGCTGACGCGGATGCGCGTGACGTTGACGGTGATGCCGGCATCGATCGTCATCGCGGGGCGGGGCGCTTCGGCTGGCAGGGCGGCGCCGGTTTGCGGCGGCAGGGTCAAGCCTGGTTTGACGCTATCGAGCAGATTGCCGGCGTTGGGCTGGACCGATTGGGCGCTAGCGGCGCCGGCCAGCGCCAGCGTCGACAGCGACAGGATCGCTGGCAAGCGCGACAGGGGATGTTTCTTGGCGTAAATGGACACGCGGGGCTCCTGGAGAGGATGAAAGAGTGCGGAAACAGCCATAGCCTGGCCACGGCGGTGGTACAGGCGAGTGCTGTCAATTCATAAAAATTTCTTTTCATTAACAGCCTAGCAGCAGCGGTGTTACGCAGGCGTTATGCCTTGTGCATGATGATCAAACGCTTGCCCAGGAAGGCGAAGGCAGCTTGCATATCAAGCTGATAAGGACTACCCTGACCGCCCGCCTACTTTCGCCGTCGCCGTCCATGCCCGCATCTTTTGATTTTTTGTTGACACTGCTTTCCCCACCACAATTGCAGGCAGGAGCGCAAACCTTGCTGGGCCAGACCAAGCCACGCTTGTTTTGTTTGCTCGCTTACCTGGCCGTCGAGGGAGAAACTTCCAAGGCCGGCCTGGCGGCGCTGTTCTGGCCAGACGCGCCAGCGTTGTCGGCGCGGCGCAACCTGCGCCAGTTGCTGCACCGCTTGCGTACTGATTTGCCGGCGGCGGACGAGTTGCTGCGAGGGGAAGGCGAGCAACTGGGCCTGGCGCCAGCCTGCCATAGCGATGTGGCGGCCTTTTTGCGGGCAGATCAGTCGATGGATGCGGCCGCGCAACTGGCGCTCTATCGCGGTGAGTTTCTGCAAGACCTGCCGCTCGATGGCGCCGGTGCTGAACTGCCGGCCTGGGTGGCGCAAGTACGCGGCCGTTGCCGGGCGCGTGCGGCAGCGCTGGCACTGGGCCTGGCCCATGGACTGGTGCGGCAGGACCGGCAAGACGAGGCGCTGGCCATGGCGCTGCAGGCGCTGCAACATGATCCGGATCAGCGCGAAGCCTTGCACCTGGCGATGTTGTTGCATGCGCGCACAGGCGCGCCAGAGCAGGCGCTGGCCTTGTACCGCGACTGGGAACGCCGCCTGATCAGCGATGCGGCCGTGTTACCTGCGCCAGAAACCCATGCCTTGTACCGCCACATTTTGCAAACTGTCGCCGATGGCGGCGGCCGCAGTCCCGGCGGCCTCGATAGCCGTTTGTTGTCGGTGCTGACGCTGGCCTGGCCAGGCATCGATACCGATGGGGAGAACGATCACGAAAATGACAGGGCGGCGGACTTGCTCGACAGCCTGTACCTGCGTTGCGGTGTGGTGCTGGGCCGGTTTGGCGCGCACCTCGTCACGGTGCCGCAGGGCGGTTTGCTGGCCTACTTCGGTTATCCGTCCAGTGTCGCGCATTCGGCGCTGACCGCGGTGCGCGCCGTTGCGGCCCTGTACCGGCAAATGCCGGAAGCCGATGAAACCGTGTTTGCGCTGCACACGGGCGCGACGCCTTGCAGCGTGCGCCAGCCCGACGTCGGCGGGCGCCTGGCGCGTGGCGTGCTGGCCCTGGCTGCAATGCAGCGTGCCGGCAGTGTGGCGGCCAGTGCAGAGTGTTTCGAAGTACTGGCCCGGCCGCACTGGCTGGCGGCGGTTAAGGAGCGGAATCAGGATCAGGACCAGGATCAGGATCAGGCGCCCGCCCATTATTTGATGCGATGGCAAGCCTGGTACGACCATGTCGCGCTGGCTGCCGCGCCCTTGCAGGGCCGCGATGCCGAACTTGCATTCCTGCATGCGCAGTGGCATGGCGCCTTGCGCGCTACGCCGGCCATGGTGCAGATCAGCGGCGCGGCCGGCATGGGCAAGAGCCACTTGCTGCGCGCCTTTCTGGCCGAGACGGGGGCGGCGCAGGTCTTGCTGGCCCAGTGCGATCCGTTTTCCAGCGATACGCCCTTGCATCCGGTGCTGGCGATGTTCGAGGCCGCCGCCCAGGGGCCGCAGGGTGAACCGGTGCGCCTGGCCATGCGGCGGCACGTACCGCTGCCGTCGGGCGGCAGCCAGCCGGCGCTGGGGAAAGTGGCGCCGGTGACACTGGAAGCGCTGGAACAAGTCATCGCCGGCCTGGCAGCAGTAGTGGCCGAACTGGCGCAGCAGCAGCCCTTGCTGATCGCCGTCGAAGATGTCCACTGGGCCGACGCCTCGACGCTGGCCCTGCTCGAGCGCCTGGTTCAGGGCAAGCCGCAAGCGGCATTGCTGGTGCTGGCCAGCACGCGCAGCGAGCAGGATCTATGGCCGGCCGGCGCGCTGCGCATCAATCTCGATGCGCTCGACGACGCGGCTGGCGAGGCGTTGATCAGTGCGCTCAATCCCGGACTCGATCCGGCTGGCGCGGCGCACATCCTGCGCGCCGGTGGCGGCCACCCCCTGTTCCTGTCAGAACTGGCGCAGCGGCGTGGCGATGGTGCGGCCCAGTTGCCCGCCAATATACGTGAACTGGTGCAAGTCCGGCTCGATCAGTTGGGATCGGCGCGCAAGGCGGCGCAACTGGCCGCCATCCTCGGCATCGGTTTTTCGCGCTCCTGGCTGGAAGCGGTTGCGCCGGCCCAGGAAGATGCGCTCGATGCTTTGCTGCAAGCGGGCCTGTTGCAGGAAGAGGGCGCGGCCAGCCTGCGCTTTTCGCATGCGCTGTTGCGTGACGCGGTGGTCGCGCTGATGCCGCCGCGCCAGAACGGTGAACTGGCGCAACTGGTGGCCGAGACCCTGATCGCGCAATTTCCCGAGCAGATGGAGCAGTCGCCGGAGCGCGCCGCACTGTGGTTCGCCGAAGCCCGCATGTGGCAGCCGGCGCTGGCCTGGCGTTTGAAGGCAGCCCGCCTGGCAATGCGCTTTTGCGCGTATCCCGAGGCGCTGGGGCATATGAAGGCTGGCCTGGCGCTGTTGCCGGAACTGCCAAATGAAGAGCAGCGCGAGTTGTGGGAGCACCAGTTCCGTGACGTTTGCCACGGCGCCTACACCATGGTGCACGGCCTGTACAGCGAGGCGGCAGCGCAGCATTATCAGCGCAAGACCTGGCTGGCCGAGCGCCAGGGCAAGATCGCCCACGATATCGACAGCATGCGCGGCATGCTGGTGGCGGCCGAGGTCGGACGCGGCCAGCACGCCGTGCTGCGCCTGCTGCGCCGTTTGCTGCAATTGCCGCAAGTGAGCATGGGCGATGCCGGCGCGCTGATCCGTTTGCAGGAAGCGCGGGTGAATGCGCTGATGCTGGCCGGTTCGGTGACGCAGGCCAGCGCCTTGTGCGCGGCGCACCGCGACCTGGCCTGGCCGGCCGGTTCGGCGCTGCCGGCACACGATCCATTGCTGGCCTTGAGGGCGCGCGATACCTATCTGGCCTGGCTGCGCGGCGACTGGAGCGACGACGCCGAACGCCAGCGCCGCGTGCTGGAAGCAGCCCGTAAATCACCGTTGCCCGGCACGCTGGTATTTGCGCTGGTGCCGGCCGTGATGACTGCGCTGGACGCCCGATTGCCGCGCCAGGCGGCGCCGCTGATCGTCGAATTGCAGGCCGTGGCCGACAAGCTGGGACTGCCTGTGTTCAAGGCGATCGCGGCCGGCTTTTACACCTGCTGGCGCGTGCTCAATGGTGAACGCGACGAGATTGCGGCGTTTCGCGCGGCGTTCGACGAGGCGTCTGCCCACATCGCGTTTTACCGGCCATTCTTCCTGTTGTACCTGGCGCGCGCCTGTCACGCCCAGGGGCAGGACGAAGCGGCGCTGCAGGTGCTGCAGCAAGGCGAGGCGTCGATGGTGCGTTGCGGTATCTTTATTTGCCGTACCGACTATCTCTTGCTGCGCGCGCAGCTGGCGCCGCCAGCGCTGGCCCTGCGCCTGATTGACAAGGCGCGCCATATCGCCAGCCGTCAGGGTGCGCCGGCGCTGGCCTTGCGGGCGCAGCTGGCGCAATCCAGATTGCCTGGGCTGGCCGGTGCTGTGCAATTGCGCCAGCGCATGGCGCAGCTGCTGGCGCAATTGCCGGCCGCGCCGCAACTACCCGACGTGGCGCAGGCGACGCAATGGCTGGCCGAGACCGGGCCAGGCTTGCCGGCCTGAGCACATTTTCATGACCACAGACGCTGGCCCGACAGGTCCAGCTGGGTCAGGTAGAGGCGCACGTCGAATTCGTACTGGTGGTATTGCGGTTCCATATACGTGCATAGCTTGTAGAAGGCCTTGTCGTGCTGCTTTTCCTTCACGTGCGCCAGTTCATGCACGGCGATCATGCGCAAAAATTCCATCGGCACTTCCTTGAACATGGTCGCCACGCGGATTTCATGCTTGGCTTTCAGCTTGCCGCCCTGCACGCGTGAAATCGAAGTGTGCAGGCCCAGCGCGTGGTTGATCACATGAATCTTGCTGTCGAACGCCACCTTGTTGATGGGCTCGGCGTTGCGCAGGAATTCACTCTTCAAATCCTGCACATACTGGTACAGCGCCTTGTCATTGCGCACCTCATGCGCGTTCGCATAGCGTTTCAATAACACCTCGCCCAGCTTGTCTTGCGCGATCAACTGCCGCACTTGCGTTAAAGTTTGCTCGGAATAGGCGCTCAGGTATTTCAAAGGTGCTTGCATCAGGTACGGGGAGGGCAGGGGAAGAGGCGAGAATGTACCACAGCGGTGACTGGGGCTGCCTATCTGCCGGCAAACCTGGCTGGCGTGGTACCCAGCACGCGCCGGAACAGGGCGATGAAGCTGCTGACGCTGTCATAGCCGAGGGCCACCGATACCCTGGTCACGCTATTGCCCGCATGCAGCAGTTCCATGCCCTTTTGCAAGGACTCTGTCCTCCATTAATAGGGGAGTCTTCCTGCCAGGCTGAGGTCTGACCGATCAGAGCAATCAAGCCGGGAGATCACCATGCTGCAAACGCAACGGCAGGCATGCATCGCGCAGTTTGTGGCACTGTCCCGGCGGCAAAGGAGAGCGCAGTAGCCGCACCGGCCCCGCCTTGCTGGTGCGCGAGGCGGGCGGTACGGTCAGCACGGCAGAAGGCTCACCGTAGGGCTTGCGGTCGCACAGCCTGCTCGCTGCGCCCGCAGGCGTGCATGCCAGCATGCTGGCGGCATTGCAGCCGGTGACTGGCACTGCTTAACTTTTGTCATCTTTATTACTGCCTTGCCGGCCGGCCTTGGCGGATGACTCTGATGTGCCGCTACGGCTGGCCGTGCTGCTGCGGCTTTCGTTGTCGCGGTTGGCTGATTGCCGGCTTTCACCGCCTTTGCGGCCGATCTCCGCCATGTGTTCACGGTTGCGGCTGACGGCTTCGCCCCCTTTTTGACCGGCACGGCGTGCTTCTTCCGAATCGAATTCGTGGGCCGTGCCTTTTTGATGGGCCGCCTGGCCACCCTTGCTGGCAATTTCGCGCTGCTGTTCTTCGTTCATTGCCGCGAAACCCCGTTTGGCCGGGACTTTCTGGGTGCCCTGGCCTTCCGTTTTCTGGCTGCTGCCAGTGCCTTTGCCTTGTTGATTACCTTGCTCATTGCCTTGATTGCTAGCCATCTTGTTCTCCTTGCTGTTGAGTGTGCTACTTGTGGGGGGATTAATGCGCGTGGCCAGTTTGCCTGCCAGATTCTTTGTCCTGGCCTGCGCCATCGGCCAGTACGCCAGCGTGCATTTTTTCGATCAGATCACGCTGGCGTTGCGTGGCTTTTTCCGTTTCTTCTGCCGTTTTGCGCACCACTTCGTCGGCGAACGCCGCAGCCGTGCGGCTCGTTTCAGGGAGATGGGTCTCTGCTGTGCGGTTTATCTCGACATGGGCATTGGCGACCAGATGCGACAGTTGCTGTTGATAGCGCTGCAGCTTGCCGTCTGGCTGCAGCTGGCTCAGGGTCAGCGAGAAGTATTCACCGGGGTCGCGCGCTGCCAGCATCTGCTGGCTGGTCCTGTTGAACTCTTCGAACATTTCCTGGGCCGCCCGCAGATTGAGTTCGCTCACTTGCTGCGCGGTGTCGACGAGTTTGCGGGACAAGTCGGCAGCGAAATCAAGCTGGGCTTGCAGATGGGATTTCAGGGCGGGGCTGATACTGGTTGTGAACATGTTCTACCTCAATAAAAATCTGATCGTGGGGACACCCGGTGCGCCGGATGCGATGGATGAAACAAGCAAAGAGATAGACGCCGAATAGGCCATCAGGTTCCACGCGGCACGCGGGTTTATAGGGGATGTTTGCCCTGGGGAGATGGCAAAACACGTGGGCTTTGCGTTGGATCAACGGACTTGGAAATAAGCGGCACATGGCAGGCAGCGCTGGCCACCGATGGAAAATCCGGTTTGCAGGGCTTGATCGTGCGACAATACTGGCCTCGCGGCTCAGCGCGCTTTAGTCACTTTCCCTTACTTCATAGCGACCACGATGCATCCTGAATACATCCTGACCCTGTCTTGCCTGGACCAGCGCGGCATCGTGCATCGCGTCTCGGGTTTCCTGGCCGAGCATGGCTGCAACATCATCGATTCGGCCCAGTTTGGCGATCCGGAATCAAAGCTGTTCTTCATGCGCGTGCATTTCGCGCTGGAAGAGAGCGCTGTCAGCGATGTCCAGTTGCGTGCCGACTTTGCGGAATTGTCGCAAGCGATGCAGTTGAATGGCCTGTTCCAGGGCCAGTTGCACGATGCGCGCAGCAAGCCGCGCGTGATGCTGATGGTGTCAAAAATCGGCCATTGCCTGAACGATTTGCTGTTCCGCTACAAGAGCGGTTTGCTGGACGTGGAAATTCCAGCCATCGTGTCGAACCACATGGAGTTTTACCAGCTGGCCGCCAGTTACAATATTCCGTTTCACCACTTGCCGCTGGCGGCGGGCGCCCCGGAATCGGCCAAGCTGGCGCAGGAAGCGCGCATCATCGAGCTGATGGATACACACAAGATCGACCTGGTGGTGCTGGCGCGCTATATGCAAATCCTGTCGCCTGGCCTGTGCCAGGCCCTGGCCGGGCGCGCGATCAATATCCACCATTCCTTCCTGCCCAGCTTCAAGGGCGCCAAGCCGTATGCGCAGGCGCATCACCGCGGCGTCAAGCTGATCGGCGCCACCGCCCATTTCGTCACGGGCGAACTCGATGAAGGCCCGATCATCGAGCAGGATGTGGAACGCGTCGACCACGCGATGGATGTCGATACCCTGACGGCGATCGGCCGCGATGTGGAATGCGTGGTGCTGGCGCGCGCCGTAAAATGGTTTGTCGAGCACCGCATCCTGCAAAACGGAGACAAGACCGTCGTCTTCCGCTAAGTTGCCGCAATTTTTATTTATTTACCCTTATACCTACAGAAGCACACGATGGCCCTTAAAGCAACGATATTCAAAGCCGATCTGCAGATCGCCGACATGGACCGCAATTATTACCAGGATCACGCGCTGACCCTGGCGCGCCATCCGTCCGAAACCGACGAGCGCATGATGGTGCGCCTGCTGGCGTTCGCCATCCACGCCGACGAGGCGCTGACCTTTACCAAGGGCCTGTTCGATACGGAAGAACCGGATTTGTGGCAGAAAGACCTGACGGGCGCCATCCAGCTGTGGATCGAAGTGGGCCAGCCCGACGAGAAGCGTATCCTGAAGGCTTGCGGCCGTTCGGAACAGGTGATCGTCTACAGCTATGGCGCGACCAGCCATATCTGGTGGAAACAGATCGCCAATAAACTGGAACGCGCGAAGAACTTGACCGTGATCAACCTGCCATCCGAGGCGGCGCAGCAGATGAGCAGCCTGGCGCAGCGCAGCATGCAGCTGCAATGCACGATACAGGATGGCCAGATCTGGCTGACCGACAGCGTGACCACGGTGCAGATAGACCGCGAACCGGTCAAGCCTGCCCGCTAAGCGAAGTTTCATAAAGACAAAGCCCGGAGTGATCCGGGCTTTGTTTTTTGTACCGCAAGCAGTGATTTAGTTTGGTGCGGCGCCCAGGCGCTTGACACTGCCCGAGCGCTGCATGCTCTTGCTGATGCGCGGGTCGCCGTAGTAGCTTACTTCGCCCGAGCCGCCTATGCTGATGTTCAAGTCTTCCTTGGCCCACACTTGCGCTTCGCCCGAACCGCCTATGCTCACTTGCACTTCCTTGGCGGCCAGGCGGCCTGCCTGGATATTGCCAGAACCGCCGATGGAAGCGGTGAACTGATCTGTTTTACCACTGACATTGAAACTGCCGCTGCCACCGATGTTGATCGAGACATTGCTGCTGTCGACCTCGCGCGCGTTGATGGCGCCCGAGCCGCCCACGTCGAAGCGCAGCTTGTCGCCGCGCAAGCCGATGGCGTCGATGCTACCCGAACCGCCCACGCTGATGCGCTCCACGTGACGCGCCTGTATCACGATGGTCAGCGCCGTCTGGCGAAAATTGGTGTTGCGTTTCGCCGAACGGATGCGCAGGGTGCCGTTTTCCACCACCGTATCGATCAAAGGCAGGAGATTGTCGTCGGTCTCTATCGTGATGCTGTCGGTGTTGCCGATACGCAGTTCGACGTTGCCGGGAACATTCAGCGCCACGCCATTGAAATTGGCCACTTCGCGCGTTTGTTTCTGCAGCTTGCCGCTGCCCTTGATGCTATTACCACCTATCCAGTCGAGGGGCGAGGCCAGCGCTGGCGTGGCAGCGGTTGCCATGGCGCACATGCCGACGGCAAGCAGGAGGGCACGCGCTGCGGCGGACAGGCGGGTCTGGAAAATTGTAGGCACCATGGAAACTCCTTCTATCATTAAGTTGTTGAGTCGATAGTAAGGCAAGCCGGTGCCCGTGACTACGTTACTGCGACAGACTGCAAGGGGCAAGGCATAGAATGCAAGCTGATGCGACAGCTTGGCATGAGGTATCATGCGGGAATTATGACGACCGGCGCATGCCGCTCACTACACTGGAATTACATGCTGATCATCACCATCAAACAAGGCAAGGAAAAAAGCTTGCTGGGCCAATCGTTTATTTATGCGTCTGCGATTGATAAAGTCGAAGGCAAGCCGCAGGAAAAAATGAAGCCCGGCTCGACGGCCATCGTGCAAAGCTCGTCCCGGCAATTCATTGCCCGCGCGGCTTACAATTCGAAGTCGCAGATCCGCGCCCGCATCTGGACCTTCAAGGAAGATGAACCCATCGACCACGCGCTGATCAAGCGCCGTGTCAAGGCTGCCATCGAAAAGCGTTTGCCGGCCATCAAGAAAGCCGGTGAAAACCAGCTATTGACACTGATCAAGGGCGAGGAAGAAGGTTTGTCCGGCCTGGTGGTGCAATTGTTTGGCGGCGCGCAAGGTTATCTGATCTGCGAATTTAACGCCGGCGGCGTCGATGCCTGGAAAGTGGCCATCGTGCAATCGCTGATGGCCGCCACCGGCTGCCCGAACGTGTATGAGCGCTGCGACGATCTGATGCGCAAAGGCGAAGGCTTGCCCCTGATCGACGGCGCCCTGGCCGGCGAAGAACCGCCCGATGAAGTCATGCTGACCGACAACGGCGTACGCTTTGCGCTGGATTTGAAGACTGGGCACAAGAGCAAGTTTCGCTGATGACTGCTGCTGCGAGTGAAAAAGCCGGCGTTTGCCGGCTTTTTCATGTCTGTTACTCGAGCGGCACGCTGCGGTAGCGATTAACCTCCAGCGCCGACACCGCCGGCGCATCATTGCCCCAGCTTGCCCTTAAATAGGTCACCACGGCTGCCACTTCCCGGTCATCCAGCACCGGGCCGAATGGCGGCATGCTGTAGGGGCGCGGGTTGCCGGCCGTGCCCGGTGCGAAGCCGCCGTTGAGCACGATGCGGATGGCGTTCACCGCCGAGTTAGTCGTCAATGCGCGGTTGCCAGCCAGCGGCGGGTAGCCGGGCGGCACACCCTTGCCATCGGCCTGGTGGCAGCTGGCGCAGTGGCTTTCATACAGCGCGGCGCCGGCTGTCAGCTGGGCTTGCGCCGCTGTCGAGGTATCGCGTGGCGCCGCCTTGGCCGGCTGTGCGGGGCCGGGCAAGCTTTTCAGATAGACCGCCATGGCCCGCACATCGGGCTCGTCCATATGTTGCAGACTTAGCCTTACCACCTCGGCCATGGGGCCAAACACGGTGGCGCGTGGCGAGACGCCGGTTTTCAGCAATTGCACGATATGCTCAGTCTCCCAATCCCCTAACCCTGCTTCTGCGTCCGAGGTGAGCGAGGGCGCATACCAGCCCAGCACGGGGATCAGGCCGCCTGACAAGCCATCGTTGCTGCCACCCAGTGTCGTGCGGCTGCTGTGGCAGGCGCTGCAATGGCCCAGTCCCTGCACCAGATAGGCGCCCCGGTTCCATTCCATGGTTTGCCCGGCAACTGGCTGGTAGACGGCCGGCTTGAAATACAGGGCGCGCCAGGCGGCCAGCGCGATTTGCTGGTTATAGGGAAAACGCAAGGCATGCGGCAGGTTTGCCTGCCTGTGCGGCGGCACGCTCTGGAAATAGGCGTACAGGGCGTCGCTGTCTTCGCGCCGCACCTTGGTGTAATTGGTGTAGGGGAAGGCGGGATAGAGCAAACGGCCATCTTTCGACTTGCCCTTGTGCAGCGCGCGCCAGAAATCGTCGGCCGTCCAGCTGCCGATGCCCGTTTCGCGGTCCGCCGTGATGTTGGGAGACAGTACCTGGCCGAATGGCGTTTGCAGGGCGCGCCCGCCTGCATAGGGCACGCCACCGCGTGTCGTATGGCAAGCCATGCAGTCGCCCGCCCTGGACAAGTAAGCACCGCGTGCGACCAGCTGTTCCTGATTCAAGCCGCTGGGCGGGGCGGGCGGGCCGAGATCGTCGTCTGGCCACAGCAGGAATGTGGCGCTGCCTGCGAGCATCAGCAGCAAGCCTGCAGCAATCAGGGGTTTTTTCATGGCGCCACCTGTGCGCTCGAAGCAGGCACGCTGCCGCAGTGCAGCGGCAAGGGCAGGGCGATGCTGCTTGCGGGGCGCGTCTCGGCGCTGGCTACTTGCGTGCCCAGCCAGGCCGAGATGGCGCCCACGTCTTCGTTCGACAGGCGTTCGGCGATTTGCGCCATGCAGTCGGGCGCCTGAGCGCGGCGTATGCCATTCTTCCAGGCGCCAAACTGGGCGTTGATATAGTCGCGTGGCAAGCCCAGCAAGCCGGGGATGGCGGGGGCCAGACCAGCCAGCTGGGCGCCATGGCAGGCGATGCAGGCGGGGATTTTCTTGCTGCTATCGCCTTGCTGCACCAGTTGCTGGCCCCGCGCCAGCGCGGCAGCGCCTGCACTGCTGGGCTGTGCGGGCGGCGGCGCGGGATGTTGTTCGGCAAAATAGTCGGCGATCTCGCGCAGATAGGCGTCCGGCAAATGTTCCACCATATACGTCATCATCGGATACTGGCGCCGTCCCTCGCGAAAATTCACCAGCTGGTTATACAGATAGCCGGCCGGCTTGCCGGCGATGCGGGGAAAGAAGGCATCCTGGCCTTGCTTTTTTGCATGGCAAGCCGTGCAAGCCTTGATGCGCTGTTCCAGATTGTCGGGCAGGGTCGCCGGCGCCGCCATGGCCCAGCCGGGAAGCAGGACGGCGATGCCGGTCAGGAAGAAAGAGAGCCTGGAAACGTTAATTCGCATGAAATAGTTCACCTCTCTGTGCTGGCCGACGATGCTGGCTTAATTGCCAAGGATATACTGCTTACAACAATACTGACAGGATCAGTTGCATAAAGAAAACACCGTATCAGTTTGCATGAGGAGTGAGGGCTTGAAGCGATATGAAGTATTGGCGGACGAGATCGCCACCATGATTGCTGCTCAGCTGCTGTTGCCTGGCGACAAGCTGCCGTCCGTGCGCCAGCAGCAGGCACGGCAGGCCATCAGTCCGTCGACGGTATTCCAGGCCTATTATCTGCTCGAAGCGCGTGGCCTGATCGTGTCGCGGCCCCGTTCAGGGTATTACGTGGCGCAGCAAACTCATGCACTGGCGCTTGAGCCGGCCAGTTCGCGCCCGGCCGAAGTGCGTACCGACGTCGATGTCAGCGACCTGGTGTTCGAGGTGCTTGGCGCCTGCGGCGCACGCGATATTGTGCCTTTGGGCTCGGCCTTTCCCAGCCCTGAACTGTATCCGATGGCCAGGCTGGCGCGGGCCGTGTCGGCCAGCATGCGCCGTTTTGACCCCTGGAGCGCGGTGACGGATTTATCACTGGGCAACGCCGAGCTGCGCCGCCAGATCGCCTTGCGCTACCAGCTCGATGGCGTACATGTTTCCAGCGACGAGATCGTCATCACCAATGGTGCGCTGGAAGCCTTGAACCTGTGTTTGCAGGCTGTCACGCGGCCTGGCGACACGGTGCTGATCGAGTCGCCCAGTTTTTATGCCTGTCTGCAGGCGCTGGAAAGGCTGGAGCTGAAAGCCGTCGAGATCGCCACCAGTCCCCGCGATGGCGTCGACCTCGATGCGCTGGCGGTCTTGCTGGAACGGCATCAACCGAAGGCGTGCTGGCTGATGACCAGTTTTCAAAATCCGCTGGGCAGCCTGATGCCGCTGGAAAAGAAGCGCGCGCTGGTGGAGTTGTTGGCGAGGCATGCGGTGCCGCTGATCGAAGACGATGTGTATGGCGAACTGTATTTTGGCAGGCAGCGCCCTGGCTTGAGCAAAAGTGCGGACAGCCAGGGCCTGGTCATGCATTGCAGTTCGTTTTCAAAAACGCTGGCGCCGGGGTTTCGCCTGGGCTGGGTGGTGGCCGGGCGGTTTGCGCGCCAGGTCGAGCGGCTCAAGCTGACCACCAGCCTGTCGGCGCCAGTGCCCCTGCAAATGGCGCTGGCCGATTATCTGGCGCAGGGCGGTTACGAGCGCCACTTGCGCCAGCTGCGGTTGACCCTGGCCGCGCAGCAACGTTGCATGCTGCAGGCGATCGCCGAACATTTTCCGCCAGGCACGCGCGTGTCGCGGCCGCAGGGCGGTTATTTTGTCTGGCTGGAATTACCCGATGGATGCGATGCGCTGGCCCTGCACAGGAGTGCTTTGGAAGCGGGCATCAGTATCGCGCCCGGGCCGATTTTTTCTGCCACGCGCGCTTTCGGGCACTGCATCCGCCTCAATTATGGCCACCCCTGGCGTGCGCCGGTGGCAGCGGCGATGGCCACCCTGGGGCGGCTGGTCGCACAACAATTGTCGGCAAGAGAGGGCTAGACGGCGGGCTGTGGAAGGGGCGCAGGGCGCGGCGCTTTTTGCGGCGCTACCTTGCCGCCCTCGGCGATCCAGCGGCGGTACACGCGCAGGGCGACTTGCGCATCGTCGGCCGCATATAAAATCTGCTTGTCCGTCAGGCGCGTTGACGCCCAGTTGGTGGTGGAGATTTTCTTGGATTTTTGCAGGTGCTGGCCAAAGAACTTGGCCACCGCCGTCTTGGCCCCCAGGTCATTGCGCTGGCCGCCGCGCAAGGCGACGGACAGGTCGAGCACCTGGGCCGGCATGATGCCCAGTTTGGCGCGCAAGCGCTTGACGTCGTCAGACAAGCCAAAACCCACCTTGATGGTGGTGGTCGATTCGAGGATGGCCTTCAATTCCGCCAGCGCAGGCGTGGGCGCTACGCCCACCTGGAACAGGTAGGCGATATCGTCGGTCGCCAGCTGTATCAAATGCGGGCCGGTAGAAGACTCGCCCTTGACGAAAGTCGGCTTCGATTCGGTATCGAAACCGATCGCGTCGGCCGCCAACAGGGCCGCCATGGCCTCGCGCGCATCATCGCTGGTGCGTACCAGCTTGACCTGGGCTAGTTGTATGCCCTGGTAGGGCGGTAGTGGCGGCGGGACTGCTGTTTCCATGAAGCCGTATCAGCCTTTGCGCGAGAATTTCGCGGTCAGCTGGTTCAGCTTTTCAAGGCGCAAACGGTTTGCTTCTTCGGTCGCTGCTGCTTCGCGTTCAGCTTTCTTGCGGTCGGCTTCTTTCTTGAAGCGCTGTTGCAATACTTGCGTGGCGTGATCGCGGTGGGTTTGCGTCACTTCCGCGCCGGCAGTGCCGTCGAGGTCGTAGCGTACCTTGGCTTTTTCCATCACGCGCAGATAGCGCAGCGAGCCGGTGTGGATACCCAGCGCCGTGCGCATCAGCTTGCGGTCCAGGTCCGGCAGGCGGGCCAGAATCTGCTTGTCGATGCCGATGGACAAGGGCAGGCATTCGCGGAAAGGCGGAAATTGCTCCTGGAACTGCTTGAGCAGGGCGCGCGCGGTCAGGCCGGCGGGCGTAGCCGAGGTAGCAGTAGCGGCGGCAGTTGTTGCAACTGCAACTGCTGCATCGGCTGGCGTGTCAGGAGTGGTGGCTTGCTGGTCTGGCGTGGAGCTGGTCATCGACATCATAGGTTAGGCTATAAAAGGGGAGCATAGCACGCGCCACAGGCAAGTGCATTGTCTTTTTTGGCAACTCACTGTCTGATTTTACTGCGATTGATATGGATTTAAGCTGCGATTGATCCATGTCCCGGCATTGATGCAGGGGTGGGCGTGGCATTGGGCGAGCATTAAGCAGGGCGCGAAATGCGGGAAATGTGTATAATGTCGGCTCGCCGTGATCATCAGGCCTTGTTTTTCAAGGTTTCGATCATAGCTAAAGGGGATGGTAGCAAGGTCTTGTTGAAGCGCAATTATGCGTATTGTTGATATGCGGTATTTTGCTTATCAATTATCCAGATAACGGTGTTTCCTACATAATCTTGCTCTCCGCTGTGTCTTCACTGAACAACAATAGATTCAAGCCCGTTCTGGTACGGGCTTTTTTTCATTCCGCAATGTACATCGCTTATTTATCTGACCCGGCTTCGGCCTCGCCGCTCCTGCTCCAGTATGCGCGGGCCTTGAACGTTCCGATAAACAGGCGCCGCTGCCTGTAGACGGCAGCCGCAACAACACGCTCCATCGAGTCCGGTTTCGCAGGCTTAGGTGGGATCATTCACTTCGCGCCGACACCATCTGGTCTCGCATTAAGAGATATCTATGAAGAATACGCCAAAAACATTAACGTTGTCCGCCAAGGCTCCCCGTCCTGCTTCGGCGCAACTTGCCGTACCGAAAACGACTTTATCTTACTTCATCGATAATGCGCAAGCGAATCCGGAAGCGCCGGCCACTACGCCGACCGTGGTCACGGTGGTGAAGAAGAGCCGTTCGCGCCTGGCCGTGCCGCCAGCCGACGCGGCGCCAGAAGCGCCTGCTGCCGAAGCTGTCGTCGAGGCGGTGGCTGATGCGGCTGAAGCTGCGCCGGTCAAAGTGCCGAGCGTAAAAATTGCGCCTGGCGTCAAGGTCGCTGCTGCGCCACGTAAAGTGACCGAGAGCGCCGCCACCAACAAGGTGGTGACGGCTGCCCGTTCCAAAGTGGTGCGCGCCAAGGTAGAGCAGGCGCCAGTGACCATCATCAGCGGCGCACAAGCGGTCAGCAAGACCACCGACGCCGACGCCCTGGCCGCCATCGATACCTCGAATTATTTCCTGCCGACCGTCAAGGTGCCAGGCCGCCGTGGCCGCAAGCCGAGCGAATTCACGCCGGAAAACGATGAAGTGGCAGCACTGAACGCCGTCGAACGCGCCGAACTGAAGGCCGTCTCGAAAGCCCGCGACCGCAAGGCCAAGGGCGGCATGGCGGACGCTTTGGGCGATCCGGAAGCCTCCGCAGCGGATCTGGAACGCCGCCGCAAGCAAATCACGGGCTTGATCAATATGGGCAAGGAGCGCGGCTTCCTGACCTATGCCGAGATCAATGACCAATTGCCAGAAAACATTATCGATCCGGAAGCGATCGAAGGCATCATCGCCACCTTCAACGACATGGGTATCGCCGTCTACGAGCGCGCCCCTGACGCGGAAAGCCTGTTGTTGACGGACAACGTCGCCACCGTCACCAGCGATGATGAAGTCGAAGCGGCTGCCGCCACCGCGCTGTCGACCGTCGACTCCGATTTCGGCCGCACCACCGACCCTGTGCGCATGTATATGCGTGAAATGGGCGCCGTGGCGCTGCTGACGCGCGAAGGCGAGATCGAGATCGCCAAGCGTATCGAAGGCGGCTTGAAAGACATGATCCAGGCGATTTCCGCCTGCCCGACCACCATCGCTGAAATCGTCGCCCTGTCGCAAAAAATCGCCCGTGACGAAGTCAAGGTCGATGAAGTGGTTGACGGCTTCGTCGATCTGAACGAAAGCAATGCGCCAGCGCCAGCCGCCGTGGCCGCGCCAGCGACCGTCGGCGACGACGAGGAAGAGGAAGAGGAAGCCGAGGAAGAAGACGGCGACGCCAATGGCGGCGCGGCCGGTTTCTCGAGCGAGCAACTGGCGCAACTGAAAAAGAATGCGCTGGAGAAATTCAACGTCATCTCGACCCAGTACGACAAGATGCGCAAGGCGCCCGAGGGCTACAACTCGAAAGCCTACATCAAGGCGCAGGAAGCGATTTCCCAGGAATTGCTGGGCATCCGCTTCACTGCCAAGGTAGTGGAAAAACTGTGCGACACCCTGCGTGGCCAGATGGAAGAAGTGCGCCACATCGAGCGCGCCGTGCTGGAACTGTGCGTGAACAAATGCGGCATGCCGCGCGCCCACTTCATCAAGGTTTTCCCAGGCAATGAATGCGACCTGGAATGGGTAGACCGCGAAGTCGATTGCAAGTATCCGTACAGCGCCATCCTGAGCCGCAACGTGCCAGCGGTAAAAGAGCTGCAAAAGAAAATGATCGACCTGCAAGCCCGCGTGGCCTTGCCGCTGGCTGACTTGCGCAAGATCAACAAGCAGATGGCTGCCGGTGAAAAGCGCGCCCGTCACGCCAAACGCGAAATGACGGTCGCCAACTTGCGTCTGGTGATTTCGATTGCGAAGAAATACATCAACCGTGGCTTGCAATTCCTCGATCTGATCCAGGAAGGCAATATCGGCTTGCTGAAAGCGGTCGATAAATTCGAATACCGCCGCGGCTACAAGTTCTCGACCTACGCCACCTGGTGGATACGCCAGGCGATCACGCGTTCGATCGCCGACATGGCCCGCACCATCCGCGTGCCGGTGCACATGATCGAAACGATCAACAAGATGAACCGCATCTCGCGCCAGATCATGCAGGAAACCGGCAGCGAGCCAGACCTGGCGACCCTGGCCGTCAAGATGGAAATGCCGGAAAACAAGGTGCGCGAGATCATGAAGATCGCCAAAGAGCCTATCTCCATGGAAACGCCGATGGGCGAAGACGGCGATTCGCAACTGGGCGACTTCATCGAAGACAACACCACCCTGGCGCCGCTGGACGCCGCACTGCACGCGTCGATGCGCAATGTGATCAAGGAAGTGCTGGACTCGCTGACCCCGCGCGAAGCGAAAGTGCTGCGCATGCGTTATGGCGTGGAAATGTCGAACGACCACACCCTGGAAGAAGTGGGCAAGCAGTTCGACGTGACGCGCGAGCGTATCCGCCAGATCGAAGCGAAAGCCATGAGCAAGCTGCGCCAGCCTTCGCGTTCGGACAAGCTGAAAACTTTCCTGACGCAAAACTAAGCAGCAGGCAGCAACAAAAAAGAGGCGCAAGCCTCTTTTTTTACGCCTGTCGCCAGAGCAGCCTTACAGCAAGTGCCTACGTGCGCCCAGCAAGCCGCCGCGGTAGTTGCGCTGCAGCCGGTACAGCACCACGCTGCTGGCGCCGATCATGAAGGTGATCAGCAGCCAATCGAGCGGGTTGCTGCGCTGCGGCGCTGGCGCCGCGCGCGACGAGACGGCGAAGGCCTGGAATTTATGGCCGGTGTAGATGGCGCCCACCACCAGGCCGGCGTCGGTGATCTTGTTGGTCAGGTACAGGCCGTCGTCGCGGCGGCGTACCGTCATCACGCCCTCCTTGTAGACAAAGGTCATCGGCTCGTAGCCATTGATGTTGACGCTGCCCACGATGTGGCCGGCTGCATTGACGGCCGTGGCGTAGCTGTCGCCCTGGCCGATCATGGCGCCCAGGTCGATCATGCGCTTGCCGTCATAGGCGAAGGCGTGCCAGCGGCGTTTGGCTGTTTCCGAAGTGCCGACGATCAAGCCTGCGTCATTGATGGCCGTGGCCGAGCTGATGCGTCCGCCGGGCAAAGTGCCGATCTCCTGCATGCCTTCACCGGGGTGATAAACGAAAGCGCGGCGGTAGCCATCGCTGCGCTGTGCCGTGCCGACCACCACGCCATGGTTGTTGACGCCGCTGGCATAACTGCTGTCGCCGCCCAGGGTGCCCAGGTCTTGCAGGCTATGGTCGGCTTTCGTGACGAAGGCGTGGTAATCGCCGTTGCGGGTGTCGGCATAACCGGCCACCCGGCCGTCCTGCGTAATCGCCGTGGCATAACTGCTGTTGCCGCCCAGTGTGCCCAGGTCGCGCATGCCGGTCGCGTTCTCGTAGCGGAAGGCGTGCCAGGCGCCGCTGGCTGTCTGCGATGAGCCGACCACCACGCCATGCGCATTAATCGCCTTGGTGAAACCTTCATCGCCACCCAGGGTGCCCAGTTCGCGGATATGTCCGTTTTGATACAGCACGGCGCGGCGCCGTCCTTCCTCCTCCGTGATGATGCCTGCCACCAGCCCGGCCGGGTTCAGGTCGGAGGCGATGCTGCCATTGCCGTTCTTTTCGCCGAAACCGTGTTCGGCGTAAATGGTGGTGCTGGCCAGGGACGAGGCCGACAAGGAAAGCAGTAGCAATGCGCAGCAAGCTTGTGGTTTCATGGCGATTTCCATTAAGAAAAACTTATACTACTGTTTTTATGATGTTGATAAATACGCATTTTGTCACGATGGTCAGGCATTTTTCTCGCTAAGCTGGGTGTTTGACGCCAGCGGCACGTGGATCGCCAGTGCCGTGCCCTGGCCCGGCTGGCTGTCGATCTGCATCTCGCCGCCCAGTGCCTGCACCCGTTCGCGTATGCTTTTCAGTCCGAAGGCGCAGCGCTTGCCATCGTCGTCGGGCCGCATGCCGACGCCGTTGTCGCTGATGCGCAGGTGGAGATGTCCATGCTCTTGCGCCAGCGCCACGTCCACTACACTGGCTTGCGCATGGCGCACGATGTTGGACAGCGATTCTTGCAGCACGCGAAAGATGGCCGAGGTCTGGCGCTGATCCAGGCCCAGGTCGGGCGCCTCGCTGTTGACCGTCAGCCGGTAGCGGATGGCGCCGCGCTCCTCCATCTGGCGCAGCAGCCATTCGATGGCAGGCGCGAGGCCCAGTTCCAGAGTGCTGGGATGCAAGTCGTTGATGATGGTGCGCACCGAGCGGATGGTGGCGTCGATGGTGTCGAGCACGCGCTGGGCGTGCTGGTGCAGGCGCGGATGCGAGACGGCCGTGCGCGCATGCAGCAGCGAGACATCGATGCGCAGCGCCATCAGGTTTTGCCCCAGGTCATCATGGATGTCGAGCGCGATGCGCCGCCGTTCCTCTTCCTTGATGGTTTGCTGGTGGTCGGACAGCTCGCGCAACTGCGCCAGCGAGTGGCGCAGGTTTTCCTCGTTGCGCTTGCTGTCGGTAATGTCGATCGCCATGGCGATGACCATCTGCGGCAAGCCGTCGGCATCGAAGACGGGTTTCTTGTGCGTTTGCACCAGGCGGTTCTCTTGCAACTGGGCATTCCATACCAGTTCTTCGAGGATCACCACGCGGCGACTGGCGAACGCTTCCAGGTCGCCGGCCCTGAAGCCGGCATTCTGTTCGGCCGGAAAGTGCTTCCAGATGCGCGCTCCCGCCACCTGCTCAAAGCGTACGCCCCATTGTTGTTCGCAGGCATGGTTCATCATCAGCAGGCTTGAGTCGGCGCCTTTCAGGAAAAGCGACAGCGGCATCATGGAGATGATGTCCTGCATGCGTTCTTCGCTGAACGCCAGTGCCGTTTCCGTGCGGGCGTGCATGGCGACTTCGGCGGACAGGCGGGCATTGGCATCCTGCAACTGGGCCGTGCGCAATGCCACGCGGCTTTCCAGTTCGGCATGGGCTTGCGCCAATGCCTGCTCGGCGCGCTTGCGTGCGCTGATGTCATTGGCCAGTACCAAAGAACCCGTCAGCACGCCGTGCTGGTCGTACAGGCGGCGCCCGCTGACCATGGCCCAGCGCTCCGTGCCGTCCGTGTGGCGGTAATGCAGTTCCCCCATGCAACTTTGCCCCGCTTCGCGCCATAAGGGGCACAAACGCCGCCGCGTGGCTTCATCGTGGAAGTTGCTGGCATTCTGCCCCAGCAGTTGCGCCACGGGGATGCCCAGCATGTCGCTCATGCGCTGATTGATGTCGAGGATGATGCCGAGCGGATCGGTGCGCCACATGCCATCTTGCGCCGTTTCGGCCAGGTCCCGGTAGCGCAGCACGCTGTCGTCGAGCTGCTGGCGCGTGGCAGCGTGATGGGCGCGCAGCTTGCGCATCATCCAGATGCAGGCAGCGGCGATGATCGCCAGCAGCAGGGCCAGGCATACCTGTTGCCCGGAAGACAGGCGGTCCCAGGCAGTGCCAGCCAGCCAGCTCAGCAAGATCAGAAGCAGGGCGGCGCAAGCCGCACTCAGCGTTTCAATCGACCATTTGCTCATGCGCGTCCCTGGCGTCCTGGTTGGCCTTTGTGCGCAGTTGTTGGGCGCGGCAGGCGGTAGAACGGCTAGTGTAGCGCCAAATTGTTGCCTTATTGAGAATATTTTTTCAACAGGAAACGGATATGAAAAAGGCTGGCCTTGCTGCGCCAGCCTTGCCGTGTTGTCCAATATGCTGCGTCAGCCAGTATTGCGCAGTCCTGCCGCCACGCCATTGATCGACAGCTGGATGCCACGGTGCACGCGCTCGTCGATCTTGTTTTCGCTCGACAAGGCGCGGTTGCGCTTGATCAATTCCACCTGCAAGTGGTTCAGCGGGTCGAGATAGGCGAAACGGTTCTGTATCGAACGGGCCAGCAGGGGATTGCCGGCCAGCCGCTCCGTGTTGCCGGTGATCAGTTCCAGGCACTGCAAGGTATTGCCGTGCTCGTCCGTGATGCGCTTGTAGATGCGTTCGCGCAACTCCTTGTCGGCCACCAGTTCCGCGTAGCGCGAGGCGATCGCCAGGTCCGTCTTGGCCAGCACCATGTCCATGTTCGACAGCAGGGTGGCGAAGAAGGGCCATTCGGCATACATGGTCCGCAGGGTGGCGATTTTTTCATCTTTGGCGCCCGGCTCGCGATTGATCCAGGCGGCGATGGCGCTGCCGAAACCGAACCAGCCCGGCAGCAGCAAGCGGCACTGGCCCCAGGAAAAGCCCCAGGGTATGGCGCGCAAGTCTTCGATGCGCTGGTTGGCCTTGCGCGAGGCGGGGCGCGAACCGAGGTTCAGTTCGGCAATCTCGGCAATCGGCGTGGCGGCAAAGAAGTATTCGGTAAAGCCCGGCGTGTCATACACCAGATGGCGGTAGGCGTGGTAAGCCAGCTCCGACAATTCAGCCATCACCGTTTCAAAGCGGGCCAGCTGGCTGGTCGCGGCCGGATTGGCTGCCTGCGGCGCCAAGCTCGCTTCCAGGGTGGCGGCGACCAGCAATTCCAGGTTGCGCCGGCCGATTTCCGGGTTGGAAAATTTCGAGGCGATGATTTCGCCTTGCTCCGTCAGCCGGATCTGGCCGTTGACGGTGCCTGGCGGCTGGGCCAATATGGCTTCATAGCTGGGTCCGCCACCACGGCCCACCGTGCCGCCACGGCCATGGAACAAGCGCAGCTTGACGCCGGCTTGTTGAAAGTCGGCCACCAGCGCCAGTTCCGCCTTGTACAGTTCCCAGTTCGAGGTCAGGAAACCGCCATCCTTGTTCGAATCGGAATAACCGAGCATGACTTCCTGCAACTGCCCTTGCTTGGCGATCAGTTGTTTGATCAGCGGCAAGGCCATGGCGCGGCCCATGATGCCGGATGCGCGCTGCAGGTCGGGGATGGTTTCAAACAGCGGTATCACCATCAGCTCACAGCTGCTGTCGCCTTCGCCACCCTTGCTCCAGTTGGTGCGCAGCAAGCCGGTTTCTTTTTGCAGCAGCAATACTTCCAGCAAGTCGGACACAGTTTCCGTGTGCGAAATGATGTAGTTGCGGATCGCCCGCTCGCCGTAGCGCTGGCGGATAGTGCGGGCCGCCTGCAGGATCGCCAGTTCCGAATTGGTTTCATCGCTATACGTGATGAAGGGCGAGTACAGCAGGCGCGGCTGCGCCAGTTCGCTCAGCAGCAGCGCCTCGCGCTCTTCTTCCGGCAGTGCTGCGTAGTCTGCTTCCACGCCGCTGTGGGCAAACAGCTCGGCCAGCACGCGTTCGTGCACATCCGAGGTTTGCCGCATGTCGAGCGAGGCCAGGTGGAAGCCGAAGATATCGGCCGCCCGCGCCAACGTCGCCAGGCGTGGCCGAACCAGCGCCCGGCCGTGATGCGCTTCCAGCGAAGCGATAATCACTTGCAGGTCGGCCGCAAACGCGGGCGCATCGGGGTAGGGCGCGGCCGGCCCGACTTCCTTGCGCAGGATATTGGTCGCGCCCAGGGCGCGGGCGGTGGCGGCCAAGCGCGCGTACACGCCGATCAGGGCGCGCCGGTAGGGTTCGTCGCTGCGGTGCGGCGAGGCATCGGGCGACTGCTCGGCCAGCGCCTGCAATTGTTCGCTGACACCTGTCATCAGGGTCGAGACTGACAGTTCGGCGCCCAGGGTATGGATTTCGTCCAGGTAAAAGTCGAGGATGGTGGTGGCGTGGCGGGCCAGCGCGTGCTGCATGGTGCCCGCGTTCACGTTCGGGTTGCCGTCGCGGTCGCCGCCTATCCAGCTGCCCATCTGCACGTAGGCGCTCTTGATGGGGGTGATGGTGCCGTCGCCGTTCGGATATTCGCTGGCGATGTCGTCCTCGATGTCGTCGTACAGGCCCGGCAGTTCGCGCAAAAAAGTAATGCGGTAATACGACAGGGCGTTTTCGATTTCATCGGCCACCGTCAGCTTGGAATAGCGCAGCATGCGCGTTTGCCACAAAGTGGCGACGCGCGAGCGCAGCAGCTGCATCTTGGCTTGCCGCTCTTTGGGCGTCAGCGGCAAGTCGCGCTCGGCCAGCAGGCGGGCGATATCGTGTTCGGCGTCGAGGATGCTCTTGCGCTGCACTTCGGTCGGGTGGGCCGTCAGCACGGGCGCGATCAGGGCATCCTTGAAAAAATGATCGACGGCGCTGCGCGGCACGCCGGCCGTGCGCAGTTTTTTCAAGGCAAAACTGACGCTGCCTTTTTGCGCCGGCGAGCCGGCCAGCAGATGGGCGCGGCGGCGGCGGATGCGGTGCTGGTCTTCGGCAATATTGGCCAGGTGCGAAAAATAGGAAAAAGCCCGCACCACGGAAATGGTTTGCTCGCGGCTCAGCGCCTTGAGCATGCCATCGAGTGCCAAAGCGGCGCTGGCGTCGGCTTCGCGCCGGAAGCGCACGGAAGTCTGGCGTATGGTTTCCACCACATCGAAGACGGCGTCGCCTTCCTGTTCGCGCAGCACGTCGCCCAGCAGGCGGCCCAGCAAACGTATATCTTCTTTCAGTGGTGCATCTTTATCAGTACTGCTCACGGGAACTATTTCTGGTGCATATGCGTCATTGGACATAAGTAGGGACCAAAGTTAGTGAAGAAAGTGTGGGTGAAAGCAAGGTAATGGCAGATGCCAGGGCGTTTGGTCATTCGGGGAGGGGGCCGCATGATAAAATTTGTGGCCTGCAGCATGGGCATCAGCGATACAGTGACGGCAGGCGTGAGGCCAGGTGTGACCATGCGTGGGCCCGTACTGCGCTTTGCGGTACAACAACGACAGCGAAAGAACTTGTTTTGAAAGCATCCGAATTGACCCCGAATATTCCTTCCCGGCTGGTGATCGCCTCACGCGAGAGCCGTCTTGCCATGTGGCAGGCTGAACATGTGCGCGACCGTCTGTCTGCATTATATCCACAGTGTAGCGTCGAAATTCTCGGCATGACCACACGCGGTGACCAGATTCTGGACCGCGCCCTGTCCAAGGTAGGCGGCAAGGGCTTGTTCGTCAAGGAGCTGGAAGTGGCGATGGCCGATGGCCGCGCCGACCTGGCCGTGCATTGCCTGAAGGATTTGCCGATGGACTTGCCTGAAGGCTACAGCTTGGCCGCCATCCTGGAGCGCGAAGACCCGCGCGATGCTTTTGTCTCCAACGATTACGCCAGCCTCGACGAACTGCCGCATGGCGCCGTGGTCGGCACCAGCAGCTTGCGCCGCCAGGCCCTGATCGCGGCCCGCTATCCGCACCTGACTATCTTGCCCCTGCGCGGCAATCTCGATACGCGTTTGGGCAAGCTCGACCGTGGCGATTACGCCGCCATCATCCTGGCCGCCGCCGGCCTGAACCGCCTGGGCCTGGCTGCGCGCATCCGCACCGTGCTGTCGCCAGAGCTGAGCTTGCCGGCCGCCGGCCAGGGCACTTTGGCGATTGAAATCATGGGCGAGCGGCATGATGGTGTCGACCTGCAGCGTTTGCTGGCGCCCTTGAACGATGAAGCCACGGCCCAGGTTTCGCTGGCTGAACGCAAGGTGTCGCGCATTTTCGGCGGCAGCTGCCAGATTCCGCTGGCCGCCTACGCGACGATCAATGGTGAACAGATGCATCTGCGCGCCATGGTCGCCACGCCGGACGGCACGCGCATGGCCAGCGCCGAGGTCAGCGGCAGCGCCAGCGCGCCCGAAGCCCTGGGAGAGCAGGCGGCCGAATTGCTGCGCCAGCAAGATGCGGCCGGCATCCTGGCCTCTTGCGCCGTCACGCCAGACAATCACGAAGGACTGGCGCCGCATGCCTGATCGCGTGATCGACAGCGTGGCCGATAGCGTGGTGATTACGCGGCCCGCAGCGCAAGCGGGGCCGCTGGCCGCGCGCGTGGCGGCGCTGGGTTTCAAGGTGACCCTGCTGCCGCTGCTGGAAATCCATGCGCTCACCGATGTTGAAGAACAGGCGCAGCTGGCCGCCACCCTGGCGTCGCTGCCAGACTACGATCTGGTGACCTTTGTCTCGCCCAACGCCATCGATTGTGTATTTGCGCAATTGCCACGCTGGCCGGCTGGTTTGCCGATTGCCGTAGTGGGCGAGGGCAGCCGTTCGGCGCTGGCCGCGCATGGCGTGACGGACGCCAATGCCAGCATCACCAGTCCGGCAGACACTGCGCGCAGCGATTCCGAACATTTGCTGCTGGCGCTGGATTTAGCTTCCCTGCGCGGCAAGCGCGTGCTGATCGTGCGCGGCGACGGCGGCCGCGATTTCCTGGCCGACGGCTTGCGCGCTGCGGGCGCTGAGGTGCACTTTATGACTGCTTACCGGCGCGTAGTGCCGGCCCTCACGCCGGCCTTGCAATCAACCCTGGAACAGCTCTTACAGCATCATCATGACTGGATCATTACCAGTTCGGAAGCGTTGCGTGGTCTGCTGCAGTTGCTCGATTTGTTGCGCCAACAAGCAGGGAATGATGGTATTGTTGTGAGAATGCAACAGCAGCATCTGATCGTGCCACACGCCCGCATTGCACAAACGGCGGCCGGGCTAGGGTTTGCCCACATCACCTTGACAGGATCTGGCGACGCAGGTGTGCTCGCCGCGTTACAATCACGACCATGAACGAAATGCCTACTCACTCAGAACCGAATGCAACGCCAGCGGGCGCCGTCAAGGCGGCGCCGCAGGCAGCCGAGCAAGCTGCTGCTGGTCCGTCCAAGCAGGGTGGTCCCACCCTGGTCGAGCAATTGCAAAAGCCCACCAGCATCGCCTTGATCGTCCTGGCCGTGCTGCTGGCTGCGCAAAGCTGGTCGTCCAGCAACAAGATCCACAATTTGCGCGAAGAAGTGGCCAAGCGCTTGCAAAAGGGCGATGTCAGCAATGCCGAAACCGGCGTGCTGGCGCGTACCGTGCAAGAGGGCACGAAAGAGCTGCAGATCAAGGTCGGTGCGCTGGAAAACCGCCAAAGCGAAACGCAAAGCCAGCAACTGGCGCTGGAGCAGCTGTATAACGACTTGTCGAAGAACCGCGACGAGTGGGCGCTGACCGAGATCGAACAAGTACTGTCGACCGCCAGCCAGCAGCTGCAACTGGCCGGCAACGTGCCCGGCGCGCTGATCGCGCTGCAAAATGCCGACCGCAGCCTGTCGCGCTCGGACAAGCCGCAATTCATCACCATCCGCCGCGCGATAGGCCGCGACATGGAAAAACTCAAGGCCTTGCCCAGCGTCGATTCGACCGGCGTGGCCTTGCGCCTGGACGCCGTGATCGGCCAGATCGATTCCTTGCCGATGTTGTCCGATGAAAAGCCGGCCTTGCCGGCCGCGCCGGAAAAAGCCGGCAAGGCCAAGCCGGTAAAAAATGCTGCCGGTAAGCTGGTCGGACCTCCGGCGCCGGAACCCTTGCTGCAATCGGTGCGCGATGGCTGGAATACCTGGAGCGGCGACATGTGGAACGATGTGCGCCAGCTGATACGCCTGCGCCGCGTCGATACGCCGGACGCGCTGATGCTGTCGCCGTCGGAAGCGTATTTCCTGCGTGAAAACGTCAAGCTGCGCCTGCTGAATGCGCGCATGGCCTTGTTGTCGCGCAATGAAACGGCTTTCAGGAGTGACTTGATCGCGGCCCAGGATGCGCTGGCCAAGTATTTCGATACGCGCGCCAAGGCCACGCAAACAGCGCAAGGTTTGCTGCGCCAGGTGCAGGCGAGCAATCTGGCCATCGATATGCCGACCTTGTCCGACAGCCTGACCGCTGTGCGCAACTACAAAGCGAAGTCCTAAGTCATGCGTTTATTTCTCTGGCTACTCGCCCTGATGGCCGCAGCGATCGGTATCGCCGTGACGGCCCGCTTCAATCCCGGCAACGTGGTGCTGTTCTATCCACCGTACCGGGTCGACCTGTCGCTCAATTTCTTCGTGCTGCTGCAAGTATTGCTGTTCGTCCTGCTGTATCTGCTGGTGCGCGCCGTGCGCGCCACCGTGCGCATGCCGGCGCAAGTGGCCGCTTACCGCTACCGCAAGCGTGAGCGCGACAGCAACAAGGGTTTGCGCGAAGCCTTGAAAGCCCTGTTCGAAGGCCGTTTCGGCCATGCTGAAAAAGCCGCGCTGCGCGCTGCCGAACTCGATGAAAACGCCGGCCTGGCCGCGCTGATCGGCGCGCGCGCCGCGCACCGCATGCGCCAGTCCGAGCGCCGCGACAGCTGGCTGGCCCGCGTCGAAGGCGACACTGCCCTGAAAACAGCGCGTTTGATGACGGTGACCGAATTGCTGGTCGACGACCATCAGCCCGAAGCGGCGCTGGCCGCCGTGCGCGAATTGAACGCCAGCGGCACGCGCCATATCCACGCGCTGCAATGGTCGCTCAAGGCTGAGCAGCAAGCAAAGAACTGGCCGGAAGTGCTGCGCCTGGTGCGCTCGCTCGACAAGCACCGCGCCCTGCATCCGGCGCTGTCGTCGCGGCTGCGTGAATTGTCTTACGACCATTTGCTGTCCGATCCGACGCATGACGCCGAGTCGCTGATGCGCGTCTGGTCCACCGTGCCGAGCGCCGACCGCGTCAAGCCGTTCATCGCCTGCCGCGCCGCCACCGCCTTGAATACGCGTGGCTTGCACGACGAAGCGCGCCTGGTCTGCGAAGAGTCTTTGGCTGCCGACTGGGATGAGCGCGTGGTGCGCGCCTACCGCGAAGCGGCGGCGCCAGCCGGCTCGGCCGCCTTGCTGCTGCAGATCGAGCATTGCGAACAGTGGCTGAAACAGCGTCCGCTGGACGCGGAACTGGCCCTGACCCTGGGTGCTTTGTGCCTGCGTCAAAAACTGTGGGGCAAGGCCCAGCGCCATCTGGAGCAAGCTTTGTCGGACGCCAACGATCCGCAGATGGTGCGCGATGCGCATCTGAAGCTGGCGCAGATGCACGACGCCTTGCAGCAGACCGAGCAGGCTGCCACGCATTACCGGCAGTGCGCCCTGGCAACAATTCTATAAAGAACCAGTCCTTAAATAAAAAAGAGTTCGCTTTTGATAAGAAAGCGGACTCTTTTTTATGTGCTGCGGCGCACAAGCCGGGCCGAGTTCTCTATAATTACGCCGTTACAATACAATCCGCACAATGAGGAAACCCCATGAGTTTGAATAACGTCTCTTCCGGCCGCGACTTGCCGAACGATTTCAACGTCGTCATTGAAATCCCGATGAACGCCGATCCGATCAAGTATGAAGTCGACAAGGAATCGGGCGCGATCTTCGTTGACCGCTTCATGGGCACCGCCATGCACTATCCGTGCAACTACGGCTATGTACCGAATACGCTGTCGCCGGACGGCGACCCGGTCGACGTGCTGGTCATCACCCCATTCCCGCTGATTCCTGGCGTGGTGGTGCGCTGCCGTCCTATCGGCGTGCTGAAAATGACCGACGAGTCGGGCGAAGACGCGAAAGTGCTGGCCGTGCCAGTCGACAAAGTATTGTCGATCTACAGCCACTGGCAAAAGCCGGAAGATCTGAATGAACTGCGCTTGCGCCAGATCCAGCATTTCTTCGAGCACTACAAAGACCTGGAAAAAGGCAAATGGGTCAAGATCGACGGCTGGTACGGTCCGGAAGAAGCGAAAGCGGAAATCCTGAACGGCGTCGCTTCCTACAAGAAAGATGCTGAAAAGTCGGCATCCTAAGTAGCAAGCGCCCAATAAAAAGCGCCCCCAGCCGTCATGGCGGGGGGCGCTTTTTTTATGCTTGGGCGTAAATCAATGCGCTGAAATGATGCCCATGTTCAGCAAGGCGATCACGACAAAGCCCAGTACCACGCGGTAGACGACGAAAGGCCAGTAGCCGCGGCTGCTGACGATGCGCAGGAACACCATGATCACGCCATAGCCGACAAAGAAGGCGATGATGGTGGCCAGCGCGGTCGGGCCGGCTGCGACCGGGCCTGCCACGCCCCAGCTCTTGTAGAGCTGGTAAAAGCCGGAAGCGACCACGGCCGGGATGGCCAGCAGGAAAGAGTAGCGGGCCGCCGCTTCGCGCGTGTAACCCATCATCAGGCCGGCCGTGATGGTGCCACCCGAGCGCGATACGCCAGGGATCAGCGCCATTGCCTGGGCGAAGCCGAAGATGATGCCGTCGCGCCAGCGCATGCGCGACAGCGGCAGCGCATGTTTGCCATAGCGGTCAGCCGCACCCAGGATCAGGCCGAAAACGATCAGCATGGTGGCCGTCAGGTACAGATTGCGCAGATAGGTTTCGATGGCGTGCTGGAAGAGCAGTCCCAGGATGGCGATCGGCAGCGAACCGATAATCACCAGCCAGCCCAAACGGGCATCCGGGTTAGCCTTGGCAGCAGCGCTGGCGCCCGTGCCGGGCAGGGCGGCAAACCAGGCGAGGGCGATGCGTAAAATATCCTTGCGGAAGAAAATCAGCACGGCCAGTTCGGTGCCGATCTGCGTGATGGCGGTAAAAGCCGCACCAGGGTCGGTGCCGGACGGCAGGAAAGGGCCAAGAATGCGCAAGTGCGCGCTGGAAGAGACGGGCAGGAACTCGGTAATCCCTTGCAACAGTCCCAGCAAGGCGGCTTCCCACCAGCTGATCACGCCCGTCATGCCAGGCTCCCGTGACGCGCCGCGCGGCCGCCGTTGTGATTAAATACTTGCAATTACACCACCAAAGAAAAAGTTGAGAAAAGAGTGAGTTGTTGAAAGACATGCGAAAGACACATCTTTTTTCAGCTTAACACAGGCGCTCTTCTTATCAAACGGGCAGTGTTATTGTGCGCTGCCGCGAAACGGGCTGTGCTCGTTCAATTCATCGAGATAAGCATCGATACCGCCCCGTTCGCGTTCCAGGAAGCGCTGGACTGCATCGGCGAAGGCCGGGTGGGCCAGACTGTGGGCCGACCAGGTTTTTTGCGGCAAAAAGCCGCGCGCCATCTTGTGTTCGCCCTGGGCGCCGCCTTCAAAGGTGGCGATGCCTTCCGCGATGCAAAATTCCAGCGGCTGGTAATAGGCTGTTTCGAAATGCAAACAGGGCAGGTGTTCCAGCGCGCCCCAGTAGCGGCCATATAAAGTGTCGGCCGTGTGTATCAGCAACGAGGCGGCGATGGCGCGGCCCTCGCGCTCGGCGATCACCAGCAAGATGTTTTCCGGCATGGTCGCGCCGATGCGCTGGAAGAAATCCAGGCTCAGATAGGGCGAGGAGCGGTGCTCGGCATAGGTATTGCTGTAGCAGCGGTGGAACAGCTTCCAGTGCGCCGGCGTGGCGTCCACGCCCCGTACCCTGCGCATGGTGACGCCAGCTTCCACCACTTTGCGGCGTTCGGCACGGATATTCTTGCGTTTCTTGGCTTCCAGCGTAGACAGGAATTGCTCGAAGTCGCTGTAGCCGCTATTTAACCAGTGAAACTGCACGCCGCTGCGCAGCAGGTAGCCGGCCGCTTCCAGTTGTGCCGCTTCCTGTTCCGGTGGAAACAGGATGTGGCAAGACGACACTTCCGCCGCCTGCTGCTGGGCTAGCAAAAAGGCCAGCAGCGCCGCCCGCGCCTCGCCATCGCGCGCCAGCAAACGGTTGCCGCTGACGGGCGTGAACGGTATCGCCGACAACAGTTTTGGATAATATTCCAGGCCGTGCTGCTGATAAGCCTCTGCCCAGGCCCAGTCGAACACATATTCGCCGTAGGAATGCATTTTCAGATACAGGGGCAGGGCGGCGGCCAGGGTGTCGCCTTGCCACAAGACCAGATAATTGGGCTGCCAGCCGGTCTCTGCACTGGCGCAGCCTGACTCATGCAGCGCGTGTAAAAAGGCATAGGACAGGAAAGGATTGCTTTCGGACTGCCGTGCCAGCAGTTCCGACCAGGCCGCTTCCCCAATTTCAGCCAGAGAAGAGACGATACCCGTGCGATAATTCATTTTTGTGCTTGCATTCATCACTTTTCGGGTCGCCGGCGTCGGCCTGCGCACCCCGGGGCGAAACTTGGCCCCGTCTTTGTTAAATAGAACGAAATATCCATCATCATGACAGTCAAAGTCGCAATTGCTCAAATGAATAGTACGGTCGGCGATCTGGCCGGCAACCGCGCCAAGATCTTCGACCTTTCCCGCCGCGCGCATGCAGCTGGCGCCGATATCGTGCTGACGCCGGAACTGTCGCTGGTCGGCTATCCGCCCGAGGACTTATTGCTGCGCAATGCATTCTACGCAAAAACGCGGCAAACGTTTGCCGAGCTCGCTGCCGACCTGGCCCAGTTCAAGGATTTGCACGTGGTGGTGGGCTTGCCGCTGCAAGATGAGAACGGCGTGCGCCATAACGCCGCCTCCGTGCTGCTCAATGGCGAAGTGCTGGGCACGTACCGCAAGCATGATTTGCCCAATACCACCGTGTTCGATGAAAAGCGTTATTTCACCTCGTCCGACCAGGCGTTCGTGTTTGCCGTGAAGGGCGTGCGTTTTGGCCTCAATATCTGCGAAGACACCTGGTTTGGACACGCGCCCATGCGCGCCCGCGAGGCCGGCGCGCAAGTGCTGCTGGTGCCGAACGGCTCGCCGTACCACATGAACAAGCAGCACCTGCGCTATGACACCATGCGCCAGAATGTCTGCGCGCAGGGCATGGCGCTGGTGTATGCCAACCTGGTCGGTGGCCAGGATGAGCTGATTTTCGATGGCGATTCCTTCGTCATGGATGCGGCCGGCAAAATTTGCGCGCAGCTGCGCCATTTCGAGGAAGACTTGCAGATCGTCGAGTTCGACGGCGCCACCCCAGTGCCGCAAGCCTTGGCTGCGCCCTTGCCGCTGGAAGCCCAGGTCTATCAGGCGCTGGTGCTGGGCGTGCGCGACTATATAGGCAAGAACGGTTTCCCGGGCGTGCTGATCGGCATGTCGGGCGGCGTCGATTCCGCCTTGACGCTGGCGATTGCGGTCGATGCGCTGGGCGCCGACAAGGTGCGCGCCGTGATGATGCCCTCGCAATTCACGGCCGATATTTCATGGATCGATTCGCGCGACATGGTAAAACGGCTCGATGTGCGCTACGATGAAATTCCAATCAAGCAAACTTTTGATGCCTTCCGTGCCACCCTGGCGACCGAGTTCGCTGGCCTGGCAGAAGACGCGACGGAAGAAAATATCCAGGCGCGCATCCGCGGTACCTTGCTGATGGCCTTGTCGAACAAGCACGGCAGTATCGTGTTGACGACCGGCAACAAGAGCGAGATGGCGGTCGGTTATTGCACCCTGTATGGCGACATGGCCGGTGGTTTTGCGGTGATCAAGGATATTGCCAAGACCCTGGTCTACCGTTTGTGCGCCTGGCGCAACAGTGTGTCGAACGTGATCCCCGAGCGCATCCTGACACGCGGCCCTTCGGCTGAGTTGCGCGCCGACCAGCTGGACCAGGATTCCTTGCCGCCGTACGAAATACTCGATGGCATCATGCAACTGTACATGGAAGAAAACCGGCCCATCGCCGACATCATCGAAGCAGGCTTTCCGCCAGCCGACGTGGCCCGCATCACGCGTTTGATCAAGATTAACGAATACAAGCGGCGCCAGTCGCCGGTGGGCATCCGCGTCACGCACCGTGGTTTTGGCCGCGACTGGCGTTACCCGATTACGTCAAGGTTTTACGAATAATCACGAACTATCTGTCAAACAAGTTATCAATTTTAAGGAGTAGCCATGAAACAGATTACCGCCATCATCAAACCATTCAAGCTCGACGAAGTACGCGAGGCCCTGGCCGATGTGAACGTGACGGGCCTGACCGTGACGGAAGTGAAGGGTTTTGGCCGTCAGAAAGGTCATACCGAGCTGTACCGTGGCGCCGAGTACGTGGTCGACTTCCTGCCGAAAGTCAAAGTGGAAGTGGTGGTCGACGATGGCGTGTCGGAACAGGTGGTGGACGCCATCATCAAGGCTGCGCGCACGGGCAAGATTGGCGATGGCAAGATTTTCGTGCGCAATGTGGAGCAGGTGATCCGTATCCGCACGGGCGAGACTGGTCCCGACGCAGTTTAATGACAATGGCTGCAGTTCAGCGCAGCCGCATGTCAAACTTCCAGCTGACCAGGCGCATGATGGTGATGCCGCCTGCGCTGGTCCACAGGGCGGTATCGTGGGCCACGCCGAAATGCTTTTGCAGCAGATAGGCCCAGCAGCCGATGAAGGCGCAGATCGCATACGGTTTGCCGTCTCTAAACACCATCGGCACTTCGTTGCAGACGATGTCGCGCATTACCCCACCGAAAATCCCTGTAATCACGCCCATCATCGAGGCGATGAAAATCGGCATGCCGGCGCGTATCGCTTCGGCCACGCCGGCAATCGCAAACATGCCCAGGCCAATCGCGTCGGCAATCACGATCAGCCGTTCCGAAACGATCTGGCGCAAGTGCTGTATCAGCGGTGCGGCGGTCAGGGCCAGCACAAAGATCAGGATGGCATATTCCTGGTGCGCCACCCAGAACAGGGGCCGCTTGTCGAGCAGGATGTCGCGCAGGGTGCCGCCGCCGAATGCCGTGATGAAGGCCACCACGAACACGCCCACCAGGTCCATGCGCTTGCGCCGCGCCTCGATAAAACCGGAAAAGGCGCCCACCAGGATAGCGATGATCTCGATCAGCTTGATCAGCGAACCAGGCGGTAATTGGGGTGGCATCATGGGATGTGCGTTTGAGCAAGAAATAATAGCCACAGGTTAACATGACACGGCCCCGAATAGTGACAAACGGGGCCGTGACAGTGTGACAAATGATGGATGCTGCAAATCTTCGATAGTCAGCGTACCGGCTGCAGGGCAGACGCCAGCAAGACCATCAGCGCGCCATCGCCCCCTTCGGAGCGGCGTGCCTGGCAAAAGGCGATCACTTCCGTCTTTTGCACCAGCCAGCTGTGCACCATAGCCTTCAATACCGGTTCCTGGCCTTTCGAGCCAAAACCCTTGCCGTGGATCACGCGCACGCAGCGCAGCTTGCGCCGCGTGGCGGCCGTCAGGAAAGCGCCGATGCCGTCGCGCGCTTCATCGCGGCGCAAGCCGTGCAGGTCGATTTCATCCTGGATGGGCCAATGGCCCTTGCGCATCTTTTTCACCACGTCAGGACCGATGCCGGGCGCCGCATAATTGAGGGCCGGATCGTTTTCCAGGTAATGGTCGACTTCAAACAGGTCCGACAGCGATTCGCGCAGCACGGCTGCGTCATCTTCTGCCTGTGTCAGCTTGCGCGCCGGCTGTTGCGCCGCCATCGCGCCAGCCTTGGGCAGGCTGGGCACGTAGCGGTCCGACTCGGGCAAACGCTTGACGCCGCCGATGCTGGCCTTGAACAGATTGCTTTCCACCGCCTGCACCTGCACCCGCTTGGTCCGCTCGGCTTCGGCGGCCGCGCGCGTCTCGGCCTGTTCCTTGAGCTGCTTGCTCACGGTTTTCAGGTCGGCAAAGTCTTTCATCGACGCCATGCGGCGATTACTCCTGGCCTTCCAGGTAGCGCTGGGCGTCCAGTGCTGCCATGCAACCCGTACCGGCGCTGGTGATGGCCTGGCGGTAGATATGGTCCTGCACGTCGCCGGCGGCAAATACGCCCGGCACGCTGGTGGCGGTGGCCATGCCTTCCAGGCCGGTTTTCGTCTTGATGTAGCCGTTGTGCATGTCCAGCTGGCCGTCGAAGATGCCGGTGTTCGGCTTGTGGCCGATGGCGATGAACACGCCGTGCACGTTCAAGGCTTCAACCGTGCCGTCGATGGTGGACTTGATGTTCAAGCCCGTCACGCCGCCTTCATTGCCCGTCACTTCATCCAGCGTGTGGTTGTATTTCAACACGATCTTGCCTTCGGCAACCTTGGCGTTCAGGCGGTCGATCAGGATGGCTTCGGCGCGGAACTTGTCGCGGCGGTGGATCAGGGTGACTTTATTGGCGATGTTCGACAAATACAGCGCTTCTTCGACAGCCGTATTGCCGCCGCCGACCACGGCCACTTCCTGGTTGCGGTAGAAGAAACCATCGCAGGTGGCGCAGGCGGACACGCCGCGGCCCATGAATTCGGCTTCCGATGGCAGGCCCAGGTATTGCGCGGATGCACCCGTGGCGATGATCAGCGTGTCGCAGGTGTATTCGTGGCTGTCGCCTTTCAGGCGGATCGGCTTTTCATTCAGGAACGTGGTGTGGATGTGATCGAACACGATTTCGGTATTGAAACGTTCCGCGTGCTGCAGCAAACGCTGCATCAGTTCCGGGCCTTGCACGCCCATCGGGTCGCCTGGCCAGTTTTCCACATCGGTGGTGGTCATCAACTGGCCGCCTTGTTCCACGCCGGTCACCAGCATCGGGTTCAGGTTGGCGCGCGCGGCATACACTGCAGCGCTGTAGCCGGCAGGGCCGGAGCCAAGGATCAATACGCGGGCGTGTTTGGTCGTCGTCATAATGAGGCTTCTTAATAAGTGAGATGTATCTGAGTTGGGGGCATACGCGCCAAGAACAAGATGAGTATTGCGCTTGCGCAAGCTATGCATGGATCAGAGATTATAGACCAAGCCGCTACTGGCGACGAATCGTGGGGCCTTCCTTGTCATATATGGCTTAGAATACTTCCTTATTATGGGAAATTCCCTTTCAGAAACATTCTTTTAGCAATAACTATCACCTTGCAGCGCTTCCCAGAATGACTAAACCAGCCCAGGCCACCCAGAATAGCTACACCCGTAAACCGGTCGAACGCCGGCCCTTGCCGAACCGGCTGGTGCGGCTGTTGTCCGAGGCGCGCTGGTTCGCCCTGGCCGCCTTCGCCCTCTACTTTGTGCTGATACTGGCCAGCTTCAACAAGCTTGACCCTGGCTGGTCGCACGCCACCTCGATTGGCAAGGTCGCCAACCTGGGCGGCAAGCTGGGCGCGAACCTGTCCGACCTGCTGTTATATATCTTTGGTTTTTCCGCCTGGTGGTGGTGCGTCTGGCTGCTGCGCACGGTCTGGCATGGTTATCGCCGCCTGAGCACGCGTTTCTTGCTGGAACAGGAGGAGCCCGAGCGCGAGCACCATGTCGAGATGCTGATACGCATCGTCGGCTTTACCATCATGCTGATCGGCAGCATGGGCCTGGAATGGCTGCGCATGGCGAAAAACCTGCATATACAGCTGCCGCGCCAGCAGGGCGGCGTGCTGGGCCAGCTGATCGGCCATGCTTCGTATGAGGGTTTTGGCTTTACGGGCGCCACCTTGCTGCTGTTGCTGCTGTTCGCGCTGGGCTTTTCCCTGTTCTTCCATGTTTCATGGTTGCAAGTGGCCGAGCGCATAGGCGCCGCCATCGAAGACGGCATCACCTGGTTCGTGCTGCGCTACCAGGACCGCGAAGACCGCCGTCATGGCGAAGTCGCTGCCGTGCGCCGCGATGAAGCAGTGGTGATCGAGCGCGCCAAACATGTAGAAAAACATGTGGCTGCGCCACCGGTCAAAATTGAACCGCAAGTGGTTACCGTGGTCAAATCGGAGCGGGTGGAAAAAGAACGCCAGGCGACCTTGTTTGAAAACCTGGGCGATGGCAAGCTGCCGCCCTTGTCGCTGCTCGATGAAGCGCCGCCGGTAGTGGAAACGGTCTCGGTGGAAACGCTGGAGTTCACCAGCCGCCTGATCGAAAAGAAATTGTCGGACTTTGGCGTCGATGCCAAGGTAGTGGCCGCTTACCCCGGCCCGGTGGTGACGCGTTATGAAATCGAACCGGCCACCGGCGTCAAGGGTAGCCAGATCGTGGGTCTGGCGCGCGACCTGGCCCGTTCCTTGTCGCTGACCTCCATCCGCGTAGTGGAAACCATACCAGGCAAGAACTATATGGCGCTGGAGTTGCCGAACGCCAAGCGCCAGATCGTGCGCCTGACGGAAATCCTGGGCTCCAAGGTCTACAACGACGGCGTATCAAGCCTGACGATTGCGCTGGGCAAGGATATTGCCGGTAAACCCGTGGTGGCCGACCTGGCCAAGATGCCTCACTTGCTGGTGGCCGGCACCACCGGTTCCGGTAAATCAGTGGGTATCAATGCCACCATTTTGTCGCTGCTGTACAAGTCCGACCCGAACGACGTGCGATTGATCCTGATCGATCCGAAGATGCTGGAAATGTCGGTCTACGAAGGCATACCGCACTTGCTGGCGCCGGTGGTGACCGATATGCGTCAGGCTGGCCACGCGCTGAACTGGGCCGTGAACGAGATGGAAAAGCGCTACAAGCTGATGAGCAAGCTGGGCGTGCGTAACCTGGCCGGCTATAACGCCAAGATCGCTGATGCGGCCAAGCGCGAAGAGCATATTCCGAATCCGTTCAGCCTGACGCCGGATTCGCCGGAACCGCTGGAAAAACTGCCGACCATCGTCATCATCATCGATGAGCTGGCCGACCTGATGATGGTGGTGGGCAAAAAAGTCGAAGAATTGATCGCGCGTATCGCCCAAAAGGCCCGCGCGGCTGGTTTGCACTTGATTCTGGCCACGCAGCGCCCATCTGTAGACGTGATCACGGGCTTGATCAAGGCGAACATTCCTACCCGTATCGCCTTCCAGGTATCGTCGAAGATCGATTCGCGCACGATTCTGGACCAGATGGGGGCGGAAGCGCTGCTGGGCATGGGCGACATGTTGTACATGCCGCCGGGAACCGGCTTGCCGATGCGCGTGCACGGCGCTTTTGTGTCCGATGATGAAGTGCATCGCGTGGTCAGTCATTTGAAGTTGCAGGGTGAACCGAATTACATCGAGGGCATCCTCGAAGGCGGCACGGTAGAAGGCGAGAGCGCCGAAGGCGGCGTGCCGGGCGAGGGCGGCGGCGAGGCCGATGCCCTGTACGACCAGGCGGTGGCGGTGGTGCTGAAAAACCGCCGCGCTTCGATTTCGCTGGTGCAACGTCATTTACGTATCGGCTACAACCGCGCCGCCCGTCTGCTGGAGCAGATGGAGCAGAGCGGGGTGGTATCTACCATGCAATCGAACGGCAACCGGGAAATCCTGGTGCCGGCGGCCAGTGCAGAATAAGTGTCAACAAGAAGGATAAGAAGAATGAAGAATACGACTTTTGCAGCAAAAATGATGATAGGCGCGGCCAGTCTGCTGTTCGCCGCCAGCGCCTCGGCCAGCGCGCTCGAACAATTCAAGACCTTTGCCGCCGGCACCAAGTCGGCCAGGGGCGAGTTCACCCAGCACCAGGTCAAGAAGGCAGACTCGAAAACGAAGGTATCGACGCCCGCCAGCGGCACGTTTGAATTTGCCCGTCCAGGCAAGTTCATCTGGATGTACACCAAGCCCTACGAACAATTGCTGCAAGCCGATGGCACGCAGCTGTATATTTACGACAAGGACTTGAGCCAGGTGACGATCAAGAAACTGGGCGACGCGCTGGGCTCTTCGCCGGCCGCCATCTTGTTTGGCAGCAATGACCTGGAAAAGAATTTCACCCTGGCCGAAGCGGGCACGCGCGATGGCCTGGAATGGCTGAAGGCGACGCCGAAGGCCAAGGACACGACCTTTGATGAAATCAGCATCGGCCTGCGCAATGGCGTGCCCGAAGCGATGGAGTTGCGCGACTCGTTTGGTCAGACCTCGGTATTGGCGTTCAAGAATTTCCAGAAGAACCCGAACCTGCCAGCCGACCATTTCAAATTCGTCGTGCCCAAGGGCGCCGATGTGATTAATAACTAAGTTCATCACACTTGTTTTTGACCGGCCTCGCACTGTGCGGGGCCTTTGTTTTCTTACCCGGTAACCATGATGGCGGATCTCTTTTCCACCGAACCACGCCAGCCGCTGGCCGAGGCCTTGCGGCCGAAAACCCTGACCGAAGTCATCGGCCAGACGCATTTGCTGGGCGTCGGCAAGCCGCTGCGCCTGGCCTTCGAGGCGGGTAAAGCCCATTCCATGATCCTGTGGGGCCCGCCCGGCGTGGGCAAGACCACCCTGGCGCGCCTGATGGCAAACGCTTTTGACAGCGAATTCATTGCCCTGTCAGCCGTGTTTGCCGGCGTGAAAGATATCCGCGCAGCCATGGATCAGGCCCGCCACAGCCTGGACCAGTTCGGCAAGCACACTTTGCTGTTTGTCGATGAAATCCACCGCTTCAACAAATCGCAGCAGGACGCCTTGCTGCCGTTTGTGGAATCGGGCCTGGTGACGTTTATCGGTGCGACCACCGAAAACCCCAGCTTTGAAGTGAATTCGGCCTTGCTGTCGCGCGCGCAAGTGTATGTGCTCAAGTCGCTCAATGAAGAGGAAATGCAGCAGTTGCTGGCCAAGGCGCAAAGCACCGCCTTGCAGCATCTGCATTTTGACGAGGCCGCCACCGATACCCTGATCGGCTACGCGGATGGCGATGCGCGGCGTTTCCTCAATTTGCTGGAACAAGCCGATACGGCCGCCAGCTCGACCGGCACGACCCAGATCGATGCGGCATTCGTCGACAATGCACTGACGTTGAACTCGCGCCGCTTCGACAAGGGCGGCGACAATTTTTATGACCAGATCTCGGCCCTGCATAAATCCGTGCGCGGCTCGAACCCGGACGCGGCCCTGTACTGGTTTTGCCGCATGATCGATGGCGGCGCCGACCCGCGCTATCTGTCGCGCCGCATCGTGCGCATGGCCTGGGAGGATATCGGCCTGGCCGACCCGCGCGCCTTGACCATGGCCAATGATGCAGCCGAAACCTATGAACGCCTGGGTTCGCCGGAAGGCGAGCTGGCGCTGGGCCAAGCCGTGATTTACCTGGCGATCGCCGCGAAAAGCAATGCCGGCTACAACGCTTTTAATACGGCCATGGCGTTCGTCAAGAAAGACAAGTCCAAGGAAGTGCCGGTGCACTTGCGCAATGCGCCGACCAAGCTGATGAAGGAGCTGGGCTATGGCCACGCCTACCGCTACGCGCACGATGAACCCGATGCGTATGCGGCTGGCGAAACCTACTTCCCGGACGGCATGGCGGAACCGGGCTGGTACCAGCCCGTGCCGCGTGGCCTGGAAAGCAAGATCGCCGACAAGCTGGCGTGGCTGCGTGAACTGGACCGGAAAGCCGGAAAAGGCTGAGGCTACAAACCCAGCAAGATAAAGCCGTCGTCCTGCGGCGCGTAGCCTACCAGCTGGCGCGTCGCTGCTATCGACAGTCGTTTATAGCGGTTGTCCGATACGCCGTGCACCACGTGGTAGCCGGGCGGCACGTCCGCCGCCACGCAGCGGGCCAGCAGTTGCACTACGTCGCGTTCGCTGATGAAGGCGGCAATGTCGCGTGCGCTGTGCTGTTGACCTTGCTCAAAGCGCGCCACATTGGCGATGCGCACGGCTATCGTCGTGATGCCGAACTGATGGGCGAAGGCCGAGGCCACGCCTTCGCCGAAGGCCTTGCTGGCGCCATACATATTCGCCGGCCGCGCTGGCATGTTTTCCTGCACTTGCACATCGAGCGGATAGCCTTCGATGGCTTGCGCGCTGCTGGCAAACACCACCCGCTTGACGCCTTGCGCCTGCGCCGCGCGGAAGATGTTGTGCGTGCCGATAATATTGGGCTGCAGCAACTGCGTGTCGAAATCGGCGCTGGCGTGGGGGATGCCGGCCAGGTGCAGCACCACGTCGATGCCGGCGCAGGCGGCCAGGCAGGCAGCGTAATCGCCGACATCCAACGAGACCACCGGGCAGGGCGCTTCAGCTAGCTTGCCTGTGTGCAGGTCGGCCAGGCGCAGGGAAAACTCCCCGTGCCGGCTCTGCCAGAAAACGCTGCCGATGACGCCGGCGGCGCCCGTGACGAGAACGCGTAGTGGTGTTTGAGTCATGTGTTCCTTGTTGTGGTGAGAGATAGCCAGACAGCCATAGCATAGATTCTCGCTCGATGAAATGGAATAGCTGTGCCTCAATGGCTGTTTTCGTTCCAGTGCCCCATTTTTACCGTTCGCTCCGTGTTTTTCGCCGCTGGTCGCAATCCGGTGGTGTTGTGCCTGTGCGCTGGCTAAAGTAGCACCATACCAGCAACATTCGCAGCAGCACTCAACGACGCAAATAACCAGGAGCCACACCATGAACGCACTGAAAAACATCGAAATCGCCTTTGTCGCCGCCGCCGTGATCGCCATCGGCGCCAGCTTCGTCACAGCCCATGCCAATACGCTGGAAGTGAGTGCAACGTCGGCGGTGATCGCCAAGGCGGCAGACGTCCAGATGCCGGTCGTGACCGTCAGCGCCCGCCGCCTGAGCGCCGCTGAAAAAGCTGCCCTGATCTGATTGTTCGGGTAGCAAGACTCTCAGGAGTGCCTGTATGCCGCTGCCATGACGATGGCCGGGCCGGCGCAAAACTCCTAAAACATGTGGTCGTGTCTTGGTACAATGGTGTTTTCGATACATCGGCACCGACACCCACCCATGATAGATATTCAACTTCTCCGTAAAGACATCGCTACCGTTGCAGCTCGTCTGGCGACGCGTAAATTCCAGCTCGATGTAGACGGTTTCAACGCCCTCGAAGCAGAGCGCAAGGCGATCCAGACCCGCACCGAAGAACTGCAGGGCAAGCGCAACGCGCTGTCCAAGCAAATCGGCATGTTGAAAGGCAAGGGCGAAGATACCTCGGCCGTGATGGCGCAAGTTGCCGGCCTGGGCGATGAGCTGAAAGCCGATGAAGCGGCATTGACCGTGCTGCAAGCCAAGCTGAGCGACTTCACCATGGCCCTGCCCAACCTGCCGCACGAATCGGTGCCGGTGGGTGCGGATGAAACGGGTAACGTGGAAGTACGCAAGGTTGGCACGCCACGCAGCTTCGACTTCGAAGTCAAGGATCACGTCGACGTGGGTGCTCCGCTGGGCCTCGATTTCGAAGTGGCCACCAAGCTGACCGGTTCGCGCTTCTCCGTCATGAAGGGCGGCATCGCCCGTCTGCACCGCGCGCTGGCGCAATTCATGCTCAATACGCATGCCGACGAGCATGGCTACACGGAATGCTACACACCGTATATGGTCAATGCCGACTCGCTGCGCGGCACGAGCCAGTTGCCGAAATTTGAAGCCGATTTGTTCTCGGTGAAAAAAGGCGGCGCGGAAGGCGAGGGCGAAACCTTCTACCTGATCCCGACCTCGGAAGTGACGCTGACCAATATCGCCCGCGATGAAATCCTGGCGCTGGACCAGTTGCCCCTGAAAATGACGGCCCACACGCCATGCTTCCGCTCGGAAGCAGGCAGCTATGGCCGCGACACGCGCGGCATGATACGCCAGCACCAGTTCGACAAGGTCGAGATGGTGCAAGTGGTGCATCCCGACACCTCGTACGCCGTGCTGGAAGAAATGGTCGGCCACGCCGAAGTCATTTTGCAACGCCTGGGCCTGCCATACCGCGTGATGTCGCTGTGCACGGGCGACATGGGCTTTGCCGCCACCAAGACCTTCGACCTGGAAGTCTGGCTGCCAGCGCAAAATACCTACCGCGAAATCTCCTCGCTGTCGAACTGCGAAGCCTTCCAGTCCCGCCGCATGCAAGCGCGCTTCCGCAACGCCGCCGGCAAACCGGAACTGGCCCACACCCTGAACGGCTCCGGCCTGGCAGTCGGTCGCACCCTGGTAGCCGTGCTGGAAAACTACCAGCAAGCCGACGGCAGCGTAGAGATCCCGCCAGTGCTGCGTCCTTACATGGGCGGCCTGACGCATCTGAAAGCGTAAAAGGTATAAAAAGTTACTTTCTTTTTTTCTGCGGGCTGCTATAATCTTGCCTTCTCGCAGCGATGTGAGAAAAGACCGCAGCAAATGGAGAGGTGGCAGAGTGGTCGAATGTACTTGACTCGAAATCAAGCGTACGTTAAATCGTACCGTGGGTTCGAATCCCACCCTCTCCGCCAGAACAAATAAAAGAAGCTCCCGCGAGGGAGCTTCTTTTATTTGTGCCGGCGCAGAGGAGCACGCCCCCTGCGGGGCGTGCGGGGCGCCAAGGCGGCCGAGTTCGAAGCCCTGCGCATATTTGCGCAGGGCTCTCCGAATCGCCCATTCAGGTTTGCGCTTTTAAAAGCGCAATTAATCAGAGTCAAAATCACCACCAAACCCCTACCCAAAGCAACATCCCCCATGCTAGAATAGCGCCTCGTTCAAACGGCACCGTCCATTTAAGCGAAGACCGCAGCACGCAGTAAAGGAGAGGTGGCAGAGTGGTCGAATGTACTTGACTCGAAATCAAGCGTACGTTAAATCGTACCGTGGGTTCGAATCCCACCCTCTCCGCCAAAACAAGTAAAGAAGCTCCCTGATGGGAGCTTTTTTCATTTCTGCAAAAACATAAAAAATCAGTTGGCGCTTCCTCCAGGTAGAAAAACCGCCCAAAGCGCGCAGCGCAAGGCGTTTTTTCCTCCATTCAAGCTTTAAAAGCCACCCCAATCAATGCACCAGTTTCGCCACCGCAAACGCCACCCCTGACAAAGCAATCATCGTTCCCACACACGACAAGATCACAGCCGACTTCGCTTCCGCCACATCAGACTTGCTCGCATAGTTAGACCGTATCACCGCCACATCCAGTTGAAGGCTGTTCACATCAATTTTCAAGTGTCTAACATCGAACTTTAATTCAGTCACGTCCACTTTTAATCCAACTACATCCGCCTTCAACTCAGCAACGTCCGATTTCAGCTCCGCAACATCCGTCTTCAGCTCCGCAACATCCGCCTTCAGCTCCGAAACATCCGATTTCAACTCCGCAACATCCACCTTCAACCCCGAAACATCCACCTTCAACCCCGAAACATCCACCTTCAACCCCACAACATCCGATTTCAGCTCAGAGATATCCTCTTTCATGACGGACAGATCATTCTTCACCTCAACTACATCCACCTTCAAGCCAGCGACATCAAGCCTCACACTCGCCATATCTTTTGCCAATATGCTGTCTTGATCACCCATGACAGTATCCTCCTCGCTATCTTGATCGTCCTCGCTTTTCTCCAGGCTGTCAAACACTGTCCCGAAGGTATCGTGCATGAAGCGGCTAGTCGCCGCCAGGCGCTCTGCCAGCGTCATGGCGCGCAGGACATCAATCGATGGTTGCTCTGCTGCCGTCCTTAATTCAGTCACGATCTGTTCGCTCAAACTTGCCGTCACACGCAGCCAGGCATGGACCTTGCGGCGTCGTGCCTGTTGCGCCGAGGTGCCGGAAGCTGCGGCTAACTGGTTCACCTTATGCATGCTTCTCATGATGCTTCCTCCCGGGCCAGGACAGCGCATTAGCTCTCGCTCTATCAAGCTAGTCCTTGCGCCGGCGCCGGCCTTGACCCCGCTCAGCACGATGGCAATCTGAGCCAGCTTTATCTTCGCCCGCTGCCTAAGCAAGGCCCTCGCTTGCCATCAGCCATGCCGAAGCCATGTCCGCCGGGCAGGCCGCCGGGGGCGCTGTCAGGCCAGAGGCGTATCACTTGCTGCTGTTCTTGACGGGAATGGTTGTTCATTACCGCTTTCTCTGTACGTAAGTGACAGCCGGAAGGCGGCTGTCCGGTCCTGTGCTGCCTGGATGTCAGACTTGCGCGTAGCCGCCGTCGGCGAACACTTCACCGCCGGTCATGAAGCTGCTGTCGTCGGAGGCGAGGAAGAGGGCGGCGGCGGCGATTTCGTCGGCCCCTCCCATGCGTCCCAGTGGCACGCCTGCGACCAGTCCCGCTATCAAGGCGTCTTGCTGGCCGGAGCGGGCCAGGCCATTGAGCAAGCCCGGCGTGGCGGTCGGCCCCGGCGACAACACGTTGACGCGGATGCCCGTGCCCTTCAAATCCAAAGCCCAGCTTCTGGCCAGATTGCGCACCGCAGCCTTGGAGGCGCTGTAGACGCTGAAGGCGGGCGAGCCCATGGAGCCGGTCGTCGAGCCGGTCAGGATAATGGCGCCGCCAGCCGTCATCAGCGGCAATGCTTTTTGTACGGTGAACAGGGTGCCCTTGACGTTCACGCTGAAGATATGGTCGAACGAAGCCTCGCTGATGGCGCCCAGGGCTTGCACGTCGCCCAGCCCTGCATTGGCGAACAGGATGTCGATGCGTCCCTTGATGCTGTTTACCGTGGCGTACACGCGGTCCAGCTCAGCGATTTGGGCGACGTCGCCCTGGATGGCGATGGCGCCATGGCCGATCGCTGTCAGCGCCTTGTCCAGTTCTTCCTGGCGCCGGCCGACGATGACGACTTCTGCGCCCTCGGCGGCAAAGCGTTTGGCGGCGGCCAGGCCGATACCGCTGCTGCCACCTGTAATCAATGCAATTTTTCCGTTTAACCTCAACATGGTCTGACTCCTGAATGAATGAAGGAGGCCAGCATAGACCTGAACAAATAAAAAGTATAGTATGCACCTTTTGGTAAGTGCCTATGCTGAATAGGGCGCTCAATATGCTGATGGAGTGGGAATGACAAAAATAACGTTTAACTGCGGTCTCGATGCGGCGCTGGTGATCCTGGGCGGAAAATGGAAACCCTTGATACTGTTTCATCTGGCGCACGGTGTGCATCGTTATGGCGAACTGCGGCGCGCCGTGGGGCGTGTCAGCGACAAGGTACTGATCCAGCAATTGAAGGAATTGCAGCTCGATGAAGTGGTCGAGCGTATCGATTTCCAGGAGATACCACCCAAGGTGGAATATTCGCTCACGCCGTTTGGGCGCTCGCTGGCCAGGGCGCTGGCGCCGCTGTGTGTATGGGGCACCGAAAACATGCAGGAAGTGGAGCGCATCACCGTGCGGCGGCAAACCACGCGTGATGCCGGGCTGGCTTGATCCTGCCGGCACTATGGTAATCTGATCCCGTTCTACTGTCCCAACTTCCCGACGATAAGCGTGCAATGAGCCGATACTGGAGTGCCGTGGTAAGCGGCCTTACCCCCTATGTGCCAGGCGAGCAGCCGAAACTGCCCGGCCTGGTGAAACTCAATACCAATGAGAATCCCTACGGCCCGTCGCCACAGGTGCTGGCCGCGTTGCGCGCTGCGGCGGCCGACACCTTGCGGCTGTATCCTGATCCTTCCGCCAGCGAGCTCAAGCAAACGCTGGCCGAGTATCACGGTGTCAGCAGCGCGGAAGTGTTTGTCGGCAATGGTTCCGATGAAGTGCTGGCGCTGGTGTTCATGGCCTTGCTCAAGCACGACGCGCCGCTGCTGTTTCCAGACATCAGCTACAGTTTTTATCCCGTGTATTGCAAGCTGTATGGCATCGATTACCGCACCGTGCCGCTCGACGAGCAGCTGCGTTTGCGTCCCGAGGATTATGCCGGGCCGTGCGGCGCCATCATCTTTCCGAATCCAAACGCGCCCACTGGCATCGGCCTGGGCCTGGCTGGCGTGGAGAGCATCTTGCAGGCCCATCCCGAGGCGGTGGTTGTCGTTGACGAAGCCTATGTGGATTTCGGCGGCGCCAGCGCCGTCGCCCTGATCGCTGCGTATCCGAACTTGCTGGTGGTGCAGACCCTGTCGAAATCGCGTTCGCTGGCCGGTTTGCGCGTGGGTTTTGCGCTCGGTCATCCCGACTTGATCGAGGCGCTGGAGCGGGTCAAGAACAGTTTCAACTCCTATCCGCTGGACCGCTTGTCGCTGGCCGGCGCCGTGGCGTCCTTCCGCGACGAAACGTATTTCCAGCAGATGCGCCAGGCCGTGATCGACAGCCGGGAACAGCTGGCGTTGGAACTGGCCAGCCTGGGCTTCGAGGTCTTGCCATCGCAGGCCAACTTTATTTTTGCCCGCCATCCGCAGCATGATGCGGCGCAACTGGCGGCAGGCCTGCGCGCGCGTTCCGTGATCGTGCGCCACTTCAACGCGCCGCGCATCAGCCAGTTTCTGCGTATCAGCATCGGCAGTCCGGATGAATGCGCGGCCCTGGTGCGGGCTTTGCGCGAATTGATGTAAGTGAGATCAGCGTTGACGGCGCCGGCGGGCGATCAAGCCCAGCAAGCCCATGCCGCCCAAAAGCATGGCGTAGCCTGACGGTTCAGGAACGGCAGGGATGACGGCCGCCGCCGACAGATGCAAGTCGTTGACGGTGGGCCAGATGCTGTTGTCGGTGTCGTTGTTCTTGAAGCGCAGCGTCGCGATGGCATCGCTGGAAATGAAGCCGATAAACGAGGACTGCGTCGGCAAGAGCAGCTGGTAGCTCAATACTTCTCCCAGCACATTGCTGGCGATTAAGGTGCTGCCCGCGCTGCTGGCGTAATCGCCGAAAATATCCGAGCCGAAGAAGAAACCGCCTACGCCGCGCACCGTGCTGGAAAAATTGGAAAACACGATACTGTCGCCGGGTGCGTTGCTGCCCAGCCAAAGGTCGTCCCCGTTGCCTGCACCATACAGTAGCGGTGATGATCCGCTAGTCGTGACGGTGTAGCTGTACGCACCGGCCGTACGATTGAGTGGCGTGTTGATTGTGTCGATAGGCAAGTTGTCGTACGTGTCGACGGCGGTGGCGCTGACGGCCGCCAGATACGCGGCCTGGCTGGTGTACACGGTAATGCCTGCCTGGGTGCTACCTGCCGCGAACAGCAGAGTAGTCAATATCAAGGCCTTTAGTTGGGAGATGGCAGTTTGCAAGATCGCCTCCTTGGCGTGGATGGGCTGGCAGATAGGGAGAAATGTAAGTTTTTGTTACCAAATCAATATAATATTGTGTGGCAATAAATGCAAGATGAAATTGCATTTGATTAATTTGTTGCTTTTATGACTGAAGTGTTGGCGGCAGCGTCTGGCCCGCCTCTGCCGGCAAGCGTCCGTTTGTGTGACAATAATCGGATTCTTTCATCGACAGGACGGACAATATGGCAAAAGTGGCATTCATCGGCTTGGGCGTCATGGGCTTTCCCATGGCTGGCCATCTGGCGGCGGGCGGGCATGAGGTGACGGTGTATAACCGCAATCCGGCGCGCGCCGCAGCCTGGCTGGGGCAGCATCAGGGCAAGAGCGCCGCCACGCCGGCTGCAGCCGCTGCCGGGGCGCAATTCGTGTTCACCTGCATCGGCAATGACAATGATCTGTACCAGGTCATCCTGGAAGAGGGTGGCTTGCTGTCCAGCATGGCGCCCGGCAGCGTGCTGATCGACCATACCACCGCCTCGGCTGAAGCGGCCCGCACGATTCACGCGGCGGCCAGGGAAAAGGGCGTGTTCTTCCTCGACGCGCCCGTGTCCGGCGGCCAGGCTGGCGCCGAGAACGGCAAGCTGACGGTGATGGTGGGCGGCGATGAAGAAGCGTATGTCCGCGCCGAGGCCGTGATCGCCCTGTTTGCGCGGGCCGTCACGTATATGGGCGTCTCGGGTTCTGGGCAGCTGACCAAGATGGTCAACCAGATCTGTATCGCCGGCCTGGTGCAGGCGCTCAGCGAAGGCATCGCCTTTGCCGAGAATGCGGGCCTTGATGCTGGCCGCGTGGTCGATGTGATCGCCAAGGGTGCGGCCCAGTCGTGGCAGCTGGAAAACCGCGGCAAGACCATGATCGAGCGCCAATTCGATTTCGGTTTTGCGGTCGACCTGATGCGCAAGGACCTGGGCATCTGCATTGCCGAAGCCAGGCGCAACGGCAGCGACTTGCCCGTGACGGAGCTGACGGACCAGTTCTACAGCGAAGTACAGCAAGCGGGCGGCAACCGTTACGACACGTCCAGCCTGATTACTCGTCTGAATAAAAAGAAATAATGTAACTGTCCTCATCTCGTCCAAAAACGGCGCGTCCCTGCCCAGGGCCGCGCCGTTTGTCGTTTACGCGCGCTAGATACTAATGGTTACCGAAGACATTAATTCTGACTGGAAATCTGTTTCCAAGTCTCACTATCACCAGCGGTATTTTGCAATCAAAAATACAATCATAATTTTCAAAATTGCAACAAAGTGTGCATATTGAATCGATGGTATTTATTACAATTAGTTAGCTGGATGATCAGACTTCTGATTTCTGGTATATGAGCAAGAGCGCCTTCCGGTTCTTGCGCAGCCCATGACTTTTTCCTGATAAATTGGAGCTATCGATGCAAAAATCTATTTACGCCCTGGCAACGGCCCTCGTACTCGCCTTGAGCGCCCCACAAGCTGTGCTGGCAGCCCCGCACGACGAGGTGTACACCCAGACCTTCAACGTGGAGCGCGCCTTGAGCGGCACCAACTGGAGCGACACACTGAGCCTGACCAAGTTCGACAGCAATCTGGGCTTCTTGCAATCGATTACGTTTTCCCTGGTTGGCCAGGTGCAAGGTACGGGCAAGGCGGAAAGCCTCGATGTCAGTGCCTCCGACGTGACCCTGAGCCTGTCATCGCTGCTGACCTTGTATCGTCCCGACAATTCCGTGCTGGTAGTCGCCAATCCTATCTTCAGCGAAACGTTTGCGCTGAGCGCTTTTGACGGCACGATCGACTTTGCGGGTACCTCGGGCGCCAGCACCGGCTTGCGCAGCAGCAGCGGTTCCAACAGTTTCATCAGCCGTAGTAGCAGCGACTTCGGCCTGTTCTCGTCCGATGGCGGCGGCTTCATCAACCTGGGCCTGAATGCCCTCGGCGCTTCAAACGGCAGTGGTTCCGGCAATTTGCTGACCCAGTTTGAAACGGCTGCGGCCGGCCGCTTGACGGTAACTTACGAGTACATCTCGGCCGTCCCCGAGCCGGAAACCTATGTGATGATGCTGACCGGCCTGGCGCTGGCCGGCGTGATGGCGCGCCGCCGCAAGGCCGCCAAGGCGCATCTCGCCTGACGTCCGCATCGATACGGCGGGCGCAACCCGTCCGCCGTATCGGCCTTTATTGTCTTCTTTCTTGCCCTCTTGGGCAGGTCTCTTCCCTGGCTTGCCCCGCTAGCAATTTCCTTCTGCATTCAGCGCTCCCTCCACGTAAGCAAATGTGAACTTTTCCTTACCATGCGCCGGCAGCCAGTTGTAGCAGATACCGGCCACGCCGTAGTTGAAGAAGGCGCCGCCCGAGATTCGCGTGCAGCAGGGCAATGTACCGGCGGTCATCGTGGGCGATACCACGCGTATCAGGGTACAAAGTTTGCGCGTGACGTCGCCGCCGCTGTTTGCGGAAAGCGAACTGATCGCAGCGACGGGCTTTGTGCCAGGCAGCGAGCTGAGCCTGACTGACTTGCGTGCGATGGCAACGAAGATTGCCGACTATTACCATACGCGCGGTTATTTCCTGGCACAGGCTTATTTGCCTGCGCAAGACATCAAGGATGGCGTGGTCAATATCGCAGTATTGCCTGGCCAGTATGGCAAGGTGACGGTGCGCAATGCCAGCCGCTTGTCCGATGGCCTGGCCAACACCATCTTGACAGGCCTCGATGGCCAGATCATCGCTACCGAACCACTCGAGCGGCGCTTGCTGCTGCTGTCCGACATGCCTGGCGTGCAGGCCTCGTCTACGCTGGCGCCAGGCGAAAGCCTGGGTACGTCCGACCTGATCGTCGACTTGCAGCCCGGCGCGCGCGTCAACGGCAGCGTCGACGCGGATAACCAGGGCAATCGCTACACGGGCCGCAACCGCATCGGCGCCACCGTCAACGTGACGGAACTGGCCGGCATCGGCGACGTGGCCACCGTCCGCGCTTTCACCTCGGCCGATGGCTTGAACTATGTGCGCGGCGCCTACCAGGGGCAGATCGGCGCGGCGCGCCTGGGCGCCGCCTACACGTATATGGATTACCGTCTGGGCAACTTATCGGCCAACGGCAAGGTGTTTATCGTCAACCCGAACGGCATCCTGTTCGGCCAGGGCGCCTCCATCAATACGGCGGGCCTGGTGGCCTCGACCTTGGATATTTCCAATAGCGACTTCATGTCGGGCAAGTACCAATTCAGTGGTAATGGCACCGGCAAGGTCTTGAACCAGGGCAGTATCAGCGCGCCCGGTGGTTACGTTGCCTTGCTGGGCGCCAATGTGTCGAACCAAGGCACGATACAGGCACGCCTGGGTTCGGTTGCGCTGGCGGCTGGCCGCGCCATCACGCTGGACGTGGCTGGCGACGGCTTGCTCAACGTGGCGATCAACGAAGGCGCGGTCGGCGCGCTGGTCAATAATGGCGGCTTGATCAAAGCCGATGGCGGCAACGTGCTGCTGAGCGCGCAGGCGGCCGGAGACTTGCTGAAAACCGTGGTCAACAACACGGGCATCATTGAGGCGCATAGCATCGACACGCGCGGCGGCACCATCAAACTGCTGGGCGACATGCAAAGCGGCACGGTGAACGCGGCCGGCACCCTGGACGCCAGCGCCCCCACGGGGGGCAATGGCGGCTTTATCGATACCTCGGCCGCGCACGTCAAGCTCGACGATGGCTTGAAAGTGACCACGGCGGCGGCCAAGGGCCTGGCCGGCACCTGGCTGATCGATCCGACCGACTACAATATTGCCGCGTCCGGTGGCGACCAGACGGGCGCCTTCTTCAGCAATGCGCTCAAATCGAGCAATGTGCAGATCCAGAGCGTGTCGGGCGGCAGCGGCACGCAGGGCAATATCAACGTCAACGACACGATTTCCTGGTCCGCCAACAAGCTGACCCTGACGGCGCAAAACAATATCAATATCAACAAGACGATAAGCGGCAGCGGCACGGCCAGCCTGGCGCTGGAGTATGGCCAGCAAGCGGTCGCGGCCGGCAATAGCAGCACCTACAATATCGCCTCGTCAGTGACGGTGGATCTACCTACTGGTAATAACTTCAGTACCAAGCTGGGCAGTGACGGCGGCGTGACCGCCTATAAGGTCATCAACAGCCTGGGCGCGGTCAACAGCACGACGGGCAATGACTTGCAAGGGATTAATGGCGCGTTGGGCGGAAATTATGTATTGGGCAGCAATATCGATGCGCGTGCGACGTCCGGCTGGAACAGCGGCGCCGGATTTTCACCCATCGGCCATGGCAATACGCCGCTCGGCACCAACAACGCCACGCCGTTTACCGGCCAGTTCGACGGCCTGGGCCATGTCATTAGCGGCTTGACGATCAACCGCCCGAACGCCTCTGTCGGGTTGTTCGGCGTGATAGGCAGCGGGGCGACGGTCAGCAACCTGGGATTGGTGGGGGCAGCATGACCACTGCGTCGCCGAATTTTTTGGGCGCCTATGCGACCGTTGGCATGCTGGTCGGCGTCAATCGGGGCAAAGTCAATAATGTGTATGCCACTGGCGCAGTCAATGGCAGCGGCTATACGCATATCGGCGGCCTGGCGGGAGAGAATTATGGCTCGATCAGCAATAGCCGGTCCGGGGGCGCGGTGGTGCTCGGCGGTTATTACGGGGCAGGCGGGCTGGTCGGCTATAACCAGGCGGGCGGCTTGATCAGTAATAGCTCTGCCAGTGGGGCCGTGTCCGCTTCCGAGGGGCAAGCCGGTGGCCTGGTCTATTTCAATATCGGCACGATCAGCAATAGCTTCGCCACCGGCGCAGTGACGGCCGGACAGAGCGCTGGCGGCCTGGTGGCGCAAAACCGCAATGTCGGGATCATCCAGTACAGCTTTGCGACGGGTAGCGTCAGCGGCAACAACTCGGTCGGCGGCCTGGTCGGCTGGAACGACGCTGCATCGAAGATCAATAACAGTTATGCCACCGGCGCCATTACCGGGAGCAATGGCCCATCTCAGAATATCGGTGGGCTGGTCGGGAAGAACGCGAGCGGTGCGCAAGTGAACAACAGTTATGCGACCGGCGCGGTGAGCGGCACTAGCGCAGTTGGCGGCGTGGCCGGGCTTAACGACGGTGGCGGCACCTTGAGCAATGTCTACGCGAGCGGGCAGGTGACGGGCAGCAGCAATGTAGGCGGCGTCATCGGCCAGAACAGTAACTCATCGCTGAGCAACGGTTATTTCAACAGCACGCTTAATCCCACGCGCAGCCTGGTCGGTATCGCTAGTGGCAGCGGCACCGGTACCGGTGGAGGCAGCGGTCTGACGGCCGTGCAAATGAAGACGGCATCCAACTTCGCCGGTTTTACCTTCACCACGACACCTGGCGCGACCGGCAACAACTGGGTGATGGTCAATACCGATGGCAGCTTCAACAGCACCACGGGGACGGGCGCCACCTTGCCGATGCTGGCCTCGGAATGGTCGAACACGATTAGCTCGGCGCACCAGCTGCAATTGATGGGCATGAGTTTGACTGCCCAATATGTGCTGGCCAACGATATCGCTGCGGCGACCACCGCCAGCAGTACCCTGGACGTATGGAATGGCGGCAGCTTCATTCCCGTTGGCGCGAGTGGCGCCACGCCGTTCGCCGGCAGGTTCGATGGTGCGGGGCATACCATTTATGGCCTGGTGGTCAACCGTTCCGGCATCGATTACGCCGGCCTGTTTGGCGCCACCGCCAGCAGCGCATACATCGCTAATGTGGGGTTGGAGGGGGGTAGTATTACCGGCAAGAATTATACGGGCGCCCTGGTGGGCAGTAACGCCGGTACTGTCAACGGTAGTTTCAGCACGGTCAGCGTGACTGGCGCTTCCCAGGTGGGTGGCCTGGTGGGCTACAGTTCCGGCACTGTCAGCAATAATTATGCCTCCGGCGCCGTGAGCGGCACGGATAGTAGTGGTGGCCTGGTGGGCGCCAACGCTGGCACGCTGACCAACAACTATGCCAATGGCGTCGTCAGCGGTACCAGCAATGCCGGTGGGCTGGCGGGCACCAATAGCGGTGCGTCCAGCGGTAATTTCTGGGATAGCAGCGCCAGCGGCAAGGCCAGCAGCGCAACCGGCACAGGCTTGAGCACGGCGCAACTGAAAACCCTGTCCATCTTCAGCGCGGCCGGCTGGGACCTGGGCGGTACCTGGATCGTGTATGACGGCAATAGCACGCCCTTGCTGCGCTCATTCATGACGCCGTTGTATGTCAATTTCAATGGGACGGCCAGCAAGACCTATGATGGCACCAATAGCTGGACGGCGCCCACGTATACCTATTCCACCGTGACCGATAGCCGGCTGCAGGGAACCTTGAACTATGGCGCGGCGGGTAGCGCCATCAACGCCGGCACGTATGCCATTACGGCGGGCGGCCTGTATTCGGGCCAGCATGGCTACGTTATCAGCAATAATGCCGCCACCCTGACGATTGCACAGCTCGGGGTGACCCTGGGCGGCGCTACGGTGATCAACCGCGCTTATGATGGCACGACCAACGCCAGCTTGAGCGGAGGCAGTTTGACCGGCGTGCTGGCCCAGGATCTCGGCAGCGTGCAGTTCAATACGGGTGTGTTTGCCAGCCAGAATGCCGGTAACGGCATCGCGGTGACCGCAGTGGTAACTGGCAGCGCGGGCGGCAATTATGTGATCACGGCGTCCGGCTCACTGACCGGCAATATCACGCCCAAAGCCTTGACCGTGAGTGGCTTGTCCGTCGCCAGCAAACAGTATGACGGCAATACCGGTGCCACTTTTACGGGCGGCAGCTTGAATGGCCTGGTCGGCAATGAAACACTGAGTCTGGCTAACCTGGCCGGCACGTACGCGGATGCGAACGCCGGTACAGGCAAGGCCGTGGCAGTCAATCCGAACACCTTGAGCAATGGCACTGGCCTGGCCAGTAACTATACGCTGACTGCACCGACCGGCATTGTCGGCGCGATCACGCCCAGGGTATTGACGATTTCTGGCATGACGGCTGCTAATAAAACCTATGACGCCACGACGGATGCCTTCTTGTCCGGTGGTTCCTTGAGCAATCTGGTCAATGGTGAAACGCTGGGTTTCAGCGGCAGCACGGGTGTCTTCAGCGACAAAAATGCCGGCAATGGCAAGTCGGTGACCGTCAGTGGCACCACCTTGCAGAACGGTACTGGTCTCGCTAGTAATTATACGATCAGCAATCCTGCAAATGTCACTGCCAACATCAGCAAGGCGACTGTCAGCAGCGTGAGCGGTATTCTGGCTGGCAACAAGGTCTATGACGGCACTGTTGCCGCCAGCCTGAACGCGGCGGGCGCGTCATTTGCCGGCATGGTGGGTGGCGACAACCTGACGGTATCGAGCGCCAGCGGCAGCTTCAGCGACAAGAACGCCGGCAATGGCAAGACGGTCAATATCAGCGGTCTCGCGCTCGGTGGAGCGGATGCGGGTAACTATAACCTGAGCAATACCACCGCCAGCAGCACCGCCGATATCAGCAAGGCAAGCATTACCGGCGTGAGCGGCCTGGTGGCTGGCAACAAGGTGTATGACGGCACGGCGGCGGCCAGCCTGAACACGGCAGGAGCGTCGTTTGCCGGCATGGTGGGCGGCGACAACTTGACGGTGTCGAATGCCAGCGGCAGCTTCAGCGACAAGAATGCCGGCAATGGCAAAGCCGTCAATGTCAGCGGTATCGTGCTGGGCGGCACGGACGCTGGCAACTACAACCTGGCCAGCGATACGGCCAGCAGCGTAGCCAACATCAGTGCCAAGACACTGACCCTGACTGGCTTGAGCGGCAATAAGGTCTACGATGGCACGGTCAATGCGACCCTTGCCGGAGGCACGCTCAATGGCCTGGTTGGTCTGGAAACACTGGGCTTGAGCGTCCAAAGCAGTTACAACGACAAGAACGTGGGAACCAACAAGCCCATTTCAGTCAACGGCGTGACCTTGAGCGATGGCACCGGCCTGGCCAGCAACTATACGGTGGCTGCGCCTGCTGGCGTGACGGGCACTATCACGAAAGCCACGATCAGCAGCGTCACCGGTTTGACCGCCCTGGACAACAATGGCAAGATTGCCGGCGATGACTTGCAATTGTTCAGTGCCAGCGGCGCGTTCATGGATAAAAACGTGGGCAGCAACAAGACCGTCAATATCGCGGGGATTACCCTGAGTGGCAGCGACCTGGGTAACTATAATTTCATCAACAACACGGCGACGGCGACAGCCAGTATCACGCCGAAGGCCGTTACCTTGTCGGGCGTCACGGCAGGCAATAAAGTCTACGATGGCACGACAGCGGCGGTGTTGTCGGGTGGTAATCTGATTGGCGTGGTCAGCGGTGAAACCCTGAGTTTCAGTGGCGGTGTTGCTACCTTCAGCGACAAGAATGCCGGCGTGGGCAAGGTCGTCACGATCAGCGGTACGGTCTTGCAGGATGGAACGGGTTTGGCCAGCAATTACAGCTTCACCAGCCCGGGTAATGTCACCGCCGATATCAGCAAGGCGACCATCAGCAGCGTGACGAACGTGGGCGTCAACAATAAGACCTACGATGGTTCGGATATAGCCACGCTCAATGGCGCAGGGACTTTCAATGGCATGGTGAGCGGCGACAGCCTGATGGTGGCCGGCAACGGCGCATTTGGTGACAAGAATGCAGGCGCCGGCAAGACGGTGGCGGTTACCGGCCTTACCTTGAGCGGCACCGATGCGGGCAATTACAACCTGGCTATTACCAAGGGCAGTACGACCGCCGATATCACGCAGAAGGCTCTGACGGTGACTGGCGCGACGGCGGCGGACAAAACTTACGATGGCACCTCAACGGCCACCCTTTCCGGCGGTTCCCTGACTGGCATGGTGAGTGGTGAAACGCTGGTCTTGACCGGCGCCAGTGGCGAGTTCAGCGACAAGAATGCGGGTAACGGCAAAGTTGTCACTGTCACTGGTGGCAACCTCGGCAACGGTAGCGGCTTGGCCAGCAATTACACCATCGGCAGTTCCGCTGCCGGGACGGCCAATATCACGCCGAAAACCTTGACGGTGACGGGCGTGACGGCAACGAACAAGATTTATGACGGCTTGCTGCAGGCAGTGTTGTCGGGCGGCAGCTTGAGCGGCCTGGTTGGTAATGAAGCGCTGACCCTGGATTTGTCTGGCCAGACGGGCACTTTTGCCAGCAAGAATGTGGGCAATAACATTGCTATCGACGTGACGGGTGCGGTGATTACGAACGGCACGGGCTTGGTGAGCAACTATGCGTTCAGCAATGCCTTCGGCGTGACAGGCAATATCACGCCGAAGGCCTTGACAGTAACGGGTGTGACGGCAATGAACAAGATTTATGACGGCTTGCTGCAGGCAGTGTTGTCGGGCGGTAGCTTGAGCGGGCTGGTTTCCGGGGAAGCGCTGAATCTGGATCTGTCCGGCCAGACGGGCGCTTTTGCCAGCAAGAATGTCGGCAATAACATTGCTGTCAACGTGACGGGGGCGATTGTCACCGATAGTACTGGCTTGGCCAGCAACTACGCGTTCAGCAATGCCAGCGGCGTGACGGCCAATATCACGCCGAAAGCCCTGACGGTTACGGGGGTGACGGCGGCAAACAAGGTGTATGACGGCTCGCTGCAGGCAGCGCTGTCAGGCGGCAGTTTGAGCGGGCTGGTTTCCGGCGAAACGTTGACCCTGAACTTGTCTAACCAGGCCGGTGCTTTTGCCGACAAGAACGCGGGTAGTAGCAAGGTGATCAATGTAACGGGCGCGACGGTCACGGATGGCACGGGTCTGGCCAGCAACTATATATTTAGCAACGCTAGTGGCGTGACCGCCAGCATCACGTCGAAAGCGCTGACAGTGACAGGCCAGGTGGCAGGCAATAAAGTCTACGATGGCAATACGGTGGCGCAATTGATTGGCGGCAGCCTGAGCGGCCTGGTCGGTGATGAAACCTTGGGCATCGCCAGTCAGACCGCCGCCTTCAGCGACAAGAACGCAGCCAATGCCAAGGCGGTGACGGTCAGCGGCACTACCTTGCTCGATGGTTCGGGTGCGGCCAGCAACTACACGGTGACCAACCCGACCGGCTTGACGGCCAGCATCACGCCGAAAGCTGTGACGGTGATTGGCCAGGTGGCAGGCAATAAAGTCTACGACGGCACTGTCGTGGCGCAACTCATCGGTGGCAGCTTGAGCGGGTTGGTGGGCGACGAAACCTTGGGCATCGCCGGTCAGACGGCCAACTTCAGCGACAAGAACGCGGCCAACGCGAAAACCGTGACGGTCAGCGGCACTACCTTGCTCGATGGTTCGGGTGCGGCCAGCAATTACTCGGTGAGCAATCCGACCGGCTTGACAGCTAGCATCACGCCGAAAGCCGTGACGGTGATAGGCCAGGTGGCAGGCAATAAAGTCTACGATGGCAATACGGTGGCGCAACTGATCGGTGGCAGCTTGAGCGGGTTGGTGGGCGATGAAACCTTGGGCATCGGCGGCCAGACGGCAGCTTTCAGCGACAAGAACGCAGCCAATGCAAAAACCGTGACGGTCAGTGGCACCACCTTGCTCGATGGTTCGGGTTCGGCCAGCAATTACTCGGTGAGCAATCCGACCGGCTTGACGGCCAGCATCACGCCGAAAGCTGTGACGGTGATAGGCCAGGTGGCAGGCAACAAGGTCTACGATGGCAATACGGTGGCGCAACTGTCCGGCGGCAGCCTGATTGGCCTGGTGGGCGATGAAACCCTGTCCATCGGCGGCCAGACGGCCAACTTCGGCGACAAGAATGCGGCCAACGCGAAAACCGTGACGGTCAGCGGCACTACCTTGCTGGACGGTTCGGGTTCGGCCAGCAATTACTCGGTGAGCAATCCGACCGGCTTGACAGCCAGCATTACGCCGAAAGCCTTGACGGTGGTGGGGCAGGTAGCGGGTAACAAGGTCTACGATGGCAATACGGCAGCGCGATTGATCGGTGGCAGCCTGAGCGGCCTGGTGGGCAGTGAAACCCTGGCCATCGGTGGACAGACAGCTAGCTTCAGCGACAAGAATGCGGCTAACGCAAAAACCGTGACGGTCAGCGGCACTACCTTGCTCGACGCAGGTAGTGGTACAACGGCGGGTTCTGCCAGCAATTACACGGTGAGCAATCCGACCGGCCTGACGGCCAGCATCACGCCGGCATCCATCAGCGGTGTTTCCGGCATCGTGGCGGCCAACAAGGTGTATGACGGCAGCACGGCGGCCAGCCTGAACCTGTCGGGTGCGAGCTTTAATGGCATGGTGGCCGGCGATGCATTGAGCCTGGCGGGCGGGCCTGTGCGCGGAGCGTTCAGCGACAAAAATGCGGCGACAGGCAAGACCGTGACCATCAGCGGCCTGGGCCTGAGTGGCGCGGATGCGGGCAACTATGTATTGGCCAGCAACCAGGCCAGCACCACGGCCAGTATTTCGCAGGCGGCGCTGACGGTGAAAGTCGATAACGCTGAAAAAGACCAGGGCCGTGTCAATCCTCCGTTCAGCGCCAGCTACAACGGCCTGGTGGCCGGTGATACGCTGGCCAATGAGGTGAGCGGCAACCTGCTGTTCAGCACGCCGGCAACCACGGGTTCTCCTGCAGGCAACTATCTGGTGTCGGCATCGGGCCAGGCGTCGAATAACTACGCCTTGAACTATGTTGACGGCGTACTCAAAGTCAATCCGACGGAAGCGCTGCAAAGCGCGATAGCGAGCGTGATTGCAACTATCGCCGTGGCGCCGTCGCAGGGCAATATGGTGCAAGCCGACATGATCGCCAGCGGAGATACGGGGCCGGCCGCGCCAGGCGCTACTGCAGAGAAACATGCCGATAGCAACGCGCCTGTGGTGCAACTGTCTGGCAATGTCATCAGCAATGTCTTGCCCGGCTTGCGCCTGAGTGTGGTGAACAACGGCTTGCGCCTGCCGATTGACGTTGCTGCGGGCGTAAGCCAGGATAGCCAATAGCGTTGCGGTCAGTAAGCCAGTGCCGCCTCGTTGTGTGAGGCGGCATTTTTATTGCTGCCGTACGCCGGCGATGCTCTTATAATCGACGCACAGGTATCATCCACTTTCAGGGAATTGCATACGATGACATCCAATTTTATCGGTGTGGCCGGTTTGCCCCGGGCCGGTTCAACCTTGCTGTGCCAGTTGCTGGCGCAGCATCCCGACCTGCATTGCGAAGGTAATAGTTCGCCACTGTGCAATGCGCTGCTGTCCTTGCGGCGCACCATCAGCGATGACAGCTTCTTTTTGTCCCAGCTCGATACTTCCTTCGACGCCAGTTATGCTCATCTGAAAACGGCCATGCAGGGCTTCCTGCGCGGCTGGTACAAGGACAGTGGCAAGCAGGGCGTGGTCGACAAGAACCGTGCCTGGCTGCATTGCGTGGAAATGCTGCTGCAATTGGCGCCCGAGGCCAAGCTGGTGGTGTGCGTGCGCGAACTGGGGCAAGTCTATGGCTCGATCGAGGCCCAGCACCAGCGCACCATCCTGCTCGATTTCGTCGATCACCTGGCCGATTACGACCGCATGGGCCGGGCGGACATGCTGTTTGCCAAGGACCGCACCATCGGTGCACCCTTGAGCTCGCTGCATGCCTTGCTCGACCTGCCGGCCGAGGTGCAAAAGAAGCTGTACTTCGTGCGCTTCGAAGACTTGATGGCGCGACCGGTGGAGTGCATGTCGCACCTGTATGCATGGCTGGGTTTGCCGCCTTGGCAGATAGACCCGGACAAGCTCGCCGTAGGGATCCAGGAAAGCGATAGCCATTACCGCATGAAGTACACGCATCGGCAATATACGGCGATCACGGCACCCAGGCAGCATGCGATTCCGCCGCGCATCCAGGCGCAGATCGAAAGCGCTTACAGCTGGTTTTACGAGATGTATTATCCGCAAACGGCCACGCCGCCCAGTACCTGAGCTTGGCAGGCATAAAATGGCAGCGGCAGTGCCAATACCACTTGCCATTTCCAGTCCCTGCGGTATTGCTGGCCGCCCTCGCTTGCGGCCATTTTTTTCCACCTTCCTCATTCTTTGCCACGCCTGCCGCCGTGATGTCGTGCCTGGCAACTGGTATTGTAAAAATACAGTTTTACAAAACCACTTGACTACCAATTTTGTGCACCCCATTCTCTGAACAGAGAGCCGACGGCTTTGCTGCGCTTTCTTTACGTACAACACCAAAAGCTACCTCGATAGTTTCGTATAACGTTCAGGAGAGAATGTGAAGACACGGCAAATTAACTGGCTGGCGACGCCTTTCATGGCGGGCCTGCTGGGCAGCGCGCTGCTCGCTTGTGGCGGCAATTCCACTACCGACACCCCATCGACCCTGCTGGCAGCCACTGCCGCCAACGAAGTCTGCCCCGTCTGGAGCGCCAGCGCCGTCTACACGTCGGGCCAGTGCGTCGTCTACGACGGCAAGGTTTACCGCGCCAAATGGTGGGTGCAAGGCACGGCGCCCAGCAACGACCAGTGGGGACCGTGGAACCTGGACAGCACGACCCCCACACCAACGCCCACCCCAACACCGACTCCCACCCCGACACCCACCCCAACGCCGACACCGACGCCAGGCGTCCCCACCAAGGCCCAGGCCGAGGCCACCGAGGCGGCGCTGACGAATAACGATTTCTTCCGCAAGGTCAAGGCGTCCATCCGCACTTTGCCAAATGCGGCTGTCGAGGCCGTGCAGCCTGGCCTGGCCAGCAATCCGCTTAACGTCAAGCGGGTCGAGCGTTTGCTGCCGGCGTCCAAATGGGATTTCTATTTTGCCGTGCGCGACGCCAGTTACACCTATCAGCGTTTCCTGCAGGCAGTGGCCAAGTTCCCCGGCGTCTGTGACGACTATAGCGACGGCCGCAATGCGGACGCCATCTGCCGCCACAGCCTGGCCACCATGTTCGCCCACTTCGGGCAAGAAACGGGCGACCACAATGCCAGCCTGCCGGTACCGCAATGGCGCCAGGGCTTGAAATATCTGCGCGAGCTCGGCTGCGACGAAACAGGCCCTGGCTGCGGTTACAACGCCGAGTGTGCCGATCCTGTGTTCAACAAGGTGTGGACCTGTGGCACGAATGCCGATGGCAGCTTCAAGAAATACTTTGGCCGGGGCGCCAAGCAACTGTCCTATAACTACAACTACGGGCCGTTCTCGCAGGCGATGAATAATGGCGACCAGTCCGTGCTGCTGAAAAATCCGGACCTGGTGGCGTCGACCTGGCTGAACCTGGCCTCGGCCACCTTCTTCTTCGTCTACCCGCAGCCACCGAAGCCATCGATGCTGCACGTGCTCGATGGCACCTGGGTGCCGAATGCGGCCGACGTAGCGGCCGGTGCGGGCAACAACTTTGCCACCACCATCATGATCATCAATGCCGAGTGCGGGCAGGGCACGGAAAAGCTGGCCGCGCAAAACCGCATCGATTACTACAAGCAATTTGCTGCCGACCTGGGCTGGAATATCAGCGGCGAGCAGCTGTCCTGCGCCAATATGCAGCGCTTCACTGCGGCCAGTTCCGCCTCCTACAACATTTACTGGGAGAAAAATTGGAACGCGGGCGGCGAAAACCAGTGCCAGCTGGTCAGCTACCAGACGCCGTATAGCGCCCTGATCGGCGGCAACTACGTGAAATGCGTGGAAGCGAACTGGAATGTGAAGCTGCAATAAGCATCGTTAGCAGCTGAAAGTGTTTTCTGGCTGAAAATTTTCTATATAGAAATTAAACGCTGGCAATAGTGCTAATACCACTTGCCTTTCCAGCGCTGCGGCAGCCGCCATGGCCCTCTAATGCATGGCGCTTTTTTTATCCAGCGCTCATTCGTGGCGGCATGCCAGGACACGTCATCGCGTGTCTGGCCCGGCATGCCATGACTAATAATTAATAAAACCACTTGACTACCAATTTTCACTATCGCATTCTTTGTCTAGAAAGCCATTGTTTCAATGTGCATTCATTTACGTGCAGCATCAAAAGTTGCTTTGAGATTAGGTATCATTTCAGGAGAGATTGTGAAGATTTGGCATATTAGCCGTTTGGCTACCCCTTTGATGGCTGGCTTGTTGGGGAGCGTATTGCTTGCTTGCGGCGGCAACACCCCTGCAGATAGCGCATCAACCCTGCTGGCAGAAACAACGACGCAAGCTGTCGCAGCCGTTCCGACCAAGGCCCAGGCCGAGGCCACCGAGGCCTCCCTGACCAATAACGACTTCTTCCACAAGGTCAAGGCATCGATACGCACCTTGCCGAACGCCGCCGTCGATGCCGTGCAGCCTGGCCTGGCCAGCAATCCGATCAACGTCAAGCGGGTCGAGCGCCTGATGCCTGCCGCCAAGTGGGATTTCTATTTTGCTGTGCGCGACGCCAGCTATACCTATCAGCGCTTCCTGCAAGCCGTGGCCAAGTTTCCGGGCCTGTGCGATGACTACACGGATGGCCGCAATGCAGACACCATCTGCCGTCGCAGCCTGGCCACCATGTTCGCCCATTTTGGACAGGAAACGGGCGACCATAACGCCAGCCTGCCGGTACCGCAATGGCGTCAGGGCTTGAAGTATCTGCGCGAGCTCGGCTGCGACGAGACGGGGCCTGGCTGCGGCTACAACGCCGAGTGTGCCGATCCTGTTTTCAACAAGGTGTGGACCTGTGGCACGAATGCGGATGGCAGTTTCAAGAAATACTTTGGGCGCGGCGCCAAACAGTTGTCCTACAACTATAACTATGGTCCTTTCTCGCAAATGATGAACAATGGCGACCAGTCCGTGCTGCTGAAAAACCCGGACCTGGTAGCGTCAACCTGGCTGAACCTGGCCTCGGCGACCTTTTTCTTTGTTTATCCGCAGCCGCCGAAGCCATCGATGCTGCACGTGATTGACGGCACCTGGGTGCCGAATGCAGCCGACAAGGCGGCAGGTGCAGGCAATGACTTTGCCACCACCATCATGATCATCAATGCGGAATGCGGTGCAGGGACGGAAAAACTGGCTGCGCAAAACCGCATCGATTACTACAAGCAATTTGCTGCCGACCTGGGCTTGAATATCAACGGTGAAAAACTGTCGTGCGCCAATATGCAGCGCTTCACGGCGGCCAGTTCCGCGTCCTACAACATTTACTGGGAAAAGAACTGGAATACGGGCGGCGAGAACCAGTGTCAACTGGTCAGCTACCAGACGCCGTATAGCGCCTTGATTGGTGGCAACTACGTGAAATGCGTGGAAGCGAACTGGAATGTAAAGCTGAAGTAACAGTAACAGTCCAAAGCCGAGCCATGCCGTTGCCTAGAGCCTCTTGAGGGGCCGGCAACGGTTTGTTTGACGTTTCATTTTATGGAGACAACATGAAATCGAATGCTTTATTGATGGCCTTGCTCAGCGGCGTGCTGGTCGCTTGCGGCGGAGGACAGAACGGCACCACGGCCAGCCCGAACACCTTGCTGGCCGCCACTGAATCGTGTGAAGTGTGGAATGCGGCCACCGCCTACACGGGTGGCCAGTGCGTGATTTACCAGGGCGTGAGCTACAAGGCCAAATGGTGGACCCAGGGCAATGTGCCTAGCGCCGCCGATACCTGGGGCCCGTGGGCCCTGGCCGATACCACGCCAACCCCGACGCCTACTCCCACCCCGACACCCACTCCCACTCCCACTCCCACTCCAACGCCAACGCCAACGCCAACGCCAACGCCAACGCCAACGCCCACTCCGACCCCAACGCCATGCCGTCCCGACGGCCTGATCTCGGCCGTGCCGAATGTGCCGTATTGCAAGGTCTACGATGCGAACGGCCGTGAAATCCTCGGCAATGGCTTGAACCGGCGCATTGTCGGCTATTTTGCCAGCTGGCGCACGGGTGTCGATGGCAGCCCCACTTACCTGGTGAATAATCTGCCGTGGGACAAGATCACCCACCTGAACTATGCCTTCGCCTCGGTCGATGCCGCCACCTCGAAGATCGCCATCGGCAGCGGCGCAAGCAATCCCGACACGGGCCTGAGCTGGCCGACGATACCGGCAGCGGCGATGGATCCGGCCTTGCCCTACAAGGGGCATTTCAATTTGCTGGCCCAATATAAAAAGAAATATCCAGGCGTCAAGCTGATGATATCCGTGGGCGGCTGGGCTGGCAGTGGCGGTTTTTACTCGGCCACCACCAATGCCGATGGCAGCGTGAATACGGCAGGCATCAACACCCTGGCCGATTCCATGGTGGCATTCGTGCGCCAGTACAACTTCTTCGATGGCGTCGATGTCGATTACGAACATCCGACCACCAATAATGAAGCGGGCAATCCCAAGGATTTCCCGGCCTCCAAGCCACGCCTGGCCGGCTTGATGAGCAGCTATAACGTGCTCTTGAAAGTGCTGCGCCAGAAGCTCGATGAAGCGGCGGTGCAAGACAATAAATACTATCTGCTGACAATTGCCGGTTCCGCCTCGGCCTGGGTCTTGCGCGGTGAAGAAAACATGTCGGGACTGCAGTATCTCGATTACGCCAGCCTGATGAGCTATGACTTGCACGGCGCCTGGAACCAGTATGTGGGCCCGAACGCGCCGCTGTTCGACGATGGCAACGATGCCGAACTGCGGGCCGGCAACGCCTATCAATACCAGAACATCGGCTACCTGAACACGGACTGGGCTTACCGCTACTACCGTGGCGCATTGCAGGCGGGGCGCATCAATATCGGCGTGCCGTTCTACACGCGCGGCTGGAAAGATGTGACGGGCGGCACCAACGGTTTGTGGGGCACCACGGCGCTGACCAGTTCCACGGTCACCTGCGCGGGCGTGCAAACCTGCGGCATGGGCGCCACCGGCATCGATAACGTCTGGCATGATCTCGATACCCAGGGCAACCCGACGCCAGGTGGCGGCAATCCGATCTGGCATGCGTTGAACTTGCAGAACGGCATCGTGCCCAGCTATCTGGATGCCTACAAGATCACCGACAAGACCATTGTCGGCAGCTATGTGCCGTATTACAGCAGCACCATGGTGGCGCCGTGGCTGTGGAATGCCAGCAAGCGCGTTTTCCTGTCGACGGAAACCACGCAATCGATAGGCGCCAAGGCCCAGTACATCGTCAACAACAATATCGGCGGCGTGATGATATGGGAACTGGCCGGCGACTATGCCTGGGACGCCTCCCGCAATGGCGGCAAGGGCGAGTATTTCATGGGCACCACCTTGACCGATGTGCTATACCAGGCCTTCCGCACGGCTGGGCCGTACGGCAACAAGCGGGCCGAGATCGCCATGCCGGGCACGGCGGCCAATATCAGCATTACCCTGGGTGGCTGGAAGCTGGGCGATAGCAACTTCCCCATCAATCCGGTGATGACGGTGAAAAACAATACGGCGGCGACCTTGCCTGGCGGTACCGTGGTGGAATTTGATTATCCCGTCTCGGCGCCATCGGACTTGAGCGACCAGTCCGGCTTCGGCTTGACGGTCATCAATGCGGGCTACACGGGGCCGAACAATATCGGTGGCTTCACGAAAAACTACAACCGTGCCCGCTTTGCGATTCCCGCCTGGCAATCGCTGGCGCCCGGCGGCTCCGTGGCGCTGACCCTGAACTACCGCTTGCCGATCTCGGGACCGGCCAACTACACGGTTACCGTGGGCGGCACGAAATACGCGCTGAAGCAGGAGTATCCAGAGTTACCGGTCGGCTTGCCGTAATGCCGGGGTCAGACCCCCAGCAAGCAGTCGCGATGCTATTCGCGCTGCCTGCCCAGGGGTCTGACCCCAGTTTTTGCCCTTGGGTTTAGAACCAGGTTTCGACCTGGAAGCCGTAGGATGTACCGCTGGTATTGTTGTTGTACACCGGGCCCGAATTGTTGTTGGCGTTGACCGAGGCGGTCGCTGCATCGTTCCATTTGCCGTAGGTGACAAAGGCGCGCAATTCAGGACGTGACCACAGGCCAGGACCGGCCGAGATGGTCGGTGCAAAGGTGATTTTGGTCAGGCGTTTGGCCGGGCCATTCTCTTGCGTGACACGGTCCGTACCCAGTTCGGCAACCAGCTTGAAGTTGTTGGTCAGCGCGTACACTGGGCGCACACCGACCGTGGTCCAGACCGACGAACCGGTAGCGTTCGACTGGTCTTTTTGCCACAGGGCCACGAATTCCATGCCGAAATGGTCCAGCGGCTGGATCGCCATATCATTGAACACGCGGGTACGTTTCACGTCCGAACCGAACAAGGTGCTGCCAGATGCGCCAAACTGGCCGTTGCTGGCGCCACCGATGCCAGGACCGACGCCGTATTGCACGCCGAAGGTGTTGCCGCCGCCCCAGACTTTCGATTGACGATGGAAGGCCGACAATTGCCAGCCATTGTGGCGCTCGCCCAGACCATCGTTGTTTTTACCCTGACCGCTGATGAAGGTGCCGGCGATGTCCAGCGTACCGTTCACGTTGACAGGAATTTCACCGTAGATCAAGTTCTGGCGCACGGCGGACTGGGTACTGACGGTGGTCTTGCCCGTGACCGGGTCGGTGAAGGTATTGGTGACGTCGTTGTCCTTGAAGAAGGCGTACGACAGCTTGCCGGGACCGAAGTTGCCGATACGGTCCAGACCAGCACCGGTACCGTTCATGTTGATGTACTGCGTATCGAGCATATGGATGTCAGGACGGTAGTAGAAACGCTTGCCGACCCAGGCCGTGCCGCCAGCCAGGAAGTCCAGGCCTTGTGCTTCGACGTAAGCCTTGACGATGCCGACCTTGCGGTCGCCGAAGTCGGAAGTCGGCGCAAAAGCGTTGACCCACAGAGTGGCCATGTAGGTGACGTCGCCGGACTTGGCGATGGCCTTGGTGTAACCGAATTCCGTGTAGGCATCGCACTCATTGCCGAGGCGATATTTCGTGGTGTTGCCGCCCAGGCCGTAGCAGCTTTGTGGGCCGCCGCCGTCAGCGGTCGTACTGCCGGCGCCAGCGCGCAGGTAGCCGTGGAAACCTTCGGTGTCGCTTGGGAACATGGGGTCGGCAGCAGCCGTGCCCCAGGCGAGGACGAGCGCGGTCAACAAGGATGTCTTGATTGGGTAGGTCATATTGTCTCCAGGAGTGTAAGTATCGATGCCCTGACCGGAAAGATTTCCTGGCGCCAGAACGTGCAGTCTTATGCCGCACAGCGAGTCTAGCAGCGGTTTTTTTGACTACATGATACGAAACCAGCAAGTATTGATACTTTCTTCCAAGCTGTTGTTTTTGCTGAATATCGATACTCTGGCTCACTGCAGTGCTGCAAAAGAGTATTGATTTGCGGTTTTGGAGTATCAGAAAGTATCAGGATCCAGTGATACATTGTGATCGTGGTGCTAAGTATCAGGCATTGCCTACGACAAAAAACACTGGAGACACACAATGAAACGTTCCGCCCTTGCCGCGCTGTGCGCCGGCGCTTTTTGCTTGACCTCTTCCGCCTTTGCCGCCACCGATCTGGTGATTGCGACCGTCAACAACGGTCACATGATCGAAATGCAAAAGCTCAGCAAATTCTTCGAACAAGCCAATCCGGATATCAAGCTCAAGTGGGTGACCCTGGAGGAGGGCGTGTTGCGTCAGCGCATGACCACCGACATCGCCACCAAGGGCGGCCAGTTCGACGTGATGACCATCGGCCTGTATGAGACCCCGATCTGGGGCAAGAAAAACTGGCTGATCCCGATCAAGCCTGACGCCAAATACGAGATCGACGACTTGCTGCCGTCGATACGCGAAGGCTTGTCCGGCGACGGCAAGCTCTACGCCTCGCCGTTCTATGGCGAAAGCTCGATGATCATGTACCGCAGCGACCTGGTGAAAAAAGCCGGCATGACGATCGAAGACCGTCCTACCTGGAACCACTTGCGCGACGTGGCCGCCAAGATCCACGACCCGGCCAATGGCGTGTACGGCATCTGCCTGCGCGGCAAACCGGGCTGGGGCGACAATATGGCGCTGATCACCACCATGGCCAATTCCTTTGGCGGCCAGCTGTTCGACATGCAATGGAAACCGCAATTCACCAGCAAGCCGTGGAAAGACGCGGTCAATATGTATGTGGACCTGATGAAAAAATACGGTCCACCGGGCGCCGCCGCCAACAGCTTCAATGAAAACCTGGCGCTGTTCAACCAGGGCAAGTGCGGCATCTGGATCGATGCGACGATTGCCGCTTCTTTCGTGACCGACCCGAAACAAAGCAAGGTGGCCGACAAGGTTGCCTTCGCCCAATCGCCGGTAGGCACCACGGAGCGTGGCGCCAACTGGTTGTGGATCTGGTCGCTGGCGATTCCATCGAGCTCCAAGCACCCGAACGAAGCGCAGCGTTTCATCAACTGGGCCACTTCGCCTGACTACGTAAAACTGGTCGCCAAGGAAACCGGCTGGGCCAACGTGCCGACCGGCACGCGCAAGTCCACCTACGCCAGCCCTGAATTCCAGAAAGTGGCGAAATTCGCCGCCGCCGAAGGCAAGGCCCTGTCGACCACCCGCAACGTGCAAAGCACCTTGCTGCCATCGCCTTACGTGGGCGTGCAATTCGCCTCGATTCCTGAATTCCAGGTGATCGGCGTCGCCGCCGGCCAGCAAATGGCCGCCGCCCTGCTGGGCAAGGTCACGGTCGACCAGGCGCTGGAATTGTCGCAGCAAACGGCAGATCGCGAAATGCGCAAGGGCGGCTACTACAAGTAACACTGTATCGTTTTTGATCAGTTTGGTTACCCCAACGGCGTAAAACTGGGGTCGGACCCTGAGGGTCCGACCCCGGCACTTTAGCTTTTTGGGTTATCAGTTCACCTGCCCCAAGAGAATCCTATGAAACGCTTTATCCCCCGGACTTTGCTGACGCCGGCTGTGGTCGCCGTCTCCGTCATTTCCGTTGTGCCCCTGCTGATCACGCTGTTTTACTCGTTTGTGCGTTACAGCATGCTCGACCCGAGCGGCCATCCCTTCCATGGTCTGACCAATTTCCACTATTTCTTTACCGATGCCTCGTTCTTGCCGGCATTGCAGAATACTTTTACCCTGCTGTTTTCCGTGATGCTGATCACGGTGGTGTTTGGCGCTGCGCTCGGTTTGCTGATCAATGAAGCGTTTCCCGGCCGCGCCATCGTGCGCGTGCTGCTGATCTCGCCGTTTCTCGTGATGCCAGCCGTCAATGCGCTGATGTGGAAGAACATGTTGCTCAACCCGATCTACGGCCTGTTTGCGCAGATCAGCATTTTCTTTGGCGCCACGCCCGTGGACTGGCTGTCGGCCCATCCCCTGTTTTCCATCATCATGATGGTTTCCTGGCAATGGCTGCCTTTCGCCTGCCTGATCTTCATGACAGCCCTGCAATCGATGGACCGCGAACAGCTGGAAGCGGCCCGCATGGACGGCGCCAACTATTTGCAGCAGTTGCGCTACCTGTATATCCCTCACCTGGGACGCGCCATGTCCGTGGTGCTGATGATAGAGATGATTTTCCTGCTGTCCATTTTCGCGGAAATCTTTACCACCACCGGTGGCGGCCCTGGTTTCGATACGACCACGATCACTTTCATGATTTACCAGCAGGCACTGTTGTCCTACGACATAGGAGCGGCCTCGGCCGGCGCGCTGTTCGCCGTACTTATTGCCAACATCGCCGCCTTCTTCCTGATGCGCGTCATCGGCAAGAACCTGTCGAAATAAGGAAACCATCATGCACAATAAATTCAATCTGTATGGCCGCACGTTCGCCGCCTGGCTGTTCGCGCTGCTGCTGTTCTTTCCCATCCTGTGGCTGGGCATGATGGCGTTCAAGACGGAAGGGCAGGCCATTTCCACGCCACCATTGTTCTTCTTCACGCCGACCCTGGACAGCTTCCGCGAAGTGCTGGCGCGCGACAATTACTTTGCCTACGCCTGGAACTCGTTGTTTACCAGCGTGCTGTCGACGGCGATCGGCTTGCTGATCGCCATCCCGGCCGCCTACTCGATGGCTTTCTTTCCCACCCGCGGCACCATCGGCTTGCTGAAATTCATGCTCAGCTCGCGCTACATGCCAGGTGTGGGCGCGCTGATGCCGATCTACATCTGCTACCAGTACTTCGGCATGCTCGACACGCGTATCGGCCTGACCATCATGTTCATGCTGATGAACCTGCCCATCATGATCTGGCTGCTCTACACCAGCATGAAAGAACTGCCGCGCGAAATCCTCGAAGCGTCGCGCATGGATGGCGCCACCGTCTGGGACGAGTTCCGCCACGTGGTCTTGCCACTGTCAGTCGGCGGCATCGCCTCCACCGCGCTGGTGTGCATGGTGTGGTCGTGGAATGAATCGTTCTGGTCGCTGAACCTGGGCGCCTCGAATGCGGGCACCCTGGCCTGGCTGATCGCCTCGTATTCCAGCCCCGAAGGCTTGTTCTGGGCCAAATTGTCGGCCGCCTCGCTGATGGCGATCGCCCCGATCATGGCCCTGGGCTGGTTCTGCCAGAAACAACTGGTGCAGGGTATGACCTTCGGCGCTGTTAAGTAAAACGCATCAAGAAAAATATTAGGATGACATCATGGCTTACCTTCAACTGAGCAATATCGAAAAATTCTTTGGCGAGCACCGCGCCATCAAGGGCATCGACCTGGAAATCAAGCAGGGCGAGTTCGTCGTCTTCGTGGGGCCTTCCGGCTGCGGCAAGTCCACCTTGCTGCGTTTGATCGCAGGCCTGGAACCTATCGATGGCGGCAAGCTGTCGCTCGACGGGCGCGACATCACCAGCCTGCCATCGTCCAAGCGCGACCTGGCGATGGTGTTCCAGTCGTATGCGCTGTATCCGCACATGTCGGTGTTCCAGAACATGTCGTTCGCCTTGAAACTGGCTGGCGTCGATCCCAGGATCATCCGCGAAAAAGTCGACAAGGCGGCCGCCATCCTCGACCTGGGTAAATACCTGGAGCGCACGCCGAAGGAACTGTCGGGCGGCCAGCGCCAGCGCGTGGCGATTGGCCGCGCCATCGTGCGCGACCCGAAAGTGTTTTTGTTCGATGAACCGCTGTCCAATCTGGACGCGGCCCTGCGTGTACAGACCCGCATCGAGATCGCCAAGCTGCACCGCGAACTGGGCGCCACCACTATTTATGTCACCCACGACCAGGTCGAAGCGATGACCCTGGCCGACCGCGTGGTGGTGCTGCGCGATGGGCAAATTGAGCAGCATGGCTCGCCCTTGGAATTGTATGACCGTCCGGCGAATCGCTTTGTGGCGCAATTCATCGGCACGCCGAGCATGAACGTGGTGCCTGCCGATGCGGCGCCGCAGTTGCTGGCGCAGGCGGGCAGCGCGGCCCAGGCGGACGGCTTCGTCGGCATCCGCCCCGAGCACGTGCACCTGGGCGCGGCGCAGCCGGGCAGCGTACCCGTCACGGTTGAACTGGTTGAGTCCCTGGGCGTGGAAACCCTGACCTATGTGCGCCTGGCGAACAATGTGCAAGTGGTCTCGCGCGGCGCCGAGCGCAGCAGCCTGCAGCCGGGCCAGCAGACGCACCTGACTTTTGAACCTGGATTTGTCCATTATTTCGACCGCGCGGGCAAGACCTACGCGGCGGCCAAGGGAGTTTTGTAATGAGCGCACTGCATCTGAATCAAGCCAATCTGGCACAACTGCCGGCGAATGTGACGGCGCCCGCTTATGCGCGCGACACCCTGGTGCCCAGCATCGTGCATATCGGCGTGGGTGGTTTTTACCGCGCCCACCAGGCCGTATATCTCGATGATCTGCTGGCCCTGCCAGGCCATGCGCAATGGGGTTATTGCGGCGTAGGCCTGCTGCCGTCTGACGCGGCCATGCGCGACGCCATGCAGTCGCAGGACGGTTTATATACGGTGGTCGAGCGTAGCGCGGCCGGCGACGTGGCGCGCGTGATCGGCTGCGTGGGCGAGTACCTGTACGCCCCCGACGATCCTGCCGCCGTGCTGGAAAAACTGGCCGCGCCGAGTACCCGCATCGTCTCGCTGACGATCACCGAGGGTGGTTATTATGTGAACCAGGGCACCGGCGAATTTGACGCCGCCCACCCGGACATCGTGTACGAACTGGCGCACCCGCAGGCGCCGCGCTGCTCGTTTGGCTATCTGCTGGCTGCCTTGTCGCTGCGCCGCCAGCGCGGATTGGCGCCCTTTACCATCCTGTCCTGCGATAACCTGCAGCACAATGGCGATGTGACGCGCACCATGCTGCTGGCGTTTGCCGCCCTGCGCGATGCGGACCTGGCGCAGTGGCTGGCGACGCATTGCAGCTTCCCGAACAGCATGGTTGACCGCATCACGCCGGCCACTACCGATGAACACCGGGCGCTGGTGCGGAACAGCTTCGGCATCATCGACGCCTGGCCGGTGGTGTGCGAGCCGTTCCGCCAGTGGGTGATCGAAGACGCTTTCCCGCATGGCCGCCCGGCCTGGGAACTGGTCGGCGCGCAAATGACGCACGACGTGCTGCCCTATGAAAAAATGAAGCTGCGCCTGCTCAACGCCAGCCACCAGGCGCTGTGCTATATCGGCATGCTGCTCGGCTACACCTATGCGCATGAAGCGATGGATGACGCCGGCATCCGCGCGCTGGTGCGCCGCATGATGGACGATGAAGTCACGCCCCTGCTCGATACGGTGGCAGGCGTGGACCTGGAACAGTACAAGGCCACCCTGATCGAGCGTTTTTCGAATCCGGCCGTGCGCGACCAGCTGGCCCGCATCGGCACGGAAGGCTCGGCGCGCATCCCGAAATTCGTGCTGCCGTCCGTGCGTGAAGCGCTGGCGCAGGGCCGCGCCATCAAGCTGCTGGGCTTTACGGTGGCTTGCTGGTTCCGCTACCTGGAAGGCCACGACGAGCAGGGCAATGCGCTGCCGCTCAACGATCCGTATGCCGAGCGTTTGCGCGCGCTGGCGCTGCAGGGCGGGGCAGACGCCACGGCGCTGCTGTCGCTGCATGAACTGTTCGGCGAACTGGGCGAGTCGCCCGTGTTTGTGGCGGCGGTGACGCAGGCCCTGGCCAGCCTGTACGGCCAGGGCGCGCGCGCCGCGCTCGAACACATCGTGCTGTAAAAGGAGGGCGTCATGTCTCGCAAAGCGACCAACTCGCCGCCGCAGATGGAGCATGAGCAGCAGCGTGACGCCACGCCCGGTTTTGAGCCGAAAGGCAGTTTCGGCTTTATCCGCTATCTGGAGCACGGCTTTCCGAACCCGCTGGTGCGCTGGCATTATCACGACGAGTACGAGCTGCACCTGATCCTGGAAACCAGCGGCAAAGTCTTCGTGGGCGACTATATCGGCCAGTTCACGCCGGGCCACTTGGTGCTGACGGGCCCGAGGGTGCCGCACAACTGGGTTTCGCTCGACACGCCGCCCGAAGGCGTGGCCTTGCGCGACATGGTGATCCAGTTTGCGCATCCGCCCTTGGCGGCGATGGCGACCTCGATTCCGGAATTGAAGACCGTGTTTCCGCTGCTGCAGCGGGCCTTGCACGGGATTGAATTTTTTGGCGTCAGCGAGCAGTCGCTGCGGCGCTTCCAGCGCATCCGCGATATCAGCGGCTTGCCGCGCTTTATCGAATTCCTGAGCTTGCTCGAAGAACTGGCGCAGACCAGCGATTACCAGCTGCTGTCGACCGTGCCGATGCAATCGAGCGATGACGATGTGGCCCTGGCGCGCATCAGTTCAGCCATCAATTACATCGTGCACAATTACAGCAGCCAGTTTTCGCTGAAACAGCTGGCCGAGCAGGTCGATATGCCGGAGCGGACCTTTTCCCGTTTCTTCCGCAGCGCCACCGGCAACAGCTTCACCGACTTCGTCAACCGCCTGCGCATCAACAAGGCTTGCCAGCTGCTGATGGAAACGGAGCGCTACGTCAGCAATATCTGCTATGAAGCGGGCTTCAATAATGTGGCCAATTTCAACCGGCGCTTCCTGGAACTGAAGGGCATGACGCCCAAGGAGTTCCGCCAGCAGGCGTCCGGGCGCTATGGCGAATGAGGGAGCGCTGCCGCTGCCCCCATTTTGAGGTAGCATGAGCGGACAGGCAGGGGACAGGACTATCATCATGACGAGCATGGAACAGACATGGCTGGTGCACCGGGATGGCGAGCGCAAGCCGCCGGAACTGGAGCGCGAAAGCTACGACGGCATCATCAATTACCTGCAGCACGGCTACCCGAGCACGCGCGTGCGCTGGCACTGCCACGAAGAATACGAGCTGCATCTGATCGTCGCCACCAGCGGGCGGCTGTTCGTGGGCGACTATATCGGCGAATTTTCGCCTGGCCACCTGGTGCTGACGGGGCCGCGCTTGCCGCATAACTGGATCTCGAACGTGGTGCCGGAAGGCGGCGTGGCCCTGCGCGACATGATTGTGCAGTTTGCCCATGCGCCGCTGGCGGGCGCTGCGCGCTGCATCCCTGAACTGCGCGAAATCCTGCCGCTGCTCGAGCGTTCCAGCTATGGCGTGGAGTTTTTCGGCATGGGCGCCGAAGCCGAGCAGCACTTGCAGCGCATCCGCGCCACGCACGGCGCCGAGCGTTTCGCCGAGTTCGTGCAATTCATGGGCAAGCTGGCGCGCACGGCCAATTACCGTTTGCTGTCGAGCGCTTCCATGCGTTCTTACGAAGACGACGCCACCCTGGCCAAGGTCAATTCGGTCCTCAACTACATCACGGAAAACTACCGCGAGCCGATATCGGCGGAAATGCTGGCCGAGCAGGTGGGCATGTCGCTCAGTAAATTCTCGCGTTTCTTCCGCAAGGCCACCGGCAACAGCTTTACCGACTTTATCAGCCGTTTGCGCATCAACAAGGCTTGCCAGCTGCTGATGGACACCGACCAGTATGTCGTCAACGTCTGCTACGACGTGGGCTTCCAGAACGTGGCCAATTTCAACCGCCGCTTTCTGCAAGTGAAAGGCGTGACGCCGAAACAATTCCGCCGCCAGGCCGACGGCCGCTTCGGCGGCATCGGCGGTCCGCCCGATGCGATGGCTGCAGGACAGGCAGTGGCATAGTTACTGTCTTTTTGTCATCTGCTTGTCACTTTATTACGGTAGGCTTGCCGCTTCGATTCCTATACCGAGGCCCGCATGCACGCTGTCACCACACCCCATTTGAAATTGAGCTTGCTGGCCCTGGCGGCCGGCCTGTGCCTGGCTGCCTGTGGCGGCAGCGACAGCACGCCGGAGCCGGCCAAGCCGGTGGCGTTGTCCGGCGTTTTCCTCGATGGCGCGGTGGAGGGCCTTGAGTATGTGGCGGGCAGCGCGGCCAAGGCCAGCACCGGCGCCAAGGGGGAATTCACGTGCAACCCTGGCGATACGGTGAGCTTCAGCGTGGGTGGCCTGGCGCTGGGCAGCACCTTGTGCAATACCGTCGTGACGCCGCTGGCGCTGGCCGCCAGTACCAGCGTGCAGGATGAAAAAGTCATCAACCGCCTGATGGCCTTGCAATTGCTGGACGAGGACAGCGATCCATCGAACGGCATCAAGCTGACCAACGAGGTGAAGGCCGCGCTGGCCGGCAAGACGCTCGACTTTTCTGCCGCGCCAGCCGCCTTCAACACGGCCCTGGCCGCGCACCTGGCGAGCCTGGGCGGCAAATTTTCCAGCCGCAGCGTCGATGCGGACCGCCGCGCTCTGGTGCGCGAGCATTTTGAAGATACGCTGGCCTCCAAGGTTGGCGCGCCCGTCAACGAAACGCTGACGCAAGCCCATCCTGTCGGTGAAGTAAAAGTGACGGTGACGCGCTACCAGATCCAGGCGGCCGCCAGTTTTTATGTGCCGTATGAAGGCACGAATGCCAGGATCAAGGGCGAATTCCCGAATGGATTCTTGCCATCCTACGGTTCCGGCCTGGCTTTCAAGGGCACGAACACGAATGGCGACCTGGAGTTTTATGGCTTGACGGACCGCGGCCCGAACGGCGATGGCCCGCTGGTGCCAGACCCGGCCGGCAAGGGCACGATAGGCAGCAAGATATTTCCGTCGCCCAGTTTCACGCCCGCGTTTGGCATTATCACGCTGGGCAAGAATGGCGCTGTGCTATCAAGCAGCACGCCGATCAAGGTCAGCGCCAGTGTCAACAGTTCGGGCCTGCCCGTGCCGGTCGGCGCGGTCGGCAATTCGGCTGAAATTCCCGTGATGGACGCCATGAAGTTCGACCCGGCCAGCAAGGCCGTCTTCAATGCCGGCGGCCTCGATACGGAAGCCATCGCCCTTGACAAGAAGCGCAATGCGCTGTGGGTTTCCGACGAATATGGCCCGTTCATCGTCAAGCTCGATCCAGTCACGGGCGTCATCCAGGCCAGGTACGAACCGGGCAAGGGCTTGCCCGCGCTGTTCGCCAAGCGCCGCGCCAACCGCGGCATGGAAGGCCTGACCCTCGATGCCAGTAACGACAAGCTGTACGCCTTTTTGCAAAGCCCCTTGAGCGATGGCACGGCCATGTATAGCGTCACGAAAAAGGCGGAGCAGGTCGAGCGCTTTGCCGGCTTCACGCGCTGGATCGAATTCGACCCTGTGACGGGCACCAGCGGCAAGATGTATGCTTATCCAATCAATGCGGCGGATTATCAGGATGGCCGCACGGGTAACGCCAAGCTGGGCGACATGGTGGCGCTGGGTGGCGGCAAGTTCCTTGTCATCGAACAGGGCGCCGCGCCATCGGGCAAGGTATTTAATAAACTGATGCTGGTGGACCTGAATGCGGCCACCGACATTTCTGCAGCGGCGTATAACGCGGCGACGTCGGACCTGGAAAAAAGCAGCATGGGCGGCGTGGCCGTCAACGGCGCCGACTGGTCGACCGTCAAGCCGATCACGAAAACGCTGTTATTGGACTTGAACGCCATCGGCTGGGCGGCAGAAAAAGCGGAAGGCCTGACGCTGGTCGACGGCTCCACCATCGCGCTGGCCAATGACAACGACTTCGGCTTGAAGACCAAGGTCTTCGACGCTGCCGGCCTGGAAGTGGCCGATGCCGACGTCACCAAGTGCACGGTCGATGCGAATGGCGTCATCATCACCAGCAGTGCTGCCGGCTGCAACGCCGCCAACAGCATCCGCGTGGCGCGTGGCGACGACCGCGAACGTCCAAGCCGGCTATGGATCGTCAAGTTCGCCAAGGCCCTTAACACGTATTGATTACGCACGAAAGCTTGTCAGGCAGCCGTGAGCCGGTCGCTGAACAAGGTCAAGAGCACGCCGCCCAGCATCACGGCGGCGCCTGTCATTTTCAGCCAGGAGACCTGGCGCACGGCCACGCCCAGCAAGCCGAAATGGTCGATGGCCAGTGATGATAGCAACTGACCAGCGATCACCAGGGCCAGCAGGGCGCCAAGGCCGATGCGCGGCGCCAGCATGACCGTGCAAAAGATGGCGCCCGCACCCAGCAAACCTCCCGTCAGGCGCCACCAGGGCTGGGCGGGCAGGGCAGCCAGCGAGGGCAGCAGGCCGCCGCGCCCTATGGCGATCACGGCCAGCAGCACGCTGCCGCTCAAAAAGGAAAACAGAGCGGCGGCAATGGTGTTGTGGCCGATGGCACCCGCCAACTGGCCATTGATGGCGGCCTGGCAGGAAATCGCGGCGCCGGCGCAAAAGGCAATCATAAAAAGCAGTGTGGACATGGCGTGCCTCTTCAAGCCAGTGGCGTGAACGACTCGGAGAACATGTCGGGCACATAGCCGGCAGCGGCAAACAAATGGCTGCGCGATTCTTCGGTGGCCGCCTTCAGCGCCGCTATGTCCAGTCCCAGCAGCTTGCCGCCCTGTTTGCGGATGCGCCCGCCGATAATCACGGTATCGATATTGCCCCGCTCGGCCGCATGCACCACCGTGCCCAGCGCATTGTTCGACGGGTACAGATTGATGTCGTCGGCGCGCAGCATGACGATGTCGGCCTGCTTGCCGATGGACAGGCTGCCCACCTGGCTGGCCAGCCCTGCGCAGGCGGCGCCGTCGATGGTGGCCGCTTCGAGCAGGCTGCGTAGCATGACGGGTTCGGGAATCAGCGCATGTTCGCCATGCTGGCAGTGGGCGCCATGCGCATGATGGCGGCGCGCTTGCGTGGTGGCCCGCTGCAGGTAAAAGGCCACGCGCATTTCCATGAACAGGTCGCCGCTGTACGAGCTTTCATTGTCCACGCTCAGGCCCGGCTTCATGCCGTGGCCGATGGCGTCCTGGTAGGAACACATGCCGTCTTCCAGCGCGTAATGGGTATCCGAGCGCGGGCAGACGTTGATATTGACGCCTGCCTCGCGCAGGATGGCCCAGGCTTCTGCGGGCAGGGCGGTGCAATGGTTGAAGATATTGTCTGGCCCCAGCAAACCTTCCTGGTGCAGCGCCGCCAGTTCACCCGCCATCTCTTTGCCAAAAAATTCCGTAACGATGCGCAGGCCCAGCGCGCGGGCTGCGGCCCAGGTGTCGCGGTCGATCTGCGACATCATGGCCAGCGACAGCAGTTGTTCCGGTTCCTGGAAATATTTGTCCTGCAGACGCGCCAGGTCTTGCGGCCAGGCCGCCTGCTCCCAGTCGCCGGTCAGTGGCGCGCCGGGCGCGTGTACGGCGCGGATGCCGGCGTCGCGCAGCGCTTCGATGGCCGCATCGGAATGGGCGCCGCTGCGCGCATTGTGCGAATTGTCGACCATCGTGGTGATGCCCGCGTCGATACAGCCCAGGGCCGTGAGCAGATTACCCACATACATGTCTTGCGGCCGGTAGTATTTGGCGAACGAGAAATGGGTGGCGTTGCAATAATCTTCCAGCGTGGGCGAATTCGGATTGATGCGGCGCAGCTGGCCTTCCCAGGCATGGCGGTGGGTGTCGACCATGCCAGGCATGATGATCATGTTGCTGGCGTCGATGACTTGCGCGCCGGGCACGTCGAGGTGTGCGGCGATGGCGGCGATGCGCGCGCCGTCGATCAGCAGGTCGCCTTGCGCCAGGTTGCCGATGGCGGGGTCCATGCTGATGATGGTGCCGCCCTTGAGCAGCAAGCGTCCGGCGACGGCGGGCAGGGCGCCGGCGATGGCGCTGGCGTGAATGGAAGTTGGCTGGGTTTGCATGGCGGTTCTCGCATCGGATAGGGATGCAGGAATTGTGGGCGTCAAAGTCTCTGTCAACAATATCCTATAATTGACATGGGTTCTGAAGCTGGCAATACATCATCGGCTTGTTTTAGTGGGGAGACGCCATGCGCGGCAGCGAATTTAGCGAGTTGAAGGCATTTGCCGCGGTGGCTGAACTGGGCACGTTTGCGCGTGCTGCCGAAGTACTGGCTGTTTCGCCGTCAGCCCTGAGCCAGACCATACGCCGCCTGGAAGAGCGGCTCGGCGTGCGTTTGCTGAACCGCACCACGCGCAGCGTGACGCAGACCGAGGCGGGCGCCCGTTTGTACAGCCGCCTGGCGCCGCTGTTCCTGGAACTGGACGCGGCGATTGAACAGGTCAACGACTTTCGCGCCAAGCCTGTGGGCACGGTGCGCATCTGCGCGCCGCAAATGGCCATTTTGCATATCATCCAGCCCATGCTGGCCGACTTCCAGGCCGCTTATCCCGACATCGTGCTGGACCTGAGCAGCGACGACAGCGTGGGCGATATCTTTGCCCACGGTTTTGACGCCGGCATACGCCTCGGTAAATTCATCGACCAGGACATGATCGCCGTGGCGCTGGGCCCTGAGCTGCGCCAGGTCGCCGTCGCTTCGCCCGCTTACCTGCAGGCGCATGGCGCGCCAGCCACGCCCGAAGAACTGGTCCGGCACCGCTGCATCAACTGGCGCCGTCCGGGCCTCGCTTCCCTGTATCACTGGGAGTTCGCCAGGGATGGCGAGCGTTTCGAGCTGGCCGTGAAAGGCTCACTGATCGTCAACGATTGCGCCGTCGCCCTGCAGGCAGCCGTCGATGGCCTGGGCATTACCGTCTGGACGGAGCAGTGGATGCAGGCCGAATTGCAGTCGGGCCGCTTGCAGACTTTGCTGGGCGACTGGTCGCCACCGTCCGCAGGCTTTTATCTGTACCACCCCAGCCGCCGCCAGACACCCGCCACCTTGCGCGCCTTTATCGACTTTGCCCGCGCCAGGCTGGCGCAGGCGTAAAAAAACCGCACGGCGCGAGCGGTGCGGTTTTTGTTTTCAAGCTGGGACTACATTATTTTTTAATGTAGGTATCGAGCCAGTTCAGCACCGTGTGATGCCACAGCAGCGAGTTCGCCGGCTTCAGTACCCAGTGGTTTTCGTCCGGGAACACCAGCAGCTTGCTCGGGATGCCCTGGCGTTGCAGCGCCGTGAACGTGCCCAGGCCTTGGGTAGTCGGGATACGGAAGTCGAGGTCGCCCTGGACCACCAGCATTGGCGTTTTCCAGTTTTTGACGTAGTTCACGGGATTGAATTTCTCGTGCTTGTCCGCTGCGTCGAAGTACGGGCCGCCATTTTCCCACTCGTTGAACCACAGTTCTTCGGTCGAGTAGTACATGGCGCGGTTGTCGAATACGCCGTCATGGTTGACCAGGCACTTGAAGCCATCCGGCCAGTTACCGGCGATCCAGTTCATCATGTAGCCGCCATAGGAAGCGCCCAGCGCGCAGCTGCGCTCGCGGTCCAGCCATGGGAATTTCTGCACGGCCGCCGCCAGGCCTTTTTGCAGGTCGACCAGAGGCTTGCCGCCCCAGTCGCCGCTGATCGAATCGGTGAACTTCTGGCCATAGCCGGTCGAACCGTGGAAGTCGATGAAGACGGTGGCGTAGCCGGCACCCGCATACACTTGCGGATTCCAGCGGTAGCTCCAGCTGTTGCCGAAGCTGCCTTGCGGGCCGCCATGCACGAGGAAGGCGATCGGATATTTTTCACCGGCCTTGGCGTTCCATGGCTTCATCACGTGGCCGTAGACGGTTTCGCCATCGGCGCCGGCGAACGAGAACTGCTCGTATTCGCCGAAGCGCACGTCAGCCAGCGCTGCCGCGTTTTGCTTGGTTAGCTGCACCATTGCTGCGGTGTCGGTCTTTGCATCGAGCTTGCGCGAGTACAGCTGCGCGCCGCCAGCCAGGCTGGCGTGGGTCAGCACGATGGTATTGCCGCGCACGTCGAATTCGCCGACGGCGCCCTTGCCCGTCAGGGCGGCGACCTTGCCATTGGCGGCGTCGATATGGAACAGACGGTGCTGGCCGATATCATCGGCAGCGACCAGGAAGCCCTTGCCATCCGGCGTCCAGCGGAAGTCGGCGACCGAACGGTCCCAGTCATCAGCCAGGGTGCGTTTCTTGCCGCTGGCGACATCCATCAGTACCAGGTGAAAACGGTCTGCTTCAAAGCCTGGCTTGGTCATGGCCACGTAGGCCAGGGTGCGGCCGTCTGGCGAATAGGTGGCGCGCGCGTCCCAGGCCGGGTTTTCCGGCGTCAGGTTGCGTGGCGCCTGGCCGCCGATGGCCGGCACGGTGTAGACGTCGAAGTTGGTCGACCACGATTCGGTGCGGCCGGCCACGCGCACCGAGAAAGCGACTGTCTTGCCGTCCGGGCTGAAATGGTATTCGCCATTGTCGCCGAATGGTTTCGATGGCGTGTCGCCATCGAGCGTGCCGCTCAGGCTGACCGGCGTGGCGCTGACTTTACCCGTTGTGTCGATAGGCGCCGAGTACAGCACATTGCGGCGGCCATCGGCCCAGGTGTCCCAGTGGCGCACGAACAGCTCGTTGAAGATCATGCCGCTGGCTTTGTTCTTCGCCTTGTCATCGAGGCGTTTTTTGGTGCAGGCGATGTCGGCGCAATCGAGGAAAACACCCATGCTGAAGGCCAGGCGGTCGCCCTGTGGCGACAATCGGAAGGTGTCCACGTCCAGCGGCTGGTCGGTGACTTTCGATGCTTCGCCGCCGCTCAAGGGCAGTTGCCACACTTGCGAGGAACCGGAGCGGCCGGACAGGAAGTAGATCACGTCGCCGTTGGGCGACCATTCAGGATCGCTGGCGCTCGCTTCGCCGCGCGTCAGCTGGCGTGGCGCCGCATTTGGCGCGCGCAAATCGATCAGCCACAGTTGCGTGTTGCCGCGATTTTTGTCCAGGTTGGTGCTGCGCACCGTGTAGACCACGCGCGTGGCGTCTGGCGACAGGACGGGGTGACCGACCCGTTCCATGGCGACCATGTCTTCGACGGTGAAACCGCGCGGCGCGGCCAGCGCCGGGACGGCGGCCGTGGTGGCCATGGCGGCACTGAATGCTCCCAAGAGCAGCAGACGTAAACTCATTCGAACTCCCGTTTTTATTACGACGTTATTAATTTGATATAGACGTAACCGGCTGTACCGCCGGCAGGCCAGTATCATAGCAATAAAGCGCTGGCCTTAGCGGGTTTTAGCGCCACGGCTGCCTTGATGTATTGCGCTAACGGAAACCCTGCTTTTTTGAAAAGTGCTAGAGTGCGCTTCTTTTTTTGACGAGTTTCTTCCATGCGCCTGACCACCATTGCCCTGACCACCGCCACCCTGTTCGCCGCCTTGCCCGTCCACGCCGCAGCGATGCCCACGCAAGAGCAAATCAACGCTGCCGTGCAGGCTGGGGTAGCAAAGCAAAAATCGTCTGTACCGATTCCTGTCAAAGTCACCAGCCTGCAGGGTTGCCAGCAGGCGCAAGAGCCCGAGTTCAAGGGTGAGGTAGTCTGCCTGGTGCGCATGAGCGCCGGCATGCGCGATGGTTTTACTGTCTTGCCGCTGCGCCAGGAGGGCGATACCTGGGTGGGTGTCGAGCGCAAGCACGCCCAGTTCGCGGGGCCGGCGCCAGCCGAGGCGCAAGCGCTGATACGCGCCTGGGCGAAACAGGAAGTGGCCAACAATCCCGAGGCGGCCAAGGATCAGCAGATGCAGGAAGCGCAAACCACCATGCAGGTCAAGGCCATCAATAACTGTGAAGTGAAACGCAGCTCCGGTTACCTGCAGTGCGACACCATCCTGAGCGTGCCTGGCCGCCCTGACGATATCAAGACCGAGCTGACATTTACCCTCGAAGCCGGCAACTGGCGCTACGTGCCGCGCTGAGACGGGCTGGCGGCATGCAGAAATTGCTACCAGATCAATAATTCAATATTAGAATGAATGGTGTGTCGCACACGACAGGCTGGCGCCTTGCCGGCCTGCCATGTGCCCTTTCACCGCCGCTGCACGGGCGACAGCCGAGGAATGACCATGCGTCTCAATCTTCCCGTCAGCGATACCGAGATCAATCTGAGCGATACCGAGACCATCGTCTCGACTACCGACTTGCAAGGCAATATCAGCTACGCCAATCCCTATTTCATCGCCGTCAGCGGTTATAGCGCCGAAGAACTGATCGGTGCACCGCAGAATATACTGCGCCATCCCGACATGCCGGTCGAAGCCTTTGCCGACTTCTGGGCCACCATCCGCTCGGGGCGCTCGTGGAGCGGCATGGTCAAGAACCGCTGCAAGAATGGCGATTATTACTGGGTGCTGGCCAACGTCACCCCAGTGGTCGAGGATGGCCAGGCGGTCGGCTATATGTCGGTGCGCACCAAGCCGACCCGCCAGCAGGTGGCGCAAGCGGCCGATCTGTATGCGCGCATCAAGGCGGGGCAGGCGCACGGTATCGTCCTTCGCCAGGGAGCAGCCATGCGCACGGGGTGGCTGGCCAGGCTGCTGCGTTTGCGCGAGATGGCGCTGGCCAAACGCATAGGGTCGAATCTGGGTTTCCTGGGCCTGGTGCTGTTGCTGCAACTGGCCTGGAATGCGGGCTTGCTGCCGGCGGCGGCTTTAGGCTGGGTCACGGCTTTGTCCTTGCTGGCGCTGCTGGTACTGGCAGGCTTCTGGCATGCGCTGCACAGCAATGTGTTGCGTCCTTTGCGCCAGGCGCGCAAGGCCTGCGACGTGATGGCGGGTGGCGATTTGACGCAGGAAGTGGGCACCGAGCGGCGCGACGAAATGGGCCAGTTGCTGCGTTCCTTGCGGCAATTGCGCGTGAACCTGCACTCCATCGTCGGCGATGTGCGCGGTAACTTTTTGCAAATCAGCGTGGCCAGCCGTGAAATCGCGGCCGGCAATATGGACTTGTCGGGCCGTACGGAAGCGCAGGCCTCGGCCTTGCAGCAAACGGCGTCGAGCATGGAGCAACTGGCGGCCACGGTGCAGCAAAACAGCGGCAATGCCGTGCAGGCCAGCGACATGGCGGGCAAGGCGCATGGCCTGGCCGGCAAGGGCGGCGAAATTGTCGGCCAGATGGTGAATATGATGGCCGAGATTAATGCCTCTTCGAAGAAGATCGGCGATATTACGGGCATTATCGAGGGTATCGCCTTCCAGACCAATATCCTGGCCCTGAATGCGGCCGTGGAAGCGGCGCGCGCGGGCGACCAGGGGCGCGGGTTTGCCGTCGTGGCAGGCGAGGTGCGCAGCCTGGCGCAGCGCTGCTCGTTGGCCGCCAGCGAAATCAAGCAGCTGATCACGGCTTCTTTGGCGCAGGTGGAAGCGGGCGCACAACTGGCGGCCCAGGCGGGCGCTAGCAGCGCGGAAATGCTGGGCGCGGTGCAGGGCGTGCACGGCATCATGGCCGAGATCGCCTCCGCTTCGCGCGAGCAAAGCAATGGCATAGGCCAGGTGAACCGGGCTGTGACGCAGATGGATGAAGTAACGCAGCAGAACGCGGCGCTGGTGGAACAGTCGGCGTCCGCCTCGGCCGAACTGCAGGCGCAGACGCTGAAGCTGGAACAGGCGATGGCGCTGTTCAAGCTGGAGCGGCGCCATGATGCATCCGTTTAGAACAGGCACTCCAACTGCTGGGGTACGACCCGGCGGGTCGGACCCCGGTGCTAATTTACTGCCGGGTTTACTGCATGAACCAGCCGTGGCTGACCACGATGGATTGGCCGCTTAGGGCCGTCGACGGGAAGGCGGCCAGGAACACGGCCGTTTCCGCCACGTCTTGCGTGGTGGTGAATTCGCCGTCGATGGTGTCTTTCAGCATCACTTTCTTGATCACGTCTTCTTCGCTGATCTTCAGCTGGGCTGCCTGTTCGGGTATCTGCTTGTCGACCAGCGGCGTGCGCACGAAGCCGGGGCAGATGACGTTGGCGCGGATATGGTCTTTCGCGCCTTCCTTGGCCACCACCTTGGCCAGGCCCAGCAAGCCGTGTTTGGCCGCCACATAGGCGCTCTTGAAGGGCGAGCCTTCATGCGAGTGCACCGAACCCATGTAGATGATGGCGCCGCCGCGGCCGCCCTTGATCATTTCACGCATGCAGGCGCGGGTGGTCAAAAAGGCGCCGTCCAGGTGAATCGCCAGCATCTTCTTCCATTGCTCGAACGGGTAGTCGACGACCGGGCTGATGATCTGGATGCCCGCGTTGCTGATCAGCACGTCGATGCCGCCGAAGTGGGCTGCAGCGTCTGCCACGCCCTTGTCGACTTGTTCCTCGCTGGTGACATCCATGGCGACGGCAAAGGCCTGGCCGCCTGATTGCTTGATTTCATCGGCGGTCTTGTTGGCCGCGTCCAGCGCCAGGTCGGCGATGACGACCTTCGCGCCCTGTTTCGCATATTCAATGGCTATTTCCTTGCCGATACCACTGGCGGCGCCGGTAATCAGTGCGACTTTGTCTTTGAGTTGCATATTAATCCTTTGCATTGCGGGTTGAGGTCATCGTGGGAGCTGTACCTGCGCCAGTATAGCCAGAAAAGACGCCGGCCATGGGCCGCACGCAGTGGCGACGGCAGATGTCTTGCCCTATGCCAGTATTTTATAAACTCAGGACAAATGATATTGCGAATCATTCTCATCTGATATATGATGTGCAACGCATTTCACCCAGGCAACTTTACCCACGGTGCATGCACTGCGATGCCAGTGAGCCACCGGCACGCGTCCGCGCGGGCAGAGCACCGCCGCAACGTTGCCCTCTACGCCGCCGCCTGATAGTGCACTGCCAGCCATTTCCTCTGCCCAGCGTTTTTCACCACAGAAGCATTAAGACAGGCAAGGAATGCAATGAAATCCCATAAAAATATCCATATCAATATGAAGCCGCTGGCCGCCGCGCTGGCGCTGATGCTGGGCGCGGCGGGCGCGAATGCCTGGGCCATCGACAGCAAGGACGACGCAAGCAATGAGCAGCAACTGGCGCCCATCAGCGTGTTCGGCGACGCCATCAACGCCGGCACGGCGGGCCGCTCCTACCTCAACACGGCCGACATCGAACGCCAGCAAGCCGACAATGTCGCTTCCCTGCTCGATACCTTGCCCGGCGTGGATATGTCCGGCACGGCGCGCCCCAGTGGCCAGAGCCTCAATATCTGGGGTTTCAGCAAGGTGCAGGACGTGAAAGTCATTCTCGACGGCGTGCCGAAGGGCTTCGAGAAATACCGTCAGGGTTCCATCTTCATCGAGCCCGAACTGATCAAGCAGATCGAAGTGAACAAGGGCGCGCATACCAGCTTGTATGGCAATGGCGGTTTTGGCGGCGTGATCACGGTCGAGACCAAGGACGCGAAAGACATGCTGGAGGGCGACGCCAAGGTGGGCGCCTTCGTCAAATATGCGCGCCACAGCAATAACGCTGAAAACGACGCCACCGTGGCCGTGTATGGCCGCACGGAAGATGGCCGTTTCGACGCCATGGCCTACACCACCCAGCGCAAGTCGGACGATCTGCGCAAACCCGATGGCAAGGTGTTCCGCTTCTCGGCCATCGATGCGCCATCGAGCCTGGCCAAGCTGAACGTGCGCCCGAGCAGCGAACAGTTGCTGACCCTGACCGCGATGAAGAGCGGCAGCACCGGCTGGGGGCCATTCGCCGCCATGGGCGAAGACGTGCCGACGCCAACCGAGGCGGAAATCAAGAAGTACGGCCTGGAAGAAGCGTGGCAGCGCAAGGCTGTCTACCGCGACCAGCACGACGATACCTATTCCGTGAAATGGCAGTATGCGCCGCAAGATAACCCCTGGGTCAAGCTGACGGCCAGCGCCGGCTATTCGCACACCGACCAGCACGATACGCGTTTGCCATCGGCCTCGCAGGGTTCCTACCTCGGTTCGCTGGGCAACGAGAGCTGGGCGACATACACTGACCGCATCGCCGAAGTGCGCAATGAAAGCGTATTTAACACGGGCAGCTGGTCGCACCTGCTGCAAACAGGTCTGCAATGGCACAAGAATGTGCGCGACACCCTGATGTATTACCCGTCGCCTTCGGCGTTGAAGGACCCGACCTATAACTATGGTTACTTCCAGCCGTATTACATGCCGGCCGGACGCCAGGAAACGCAGGGCCTCTACCTGCAGGATGCAATGACTTATGGCGGCCTGACGGTGACGGCGGCGCTGCGCCATGACCGCGTCATTACCGAAGGCGTGCCGAACAAGGCCTCGCGCTATAACAGCCCGTTAGCGGCCGCCGGTCACGATTTCAGCGAGAAGACACATGAAGACTGGTCGCCGCGCCTGGGCCTGTTCTGGAAAGCCAACAGCACGCTGGCGCTGTTCGGCGACTTGAGCCGCACCTGGCGCGCGCCCACCATCGACGAGATGTTTTCGAATGAATACTATGTGTCGGACAAGCTGGGTTCCTCGACGCCTGGCACCAGCCGCAACCTGGCGGTCGAGCGCGTGACCGCCGTGCGCATGGGCGCGATGGTCCATCGCCAGAACCTGTTCCTGGAACGCGACGATGCGCAAGTGCGCCTGACTGTTTACCGCAACCGTGTCAGCGACAATATCGGCCCGCGCCTGGGTGTGCTGATCGAAGGCTATGTGCCCGGTTCGGGCAAGGTGCCGCCGGCCTTGTCCGACTACCGCAACCTGGCCGGCTACCGTACCGAAGGCGTGGAGCTGGAGTCCTACTACAACACGCCGCGCCTGTACGCCAGCGCCTCGCTGTCGATGCAGTACGGCACCCGCACCGGTACCCAGCGCGACCCATGGGGCCAGGATGAACCCGTATCGACCATGGCGCCGGACAAGCTGATGACGGGCCTGGGCTGGCGCTTTCCCGACCAAGGCGCGAGCTTGGGCTGGCAAGGCCGCTTCGTCGCCAGGCAGGACCGCGTCTTGCCCAAGGGCAGCTTCTACCGCCTGCCGCCATCGACCGGTTATGCGCTGCATACCCTGTTTGCTTCGTGGAATGGCACGCAAGGCATTTGGCGCGGCACGGAAGTGCGGTTGACGGTCGATAATATCTTTAACCGCGACTACAAGCCTTATCTGAGTGAAGCGGTGACGGGGGTGGGGCGTAATGCCAAGTTGAGTTTGTCGCGGAAGTTTTGATCTGTAGAGCTTTAAAAATGGCGGGCCAGAGTCGCGGGCCTGAGAAAATGCCGAGGGCGGCGTTGCAGCTCCTTGCCGTACATGCGTACTGTCTGCGTCGCTGCGCCTTGCCCTCGACATTTTTCAGGCCCGCTAGGCCCGAAAGCCTTTGCACAGGTCTTGGGTGTACTCCTGCTCTTGCTGCTAGCCTTGCTGCTGCTGCTGCTGCTGCTGCTGCTGCTGCTGCTGCTGCTGCGGTATCAACGCAGTACCAATGCCTTGACGGTTTCCCAGGCTGTGCTGCCCGAGCGGGTAGCGCGGACCTGGTTGCGGCCGCCTTCCTTGGCCACGTACAGGGCGCGGTCGGCGGCGACGAACAAGGTGGCGCGGTCGTCCAGCTGGTGCGGGTGGATGGTCGCCACGCCGATGCTGACGGTGATCCATGGCGAAGTGGGCGAGCGGGGGTGGGGCAGTTGCAGGCTTTCGATGTGGCCGCGTATGGCTTCGGCCAGCAGCATGGCGCCGTCGGCTTCCGTCTCTGAAAACAGCATGACGAATTCCTCGCCGCCATAGCGCGCGGCCAGGTCGCCCGGGCGGCAGGCGTGCGTGTCGATCGCTTGCGCCACCTGCTGCAGACAGGCGTCGCCGGCCGGGTGGCCCAGGCTGTCGTTATACAGCTTGAAATGGTCGACATCGAGCACCACCAGCGATAGCGCGCTGCCATTGCGCACGGCGCGTTGCCATTCTTTTTCCAGGAAAGTGTCGAAATGGCGGCGGTTGGCGATCTTGGTCAGCGAATCGAGGTAGGCGGCCCGCTGCAGCGCATCTTCCGACTGCTTGTGATGGGTAATATCGTGCAGCAGCCCGATATACAGGGGCTGGCGCAGATACATGGGTGTCAGGGTCAGGTCCATGCTCAAGCTGTCGCCATTGCGGTGGCGGATCGCCACTTCGCGCGTGCCATGCTTGTGCGCCGTCTCGGGATTGGCCGCATACATGGCGAAATAATCGAGATATTCCTGCGTCACCAAAGGGCTGAGCAGCTCGCCGATAGAGTGGCCGGCCAGCTCATTTTCACGGTAGCCCAGGTACTGGTCGCAGGCCGGATTGGTGTACTGGATGCGCCCGTCCGCCTCGATGATCAGCAAACCCTCGGCCATATTGTTGACGATGGTGCGCAGGCGCTCGGCCTGTTCCTGCTGGGTTTCATTATTGCTGCGGATTTGCAGCTGGGCGCGCACGCGGGCGTAGACTTCGGCCAGACGCAGCGGCTTGGCGATATAGTCGACGGCGCCCGCATCGAAGCCGGCCACCACATCATCCGTCTCCGTCCTGGCGCTCATGAAGATCACGGGGATGCGCTGCGTCAGCGGATGCTGCTTGAGCCGGCGGCAGGTCTCGATGCCATCCATGTCCGGCATCAGCACGTCGAGCAGTATCAGGTCAGGCTGGGCGCGCTGAGCGATGGTCAAAGCGCGCTCGCCAGACGTGGCCACATAGGTTTGATAACCCTGTTCGCTCATGGACTTGCGCAGCAGATCAAGATTGGCTGGCGCATCATCGACGATCAAGATGGCGGCTTCATGCCGTTGGGAAAAATCCACACTGCCTGGTTTCATTGCTACCGGCCTCTATCTGATGAGCTGCACCAGGCCAGCATTTGCTGCACTTTCGGTATTGCCGAACCCTGGAATCGCTGCAGCCGCACATCGCATCGGGCGGGTGGGCGGTGCCAGGAGTGTTGCCTCCAGGCCTATGACGGGCCGGGCATCTGTACACGTGTAGTAAAGGCTGACTTGATTCCAATTTGAGCAGATGATACCGCTTTGCTAATTGATTGGGTGAAAAAAATGCATCGTTTTTATGTGATAAAAAATATAATATTGTTACTTTTGCTGTGCTGTCGTGAGGAACTTTTGTAGGAAAACTACAAAAGGAAAAGCAGGAAGAGGGTGCTGCCCGGCAGTGCGCCGGGCAGGCGGGGAGACTTACACCTTGGCGGCGATTAGCTTGCCCAGGATGGCGACGCCCTCACGGATGCGTTCCGGCGGCACGGTGACGAACGACAGGCGCAGGGTGTTCGTTTCCGGCTGGTTGGCGTAGAACGGCGCGCCGGGCACGAAAGCGACCTTGTGGGCGATGGCTTCATCGAGCAGCTGCATGGCGTCGATATGTTTCGGCAGGGTGACCCAGATGAACATGCCGCCTTCCGGGTGGGTCCACGTGACGCCGGCCGGGAAGTGTTCCTTGAGCGCATCGAGCATGGCCTGGCATTGATTGCCATACAGCGTGCGGATGCTGGGGATATGGCGATCAAGGAAACCATCCTTGATCACTTCATGCACCACCATCTGCGTCAGCTGCGCCGTGTGCAGGTCGGCCGCCTGCTTGGCCAGTTCCAGGCGGCGCACCAGCGGCAGCGGCGCCACCACGTAGCCGAGGCGGATGCCCGGCGTGAGCACCTTGGAAAACGAACCCATGTAGATCACGCCGTCCGGGTTCATATTGATCATTTTTGGCGACGGCTCGCCCTTGTAGCTGAGCGCACCGTAAGGATCATCCTCGATCAGCGGCAAGCCGTGGCGGGCGCAGGTTTCCACCAGTTCGACGCGGCGCGCCACGGACAGGCTGCGGCCCGTCGGATTCTGGAAGTTCGGCAGCGCGTACAGCAGACGTGCGCCATCGGCGACCGGATCGATCGAGGCCGGCACCAGGCCGTGCTCGTCGGTTTCGACGGAAACGAATTCGGGACGGTAGACGGAAAATGCCTGCAATGCGCCCAGGTAGCTGGGGGTTTCCACCAGCACGCGGCTGCCTTCATCGATCAGCACCTTGCCCAGCAAGTCCAGCGCCTGCTGCGAGCCGGAGGTCATCAAGACCTGTTCCGGCGAGATCCGGCTGCCATCGGTCGACAGTGTATCGGCGATCCACTGGCGCAGCGGCGGATAACCGTCGGTGGGGCCGTATTGCAGGGCGACCTTGCCATTGTTGGACAAGACCTTGTCGAAAGCAGTTTTCATTTCCTCGACGGGGAAAGTGGCGGGCGAGGGCAGGCCGCCGGCAAAGGAAATGATCTCGGGGCGCTGCGTGATCTTCAAAATTTCGCGGATGAAAGAGCTTTTTAATTGCTCCGCGCGTTCAGAAAAGCGCCATTGGATGGGATTTGGATTTTCAATTTTCATACGTGTCTCATGGAAGATGCCGAGCTGCGCCGGCTGGTTTTTTATGGTCCGCTTATGGCGGCCGTCGATAAAGCGGCGCCGGGTAGGCGTCGCCCCATTACCGCCATATTGTACGGCCAGACTGTGCTTTGGTGCTTGGTTGGCGTTTCAAATGGATATCGCAAAATGACAACAGGCTATTTCAGCTTGCGCCCGGCCGCCACCACGGCGATCACGGCGCCGGCAAACAGCAGGCTGGACACTTCCAGCGCTTCGCCCAGCAGCACCGCGGCGCCCAGCAGGGTCAAAAACGGTTGCAGCAATTGGGTTTGCCCCACGCGCGCCACGCCGCCCAGCGCCATGCCCCGGTACCAGAAAAAGAAACCGATAAACATGGAAAACACGGAAATATAGGCAAAACCAAGCCAGGCCGTGGCGCTCGCTTGCAACAGCAGCGCCCGTTGCGGCCAGGAGAGCCACAGCACCAGCGGCAGCACGAACGGTGCCGCCAGCACCAGCGCCCAGGAAATCACATGCTGGCCGGGCATGCTTTGCGCCAGGCGTCCGCCTTCTGCGTAACCGAGCGCGCCCAGTATGACGGCGGCGAACATCAGCAAGTCGGCCAGATGAAAACTGCCGCCGCCTTGACGCAGGGCAAACAGCACCACCAGCGCCGTGCCGGCCAGCGCCATCAGCCAGAACCCGGTCGATGGGCGTTCCTTGCCGCGCAGCACGGCGAAGACGGCGGTGGCCAGCGGCAGAATGCCGACCAGTACGGCGCCATGCGAGGCGGGCAGGCTGCGCATGGCGATCGAGGTCAGCCAGGGAAAACCCACCACGCAACCGAGCGCCACCAAGGCCAGCGGCAGCCACTGCTCGCGCCGGGGCAGGGGCGCGCGCTGATGCCATAACCATAAGGCCGCCAGGCAAGCAGCCACCAGGGCGCGGCCCAGCGCCACGAAGGCGGGGGCCAGTTCGGCCACGGCCAGGCGCGTAAAAGGCAGGGTCAGGCTGAACATGGCGACGGCCGTCAGGCCCAGTAACAGGCCCTTGCGGTCGTCGGCCAGGCGGGAAGGAGGGGAAACAAGCTGGGTGTGCGATGTCATGGTTTCGATAGTGGGGAGCAAGGCGTGGATTTGTGAACGGTATGCTGCTATGCTAGGTCTGAATAGCAGTACAGTACAAATACACTTGATCCTATAATTTTCTATACTGTAATGGTCGCATGGGCAATACACTGATAGCACCGCTGAGCCTCTTGTCACGCACCTCGGGCGAAACCCTGATCGACCAGATCGTGCGTTCGGTGGTGGCCCGCATCGATGACCGCTTGCTGCGCGGCGGCGCGCGCATGCCATCGATACGCCAGTGCGCCGCCAGCCTGGACGTGTCTTGCGCCACGGTGGTGGCCAGCTACGACAAGCTGGTGGGACTCGATTATCTGGAATCGCGGCGTGGCGCCGGCTTCTTTGTGCGCGAGCGCTCAGCGCTGAACATGCCTGCGCCACAGCCTGAGGTGGCTGCGCAAGCCATGGATGTGGTGTGGCTGATCCGTAATATGTTTCGCCAGAAGCCGCCCCATCATGCGCCCGGTTCCGGCATGCTGCCCAATGAATGGCTCGATGGCGAACTGGTGGCGCGCGCCCTGCGCGACGTGGCGCGCCAGCCCGGCTCCCTGTTGCTCAGCTATGGCATGCCGCAAGGCTTCTTGCCGCTGCGCCAGCAGCTGCAACTGAAGCTGGCGGGCCTGGAAGTCGCGTGTCCGCCCGAGCAGATTGTCACCACGGTGGGCGTGATGCAGGCGCTGGACCTGGTGGCGCGTGAATTTGCCCGTCCCGGCGACACCATCTTTGTCGACGACCCTGCGTACTGGCTGATGTTCGGCGCCTTTGCGGCCATGGGCATGCGCGTGATCGGCATTCCGCGCCTGGCCGACGGCCCCGATATCGCCATGCTGGCAGAACTGGCGGCCCTGCATCGGCCCAAGCTGTATGTGATCAACTCGGTGCTGCACAACCCCAGTTCCACCTCGCTGTCGGCGGCCAAGGCATTCCAGGTGCTGCGCCTGGCCGAACAGCACGATTTTTTGATCGTCGAAGACGATATCTATTGCGATATGCATCCGGGTGGCGGGCAGCCGGTCACGCGGCTGGCAGCGCTGGACCAGCTGCGCCGCGTGATATACCTGGGCGGCTTTTCCAAGAGCCTGTCGGCCAATCTGCGCGTGGGTTTCATCGCTACCTCGCCCGAACGGGCGCAGCGCCTGGCCGACCGCAAGATGCTGGCAACCTTGACTACCAGCGATATCGGCGAGCGCGTGGTGTATCAAGTGCTGTCGCAAGGCCAGTACCGCAAGCATGCCGAGCGTTTGCGCGCGCGCCTCGACAAGGTGCGTGACGCGACTTACCGCCGCATCGAGCAGGCGGGCTTGCGTTTTGATCCTGCGCCATCCGGCATGTTTGTCTGGGCCGATGCCGGCTGCGACACCAATGTGCTGGCTGAAAAAGCCCTGGCAGAAGGCCTGGTGCTGGCGCCCGGCAGCCTGTTTTCACCGCGCCAGCTGCCATCGACCCGCATGCGCCTGAACCTGGCCACGGTGCAGGATGAGCAGGTCTGGGTGTTTTTCGACCGGGAGCTGGCGAAGAGCCCTTGAAATCAATTATTTAATCCCCAACTCCATAAAATCCGTCCCATCCACAAGACTATGAGGTAAACATGGCTGTCTCCGAAAAGCAAACCCTGGGTTTTCAGACTGAAGTCAAGCAAATGCTGCATCTGATGATCCACTCCTTGTACTCCAACAAGGAAATCTTCTTGCGCGAATTGATCTCGAACGCGTCCGACGCGGCCGATAAATTGCGCTTCGAAGCGATCGATAACGATGGCCTGTATGGCAACGATCACGAATTGAAGATCAAGGTCAGCTTCGACAAGGATGCGCGCACCATCACCATTTCCGACAACGGCATCGGCATGACCCGTGACGAGGCGATCTCGCACCTGGGCACCATCGCCAAGTCGGGCACCAAGGAATTCTTCGGCAAGCTGTCGGGCGACCAGCAGCAGGACGCGGCCCTGATCGGCCAGTTCGGCGTGGGCTTCTACTCGGGCTTTATCGTCGCTGACAAGATCACGGTTGAAACGCGCCGCGCCGGCGCCGCTGCGAACGAAGGTGTGCGCTGGGAATCGGCTGGCGAAGGCGATTACAGCATCGAAACCATCGAAAAAACCAATCGCGGCACGGACATCATCCTGCACCTGCGCGAAGGCGAAGACGAGTTCCTGTCGAGCTGGAAGATCAAATCGACCATCCGTAAATACTCGGACCATATCTCGCTGCCTATCGTGATGCAGAAAGAAGAGTGGGACGACGAGCAGAAGGAAACCGTCGCCAGGGACGAACTGGAAACCGTCAACCAGGCCAGCGCCTTGTGGGCACGCAGCAAGTCCGAGATCACGCCGGAACAGTACGATGAATTCTACAAGCACGTCTCGCACGACTTCCAGGCGCCGCTGACGCACACGCATAACCGCGTCGAAGGCCGCAGCGAATACACGCAGCTGTTGTACATTCCGGCCAAGGCCCCATTCGATATGTGGGACCGCAACAAGCGCGGCGGTATCAAGCTGTACGTCAAGCGCGTCTTCATCATGGACGACGCCGAACAGCTGATGCCGACGTATCTGCGCTTCGTCAAGGGCGTGATCGATTCGTCCGACCTGCCGCTGAACGTCTCGCGTGAAATCCTGCAGGAATCGCGCGACGTCAAAGTCATCCGCGAAGGCTCGACCAAGCGCGTGCTGGGTATGTTGGAAGAACTGGCGAACGCCGACGAGCAGGATAAAAAAGACAAGTACACCACCTTCTGGAAGGAATTCGGCCAGGTGCTGAAAGAGGGTATCGGCGAAGATGCGGGCAACAAGGAGCGTCTGGCCAAGCTGTTGCGCTTTACTTCGACCGCCAACGACAGCGACGAACAAATCACCTCGTTCGCCGACTATGTGGCGCGCATGAAGGAAGGCCAGGACAAGATTTATTACGTCACGGCCGACAATTACGCCGCCGCCAAGAACAGCCCGCACCTGGAAATCTTCCGCAAGAAGGGTGTTGAAGTGCTGCTGCTGACGGACAGAGTCGATGAGTGGATGTTGTCCTTCATCCAGGACTTCGAAGGCAAGGAACTGGTGTCCGTCGCCAAGGGCGGCCTGGACCTGGGCGCGCTGGAAGACGAAGCGGAAAAGAAAGAGCACGAAGAAACGGAAACTTCCTACGCCGACCTGGTGGGCAAGATGAAGACCGCCCTGGCCGACAAGGCCAAGGACGTGCGCGTGACCTTCCGCCTGACCGATTCGCCAGCCTGCCTGGTGGCCGACGAGAATGAATTGTCGGGCAATCTGCTGCGCATGCTGAAAGCAGCAGGCCAGAGCGCGCCGGAATCGAAGCCGATCCTGGAAATCAACCCGAACCACCCGCTGGTGGCGCGTCTGAAATATGAAGACGCGGAAGGCGGCAAGTTCGGCGATTGGGCCAACATCCTGTTCGACCAGGCCTTGCTGGCCGAAGGCGGTTCGCTGGCCGATCCTGCCACGTTCGTCAAGCGCCTGAACGAATTGCTGCTCAATTCGGCGAAGTAAGCCCGTTTTGCAGCAGTAGACTAGCCGGCCCTTTCTTGATGAAAGGGCCGGCTTTTTTTCAAGGAACGCCATGAAGATACGTTGGATCACCGGCCTGGCCGTGCACGCGCTGGGCTGTTTGCTGTTTGTCTTTTTGAGCTGGCTGGGTTTTTATCTGTACACCCAGCTGTTTGGCGGCCTCGGTTCGGTCGGCATCGCCGGCGCCAAGGCCTGGCTGCTGGTGTTTTACGCTTATGCAGGCACGAACCTGGTGCTGGCGCTGCTGCCGCCCGGCCGCATCCCGCCGCCGCTGTGCGCCGCGCTGGGTGTGGTAGTACTTTTTTATTTACTGCCCCAGCATCCTTTGCGGGCGATGTATTTCAGCCTGCTGGCGGGCGGCTTGAGCTGGCTGGCTGTCCTGGCCAGCCGGAAGCTGGCGCTACGCCTGCAGGCTTGAAGGGCAGGCAGATGGCCCGTGCCATCCATGCCAGGCAAGAGAGCAAGCTGGGCAGGTGTTGGTTAAATTGTCATTATTGAGGTCGGAATAATAGTGATGCCTGGCGCCGTAGTGTCCACACACTTTGCCGGTCAACGGCGCGGCGTGGGCGCTGGCGCCGTGCTAGAATCCCCGACGCGCCATGCGTGGCCGGAAAGACGGTCAAATCCCGGACAGACAGAAACATGTATATCACCTTATCAAACTACCGCACTTGGGGCGGCGCCTTGCTGGCAGCGTCCTGCGTTCTTTCCCAGCCCGCCAGCGCGACGGCGGCACCTGCGGTCCTGGCGATGCCAGCGGCTAAGACCTTGTCTTCCTTGCTGTCCGGTGGGCCCTTGCCGCGCTTGAGCGAAGATCCGCAGGTGCGCGCCGCGCTGTTTGATTTTTTCGGCTATACGCGCGGCAGTTATACGGAAGATGATGAACTGGTGCTGGACCAGGCCTTTGAAGCCATCAGCGACCGGCGCGACGCCACCCGCACCGTGCTGCCAGACGGCCGTCAGCTGCTGGCGTCGATGAATGACCGCAATCAGGGCCGTGAACGGGGCGCCATCCTGGTCGACAAGCGCGGCGAGATTATCGCCTTTGGCCTGGTCAACGGCCATTGCCATTTGCAGGCGCAGCCTGGCCAGCCCTTGCTCAAGGTGTGCAATCCCGACCCCAAGGCCGTGCTGACGATATTCCATAAAAAAGGCATGCTGGTGGGCGAGGCCGCGCCCTTGCTGGCGTGGGCGAAGCAATTGCCGCCCATGCTGGCGCTGATCGCCAATGACGATGAAATAGGCGCTGGCGGGCAAAAGATCGCCAGCGTCGAGTATGTGCTGGCGCAGCCTGAATTGCCGGGATGGCGCCGCGAGCAGCTGCCGCAAGTGTATCCGCCTTCGCTATTGCCGCTGCTGCTGCCCCATTCGACGGTGCTGAGTTCTTCGGGCGCCGGCGTGTTTGCCTATCCGCTCACGCTCAAGGGCAAGAAGCAAAACAATCTGCTGGACCAGGCGGAAGGCCGGCCGCAGCGCGACATCGAAGTGGCGCTGCGCAGCTTTGCCAGTTTCGACAGCGTGGTGGAAAAATACCGCCAGATGGCCAAGGGCGCCCGCTTGCAGCGCAACGAGCGCACGGCTTACCTCGATGGCAGCCTGGGGCGGGGCAGCTACCGCGTGTACATCCGCAATACGGGCAGCGACGGCGTGATGATCGACGTGGCGCTGTGGCAGCGCAAGCTGGCTACCGGCCAGTAATCTGCCGGCAGCATTGTTTGATTATTCGCTGAAGTTGAACATCACTTTCTTCGGTGGCGGGCAGCCTTCAGGGCCGGGATAGGTTTGCTTGCCCGCTTCGTCGAACTTCTTGCCGCAATCGAGTGCCAGGCGCTTGCTGTAGCTGCGGATGCTGGCCATGACGCCGTTCGGGTGGTAGCAGATGCTGTCGCCGTCGCGGCTGGAAGCGCCATAGCTTTGCATGGCTTTGCCATTGACCGTGCGATTGCCATGGCCACGGCGCGGTTCCGTGCATTTCAGCTGGCCGCTCTCATAATAAGTGTTGTACGCCGAGGTATCGGCCGCGCGGTCGACCAGCAATTCTTCTTTTACTTTACCGTTCTTGTAGTAGGTCTTGCCTTCCTGGCGGTCGCCATATAAAAAGACATAGTCGTATTCGGGGCTGCCGTCCGGGAAGTAGGTGCGGTGGTAGTCGCACACGTCATCGCGCTCGCTGCCGTATTCGGTGAAATAGCAGCGGTGGATATCGTTGAGCAGCTTGCCATCCGGGTAATAGTCGCGCAGATGTGCGGCCAGCCGGCCCCGCTCGATCACGGTCAGGCGTTCCGGTTTGCCGTCCGGGTAGTAGCGTGCATCGAGTCCCTGTTTCTTGCCGTTGTCCCATTGGATGTCGAGGCGCAGGATCTTGCCGCTGCCGTTGCCACTAATATCGAACGCCTGTTCGCGCCCATCGAGCTGGCCATTGCGGAAGGTCGCCGTGTAGACCACGACTTCCTTGCCTGCCGGCCCCAGATAGCGCGTGCGTGCGCCATCGAGTACGTCGGCCTGGTAATGATCGCGCAGGCGTAGCGCACCGTGGGCGTCCCGGTCGATGGCCTCGCCCTGTTTTTTGCCTTTGACGAAGCTCACGCTTTGCGTGGCGCCGTCTTTCAGATTGAGTTGCCATGGCCCGTCGCGCTGGCCATCGATAAAGCTGCCCGCGCCGTCTTCCATGATCCACGGCCCCTGGTACTGGCCGTTGCCAAAGGCGCCGCGCTGTAGCAGCTTGCCGCCCATGCTGCGCTCGGACGGGCCGTTCAACTGGTCGGCGACATAGGTGTCAAAGCCTGTCGTTTCGTCTGCGCCTGCATAGTTGACGACATTCCAGCGGCCTACACGCTTGCCATTGCGGTACAAGCCATCCTCGATTTGCTGCGGGCCTTCAATATGCCATGGTCCCTCGGGCAAGCCGTTGACATATTTGCCTTTGGTTTTGCCATCATGCAGGCTATCGCGCACCCACAAGCCTTCGCGCTTGCCCTTGCGGTACTGGCCGTGCTCAATCACCGAACCGTCATCCCAGGCCCGGCTGTAGGTAACGGCCGGCCCTTCTTCAGTGCCCTTGTATTGTTGCGGCGCCGCTTCCCACGTGACCTGGTACAGGCGGTAGTTGGGCAGGGTGTCCGCGTCGATTTCGCCATACAGGGCGTAGCTGGCCGTCAGATACAGTTCGCCCTTTTTCTGGAAGCTTTTTTTGTAGGTGATGACATTCTTGTCGCCAGCGGCCACGGCCTTGTTTTCATCGTTGTAATAACCTGCGATGGTGCCTTGCGTATGGTCGATGGCGTCGAACTCCGCATTACCGCTCTTGCCCCGCGTGACGCTGTAATCCATGGGCGCCAGCCTGGCCAGTGCGGCCTTGACCTGGCCGGCGTTCGGCGAGGCGCTTTGCGCGGCGATGCGGTCCAGCGCCGGCTGCAGATCATCGAGGCGTTTGTATTTGCCTGAATGTTGATCGTAGCGATAGGCGCGCAGTGCGTTCCTGTCGCCCTGGCGCAGCAGCACCAGCATGGTTTGCACGCTGTGCTCCGACTCGCGGTCCAGCGCGGCGTAAAACACCGAGCGGATGGCGGCGTTGCCGAAGCGGTCGAGCAGCATGGTTTTCGAGCCGCTGCTGCGGCACTCGCAATAGTAGCCGTTGACGCCATCCTTTTCCTTGATGAAGGCGATATCGGCGCCGCTATCCTGCGATGCATCGATGGCCGGGTGGGCCAGGGTTTTGCCCTCGTAAAATGGGGCGGCGTGGGCCAGGGTGGCGCAGAACAGCAAAGGCAAAAGGCGGGGCAGGAGCGTACGTTTCATCGAAAGGCCAGCGCCGGGGCGCCCTTGTGGAAAGGGCATGATTCTGCCTGCGATCACCGATGGGTGCAAATACGCGCCTATCGTGTGCGTCGCCGCTTCACGCCTGGTGGGCGGCGCAAAAGTCCAGCAGCAGCTGCTCGCCTTCCGGCCAGGGGCCATAGCCGGCGTCGCCATTGATATGGCCGGCGTCGCCTATCATCGTCAGGTCGCTGCCCCAGGCTTGCGCAAAGGCGCGCGCCTGTGCAAAGCTGACGTAGGGGTCATCGCCGCTGGCGACCACCAGCGATGGAAAGGGCAGCGCTTGCAGCGGCATCGGCGTAAAACCGGTGGTGCCGGCCGGATAGGATGGCGCATCCACGTCGCTGGGAGCGACCAGCAAGGCGCCGGCGATCCTGTGCGGCGAGCCGCTGGCCGCCCAGTGGGCGACCAGGGCGCAGCCCAGGCTATGCGCAGCCAGCACGGGTGGGCGCGGGCAGGCGGCAATCGCCTGGTCCAGCGCCGCCACCCAGTCATCCTTGTCAGGCGTCTGCCACTCGCCCTGCTGCACCCGCGACCATTGCGGATGGCGCGCTTCCCAGTGGCTTTGCCAGTGCTGCGGGCCGGAGTTCCACAGGCCAGGCAGGGTCAGGACGAGAGGGGACATGGCTGCTCCTTATAGTTCGGTGCGTAAGGCGAAGAGTTCAGGGAATAACACCACGTCGAGCATCTTGCGCAGGTAGGACACGCCTTCGGTGCCGCCCGTGCCGGTCTTGAAGCCGATGATGCGTTCTACCGTGGTGACGTGGCGGAAGCGCCAGAAGCGGAAGGCCGTTTCCAGGTCGACCAGCTTTTCAGCCAGTTCGTACAGGGCCCAGTATTTCGATGGGTCGCGGTAGACTTCCAGCCAGGCTGCCTTGACCGTGTCGTCCGATGTCGTCGGCAGGGTCCAGTCGGCATTCAGGCGCTCGGGCGCGATGTGCAAGCCGTTGCGCGCCAGCAGCTGGACTGATTCGTCGTAGACGGATGGCGTGCGCAGGGCGCTGTCGAGTGTCGCATAAGCGTCCGGCGCCGTGGTGTGCACATTCAGCAGGGCGGCGTTCTTGTTCCCCAGGATGAATTCGATTTCGCGGTACTGGTAGGACTGGAAGCCCGACGAGGCGCCCAGGTAAGGCCGGATGGCCGTGTATTCGGGCGGCGTCATGGTCGCCAGCACGTCCCAGGCATGCACCAGCTGGTCCATGATGCGGGCCACGCGGGCCAGCATCTTGAAGGCGGGCGGCAGGTCGCCGCTTTGCAGATTGCTGCGCACGGCGTGCATCTCGTGCAGCATCAGCTTCATCCACAGTTCGCTGGTCTGGTGCTGCACGATGAACAGCATTTCATTGTGGTTCGGCGACAGCGGATGCTGGGCCGTCAGGATGCGGTCCAGCGCCAGATAGTCGCCATAACTCATCGATTTGCTGAAATCCATCTGCGCGCCATGCCACTGCGCGTCCTGCTGGCCACCATGCATGGGGCAGCCGCTTTTTTTATTGTCGTCGTTCATGGGGTATCCGGGTTCAGGTGACGGGCTTACGTTACGGTATCGCGCTTGGCGGCGATATCGTAGGCTTGGGTGTCGAGGATGTCGCGCAGGATCTCGACTGCATCCCACACATCGGTAAAGCTGGTGTACAGCGGCGTGAAGCCGAAGCGCATGATGGCCGGTTCGCGGTAATCGCCGATCACGCCGCGCGCGATCAGGGCTTGCATCACGCTATAGCCATGCGGATGCGTGAAGCTGACCTGGCTGCCGCGCCGTGCATGCTCGCGTGGCGTGACCAGGCCCAGTGGATGGCTGGCGCAGCGCTGTTCGACCAGGCTGATAAACAGGTCGGTCAGGGCCAGCGATTTGCGGCGTATCGCTTCCATGGTCGTTTGCGCGAAGATATCGAGGCCGCATTCGACCAGGGCCAGCGAGACGATGGGTTGGGTGCCGCACAGGGCGCGGCCTATGCCATCGGCTGGCGCAAAGCCGGGCTCCATGGCGAAGGGCGCGGCATGGCCCCACCAGCCTGATAACGGTTGGCGGAAGCGGGCCTGGTGTCTGGCTGGCACCCAGATGAAGGCGGGCGCGCCGGGGCCGCCGTTCAGGTATTTATAGGTGCAGCCGACGGCCAGGTCGGCGCCATCGGCGTTCAAGTCCAGCGGCACGGCGCCGGCCGAATGGGCCAGGTCCCACAGGGCCAGCGCGCCTTGCGCATGGCAGTGGCCGCTGACGGTGGCCATATCGTGCTGGTAACCAGTGCGGTAGTTGACGTGCGTCAACATCGCGACGGCGCAATCGGCATCGATGGCGGTCGCCAGTTCGGCCGGGTCGTCCACCAGGCGCAGGCTGTAGCCACGGTCCAGCCAGGCAGCCAGGCCTTGCGCCATATATAAGTCGGTAGGGAAGTTGCTGCGCTCGCTGACGATCACGCGGCGCTCTGCGCGCTGAGCATCGCCGGCTTGCATTTGCAGCGCGGCGGCCAGGGCCTTGAACAGATTGATCGAGGTAGTGTCGGTGATCACCACTTCGCCAGCCTCGGCGCCGATCAGCGGCGCCAGGCGGTCGCCCAGGCGTTTGGGCATGTCGAACCAGCCCGCCGTATTCCAGCTGCGGATCAGGTCCGTGCCCCATTCGGCGGCGATGACGTACTGGGCGCGGGCCAGGGCGGCGCTGGGGCGGGCGCCCAGCGAGTTGCCGTCAAGATAGATGACACCGGAAGGCAGGTCGAACTGGCGGCGCAAGGGCGCCAGCGCGTCATCGAGGTCGCGCGCGCTGCAGTCATGTTGTGAAATCATGGTGGCTTTCATGTCGATACTTGTCTGGATAGCATGGTTTCGTCCTGTTTGACCCAGCCATGCGGGAACGGAAGTGTAGCAAGTATGGGCTGCTGTGCCGCTTTTTTGGCGTCGTCTTGAGCGAAAAGAAGGGCATTTGTGGGGCGTCAGGAAAAAATGTGAAGTTTTTTCAAAATATTTTCAAAAAACCCTCAAGTTTTCCAGGCAGGGGCCGTAACCGGTTTAGACAAGGGGAAATCCTTCTGCAATATTTTTGAAATATTTTGTAAAAAAGCCTCAAGTTCCCGTTTCATCTGTCGTTATATGGTGTGAAACGGCTTGATTCAGGTCAAGCTGTTGTAAAAAAGTGATGTTAAGCGCTGTCAGAAAGTCAGGAAAATTTGATTCTTTCACCGCCTCTTTTCCACGCTTTTACGGGCGTGCGACCCTGATCGAGTAGTGTTTGTCAGACAAACACCTACGATCCTATTTCCTATTTCCCGACGAAAAATACAGTGCTGCGCCTCTGTTGCATTTGATGTTGCTCCCTCAGAATGTATCTCACTGGCAACACACCACCCGCCAGCTGAATTCAACGGATTGAGGAGATGGAAATGACTGCTAACGATATGATGGCCGAGATTCGCGATGCCAACCTGAGCTATCTGATGCTGGCGCAGCAAATGATCCGTGCCGATAAGGTCACTGCCATTTTCCGTCTCGGCATCTCCGCCGACATCGCCGACTTGATCGAAGGCATGAGCAACGCCCAGATCCTGAAACTGGCAGGCGGCAACATGATGCTGGCCCGCTTCCGTTTTGACGACAGCGCCATCCTGTCGATGTTGACCAACTACAATAAAGACCGTACGCTGGCCCAGTCGCATGCCGCCATCCTGATGGCAGGCCAGGGCGTCGAAGAGATCGCCTGATCGTCCCCTCGTTTTCACGTCAGACCAGTAGCGGAGCACACAGCATGGCCAAGAAAAGTGTCGTATCGGAAGCGCAGGAAATCCAGCTCGCCATCGAACTGATACAGCTAGGCGCCCGTTTGCAACTGCTGGAAACCGAAGTCTCGCTGTCGCGCGAGCGCCTGTTGAACCTGTACAAGGAATTGAAGGGCGTATCGCCTCCCAAGGGCATGCTGCCGTTTTCCACGGACTGGTTCCTCACCTGGCAACCGAATATCCATTCCTCGCTGTTCATCAATATCCATAAATTCCTCGTTGACCACGCCGGCGCCACCGGTATCGAGGCGGTGATGAAAGCCTACCAGTTGTATCTGGAACAAATGCCGCCGGAACCGGGCGAAGAGCCGCTGCTGTCGCTGACGCGCGCCTGGACGCTGGTCCGCTTTTTCAGCAGCAAGATGCTCGACATGGCGCCTTGTGGCAAGTGCAACGGCAAATTCGTCGTCAATTGCCTGGACTTGAATGCCGATTATGTCTGCGGCCTGTGCCATATGCCTTCGCGTGCCGGCAAGACCAAGAAAGCCCGCGATGAAGCGGCCGCCGCCCCGACCAGCCTGGCAGCCTGACGCACTTGCTTTCACCCTCACTTTCTTATCCGTAGTCAAGGATAGCTCAAAGCCGGAACCACTCACGCAGTGCTTCCGGCTTTTTTGTTGCACTTTCGCTTACACTGGCGCTTTCGTCTGCCATTCTGCCCATGCTGCAACAAATCCTGCGGGCGCCCGCGCTCAAGGCACTCCTGATCCAGGTGCTGGCCTTTCTCCTGATGCTGCTGCTCGTGTATGGCCTGGCGCGTGCCGGTCTGGCTTTGCCGCTGCTGGCCGTGGCCGTTCTGCAGGGTATGCTTGCCGCGCTGCTGGCCTGGCGCGCGGGACTGGCGCGCTGGTGGTGGGCGATCGGCCTGCTGTTTGCGCCCGCGCTGCTGGCGGCGAGCTGGCTGGACTTGCCGCCCGTGCTGTTCCTGCTGGCCTTCATTTTTTTGCTGAGCCTGTACTGGTCCACCTTCCGCACGCAAGTGCCGTTTTACCCCTCGGGCCCAAGAGTGTGGCGGGCGGTTGCCGAACTGGTGCAGGATAGACCCGGCGTACGCCTGATCGATATCGGCAGCGGCCTGGGCGGGCTGGTGCTCGATTTGTCACGGCGCCGGCTTGACGCGCAGGTGACGGGCATCGAGCTGGCGCCCTTGCCTTGGCTGCTGAGCCGGCTGCGCGCACGCCTGTCCGGCAACCGCGCGCATTTTGTGCGCGGCGACTACGAGGAACTTGATTTTGCCGATTATGAGGTGGTGTTTGCCTACCTGTCGCCGGCGGTCATGGCGGCGCTGTGGAGCAAGGCCGAGGCAGAGATGTTGCCTGGAAGTATGCTTCTTAGTTACGAATTCAAGATTACGGCCCGCGCGCCCGATAAGACCATAGTCACCACAGAGGGCGGTCCCTTGCTTTACATATGGTGCTTTTAAGCAATTGTCTGCGTTATTTGCTTGCTCAGAGGACAATCTCACGTTATTGTAGTTCTACACGGCATTTTTGTCGAAGTGCGTTGAAATGCAAGCCGTTTCTATCTACCTTCAGTCACATTTGCCGCCGGCCTCCGCCGCGGCATCGCCGCCAGCCACCGGGGCCGGTTTGAACATGCCGGGCGCTGAGGCCCGGCCACTTTGGGGAGTCAGGGCACTTGTTAGTCATAATCGGATACATCGTCGTCTGCGCCTCGGTTTTTGGCGGCTTCGCGCTGGCGGGTGGCCACCTGGCGGCGCTGTTCCAGCCGATCGAACTGCTGATGATCGGCGGCGCGGCGCTGGGCGCCTTCCTTGTTGGTAATAATAACAAGGCCATCAAGGCCACCCTGGCTGCCTTGCCCAGCCTGTTCAAGGGTTCGCGCTACACCAAAGAACTGTATATGGAGCTGATGTCGCTGCTGTTCGAAGTGCTCAGCAAGGTGCGCAAGGAAGGCTTGATGTCGATCGAAGGCGATATCGACAAACCGGAAGAAAGCCCGCTGTTTTCCAAATATCCGGCCGTGCTGGCCGACCATCACGTGATCGAATTCATGACCGATTATCTGCGTCTGATGGTGTCGGGCAATATGGACGCCTTCCAGATCGAAAATCTGATGGACAACGAAATTGAAACCCACCATCACGAAGGCGCCGTGCCGGCCCACGTGATCGCCAAGGTGGGCGATGGCTTGCCCGCCTTCGGTATCGTCGCCGCCGTGATGGGCGTAGTGCATACCATGGAATCGGTGGGCATTCCGCCATCCGAACTGGGCATGCTGATCGCGCACGCGCTGGTCGGCACCTTCCTCGGCATCTTGCTGGCGTATGGTTTTGTCGGCCCGCTGGCGGGCTTGCTGGAACAAAAGCTGGAAGAGTCGAGCAAGATGTTCCAGTGCGTGAAAGTCACCCTGCTGGCCAGCCTGAACGGTTATGCCCCGGCCCTGGCCGTCGAATTTGGCCGCAAAGTGCTGTTCTCGACCGAGCGACCGACCTTCAATGAGCTCGAAGAACACATCAAGAAATCGAAAACGAAGTAAGCAGTGAAAACACGTTTGGATAACATGAGTCTATCGCTGTACCAGGAAGGGAGATGCCATGGCTGACGAAGGCATGCGCCCGATTATCGTCAAGCGCATCAAGAAGACTTCTGGCGGACATCATGGCGGGGCGTGGAAAATCGCCTACGCCGACTTTGTCACGGCCATGATGGCCTTTTTTCTGCTGATGTGGCTGCTGGGTTCCACCTCCAAGGGCGATTTGAACGGCATTTCCGAATTCTTCAAGACACCGCTGAAGGTGGCGATGGCCGGTGGTTCCGGCAGTGGCGAAAGCAATTCCGTGATACAGGGCGGTGGCCAGGACTTCACGCGCAAGGATGGCGAAGTGCGCAAGGGCGCCGAAAGCAACCAGCGCAAGGAATACGACCTGAACTCGGCCAAGGCCGCGCTCGAGCGTGAAGAAGGACGCCGTTTGCAGGCGCTCAAGGCGCGCATCGAAGCGACCATCGACGCCAATCCGCTGCTGAAAAAATACAAGAACCAGCTGCTGCTCGATATCACCAGCGAAGGTTTGCGCATCCAGATCGTCGATGAGCAGAACCGCCCCATGTTTGCGCTGGCGAACGCCAATCTGCAGCCGTACACGAAAGAAATCCTGCACGCCATCGGCTCGGTCCTGAATGAAGTGCCGAACCGTATCGGCCTGTCGGGCCACACGGATTCGACGCCTTACATGAGCGATGCCGGCTACAGCAACTGGGAATTGTCGGCCGACCGCGCGAATGCTTCGCGGCGTGAATTGATTATCGGCGGCATGAGTGAAGAGAAGGTGTTGCGCGTGGTGGGCCTCGGTTCAGCCGCTCACCTCGACAAGCTGGACCCGTTCAATCCCATCAACCGGCGCATCAGCATCATCGTCATGAACAAACGCACGGAAGAAAATGTTCTGCGCGATGGTTCGGCGATGGACTTGCCGGCAACCGGCGCCACGACCCCGCAGGCAGTAGCCGCCGGGGTGGCGAACGGTGCGCCGCCAGTTGCTGCGCCTTCCCCCGGCCCGGCAGCGGCAAAGAAATAAGCATGCAGTAGCGATCAGCGCTACGCGTATTGAAACAATGAGATCTTTATGACAAGAAAGAAAGTACTTGGCTCGCATGTGAAGCGCCTGCTGTCTGGCGTGTCGGAGCATGGCCGCAAGCATTTGACGGAGGTGGAAACCGACCTGGTGCAGACCGGCATTTTGCTGGAAGAGGCGATCGAGAAGCTGTCCTTCAACTTCATGGCCATCCATGCAGCCGTGGCGGCGCAACAAGAGACCATCGCCTTGCTGCTGGACGGCGGTCTGCCGGCCGAACAGCAGCGTGAGCAATTACTGGCGCTGCAGGACGAGGTGGGCGGCTATGTGAATGCTGCCATCACCAGCATGCAGTTCCAGGACATGACCAGCCAGTTGATCGACCGCACCCTGAAGCGGGTGACCGGCTTGCGCGAATTTCTCGGCACCCTGGGTTCGCACGGCGCCGAGATGCTGCCCGAGAGCGACAACGAGGAAATCGTTGCCTCGCTGGCCAGAGTCAGCATGGCGCTGGCGATACAAAGCCTGGAATTGCGCAGCGTGCTGCGCAAGGCCGTCAGCCAGCAGCATTTGGAAAGTGGCGACATCGAGCTGTTCTAGCACAGGGTGCTGAACGCTTGCGGTTGCATGGATTAATTATCAATGGGCAGACAGCCCGGATTAGAGTGGAGCAAAGATGGCCAAAACAATACTTGCAGTGGACGATTCCAGCTCATTGCGCCAGATGGTGGCGTTCAGCCTGAAAGCCGCCGGTTACCAGGTGGTGGAAGCCGTTGACGGTCAGGATGGTCTGGAAAAAGCCAAGCTGCAAACGGTGGATCTGGTGCTGACGGACCAGAACATGCCGCGCATGGATGGCCTGGAACTGATCAAGCTGCTGCGTGAACTGCCGACCTATCAAAAAGTGCCCATCCTGATGCTGACGACAGAATCGTCCGATGAAATGAAGGCCAAGGGCCGTGCTGCCGGCGCCAATGGCTGGCTGGTGAAACCGTTCGATCCGCAACGCCTGATCGAGGTAGTCAAAAAGGTGATCGGCTGATGCCAGCCGCACAGCGCAACGATGCAAAGGACGGAGTCACCCTATGACCATCGATATTAGCCAGTTTTTTCAGGTCTTTTTCGATGAGGCCGAAGAACTGCTGGCTGAAAAAGAACGGCTGCTGCTGGCCGTCGATATTGCGGCGCCCGACGCCGAAGACCTGAACGCCATTTTTCGCACCGCCCATTCGATCAAGGGCGGAGCGTCGACGTTCGGCCTCTCCGACATGAGCGAAGTGACGCATATCCTGGAGTCCCTGCTCGACCGCATACGCCAGGGCCAGATGGCCCTGACGGCGGAACACGTGGATGCCTTTTTGGCGGCCAAGGATATCCTCAAGATGCAGCTCGATGGCCATCGCCTGGGCTCGCCCGTCGACCAGGACGCCGTCGCCAACATCCGCATGATGCTGCAGTCGTTTTCGCAGGACGTGCCGGTGGCGGCATTGACGCCGGTTGCGCCTGCGTTCCACACGGCGGAAAAAGAAAGCGTCAGCCATGCGGGCGGCCAGCGCTACCGCCTCGAATTGCCGAAGATGGAACAGCGCGAAGTCGATGCGCTGTCCGCTGAACTGGGCTTGCTGGGCGACGTTGTGGTCTCCACTTTGCCGGACGCCCGCAGCGTGCTCAATGTGACGACGCATGAAAGCCTGGACGATATCCTGGCCATCTGCTCGTTTGTACTGAACCCCGACGACATGGTCATCACGCAGGCGCCACCGTTGGCGCCCGGTGAGGCCGACGCTGCCCGCGCGGCCCAGGAAAAGGCCCAGGGCTACGGTTTCTTCGACCCTTTGCCTGGCGCTCCAGGTGGCGTGAAAAGCGAAGCCGAGCAGGGTTATGGCTTCTTCCAGCCGCTCGAGGAAATCCGCGCCGCTGCGCAAGGCGAGCCTACGGAAGCGCAGCGCGGTTATGGTTTTTTCCAGCCGCTGGAACAGATACGCGCCGATGCAGCCAAGGCCTCGGCTAACGCCAGTTCGGCCGTCACTGCCGTCGTGACGGCGGCTGCGGCAGAAGCCGAGCATGAAAAGAAACCGGCCAAGAAGGACAGCGACAAGGCGGGCGCCGAATCGTCGTCGATCCGCGTCTCGATAGAAAAAGTCGACCAGTTGATCAATCTGGTGGGCGAACTGGTGATCACGCAGGCGATGATAGAACAGCGCGCCAGCGGGCTGGACCCGATGCTGCATGAAAAGCTGCTCGACAGCGTCAGCCATTTGACGCGCAATACGCGCGACTTGCAGGAAGCGGTGATGTCGATCCGCATGATGCCGATGGATTTCGTGTTCTCGCGCTTCCCGCGCATGGTGCGCGACCTGGCTACCAAGCTCGGTAAAAAAGTCGATTTCATCACCAATGGCGCCGCCACGGAACTGGACAAGGGCTTGATCGAGCGCATCGTTGATCCGCTGACGCACCTGGTGCGCAACAGTATCGACCATGGCGTGGAAATGCCGGCCGCCCGCGTGGCCGCCGGCAAGACCGAGGCCGGCCGTCTGTTCCTGTCGGCCAGCCACCAGGGCGGCAATATCATCATCGAAGTGTCCGACGATGGCGCGGGCCTGAACCGCGAACGCATCCTGGCCAAGGCGCTGCAGCAGGGCATGGACGTGTCCGAGTCCATGAGCGACGCCGAAGTCTGGCAGCTGATCTTCGCGCCCGGCTTTTCCACCGCCGAAGCGGTCACCGACGTGTCGGGCCGTGGCGTGGGCATGGATGTGGTCAAGCGCAATATCAGCGCCATGGGCGGCGTGGTCGACATCCGTTCGGCCAAGGGCTTTGGCACCACGATTTCGATTTCACTGCCGCTGACGCTGGCCATCCTCGACGGCATGTCGATCAGAGTAGGCGATGAGGTTTATATCCTGCCACTGGGTTTTGTGATCGAGTCCTTGCAACCCGCGGTGGACGATATCCGCGACATCGCCGGCCGCGGGCAGGTGGTCAAAGTGCGCGGCGAATACCTGCCTTTGATCCCGCTGTACCAGATGTTCGACATCACGCCGCGCTTCACGGCGCCGTCCGAAGGCATTTGCGTGATCCTGGAAACGGAAGGACGCAAGGCCGCGCTGTTTGTCGACGACCTGGTCGGCCAGCAGCAGGTGGTGGTGAAAAACCTCGAATCGAATTACCGCAAGGTGGTGGGCATTTCCGGCGCCACCATCCTGGGCGATGGCGGCGTGTCTTTGATCCTGGACGTCGCAGCCCTGATCCGTTCTTCTCGTCAGTTGGCTGACGAGTCCCTTTTCGTAACACAGATAGATAGCAGATAGGAAAAAACATGTCAGATATTCAACAAAACTCTGGAAGCAAACCGGGCGACGGCAAGGACATCGCCGGCCGTGAATTCCTGGCCTTCACCCTGGGCTCGGAAGAGTACGGCATCGATATCCTGAAGGTGCAGGAAATCCGTGGCTATGAAGCGGTGACCCGCATCGCCAACGCGCCTGAATTCATCAAGGGCGTGATCAACCTGCGCGGCATCATCATTCCGGTGGTCGACATGCGCATCAAGTTCAAGCTGGGCACGCCCGTGTACGACCAGTTCACGGTGGTGATCATCCTGAACATCGGTGGCCGCATCGTCGGCATGGTGGTCGACAGCGTCTCCGACGTGACCACTTTGAGCCCGGAACAAGTCAAGCCGGCGCCGGAAATGGGCACCGCGTTCTCGACCGACTACATGATCGGCCTGGGCACCATCGACGAGCGCATGCTGATCCTGGTCGATATCGACAAGCTGATGTCGAGCAGCGAAATGGGCCTGATCGACAAGCTGGCGGCATAAAAACCGGGGTCAGACCCGCCGGGTCTGGCCCCAGCATTCGCTGGCAGGCCGCAAGGTTCATAGAAACCTGGCCAGGACACGGTGCGAGCATGGCGTGCCGTCATCAAACATAGGGAGACTGAAATGGGTTTGCGCGATTTCAAGATAGGCACGCGGTTGAGTATCGGTTTTGGCAGCATCCTGGTCATCCTGGTGGTGGTGATCCTGTCGGCGAATGGCCTCAATTACCGCAACAAGGCGGAACTGCTGGCGGGGCTGGAACTGGCGGACCAAAAGAATACGCAGGCTGGGCTGATGAAAAGCACGATGCTGGAAACCGGCATCGCCATCCGCAATATCGGCTTGCAAAGCGATGTGGGCCTGATGCAGGCGGAAGAGGCCAAGGTGCAGCAGTACCACAAGCGCTACGACGCTGCGCGCGACAAGCTGGCCAGCCTGGGTTTGTCCGATAGCGAAAAGACGCTGATGGCGCACATCGCCACGTCCGATCGCGCAGTCGATGCGGCGTTCAAGGAAGCGATGGCGCAGGTGCTGGCGTTTAACAGCGAGGGCGCTTCCAGGGTGATCGCCACGCGCATCGATCCGCTGAACCAGAAGACCCTGGCCGACATCAACCAGCTGCTGGAATTGCAGCAAAAGGCGCAGCAAAGCTTCATGGACGCGTCGCTGTCGGCCGACAAGCGTTTGATGCTGATGCTGTTCGTGCTGGGCGGCGTGGCCGTGGTGCTGGGCGCCTGTTGCGCCTTATTTATCACGCGCTCGATCACGGTGCCTTTGTCGGGCGCGCTGGCCGTGGCGCAGAAGGTGGCGGCGGGCGAACTGACTTCGCACGTGGTCGTCGAAGGAAAAGATGAAACGAGCGCGCTGCAGCAGGCGCTCAAGGACATGAATGCCAGTCTGGTGAAAACGGTCAGCGATGTACGCCGGGGAACGCAGACGATTGCGGTGGCGTCCAACGAGATCGCCAGCGGCAATGCCGACCTGTCGGCGCGTACCGAGACGCAAGCCAGTTCGCTGGAAGAGACGGCGTCGTCGATGGAAGAACTGACGTCGACCGTCAAGCAGAATGCGGACAATGCGCGCCAGGCCAATCAATTGGCCGTGTCGGCATCGTCGGTGGCGGAAAAAGGCGGCAACGTGGTGGCGCAAGTCGTCGATACCATGGGTTCGATCAAGGACAGTTCGCGCAAAATCGTCGATATTATCGGCGTCATAGACGGCATTGCGTTCCAGACCAATATCCTGGCGCTCAATGCCGCAGTGGAAGCGGCGCGGGCGGGCGAACAGGGCCGCGGTTTTGCGGTGGTGGCGTCCGAAGTGCGCAATCTGGCTCAGCGCTCAGCTGGCGCGGCCAAGGAAATCAAGGGCCTGATCGGCGATTCGGTCGAGAAGGTCGATGCAGGCAGCCGGCTGGTGGACGAGGCCGGCCAGACCATGGAGCTGATCGTGCAATCGATACGCCAGGTGGCCGACATCATGGGCGAGATCACGGCGGCGACGCAGGAACAAAGCCATGGCATCGGCGAAGTGAACCAGGCGATTGCCGAGATGGACCAGATGACGCAGCAGAATGCGGCGCTGGTCGAGCAGGCGGCGGCAGCGGCCGAGAGCATGCAGGAACAGGCGCAGCGCCTGGCTGGCGCCGTCAGCATCTTCAAGCTCGGTAGCGAAGGCCAGGCAGCATTCACCGCCAAGGCGGCGGTATCGGCTCCGGCGCCCGCAGTGCGGGTGGCGGCAGCGGCCAGGCCGGCGTTGAAGGTGGCGGCAAACAAAACCAGGGTGGCAGGCGTGCGCAAGACGGCGCCGGCATCCGATAAAAAGCTGGCGGCGGCCAGCGGCGACGATTGGGAAGAGTTTTAACGCGAGTTGTGACGTGCTTCCCGTCCCGTTGAGTATCATTGCAAAGGCATAGTTCAGAGTAGTCACAGAGAGGTAACAACATATGCCGCAAACGAAAACGGATACGGTCAAGGAGTTTGACTTTACGGGCAAGGATTTCGAACGGGTCCGCGCCATGATTTACCAGCGGGCCGGCATTGCGCTGGCCGACAGCAAGCAGGAAATGGTCTACAGCCGTCTGGCGCGGCGCTTGCGCGCAACCGGCATTTCCTCGTTCGTCCGCTACCTGGACGACCTGGAAGCGGGCCGCATGGGCGACGAGTGGGAAGCGTTTACGAATGCGCTGACGACCAATCTGACGTCGTTCTTCCGCGAGGCGCATCATTTCCCGCTGCTGGCTGAACACGTCAAGAAATTGAGCGGGCCGATCACCATCTGGTGCTCGGCCAGTTCCACCGGCGAAGAGCCATATTCGATCGCCATGACGGTGTGCGAAGCGTTCAACACGCTCACGCCGCCGGTGACGATTATCGCCACCGATATCGACACCAATGTGCTGGCCACGGCCGCCAATGGCGTCTACAGCCTGGACCGGCTCGACAAGATGGCGCCCGACCGCGCGCGGCGCTTTTTCTTGCGCGGCAAGGGCGATCGCGAAGGGCAGGTCAGGGTGCGCCCGGAACTGCGCCAGATGATTACCTTCAAGCCGCTCAACCTGCTGGCCGACAGCTGGCCCCTGACGGGCCAGTTCGACGTGATTTTCTGCCGCAACGTGATGATTTATTTCGACAAGGCGACGCAGCGCAAGATACTGGCCCGCTTTGTGCCTTTGATGAAGCCCAATGCCCTGCTGTTTGCAGGCCATTCGGAAAATTTTCTGTACGTGTCGGAATCATTGAAGCTGCGCGGCAAGACCGTCTACGAGCTCGACCAGGCTCGTGGCAGCGCACCCAAAGCATCGTTGCATCGTACATGAAAGTGAATTATGAGTCTGGAACCCAAAGAGCAATTTGCCACTAACGTCTATTACGACAGGACGTTCAATTGTGACGCAGCCAAGATCTTGCCAGGGGAGTATTACTTCACCAACAAGGACATGCTGATCGTCACCGTGCTCGGCTCCTGCGTATCGGCCTGCATCCGCGACCGCGTCACGGGCCTCGGTGGCATGAACCACTTCATGCTGCCCGATGGCGGCAGCGACACCAATAGCCCGATTTCCGCCTCCATGCGCTATGGCACCTACGCCATGGAAATCTTGATCAACGATTTGCTGAAAGCCGGCGCGCGGCGCGAAAACATGGAAGCGAAAGTCTTCGGCGGCGGCGCCGTGCTGCGCGGTTTTACGGCCATCAACGTGGGCGAACGCAATGCGGCCTTCGTCATCAATTATCTGCGCGCCGAAAAAATGCGCGTGGTGGCCGAAGACTTGAACGACATCTACCCGCGCAAGGTGTATTTCTTCCCCCGCAGCGGCAAGGTGCTGGTGAAAAAGCTGATGCAGACGCATAACGATACGCTGGTACGCCGCGAACTCGATTACGCCAGCCGCCTGAAAGTCGCCCCGGTAGGTGGCGAGATCGAACTGTTTTAATATTAAAAAGGACGCCAGACGTCCAGAAGGTGAGACGATATGAAGATCAAGGTACTGATCGTGGATGATTCGGCGCTGATACGCAGTGTGATGACGGAGATAGTGAATAGCCAGCCCGACATGGAAGTAGTCGGTGCGGCGCCTGATCCTCTGGTGGCGCGCGAGATGATCAAGCAGACCAACCCGGACGTGCTGACCCTGGACGTGGAGATGCCGAAGATGGATGGCCTGGACTTCCTGGAAAAGCTGATGCGCTTGCGCCCGATGCCGGTCTTGATGGTGTCGTCGCTGACCGAGCGCGGTTCGGAAATCACCATGCGCGCGCTGGAACTGGGCGCTGTCGATTTCGTCACCAAGCCGAAGATATCGATCCAGAGCGGCATGCGCGAATACACGGACATGATCGCCGATAAAATCCGCGCCGCGTCCAAGGCCCGCATCCGCGCGCGCAGCGTGCCATCGGCCAGCGACAGGACGGCCGCGCCGCTGCCAGCCTTGCGCAGCCCGTTGACGTCGAGTGAAAAGCTGATCATCGTGGGGGCGTCCACCGGCGGCACCGAGGCGATCCGCGAATTCCTGATGCAGATGCCGTCGGACTGCCCCGGCATCCTGATCACGCAGCACATGCCTGAAGGCTTTACGACCTCGTTTGCGCGCCGCCTCGATTCGCTGTGCAAGATCTCGGTACAGGAAGCAGCCGGCGGCGAGCGCATCTTGCCCGGCCACGCCTATATCGCGCCTGGCCACTCGCACCTGAGCCTGACCCGCAGCGGCGCCAACTACATGACCAGGATCGACCAGGGCGAGCCGGTCAACCGCCACCGTCCTTCGGTGGACGTGCTGTTCCGCTCCGCCGCCCAGTCGGCCGGCAAGAATGCGGTCGGCGTGATCCTCACCGGCATGGGCAAGGATGGCGCCCAGGGCATGTTGGAAATGAAGGCGGCGGGCGCGTATAATTTTGCACAGGATGAAGCCAGTTGCGTGGTGTTCGGCATGCCGCGCGAAGCGATTGCCATCGGCGCCGCGCATGAGGTTGGGGCACTGAAATCGCTGCCCGGCATGGTGCTTGGCCACCTGGCTGCACATGGCATGCGTGCGTTGCGCGTATAAGCGACTTTTTAATGTGATTCAAAGCAAGTTTGTTCGCCTAAAAGCAACGAAAATGCTATCCTACAACTTGCTGCCGTAGTGTCGACCATAATGTCGGCATTCATGTCGATATTATTAACAAACCGCTACAGAAACAACGGAGTTATTCATGGCTGATCCAAAGATGAAATTTTTAGTCGTTGACGATTTTTCGACGATGCGTCGCATTGTCCGGAATCTGTTGAAGGAACTGGGTTATGCCAACGTCGACGAGGCCGAAGACGGTGTGATGGGCCTGGCCAAGCTGCGCGCCGAGTCCTATGACTTCGTGGTATCGGACTGGAATATGCCGAACATGGATGGCCTGACGATGCTGCAGCACATACGTGCCGATCCTGCGCTGGCCAAGTTGCCTGTGCTGATGGTGACGGCTGAAGCGAAGAAGGAAAACATCATCGCCGCCGCCCAGGCAGGCGCCAGCGGTTACGTCGTCAAGCCATTCACGGCCGCGACCCTGGATGAAAAGCTGAACAAGATTTTCGAGAAACTGGAAAAAGCCGGCTAAGCCGAGTCCAGCTTCTGGACGACATAAAAAACGCTGCCGGTGCGAACCGGCAGCGTTTTTTTATTGCCGCGCTTATGCTGCAGCGCTGATCGACAGCAAGTCATCGATGCCGATGCGCTTGGCAAAATCGATGCGCACCCTTTCGGCCACCAGCGACACTTCTTGCGCACCGTCGTCGATGAAATCGACCACGGTGCGGAAGGGCCGCTGGCCAGCGGGCAGGCCGACCACGCGCACGATGTCGTCGGCCACGGCGGCCGGGTCGGCGTCGTCCGGTGTCAGGGCCGACAGGCGCGCGCCCACCTGGTCCATCAAGCCATCGTAGCGGGCATAGGCGGCGCTGGTGGTGGTATCGGCCGGTTTGCCCGCGTTCGGGAAATGCGCCGTGCCGCGTGTAAAAGCGCCTGGCGTGACGATGCTCGTTTCGATGCCGAAGCGCGTCAGTTCATACGACATGGTCACGGCGATGGAATCCATGGCTGCCTTGGCCGCCGCGTACGGTCCCATGAACGGTGGAAAACCGCCGCGCGTGGTGGTGCTGCTGACCCACAGCAGCAAGCCGCTGCCCTGCTGGCGCAACACGGGCAAAGCTGCCTTGTTGACGCGCTGCGCGCCGATCACATTGGTGTCGAAGACGCGCTTGATTTCTTCCGGCGAGAACGCTTCCATCGGGCCCGTGACGAGACCGCCCGCATTGTGCACGATCACGTCCAGGCGGCCCTGTTCGGCCACGATGGTGGCGATGGCTGCATCGCACGACGCTTGCGACAGCACGTCCAGTTCCAGGCCGCGGATATCCTCGCCGCGTGCAAACGCATGGTCGCGCAATTCCAGCACGCGCGGCGCATTGCGCCCCAGGGTGTCGCGCATGCTGGCATACACCGTGTGGCCAGCGGCAGCCAAGGCGCGCGCCGTCAGGTTGCCGATACCGGTCGATGCGCCGGTAATCAAAATGACTTGTTTCATGATGGTGTCCGTAATAAAGGGTTTGATTGAATATTCGCGACACCTGGCAAACCGTCGCGAGCGGAAGGGAGAGGTGGCTGAGAAGCGCAACTGTACGATTAGTACAGTGAGCATCGCAGGCCGCCTATACCGACGCGCAGCAGGTTTGGCCAGGTGTTATACGAGGCCGCCATTAGCGCGCAAGGTCTGGCCATTGATCCAGCGGCCATCGGGACCAGCTAGGAAAGCGACAGCAGCGGCGATGTCTTCCGGGGTGCCCAGGCGTTCCAGCGGGGCCATCTTGCTCATGCGTTCGATCATTTCTTCCGTCTTGCCATTCAAGAACAGCGCGGTGGCGGTGGGGCCGGGGGCGACGGCGTTGACGGTGATGTTCTTGCCGCGCAATTCCTTGGCGAAGATATTGCTCATCGTTTCGATGGCGGCCTTGGTGGCGCCGTAGACGGAATAGCCGGGCAGGGCGATACCGATCACGCTGGTCGAGAAGTTGACCACACTGCCACCGTGGCGCAGGCGTTTCGCCGCCTGGCGCATGGTGTTGAAGCTGCCCTTGACGTTGATGGCGAACAGGCTGTCAAAGGTGGCGTCGTCCGTGTCGGCCAGGGCAGGCAGCACGGAAGGCATGATGCCGGCGTTATTGACCAGCACATCGACGCCGCCGTATGCCTTTTCTGCCGCATCGAACAGTGCTTGCACGTCGGCCACATTGGATACGTCGGCTTTCACGGCGATAGCAAAGCCGCCAGCGGCCACGATGGTGGCGACCAGCTTGTCTGCTTCCGCCTGGCCATTGGCATAGTTGACGACGACTTGCATGCCGTCGCGCGCCAGGCGCTGGGCGATGGCGGCGCCGATGCCGCGTGATGCGCCGGTGACGATGGCAACTTTTGCTGTGTTGGTAGTAGTCATATCTGCTCCTGTGTGGTGGTGGGGCTGCGACGTTGCGAGCCAGTGACTGCATTGTGATCTTTATCTGCAGTCGGATAAAGCCATGTGTAATGTTCAGACTATGCAATACTGAATAACAATGATTGTTGGCCTGATTGGCATGGTGCAGGCAGAAAAGCCCACTTTATCGTTGCCGGCGGTGGCTCTATAGTGAGCACTTCACTCAGGAGCAGACCATGTCCCATCGATTGTCGCCTTTCATTCTTGCCGCTGGCGCACTGCTGATGCCGCTGGCTCAGGTCGCCCATTCCTTTAACGCCGGGCATCAGGATGCTTCCATGCAAGCCTCGACCACGTACCTGTATCTGTTGCGCAAGACCCCTTTTTTTACGCGTCTGACGACGGCACAGTTGCGCGAGGTGATTAATCATTCCAAAGAGTGGGAAGTCAAGCCGGGCACGGCCATTGCCGCCAGCGGCGATGCGGCGCGCAGCGTATGGATCTTGCTCGATGGGGAATGGCAGGTGGAGGCAGGGGGCAAGGTCTACCCGGCGCTGCACGATCAGCCAGGCAAGTGGTATGGCCGCGATGCCGTGTATGCAGCCGCCCAGCCGTCTCGGCTGGTAGTGAATCAGCATAGCTACGTCATGCAGATAAGGCAGGCTGATTTTGAGTCCATGCTGGCGCAGGGCTACGACTTCCAGCTGCATCTGTCGCAGGGAGAGCAATACTATGGACGGTTATTGCAGGCGCGATAGATTATTTTAGTGACGTACAGCAACATTTGTTGTAACAAGGATTGAGTCTTGGTCCGCTTTGCGCGATGATCGCTCCACTGTCCCCGACCCCGACAATAAGGAGCGCAACATGCGCCGAATAGAGACTGTAGTATTGGCAGTGAGTACCGCCTGCCTGATGGCTTGCGGCGTCAGCGTCGAGCAGGCGCCGGTGCTATCGATTAGCACTACGGAAGATACTAGCGATCTGGCCAGCCGCTACGAGGCGTTGGAAGTTGCTGAACCTCATGTCACCTCGATACGTTTGCTGGCTGCCGACCCGGCCCAGGCGCGCGCCATGCTGCGCAGCCAGAAGCTGCCGGCCAGACACCGCAAATTATGGGAAGACGAAGAGATTGTGCTGGAGTTGCCCCGCCATGTAACGATCATGGCGGGACATCGCCCAAGCTTTGCAGCCGATGGTGAAGAACGGATTATCGGCTTGTAGGGAAGAAGCCGGCCTGAACCCTTAAATTTCCAGATTATCGATCAAGCGGGTCTGGCCCAGTTTGGCGGCGGCCAAGACCACCAGCGGCTCGCCGGCGGCCAGTTCGGCGCCGGACGGCGCTTGCAGGTTGCCACGCTTGCGCACGGAGATGTAATCCGATTTCCAGCCGCGGCTATCCAGCGCCTGCATCGCTGCCTGCTCCAGTTCGCCTATCGACAGATTGCCCTTGCGGACTTCTTCGGCCACGAAGTTGAGGCCCTTGTACAATTCAGGCGCTTCAGCCTGTTCGGTTTCCGACAGATACATATTGCGCGACGACAAGGCCAGGCCATCGTCGGCGCGCCAGGTTTCGGCGGCGATGATTTCCGTCGGCAAGGCAAATTGACGGCACATATTGCGGATGATCATCAGTTGCTGATAATCCTTCTTGCCGAACACGGCCACTCTTGGCTGCACGCAGGAAAACAGCTTGGTGACCACCGTGCACACGCCTTCGAAGAAGCCTGGGCGGAATTCGCCTTCCAGGGTATTGCCCAGGTCGTCAGGCGGCCGCACGCGGTATTCCTGCGGTTCCGGATACAAATCTTTTTCCGTCGGCGCGAACAGCACGTACACGCCTTCTTTTTCCAGTTTCTCGACGTCGGCCTGGAAGGTGCGCGGGTATTTGTCAAAGTCTTCGTTCGGGCCAAATTGCAGGCGGTTCACGAAGATCGAGGCGACCACCGGGTCGCCATGTTTGCGCGCCAGGCGCATCAGCGACAAATGGCCTTCATGCAGATTGCCCATGGTGGGCACAAAGGCTGTGCGCAGCTGTCCGCTGAGTTGGTCGCGCAATTCTTCGATGTCGGAAATAATTTTCATTGATTGCTCTCGCTAAAACCCCGGTATCCGGTAGCCGGTAAGAAGGGGAGGATGATATCAGGCAGGCGAATAGGCCAGCCGGACGTAGATGGGTGCAAATGGTTCGGCTTGCGTGATCTCGATCAAGGTTTCCTTGGCCAGTTCCAGCAAGGCCACGAAGTTAACCACGACGATGGGCACGCCGCCGGCAATGTCGAACAAGTCGCCAAATTCCACGAAGCGGGCGCTTTGCAGGCGGCGCAGAATATTCGTCATATGTTCGCGCACCGACAATTCCTGGCGGCTGATGCGGTGATGCTGGGTCAGCTTGGCACGCTTCAGCACATCGAGCCAGGCTTGCTGCAAATCCACCGCTTCCACGTCGGGCCAGGTGGGTGTCAGGCTTTGCTCGATGAAGATCTGCGTGCGCACGAAGTCGCGCTCGAATTGCGGGATGGTATTCAAATCGTAGGCGGCCAGCTTGATTTGCTCGTATTCAAGCAGGCGGCGCACCAGTTCCGCGCGGGGATCGCCGCCATCTTCCTCGACTTCGCTTTTGCGCGATGGCAAGAGCATGCGCGACTTGATCTCGATCAGCATGGCCGCCATCAACAGATACTCGGCCGCCAGTTCCAGGTTGCTCACGCGAATCTGGTCGACGTATTTCAGATATTGCAGGGTGACCTGCGCCATCGGGATATCGAGAATGTTGAAGTTTTGCTTGCGGATCAGGTAGAGCAGCAAGTCCAGCGGGCCTTCGAAGGCTTCGAGGAAGATTTCCAGCGCGTCCGGCGGGATGTAGAGATCGGTTGGCATGCGCAGCAGCGGCTCGCCATACAGGCGGGCTATGCTGGCCGCGATCGGATCGGCGGCAGGCGCCGCCTCCGTGGCCGTCGTTGCAAGCTCGCCGCTGTCGCTACCGGGACTGTCGCCGCTAGCGACAGCTTCGGGCGTGCTCACCGACTCTTCAGGCAACATCGTGCCGTGTCCGGGGTGTTAGATCTTGTTCTGGTAGACGTAAGCCTGTTGCTTGACGGCCGACGCCATCTGGCGGTCCTGTTCATCCAGGCTGACGGGCGGTTTGTCCCACAGCAGGGCACGGCCGGCGCGCTGGCCTTCGTCGATGGCAGGATTCTTGGCCTTCAGTTCATTGATGAACAAGGTATGGTCGGAAACGTAGTTCATGTGTTTTGCAGGCAGTTTCATATTTTCTTCTGAGTAAAGTCAGCAAGCTCCATTTTACCGCGCCGCAAGGAGCGGCGGGCAGACTATCGCCTGGCTGTGGGGAAATTTCTAAAAAGTAACTTATTCAATAACGTAGCGTGCGGCGCATCATCATCGGCAGCGGTTCGGCCCGGTTGGCGTGCGAATATTCCAGTTCCTCGGCCAGTTCAAAGCCGTAAGCTGCATAAAAATCGATCAGCTTGGGCTGGTCGCGGCGTATCGCCAGCCGCAATTCTTCGGCCTGGCAAGCCAGGCCGTGGTGTATCACGGCTTCCAGCAACTGCTGCGAACAATGCTGGCCGCGCCAGACGGGCAATATGCCCATGCGCGCAATTTCCCAGATGGCCGGCTCGCTGTCGAGCGGCATCCAGCGCACGGAACCGGCCGGCTGCCCATCGATCAGCAAGATAAAGCCGCCGCCGCTGCGTAAATCTCCAAGCACGCGCTGCGTTGTTTCGCGGTGCCCGCTGGAGGTGGCGGCAACCTTGCCGGCCCACGATGCGCGGGTCAGCTCGGCTATCAATTGCGCATCCGCATCGTTCGCTTCGCGCACCACGATCTGCATCACTGGCCTCGCTTAACGTATGCGCATGCCAGGTTCGGCGCCTGGCCAAGGGTTCAGGATGTAGATGCCAGGGTTGGCTTTCTCGTCAGCAGCGGAAGCCGCCATCACCATGCCTTCGGAAATGCCGAACTTCATCTTGCGCGGCGCCAGATTGGCCACCAGCACTGTCAGCTTGCCGACCAGTTCTTCCGGCTGGTAGGCCGAGCGTATGCCCGAGAATACATTGCGGTAACGGCCTTCGCCTGCATCCAGGGTCAGGCGCAGCAGCTTGTCGGAACCGTCGACCAGTTCGCAATTGACGATTTTGGCGATACGCAGGTCGACCTTGAGGAAATCGTCGATCTTGATCTCGGGCGCCAGTGCTTCGATGTTGGCAGCGGCAGGGGCGGCAATCTCGGCCACAGCTTCGGTGGCCGGAGCAGGAACAGCTGCAGCCGCTTGCGGTGCATCAAACAGCGCTTCGATCATCTTGGTATCCATGCGCGTCATCAAATGGCTGTAGGCGCCGATGGTGCGGCCCAGCATGCTGTTTGACACGGCGTCGCCAAACACTTGCGTATCGGCCCAGCTAAATTGCTCGTCGTTCAGGAACGAGGCCACATTTTTGGCCACGCCCGGCAGTACCGGCGACAGCAGGATGGTCAGCTGGCGGAACAGGATCAGGGCAGTGGTGCAGACATCGTGCAATTCCGCCGTTTTATCGGCATCCTTGGCCAGGATCCACGGTTTGTTTTCATCGACATACTGGTTGGTGATGTCGGCGATTTCCATGATTTCGCGCAAGGCCTTGCCGAATTCGCGGTTTTCAAAGTGCTGGGCGATGCTGGCCTGGCGCTCGACGACCACGCCATTGACGTCATGCGTCAGGGCGCGGCTGATCCACGCTTGCGCGCTGTCCGACAGGGTGCTGGCCAGCTTGCCATCGAAACGCTTGGCGATAAAGCCGGCGCAGCGGCTGGCGATGTTCACATATTTGCCGATCAGGTCGCTGTTCACGCGGGCCACGAAGTCGTCGCCGTTGAAGTCCAGGTCTTCCACTTTCGAGTTCAGCTTGAAGGCGATGTAGTAGCGCAGCCATTCCGGGTTCATGCCCAGGTCCAGGTAGCGCAGCGGCGAAATACCGGTGCCGCGCGACTTCGACATTTTTTCGTTGTTGACCGTCAGGAAGCCGTGGACATTGACTTTCAGTTTGTCGATCACCGGGTGGCCGGCAAACTGCAGCATGGCGGGCCAGAACAGCAAGTGGAAGGAGACGATGTCCTTGCCTATGAAATGGATTTGTTCGGTAGCAGGATCGTTCAGCAGGGCGTCGAAATCGATGCCTTTCTTGTCGCAATAGTTTTTCAGGCTGGCCAGGTAACCGACCGGCGCATCCATCCAGACATAGAAAAACTTGCCCGGTGCATCGGGAATCGGGATGCCGAAGTAAGGCGCATCGCGTGAAATGTCCCAGTCAGCCAGCTTTTCGCCCGCTTCACCCAGCCATTCGCTGACCTTGTTGACCATTTCAGGCTGCAAGCGGCCTGGCGTGTTCAGCCAGCCTTTCAGGAATTCAAAGCAGCGCGGGTCCGACAGCTTGAAGAAATACTGTTCCGACGGCTTCATCACGGGCGTGGCGTTGGTGAAGACCGAGAATGGATTGACCAGGTCGGTTGGCTGGTAAGCTGCGCCGCACACTTCGCAATTGTCGCCATACTGGTTCTTGGCGCCGCATTTCGGGCATTCGCCCTTGATGTTGCGGTCGGCCAGGAACATGCCCTTGACGGGGTCAAAGAAGCGGTCGACGGTTTTCGTGACGATCAGGCCCGTATCGCGCAGTTTGCGGTAGATCGACTGCGATAAGTCCACGTTTTCAGGCGAATCGGTCGAATACCAGTTATCAAAGGCGATATGGAAACCGTCCAGGTACTGGGCGCGGCCGGCGGCGATATTGGCGACGAATTCCTGCGGCGTGATGCCTTCTTTTTCGGCAGCAATCATGATAGGTGTGCCGTGCGTATCGTCGGCGCCTACAAAGTGCACTTCACGAGCCGCTGCGCCATCGCGTTGCATTCGCTGGAACCGGACCCAGATATCGGCCTGGATGTATTCCATGATGTGGCCAATGTGAAATGCGGCGTTTGCGTAAGGCAGGGCAGTGGTGACGAACAGCTTCCGAGTCATGATTGATGCACTTTTGGGATGGATAAACAGCCATTTTAACAGCGGAAACGCGATATGAGCAGATGCGGAACATATATGGCAAGCGCCGGCGCCGCTTTTGTCTTTCTCGCGACCGGCAAATTTACGCTAGACTGCGCCTATTGCATATGTAGGAACATCCCGGAGATTGTCATGAGCATCACAGTAGAAGACGTCAAAGCAGCACTGACACAGGTTATTGATCCCAATACCCATAAAGATTTCGTTTCCAGCAAGACCGTCAAGAATCTGAAGGTCGATGGCGGCGATATTTCGCTGGACATCGAGCTCGGTTACCCGGCCAGGAGCCAGATCGACCTGATCCGCAAATCCGTGCTGGCCGCCCTGCGCGTGCTGCCGGGCGTGGGCAATGTCAGCGTGGGCGTGTCGTCCAAGATCATTTCGCACACGGTGCAGCGCGGCTTGAAGCCGATGAACAATGTCAAAAACATCATCGCCGTTGCCTCGGGCAAGGGTGGTGTTGGCAAATCGACCACGGCCGTCAACCTGGCGCTGGCCCTGGCAGCCGAAGGCGCGACCGTCGGCATATTGGATGCAGACATCTATGGACCGTCGCAACCGATGATGCTGGGCATCAGTGGCCAGCCGAAGACCCTGGATGGCAAGAGCATGGAGCCGATGGAAAACCACGGCCTGCAAGTGTCGTCCATCGGTTTCATGATCGATCCGGATGAGCCGATGGTGTGGCGCGGCCCGATGGTCACGCAAGCCTTGCAGCAATTGCTGGACCAGACCAACTGGCGCGACCTTGATTATTTGATCGTCGACATGCCGCCAGGCACCGGCGATATCCAGCTGACCCTGTCGCAAAAAGTGCCGGTCACGGGCGCCGTGATCGTGACCACGCCGCAAGACATCGCGCTGCTGGACGCGCGCAAGGGTTTGAAGATGTTTGAAAAAGTCGGCATTCCTATCCTGGGCGTGGTGGAAAACATGAGCACGCATATCTGCTCGAACTGCGGCCACGCAGAAGAAATCTTCGGCGCCGGCGGCGGCGCCAAGATGTGCGCCGACTTCGGCGCGGAATTCCTGGGCGCCTTGCCTTTGACCATGGCGATCCGCCAGCAAACCGATTCGGGCACGCCGACCGTGGTAGCCGAGCCGGACGGCCCGGTAGCCGTGATCTACAAACAGATCGCCCGCACCATCGCCATCAAGGTGGCGGAAAAAGCCAAGGACATGACCAGCAAGTTCCCTTCGATCGTAATCAAGAACGATTGATTGCCGGCTTTTAGCCCAAGGCAAGGACTGGGGTCGTACCCTCAGGGTACGACCCCGGCCTGTTAAGGGTTAATTGATTGTCATTATGTTGTCATATAGGCTGCGTATCCTGCCCGCTGGCTAGGGGCGCGCGGCGTCCTGGTGCCCTACAGACACTATAGAGACGAGCGCATATGACCAAGAACTTTTCCCTTTCCCGGCAACTGGCGCACGCGCTGTTGCTGGTTTCCAGCGTGGCGGCCAGTCACGCGTTTGCTGCTTCTGCTGCGCCTGCTGCCAAAGCTGCCCAGCCGAAACTGGTGGTGGTGCTGGTGGTCGATGGCTTGCCGCAGGAACAGGTAACGCGCTACCGCGACCAGTTCGGCCAGGGCGGTTTCCGCCGCCTGCTGGAGCAGGGCGCCTGGTTCAGCGATGCGCACCAGGCCCACGGCATTACCGTCACCGCTATCGGCCACTCGGCTGTGTTGTCCGGCGCTTACCCGTATCAGCATGGCGTGATCGGCAATAACTGGATCGATCCCGTCACCAAAAAGTCCGTGTATTGCACCGAAGACGGCAATTTCCATTACATCGGCGAAGAAACCAGGCCTGACGATGGCACGGCGCCGACCAAGCTGCGCGTGACCACCCTCGGCGATGAGTTGCGCTACGCGACTGGCGACAAGGCCAAGGTCGTGACCGTGTCCGGCAAGGACCGGGGCGCCATTTTGCTGGCTGGCAAGACCGGCACCGCCTATATGTATATGGAAAAGACTGGCAACTTCGCCAGCAGCACATACTATATGCAGCAGCATCCGCAGTGGGTACAAAGCTACCAGGCGGCCAGGCCGCAAGACCGCTACTACGGCAAGAGCTGGACGCCGCTGCTGGCCGACAGCGCCTACGTCAACGACGCGCGTGATGATCTTGTGCCGGCCAAACCGGGCGTCCGCAACAGCTTCCCGTTTTCTTATTACAGCGACAGCGGCAACCTCGATGGCGATTACTACAGCCGTCTGAAGGCCGGCCCCTTCCTCGACGAGCTGACCCTGGAATTTGCCCGCGCCGCCGTCGATGGCGAAAACCTGGGCCGCAATCCGGCCGGCGTGCCCGATATCCTGGGCGTGAGCCTGTCGGCGCACGATTATGTGAACCACGCCTACGGCCCGGAAAGCAAGATGTCGCACGACCATCTGCAGCGCCTGGACCGCATGCTGGCCAGCTTCTTTGGCGACCTCGATAAAAAGGTCGGCATGGACAATGTGATCGTGGTGCTGACGGCCGACCATGGTTTTGCCAACGTGCCTGAATTTACGGAAGCGCGCGGCATCTCCGCCAAGCGCATCGATGGCGACAAGCTGGCGGCTGACCTGAACCAGCACCTGGCGGGTGCTTTGGGCGTGGACAAGCTGGTGACGACCTGGTCTATGCCGAATATCTACCTGGACTATGCACTGGCAGAAAAAAGCGGCATCAAGCGCGCCGACCTGGAAAACGCGGCTGCCCGTTATCTGATGGAGCAGGACGGTCTGGCCCAGGTCTACACGCGCACGCAGATGGAAAGCGGTGCCGTGGCTACGCGCATGGACACCCTGATGCGCCGCGCCTGGAACCGCCAGCTGTCGGGCGACCTGATGGTGGTAACGAAGCAGGCCTGGTACTTCGGCAAGGGCGTGGGCGGCACTTCGCACGGCTCGCCCTACACCTATGACACCAACGTGCCGCTGATGGTCTTCGGCCCGCGCTGGATCAAGCCGGGCGCCTACGGCCAGTACGCTGAAGTGGTCGACATCGCCCCGACCCTGGCCCACTTGCTGCGCGTACGCCAGCCATCGGCCTCGGAAGGGCGGGTGCTGGTGGAGGCGGTGAAGTAAAACAGCTTACAGCAACCAGTCTATCGGCAGCACCGACAAGATAGACACGCCCATGCGCTTCCACACGCTGGTGCCCGGCTCCGTGTCGTAGCGCGTGGTGCTGCCGTTGGCGCTGCGGGCGGTCCAGTAGAGGGAGCCGTCTGGCGCCAGGTGCACCTGGTAGGCGCGCTGGGGGATGGTGCTGCGCATGGCGGCGCCCAGCTGGCTGGCCAGTTCGGGGCTGTCGATGACCAGGCCCATTTCCGTATTCAATTCGATCGAGCGCGGGTCGAAGTTGAAGGAGCCCACAAAAATGCGCTGGTCATCCACGGCAAAGGTTTTTGCATGCAGGCTCGATGCGGAACTGCCGAAGCGGCCCGTGTGTTCGCGCGCGTCGCCTTCTTCCCACGAGCGGCGCGATTCATACAGGCTCACGCCGGCTTCCAGTAGCGGTTTGCGCCATTTGGCGTAGCCGGCATGCACGGCCGCCACATCGGTCGCTTCCAGCGCATTGGTCAGGATGCGCACATTGACGCCGCCCTTTGCCATGTCGGCAAATGCCTGCGTGCCCGATTTGCCAGGTACGAAATACGGTGAAATCAGGTCCAGTTCTTTTGCCGGCACGCCCAGCAGGTTTTTCAGATTCTCGGCCACGCCCGTGCCGTGCCGCGCCTTGCCGAGCACCTTGGCCGGGTCGTCGCTGACCAGGCGCGTAGGCGCCCAGACCAGGGGCAGGCTGCGTTCCATTAACTGCTTCACAAACGGCGAGCTGCGCATCGCTGCCACATATTCCAGCGCGGCGGCGCTGTCTTCCACTTTGCCCGCTTTGACTTCGATGGCGGTCGCACCGTTCGCGACAGGTGTTTTCAGCAGCAGCGCCGCCGGATAGGCTGAGGCGCTATTCCAGTAGCGGTCGAAGTCCTGCGACACTTCATCTACCACGGGGCCGATCACCATCACGTCGAGGTCGGAAAACAGCACGTCGCCGGCTGCGCCAAAATATTCATCACCCACATTGCGCCCGCCGACGATGGTGGCCTGGTTATCGGCCGTGAACGATTTATTGTGCATGCGCCGGTTCAGGCGCGAAAAGTCGCCCAGAAAGGCCAGTGCGCGAGGTTTACGCAGCTGGAAGGGATTGAATAAGCGGATTTCAAGGTTGGCTTGCTGGCCCAGTTGCGCCAGGGTGGCGTCCATGCCTGCCGTGTTGTTATCGTCGAGCAGCAGGCGCACGCGCACGCCCCGTTCGGCGGCATGGCGTAGCGCTTCGAACAGCAGGGTGCCGGTGATGTCTTCATGCCAGATGTAGTACTGCACGTCGAGGCTGCGCTGGGCGGCAGCGGCCAGCAGGGCGCGCGCGGCAAACGCGTCGCGCCCGTCGGCCAGCGCATAGATGCCGGACACGCCCGGGTGCTGGGCGGCCATGGGGGCAATGGCCAGTCCCAGCTGCGTATCGCTGGTGTCGGCGATGCGGTTTGACGCCACCCTGCCGTCCAGCGAGGGCAGGGGCGCGCAGCCGGCCAGCAGGCTGGCGGCAAATAGCAGGGTCGGGAGGTGGAAGGAACGGGTGGGCATGGCGTGCTTTCATCAGAGTTGCCCGATGTTATCAGACGCGCATGTCCGCACCGCTGAGCTGATAGTCTTTAGAACTGTTCCAGCGCGATCAGCTCAGCCACGGTCTGGCGGCGGCGGATCACGCGCGACTGGTCTGCATCGACCAGGTATTCCGCCGCATGCGGACGGCTGTTGTAGTTCGAGGACATCGACGCACCATACGCACCCGCGCCTTCGAATACCACGTAGTCGCCCACTTGCGCGCTAGGCAGCAGCCTTGTTTCGACCACGCCGCCATCGCGCTGGGTGAACACGTCGCCCGATTCGCACAGCGGGCCGCCAACCACGGTGGCGCGCTGTGCGTCGAGTGCACGGCCGTCGTGGGCGATCACGCTCATGGCGTGGTAGCTGCCATACATGGCGGGGCGCATCAGTTCATTGAAGCCCGTGTCGAGCAAGGTGAAGTGATTGCCGCCCATTTGCTTGGTGGCCCGTACTTCGGCCACCAGCAAGCCCGCGTCGGCCACCAGGAAGCGGCCCGGTTCGATTTCCAGGTGGACCGGGTGGCCCAAATGGGTTTCGATCTGCTTGCGCGCTGCATCCCACAGCTGGAAGTAGTGATTGGTGTCCACCGGCTGTTCGCCATCGCGGTAAGGCACGGACAGGCCGCCGCCGGTGGAGATGGCCTCGATGTCGTGGCCCATGTTTTTCACCAGACCGACCATGGTGCCGCAGACGGTTTCCAGGTGGCTGTAATCGACGCCCGAACCGATATGCATGTGCAGGCCGACCAGGTGCAGGCCATGCTTGCGGATGATGGCCAGCGCTTCTGGCAGTTCTTCGTGCCAGATACCGTGCTTGCTGTTTTCGCCGCCCGTATTGGTCTTGTTGCTGTGGCCATGGCCATAGCCCGGATTGATGCGCAGCCAGACGCGGTGGCTGGGCGAGACGGGGCCCAGCTGACGCAACATGTCGACCGAGCCGCAATTGACTTCGATTTTCGCCTCCACCACGCGCGCCAGGGTGGCGCGGTCGAACAGGTCGCAGGTAAATACCAGGCCGGCAGCGCCATTGGTTTGCGCCGGCGTGTAGCCTGCCTGCAGCGCGCGTTCGATTTCGCCCAGCGAGACGGCGTCCACGTGCACGCCCGCCTCGCGCATCAGTGTCAGCAGATGGATGTTCGAATTGGCCTTCTGCGCGAAGCGTACCGTGTCGAACTGGGCTAGCTGCTGAATGCGCGCGCGGATGGTGGCCGCGTCATAGACCCATAAAGGCGTGCCGTGCTGCTGGGCGAGTTGGGCGAGGGTCTGGTCCGTAACTGGCTTCATCGTGGGCTTTCGTGGGAGGATGGGAATGTGCTCATGATCGGCGTTTATGCTTCAAACATAAAATATCTATTTAAGCCTATCTTATTCATTTATGATATGGCTATGTCGATCACCCTACGCCATATCGAAGTTTTCCGCGCCATCATGACGACCGGCAGCGTCACGGGCGCCGCGACCATGCTGCATACCTCGCAGCCCACCGTCAGCCGCGAACTGGCGCGCCTGGAATACCTGACGGAACTGACCCTGTTCGAACGCGAGCGGGGCCGGCTGCGCCCGACCGCCCAGGCGCTGCAGCTGTTCGAGGAAGTGCAGCGCGCCTATTTTGGCCTGGAGCGCATCGTCAGCACGGCGACCGCCTTGCGCCAGTTCGACCAGGGGCAGTTGTCGATTGCCTGCCTGCCCGTGTTTTCGCAATCCCTGCTGCCGCAGGCGTGCAAGCAGTTCGTGGCAGATTTTCCCGATGTGAGCATCAGCATCACGCCGCAGGAGTCGCCCTTGCTGGAAGAGTGGCTGTCGGCCCAGCGCCACGATATCGGCTTGACGGAAGTGGGCAGTGCGCCACCGGGCACGGCGTTTGACGTGCTGATGTCGGTCGATGAAGTGTGCGTGCTGCCCGATGGCCATCCCCTGGCAAGCAAGCCGGTGTTGGCGCCGCAGGATTTTGCGGGCCTGCCTTTCATCAGCCTGGCCGCTGTCGACCCCTACCGCCAGCAGATCGACGAGATATTCCGCCAGGCCGGAATCGAGCGGCGCATGGCGCTCGACACGCACAGCGCCGCTTCCGTGTGCGCCATGGTGCGCGAAGGCGTGGGCCTGGCCATCGTCAATCCGCTGACGGCCCTCGACTATGCAGGGCAGGGCTTGCAGATACGCCGCTTTGCCGTCTCCTTGCCATTCACCGTGAATATCGTCAAGCCGCTGCACCGTCCGCCGTCGCAGCTGGTGGCGCTGTTCGAGCGCGCGCTGCATGTGCAGGCCGATGTGGTAAAGCGGCGCCTGTTGCAGTTGTAAGTGCTAAGTGGAGTGGCGGCGGTCAACAGAGTAAAATGGCGTTTTATTTATTTAAGCCTGATTACTTCGATGACCACAGCTTCCGCTCTTCCTGTTCATACCCATGTCCGTACCCGTTTCGCTCCCAGCCCGACCGGCTATCTACACCTGGGCGGCGCCCGCACTGCTTTATATAGCTGGGCCTACGCGCGCCACTTCGGCGGCACCTTCGTGCTGCGCATCGAAGACACGGACCTGGAGCGCTCCACGCCGGAAGCCGTGCAAGCCATTATTGAAGGCATGAAGTGGCTGGGCCTGGACCACGACGAAGGCCCGTTCTACCAGATGCAGCGCATGGACCGCTACCGCGAAGTCGTGGCGCAGATGCTGGAGCAGGGCACGGCCTACCTGTGCTACTCCTCGCCGGAAGAAGTCGAAGCCATGCGCGAACGCATGCGCGCCGCCGGTGAAAAACCGCGCTACGACGGCACCTGGCGTCCGGAGCCAGGCAAGACCTTGCCGGCCGTGCCAGCCGACCGCAAGCCGGTGGTGCGTTTCAAAAATCCGCTCGATGGCGACGTGACCTGGGACGATGTGGTCAAGGGCACGATCACGATTTCCAACCGCGAGCTGGACGACCTGGTGATCGCCCGCCCGGATGGCACGCCGACCTATAACTTCTGCGTGGCCGTCGATGACTGGGATATGCAGATCACCCACGTGATCCGTGGCGACGACCATGTCAACAACACCCCGCGCCAGATCAATATCCTGCGCGCCATCGGCGCACCGCTGCCTTTGTACGGCCACCTGCCGATGATTCTGGGCGCCGACGGCGAGAAACTGTCGAAGCGCCATGGCGCCGTCAGCGTGATGGATTACCCGGCGCAGGGTTTCTTGCCGGAAGCGATGCTGAACTACCTGGCGCGCCTGGGCTGGAGCCACGGCGACGACGAAGTGTTTTCGACCGCGCAGTTCTGCGAGTGGTTTAACCTGAACCATCTGTCGAAATCGGCGGCCCAGTTCAACAATGAAAAACTGGCCTGGCTGAACAACCACTATATCAAGCAGGCGGACAACAACCGCCTGGCTGACCTGGCCCGTCCGCAGATGTTGGCCGCAGGCTCGGTCTTTGAAGGCGCGCCGGACCTGGCGCTGGTGCTGGGCATGATGAAAGAGCGCGCCAACACGGTCAATGAACTGGCCGCTGCCTCGCTGCTGTTCTTCCGCGAACCACAGCCGGAAGCGGCACTGGTCGAGCAGCACATCACGGATGCCATCAAGCCGGTGCTGGCCCAGTTTGCCGAGCGCATCGCCACGGTAGAGTGGAGCAAGGAAGCCGTGGCCGCCATGATCAAGGAAGTGCTGGCCGCCAACACCATCAAGATGCCGCTGCTGGCCATGCCTTTGCGCTTGATCCTGACGGGCCAGTTGCAGACGCCAGCCATCGACCAGGTGGTAGTGGTTTTCGGCCGCGAGACGGTGTTGTCGCGCCTGGCGAAGTGGCTGTAAGTTGCATGGAAAGTAGCAAACAGGCGGATTGTTAAATCAGCCTGTTTGCGCGGTGCCGGAATCGCCTCTATGAAATGTGACGTATAGGCGTAAAAAGGGTATTTGCAGAGTGAAACTTCTTTGCTATACTCTTGTTTCTGCACCAACGGGGGTATAGCTCAGCTGGGAGAGCGCTTGCATGGCATGCAAGAGGTCAGCGGTTCGATCCCGCTTACCTCCACCAACAGATTTGTTGGTCGTTGAAGTGGTGCAGTAGCTGTATGGAAGTTCCGCGGTCCCCATCGTCTAGAGGCCTAGGACATCACCCTTTCACGGTGAGTACAGGGGTTCGAATCCCCTTGGGGACGCCAGGTAGTTGTGGTATAGTAGTGGCAGTTGTTTGTACTGATTGTTGTAAGTTCTGGCCAGTAAAAAACTGGTTCCGAATGGAAAGCAAGTAGTGGAACAAAGTCGCCAAGTGCGGCTTTTATTATTTCTGCGCCCGGGGGTATAGCTCAGCTGGGAGAGCGCTTGCATGGCATGCAAGAGGTCAGCGGTTCGATCCCGCTTACCTCCACCAACAGCGCAGAAGTAAAGTGGTAAATTGTAGAGGTAAGATGTAGCACCAAGGTCCCCATCGTCTAGAGGCCTAGGACATCACCCTTTCACGGTGAGTACAGGGGTTCGAATCCCCTTGGGGACGCCAGTTCAGTCTGGTGTTGTTGAGTAAGAAGAAGTAGCAGTGTTTCTGCGCCCGGGGGGTATAGCTCAGCTGGGAGAGCGCTTGCATGGCATGCAAGAGGTCAGCGGTTCGATCCCGCTTACCTCCACCAATAGCGCAGAAACTTAGTAGTGAATTTGGAGTAAATAAATCAAAGTCGCCTTGAGCGGCTTTTTTTATTTCCGCTGAGTATTTCCGCCATACCCCTCGGGGGAGTATGACTTAGCTGTGAGGACGCTTGCATGGCATGCAAGAGGTCAGCGCTTAGCTCCCGCTTACCTCCACCAATAGCGCAGAAATCACGAGATAATCAAAGTCGCCTGGAGCGGCTTTTTTTATTTCCGCTGAGTGTTCCGCCATACCCCCAGGGGAGTATGGTTTAGCTGTTAGGGCGCTTGCATGGCATGCAAGAGGTCAGCGCTTAGCTCCCGCTTACCTCCACCAATAGCGCAGAAGTCACAAGATAATCAAAGTCGCCTTGAGCGGCTTTTTTTATTTCTGCTGCTCGTCTTGCTGGTGTTCGGTGGGCGGTGTCAGGCATCGGATGGCCGCTTGTGTAGTGGCGAGCATGTCTTGTGTGGCGATGTGTGCGAGGTAGCCGTCGGGGCGCACGAGTAGCAGGGTGGCGCCGGTAACGCCATAGGCATCACGGAAAGTGTGCGTTGCGTCGATGAGTGCATGGCCGGTAGTGCTGGCGGGAGCATTGATTGCCACGCGCTGCAGTGGCGCGCCCAGCGAAGGCCAGTCCAGGTGGGCGAGTTCGTTGGCTGCCGCGAGGCCGTATGCAATGGCGCTGAAGTGTGGTCCCTTGAAGGAATCAAATAGCCTGACCTCGTCCCCTTTGTTGTCGCGCAAGGTGGCATCGGGTGCGCGGTCTCCGGCCTGCAGGGTCGTGGTGCGATTGCCTGCCAGGGCTAGCGGGCCGCCTTGATAGGTCAAGGCAAGTTGTTGCTCATCCTTGCCGCGCTTGATCGCGGATGGATTCAGCGTGCCGATTGCGTCGTATTTCTTTGTCGACAGGCCCAGCACACGCGCAGCGATAGGTTGCCGTTCCGCTTCGTAACTATCCAGCAGTGTATCGTCGGCGCCCGCGATGCATTGCGCAAGCTTCCACCCCAGGTTGTATGCATCCTGGATGCCGGTGTTGAGTCCCTGGGCGCCAGCCGGTGTGTGCACGTGCGCGGCATCGCCTGCCAGGAAGGCGCGCCCCGCGCGGTAGTGTTCCGCCATGCGGATATTTGGCCTGAATACCGATTGCCATTGAATGTTGCGCAGGGAAATGTGCGGCTTGCCCGTGTGCGCATGGATGCGTTGCATGATGCCTGCCAGGTCGCGTGGCGCTTCCTCGTCTGGCGCCAGCCGTATCATCCATTGGAACATATCCGTGTGCGGAAGCGGGCAGGCGCCTATGAATTTCCCGCCCAGCCGTGGCCAGACGTGCCATCGGTCGCGTGGCAGGCCGGTGGTGGTGGCGTCGACGATCAGCATGCGATCCTGCTCCCTGGTCGTCCCATTGAAGGCGATGCCGAGTTTCTTGCGTACGGCGCTGCTGCCGCCATCGGCGCCTACCAGATAGCGGGCCGTAATTTCTTCCGGGCCGTTGGCTGTGGAAATCGTGGCGGTGATCGTGTCGCTGTCTTGCGACAGATCCAGTAATTCGTGGCCGAACTGTGCGTGATGCCCCAGCTTGCCGAGCCGGGCATGCAGTGCACCGTCGACGCGGTATTGGGGAATCAGCCAGGTATTGGGATGAGGAACGCTTGGCGTGGCTGCGATATTGCGGAACATGCCCCATGGAAGGCTGAACGGCCCGAGGTGTACGCCCAATTTGGGATAGAGGCTGCCAGCGGCGAGTATGTCGTCGAGCACCTCCAGGTCGGTGAATATTTCCAGGCTGCGCGGCTGGATTCCTTTTGCGCGCGAGCCATCGAAGGCCATGGGGGCTTTGTCGATAATGCGCAGTTCCAGGCCGCGGCGAGCCAGGTCGATGGCCAGTGTGGTGCCGGTCGGTCCGGCGCCGACGATCAATACGTCGATTATTTTTCCGTGCTTCATCAGATTGTGCTTTCTTTCATGGGCTGATCGGGTGGGTGTTTGCTTCTTCCTGTGTAAAATAGTAAGCTAAAGCTTTCATTTTTACTACTTGCATTCGGAGCGCACATATGAAGGTAGTTCGTCCGGCTACGGTGATCAGGAAACGCCCCAGGCAGGAGCGTTCACGCGCGACGGTGGATGCAATTACGCAAGCCGCTACTTACATTTTGGTGGAATCGGGATGGAAGGGCTTGACCACGAATGCCATCGCCGAGCGTGCCGGTGTGAATATCAGCTCCTTGTATCAGTTTTTCCCTGGTAAGGAAGCCATCGTTGCCGAGTTGCAGCTGCGCCATGCCGCTGAAAGCCGGAAAAAGCTAGCGCAGGCGTTGGAGCAATTGTCCGCCCAATCTTCGCTGCACGATGCCCTTGCCTTGCTGGTTGCGGCTATCGTGGCTGAACACAGGATCGCCCCAGCGGTGCATCGGGCCATCGCCGAGGAGCTCCCGGGTTCTGTCAGGCATGCCGCCCCCGATGATCTTGTCGAGGGACAGCTTCTGCTCGCTTTTGGTCCCTATATGCAGAATGTGCCGGATCCGCAGCTTGCATGCCGGATTGCGCGTATCGCCGCCCATGCCGTCATTCATGAAACAGCGTCCCGTACGCCGGAAGTGCTGGACCAGCCCGGCTTTAATGAGGAAATTATTGCTCTTCTTGTATCTTTTCTGCAGCGGCCTGCCGGTGCATGATTGTCTTGCATGCCTTCCGCTTATTTCCGGCCTCATGGAGAGGGCGGGGACAGAAAATAAGAAGGCCAGTAGTTGATTTCGTGAATCGCTTCGTGTTAAACTTCGCGCACGCTTTTTTGAGGGGCTAAATAAAGCCTTCAAAGAAGAGTCCGCTGAGAGTAAAGCCAGCACAGGTCCCCATCGTCTAGAGGCCTAGGACATCACCCTTTCACGGTGAGTACAGGGGTTCGAATCCCCTTGGGGACGCCAGGATTTTTAGTTGTACTTAGTTGTAACGTATTGATGCAGTGCTGAACGGGCCTGATAAGTCAGGCTTTTTTTGTTTCTGCAACATTGCTGCGGTACCAGGTCAGGATGCGCAAGCGGGCATTCAGGACAGATTTCTGTCCCCATCGTCTAGAGGCCTAGGACATCACCCTTTCACGGTGAGTACAGGGGTTCGAATCCCCTTGGGGACGCCAGATTCGAGTGCGGCTGCTTTGTAGTAAATAATCAGCCGCAAGTAGTGAGCAGCAACAAGGCCGGATGCAGGGCAGCGCATCCAGGGCAGATTTTTTGTCCCCATCGTCTAGAGGCCTAGGACATCACCCTTTCACGGTGAGTACAGGGGTTCGAATCCCCTTGGGGACGCCAGATTCGAGTGCGGCTGCTT